>NZ_JASDCQ010000009.1:0-51862 GCF_030407825.1 Planococcus notacanthi | reverse complement strand
CGCGCTTATTGGCGACTTTTCAATATTACCAGCTTCCTAACAGGAAGTCAATAACTTTTTTATTTTATTTTCTTCCGCGTTATTTATTATGAAAAACGCGACAAGAAATAGTATAGCATCGTTTTAAAATAGAAACAAGTCTTTTTTAAAAAAAGCCGATTTAAAGCTTTTTCACTTTAAACCGGCTACCCCTAAAGGCTTCTTATTCTTTCGACCGCATTTGCGGGAACAATAAAACATCTCTAATAGAAGAAGAATTCGTCAACAACATGATTAAGCGGTCAATGCCTATTCCTAATCCACCCGTTGGCGGCAATCCGTATTCCAAAGCTTCTATGAAGTCCTCGTCCATTTCATGGGCTTCATCATTTCCTTCAGCCTTTTCGATCAACTGCGCTTCAAAACGTTGGCGCTGATCAATCGGGTCGTTCAACTCCGTAAAGGCATTGGCATGCTCACGGCGAACGATGAACAATTCAAAACGGTCAGTAAACCGCTCATCTTCAGGATTCTTTTTAGCCAAAGGCGATATCTCAACTGGGTGTCCGTAAACGAAAGTAGGTTGAACTAATTGCTCTTCCACTTTCTGCTCAAAGAATTCATTTAAAATATGTCCCACTTCCATAGTAGGCTTCACATCGATCTGATGTTCTTTCGCCAAAGCGTGCGCTTCTTCTTTTGTCATCGACTTCCAAAAATCAACACCTGTATATTCTTTTACGGCATCGGCCATATGTAGTCGTTTCCAACCTACAGCTAAATCAATCTCATCTTCCCCGTATTGGACAGTAGTAGTTCCCAAAACTTCCTGAGCAATATGGGCAACCAAGTTTTCAGTAAGCGCCATAATGTCATTGAAGTCAGCGTATGCTTCATAAAGCTCCAGCATCGTAAATTCCGGATTGTGGCGTGTGGATATTCCCTCGTTGCGGAAGACGCGGCCAATTTCGTAAACTTTTTCAAGACCACCGACAATCAAACGCTTCAAGTGAAGTTCAATCGCAATGCGGATATATAATTCCATGTCCAACGCATTGTGGTGTGTAATGAATGGTTTGGCAGCTGCTCCCCCTGCAATTGAATGCAGCATCGGCGTTTCCACTTCCAGGAATCCTTCGTTATCCAAGTAGCGGCGCATCGATTGGATGATCCGGCTGCGCAGAATGAAAGTCTCTTTGCTGCTTTCGCTTGTCAGCAAATCCAAATAGCGCTGGCGGTAACGTTGTTCTACATCTTTTAAACCATGGAACTTTTCCGGTAAAGGACGCAACGCTTTTGTAAGGAACGTTACTTCTTTCGCTTTTACCGATAGTTCCCCTACGTTTGTTTTAAAGACAGTCCCTTTAACGCCTAAGATATCCCCCAAGTCGACTGTGTTGTAAAATTCATAAGCTTCTTCACCAATTGCATCTTTGCGGACGTAGATTTGAATCTGCCCTTTAAGATCCTGAATATGCGCAAAGCCTGCTTTTCCTTTTCCACGTTTCGTCATAACTCGTCCAGCAATGACGACTTCGTGCGGCGTTTCTTCAAGCTCTTCTTTAGAAAGCTCTCCGTATTGTTCGATAATTTCCTGCGACAAGTGAGTCCGCTCAAAGCGGCCGCCGAAAGGATCCATTCCGTGATCACGGAATGCTTGCATTTTTTCGCGTCTCACCAATAATTGGTCATTTAATTCTTCTGACATGTCCTACACTCCTTTATCTATATAAAGCCAATCTCATTCATGTATTTCTCTATTGTACACAATTTCTTACCATACTACATAAAAAAGCTGCCACAAATTTGTGGCAGTCTCTGCATACACACGAATCTTTGCTGCCCACATCTCCGCGTCCCACCTATTTAATACAGTTGTTAATGCACATCCTGCAGAAACGCCGCGAGGCTATTATAGGATTTCCATAAAAGTACGCCATCAGTTTCTATAGTTCCTGCCACTTCAAGACCAGGATCTATTTCCAACAAAGGGATGAGAACAAAAGCCCGCTCATTCATTCTCGGGTGCGGAACGGTAAGCCTGTCTGTTTCTATCCGGTCCTGATTATATAGAAGAATATCAAGGTCAATTGTGCGCGGCCCCCATCTGACAAGACGCTTGCGGTTCAAGTTTTGCTCAATCTTCTGGCAGACATCCAATAATGCCAATGCCGTCAATTCCGTTTCAAGCTGGACAACCATATTGAGGAACGGTTCCTGATCTGTGTAACCAACAGGATCCGTTTCATAAAGTGAAGAAATTCGGGTAACGGTAACAGCAGGATGTTCCACCAGCTGCGCGACAGCCTGCCTCAACATTTCAAAACGGTCTCCCATATTGGAGCCGAGTGATAAATAACTTAGGTTCATGAGAATTTCCCTCGCGTCAATTCGATGGCAACTGATTTATAATGGCCAGGAATCGGCGGATCCGGTTTAATGAGCTGGACACGGATGCCTTGCACCAACGGAAATTCCGAAAGAATGCGGCTGGCAATACTTTCCGCTACAGCCTCCACTAATTTTTTCGGTTCGCCTTCGACAATTGAACGGCAAGCTTCATAAACTTCTCCATAATGCACTGTATGTTCCAATGCATCCGTTTCTCCCGCCTCCTTCAAATCTACCGCCAATGAAACCGTCAAGCGAAATCGTTGGCCGAGTTTCGTTTCTTCAGGGAACACCCCGTGGTAACCATAGAATTCCATATCATTCACGTGAATAAAATCCATCAGTCTTCCTCCTTGTATGGCCACTTGCCATTGAGCGCATCCATCATCTTCACTACACGTACCGTTTCTTTTACATCATGGACTCTTACAATATGACAGCCTTGATTGACACCATAGCAAACAGTAGCCAACGATCCTTCCAATCGCTCATCAACAGGAACATCCAAAATCTTTCCAATAAACGATTTCCTTGAAGTGCCGAGAAGAATCGGATAACCCAAGTTCGTAAGCTGGCCGATCATTTGCATCGCTTCAAGATTTTGCGCCACTGATTTTACAAATCCGACGCCAGGGTCAAGCCAGATATTTTCCCGGCTCACACCAGCCTTTAAAGAGATTTCTATACTTTCGTTCAAATCCTCCATAAAATCCTTTTGAAAATCCGTATATAACGTATCGTTACGGTTGTGCATAAGGATAATAGGCACATTCCATTTTGCCGCTATGCCTGCAATCGCGGGATCGTACTTAGCTCCCCAAATATCGTTGATGATGTGTGCACCAGCAGCAATCGCTGCATCGGCCACCTTCGATTTATAGGTATCAATGGAAATCAACACGTCAAACTGCCGGCGCAGTTCTTCGATAACAGGAACGATCCGTCCAATTTCTTCTTCATCTGAGATCCGCACATAGCCAGGACGCGTTGACTCGCCTCCCACATCAATGATGTCTGCACCATCTGCAATCATTTGCCGGGCATGCACTATCGCCTGTTCCACCCCATTGTATTTGCCTCCATCAGAAAAAGAATCCGGAGTGACATTCAGGATGCCCATAACGAGCGTTTTCTCATCGAAATTAATTTTCATGCAGATTCACCGTCCAAACTTTAAATATGTATCGATTTCCTGGGAAATAAAAGCGCGCCTTCATCTTACCTTAATTGACTGGTTTTTTTCCACAAAAAAAGAGCGGCCATTAAAGCGCACTCTTTTTGTATTTTAGTTGGATTCATCGAATTGGTAAAGTGGAGTACTTAAGTAGCGTTCTCCGTTGGATGGGATGATCGCCAACACTTTCTTGCCTTTGCCCAATCGTTTAGCCACCTGAAGAGCCGCGTAAATGGCAGCACCTGAAGATACGCCTCCAAGGATACCTTCTTCACGAGCTGCTTGGCGTGCAGTTTCATAGGACTGGTCGTTTGTGACTTGGATAATCTCGCTATAGATTTCAGTGTTCAATACAGCAGGAACAAACCCTGCTCCAATCCCCTGAATTTTATGCGGTCCCGGCTTGCCGCCAGACAATACTGGAGAATCCGTAGGTTCCACGGCCACGATTTGGATATCAGGATACTTCTCTTTCAACACTTGTCCCGCACCTGTAATCGTACCGCCTGTGCCGATCCCTGAAATAAAGGCATCCAATTGGTCGCCCATTGTTTCAACAATTTCCGGTCCTGTCGTCAAACGATGCACTTCAGGGTTTGCTTCATTGTTAAATTGCTGTGGCATGAACCAGCCGTTTTCAGCCGCTTTTTTCTCAGCAGTTTTGATGGCGCCATTCGGGCCATTCATCCCGTCTGCTCCTGGCGTCAAGATTAACTCCGCTCCATAAGCACGCAATAGATTGCGTCGCTCCATACTCATTGTTTCAGGCATAACCAAAACAGATTTATAGCCTTTTGCCGCCGCGATCATCGCTAAGCCAATACCTGTGTTGCCGCTTGTGGGCTCGATGATGGTATCGCCTTCTTTTAGATCTCCGGACTTTTCAGCCGCCTCAATCATTGCCAGAGCAATGCGGTCTTTCACACTGCTGCCTGGATTGAAGTATTCTAATTTCAAGTAAACGTCCGCATCTTCAGGACCTGTTAATCGGTTTAACTTCACAATTGGGGTTTGCCCAATCAGTTCAGTAATCGAATTTCCTACACGCGCCATATCTTCAACACTCCTAATCCCTAGTAATTTTGTCGACTTTAATGAAGCTAATGGTATCAATAAAATAGACTGTTTGTCAAATTGTATGAATTCATAAAAAATAGACGTTTCGTTGCCGAAACGTCCAGAATTTATTCTCCGTAAAACCATTCTGCGTCAAATTCCTGCCAGAATGCTTCCGGAGTGACTGATTGCGGCAATTGTTCCAGTGCCAGCTCACGATTGATGTGGCCTTCTACATCTTCAAACGAAAATGTCTGACCATCAACTTTTTCCGTTACAGAAATAATGGCGGTTTTGCCATTTTCAAGTGCCAAAGGAGATGACCAGCCGCCAACATCCACTTTCGCCACGTTCTTTGCGATATTAGCGTCTACGCCTGGCTCCCCACTTGAAATATAGCCGATATCGCCACCTAAATTACCGGTTGCGCTGTCGACCGAACGTTCACGGGCAGTCGCTTCGAAAGAAGAGCCTTTCTCCAGCTCTGCAATGGTTTCTTCCGCCTCTGCTACTGAGTTCAACATAATCATACGCGTTCGGTAAGAGTCTTTCACATCGTAAAGCGATTGATTGTCATCGTAAAAAGCTTTGATTTCGCTGTCTTCAATGACAATATCTTTCGTCAACACTTTTTCCAGAATCAATTGGGCTGCAACTTTCTCGCGTTGGCGTGTTTCATCCGCTGCGTAAAGAGCCGTCTCCGTACCGTCCTGCGAAGAGCGGAGAAGCGCCAGTTCCAAATCAATTTCTTTATCACTTACTTTAATTCCATAATCTTTCGCTGCAGTTGCCATTACTTTTTCGTTGACCAGTTCAAGCAATGCTTCGCGGCCATGCTGCTCTTCCATAGCAGCCAGCCACTCTTCCCGTGTAATCTCATCACCGCTGACAGAAGCGACTTTTTCCGCATTGCCGGTATCGTTGGGTATCAGCCATGCAATAAACCACAGGAAGTTGGCCAGCAGCAAAATGCCGATGACCAGCAGCACCGGTTTGGTCTTCAGATGTCTTTTCGGCTTTCCCGTGCCTGCCGGTGGCACAGGTCGCCGGTTATTATGACTGGAGTTCATTGATAAACGACTCAAGTTCCTCTTTAGAATAATGATACGTTTCCAGACAGAAATGGCATTGTGCTTCTGCCATGCCGTCTTCATCGATCATGTCTTGAATTTCTTTTTTCCCAAGCCCCAGAATAGCTGTAGCAAAACGGTCTTTAGAACAATTGCAGTCAAAATGTACCGGCATTTTATCAAGAATTTGAATATTTCCTTCTCCAAGCACTGCTTCAAGAATTTCTTCAGGTGATAATCCACGCTGAATCATTTTGGAAACAGGTTCGATTGCGGCTAATTGTTCTTCTAATTTCGTAATGGTTTCATCATCTGTATTCGGCATCAATTGAATGACAAAACCGCCAGCCGCCAATACCGAGTTGTCTGTATCCACCAGAACACCAAGTCCGACCGAGGAAGGAACCTGTTCGGATGATGCGAAATAATAAGTGAAGTCTTCAGCAATTTCACCCGATACAATCGGTGTCTGCCCTGTGAAATTGTCACGCATGCCAAGATCTTTGACAACGGACATCATGCCGTTCGTCCCAACTGCACGGCTGACATCCAATTTCCCTTTTTCATTCAAATCAAAATGCGTTTGAGGATTAGAAACATACCCACGGACGCCGCCTTTTGCGTTGCTGTCAACCAGCAATGCACCGATGGGTCCGCCACCCTCAAATTTAATCGTTACTTTGTCGTCGCCTTTCAGCATAGCGCCAAGCATGACGCCTCCTGTCATGGCGCGCCCCAAAGCCGCTGAAGCTGTCGGCCACATCATGTGGCGGCGCTGTGCTTCTCCCACTGTTTTCGTACTGTCTACCGCAAATGCACGGACACTCCCATTAAATGCAAGGCCGCGTACTAAATAATCTGACACATTTATCGTTCCTTTCTTTACGCTTGGTTGCGTTTATAAATTAAATACAGTCCTTTTAATGTCAATAAAGGATCTACATAATCAATGATGGTCGACTCGCCGGCAATCAAAGAAGCCATTCCTCCAGTTGCAATGACAGTCGGTTTTTCCTTGCTTTGCTTTTTCATACGGGCCACAATGCCTTCTGCCTGGCCCACATAGCCAAAGATGATCCCAGCCTGCATAGCCGAAATTGTGTTTTTCCCAACGACTTGGTCAGGCGTGGAAATATCAATCCGCGGCAATTTGGAAGCACGGGCATACAGTGCTTCTGTTGAAATATTGATGCCGGGAGCGATTGCGCCTCCCATGTATTGCTGCTTTTCATCAATGTAACAGAAAGTATTGGCAGTACCAAAGTCCACAATGATCAGCGGGCTGCCGTATTCATGAATAGCTGCGACTGCATTTACAATACGGTCCGCACCTACTTCTTTAGGATTATCATACTTGATGTTCAATCCCGTTTTTACACCCGGACCCACAATAAGGGCCTTTACGTGAAAATACTTTTGGCACATGCGCTCAAGCGCCGACATGATCGGCGGCACTACAGAAGACATAATAATGCCATCAATCGATGAAAATCCGAGTCCTGCATCGTTCAAAAAAGCTTTGATCTGCATGCCGTATTCATCTTCCGTTTTGTGGCGAAGGGTTTCCATTCGCCAATGATGTATTAACTGATCCTGGCTGTAGACACCCAGGACAATATTCGTGTTTCCTGCGTCCAATACTAGAATCATGATTTGCCCTCGCTTATTGACGAATTTCCAACACATCATACCATAATTTCAGGAAAGCAAAAAGCTGGTTGCCTCTCCCCTTCAAAGGGAACGGGCAACCAGCTCATCGTTTATCTTATTTGCGTTTTTCTGGAATCGGCTCTCCTACTGAAGTTGCTTCGCCTTCTTCTGATGGCAGGTCTCCAGCTGAAGGGTCGGATGACGCTCCTACTGCATCTGGGACATCGCTATCTTTTTTCAAATCAGGCGTGCTTTCATCCCCAAAGTCACCATTAAGTGACTCATACGAGCGTTCAGGAAGCGTTCCATGATCTTTCAAGTGAAGGATCTGGGCAGCATCCAGGGTTTCAACTTCAAGCAATGTATTCGCGATCAGTTTCAGAAGATCTTCGTTTTCAGTCAGAATCTCTTTCGTGCGGATATACTGCTCTTTGATGATGCGTTGAACTTCTTGATCGATTTCAAAAGCAATCGCATCAGAATAATTTTGTTCTGAGTTAAAGTCACGGCCCAGGAAGACATTCCCGCCTTGTGCTGTACCGAATTGGACAGGTCCAATCTTGTCACTCATCCCATATTCCGTAACCATGCTGCGGGCAATAGCCGTTGCACGTTGGAAATCGTTATGGGCGCCGGTTGATACTTCGCCGAATGAAAGATCTTCAGCCACACGGCCACCAAGCAATCCGGCAATCTTATCAAGCAATTCCGGTTTCGTCATAAAGTAACGGTCTTCTCTTGGAAGCATAACAGCATAGCCGCCTGCTTGTCCGCGAGGAACGATGGTTACCTTATGGACGATATCTGCGTCATCCAATATTAAACCGATGACAGTATGTCCAGATTCGTGGAATGCCACGATATTGCGTTCTTTTTTCGAAATAACGCGATTTTTCTTAGCAGGGCCTGCAATAACGCGGTCAGATGCTTCATCAAGATCGGACATATCGATTTTAAGCTTACTGCGACGGGCTGCAACAAGTGCCGCTTCGTTCAATAAGTTCTCCAAATCGGCACCCGAGAATCCAGGTGTACGCTGAGCGATCGCTTTCAAATCAACATTTTCGTCAAGCGGTTTGTTGCGTGCGTGTACTTTAAGCACTTCTTCACGGCCTTTTACGTCTGGACGGCCTACAGTAATCTGACGGTCAAAACGTCCTGGACGCAGCAACGCCGGATCCAGAATATCTGGACGGTTAGTTGCGGCAATAATGATGACGCCTTCGTTTGCACCGAAACCATCCATCTCTACCAATAGTTGGTTCAATGTCTGCTCACGTTCATCGTGCCCACCGCCAAGACCGGCGCCACGTTGGCGTCCGACTGCATCAATTTCATCGATGAAAATGATACACGGTGCGTTTTTCTTAGCGTTTTCAAACAAATCACGAACTCGGGAAGCCCCGACACCGACAAACATCTCAACAAAATCAGAACCACTGATGGAGAAGAAAGGAACCCCAGCTTCTCCGGCAACAGCACGCGCCAATAGAGTTTTACCAGTACCCGGAGGTCCAACAAGCAAAATCCCCTTTGGAATGCGGGCACCGATGTCTGCGAATCTGCGCGGATCTTTCAGGAAATCAACAACTTCTACAAGTTCCTGTTTCTCTTCATCTGCACCAGCTACATCGTTAAAGCGAACTTTATGCTTTTGATCATCATATAGCTTCGCTTTACTTTTGCCAAAGTTCATCACACGGCCGCCTCCGCCGCCTTGTGATTGATTAAGCAAGAAGAAGAAAAGGATAAAGATGATGATGAAAGGAATGATGCCAGTGAAAAATGAAACCCAACCACTTGTTTGTGGAGCTTTCAAATATTCAATTTCAACACCATCTTGTGCTTTGGCAACTGCATCGATTTCAGCAGTCAACGCCTCGTTCTCCAAAGGAATATTGGTAACGAAAGATTGCCCTTCTTCATAACCGGTCATTTTCCCGGTTACTTCGTAAACCATAGCATCCGGCTGGATCGTCACTTCTTCAATCTGCCCATTTTCCAATGCTTCCAAAAATTCGTTATATCCTATATTTTCAGTCGGCTGGTTACTGTTGTTAAAGGTACCCAGAATCCCGATAATAACTAGGAAAATCAGTAAATAAAATATGGTGTATCGAAATATCCGATTCATCCCGCGCCTCCTCATAAAGTTTCCCTAAAACTATACTAAATACTACCATAGGAACATTTAAGCATACAACGAAAAGGCCTTATTCCCGCTGTTAAATAAACAGACTGTGAACGAACATTGTCTATCCTTCTTCTCCACTATAAACTGCAGGCTTCAAGATTCCGATATAAGGCAGATTCCGATATCTTTCTGCATAGTCCAACCCGTAACCTACAACGAATGCATCAGGCACTACAAAGCCGACATAATCCGCTTTCAAGTCTACTTTCCGTCCTGTTGGCTTGTCCAGCAAGGTAACGATCTTGATTGATTTCGCTTTCCGGTATTTGAACAGGTCAACTAGATAACTGAGTGTTAATCCACTGTCAATGATGTCTTCGATGATCAGGAGATCACGCCCTTCGACACTGGCGTTCAAGTCTTTGATGATTTTAACTTCTCCAGAAGAAACGGTAGCGTTGCCGTAGCTTGAGACATCCATGAAATCCATTTCGACGTAACCGTCAATGCGTTTCATCAAATCGCCCATGAAAGGCATTGCACCTTTTAAGACGCCGATAGCCAACGGATATTTGTCTTTGTAGTCCTCTGTCAACACCGCTCCTAATTCACGGGCTTTTTCCTGTAACCGTTCTTCACTGATCAATACTTCTTTAATGTCATTCTGCAAAATGGTGGACCTCCTAGTATTCCTTGTTTTACATTCTATTAAATTGTTCAATTAGTACCCAATTGTCTCCGTCACATCTTTGCTGGCTGACCTTGGCGGATGGGCGTATGCCTGGCACTAATAAAAGTTCGTTTTTGTCAGTCGCAATGACAGGCCAACTTTCTCTCATAGGCACAGGGATTTTTTCATCAATCATCAAGCGGGCCAATTTTTTCGGTTGATCCATTCCAGCAAGCAGAATCCGGTCTCCCGGTTTTCTGTTCCTTACAAAGAATCGCGAATCTTCCGGTGCGCAAAAATGCCAGACCGCAGCATCTTCCGCTTGTTCAAATTGGGTGAACGGCAGCACTCTGTATCGGCAGCCACAATAAACTTGCGACCAATCCCCGGTAAGGCGTACAGGGTCTGTTCCGGCCACTTTTCCCAACGATTGGCGATTGAGGAAAACCGTGTCGTATTGGCGGGTCGCTACATAATTTTGCGGCAAATGTAAAAAAACAGTGCCCGCTGAGCTCTGCATCATCTCCTGCATTTGCTCAACCAGCTGTCTTGTTACGGGAACTTGCTTCCGATTATATAGATAGTTTAATAGTAGTAGAACCATTCTTTTTTGTAAAGCATACGCTTCAAGTCTGAAACTTTTGGCAGACAAACTGATTTCATCTTCTTTGACCTGGATCAACTGCTGTAATTTCTCTTGGGCCAAATCCTGGAGAAACTGCTGATCCTGCTGCATATCTTCAGCCAACTCCACGAAATTTTGGGAGACTTGGCTGTTTTCTTCTTTAAGGAGCGGCAAAATCCGCTGGCGCAGACGATTCCGTGTATAGACTGCTTCTTGGTTGCTGGAATCTTCCCGATAAGAGACTTTATGCTGTGCAGCGTACGCGGCAACCTGTTCCTTTGTCACTGCCAATTGAGGCCGTATCAAAAAGCCCGGACCAAACGGCCGACTGGCCTGCATTCCAAATGAGCCGTCCTGAAGGCTTCCTCGCACGCCTGACATAAGAATCGTTTCGAGCTGATCGTCGGCATGGTGTGCGGTTGCAAACTTAGCGGCACCGGTCTGTTCCATGACTTCCTGAAAATAATGATATCTTTCCGAACGGCATACCTGCTGTTTGTTGCCGCCTTGTTCTTTCCATATGGCCGGAATTGGAACCGCCCGGCTAAAGCATCCGATTTCCCATTCAGTCGCTGTCGCTTCCGTGAACAACCGATCCTGATGGGATTCCTCGCCTCTCAACATATGGTCGACATGCACTGCAGCCAGCGAAATGCCAAGCTCCTCTTTTTTTGAATTCAGGAAATGGAGCAATACCATGGAATCAATCCCACCTGAACAGCCTACCAACACCAGATCGCCTGGTTCAAATAATTGGTGTTTGTGGATATGCTGCATCATCCGCTCTTGAAAACTCTTCATTTCCTCACCTCACTTGCCTAAGCCTTCTTTCTTCAAATACTGGAGAAGGTTAGGTTAACAAAATTTCAATTTGCAATTGACATGTCCAACATTCAATAGTATGCTATTAAATGTTCGTTTAAACAAGGCGGCGTAGCTCAGCTGGCTAGAGCGTACGGTTCATACCCGTGAGGTCGGGGGTTCGATCCCCTCTGCCGCCATCATTTTTCAATTGAATACCTTAACACCAAGCAGCGCCTTTATAAAGGCGCTGCTTTTTTTCACGGAAACCTTCGGCAAACTTTTGGAATGTGCTAAAAAAAACGCTTCCCAAAGTGAGAAGCGTTTCAATATTAAATTCCAGCTGAGTTGAAGCATTTCCCTATACTATTAAAACAGCTAGCAAGTTAGCCTCTTTTTGCCCCTCTGCCGCCACGTTTTGATTCAGTAGCGCGTTTTAAGGTCGTCATGTTTTCTTCGCTGTCTTTCAAGAACTTCGCCATTTTAGTTTCAAAGTTCTCTTTTGGAGCGCGATCAAATGAACGATTGCTTGGGCGTGGTCGTTGTGGTCGTTCTGTTCCGCCTTCTGGCTGTGGCTTCGCTTTACGAATGGAAAGACCGATTTTACCGTCTGCTTCTACATTCATGACTTTCACTTCTACCATTTCGCCAACTTTAAGATGATCGTTGATATCTTTGACATAATTGTCGGCGACTTCACTTATATGCACGAGGCCTGTTGCACCAGTTGGAAGCTGAACAAATGCTCCAAAGTTTGTAATACCTGTGACTTTACCTTCTAACTTGCTGCCTACTTCAATCGACATAAAAAAAATGCTCCTCCTTAAAAATTAAGATGACTCCAAAAAGCTGGGCCACACTGTCATTTTGCGGGACTTGTCCCACTTTTTATTATAACCATCAAAAAAAGAGTGTCAACCGACTACTCTTCTTCTGATGGTTTTTCTTCATCTTTTTTTTCAGTATTAGGTGTAGTGAAAATGATTTCTCCTTCATCTGATAGGAAATAATCTTTACGCGCTAATTTCGCTAAATATTCTTCATCATTCAGTAGTAGAATTTGCTCTTCCAGTTGGCTCTGCTGTTTTTCAACCTCTTCAAGCTGCTGCAAAGCTTGTATACGAAGCTCTTCTTTTTCAGAAATCGTCTGTGTTTGTGCATAAATGGTGGAGCCTACCCAAATGGTGGCCATCAGGACCAGCAGGCCAAAGACGGTCAATCGTCTGAACAACCGGACTCGATGCGCTTTTTTGCGTTCCCCTTCCATTTCTACTGAACGGACATAGTCATTGCGAATTGAGGTGACTTCGCGCGTTTCCGCCTTTTGATCTCTCTTCAAACTCATGACCCGCTCCCCTTCCCTACTAACTTTGTCATTATTATACATGAAAACCCTTGATATTATAAGCTTTTTCTATAATTTTCCCTATTTTCACTGCATTTCTCGGCGTTATATTCTTCTCAATTTTCTTTTTATTAATAAAAATACTATTGACTTAATTTTTATACAGTCTTATAATACTAATCATTATCTTTATATGAACATTCATAAGCTTTTTACACATAAAAAATAAAATCACACTAATAAATATACAAAATTAATGAATAAAATTGGAGTGAAGTGTATGACCGGATTGTTAACATTATCGAATGGACAAACATTTAAAGGCCATTGGCACGGCAAATCTTCTGCCATTCAAGGAGAAGTTGTATTTTTTACAGGCATGACCGGTTATGAAGAAGTTCTGACAGATCCCTCTTATAAAGGCCAGATCATTGTGTTTTCCTATCCGCTGATTGGTCAATATGGCATCCAATCCCTTTATGCGCAATCTGATTCCATTCAAGTAGCCGGCATCATTGTTGCCGGCTTGTATGATGGGCCTTTGAGCAAAGGTTCCATGCCACTCGCCGAATTTGCCATAAACCACGGCATTCCGATTTTGAGTGGCGTAGATACACGGTCGGTCATCCAAAATGTCCGCGAGTCTGGAACCATGCAATCCCAACTAATCCATACTTCTTTGCCGGAATTGGCCTGGGAACCCGTACAGACCTATTTTTTCCCGGCCACCACAACCACAGACGAAATCCAGACCGTCGGATCGGGTTCTGCCCACATCGGTTTGATTGATTTCCATTATAAATCCTCCATTTTAAATGAACTGCTCGAATTGGATTGCCGAGTCAGCATCATTCCATATGCAACTGCTACAGAAACGCTCGATTCGCTCCAACTGGACGGCCTGCTTTTTTCAAATGGCCCTGGAGATCCGGCAGCACTTCAGCATTTATTTCCTACATATCGAGATTGGGCTGAACGCTACCCAAGCTTTGGCATCTGCCTTGGACACCAGGTATTGGCTTCTGCCTTTGGCGCAAAAACGACAAAACTGGCATATGGACATCGGGGAGCCAATCATCCTGTGATGAACCTGCAGACTAAACGGGTCAGCATGAGTTCACAAAACCACAGTTACGTGGTCGAAAAAAACAGTTTGCAGGACACCCCGTTTTCTGTCCTTTACGAAAACGTTAACGACGGCAGTGTCGAGGGCCTAGTCCACGACACCTTACCATTGAAGACCGTCCAATTCCATCCAGAAGCAGCGCCGGGACCAGCTGACCACCTCGAATTATTCCATCAGTTCCTGGCAGCGGCACAACAGAAAGAGAGTGTGAAAATGCATGCCTAAGCAACAGCAAATCAAAAAAGTATTGGTCATCGGTTCTGGCGCCATTGTCATCGGACAAGCTGCAGAATTCGACTATTCCGGTACACAGGCATGCTTGGCTTTGAAAGAAGAAGGCATCCATGTAATCCTGATCAATAATAACCCAGCGACGATCATGACTGATAAATCCGTTTCCGATCAAGTGTATTTTGAACCGATGACCTTGGAAAGCGCTACGGCCATCATCGAGAAAGAGCGCCCAGATGGTTTACTGGCAACAGTCGGCGGACAAACTGGCCTGAACTTGGCAATGGCTTTATCCGATTCCGGCATTTTGGCGCAATACGGCGTCACCTTGCTTGGCACTGATATGAAAGCCATCAAACAAGCTGAAGACCGCGAGCAATTCCGCTCCTTGATGAATGAGTTAAGCGAGCCGGTCCCGGACAGCAATATCATCTACTCAATCGAAGGCGCTTTGGAGTTTGCTGCTTCAGCCGGTTACCCACTCATCGTGCGCCCCGCTTATACACTCGGCGGCTTTGGCGGCGGAATTGCCGAAGATGAGGAAACTTACATCAAGCTGGTAAAACAAGGATTAAGCGCAAGCCCCATCCAACAATGCCTGGTAGAAATCAGCATCGCCGGCTACAAGGAAATCGAATATGAAGTCATGCGTGACGCAGATGGCACCTGCATCACCATTTGCAACATGGAAAACCTGGATCCTGTCGGCGTACATACCGGTGACTCGATTGTGGTGGCACCAAGCCAAACTCTGAACGACAAAGATTTCCATATGCTGCGGAGCGCTTCCATCCATATCATCGAAGCACTTGGCATCATCGGCGCGTGCAATGTCCAGTTCGCACTGCATCCCGAAACTTCTGCTTATTATCTGATAGAAGTCAATCCGCGTGTCAGCCGTTCTTCGGCACTCGCTTCAAAAGCAACAGGCTATCCAATCGCTAAGATTGCCGCTAAATTGGCAATCGGCTACACATTGGCAGAATTGAAAAACCCAGTGACCGGTACAACATTCGCCAGCTTCGAACCTGCACTGGATTATGTAGCGGTAAAAATTCCGCGCTGGCCGTTTGACCAGTTTCCGCAGGCGGAACGCAGACTCGGCACACAAATGAAAGCGACCGGCGAAGTCATGGCCATCGAACGGCGCATGGAAGCTGCGCTGCAAAAAGCAATCCGCTCACTGGAACTGCCGATTGACGGCTTCCGGCTGGCGGCACTTGCTGACTTCTCTACTGATAGCTTATGCCAATTGGCGATCGAAGCCGATGACCGCCGGCTGTTTGTTCTTTTTGAACTGCTGGTGCGTGGACAGAGCATTGAATTTCTTCACAACATCACGGGTATCACCCCTTACTTCCTGTCGGTGATGGCCAATATCGTGAACGAATGGCAGGAACTGCAGCAATTGGATTGGAACAGCATGACACGTTCCCGCCTCCTGCAAGCCAAAACGCTCGGATTCAGCGATCAGCAGTTGGCTGATCTTTGGAATGTCTCTTGCCCCGAAATCTGGGGGCAGCGCCGCATTTGGCAAGTGACGCCCGCTTACCGCATGATCGATACATGCGCCGCTGAATTCCGCTCAGATACCAATTATTTTTATTCGACTTGGCAAGGTTCTTCCGATGTCGATCGCTCTCACCACAAGAAAAAAGTGGCGGTTGTTGGATCAGGGCCAATCCGCATCGGACAAGGCATCGAATTCGACTATTGCTGCGTACACAGCGTCATGGCCGCACAGAAACTTGGTTACGAAGCGATCATGATCAACAATAATCCAGAAACCGTCAGTACCGATTATGAAGTGGCAGACGCGCTGTATTTTGAACCGATGACGCCGGAAGATATTCTCAATGTCCTGGATTTTGAAGGCATCAACCAGGTCATCCTCCAGTTCGGCGGCCAAACCTCCTTGAATGTGGCAGCTGCCCTGCAGGATGCCGGCATCACCGTTCTTGGGTCTACTGTGGATCTGCTGGATCAAATGGAGGATCGTGACCGGTTCTATGCATTCCTGGAGTCAATCGGCTTGCCGACTATTCCAGGCAAAACAGCTCTCGAAGCTACTGCTGTCATCCCGGCAGCCCGCTCACTCGGTTTCCCGGTGCTTCTTCGCCCTTCTTACGTCATTGGCGGACGCGGCATGATCGTGTTGCAGAATGAAACGGAGCTGAGCGAATGGATTCAGCAAACGACTATGGAATTCCCTGTACTGGTCGATCATTTTGTCACCGGCAAAGAAGTCGAAGCCGATATCCTGACCGACGGCGAAAACATCTGGGTTTCCGCTATTTTCGAACACGTTGAAGGAACCGGCGTCCATTCCGGCGACAGCATTTCCATCACGCCGCCCGTTTCCTTATCGCAGCAGGCTATTGTGGAGCTTACTGAAACAGCGAAGCACATTGCCACCAACATGGATTATACTGGCTTATTTAATATCCAGTTCGTATATGAAGGCGATCAATTATTCGTCATGGAAATCAACCCGCGCGCTTCACGGACAGCGCCCATCAGCTCGAAAGTAACGGACGTGCCGCTCGTTCAGCACGCCACGGCTTTATTGCTGGGAGTGCCGTTTGAAGAGCTCCATATTGAAGAAAGCTATAATGGACAGCCGGAATATACCGTGAAAGCGCCGGTGTTCTCCCATATCAAACTTCCTGGATTATCGCCTGTCCTGTCTCCTGAAATGATGTCGACAGGTGAAGTAATCGGTTCAAGCCCTGACCTCGATACCGCATTGGCGAAAGCTCTGACCGGTGCCTCTGTCCAATTGGCCAATTTGGCCGACGGCGGGACAGTGTTTGCCGAGGACAGCTCAATTGACCAAGTGGACAACGCTTCATGGGAAGCACTCGGGTTCAGGATTGTCACAGAAGCGACTATGCCTTTCGAGGAATGGCTGAAAACAGAAACGAAGAAAGTTTATATCGACTTTGCCCCTGACCCGGAAAGCACCAACGCGAAGCAAGCTGCCATTCACCGTCTCCACGTATGGACACGCCCTGAAACCGCAGCAGCCTTCAACGGAACGTATTCATCCATTACCGCATTAGCGAAAGGAGTGCTTGCAAAATGACAATGGCGATCCCGTTTGCTCCATCGATTGTCCAAGAGGACTTCTTGTCCCTGAAAGATTACAGCACAGACGAAATCATGGATTTGCTGAACCTGGCAATTGAACTGAAAAAACCTGAGAACAAATACCTGCCGCTGTTGAAAGGCAAAGTGCTGGGCATGATTTTCGAAAAATCATCCACCCGCACACGCGTTTCCTTCGAAGCCGGAATGCTCCAACTGGGCGGCAACGCCATGTTCCTGAGCTCACAGGACACGCAAATCGGCCGAGGAGAAACCATTCCCGATACCGGGCGCGTACTGTCCGGTTACTTGGACGGATTAATGATCCGTACGTTCCATCAATCTGTAGTCCAGGAACTGGCAGACTTTAGTTCCATTCCCGTCATCAACGGCTTGACGGATGATTTCCATCCGTGCCAGGTGCTGGCGGACTTGATGACCGTTCTCGAACATTTCGGCACTTTGAAAGGCAAGAAAATGGCCTATATCGGAGACGGCAACAACATGGCCAACTCGTTGATGATCGGCGCTGCCAAAGTCGGCATGGACATCAGCGTCGCTTCGCCTGCCGCTTATGCACCTACTGCAAAGATGGTAGCGTTGGCTAAAGACATTGCCCAATATACCGGCTCGAAAATCGAAATTACGGAAAGCCCTGAACAAGCGGTTGCCGGAAGCGACGTGGTCTATACAGACGTCTGGGCAAGCATGGGGCAAGAGCAGGAAACCATCGAACGCCTGCAGCACTTCCAAGGCTTCCAGGTCAATGAAGAACTCGTTAAGCATGCCAATGAAGATTACATTTTCATGCACTGCCTGCCCGCACACCGTGAAGAAGAAGTGACGACAGCTATTTTGGAAGGTCCGCATTCGGTGATTTTCCAGGAAGCTGAAAACCGCCTGCATGCTCAAAAAGCGGTTCTTGTTGCCTTGATGGGCGACAAATAACCCACAGCAAACAGAAACACCTCAGGAATCCATGGATTCCTGAGGTGTTTTTTGTCTACTTGCCGTTAACTTTCAAGTACTCTTCCAGAGTCTTGCCGCTGTTCTTCACTTGCCCGGCCAATTCAGATCCCAGATAGCGGTAATGCCACGGTTCATACAGATAGCCTGTAATTTTTTCTTTGCCTTTCGGATACCGGAGAATAAAGCCATAACGATGGGCATTGGCTGCCAGCCATTTCCCTTCTTTTGTGGCGGCGAACGATTCTTTCAGCCATTGGGATTGATCGCTTCCGCCAAAGTCGAATGCCAATCCAGTCTGATGCTCGCTATAGCCGGGCTTGGCACTGAAGCGGTTGGCTTCCGCTGCCCCATGCTTACTGACGTAGCTGTTGTACAGCTCATTTTGATACGCATAAGAACGGAAGCCGCTGAACGCCGTCAGCTGGATTCCTTGTTTTCTCGCCTCACCGGTCATGGCGTCCATCGCTTTTTGGGCCAGTTTGCTGACGCTCGGATTGTAGCTGGACGGCAGGCCGTATTTTTTATTGACGATCAGCACACCTGATGCATAAGTTCCCGGCGTTTCAGTGGAAGGTGCCGGATAAACTGCCGCTTTGCCTGGCGTTTCGTTGCTCAAGTAAGCTGAATTGACCCAGCCGGTTTTTTGGCCGTACTTCACTTTATACCAATTGGCGTCTTTTCCAAGATACTCGACCATTTTCCCTTTAGGTATCGAACCCACAATCGGATTGCTGGCACCCGGCTTGGAGCGCATGTTCAATTGGTCAAGGGTGACGTATGTGACGGGTTTGCCAGGCTGCGCTTTGGCGATCGGGAACAGCTCCGGAGCCAATAGCCGTGCCATGAATCCAGCAAAATGCTGGCGTTGCAAAGGCTCTGCCGGCTTGAATGCCCCTCCCGGAAAACCATTGGTGATGCCGGCCGTCGCCAACCGGCTTATGTATGCATTCGCCCAATGAGCAGAACTGACATCTGAGAAAGAAACACCTTTATCAGCTGTTAAACGATAGGCTTTCGTGAGAATTTTAGCCATTTCCGCACGGGTCAAAGCTCCTTTGGCATCAAAGTATTTGATGCCTTTCCCGGTTTCTTTGCCTTCAATAAAACCAAGCTGAACAGCTTTGGCAACTTCTTCATATCCAGCAGCACCTGGTTTCAAGTCTGCAAAGCCCGGATCAGGAACAGTGGTTTTTTTAGGTTTCATTTCACGCAGAATCATCCGCACTGCATCCAAGCGGGTAATGGTGGCTGCCGGTTGGAAGCTGCCGTCCGGAAAGCCGTTAATGATGCCCTGACCTGCCAGGAAATCAACTTCCTTTTTGAAAGTGGTAACGTCCCGGAAAGAACTTGCGGCGCTGGCCTGGCTCATGCCGATTGGTGAAGTTTGTTGCGGAGGAACCACTGAAACAGCGACCATCAACGCAGCGACCGATAATCCGATTTTTTTAGCCATCGATTTTTGAGGCAATGCCATCATTTCCTTTCACCAGATCCCTTGCGGCGAATCTGTCTGTTTTCTATTTTCCATGGTATAGAAAATGAAAGGCCTTTTCCATGGTGCATTTTAATCAGAAAAAAAGCCTGCACTGGGCAGGCTTCGACAAATGCTTATGCTTCGTCATCAATAAATTCAGGTTCGATCTTTTCCAGCTTTTCTTCTTTCAAAATGGTGTACATATTGGCTGCTTCTTCTTTTTTCGCCACTTCTTTCAGCCCATCGATGCGCACCGTAACCACTTTTTGGCCGAAACGGATTTGCAGTTCGTCGTTTTCTTTAATGACCGAACTGGCTTTGGCTTTATTGCCATTTACCGTGATGCGGCCTTGGTCAGCCACTTGCTTTGCCAAGGTCCGGCGTTTGATCAAACGGGACACTTTCAAAAATTTATCGAGTCGCATGGTCAGTCTTCCTTTCTTGCCAACAGTTTGGCTTGGTTCCAGAATCCATCCAGCTGCTCCAATGTGTAGTCGCTGAAGTTTCCGGTTCCTTCTTTTACTTGCTGTTCAACATAGCGGAAACGTGTTTGGAATTTACGGTTCGCCTGCATCATCGCTTCTTCCGGCGACAAATCGAAGAACCGGGCAAGGTTCACCAAAGTAAACAATAAATCGCCGAGTTCGTCCAATTGGCGGGCTTTGGAACCTTTCGCCACTTCTTGTTGGAACTCCTGCAATTCTTCATGGAATTTATCCCATGCACCTGCAGCATCCGGCCAGCTGAAACCCACCTTCGCCGCTTTTTTCTGGTAATTGAACGATGTGGTCAATGAAGAACTGAAACGGTCCTGCCCTTCCAATAAAGAATCTGCAGCCGGTTTTTCCTGCGCTTTGATTTCCTGCCAATTGGCAATGACCTGTTCAGCGTTGTCAGCCGATACATCACCAAAGACATGTGGATGGCGGCGGATCATTTTGGCGCTGATGGATTCGAGCACATCCTCCAATTGGAAGTAGCCGTTGTCCTGCCCGATTTGTGCGTGCAGGAACACTTGCAGCAACACATCCCCCAATTCATCGGCAATCGCATCATCGTCACCTTCCCGAATCGCCTGAAGCAGCTCATGGGCTTCTTCGATCAAATATGGGCTCAGTGACTCATGCGTTTGCTCACGGTCCCACGGACAGCCTTCAGGACTTCTCAGCTTCGCAATGATGCTGCGGAAAGTCTGCCATTCTTTCAGACGCTGCGTTTGTTCCTCTGCGGGTGGCACGTAGACGGTCGTCAAGTTGTTGACTTCTGTCGAGCGGTCCAATTCATGAAGCGGTACGGTACGCAGCACTTCGTCTGCAGATCCGGCCGCTGTCACGATGGTCACCGGATAATCATCGGGGTATTTTTCCATCAACGTCAATTTGACTTCGGATGCGCTGAAGCTGTCATAAACTTGGGCAATCAGCAAATGCTGTGTCATGTTCACTTGATCGCTTGTCATTTCCGTGCCGTCCATCAATTGGAAACCTTCAATTGGATCAATGCGTAGCGCACCGAACAGCGAATCCAGGAAACTATGTCCGCCTTCGACAGCTAATTTGCAACGCCCCTGCTTTTCCGCTCCAATCAGGTTTTGCACGGTCTGCTCCGCCACTAATGGATGGCCCGGCACTGCATAGATCACTGCGGCCTGTTGGGACAGGCCGATCAGGGTTTCCGCAATTTCTTCATAGACCGGGCTGAAGCTATCGTGTTTTTCATAAACGGCATCAAAGCTCTGGAATGTTACGCCTTCTTCCCCAAGCTCTGTCAATACCGGGTGATCTGCGGTCCTTACGTATAAATTTTCTGCAGCTTTCAGCTTTTTATAGACACCCAGCGGCAATTGATCTAAATCTCCGGCACCGAGGCCGATTATGTGAATGGTGTTCATCGCTTCTCACCTTTTTTCTTTGAATTTATTGCTAATTGCAGTCCGGCCAATTTGCGGCCAAACGGAATGATGTACCATTCTTTTTCTGTAATAATGCGGCTTTTGGCGATCAGTGTCATAAATACTGCAGCACCAAGCGGAATCGCTGTTGCGGTTGTCAGCGCAGCACCTAAGCGGCTGGATAAGTTGTCAAATAGATAGCCATCAGCCAAAACCGACCAGCCCAGCACTATTGCGGACATCGCTGCAGCGGCGCCAAAAAGCCAGGCATAATAGGTCCACGGTGCAAACTGCAGCGGCCAGACTTTTTTGAAATAAAACAGCAGACCGGCTACAATCACAGCCAGACCGATATTCCCCGCAACAGCCGCGCCAGCCACTCCCCATACAGGAAGCAGCAGCCAATTGCTGACGACTTTCACTGCTAAACCCATGATCAACAGCAAAGCTGGAACCCTCACCTTACCGAAGCCGTGCAGCATTGCCGTCATAATCAGCAGCAAGGACATCCAGACAATCTGCCAGCTGAAGATGATTAAAGCACCCGATTGTTCGCGTGTCTGGAACAGCATTTCATTAACATAAGGCATGACGAAAGTCAGCCCCACTGCAGCAGCGAATGCAAACAGGAACGATACACGGAAAGCCAATCTGGCATACATTTCAGCTGGCCTGCCGCTGTGTTTTAGGGAAGTCCGCGCCACTAAAGGCACAATCGCCAAAGTCAGTGAAGTGGCAATCAAAATACCGAATTGCACCAATGGCTGGCCCCGGTCATAAATGCCTTTCTGCTCCATGGCTGCAAGCCGCGACATGCCGCTTGCTTCCAATAGACGGAAAACGGTAAACGAATCCACCAGCTGGAACAGCAGCAGGATCAAGGAACTCATGCTGACGCTTATACTGACGGCAGTCATTTCCTTGATGATTGGCCAAGTACGGATTGCGGAAGTATTCCTCAACATCTTTGAATGTCCGCGGAAATAGAGCAGCAGCAGAATCACGGCCCCAAGTCCTCCGGCAACCGCGCCCAGCATCGCCATCTGCCCTGCAGCATACAGTGAAAAACCGCTTGAAACAACAACCCACGTACCGAGTAAAATGACGGATACGCGCAGCCCTTGCTCCACCACTTGGGCGTAAGCAACCGGTGCCATATCATTGCGCGACTGGAAATGGCCTTTCAGCACGGCGAGCGGCGCCATCAGTAAGACTGAAAACGAACCGACTTTCAACAATTGATCCAATTGCCTGTCGCCCATCCATCCCGCCAGCAGTTCCGCACCCAAAAACAACAGCAGGAAAACGGTAAAGGAAATGATGGCTACATACATGAAAGCGACACGCAGAATGGCACCGTGGTCTTGCCTGCTGTTATCCGCCAACAATTTGGAAACTGCTACCGCAAAGCCGTAGGAAGTCCAGATGCCGAAAATAGCGACAAACGGATAGACCTGCTGGTAGATATAGAAGCCCTGGTCTCCGACAAGGTTTTGGAAAGGCACCCGATAGACCGCGCTCAGCAGCTTCACGATAAATCCAGCAATCGTCAGCAGCACAGCGCCTTTCATAAATGATTTCATTGTGCCTTCATTGTTCACCGGATCCACTCATCTCTTACTTATAGTGACTTTATGTGTTGGGAAAAAGGATTTTACCATTATACACCCTTTAACTTAACTAACCGGCTTCTCTTCACGGAGCGATTCCGGCAATAGTTTGATCATGCCTTCCAATACATCGAACGGATGCAGTTTCTTGGTTTTATTTTCATCAATAGACATGACCAGCTGCTGGCCCGCCATGCTGAACCCGACTGCGCGGCCATAGGCAGCAGATTCCTCCACCACTTTGCCGCCATTGATGCTGGCTGTGCCTCTTTCAGTCAATCGGATGGTTACGACTTTGCCATGTTGCTTGATCGATTCCACTCCTACTTGGCGCGCCCATACTTTCATGCGGGCAATGCGCAGCAAGCGGTCGGTTTCATTCGGCATATCGCCGAAACGGTCGATCAATTCATCCTGCAGCTCGATCATTTCTTCTTCCGTCTCTATGCCTTTGACACGTTTGTACATTTGAATCTTCTGGTAGCCATCGCTGATATAGGAATCCGGAATATAAGCATCGATGTCCAACGCAATTTCGATTTCCGGCACCACTTCTTTTTTGACTCCTGACTGGCGTTCCTCAATGGCTTCCTGCAGCATCTGTGAGTACAGGTCAAAGCCGACAGAATCAATAAAGCCATGCTGCTGCGAACCGAGCAGATTTCCCGCTCCACGGATTGTTAAATCACGCATAGCGATTTTGAAACCGGAGCCGAGCTCTGTGAATTCCTTGATTGCCATTAAGCGTTTTTCCGCCACATCCGTCAGCACTTTGTCGCGCTGGTACATAAAGTAAGCGTAGGCCACACGGCTCGAACGCCCGACACGTCCGCGCAATTGGTAGAGCTGCGACAAACCCATGCGGTCGGCATTGTAGACGATCAGCGTATTGACGTTTGGAATATCAATACCGGTTTCGATAATAGTGGTCGTCACCAGAACATCATAATCGCCATCCAGGAATCCGAGAATGACGGATTCCAGTTCGGTCTCACTCATTTGCCCATGGGCATAACCGACGCGGGCTTCCGGAACCAGTTGTTGAATTTCTTCTACTTTCCGCGTCATATCATCTACACGGTTGTACAAATAAAATACTTGTCCGCCGCGTGCCATTTCACGTTCGATGGCTTCGCGCACAAGAGCGCCGTTATGCTCCATGACGTAGCTTTGCACAGGGAACCGGTTGGCCGGCGGCGTTTCAATAACTGATAAGTCGCGCACACCGATCATCGACATATGAAGCGTCCGTGGAATCGGCGTTGCAGTCAGCGTCAGGACGTCCACATTGGTCTTCATTTGTTTGATCTTTTCCTTATGGGTGACGCCAAATCGCTGCTCTTCATCAATGATCAATAATCCTAAGTCTTTATACTGCATATCCTTCGACAAAATCCGGTGCGTACCAACAACAACATCCACCGAGCCATTCTTCAAGCCTTTAACGGTTTCGGTCTGTTGTTTTTTGGAGCGGAAACGGCTCATCAAACCAACGGTGATCGGATAATCTTTGAATCGTTCACTCATTGTTTCAAAATGCTGTTGGGCCAATATCGTTGTCGGCACCAGGAACGCCACTTGTTTGCCGTCCAATACCGCTTTGAAAGCCGCACGGATGGCCACTTCAGTTTTTCCGTAGCCCACATCCCCGCAAATCAGGCGGTCCATAGGCCGTTCATTTTCCATGTCACGTTTTACTTCATTTATGGAACGCAATTGATCGACGGTTTCCTCGTAGGGGAATTCCGCTTCGAATTGGCGCTGCATATCCTGTTCTTCAGAAAATGCAAACCCTCTTAACGCTTCCCGTTCTGCGTAAAGTTTGATCAGGTCATCCGCAATATCCTGTACGGCTGCGGACACTTTCGTCCGGGTCTTCTTCCATTCGGCGCCGCCCATTTTATGCAGTTTCGGTTCTTTTTCTTCAGACGCGATGTATTTTTGAATCAAATCGATTTTATCGACCGGCACAAATAATTTGTCGTCCGCTTTATAGACAATATGAAGGTAATCTTTGTGGACTCCTCCGCTTTCCAGCGTTTCGATGCCTACAAAACGGCCAATGCCGTGATGGATGTGAACGATGTAATCGCCCGGTTTGATTTCAGAATAACTCTTGATGCGTTCCGCATTCGTCAGCTTTTGCGCGCGTGTTTTCTTTTTCGGCTGCTGCTTGAACAATTCCGAATCGGTAATAACGGTCAAGCGCTGCAGCGGCATTTCAAATCCGGTCGACAATTCACCATCGACCAAATAGATTTTGCCGCCTTGGATTTCTGTTGAAGGCGAGGCAATTTCAGCTTCCATATCGTAATCCGCCAAAACGTCTCGTACTTTCTGCAGGCGATCGTCTCCCTGCGCCACGATAAAGATCTGGAACTTCCCTAAAGTCCAACGCTCCATTTCTGCTTTCAGCAAATGCATTTGGCCATGGAAGGATTGCATCGGCTTACAGGAAAAGGCAATCGACTTTTTAACCGAAACCATAGGAAATGTCCGTACGAATAAAGACAGGAACGTTACTTGCTGTTGAAGCTTCGACATGATTTCGCGGAATGTATACGTTAACGAAACGTCATGAAGAAACTTGCCTTCTTCCAGCAACGAAACGATCCAATCGCCTTCTTCGCGTTCCAGCGTATCCGTCATTTCCTGAATCCGACCCAGTTCATCAAAAAAGATCAGTCCATTTCCCGGGAAATAATCACCTAGAAAGGCCGTTTGGGTATCAATCAACGAAGCATATTTGGCTAACTGCTCGGGAGTTTCACCTTGTTTCAATAAATCAATGTCATGTTGGACATGTTGAAGCATCAATGTTTTCGTATCGTCAGCTTTTATCTTCTTCAAGCTTGTTGCCAGTTTTGCTTCCAGTTTCCCTGCCAGGGTGATGCGTTGGTCTTTCGACAGCACCAATTCGCTGGCTGGCAAAATGCACAATGACTGGACTTTTTCGAGAGAACGTTGGTCTTCAGCTGAAAATAGCCGCAATGAATCCACTTCGGTATCGAATAATTCAATACGCACCGGATGTTCCAGGTTAAGCGGATAAATATCCAAAATTCCGCCTCGGAGTGCGAATTCACCAGGGGTGGTCACCATTGGCGTCCGGGAATAGCCCATCGCCACTAATTTCAACAACCATTCGTCTGTATCCAGTTCTTCACCTTCTGAAATCCGAAGTGTAGCGTAATCCCATTGTTCTTTCGTTGGCAAGAGCTTACGCATTCCCGCAACCGGTGTGATGTACACGCCTTTACCTACACTCTTCATGTGATCCAGCGTATCAATTCGGTGGGCCCGTAGTTCAGGACCCGAGAAAGACACTTCTGCGGCAATCAACTCTTCCGCTGGGTAAAGGTGAACCTGCTCCTCCCCGATCAAACGCACCAAATCATCGTATACGCGCTGCGCATGCAATAAATTAGGCGTCACAATCAATAACGGGTTTTCCGTTTCAGACCAGATGGTTTGGTAGAAAATCGGCCGTGCACTGCCCGATAAACCGGAAATCAGTTGATGGTCCTGCCCTTTTTTCAAATCGGTTATAAATTTCTGTGTATGGGTATCCTCCGAAAAGGTTTGTAAAATGTGGTTCATTCAACTTCCTCCTTCCAAAACATATAAGAAACAGAAAAAAGCTCTGAACGCCCAATGCGTCAAAGCGGTTATGCTCCATTAAATTGATTCATTACTTCTACATACGGTTTTGACAACCATGTCTCACAGGCTGCCGCGCTTTTCTTAATAGCGTCATCCACTTCCGGCCTTTCCTCTTTCGAGAATCGCTGCAGCACATAATCCGGCACTTTCATACCTGCAGGCGGACGGCTGATGCCAATGCGCAACCGGTTGAATTCTTGGCTGCCTAAATGCTGAATCAATGATTTGATGCCATTATGTCCACCAGCGCTGCCTTTTTGGCGCAAACGCAACTGCCCGGTCGGCAAATCAAGATCATCGTAAATGACAATGATGTCTTTTAGAGCGACATCGTAATATTCCATTAACGCACTGACGCTTTCCCCGGACAAATTCATATAAGTCAATGGCTTCAAGAGTATCACTTTGCCCTCAGGCCTATGGGTCACGGAATACATGCCCTTGAATTTGGATTGCGTCAATGGTGCGTTCCATTGAGCAGCCAAATAGTCAATAACTTTAAAGCCAATGTTATGGCGTGTATCTTCATATGCTTTACCTGGATTTCCCAGGCCAATAATCAGTTTCATACCCATCTTCCTTTGCTTTTTCACTGCCTTCTATTTTACCATAACCAATCTTGAAACAAAAAAATAGGGACTGTCTCTCGACAGCCCCTTATTTCTTGTTCGTATTTACGCTTCTTTGTTTTCTTCAGAATCTTCGCTGCCAACCACTTCTGGTTCTGCATCTTCGTCAGATACAGTTTCAAGCTCGTCCAATTCTTCTTGAGTACGAGGAGCTGTTACAGAAACAAGGATAAAGTCATCTTCGTCCAAGATTTCGTAAGATACAGTTCCACGGATATCGCCCACTGTGATTGTTTCGCCAATCGCCAGTTCAGTGGTATCCACTTCCACAGCATCCGGAATATCAGAAGGTTTCACACGAACATTTACTTCACGGTTCGGTTGTGTGATAAAGCCGCCTTCTTTTTCGCCTACAGATTCGCCAGTCAAGTGAACAGCTACTGCCACTTCAAGCTCATCGGACATATTGATTGCCAAAAAGTCGACATGCTTAAAGCTTCCTTTTAGGGCGTCCATTTGATAATCGCTCAAGACAACATTTATAGTCTTGCCGTCGATTTCCAGGTTGATTACGCCATTACGTCCAGATTCACGCAAAGTTTTAATTAAGTCAATTTCAGAAACAGTTACAGGTGTTGTTTCGGTTTGGAAACCGTAGACGACGCCCGGTACATTTCCTTTCGAACGAAGTTCGGTCAAAGCAGAATTCTTATTGCTGCTTTCTCTTTTTTGTGCGGTCATTTTTACAGTCATTACTTTCAGCCTCCAGTTATATTAAAAGTACATAATCACGATAGGTACATAATATGTATATACCCGTTCTTTGTATTTATGAAACATGGAGCATAGAAAGAAATTGTTGATGATCAATCAAAAAGAGTGCTGACTGATTTTTGTTCGTGTACACGGACGATTGTTTCAGCCAATAGACGTGCTACGGACAACTGTTTGATTTTAGGAGATTTCTTTTCTTCAGGCAATGCAATCGAGTTGGTGATGATCAATTCTTTGATAACTGAATCATTGATGCGTTGTACGGCAGGTCCAGAAAGTACTGGATGTGTACAGCACGCATAAACTTCTTTCGCTCCACTTTCAATTAACGCGCTGGCAGCAATTGAGATCGTACCGGCCGTGTCAATGATGTCATCGATGATGATGGCCGTTTTGCCTTCTACATTACCGACGATGTTCATGACTTCCGCAACATTCGGACGTGGGCGTCGTTTATCAATGATTGCAATTGGTGCTTTCAGACGGTCTGCCATTTTGCGTGCGCGTGTTACCCCGCCGTGATCCGGCGAAACGATGATGACATTTTCCAAATCAATGCCGCTCTCGTTAAGGAAGTAATCAGACAGCAATGGGACAGCCACCAAATGGTCAATCAAAATATCAAAGAATCCTTGAATTTGAGGAGCATGGAGGTCCAAAACAATAACGCGTGTAGCTCCAGCAGTTTCCAATAAGTTTGCTACCAATTTCGCTGTAATCGGTTCACGTGAACGGGCTTTACGATCCTGGCGTGCGTAGCCGTAGTATGGAATTACAACATTGACCGTACGGGCAGAAGCACGTTTGACGGCATCGATCATGATCAGCAGTTCCATCAAGTTCTCATTGACAGGCTGAGATGTCGATTGCACGATAAATACATCGTAACCGCGAATACTTTCTTCGATATTAATCTGGATTTCCCCATCGCTGAAATGTGTAACTGAACTTTTCCCAAGCGGAATGCCTGCGTGTTCAGAAATTTCTTCAGCCAGCTCCTGGTTCGAATTCAATGAAAAGATTTTCAATTTTGAGTTTGCATTTTGATAGCCCATTAGGTGTGAACCCTCCTATTTTTTACCGTTCAGTTTGTTTGCATAGCCTTCTTTATTTTCCTGGCGCGCGCGAGCAATCGCCAATGAATCCTCAGGTACATCTTTGGAAATGGTTGAGCCTGCAGCTACATAAGATCCTTTGCCTACAGTGACCGGTGCAATCAGATTCGAGTTGCAGCCGATAAAGGTATCATCTTCAATAACGGTCTGAAACTTATTTTTCCCGTCGTAATTCACTGTGATGGTTCCACAGCCGATATTCACGCCAGTGCCAACTTGAGCATCGCCAATATAGCTCAAGTGGGAAACTTTGCTGTCGTTTCCGACTTCTGATTTTTTGACCTCGACAAAATTGCCGATTTTCACGTCATTGCCCAAAACAGTCTGTGGACGAATGTGTGCAAATGGTCCTACAGCTGTATCCGTGCCGATGCTGCTGTCATGGATTTCAGAACTGCGGATTGCTGTACGGTCGCCGATGACACTGTTGACAATATGGGTATTGGAAGAAATGATGCAGTCTTCTCCAATTTTCGAATTGCCGTCAATCGTGACATTCGGATGGATAATGGTGTCTGCTCCAATTTCAGCTTGTGCACTGATGTAAGCAGTCGCAGGATCGATAATGGACACTCCGGCTCTCATGTGCTTTTCAGCAATCCGTTTGCGCATGATGCCTTCAGCCTGACTCAATGCTACACGGTCATTTACACCCAATGTTTCATCAAAGCTGTCTGTCGCATAAGCCGCAACGATTTCACCTTGTTTTTGAAGGATCTCAATTACGTCAGGCAAATAATATTCACCTTGAACGTTATCGTTGGAAACCAATTTCAATGCTTCAAATAATGCTTTATTGTCAAAGCAATAAGTACCCGTATTGATTTCTTTTACTTGCTGCTCTTCTGGGGATGCATCTTTCTGCTCGACAATCTTTTCAACAATGCCTGCACTGTTGCGAAGAATGCGTCCGTATCCAGTCGGATTCTCGGCAATCGCCGTCAAAATTGTTGCTTTCGCCTGCGTTTCCGCATGTTGGTCAAGCAAAGCCTGCATTGTTTCCGGACGGATCAAGGGCGTATCGCCACAAACAACCAATGTCGTTCCTTCCAGTCCTTCAATCAATGAAGCTGTCTGTTGTACGGCGTGTGCCGTACCCAATTGTTCCGCCTGTAAGGCATATTCACTTTTATCGCCCAGTTGCTGCTGCACTTTTTCAGCGCCATGTCCGACAACCGTGACAATTTTTTCAACGCCGAGCTGTTCGACATTTCCTGTTACATGCTCGACCATCGGCATGCCGCAAACCGGATGAAGCACTTTATACAGTTTCGACTTCATTCGTGTGCCTTGGCCAGCCGCTAAAATTACTGCATATGTATTTGCCATTCCTTACCCCTCCTTTTAATCCGATAGAATTCCTTTTTCACAATCCTATCCAGTCATTTCTTCTATTGCTTGATAGATCCAGTTTTCAGCTGGCTATGTCAATTAAAAAATTCGCTTTTCCTTATTGACTATAGCGGAAAAACCTTGATTTTTCAAGGTTTCAGAGCATGACAATACCATGACAAAAAAAGTCAAACAAAAAAAGAGCCCTTATTATGAAAGAAGGCCCTTTGATTCAGCTCTATTAAACGCTGGCATTTTCCAATACCGCTTCGTTTTCACTTTGCTCATATGCAGTTAAGACAGCTTCTTGAAGCTTGGTACGCGCGCTCGAGTTGATCGGGTGTGCAATATCCCGAAATTCTCCATCCGGAGTTCTTTTGCTCGGCATTGCGACAAACAAGCCGTCATTTCCATCAATCACTCGAATGTCATGGATGACGAATTCGTTGTCTAGCGTGATAGAAGCGATTGCTCTCATTCGGCCATCGGTTTGTACACGTCGTAATCTCACATCTGTTACTTCCATTCTCTTCATCACCCCTTATCTCAGCTGCTATTTTTCATTCCTAATTATGGGTATTCGCCATAAAGGACTAATCTCCTTCATAATTTACAAAACTTATTAGAAAATTTGCTCAATGGAACAAAAAAACGAAAAGATGGCTGAGTTCATCGGCAAAAAAATACAGGCAAGCCCATGGTTGATGGGTTTGCCTGTATCCTTTAACAAGAATTACTTAGCTGTTCACTTTTGCAATAACTTCGATTTCCACTTTTACGTCTTTTGGCAAACGCGCCACTTCGACAGTTGAACGCGCCGGTTTATGGTCTCCGAAATACGCTGCATAAATTTCATTCATTTCTGCAAAATCGTTCATGTCTTTAATGAAGACAGTTGTTTTGATTACTTCACCAAGAGAAGAGCCCGCTTCCGCAAGAACCGCTTTCAGGTTTGAAAATACCTGATGCGTTTGGTCAGCAATTGTACCCTCAACCAATTCGCCGGATGCCGTTAGTGGAATTTGACCTGAACTGTATAGAATTCCTCCTGAAACCACGCCTTGTGAATAAGGGCCAATCGCGGCCGCCGCTTTGTCTGTCGCTACGTAATTCATATTAAATTCCTCCATTTTCAAAGTAGTTTCCTTCTTCTAATGCAATGGTGCGTTCTTTTTCACTGACTTCATGCAATTTAACAAGAGACAGGTATTTTTCAACCAGCCGCTCATCCGAATGCTCCGCCTCTACGAGGACTGCAACACCCGCTAACGTGCATTCGAACTCTTCCAGCAGGTTCTTCATGCCATTCATCGTTCCGCCGACTTTCATGAAGTCGTCCGTGATGAGTACACGTTGGCCGCTCTTCATGCTGCGTTTGGATAACACCATGGTCTGTATGCGGCGGGAAGATCCTGATACATAATTGATGCTGACTGTAGAGCCTTCCGTCACTTTGCTGTCTCTCCGGACAATGACTACCGGCACATTCAAATGGCGGGCAATTGCATGGGCAATCGGAATGCCCTTTGTAGCTACCGTCATGATGACGTCAATTTTTGCATCAGCAAATGCCGTCGCAAATACTTTTCCGACACGGTTCATCATTTCGGGATTGCCAAGTACATCCGTCATGTATAAATAGCCGCCCGGCAACAATCTGTCGGAATGGCTCAGCTCTTCCATCAAGTCTGCCATAACGGCTTTGATGTCTTTAGCCTGCAACCTGGGAATATACTTAACACCGCCCGCTGCCCCTGGAACCGTCATCAATAAACCCGTTCCTTTTTCTTCGAATGTTTCTTTGACAATGCCCAAATCTTCACTGATGGAAGACTTAGCGGATTGGTACAGATCCGAAAAATACGTCAGCGGAATCAATTTATGCGGGTGTTCCAATAAAAATTGTGTCATATCAACAAGCCGTTCACTGCGCTTCCACTTCAAAACTACCCTCTCCTAAACACGAATGATTTATAGAAAACTTACCATAAATGTACGTATTTAAGCAAGCAGCTCCCGTTCGCCGATCAAGCGTACTGCATATACTTCCGAACAAAAGCCCCGTAAGCCATTATAAATCCGCGGAATGCGCGCTTCTTGATGGACCAGGCCAAAAACTGTAGGCCCGCTGCCGCTCATCAAGACAGCATCTGCTCCAAATTTTTTCATCTGTTCTTTTATCTGTTCCACTTCCGGATACAATTTCAACGTAACACTTTCCAACGCATTTCCTAAATTGGCACACATCGCTTCATAATCGCCTTCATTGAGTGCCCGAATCATCCCTTCTGTATCTGGATGCTGTGCAGATTGGACATCAAATGCACCATAGACATCAGCTGTAGAAACGCCAATTGTCGGTTTTGCCAAGATAACCCAGCAATTCGGTGGAGTCGGCAATTCCTGGATGATCTCACCACGGCCTCTGGCTAATGCGGTACCGCCATAAACGCAGAAAGAAACATCCGATCCAATTTTGGCACCCAGTTCCGCCAGCTCATCAAGCGACAGGTTCAATTGCCAAAGTTTGTTCAGGCCTTTTAATGTTGCAGCTGCGTCACTGCTGCCGCCGGCTAATCCTGCTGCTACCGGGATTTTCTTATCCAGGGAAATAATGACGCCGGTCTTTATATTGAACGTATCTTTAATCAATTGTGCCGCCTGGTAGGCCAGGTTGCGGGAGTCATTCGGCACAAAACGGTCTGCAGACTGAATATGTATCCCTTTTGCTGTTCCCATCAATCCAATGCGGTCCGATAAATCCACAGTTGTCATGATCATTTCAATTTCATGGTAATTATCCGGACGTTTATGTAAAACATCAAGTGTTAGGTTAATCTTGGCAGGTGCTTTCACGTAGAGCATCTCACTGCCTCCTTTATATTCTGATGAAGACTATTTTAACATACCCCGAGGCAATGGAAAGCAAAGTGCTGGCAGAAACAAAAAAACTCGCCTTCCGCTTGATTAAGCAGTAGCAAGTTTTGAAGAATCTTATAAAATGTAGTTCAATTATTTCACGACAAGTGCATCTTCTGTTCCTTCGTACACAGTAATTTCTACCGCTTCAGTTAAGATGTCTGCGTAGCTGTAAGACACGCGTTCAAATGCATGCTCTTCTTGATCAAGCTCAATCACAAACACAGAGTGATATGTTTCGCGCAGGATTCCAGCACGTTCGACCGTTTTCTTGCGACCTCCGTTTGCCTTTAAAAGCAATCGTTTTCCTAAATGCAGATCCAACGATTTTTTAATATCCGCCAAAGTTTTGGGCATTTTGTCTACACCTCACTATAGACAAAATTCTACCATAATTTATTGAAATAGTCAAGCAAATTCCTAATTTTATCAGCGTCTATCCGTTTATGTCAATATTTTTTTATTCGAAATATCTTTATCCCGAAATAAGTTGTGCCGATATTGTAACAGAATGCCGATATTAGTGGAAATAAGCGTATAATTTGTCGGCCAATAAGCCAAATTCTTTAATGGTCAAGGTCTCTCCGCGCCGTGCCGGATCGATTTCCGCTTCTTCCAACGCTTTTAAAATCAGTTCTTTCTTTTCTTTGCCAAGCGGCATCGCAACTTGAAGGTTGTTTAAAATAGTTTTTCTTCGTTGAACAAACGACCCTCTCGTTACGCTAAAGAAGAAGTCTTCATCAATCACTTCCACTTCCGGCACTTCCCGTTTAGTCATGCGGATGACAGCGGAATCTACATTCGGCTGCGGCAGGAAAACAGATTTGGGAACAGTCAACGCCATTTCAGCCTGTGTATAGTACTGGATAGCGATAGAAAGAGATCCGTATGCCTTTGTTCCAGGTTTGGCTGTAATGCGCTCAGCCACCTCTTTTTGAAGCATAACGACCATGCCTCGGATCGGCAGCTTTTCCAGCAATAGTTTTAAGATGATGGGTGTCGTAACGTAATAAGGCAGATTGGCTACAACGACAATGTCGTCATACCCTGCCAATTCGTTGTCGATGGCTGCCTGTACATCCGTTTTTAGAATATCGGCATGAACGATAGAAATATTGTCGTAAGGAGAGAGTGTGTCGTCAAGAACCGGCAGCAGACGCTGATCGATTTCAAAAGCCAGTACTTTCCCTGCTTCTCTTGCCAAGTGCTCCGTCAAAGCACCAATACCCGGACCGATTTCAATGGCAGCAGACTGTTTTGTCAGTTTCGCCTGTCCAACGATTTTACGTAAAATATTGGGGTCGATCAGAAAGTTCTGCCCCAGACTTTTCTTCACTTTTAAATTGTATTTTGCCATAATCTGCTGTGTCCGGATGGGTGTAGCAATATCTTTAGTCATTGGTTTTCCTCCTGAATTAACGCTTGTACCGCTTTGATGAACTGGTCTTTCGAGATACCGAACATGTGAAGCCGCTTTTGGAGCTGCTTACCGTTCGTATAGCCGATTTGCAGAGTGTTGCCGAGTTGTATACGGCGCTGCTTCGCTTTAGGATGGGCGACAAGTCCGGCATCGATCAAGTCTTCCATTGTAATCTCTACAGGACGCTCTTCCTGAAGCGGCGTATAGACGGCCTGCAAGGCTTCTCGGATGTCTTCATCGCGAGCATGCTCGATCCCTAAACCTTTGCCGTTTTTAGCAATCGTTTTTTCCTTCGCCAAAAATGCATGTTTCGCCTGAGGCACATGTTCTTCAATAATAGCACGGATCCGCCGCCCGGGATAATCAGGATCTGTAAAAACAATGACCCCTCTCTTTTGTTGGGCATGAGCAATGCGCTGCAGCGTTTCTGCTGAAATCGCCGAACCATTTGTTTCTATTGTATCTGCAATGACAGCTCGTTTGATTGCTACCGTATCGTCTTTTCCTTCAACTACTATAATTTCGTTTATTTTCATTTATTCTGTTCCTCTTTTCAAGCTTCTTGTTTTATTCTACACGTTGGCGGGTAGACATGTAAAAAGCTTTCCCGGGAAATATCCCAGGAAAGCCTGTAGTGGAATGGTTTGTAGATTAGTTAAGTACTCTCACTTTTACTTGTTTGCGCCCAAATGACAATGCATCGGATTTATTGGCCATGAACAAATCGATTTTATTGCCTTTGATTGCTCCGCCTGTATCGCCTGCGATTGCGTTGCCGTAACCTTCAACCCATACTTTAGAGCCTAGCGGAATAACGCTAGGATCTACTGCAATTACTTTAAGGCCTGGATTGGCATGCAGGTTGATGCCTGTCGCTGTAATGCCCGAGCATCCCGTGCAGCTTGCTGTATAAGCTGTAGCTGACACGTAGAATTCTTTACCGCCTGCTGGCTCTTCAGCTGGTTGGGCTTTTGCCGGTTCAGCTTTTGCTGGTGCTGGCGTTGCTGCTTTTTCAACAGAAGCCGTTTTCACTGCTGCTTTCTCCTGCTTTTTCTCTTGTGCAGGAGCTGCCTGTGTTGCAGGTGTTGCTTTTGCTGCTGGTGCCGCTTTTGTTTGAGCCCCACGTGAGACGCTGGCTACAACTGTCTTCGTACCGACTGCCGTTACTTGCTTGGTTGGTTCTTTTACAACTTTTTCGTTTTTAAGATCACGTTTTACTTCTTTACCGTTTTCTTTGATTACTTCATACGTTTTTTTAACTACACCATTTGCGCCTTTTTGAACGACTTTTTCGTTGCCTTTAAGCAATGAATCGTCTTTTTTTGTCTCTACTGCATATTTCACAGTATCTTCGACTACATCGGTGACCTTTTCAACACGAACCACTTTGACTTTTGAATTTGGAAGAACCAGTTCGTCCATTTCTTTTTCCACTCGGTCAAGTTTGCCTAAAGAAACTTTATGTTGTTTTAAAAAGTCAGCGACCGTAGTCGAAGTAGACCATACTTTCTTTTCATTAAGACCGTCTTGAATAGTAACTTCATAGGCTTTTTCAACTGAAATGGTTGTTTCTTCATCTACTTGTTCATCCAAAGCAGGTGATACCTTGTCATGTTTTGTAAGTTCAACATCCGCTTTAGCTAAAATTTCGGACACTGTATTTTCAGTTGTCCATGCAGAAGTAGCTTTTCCATCAACTGTTACGTTATATTGTTCTGCTGCATCCCACTCGAGTGCCAGATCTTCATTGATCGGCGTTTCCTTTGAATGGCTTAAGAAATCATGTTCTCCAGCTTCGATTTCCTGTTCCTCCAAAAATGCTCCAACTGTTTCTGCATGTGTTCTTACTTCTTCCTGTTCACCATTCGCTGTTACGGTAACAGTATTTTTTGTACCTTCATATATAGCAAAAGTTAAAACCGCTGCGAACAACAATACAGTTGCGATTGTGACCGCCAATGATTTACCTTTGAATATTTTTGATGAATTGGTATTATTTGCTTCATTTGACAAAAATAACTCCTCCTTCTTCACCTGAGTGATTATATGGGCTCATTTCCAATGTGTCAATCAATACGAATTTCTCAATTTCACTTTATTTGAGAAAGCTTATAAAACTTTTCTGCGTTTTGTGTTGTCGCTTTGGCGACCTCTTCTACTGAAATTCCTTTCAATCGCGCAATTTCTTCCGCAACCAATGGCACATAAGATGGTTCGTTTCTTTTTCCCCGGTAGGGATGGGGAGCTAGATATGGAGCATCTGTCTCAATCATCAAGTGATCAAGTGAAATCAACTCGGCCACTTCTTTCGGCTTTTTGGCATTTTTGAATGTTACGGGTCCGCCAAGCGAAATCATGAAGTTCATTTCTATACTTTCACGGGCCGTCTCCACACTGCCACTAAAGCAATGCATGACACCGCCGATTTCTTTTGCGTTTTCTTCTCGAAGAATTGTCAGCACATCTTCTGTAGCTTCCCGGTTATGGATGATAATCGGCAATTTGACTTTTTTCGCCAACCGGATTTGCTTCCGGAAAATTTCCTGCTGTACTTCTTTTGGTGATTTGTCCCAGTAGTAATCCAATCCGGTCTCCCCGATTCCCACTACTTTTGGATGAGCAGCAAGCTCTTCAATCCATTTCAGATCTTCTTCAGTACAATCGATTGCATCAACTGGATGCCAACCAACTACCGCGAAGATGAATTCATAAGTTTCGGCCAAATCGATGGCCCGTTCGATCGTTTTTCGGTCGAAGCCGATGACTACCATTTTCTCCACGTGATTTTCTCTTGCGCGCTCAATGACTTGTACAAGGTCCTCATCATATTGGTCTGCATTTAAATGTACATGGGTATCGATAAACATCAATCATTCTCCTCACATTAAGCTTTATTCTAATGGTTCTACCTGTATCTTTCTTCACAACAACATTACAATTAGGTAACAAAACATGTTAGTTCAATGTCAAAAGCGCTTTTCTCTCTGTAATACTGGGCATTAAAACCCACAAAAACAAAAAAAGACCCACTGATAACAGTGGGTCAAAACAGGTCTTTTCCAGTAATCTTATTTAATTTTCGAGCCGTTCGGGAGCTTTTCAGCGACCGATGCCAAAGTCAGATACCCGTCTTTTTCACCAGCCAGGATCATTCCTTGCGAGAGTTCGCCCCGCAATTTCACCGGTTTCAAGTTCGCTACGACGACTACTTTTTTGCCGACCAGGTCAGCTGGTTTGTAATGTTCCGCAATACCGGACACCACTTGCCGCTGCTCGTAGCCCATGTCCAACTGAAGTTTCAGCAGTTTGGACGTTTTCGGCACAGCTTCACAATCTGTCACTGTCGCTACACGCAAATCCACTTTCGCAAAATCCTCAATCGCAATTTCCGGTACGTCCGGAACTTCCACGACCGCCGGTTCTTCTGCAGCAGGCGATTCAGTACCGCGCATTTGATCACGGATATATGCTACTTCCGGTTCCAGCTCAAGGCGCGGGAAGATTGGCGTTCCTTTTGACACGACTTGAGTGCCTCCAGGAATTTGGCCGAAGCTTTGAAGCGTATCCCAGCCAAGAGCTTCTTCTGTCAATCCAAGCTGCTCGATGATTTGTTTCGGTGCATTCGGTAAGAATGGCTGCAACATAACCGCAGTCATGCGAAGGCTTTCTGCCAAGTGCGCCATAACAGATGCCAATTGCTCTTTGGCAGCTTCATCTTTCGCCAATACCCATGGCTGTGTTTCATCAATGTATTTATTGGTCCGTGAAATCAATGCCCACACTTCACTTAAGACGATGCTGAATTGCATTCTTTCCATATGTTGCTCATAGACTTTTACCGTCTGCGCGGCTACACGTTGAAGTGGCCCGTCGAATTCGGTTTGCAGTCCGTTAATTTCAGGTATGGCTCCATCAAAGTATTTATTGATCATCGAGACTGTACGGTTCAATAAATTCCCCAAGTCATTAGCCAAATCAAAATTGGTGCGTTCCACAAACGACTCCGGTGAAAAGACGCCGTCAGAACCAAATGGCAGTTCACGCAATAGGAAATAACGCGTCGCATCCAAGCCATAGCGTTCTACGAGCATTTCCGGATAAACGACATTGCCTTTGGATTTCGACATTTTGCCGTCTTTCATCATGATAAAGCCATGGGCGAAAACTTTCTTCGGCAAGGGCAGATCCAAAGCCATCAAGAAAATCGGCCAATAGATTGTGTGGAAACGGACGATGTCTTTGCCGACTACATGGACATCAGCCGGCCAGTATTTATTGAACAAGCTATCATCTTCTGAGCCGTAGCCAAGAGACGTGATGTAGTTGGACAGCGCGTCAACCCATACATAAATGACATGTTTCGGGTCTCCAGGAACCGGAATTCCCCAATCAAAGGAAGTCCGTGAAACCGACAGATCCTCTAATCCCGGTTTGATGAAATTATTGATCATTTCATTTTTGCGTGATTCAGGCTCAATAAACTCTACGTTATTTTCGTAGTATTCCAAAAGACGGCCAGCGTATTTTTTCATGTTGAAGAAATACGATTCCTCTTTTACTTTATGGACTGGGCGGCCGCAGTCTGGGCAGTTGCCGTTATCCAATTGATTTTCCGTGAAGAACGATTCACAAGGTGTACAATACCAGCCTTCATATTCGCCTTTATAAATATCGCCATTGTCGAGGAACGTTTTGAAAATCCGCTCGACGCCTTCTTTATGGCGGTTCTCCGTAGTCCGGATGAAATCATCGTACGTAATATCCATAGTCGCCCAAACTTTTTTAGCAGCCTCGGCCATGTCATCTACAAATTCCTGTGGCTCTTTGCCAGCTTCTTTTGCTTTTTCTTCAATTTTTTGGCCATGTTCATCCATTCCGGTCAAAAACCGGACATCAAATCCACGCAAACGCTTATAGCGCACCATCGCATCAGAAGCGACTGTCGTATAAGCCGTTCCAATGTGGAATTTTCCGCTTGGGTAATAAATCGGTGTAGTTAAATAAAAGGTGTCTTTGTTAGCAGTCACGAAAAATTCCTCCAGTTTTTTAGTATAATCCTTATTTTAACGAAGTCCCCTATTTTGTACAATCTTTCAATTCGACAAAGCCATTTTCCAGTGAAATTCGACATTTACCAGCTAATGCTGCGTCGGTTTTTTAGGGCTTTCTATACAACTATGTCAAAATTATGACTTCAAAACTCATGAATATCAAAAATATGATACAACTTATAAAATTTCATTATAAATTCGATAGTTTTTTATTGACCTAATTGCCAGTAGTTGGTATGATTTATGACAGGAAGTGGTAAATGTCGAATTTTGACGAATACACCCGATAAAATAAAAGGAGGACTATCATTATGAAATCAACAGGTATCGTTCGGAAAGTTGACGAATTAGGGCGTGTAGTTATTCCAATCGAATTGCGTCGTACTTTGGGAATCGCAGAAAAAGACGCTTTGGAAATTTACGTAGATGACGACAAAATTATCTTGAAAAAGTATTTACCAAACATGACTTGTGCAGTTACAGGCGAAGTATCAGACGACAACATGCAATTGGTTGGCGGCAAATTGATCTTAAGCACTGAAGGCGCAGAAATGCTGGTAAAAGAGATCCAAAACAACTTAAAGAAGTAAGATAAAAAAAACCAGGAAGCTAATGCATCCTGGTTTTTTGATGCTTGCAAAGACAGAGTAGCTATTTTCAGTACCTAGCTTCAGCGTAGAGACTGCTTCCGCTTTTCTAGGTATGATAAGCCTGGTAAACTTCCCGTTTCGACAATTGGCGTTCAATGGCCGCTTCTTTAATGGCCTCTTTGGATGTCAGGTTTTTGGTTTCCATCAGCTGGTCCACGTGTTCTTCGATGGATAAACTTTCCCACCACTTTACGTTCTCCAAAGGCTCTGGATCTGCATTGCCTTCCAACACCAAACAAAATTCTCCGCGGATTTCATTTTCTTCAGCCCAGATTACCGCTTCTTCAATAGTGCCTCTCAGAAACTCTTCGAATTTCTTCGTCACTTCGCGTGCCAAAGTGATTTTCCGTTCGTTACCGACCGTTTTTTGCATGCTCTTCAAGCTTTCTTTCAGACGGTGAGGTGCTTCGTAAAAGATCAGGGTCTCTTCTTTTTGGCTCAATATTTCCAACTCTGCTTGCCGCTCTTTTTTATTGCGCGATAAGAATCCGTAGAACAAAAAAGGCTGCGGCGAAATCCCTGACGCAATCAGTGCACTGAGGGCTGCATTGGCTCCAGGAATCGGCACAACAGGAAAGCCTTCGGCAACCGCCCGTTTGACGATGTCTTCTCCTGGATCGGAAATACACGGCATGCCGGCATCGCTGACCAAAGCTACTGACTTGCCTTCTTCCAGGTACGAGAGGATTTTGAAGCCTCCGCTTTCCTGGTTGTGTTCATGGTAGCTGACCAATTTGGTCTGGATGTCAAAATAATTGCAGAGGTTTTTCGTGTTGCGCGTATCTTCCGCTGCAATGATGTCCACTTCTTTTAAAATACGCAATGCACGGATTGTCATGTCTTCCAGGTTGCCGATTGGAGTGGCCACCAAATACAAGGTGGGTTGTTGATGCTGGAAACTTTTTTGGGATTTCATTTGCCGTTCTCCTTTCCTTCAGCAATATAATGGATTTTCTGTGCCTTCGTTAACTGCTTGAAGGCATATTCCGCTTTCATTGCTGCCGGTTTCGTGTCGTAGCATTCGTGATGGATCAGCTTGGACGGCCCTTTGGCGCGTGTGTATTTCGCACCTTTTCCAGCGTTATGCGCCGCCAGCCGCTTTTCAAGGTTGTTGGTATAGCCAGCATAAAACGACCCGTCGGCACATTCCAGCACATAAAAATAATGATCACTGGCTGCCATATAACAATTCCCGCACTTCTTCGGTATACTCGCCGTCGTCTCCGTAGACAATCAAAGGAGGCAAGATCTTTAAATCTGGTTTGCCGTCTTTAATGCCTTCAATCAACAAAGTATTGGCTTCCTTGCCCGCTTTCGGATATACAAGGCGGATCCGTTTCGGTTCTAAGCGGTTCGCACGCATTGACGCAATCAAATCGATCAGACGGCCTGAACGATGGACAAATGCCGCTTTCCCCCCTTGCTTCAACAATTGGCTCGCCGACAATACCGCCTCATCCAAGGTTAAGTGCAGCTCATGCCGCGCAATAGCCATGTGTTCACTGATATTTTTATCGCTCATTTCATGTGCTGGAAAATAAGGCGGGTTGCAGGTGACTACATCGTATTTTTCAAACCCAAGCTGCGCCGGCATATTTTTGACGTCGCCTTCAACAATTTCAATTTGCTGCTCCAAGCCGTTGTATTCCACGCTGCGGCGTGCCATATGCGCAAGCCGTTCCTGCAATTCTACGCCAATGATCCGTGATTCTGTACGGGCACTCAGAAACAACGGAATCGCTCCATTCCCTGTGCACAGATCTACAATGGTGCCACGCTTCAATGGAACATACGCAAAACGTGCCAATAATACCGCATCCAAAGAAAAGGAAAACACCGACGGACTTTGAATGATCCGCAGGTCTTCCGCCAATAAATAATCCAATCTTTCATCATCCACTAACATCTTTTCAACTCCTAGCATAACAAAAGGCTGCCGCCACACGAAGTGTCGGAAGCCTTTCTCTTTATTATCTTACAGACAGCTTTCTTCTGCCTTTATGTTCAGTTCTGTTTATTCAGGAACGATAAACAGAACAGGCAATCGTCGCCTTTTCGGGAACTGCCGAAATGTACATTGCAGACATGGTAGCCTTCATGATACAAGCGGGCTAAGTTATCATAGCCTTCACCAATATCCATAACAGCTTTTTTCAATTTCACCGGATCTACAGCAGCTACTTCCGGCACTGCTTGATGAAACTCATCCAACCGCGCGCGCAAATGATGATTCTCCAATTGCAGCGCATGATGTTCTTCCATCGTCCGAGCTACCACTGCTTTTAATTCGCTGAATTGTTCTTGCATGGATTGGAGTTGCTGTTCAAACTCCATTACCGTGTCCAAAAAATTCTTTTCCTTCACCTAAAACCACCTCACGCTCTCGTTCCTTGGCCCATTATCTCATCTAATGTGTATTCAAGTGTCTGTTCCTGCTCAGTCAATCGGATTTTCAACACCCGCTCTAAAATATTCATGCCTACAACACGGCCTTCGCCATCCGGTGTTGTTACTCGTGTACCGACATCCGGCATTTCTTTTTTCGCTGTTTCATACTCGTCATTCTCGTATTTTAAGCAGCACATTAAACGGCCGCATAAACCAGAGATTTTCGAAGGGTTCAGCGATAGGTTTTGATCTTTCGCCATTTTGATGGAAACCGGCTCAAAATCCCCTAAAAATGTTGAACAGCAAAGCATCCGCCCACAAGGACCGATACCGCCAAGCATTTTCGCTTCATCCCGAACGCCGATTTGGCGAAGTTCGATGCGTGTACGGAAAATGGAAGCCAAGTCTTTCACCAAGTTCCGGAAATCCACACGGCCTTCCGCCGTAAAGTAAAAAATGACTTTATTGCGGTCAAAAGTGTATTCGACATCTACCAATTTCATATCCAAGCGATGCTCTTCAATTTTGTCGGTTCCCAGTTCGAAGGCACGGCTTGCTTCCAAACGATTTTCTTCCACCTGGTGGCGATCGCGGTCAGTTGCCACTCTTACCACTTGTTTCAAAGGCAGAACTACATCGTTTTCTCCAACAGTTTTCGTTGGTACAACCACTTTTCCATACTCTACGCCTCGTGCTGTTTCCACAATGACGTAATCGTCTTTTTCAATCCCTAATGCACCTGGATCAAAATAATATATTTTACCCGCTTTCTTAAAGCGGACACCTATGACATTATACAATTGCTACCCCTCCTGCAGATTCAGCATTAACTGCTCCATCAACAGCGTCCGGTTCATATTGCGCGGCAATTGTTGTTTGGCCTGTAAAACGGCCTGCAACTGCTTCGACAATACCGTAAAAGAACGCTGGAGAGCCATCTGCTTCCAAGTTTCTTCCATGTCTGGATATGTTCGTGCAGTTTCAAGACCTGCTTTTACCGAAGCAATGTCCCGATATGCAAATAATAACATGTCCAGACCTCTTTCGGCATCTTCTTTTTCTTTAAATAATGGCAGCCATTCGGCTTGAAGCATCAAAAGAGCCTCATGAACATTGCTGCCAGCCACTTCCACCAGTTTCAACACGGTTTTTCTGGCCTGGGCAAATTGCTCATCTTGAGCCAACAAGACAGCTTCTTCTTCACTTTGCGTCAGCATGCTGACAGTTGCAGCCATTGATCCAGTCATTCCATCTGCTATCAGTTTTTCCATAAGCTTGGGACGCGACAGCGGACGAAAAGAAACCAGTTGGCACCTGGAACGGATTGTGCTCATCAATGCATTGAGCCTCTCAGTCAATAGGATGGCTGTCACATTAAACTCAGGCTCTTCCAAAAACTTCAGCAAAGCATTGGCAGAAGAATTGTTCATGCGGTCTGCCTGTTCAATCACGTATATTTTACGGCCTGTATTCAAACCGGTTTTATTCAATTTGAAGATTAACTCTCGGATTTGGTCAATTTTTATGTTTTGGCCATCCGGTTCGATGAAAAGAACGTTGGTGTGGTTGCCGGAATTATAGAGCTGACAACTTCGACATGTTTCACATGGAACATTTTCCACAGGCGATTCACACAGCAGCAGCTTGACGAAAAAATGCGTAATTTCCGTTTTGCCAGAACCAGCCGGACCTTCAAACAGATAAGCGTGCGCTAACCGGTCTTTTGAATAAGCACCTTGGAGCCGCTTCATCACCACTGGCTGCATTTCCAAAAATTCATCAATTGTTTTTTGCACAAACTTCACCTTCAGACTTTGTAAAAAATCCCGTGTTCCGGTTGGAGCACGGGTTTTCTTTTATCGTACTGGCTGCCGGGCAGCCGCCTTTATTTAAAAGTGGTGGAATTGTTCAATCGGCAAGACGAAAATAGTTGCTCCGCCCACTTCAACTTCCACAGGATAAGGAATATACGAGTCAGCATTTCCACCCATCGGCGATACAGGTGCTACCATCTGTTCACGAGACCGGCAGTTTTCACGAATCAAATCCAGCAACTTCGGTACCAGGTCATCTTCTACACCGATTAAAAAGGTTGTATTCCCTGAGCGCAAAAACCCCCCTGTACTGGCAAGCTTGGTAGCCCGGAAATCATTTTTCGTTAACGCGTTGGATAATCGGTTACTGTCTTGGTCCTGTACAACTGCTACTACGAGTTTCATCAGCACTCACTCCTTTTTGTCTTTCTTCTATATAAGTATAACATGAACAAAGATATACGCTGCATATCTTTCCAGCTCTTTGCCAAAAAAATAGCTGCATCAAAAAGACAGCTGACCCTAAGAAGGATCAACTGCCGCTTGCCGTTCTTCTATAAATCGTACAGCTGTTTCCAATGCATCAGCATAAACGATGTCCAGTTCATTTTCTGCATTGATCAAGCGAATTCGTTCCGGATTCTGGCTCAACAGCAAGAGGTATCCTTCTCTTACTTTGTAATGGAATTTCATTGATTCTACATCCAAGCGGTTGATCTCACGGTCTGAATCTTTTTCGATCCGTGCCAGACCCACTTTCGGATTGACATCAAAATAAAGCGTCAGATCCGGCATGTATTCATCGATGGCAAACTTGTTGATGGCGAAGATCTCTTCCATTCCAAGACCCCGTGCATAGCCCTGATAAGCTAGACTCGAATCAATGTAACGATCACATAAAACGATGCTTCCCGCTTCGAGTGCTGGAATAATTTTTTCGACCAAATGCTGCCTTCTCGCTGCTGCATATAATAAAGCTTCTGTTCGCGCGTCCATTGCGGTGTTGTTCCGGTCCAAGATCACTTGACGAATTTGTTCAGCTATGTCGATGCCGCCTGGCTCACGCGTGCAAACCACAGAAAATCCTTTTTCCTCCAACGCAGTTGCCAGCATTTTCAGGACCGTTGACTTTCCCGATCCTTCTCCACCTTCTAGGTTGATTAAATAACTCATTTTCCAGCTCACCTTATTCCATGAAGTTAATTATTTTCTACTGTTTCAAACTCTTTTTACTATACACGAAATGGCTTCGATTTTATAGTGACCAGCAGAAAACCAACTATTCTTCATCTTCTGCCACTTGATATGCCCGGCGGAACAACTCCATTTGGCTGTCTATCACTGGCTCATCGTCCTTGCGCGGCACATAATGGTAAACCCCGTCCGCATCCTGCTGTCTGGCTTTGACATTATCGGCAAGCCCCAATTCCAGTATGTTTTTCACTTGCTGTTTAATGGTTTCGTCAACAATCGGAAATAAAATTTCAATGCGGTTATTTAAATTCCGCGTCATCATATCCGCTGAAGATAAGAAGGTCCGTCCTTTGCCGTTATGGTTAAAGTAATAGACACGGCTATGCTCCAACAAGCTGCCCACGATGCTCCGAACCTGAATGTTCTCACTGACCCCTGGGATTCCTGGACGCAGGCAGCAGATCCCTCTGACAATCAAATCCACTTTCACACCTGCATTGGACGCTTCATACAACTTCATAATAATGAGCTTATCCGTCAGTGAGTTCATCTTCGCAATGATGCGGCCATTGCCATGCTTTTTTTGGAAACGAATTTCCGTATCGATCAAGTCGATGATATCGGTCCGAATCGTAAAAGGCGCTACCGATAAATAATGGAACTCCGGCTTCTCGGTATAGCCGCTTAAATAATTGAAGAAGTTGGTGGCATCAATTCCGAACTGCCTTTTCGAGGTGAATAAGCTCATATCTGTATAGATTTTTGCCGTCTGATCGTTGTAATTGCCGGTTCCTAAATGCACGAAACGCTCAATTTTATCGTCTTTTTTCCGCACGACCAAGGTGATTTTGCTATGGGTTTTCAAATGCGTCATGCCATAAATAACGTGGCATCCTGCCTTTTCCAACTCTTTTGCCCATTGGACATTATTTTCCTCGTCAAAGCGGGCCTTTAATTCAACCAGCACGGTTACTTGTTTGCCATTCTCAGCAGCTCTTTTCAGAGCCTTGATTACCGGAGAATCACCGCTCACCCGGTAAAGGGTCTGCTTGATGGCCAGGACATCGGGATCATCAGCGGCTTCTGAAATAAATTGAACGACCGGTTCAAATGATTCATACGGATGATGAAGAAAAACATCCTGCTCACTGACCTTTTGAAAAATCTGCTTGCCTGTTTCCATCCCTGCCGGCAGCTGCGACACTTTGCCTTCAAAGACCAAATGCTCCCAAACTGGTGCCATTTTTTTATAAAAGCTGAAAAACACCGTCAAATCCAAAAATCCTTCAATAGCATAGACATCTTTTTTATGGACTTCCAGTTCATTGGTCAAGTATTCCAAAATGGCCGGATCAAATCCTGGCTGCTGAATCTCCAGCCGGACAGCCGCTCCCCATTTGCGTTTCCGGAGCTCTTCTTCAATTTCCTTCAGCAAATCACGTGCGCCTTCTTCATGGATCGTCATGTCGGCATTGCGGGTAATCCGGAATACCGACGTTGAAATCACCTTAAAACCATGAAAAAGTTTGCGAATGAAGAAACTGATGACATCTTCCAGTAAAATCAGCTTGTAGCTGCCCTTTTTCGATTCCAGGCGGACAAACCGTTCCAGTACAGAAGGCACCTGGACAATGGCAATTTTTTGCCCTTCTTCCGCCTGGTCTTCTGCGTCTTCCAGCACCACCGCCAAATTGATGCTTTTGTTGAGCAACATGGGAAATGGACGGTAAGCATCGATGGCCATTGGCGTCAGTACCGGAAAAATATGATCCTCAAAATGCCGTTCCATTATATCCAATTGGTCTGCACTTAAATCCGCCATTTTGACGAATTCTACGTGCTCTTTTTGAAGCTTTGGCAACAATGTTTTTTGCAGCGTTTCATATTGCAGATCCACCAATTGATGGGTCTTCATCGCAATTTCATTTAATTGTTGCTTTGGCGTCATTCCCGCTTTATTCTCGGGTTTCGTAAACCCGACTTTCACCTGATCCTGCAGCCCTGCTACACGGACCATAAAAAATTCATCCAGGTTGGAGCTGAAAATCGCCAGAAATTTAAATCGTTCCAATAACGGGTTCCGTTTATCAAGGGCTTCCTGCAGGACCCGTTCATTAAAAGCCAGCCAGCTCAGTTCGCGGTTATTGTAATAAGAAGGATCCCTGAGTTCCACGCTTTTCTTTTTTAAAGTCTCCAATTTTGACTCCACCTTTTACTTATAATCCATTTATCTATCCTATCACCATCTGCCTGTCAGCAATACGAGATATGTCACTTGAAATGTTAATTATTTGTAAAATTTAAAATCAATCGTTTTCTTTAACTGCTTCTCTAAATGCTTTTTCTGTTTTTCCACCTGGTATTGTTCCGGCTTCCAATCTTCTCGGCATTGCACAGAAAAAACAAGTTTGTCCTCGTTTTCTTCCAGCTCAATCGTTTCCACAATATCACGTTTAGTTGCATTCAAACTGTACGCCAGCTTGATGATAGCGCCAAGCAGGCTGTATTTCGCCAACTCTTCTTTATTGAACCATTCCTCATACACATTAACGTTCCGTTTAAAGACCTCTTTATTTTTAAATGAAGCCATCAAAGCAATGACGATCCGGTCTTTGTGCAGCAAACCATCGATGGTGCGGTTGCCCAATAAGTAAAAAGTATGCTGATGGCTGGATTCCGAATCGATGTAGCTCCCTAAATTATAGAGTGCACTGCTGAGCTTCAAACGCTTATAGTCCAACTCTTCCAATGACAGCAAGCCCAACTCTTCCAATTCCTTTGAAATCAGCAAAGCACTATTGGCAACATGGAATGCATGGGTCAAATTGATGTCATAATCGATAGCCAACTCGTGAAAACTTTCTTCCACGACATTTGGAAATACCGACAAATCGAAATCCTTGGTCGTCTCTTCATAAAACACACCATCCCTTAAGCCTTTTCTGCTGAGAGCAAACTGTTTGGTGTCGATCAATTCCATTAAATAGCGGAACACTTCAACAGCCGGGATGATGATATCCGCCCGGTCCTTCGACAGCCCTTCCAAGCGCTGCAGCTCTGAAAAATCCACTGACTTCAATAAATCACTGACTTCTTCTACGTCATCTCTGCTCATCATGTATTGATGAACACCAGACAGCGGATATTCAATATGCTCCTGATGGATCTGAGCCATGTTCCGCGCACTTCCCCCAATGCCGATCAACGGCAAACGCTTATCAGCCAGCCATTCCAATTGATCAAACTGCTCTTTTAAAAACGACCGCAACTCGCGCAATTCGCCTTTGGTCGGTGTGTTTCCTTCGACAAATTGCTGTTTCAATGATAAAGCACCAAACGGAAAACTGTAGAAAAAAATCAGCTGGCGATTATGGAAATAGGTAACTTCTGTACTGCCCCCACCAATATCAACCGTGATGCCGCTGGCGAATGGTGTGGAATTGACGACGGCCAGGTAACCGTAGTTCGCCTCTTCAAATTCCGAGAGGATACGCATCGTAAAATCTGTTTCTTTTTCCACTGCTGCCAGAATGCTGTCTTGATTTACAGCTTGGCGCACAGCCGCCGTAGCCACACATTTGATGTCTTTCAATTGATGATGGCGGGTCACTTCCTGAAAACTTTTTAAAGTCTTGATCAGTACATCGATGCCTTCCTGTTTCAACACATTGTCTTCATTTAAATAATTACGGAGACGAGCAACGGCTTTTACGTTCTCACTCTCTGTAAAACGTCCGCTTTTATCCCGCGTGTAAATGACGAGCCGGATGGTATTCGAGCCGATATCAATGATTGCATACTTTTCCTGTTCCATGAAAATCCCCCACATTCTGTACCAAGTAAATGATGTTACAGTATACCCTCTTTAAGCATTTCTTATGCTCGGGTTATTTCGTGCTGAAGCACCGGCAATTCCTTGGAAGCAAGCCTATGGTCTCCCTGTATCTGCGCATCGGAAGCAAGGTAATTCATGAGCTCCTCAACTTTGGCCAATGTCCATTTCTCGCCTGCCACCATCAGCGGAATCCCCGGTGGATATGGAATCACCATACCCGCTGCAATACGGCCGATAACTTGTGTATAAGGCACCCATTCCTGATCCGTCAAATCAATTTCTTCAAAAGACAATTCGGGAACTGTTACTTGGGATACTGTTTTCACTTGGACTCTCATGTCTTTTCTCGCTTCGCCTTCCAACAGCTGTACCGCTTCTTTTAAACGGCTGCGAATTTCGGCAAATGGATAGGCATGCCATTGTTTCATTAAAGGCAAGATCAACAAGACCTGATAAAGGTCTGCCAGCTCAACATGAACCCCCGTTTTCTCCAGCATCTGTTTGAACTGGTAGCCGCTGTGATGGGCAACCCTCAGCATGATTTTCAGTGGATCATCAGACTCTACCACCGTCAAATGCGGAATCATCCGCAGGCTGCTGAGAAAACGCTCCCTCTTTTCATTGAACATCCGCATGTCAGGCTGCGAATAGTTTTGAAGATAGGACCGTGCATCATCCAATGAGGCAAGGATCAGATACGACGGACTGCTTGATTGAAACATCCGTAAGTACTTTTGGATTCTTTTCGCGTCTACACGTTCGCTTCCGATATGTAAAAAAGAGCCCATCGTCATAGCCGGCAGTGTTTTATGGGCCGACTGCACGACTACATCAGCACCTAGAGACAAGGATGAGACTGGAAACGGGGCACCTGCCTGAAAGTGGGCACCATGGGCTTCATCCACCAGAACCACAATTCCATGTTCATGGCATAAAGAAATAATGGCAGTAAGTTCGTAGGAAACCATTCCATAATAATTGGGATAGGTCAGTACAATGGCCTTGGCTTTCGGATAGGCCTTTATCGCTTCTTCTACTGCCTTTAGAGGCACTGCAGCCGCTGTCATGGATTCCTCATCCCATTGCGGTGAAACGTAAACGGGCCGCACATGTGCAAGCTCCAACGCATGGAAGATCGACTTATGGGAATTGCGCTGAACAATGACCACATCCCCTTCTCTGCAAGCGGCGTGAATCATCGCCAGATTTCCGACAGTTGAACCGTTGACCAACAAAAAGCTGCGTTTCGCACCATAAGCTTCCGCTAATAAAAGCTGTGCCTCGTTGATCGCCTCTTCCGGATAATGAAGATCATCCAGACCCGCCAGTTCTGTCACATCATACTGAAGAGCTGACTGAATTTCTTGCGGCAGTCCTGACAGGATGCCATGTTTATGTCCTGGTACATGAAAAGAAATGGGTTGTTTATTTTGAAATTCGATTAATGCATCCACAATTGGGCGTCGTTGCGTCATGATTTTCCATCCTCACATTGATTGATTAACTTCATTATAACAATTCCGGTTGAGAGCAGCGGTTCGGAAAACAGTCGGTTGGATGTTTTCAATGGCTGTGACCGGTTTTCTCCAAACAAAAAAGCCGTTACCGGAATCGGTAACGACTTTCTTTCATTGTGCCCAGCGACGTCTTACTCTCACAGGGGGAGACCCCCAACTACCATCAGCGCAAAAGAGCTTAACTTCCGTGTTCGGGATGGGAACGGGTGTGGCCTCTTTGCCATCATCACTGGACTGTTTGATTGAGTGTTTGTTCACTCAAAAGAATAACTAGAAAAAAATATAAAATAGACCAGCGACGTCCTACTCTCACAGGGGGAGACCCCCAACTACCATCG
>NZ_JASDCQ010000008.1:0-65066 GCF_030407825.1 Planococcus notacanthi | reverse complement strand
AGTTGTTTGCCGCCGTTTCGTTTATGTTGTTCGTTGTTGCTTGGCGACTTTTATTATATTAAAGCATGTTTAGAATCCTGTCAACACTTTCAGCAAAGTTTTTTACGAAAGCTGTTTTTTCCTTCTGTATTCCTTTAGAGAACAATCACCCAAATAACCCCTCACCCTTAGAGCCGATTGGTTTCCGATGAAATTCAGGCCTTTTCAAAAGAAGAGAAAAATCATTCATCCACCATAAGAAAATCAGTGGACGAATGATTTTATTTTTTGGAAGCTGTCTGCGCTTGCGCTTTTCTTGCGGCACGCCGCTCTTCCAGTTTCTGTCGGTCAACATCCGATTGCGCATTGTATTTCGGCAATACCAGGAGCTGATAAGCATTTACTGCCAGGAACGGGAACAACAATAAAGTAACCCAACTGTCGATATTTCCTTCTTCCACCATCAATGCCGGAAGCCATTCGACCGTTGTAATGACGATCATGAAGAACAAGGCAGAAATAAACGTTTCTTTATTCGTCCATTTGGCTTTGAAGTAAGCTGTTACCACCGCTGTAAAGATCAAGATGGCCAATAAGCTTCCATACAGCCAAACCTGGCCAGTCGTTTCTGCGTTTGGCGCAAAGCGGAATAAAATCAAATCGGTAATGACTACTGCGATGATCAACAATTGAACCCAATTCCACAGGCGCAATGTCCGGAAAATATTCATCCCTATCTGGTGTACCGTCAAATATGCAAAGAAACACAATTGGCTGATGATGCTCATCGTCAGACCAATAATAACCAGCCAGACAAAGCCAGCTAAAAATTCGCCCCATTGGCCGGCGTTGAATGGTTGTGAAAATACATCATCCCAGCGGACGAACAAACCGAGCAATCCGGTTACCGCTCCACCAAGCAAAAGTGCTTTCAAAAAAAACTTAACCCAATTTCGTATTGTCAATTGAATGCCTCCGTTATTTAAAGTTCTTTTAAGATTGTACCAACCGGCTATAAAAAAATCCATTCGCCACACAGCTTAGATTGTGAACAAAGCTTGAAAGTCGGTTCTTTGTTACTGAATCGCCATATCCTATGGCCGAATCGGCAAAATAAAAGCCCGAGAGCTACCGAAAGCCCCCGGACTGTCCAAGCATTATTTTTTATCAGCGAATTGCTTAAGCACTTGGTTCGCGATATCTTCATAGATTTTCCCTGTTGGGTGGTCTGCCAAGTAAACTGACGGAGCGAAGTCTTCTTCATTCCAGTCAGGCTGACCCATTGGAATCTGCCCAAGCAACGGTGCCTGCAATTCTTCAGCAAGCTTTGGTCCGCCGCCTTGTCCGAATAAGTATTCTCTCTTGCCGGTTTCTTTGCTTTCGAACCAGGACATGTTTTCGATGACCCCCAGTACTTCGTGGTCAGTTTGAAGCGCCATTGCTCCGGCACGCGCTGCAACGAAGGCTGCAGTCGGGTGAGGTGTCGTAATGACGATTTCCTTGGAAGCCGGAAGCATCTGGTGGATATCGAGTGCGACGTCCCCTGTGCCAGGCGGAAGATCCAATAGAAGGTAATCCAAATCGCCCCATTCTACATCACGGAAGAATTGGTCAAGCACTTTCCCGAGCATCGGGCCACGCCAAACAACTGGCATATTGTCTTCTACGAAAAAGCCCATGGAGATGACTTTCACTCCGAAGCGTTCAACTGGAATAATCGTTTCGCCGCGCACGACCGGCGATTTATCGATCCCCATCATATCCGGTACACTGAATCCGTAGATATCTGCATCGATCAAGCCCACTTTTTTGCCAAGACGCGCTAATGCAATCGCCAAGTTAACCGATACTGTCGATTTACCGACGCCGCCTTTACCGCTGGCGATTGAAATGAATTCCACTTTGTTCAATGGAGACAATAGATCCTGTGCTTCAGATTCACTTGCTGTTCCACGGAACTGAGCCAATGCTTCAGCAGGAAGTTCTTCAAAACGGATACCGACAGAACCGGCTCCCGCTCCTTTTAATACATCGACAACTTTCATCTGCAGCTGCATTTGTTCAGGCGTGTTGGTTTTGGCGATTGCCAATTTCACGCTGACGTGTTTTTTCTCTTCTTTGATCGTTACGGACGTGATGCCGTTCGTTTCAGTCAACGATCTATGTAAAAACGGATCTTCTAATGCTCCGAGTAATTCGCGTACTTGTACTTCAGTTACCATATCGATACACTCCCTATCAATTTTGCTCACCATAAAGTATAGCACAGCAAATCCTATTTTTAATGTATTCGGTCTTATCAGAAGGAATGAATATGCCACTCCGCTCTCGCGAGGATGAAAGCTCCGGCGCAGTGGCATTTCTCCTCTTTATTAATCAAGCTGAATACAGGCTTTGATCACGGATTGATGATCAGCATATCGTGGTCATCATAGGTAAAGTCCGGTCCCCATGCCACTTCCCAGTAATAGCCGTCAGGATCTGTGAAATACCCCGAATACCCTCCCCAAAAGACATCCTGCGGTTCTTTTACAATTTTCGCCCCAGCCCGTCTCGCCAGCTCCATCACTCTATCCACTTCTTCTTTGGACTTCGCGTTATATGCCAGCGTGATGCCTGAAAATCCGGTGCCAGCCGGCGGGTTCTGTTCATCGATATCTTTCGCTAACTCCTCTAATGGAAACAATTCCAGTTTCGAACCGGAAGAATTGAAAAAGACAATTCCAGGATTGTCTCCTTTTTCTGCCGTTTCAAAGCCGAGCCCATCTCTGTAAAACTTAGTCGATGTCTGCATATCTTTTACACCAAGGCAAATCAAGTTGATTCGGTTCATTTCATCATTCCCCCTTATTTCCTTCTATTCTACCCGCCTACACCTCTATTTGACCATAAAAAAAGCACTCTCCGAATTTCTTCGGAAAGTGCTTTGTAAACGAAAATCGAAATTAACGTTTTGAGAACTGAGGTGCACGACGTGCTGATTTAAGACCTGGTTTCTTACGTTCTTTCATACGTGGGTCACGTGTTAACAACCCAGCAGATTTCAACGCAGGACGGAATGCAGGGTCTACAGTTAGTAGAGCACGTGCAATACCGTGACGGATTGCTCCGGCTTGGCCTGTGAATCCACCGCCATTTACGTTTACTAGGATGTCGTAGCTTCCTAGAGTATCCGTAGCAACTAGTGGCTGTTTGATGATTTGTTGTAATGTTTCGTAAGGAACGTAGTCCGCTACGTCACGTTTGTTGATTGTAATTGTGCCGTCACCCGGTACTAACCGTACGCGAGCTGTTGAGTTTTTACGACGACCTGTCCCAATATATTGAACTTGTGCCAAAGGTGTATCCTCCTCTAATTTACTAATTTATTATCCGCGAAGTTGGTAGTTTTCTGGTGTTTGTGCTTGGTGGTTATGTTCTGGGCCAGCATATACATGTAGCTTTCTGAACATTTGGCGTCCAAGAGAGTTCTTTGGAAGCATCCCTTTGATAGCCAATTCAAGCATTCTTGTTGGGTATTTCGTGCGCATTTCAAGTGCAGTACGCTGTTTCAATCCACCAGTGTATTGTGTGTGGCGGTAGTAGATTTTGTCAGTAAGTTTTTTACCTGTAAGGTGAATCTTTTCAGCGTTGATGATGATTACGTGATCACCAGTGTCAACGTTTGGTGTGAATGTTGGTTTGTATTTCCCGCGTAGGATTGAAGCGACTTCAGAAGCTAAACGTCCAAGAGTTTGCCCTTCTGCATCGACAACCAACCATTTACGCTCTACTTCGTGACCTTTAGCCATGAATGTTGTACGCATGTATATTGTCCTCCTAATAAATCGTCTGTTTTTAAAATCATTTTACAGTGTTCCGCTGTTCCGTTTTTTCGTTATCCCTAAACACAAATAACCTTCCGGGGCATATCGTGGGGGTAATGAAAATACCATACATCATGTTATAACGCCAGCGCTAAAAAGTCAAGGGTTTTTCTAAAAACACCAGGAAAAGTTGTTTCAGCTCTGATACATCACGGTTTCCAGGTAAAGACCATGTGCCGCAGCCGTTTTTCCGGCAGCGTCCCGGTCAGCCGCAGCCACAATTCCGCTGAGTTCTTCGGCCTTCCGTCTGCCCATGCCCACTTCAGTTAATGTACCTGCAATGATTCGGACCATGTTGTATAAAAAACCGGAGCCTTCAATCACCATATGAAGCTCATTGCCATGCTCTTCAAACTCCACACGCCAAATCGTCCGGACTTTATCAACCACCGCTGTGTTTGCTGCACAAAAGCTTGAAAAATCATGGGTGCCGATCAATGCCTGTGCAGCGGCCTTCATGGCGTCCACATCAAGCGGCTGCTTGACATGGACCATGTAGTTGCGCGTGAACGGGCTGATGATCTGGCTACGGTCCCATTTATAGCGGTAGGTCTTGCCGGTCGTATGGTAGCGCGCATGAAAAGATGCATCCACTTCTTCAATCGAGTTGACCCGGATATCTTCCGGCAACAGGACATTCAGCGCCCTCAGCCAGCCGCTCATCGGAATGGAAAATTCCGTATCAAAATGAATGACCTGGCCGGTCGCATGGACTTTGGCATCTGTCCGTCCGCTCGCCACCACTTGGGTGACTTTGCCTTTATGGATGGTTTTCAGCACCTTCATCAATTCCACTTGGACCGTACGTGAATCCGGCTGGATCTGATAGCCGGCAAAACCGGAGCCGTCATAGGCAATTGTCGCTTTTAATCGTTTCATAATTTCTCTCCTTATACCCGGAAATACCAAAGCATTCCCGCAAGCCCGGCCAGCACAAGCAAGCTCAGGCTGTCTTTAAAGCGCCAATCCAATTGGCGATAGCGCGTTCGGCCTTCGCCGCCTCGGTAACCCCGGACTTCCATCGCCGTAGCCAGGTCTTCCGCCCGTTTAAAGGCACTGACGAACAACGGGATCAACAAGGGCACAACCGCCTTGATGCGCTCTTTTACCGGCCCTGAGCCAATGTCTGAGCCTCTTGCCATCTGCGCCTTGAGGATCTTGCCCGTCTCATCCATCAAAGTCGGGATAAAGCGCAGGGAAATGGACATCATCAATGCCAGTTCATGAACCGGCAACTTGACGCGCTTGAATGGGCCAAGCAATACTTCAATGCCATCGGTGATGGAAATTGGTGAAGTCGTCAAGGTCAGGATGCTCGTAATGAACACCAAGACCAGGAAACGGATGGAAATGAATATCCCTTGCCGCAGCCCTTCTTCGTAAATCTCAATAAAACCGATATCCACTAACAAATCGCCTTCACGCGTAAAGAAAATATGCAGCAAAAAGGTAAAAATCAATAAAATAAAGACCGGTTTCAATCCGTTGATCAGGAAATAGAGACGAATTTTGGACAGGAACACCACCAGCAGCGTGAACCCGAGCAAAATACCGTACGTCACTGCGCTATTGGCAATAAAGACGATGGCGATGAACACGAAAACGAATAAAATCTTCGCTCGCGGATCCATCCGGTGGATAATTGAGTCCCCTGGAATAAAGCGGCCAAAAATCATTTTCTCCATCATTCGGAATCACGCCCTTCCGATAAAGCCAATGCGATGTTTTTCGCCAGCGCTTCTTCCGTCAGTGAAATGGTATCCAATGTGATGCCGGCTTTCTCTTCAAACTTCCTCTGCAGGCGGATGGTACGCGGCGGCTCCAGCCGGTAGTCCCGCAATTGCTCTTCATTCGAGAAGATCTCTGCAGGATCCCCTGTCACGACACAGCGGCCATCATGCATAATGGCTACAGTATCTGCGTAGCGCGCCGCATCTTCCATGCTGTGGGTCACCAGGACCGTTGTCAGTCCTTTTTGGATATGCAGCTGATGGAACAGGTCCATGATTTCACGGCGGCCACGCGGATCAAGTCCAGCCGTCGGTTCATCAAGCACCAATACATCCGGTTCCATCGCCAACACTCCGGCAATTGCCACACGGCGCATTTGCCCGCCCGACAAATCGAACGGAGATTTCGCCAATACTTCTGAAGGCAAGCCAAGCTGTTCAACCAGTTCATGTGCCCGTCGGCTTGCTTCTTCTTCCGGTACGCCATAGTTCATCGGCCCGAACATGATGTCTTTCAACACCGTTTCATCGAACAATTGCTGTTCCGGAAATTGAAAGACGATCCCGACCTGCCGGCGCACATCTCGCAAATTCTTCGCCTTCACGCCAGCTTCGATTTTCCGCTCGCCGATCACGACGGATCCTTCTGTCGGCTTCAACAAAGCATTAAGATGCTGAAGGACCGTCGATTTGCCGGATCCGGTATGGCCGATGATGGCTGTATAGGAGCCTGAAGGGATATGCAGTGAGACATTAGTCAACGCCCGTTTTTCAAAAGGCGTATCTTTTGCATAACTGTATCCTACTTCCTTGAGTAAAATGTCCATAACTAATCCACCAATTCATCTTCTGTCATATGTTCTCCTTGAAGTTGGACTCCAGCTTCTTGAAGCAGATGCGTCATGCGCATCGAAAACGGCAAATCCAGGCCCAGCGTCGTCAGTTCATTGCCGGATAGGAATACTTCATCCGGTGTGCCTTCCAATTGCTTTTGCCCTGCGTTCATGACGAGGATGCGGTCAGCAAGTGCCGCCTCTTCCAAGTCATGCGTAATCGAGATAACCGTAAGGCCCGTCGCTTCCCGCAGTTCACGGATGGTTTCAATGACTTCCATCCGCCCCTGAGGATCAAGCATCGATGTCGCCTCATCCAAAATCAACAGACGCGGGCGCAGTGCAAGTGCACCGGCAATTGCCACCCGCTGTTTTTGGCCACCCGACAAATGGTGGGGTTCGTGGTCAAGATAAGCTTCCATCTTTACTTGATGCAACGATTCTTTGACACGCAGCACCATTTCTTCATGCGGCACGCCATTGTTTTCCAAGGCAAATGCCACATCGTCCTGGACCGTGGCGCCAACAAACTGATTGTCCGGATTTTGAAAAACCATGCCCATCTGCGAACGGATATCCCACAGGCTTTCTTCGGCCATCAATTGCCCCATCGCCGAAACTTTCCCCGTCTGCGGAAACAATAAACCGTTCATCAATTTGGCGATTGTCGATTTCCCGGAACCGTTATGGCCCACCAAAGCGATCCATTCCCCGTCCTGTATCGAAAAAGATAAATCCTGCACGGCCGGTTTTACCGACGCGTCTTCTTGCGTATATGTAAATGTCACATTTTCGAATGACAATATAATCGAATTCATCTCAGCTGGCCTCCTCTGAAACTTGCTTAGCTCTTCTCTACTCTACTGGTTTTCAACAGCATTTGTAAAACGGTAAATAAATAAAAAAAGCGCGCACCTCATTCAGAGAAATGCGCTTTTCTGTCTCTATGGCTTCCCCGGTTGCTTAAGCCAGGGTTGAATGAGGTGCGTAGAGCTAGACGAGACGCCGCCTTTCGGCTCGCTCATCATAACACTCAGCTTTTCATATTGTCGTATAAATCATAATGCTAAAAGAAGAGGGCTATGAAACCCCCTTCGATTGATTAAACCAATTCGATAATAACGATAGGTGCGCCATCTCCGCGACGAGGCCCCATTTTCATAATGCGAGTGTAACCGCCTTGACGGTCAGCGTAACGTGGTGCAACATCATCAAACAATTTCTGCAATGCATAAGTTGTTGTTTCGTTGCCTTCAGCGTCTGCAGTTGTTACCAACTCACGGCGCATCCATTCTGCTGCTTTACGGCGAGCGTGAAGATCTCCACGTTTACCAAGCGTAATCATTTTTTCTACAGTCGAACGCACTTCTTTCGCACGAGCTTCAGTCGTTTGAATGCGTTCATGTACGATTAAGTCTGTTGTAAGGTCACGTAATAGTGCTTTACGTTGAGAACTTGTACGTTGAAGCTTTCTCATTGAAGTTTCCCTCCTTTGTTGAATAGTTCGGATCCGATTCTAACTCTCAGTCTTCTTTACGAAGGCCAAGCCCTAGATCTTCCAACTTCACTTTAACTTCTTCAAGTGATTTGCGTCCGAGGTTGCGTACTTTCATCATGTCGTCTTCCGACTTGCTTGCCAGTTCGTGTACCGTGTTGATACCCGCACGTTTTAAGCAGTTGTAAGATCGAACCGAAAGATCAAGTTCTTCGATAGTCATCTCTAATACTTTCTCTTTTTGGTCTTCTTCTTTTTCAACCATGATTTCAGCCGTTTGAGCCTCGTCTGTCAATCCTACGAAGATGTTTAAATGCTCAGTAAAAATCTTTGCGCCAAGCGCAATTGCCTCTTTTGGACCAATGCTGCCATCTGTCCATACATCAAGAGATAATTTATCGAAATGAGCCAGTTGACCCACACGAGTATTTTCCACTTGGAAATTAACGCGTGAAACTGGAGTGTAAATAGAGTCAACCGGGATAACGCCGATCGGAAGATCTTCACGTTTGTTCTGATCTGCACGGGCATATCCACGGCCCCTGTTTGCATACATACGCATGCGCAAGTGGCCATTTTTAGCGATTGTTGCAATATATAGATCCGGATTCAGAATTTCTACGTCACTGTCGTGCGTAATATCTGCAGCCGTAACCGTTCCATCACCTTTTACGTCGATTTCAATGACTTTTTCTTCGTCAGAGTAAATCTTCAAAGCCAGCTTCTTAATATTCAAGATGATAGTAGCCACATCTTCTTCTACACCTTCAACAGTGGAGAATTCATGCAGAACGCCATCAATTTGAATTGAAGTAACAGCTGCGCCAGGTAAAGATGAAAGTAAGATTCGACGTAAGGAGTTTCCTAAAGTGGTTCCATATCCACGCTCAAGAGGTTCAACAACAAATTTTCCGAACTTGGAACTGCTGTCGATCTCAACCGTTTCAATCTTTGGTTTTTCTATTTCGAGCATTCATTTTACCCTCCTTCAAAACGTCGGTTTTTTTCGTTTCATCAAAGAATTCGATAGTCACAGACTTTCGCTACGATTCAGAACCCATCCAGTAAGTCGTGATGTTCAAAAATCCTATTCAGATTAACGATTATACGCGACGGCGTTTTGGTGGGCGGCAACCGTTGTGAGGTACTGGAGTTACATCTTTGATAGCTGTAACTTCTAGTCCGGCAGCTTGAAGTGCACGGATTGCAGCTTCACGACCTGAACCAGGACCTTTAACTGTAACTTCTAGAGTTTTAAGACCGTGTTCGATTGATGTTTTAGCAGCAGTTTCAGCAGCCATTTGAGCAGCGAAAGGAGTAGATTTACGTGAACCTCTAAATCCTAGAGCCCCTGCACTTGACCATGAAACAGCGTTACCCTGCATGTCAGTGATAGTAACGATTGTGTTATTGAATGTTGAGCGGATGTGAGCAATACCAGATTCGATATTCTTTTTCACACGACGCTTACGAGTTTGTTGTTTACGTGCCATGTTAAGAAGAAACCTCCTTTACTGATTATTTTTTCTTGTTAGCTACAGTTTTACGAGGACCTTTACGCGTACGCGCATTGTTCTTCGTATTTTGACCGCGGACCGGTAGTCCACGACGATGACGGATTCCTCGGAAGCTAGCAATTTCCATCAAACGTTTGATGTTCATTGAAACTTCACGGCGAAGGTCACCTTCGATTTTGTATTGATCTAATTGTTCACGGATATTGTTCAACTCGTCTTCTGTAAGATCACGAACGCGTGTCTCTTCAGAGATACCAGCAGCAGAAAGAACTTTCTGTGCAGTTGTTTTACCAACACCGAAAATGTATGTTAATGAAATAACAACGCGTTTGTCGCGCGGAATGTCAACACCAGCAATACGTGCCATGTGTGCGATGCACCTCCTTCAAATTAGCCTTGTCTTTGTTTGTGTTTCGGATTTTCACAGATTACCATTACTTTACCGTTTCTGCGAATAACTTTACATTTTTCACAGATCGGTTTTACAGATGGTCTCACTTTCATCTAACCCAACCTCCTTAGTAGTCCGGAGTGCAAAAGATTATTTAAAACGGTATGTGATACGACCGCGTGTTAAATCGTAAGGAGAAAGTTCCACTGTCACTTTATCTCCTGGCAGAATGCGGATGAAATGCATGCGAATCTTGCCTGATACGTGCGCAAGAATCGTATGGCCGTTTTCCAATTCCACTTTAAACATCGCGTTAGGCAAAGTCTCAACGACAGTTCCTTCGATTTCAATTACATCGTCTTTCGCCATCGACCCAGTCTCCCTTCTGTATACAAATCAGGTTCTCATCTTCAAACAGTATTTGCTGATTGAATAGTAGTAGTACATTCATTCACAAGAAATGCATGAGTGACATTCGAAAGACATTCTCCGAGTCCCGCAGATTAGCGGGCCGGGGGTAATCCGGCAAAGCCAGTCTGTCTCATGTATCCTCGACTGCCCGGACTGCTTTGGATGAGTTCCAAACCCGTTACACAGATGCTTCCACGAAACCCATTATACTAGTTTCAATGCACGATTGCACGAATGCGCACCTTGCATCAACGTTCATACTCTGAGCCTTGTTTGCTTTTGCAGCTCTCGAAAATTCATATCTCCGGTGCTCCTTAAAGCCACATGGAGGCAACTAACTGCGCCCGGCGCCGGGGATTAGCCTCGGTCGCCCTTTAGAAGAGCATCAATGTCAGCAAATACTTTTTGGATGTCCTGCTGTCCATCTATATTCTGCAGCACGTTTTTGCTTTCATAGAAATCAAGAAGCGGCTGCGTTTGTTGCATATTTACTTCTAAACGTTTAGTGACGGTTTCAGGCTTATCATCTTCACGCTGGTAGAGTTCTCCACCATCTTTGTCGCACACACCAGCAGTTGCCGGCGGGTTGAACACAGTATGGTAAGCAGTTCCACAAACTTTACAGATCCATCGGCCTGTCAAACGTGCAATTAATTCATCTTGTTCGACTTGAATATTTACGACATGCTCGATTCGCTTATCAAGATCGGCCAAAAGAGATTCCAACGCTTCAGCTTGAGGAACAGTACGCGGAAAGCCATCCAATAAGAAGCCATCCTCGCAGTCCTTTTCGCTAAGTCGTTCTCGGACAATGCCGATAGTCACTTCATCAGGCACTAGAGCACCTTGATCCATGAATGATTTTGCTTTCAAGCCCAGTTCCGTTCCGCCTTTTATAGCAGCTCGAAACATGTCACCTGTAGAAATATGAGGGATGTCGTACTTCTTAACAATTTCGTCTGCTTGAGTACCTTTTCCGGCACCCGGTAGACCCATTAATACGATATTCATACGTTTGTCCCCCTCAGACAATTGGACAAGAGACGCTTTCACGTCCCTCTAGATCCATTGATTATTTCATAAAGCCTTTGTAATGACGTTTCACAAGTTGAGATTCCAATTGTTTCATCGTCTCCAGTGCTACCCCTACAACAATCAGAAGGCTTGTTCCGCCGATTTGCGCCGATTGCGGTAAATTCGCAATGTTAATGAAGAAAATCGGTAGAATAGCGATGACTGCCAGGAAGATGGCACCGACGAATGTCAGTCGGTATAACACACTTGTTAAATAATCCTGCGTATTTTTACCCGGACGGATTCCCGGAATATATGCGCCTTGCTTTTTCAAGTTGTCTGACACGTTCTCAGGATTAACCTGAATAAATGCGTAGAAATACGTAAATGCTACGATCAAAGCGACATAAATGATCATGCCGACAGGGCGCGTATAATCGAACGTACTCTGAACCGCTTCCGTAAACGCGTTAGCACCAAAGAAAGAAGCAATGGTTTGTGGCGTAATGATAAACGCTACTGCAAAGATTACCGGGATAACTCCGGCCGCGTTCACTTTCAAAGGTAAATGCGTTTGCTGCCCGCTTGTCGTCTGGCCACGGCCAGCAACTCGCTTCGCATACTGAATCGGTATTTTACGCAACGCTTGTTGAACGTAAATGACCAAAACCGTAATGGCAACAACAGCTAATGCAAGCAATGCCATGATGGCAATATTGATCGGAAGCTGATCTCCAGCTCCTTGGATCTGCTGTGCATACAATTGGTTAATAGCGCCTGGTACTGCAGCGACAATCCCTGCGAAGATGATAATCGAAATACCGTTCCCCACACCTTTTGCCGTAATCTGCTCACCAAGCCACAATAGGAACGCCGTACCAGCAGTCAAGACAATGGCGATGACAACATAAGTTGAAATCGTGTCGTTCTGGATTAAAGAACCGCCGTACATTTGGTTAAACCCATAAGACATACCGATTGCTTGAATAAAGGCAAGAACAATTGTGAAGTAGCGAGTGAATTGAGCAAGTTTCCGTCTTCCGACTTCTCCTTGTTTCGCCCACTCTGCAAATTTCGGTACAACATCCATCTGCAATAATTGCACAATGATTGACGCTGTAATGTATGGCATAATTCCCATCGCTAAAATCGAAAAGTTAGCTAGGGCACCTCCACCGAAAGTATTTAAGAATCCAACCAGACCCATCTGGTCAGTAGCTTGCAAAACCGAAGCGTCAACATTCGGTACTGGAACAAAAGTTCCAATACGGAAAATGATGAGCATCAATAATGTAAAGAATATTTTATTTCGAATATCAGTCACGCGCATAAAATTAGAGATTGTCTGAAACATTAAACCACCTCGGTTTGTCCGCCGGCAGCTTCAATCGCTTCTTTAGCTGATCCAGAGAATTTGTGAGCTTTTACTGTCAATTTCTTTTCTAAGCTACCGTTGCCCAGAATTTTGATTCCAGAACGTTCATTGCTCACAACACCTGTTTCGATCAACAATGCTGGTGTTACTTCTGTGCCTTCGTCGAAACGGTTAAGCACTTCGATGTTTACAACTGCATAGTCTTTACGGTTGATGTTGGTAAATCCACGTTTTGGCAAACGACGGAACAAAGGGTTTTGTCCACCTTCAAATCCAGGACGAACACCGCCGCCTGAACGAGCGTTTTGACCTTTATGACCTTTACCTGCTGTTTTACCAGTACCTGAACCGATACCGCGTCCGATACGCTTTCTCGAGCTGCGTGAACCTTCTGCTGGTTTTAATTCATGAAGTTTCATTTGGTTGGCACCTCCTTCTATAGAAATCCGTAATTAAACTTCTTTGATAGTTACTAAGTGAGCGACTTTATCAAGCATACCGCGAACGGCTGCATTGTCTTGGTGCTCAACAGTTTGGTGCATTTTGCGCAATCCCAAAGACTGAACAGTTTTGCGTTGTGCCGGTTTAGAACCGATCACGCTTTTTGTGAGGGTAATTTCCAATTTAGTTGCCATGTGATTTTCCCTCCTTATCCTAACAGTTCTGCAACTGATTTGCCGCGAAGTTTTGCAACTTCATCAGCACTCTTCAATTGAGTTAAACCGTTAATAGTTGCACGTACCATGTTGATTGGTGTGCTTGAACCTAGAGATTTAGACAAGATATCCTGTACTCCAGCTAATTCAAGTACCGCACGAACAGGTCCGCCAGCAATTACACCGGTACCTGGAGAAGCAGGTTTGATAAGAATTTGGCCTGCGCCAAAACGACCGATTACTAAGTGTGGAGTTGTACCCTTAACCATTGGTACTTCAATAAGGTTTTTCTTCGCATCTTCGATAGCTTTGCGGATTGCATCTGGAACTTCTTGAGCTTTACCAGTACCAAAACCAACATTACCATTTTTGTCGCCTACAACAACTAATGCGGAGAAACGGAAACGACGTCCACCTTTTACAACTTTAGCTACGCGATTGATTGTAACTACGCGTTCTTCAAGTTCAAGTTTGTTTGGATCAATACGACTCATGAAATGTGTCCCTCCTTTTTTTAGAATTCTAAACCATTTTCACGGGCAGCTTCTGCTAATGCTTTTACACGTCCATGATATAAATAACCACCGCGGTCGAAAACAACCGATTTTAAGCCGTTTTCAGTAGCGCGTTTTGCAATTGTTTCGCCGACTTTAGCTGCCGCTTCCACGTTGCCAGTAGATTCTACTGAGAAATCCTTCTCCATAGATGATGCACTTGCAAGTGTAACGCCATTCATATCGTCGATCAATTGAGCGTAGATGTATTTATTCGAACGGAATACGTTTAAACGTGGGCGTTGTGCTGTGCCTGTAATTTTAGAACGTACGCGTGCATGACGTTTTTTACGAGATGCGTTTTTATCGAGTTTCGTAATCACTGAGGTCACTCCTTTCAGCCTGCCTAAGCAGCATTATTTACCTGTTTTACCTTCTTTGCGGCGAACAACTTCACCTTCGTAACGGATACCTTTGCCTTTATATGGCTCTGGCGGACGTACTTGGCGGATGTTCGAAGCAAGAGCTCCAACACGTTCTTTATCGATGCCTTTGACGATGACTTTTGTGTTTGCTGGAACTTCAACTGTTACGCCGTCTTCCGGAGTGAATTCAACCGGATGAGAGTAACCTACGTTAAGAACCAATTTTGAGCCTTGTAATTGAGCACGGTAACCAACACCTACTAATTCAAGTGTGCGTTGGAATCCTTCTGAAACTCCAGTAACCATGTTTGCAAGCAAAGCACGGGATGTACCGTGGTTTGTGCGGTGATCTTTAGAATCTGAAGGACGTGACAATGTTAGGACGTTATCTTCTTGTGTGATTGTAATATCTTTGTTGAATACGCGAGTCAACTCGCCTTTAGGGCCTTTAACAGTTACGGCATTCTTGTCTCCAAGAGTTACGGTAACGTTAGCAGGAACCTCGATTGGTTTTTTACCTACACGTGACATTCTGTTGCACCTCCATTCGTTTGTTGCTTATTACCAAACGTATGCTATGATTTCTCCGCCGATTTGTTTCGCGCGGGCTTCTTTATCAGTTACCAAACCTTGTGATGTTGAGACTAAAGCGATTCCAAGACCGTTTAGTACACGTGGCACCTCGTTAGTTTTAGCGTAAACACGTAGTCCTGGTTTTGAAATGCGTTTCAATCCAGTAATAACGCGTTCGTTGTTAGCTCCGTATTTAAGGAAAATCCGGATCATGCCTTGTTTATCATCTTCAACATATTCTACGTCACGAACGAAACCTTCACGCTTAAGGATTTCAGCGATGTCTTTTTTCACATTAGAAGCCGGAAGCTCTAATTTCTCGTGACGAACCATGTTTGCGTTACGAATGCGTGTCAGCATATCTGCAATCGGATCTGTCATTGTCATTACTTTTACCTCCTTCCCAAATTAGGGGATTACCAGCTGGCTTTTTTGACGCCAGGAATTTGTCCCACATATGCAAGTTCACGGAAACAAATACGGCAAAGTTTAAATTTGCGTAATACTGAATGCGGACGTCCGCAACGTTCACAGCGTGTGTACTCTTGTACTTTAAACTTTGGCGTGCGTTTTTGTTTTGCGATCATAGATTTTTTAGCCACGTTTACGCCTCCCTCATGTTTACTTTTGGAACGGCATTCCGAATTGTGTTAATAACTCACGAGCTTCTTCATCAGAGTTCGCAGTTGTTACAATTACGATATCCATACCGCGTACTTTGTTAACTTTATCGTAGTCGATTTCAGGGAAGATCAATTGTTCTTTTACGCCAAGTGTGTAGTTACCGCGTCCGTCGAACGATTTGTTCGATACGCCACGGAAGTCACGTACACGTGGAAGTGAGATAGCAATCAATTTATCCAGGAAGTCGTACATACGCTCTCCGCGTAGTGTAACTTTACATCCGATTGGCATACCTTCACGAAGACGGAAGCCAGCGATAGATTTTTTAGCTTTAGTAATAACTGGTTTTTGACCAGTGATTGTTTGTAATTCTTCAACAGCAGAGTCAAGTGACTTAGTGTTTTGAACAGCTTCGCCTACACCCATGTTGATAACAATTTTGTTTACTTGGGGTGCCTGCATTACAGATTTATATTCAAACTTGCTCACTAGAGCAGGAGTGATTTCATTCACATATTTTTCTTTTAGGCGGTTCATGTGTGTACCTCCCTTCATTCAGGAATTTTATTTATCTAATTTTTCGCCGGATTTTTTTGCAACACGAACTTTTTTACCATCTTCAACCTTGTATCCTACACGAGTCGGCTCGCCGGATTTAGGGTCAAGTAACATAACGTTAGAAACATGAATTGCTGCTTCTTGGCTGACAATTCCACCTTGCGGATTTGCCTGGTTCGGTTTTGTATGCTTTTTGATGATGTTGACACCTTCAACAAGCACACGGTCTTTCTTAGGTAAAGCAGTCAAAACAACGCCTGTTTTGCCTTTGTCTTTGCCTGAGATTACCTTAACTGTATCGCCTTTTTTAACATGCATTCTGTCGCACCTCCTTGGTATGGCACATTGATTTATTAAAGAACTTCAGGAGCAAGTGATACGATTTTCATGAAGCTGTTATCGCGAAGTTCGCGGGCAACAGGTCCGAAAATACGAGTTCCGCGTGGACCTTTGTCGTCACGGATAATGACACATGCATTTTCATCAAATTTGATATAAGTACCGTCTTTACGGCGAGCTCCGCTTTTCGTGCGAACGATGACAGCCTTAACGACTTCACCCTTCTTAACAACGCCACCTGGTGTTGCTTTTTTCACGGTACAAACGATTACGTCTCCGATGTTTGCAGTCTTGCGACCAGAACCACCAAGTACTTTAATCGTTAGTACTTCACGAGCACCCGAGTTGTCTGCAACTTTTAAACGACTTTCCTGTTGGATCACTTAGGTAACCTCCCTCCGGAATTTCTTAGGTTCCGAAATTATTTAAATTAGATGATAACCGCTTTTTCTACAATTTCCAATACGCGGAAACGTTTTGTAGCTGATAACGGACGAGTTTCCATGATGCGAACTACGTCGCCCATTTTCGCTTCGTTTAGCTCATCATGAGCTTTATATTTCTTAGAGTATTTTACACGTTTGCCATAGAATGCGTGCTTCTTTTGAGTTTCAACCATTACTGTAACGGTTTTGTCCATTTTGTCAGACACAACACGGCCTGTGTATACTTTGCGTTGGTTACGCTCAGTCATACTTGCAAACCTCCTCTCGATTTATCAGTTATTGCCACTGAGTACTCTTTCGTGAATCACAGTTTTCATACGGGCAATCGCTTTACGTACTTCGCGGATGCGAGCAGTGTTTTCTAATTGACCAGTAGCCAATTGGAAGCGAAGGTTGAAAAGCTCTTCTTTCAGTGATTTCACTTTTTGTTCAATCTCAGCAGTGGTTAGGTCACGGATTTCATTAGCTTTCATTCGATTCACCACCAATTTCTTCGCGTTTTACGAACTTCGTTTTGATTGGAAGTTTGTGAGATGCAAGGCGCAATGCTTCGCGTGCCACTTCTTCAGATACTCCACCAAGTTCGAACATGATTTTACCAGTTTTGACAACGGCTACCCAGCCTTCAGGTGAACCTTTACCAGATCCCATACGAACCTCTAGAGGCTTTTTCGTATATGGTTTATGCGGGAAAATTTTGATCCAGACTTTACCGCCACGTTTCATGTAACGAGTCATGGAAATACGTGCAGCTTCGATTTGACGGTTAGTGATCCAAGATGATTCTAATGCTTGGAGACCAAATTCGCCGAATGCGATTTCTTTACCGCCTTTAGCTTCGCCGCGCATCTTGCCTCGGTGCTCTCTACGATATTTAACGCGTTTAGGCATTAACATATTATTTGCCTCCTTCCTCAGATTTCTTCTTAGTTGGAAGGACTTCACCGCGGTAGATCCATACTTTTACGCCGAGCTTACCATAAGTTGTGTCTGCTTCAGCATGCGCATAATCAATATCAGCGCGGAGCGTATGGAGCGGAACAGTACCTTCACTGTAGTGTTCAGCACGCGCAATGTCAGCGCCGCCTAGACGTCCAGATACTTGAGTTTTGATTCCTTTAGCGCCAGAACGCATAGTGCGTTGGATCGCTTGTTTTTGTGCACGGCGGAAAGACACACGGTTTTCCAGTTGACGTGCAACACTTTCAGCAACCAATCTTGCATCAAGGTCAGCTCTTTTAATTTCAATGATGTTGATGTGTACACGCTTGCCAGTCATAGAGTTAAGCTGTTTGCGAAGTACTTCTACTTCAGATCCACCTTTACCGATTACCATACCTGGTTTCGCAGTGTGAATAGTTACGTTGACACGGTTTGCAGCGCGTTCAATTTCAATTTTAGAAACTGAAGCTTCTTTCAAACGTGCTTCAACATATTCACGGATTTTAATATCTTCGTGAAGAAGTGTCGCATAATCTTTCTCAGCGTACCATTTAGACTCCCAATCACGAATGATTCCGATACGCATCCCAATTGGATGTATTTTTTGTCCCACGAATTATCCCTCCTTCTGGTCAGATACCACTAGTGTAATGTGGCTTGTGCGTTTATTAATTGCGCTTGCGCGTCCCATTGCACGTGGACGGAAACGTTTAAGTGTTGGTCCTTCGTCAACGAATACTTCACTGATGACCAAGTCATTCAGATCCATTTCGTAGTTGTGTTCAGCGTTAGCAGCTGCAGATTTCAATAACTTCTCAACAACAACAGATGCTGCTTTCGGAGTGTGGTTCAAAATCGCAACAGCTTCGCCAATTTGCTTGCCTCGAATTAAATCTACAACTAAACGGACTTTACGAGGAGCAATACGTACTGTTCTAGCGACAGCTTTTGCTTGCATAGGGAAATCCTCCTCTCAATTAACGTCTTGTTTTCTTATCGTCTGCACCATGACTAGCGTATTTGCGTGTTGGAGCGAATTCGCCTAGTTTATGGCCCACCATGTCTTCAGTCACATATACTGGAATGTGTTTATGACCATCGTATACTGCGATTGTTTGTCCGATGAATGTCGGGAAAATTGTAGAACGGCGAGACCAAGTTTTGATCACTTGTTTTTTCTCAGAGTCCTTTTGTGCTTCAACTTTTTTCATAAGATGATCATCAACAAAAGGTCCTTTTTTCAAGCTGCGGCCCATGTGGGATCCTCCCTTCGTGATTGCACCACGGTTCTTTCGGCGAACCGTAGCGGAATCAAATTATTTTTTACGACGACGCACGATGAATTTATCGGATTTGTTCGTTTTCTTACGTGTCTTGTATCCAAGAGTAGGTTTGCCCCATGGAGACATAGGTGATTTACGTCCGATTGGCGAACGTCCTTCACCACCACCGTGTGGGTGATCGTTAGGGTTCATTACAGATCCGCGGACTGTTGGGCGGTTGCCTTTCCAGCGGTTACGTCCTGCTTTACCAATGTTGATCAATTCGTGCTGTTCATTTCCTACTGCACCGATAGTAGCGCGGCAAGTAGCAAGGATCATGCGAACTTCGCCTGATTGCAAACGAACTGTTACGTATTTACCTTCTTTACCCAATACTTGAGCTGAAGTTCCTGCAGAACGAACTAGTTGTCCGCCGCCGCCTGGCTTCAATTCGATGTTATGGATTGTAGAACCCATTGGGATGTTTGACAACGGCAAAGCGTTACCTGCCTTGATGTCTGCTTCAACACCTGACATGATTTGAGTTCCAACTTCGACTCCTTTAGGAGCTAGGATGTAACGTTTCTCACCATCAGCGTAATGAATCAAAGCGATGTTTGCAGAACGGTTTGGATCGTACTCGATTGTAGCAACGCGTCCTGGAATGCCATCTTTGTTACGTTTGAAATCAATCACACGGTATTGGCGTTTATGTCCACCACCGTGGTGGCGTACAGTAATTTTACCTTGGTTGTTACGGCCGCCTTTACGCTTTACAGGTCGTAAAAGCGATTTTTCAGGTTTGTTCGTAGTGATTTCAGCGAAATCTGAAGTTGTCATGTTACGACGACCGTTAGTGGTAGGTTTATATTTTCTTATGCCCACGTTGTTTCCCTCCTTCTTTAGTAGTTCTTTAAGAACTTATCGAAATTAAATTTCGAACAACTCGATATCTTTAGATTCAGCAGTCAATTTAACAATCGCTTTACGGCGTTTGTTTGTGTATCCTGCGTGTTTGCCCATACGCTTGAATTTGCCTTTGTAGTTCATGATGTTGACTTTCTCAACTTTCACGCCAAAGATCTCCTGCACGGCTTGTTTAACTTGTGTTTTGTTTGCGCGAGTGTCCACTTCAAAAGTGTACTTTTTCTCTGCCATTACTTCAGATGATTGCTCAGTAATGACCGGACGCTTTATTACATCACGTGCTTCCATTAACTAAGCACCTCCTCAATTTTTTCAATCGCTGCTTTTGTCATAACAATCTTGTCATGTCCAAGCAAGTCTAAAACGTTAATGCCATCTGCTGCTACCACTGTCATTCCTTTAAGGTTACGTGCAGATTTTGCAACGTTCTCATCAAGGTCAGCAGTTACGAACAAAGCTTTTTTGCCAATTGAAAGATCTTGGATCAACTGGTTGAATGCTTTTGTTTTTGGTGCATCAAATGTCAACCCTTCAAGTACCATCAGGTTTTCTCCAGCTACTGTAGATGAAAGCGCAGAGCGTAGAGCCAAACGACGGACTTTCTTAGGAAGTTTGTAGCTATAACTACGTGGAGTTGGACCGAATACGATACCGCCTCCGCGCCATTGTGGTGAACGGATCGACCCTTGACGAGCACGGCCAGTTCCTTTTTGACGCCATGGTTTTTTACCACCACCAGCTACTTCAGAACGATTTTTTACTTTATGGTTACCTTGACGAAGTGAAGCGCGTTGAGACACTACTGCGTCAAATAACACTGATTCATTTGGTTCGATACCGAATACATAGTCGTTCAATTCGATGTCGCCAACTTGTGAACCTGTTTGATTTAATAAAGCTACTTTAGGCATTCTTGTTTCCTCCTTTCTCTAAAAAATTATTATTTCGCTTTAATTGCCGATTTAACACGGATCAATGCTTTGCGAGAACCAGGAACATTACCTTTAACAAGAAGCAGGTTACGTTCAAGATCAACTTTCACGATTGAAAGGTTTTGAATCGTAATTGTCGTGCCACCCATTTGACCAGGTAATTTCTTCTGTTTGAATACGCGGTTAGGAGCAACCGGACCCATTGAACCAGGACGACGGTGGTAACGTGAACCGTGTGTCATTGGTCCGCGAGATTGTCCGTGGCGTTTGATAACACCTTGGAAACCTTTACCTTTTGTTGTTCCTGTGACATCTACTACATCGCCTTCTGCGAATACATCTACTTTGACTTCTTGACCAATCTCGTAATCAGCTAAGTTTACATTGCGAAGTTCGCGAATGAAGCGCTTAGGAGCAGTGTTCGCTTTTGCTACGTGTCCTTTAGAAGGTTTGTTGGAAAGCTTTTCGCGCTTGTCTTCAAAACCTAATTGGATTGCTTCGTAGCCGTCAACCTCAACTGTTTTCTTTTGAAGTACTACGTTTGGAGCAGCTTCAATAACAGTTACAGGGATTAAATCACCGTTCTCAGCAAAAACTTGCGTCATACCGATTTTTCTACCTAAGATTCCTTTGGTCATGTTGTCACACCTCCTGTGATTATTTATGTTTTCTATTTTCGTTTACCGATTAAAGTTTAATTTCAATGTCAACGCCTGACGGTAAATCAAGTTTCATCAACGCATCGACAGTTTGTGGCGTCGGGTTAACGATATCGATTAGACGTTTGTGTGTGCGCATTTCAAATTGCTCACGAGAATCTTTGTACTTATGGACAGCACGCAAGATTGTGTAGACCGATCTTTCAGTCGGCAACGGTATCGGACCCGATACGCTTGCACCTGAACGTTTAGCGGTTTCTACAATTTTCTCAGCAGACTGATCTAGAATTCTATGATCATATGCTTTTAAACGGATACGAATTTTTTGTTTTGCCATTATTTTCCCTCCTTTTCGCCTATTTTTGATAGACATTCTCCACGAAAATTTTCCAATCACTCGCCATGGCAAAGCGGCCGGGTGTATCGGTAACCTCTCGCTTCATCGCAGTCAAAGACCAACATTAACCATTATACAAAAGAAAAAAGAATTCCGCAAGTGTTTCCACGAAATTCTTTCTTATTCGCTTTTTTTATTATAACAGGATATTTTAGAACTTCAAGCATGACGATAATAGTCCGAACATTTCGAGCTTAACCCAGCACCATGACAGCAATCCAACCGAAAATCACCAGTGGTATATTGTAGTGGAGGAAGGTCGGCACACATGTATCCCAGATATGGTTGTGCTGTCCGTCGACGTTCAATCCGGCTGTCGGGCCCAAAGTTGAGTCAGAAGCTGGCGACCCAGCATCTCCTAGCGCCCCTGCTGTCCCAATCAGTGCAATGATCGCCATTGTGGAGAATTCGAACTCCAGGCTCAAAGGTACAAAGATGGCGGCAATAATCGGAATCGTTGCAAACGACGAGCCGATGCCCATCGTCACGAACAGGCCAACGATCAGCATTGCCAGTGCCGCAACACCCTTGTTGCCGGCAAACAGTTCAGATACACTGGCAACCAATGGTGCAACGGCTCCTGTTGCCTGGATGACCGAGGCAAATCCATTTGCACTAATCATAACAAAACCGATAAAAGCCATCATGCGCATTCCTTCCGTAAGCACGTCGTCCGCTTCGCGCCATTTCATGGCACCGAAGACATACAGCACAAGAATTCCGGCAAGTGCACCGATGATCATCGAATCCGTCTGGATTTGAGCAATCAAAGCCGCAACTAATGCTGCGATCGTCACGATGACATCTTTTGTGGAAGCTGTCTTTTTCAGAGTTTCTTCTATAGAAGTAGATGCTTTATGATAATCACGTGGTTTGCGGTAAGAGATGAACACTGCAATGATTAATCCGACCAATAGACCTGCGACTGGAATGGCCATGGCTTTTGGAATATCGGCCATATCAATCGCCAAACCTGCAAGTTCCATCTGCGTAAAAACAATTTCATGAAAAATCAGCCCAAAGCCATAAGGCAATAAAATATAAGGAGCTGTCAGACCGAACGTCAAGACAGCCGCGATCAAGCGGCGGTCAATCCGCAGCTCATTTAAAATATGCAAAATCGGCGGAACCAGTAACGGAATAAAAGCGATGTGAATCGGAATCAGGTTTTGCGAAAAGATGGCCATTGCCAGCAGCGCCAGAATGATAAGAGCTTTCGCTAAATTCGCCCGTGTCGCTTCACCGTCTTTATTGACCAATTTCAAGACGCCGGACACCAGCAGCTCCGGTATGCCGGTCCGTGAAATTGCTACGGCGAATCCACCAAGCATCGCATAGCTGAGTGCTATAGTCGCCCCTGCTCCCAATCCATCTGTAAATGATGTTAATGTATCCATAAATGATAATCCGCCGCTCAATCCGCCTGCAAGCGCCCCAATCAATAAAGCAAAGACGACGTTCACCCGCAACAAGCTCAATACGAGCATGACTAAGACAGCGATGACAACTGCATTCATAAGTAACTCTCCTTTAGTTTGCTAAAGCGTTAAAGTACACACTTTAAATTACCAAAACCCGAATAGCTTGTCAATATCCTATAGCCGGATTATTGAAATACAAAAAAGTCCAAAAATAAAAACCCTTTACGGTTAGATGAACTGCCCCTCCATCATTAGGCATAACTAACAATGGAGAGGCGTTCATTAGGCAAAGGGTTTATTGATAAGACAAGTTATTCGAACAGCAGCCGTCTGGATGCTTGTTCTTTAGTTAGCCTGCCGCTGCTTTTCTTCATAAGCTGCAATATAGGAGTCGTATTGGAAAGTCAACGCGATTTCATCCCAGCCCTTCAGCAGCATTTCCTTCCAGTAAGGATCGATATCGAATTCATAACGCGTACCGTCCTGGCCAGTGACAGTCTGGTCTTCCAAATTGATTTCCAACTTGAATTCCTGACGCTGCCCTTTATCAATCAGATCGTTGACTTCCTGATCTTTCAAACGGATCGGAAGGATGCCGTTTTTCACGCAGTTATTATAGAAGATGTCTGCATAGCTGGGAGCGATGACTACGCGGAATCCGTAATCCAAAATCGCCCAAGGAGCATGTTCACGAGAAGAACCGCAGCCGAAATTTTCTTGTGCGACCAGAATTTCGGAGTCGTTGAATCGTGGGTCATTCAGCACAAAGTCTTCTATGGGTGTACCATCGGCATGGAAGCGCCAATGATAAAAGAGATATTTGCCGAATCCTGTTCGTTCAATACGCTTTAGAAACTCTTTCGAAATGATTTGGTCAGTATCTACGTTTTTGCGTTCAAGCGGCGTCAAGACGCTTGAGATTTTATTGATCGGTTTCATCGATGGGCCTCCTCATTTATGCCTGTCATGCTGATGGTACGGGCTCTTTCATGTAATTGCGGACATCTGTCAAGTGGCCTTCAATAGCAGCCGCTGCCGCCATCACAGGGCTCACCAGATGCGTCATCGATCCCGCTCCTTGGCGTCCTTCAAAATTCCGGTTGGATGTAGATGCACAACGTTCACCCGCAGGAACCGAATCTTCATTCATCGCCAGGCACATACTGCATCCCGTTTCACGCCATTCAAAGCCAGCTTCAAGAAATACTCGATCCAAGCCTTCCTGTTCTGCTGCACGTTTGACCGTTTCAGACCCAGGTACGACAATTGCCGTTACGGATGGATGCACTTTCTTGCCTTTAATGATTTCACTGGCAGCGCGCAAATCACCAAGACGGGCGTTCGTGCAGGAGCCGATGAAGACATGCTGAATATCGATTGAAGAAAGGGGCGTCCCTTCTTCCAGGTGCATATAAGCCAAAGCTTGCTTTAACGCATCTTTATCCGACTGCTTATCGTAATCCGCAGCGGATGGAACTCGTTCGGCAATGCCTGAACCCATCGAAGGGTTGGTTCCCCATGTAACGAATGGAGAAATCTCATCTGCATGGATTGTGACAGACGTATCGTACTGTGCGCCTTCGTCTGTTGCAAGAGCCAGCCAACGGGCAGCTTCTTTTTCAAACGCTTCGCCTTCAGGCACATGTCTGCGCCCTCTCAAGTACTCTACTGTTGTCTCATCCGGACTGATCAACCCAGCGCGTGCCCCAGCTTCAATCGACATATTGCAGATGGTCATCCGCTCTTCCATGGATAGGCCGCGAATAGCCTCTCCTGTATATTCCATAATATGGCCGGTTCCCATATCGATGCCGAATTTAGAAATGATGGCCAGAATGACGTCTTTTGAAGAAACGCCAAACCCGAGCTTGCCATCGATCCGCACTTCCATGGTTTTTGGTTTTGATTGCCATAGCGTCTGAGTAGAAAGCACATGCTCCACTTCGCTGGTGCCGATACCGAATGCCAGAGCGCCAAAGGCTCCGTGTGTCGAAGTATGGCTGTCGCCGCAGACAATGGTCTTTCCTGGCTGCGTCAAGCCCAGTTCCGGTCCGATCACATGGACAATTCCCTGATCCGGATGGTTGATGCCCGCAAGCGGAACACCGAACTCATCACAATTGTCCTGCAAGGTTTTGATCTGTTTCCGTGAAATGGGATCGGTGATCGTCTCCCGATTACGGGTCGGAACATTATGGTCCATCGTTGCGAAGCAAAGATCCGGCCGGCGGACTTTGCGTCCGTTCAACCGAAGCCCTTCAAACGCTTGCGGAGATGTCACCTCATGCAATAAATGAAGATCGATATATAGCAGGTCCGGCTTTCCTTGCTCTTCGAAGACGATATGCTGTTCCCAAATTTTCTCTATGATTGTTTTTGCCATGCGAACCGCTCCTTCCACTTACACATAAGAGTACATGATGTGTTCTGATACAAATTCTCTTTCGAGTTCTTCCACTACTTTGGTGACGAAGCGATCGGTCGAAACGGTGCGTTTCCCGTCGCCTGCCAAATCACCTGTGCAATATCCATCTTCCAAAACATCCATGACCGCTTTTTCGATAGCAGCCGCTTCTGTATGAAGGCCGAATGAATGCTTCAGCATCATTGCTGCGGACAAAATGGCCGCTGCCGGATTCGCTTTGTTTTGTCCTGCGATATCCGGTGCTGAACCGTGTACGGGTTCGTAAAGGCCAAAACCGTCTGAACGGATGCTCGCAGATGGCAGCATGCCAAGTGAACCTGTGATGACCGAAGCTTCGTCGCTCAAGATATCACCGAACATATTCTCAGTCACTACGACATCGAAAGTACGTGGATCGGTAATCAATTTCATCGCTGCTGAATCAACCAGCATATGTTCCACTTCGATATCGGGATAGGCTTTTCTGCGTTCTTCCACAACTTCGCGCCATAGTTTGCTGGTTTCCAGTACGTTGGCTTTATCGACTGAAGTCACTTTGCCTCTGCGTGTGCGGGCAATTTCAAACGCCTGGTTGACGATGCGTTCGATTTCTTCTCTCGTATAAACCAATGTGTCCACCGCTGATTTTTCTGAACGGCGTTTCGGTTCTCCAAAATACAAACCGCTCGTCAATTCACGGACAATGACCATATCCACTTCTTTTGCCACCTCTTCTTTTAATGGCGAAGAAGCAAGCAAAGCCGGCACTGCTTTAACCGGACGGATATTGGCGAACAAATCGAAGTGCTTACGGATGTTCAAAAGCCCTTTTTCAGGACGAAGGTGAGCAGGATTGCTGTCCCATTTCGTTCCTCCGACTGCACCGAGGAGAATCGCGTCACTTTCTTCACAAACATCAATGGTTTGCTGAGGCAGCGGGTTGTCGAATTGATCAACTGCTGTACCTCCGATTGCCGCGTGCTTTAAATGAAAAGTATGTCCATAACGCATTGCAATGGATTGCAGCACTTTTACCGCCGCATCTGTTACTTCTGGTCCAATTCCGTCTCCTGGCAATACCGCTATTGTTTTTTTCATTTTAAATTCCTCCTCTTTCGATCTGTTCTTTTTACACTGCCGACATCCTGACTTTCTTTCCTACCTGGACAATTTGACGATTGACTGCATTCAAGTATGCTTTTGCTGTTGCTTCCAGAACATCCTGTGCGACATCCCGGCCCGTTACGGTCTCTCCGTCATAGCTCATATTGATGACTGCTTCACCCAAGGCGTCGCGCCCTTTGCCGATGGAAGTGACACGGTAGTCCAAGATATGAACTTTGCCTTCTACAATTCGTTCGAGCGTATTGAAAATCGCTTCAACTGATCCGGCGCCAGTAGCTGCTTCGCTGATCAATTCACCATTCGGGTGATAGGCAGAAGCGGTCGCCGTCGGGATATTGGCTGTGCCATATTGAACCTGAACACTTTCCAATTTGTAAACCGGTGTTTCCGTATCATGAATTTGCTGATCAGTCAGCAATACATATAAATCATCTTCCAAAATTTCTTTCTTGCGATCAGCCAACTTCTTGAATTCAGCAAATGCATTGTTCAGCTTTTCGTCTGTTAAATCAAAGCCCATTTTAACGGCCCGGTCTTTAAAGGCATGGCGCCCTGAATGTTTGCCAAGCACCAATTCAGTCGCTGCATCACCGATTAGTTCCGGCGTGATGATTTCATACGTCAACGGATTCTTCAGCATGCCATCCTGGTGGATACCTGATTCATGGGCAAATGCATTTTTGCCGACAACCGCTTTATTCGGTTGAATCAAACTGCCTGTCAATTGGCTGACCAATTGGCTTGTGCGTTTGATTTCATGTAGGTTGATCCCTGTTTCAACATTGAAGATCTGCTTGCGGATATGCAAAGCAACTGCAATCTCTTCAAGCGCTACGTTGCCGGCACGTTCACCGATGCCATTAATGGTTCCCTCGATTTGAGTAGCGCCATTTTCAATAGCGGCCAAGGTATTGGCAGTAGCCATCCCCAAGTCGTTATGGCAATGGGCTGACAGCTTCACTTTTTCGATTCCTGCCACATGATCGGTCATGTACTTGAACATTGCCCCGTATTCTTGAGGCGTTGCATAACCGACTGTATCTGGAAGGTTAATCGTCGTCGCTCCCGCTTCAATCACTTTGCGGATAATATGAGCCAAAAATTCAGGGTCTGAGCGGGAAGCATCTTCCGCTGACCATTGGACCAACGGGAAGAACTTACGCGCGTATTTTACCGACTCTACAGCAAGTTCAACGACTTGCTCCGGTGTTTTGAATAATTTCGTTTCCATATGGATAGGTGAAGTAGCCAAAAAGATATGAATATGCGGCTGTTCCGCTCCTTTTAGCGCTTCCCAGGTCCGATCAATATCACTTTGCATCGAGCGGGCCAGGCCCGTTACGATGGAATTCTTCACTGTGCCTGCGATTCGCTGCACAGCGTCAAAATCTCCTGGAGATGAAGCAGGAAATCCTGATTCGATAATCGTCACTCCCAGACGTTCAAGCTGGCGGGCGATTTCGATTTTTTCTGCTGTATTCAAGTTGATCCCGGCCGACTGTTCTCCGTCTCGTAATGTCGTATCGAAAATATCAATTTGTGACATTGGCGACCACCTCTTTTTGTTTTGCTTTTTTGCCTTCATTAACGAAAGGCATCATTGCACGCAATTCGCGGCCTACTTGTTCGATTTGGTGAGCTTCTTCCGCTTTTTCGATTGCTGTGAATTCTGGACGATTCAATTGGTTTTCAAGCAACCAGCCTTTTGCGAATTTCCCTGTCTGGATATCCGTAAGAACATCTTTCATGCGAGCTTTCGTATCTGCATCTACAATGCGTGGCCCTGAAACAAAATCTCCCCACTGCGCTGTATCGGAAATTGAGTAGCGCATTCCTGACAAGCCACCTTCGTACATAAGGTCAACGATGAGTTTCAATTCGTGCATACATTCGAAGTAGGCAAGTTCCGGTTGGTAGCCCGCTTCAACCAATGTTTCAAATCCAGCTTTTACAAGTGAAGTGACACCGCCGCAAAGAACAGCTTGTTCTCCAAATAGATCCGTTTCCGTTTCTTCTTTGAATGTCGTTTCCAAGACGCCTGCACGTGTAGCTCCGATTCCTTTTGCATAAGCAAGGGCAATTTCCTGAGCTTGTCCTGAAACGTCCTGATGGATCGCGATCAATCCAGGAACTCCAGCACCTGCTTCATACGTACGGCGAACAAGATGTCCAGGTCCTTTTGGAGCTACCAAGAATACATCCACATCTGCAGGCGGCACGATTTGGTTAAAGTGAACGTTGAAGCCGTGTGCAAAAACAAGGGATTTCCCAGCTGTTAATGCCGGTTTGATTTCTGCGTTGTAGATTTGCGTCTGTTTTTCATCAGGCACTAAGATCATGATCACGTCTGCCGCTTCTGCCGCTTCTTTTACTGTAGCCACTTTCATGCCATCGTTTTTAGCTTGATCGAATGATTTACCCTGGCGCACTCCAACTACTACATCAAATCCGGATTCTTTCAAGTTTTGAGCATGTGCATGGCCCTGAGAACCATAGCCGATCACCGCGATTGTCTTTCCTTTAAGTACCTGTTCGTTTACATCTTGGTTATAATACATTTTAGCCATTTTTAATTTCCTCCTCGGGTTTGGGTTTTATAGGATGTTCAATTGCGGTGTTTGTGCTTTTTGTGTTTCTCTGACAAACGCGGATACTCCGGTTCGTGTCAGTTCTTTCACACCATACGGTCTCATCAGATCAATAAATGCTTCAATTTTTTCCGGGTCGCCTGTTACTTGAAATGTTGTTACATTTTTGCTCATGTCGACGACTGTCGCCCGGAACGGTTCGACGATGCTCAATACTTCGTTTCTGACTGCTGGCGGGACTACCACTTTCACCAGTGCCAGTTCCCTCATCACCATCGCCTTATCGGTAATGTCATTTACTTTAATGACATCAATTTGTTTCTGCAGCTGTTTCAGCAATTGCTCCAGCTTGCCTTTATCTTCTACATTGACCACAAAAGTCATTTTCGACATGCCAGGCTGCTCTGTGTGACCGACCGAAATGCTTTCGATGTTGAACTGCCGTTTCATCAATAAGCCTGTAACGCGGTTCAACACCCCGCTTTGGTTGATCACCGTTGTTGTAATGACTCGTTTCATTCGCCTTTCACTCCGATCATTTCATTCAAGCCTTTGCCTGGTGCAACCATCGGATAAACACATTCCATCTGCACCACCCGGCAATCGATCAACACGGGCTCGTTTGAATTAAATGCTTCTGCAAAAACCGCTTCCGCTTCTTCCATCGTTTCGACTTTATAGCCTTTGATGTCATAAGCCGCCGCCAACTTGACAAAATCCGGTTGAACGGGAATCAAAGATTGTGAATAACGTCCTTCATAAAATGTTTCCTGCCATTGTCTAACCATTCCCAAGCTTTGGTTGTTCAGGATAACAACCTTCACCGGCAGCCGCAGCTCTTGAAGTAGGGACAGTTCCTGCAAAGTCATTTGGAATCCGGCATCCCCTACTATAGAGATAACTTGCTCATCCGGTTTCGCCAACTGGGCACCGATGGCTGCAGGGAAACCAAAGCCCATTGTGCCGAGGCCGCCTGATGTCACCCAGTTGTGAGGGTTATTGAAGCGGTAGTATTGAGCCGCCCACATTTGATGCTGCCCCACATCTGTTGTGACAACTGCATTGCCTCCGGTCAGTCGATGGATCAACTCTACGGCTTGTTGAGGCATGATTCCTTTCCGATCTCTTGCATGGTATTGAAGCGGGTATTCCACTTGGTTCCCGGATAGCATTTCAAGCCATTCTGCAGTGTCGGGGCTTCTAAATGATTGATTAAGCAATTGAAGCAGCGCCTCTTTGGCATCCGCAACAATCGGGACGGCTGTCGGAACATTTTTTCCGATTTCTGCCGGGTCGATATCAATATGGATTACTTGTGCATTTGGCGCAAAGCTTGCAAGATTTCCGGTCAACCGGTCATCGAATCGTGCACCAATATTCAACAAGACATCACAATCACATATTGCTGTATTCGCTGTATAAGTGCCGTGCATGCCGGCCATTCCGAGGAATAGTTCATGTTCGCCAGCAATGCTGCCTAAGCCCAACAATGTGTTGGTAACCGGAATTTGATGGCGCTCAGAGAAGACTTTCAACTCTTCTGTTGCCTTTGCCGCCAAGATACCGGCTCCAGCTAAAATCAACGGTCTTTTCGCCTGTGACAATAATTGAGCCGCTTTTTGGATTTGCAGGTAGTTCGGGTTCGTCGTTGGTTGATACCCTGGAAGATATACTGCCTCTTCTTCTTTATTGGATAAGAACAACTCAGTTGCTATATTTTTCGGTATATCGACCAAGACCGGTCCTGGACGTCCAGTAGAAGCAATATAGAAAGCTTCTTTAATGATTCTTGGAAGATCCGATACTTTTTTCACTTGGTAATTATGCTTTGTAATCGGTTGTGTGATGCCGATAATGTCTGCTTCCTGGAAAGCATCAGTCCCTATTACTGAAGTTGCGACCTGGCCTGTGAAAATGACCAGCGGCAAGGAGTCCAACATGGCATCCGCTATGCCTGTCACTAAGTTTGTTGCGCCTGGTCCTGATGTGGCAAGAACAACTCCGGCTTTTCCAGATACTCTTGCGTAGCCTTCTGCGGCGTGTATGGCACCTTGTTCATGTCTAGCCAATACATGGCGTATTGGATTTTTGTGCAAGGCATCGTAAATTGGCAGTACCGCGCCTCCTGGATAGCCGAAAATCATTTCAACACCCTGACCTTTTAAAGATTGAATCAGTACATCTGCACCATTGCCTGTCAGCTTCTGTTTAACTTCTTCTCTAACTTGTACGTTTACTCCCAATCCTTCCGCCTCCTTTTCTAAGTCTCCGGTGGCATGAAAACAAAAAAGCTTTTTCATCCCTACACAAAGAAACATGTTCTTCGCATAGGGATGAAAAAGCTTCATGGTACCACCCTATTTCACTGCGCAACCGCAGCCTCATGGATAAGCATTGCTTATCCGCTGATAACGATGATTTCTAACTTGCAAACCACCGGGACTACCTAAACAGCCGAAGCTTTTCAGCAATCCACTCAGAGGGGATGTCGCAAATGGTTGTATTACCGGCTTCCACCTGTACCGGCTCTCTGTGAATACAGTATCCATCTACTTTAACCTCGTCATTGAGTTGAACTATTATTTTTTTATACTGCGTTTAACTGATCGCTATACACCTTAACGCCATCGTTCTGAACTAATTCTCTAAATGATTCAAGCAAGTCGTTTGTAACCGGTCCGGGCTTGCCGTCGCCAATTACTCGGCCATCCACTTTCACTACCGCGATGACTTCTGCTGCAGTTCCTGTCAGGAACACTTCATCTGCTACATACACATCGTGTCTAGTGAAAACACCTTCTTGGATGTCGTAGCCTTTTTCTGCAGCTACGTCCATGATTGCGTTCCGCGTAATTCCTTCGAGCGCTCCTACATAACCTGGAGGAGTCAATAATTTGTTTTTACGGACAATGAAGATGTTATCTGCTGATCCTTCCGCTACATAACCTTGGTCATTCAGCATCAATGCTTCTGAAACACCAGCCAGATGAGCTTCCAGCTTAACCAGGATATTGTTCATGTAATTTAAAGATTTTACTTTCGGACTCAATACATCCGAACGGCTTCTCCGTGTCGCAACCGATACTATTTCGATTCCTGTTTCATACATTGATTTAGGGAACAGCGATAAAGGTTCGGCGATTACAATTACGCTGGGATGCGAACAACTGTAAGGATCCAATCCTAAGTTTCCGACACCTCTTGAAACGATCAAGCGGATATAAGCATCTTTGAATTTATTTTCTCGTAATGTGTTAACAACAATCTCTGTCATCTCTTCAAAAGTATGTGGAATCTCGAGCATTACCGATTTTGCTGAATCGTAAAGGCGCTCTAAATGTTCTTCCAGTTTAAAGACATTTCCGTTATAAGAACGGATTCCTTCAAACACTCCATCACCGTATAAGAAACCGTGATCGTAAACTGAAATCTTAGCGTCTTCCTTTTTAACAAATTCGCCGTTTAGATAAATTACTTGTTCGCTCATGATGTCCACTTCTTTCTCGAAAGTTTTATAATATGCAATATATCGAATTCTGTTTGCGTCTAGTAAATTGTTGCTATCATATCGCCTATTTCGAAGCATGTCAATCAACTATAGGCTATTTTTTTATGAATTTTGAATATTCATAAACTATGTATCCGTTTTCATTGTTGCTGGCACTGAGTTTTAAAGATTTTTTAAAAAGTTTGAATATTTTATGAACATCCCATATTTTCAGCAAAAACCTTTCGCTCCAGCTATTGGAACGCAAAAAAAGACCCTGTCTCATTAATAATGAGACAGGGTCTTAAATCAACACTCAGCAGTTATTACTTAGTAATTTTAGCAACAACGCCAGCGCCTACAGTACGTCCACCCTCACGGATAGAGAACTTAGTTCCTTCTTCAAGTGCGATTGGAGAGATTAGAGAAACGATCATTTCTATGTTATCTCCAGGCATAACCATTTCTACACCTTCAGGAAGGTTACAAACGCCAGTTACGTCAGTTGTACGGAAGTAGAACTGCGGACGGTAGTTTGTGAAGAATGGAGTGTGACGTCCACCCTCTTCTTTTGAAAGAACGTAAACTTCAGCTGTGAATTCAGTGTGTGGAGTAATTGTGCCTGGTTTAGCCAATACTTGTCCACGTTGTACGTCGTCACGAGAAACCCCGCGAAGAAGTGCACCAATGTTGTCGCCAGCTTCAGCATAGTCAAGCAATTTACGGAACATTTCTACACCAGTTACAGTTGTAGATTTTGGTTCTTCAGTAAGACCAATGATATCAACGTTATCACCGATTTTGATTTGTCCGCGTTCAACGCGTCCAGTAGCAACCGTACCACGGCCAGTGATTGAGAATACATCCTCAACAGGCATCATGAATGGTTTGTCAGTGTCACGTGGTGGAGTAGGAATGTACTCATCAACCGCGTTCATCAATTCAACGATTTTTTCTTCCCATTCTGCTTCTCCTTCAAGAGCTTTAAGAGCAGAACCTTTGATAACAGGAATGTCATCGCCAGGGAAGTCATATTCAGAAAGAAGATCGCGAACTTCCATTTCAACTAGTTCAAGAAGTTCTTCGTCATCTACCATATCGCATTTGTTCATGAATACAACTAGGTAAGGAACACCAACTTGACGTGAAAGAAGGATGTGCTCACGAGTTTGTGGCATTGGGCCGTCAGCAGCAGATACTACTAGGATCCCGCCGTCCATTTGAGCAGCACCAGTGATCATGTTTTTAACATAATCGGCGTGTCCAGGGCAATCAACGTGTGCGTAGTGGCGAGTTGCAGTTTCATATTCAACGTGTGAAGTGTTGATAGTGATACCGCGCTCTTTTTCTTCAGGTGCGTTATCGATTTGAGCGTAAGAACGAGCTTCCCCGCCTGATTGTTTTGCAAGTACTGTAGCGATTGCTGCAGTCAAAGTTGTTTTACCATGGTCAACGTGACCAATTGTACCAATATTCGCGTGTGTTTTAGAGCGATCAAATTTAGCTTTTCCCATTAGAAAAATCCTCCTCAAAATGTAAGTGAATGTTTTCATTTGAAGTGCCGGAATAATAGGGCCCTATTATTCCGAGCATACAAATTATTTATACTTGATTAAAGATCAAAATTCAATTATTGACCTTTATTTTTTTTGATGATTTCTTCAGAAATTGATTTCGGCACTTCTTCATAGTGGTCGAAGTGCATTGAGAACACACCACGGCCTTGCGTGTTTGAACGCAATGAAGTTGCATAACCGAACATCTCTGCAAGAGGTACCATAGCACGAACTACTTGCGCGTTTCCGCGAGCGTCCATACCTTCTACACGGCCGCGGCGTGACGTGATGTCACCCATGATATCCCCAAGGTATTCCTCAGGAATAACAACCTCAACGCGCATAATTGGCTCAAGAAGAACCGGATTAACTTTCGAAATTGCATTTTTAAGTGCCATAGAAGCAGCAACTTTAAATGCCATCTCATTCGAGTCAACATCATGGTAAGATCCGTCGAACAAACGAGCTTTGATATCGATCAATGGATATCCGGCGATAACACCGTTGTCTAGTGAGTCACGAAGACCCGCTTCAACTGCTGGGATGTATTCACGTGGAACAACACCACCAACGATACCATTTTCAAATTCAAAACCTGCTCCTTCTTCGTTTGGAGAGAATTCAATCCAAACGTGTCCGAATTGTCCACGTCCACCAGATTGGCGTACGAATTTACCTTCAACTTTAGCAGACTGACGGAATGTCTCACGGTAAGATACCTGAGGTGCACCCACGTTAGCTTCTACGTTGAACTCACGGCGCATACGGTCAACGAGGATATCAAGGTGAAGTTCACCCATACCAGCGATGATTGTTTGGCCAGTTTCCTGGTCAGTGTGCGCACGGAAAGTTGGATCTTCTTCTTGCAATTTCGCAAGGGCTTGACCCATTTTATCTTGATCCGCTTTAGACTTAGGTTCCACAGAAAGAGAGATAACTGGTTCTGGGAAGACCATGCGCTCAAGAATTACTTGGTGTTTCTCGTCACTTAAAGTATCACCTGTTGATGTATCTTTAAGTCCGATAGCAGCCGCGATATCTCCGCAATATACTTCAGAAATTTCTTCACGGGAGTTTGCATGCATTTGAAGGATACGTCCTACGCGCTCACGCTTGCCTTTAGAAGAGTTCTGAACATATGAACCAGATTTAAGAGATCCAGAATACACACGGAAGAAAGTCAATTTCCCAACGTATGGATCTGTCATTACTTTAAACGCCAACGCAGAGAATGGTTCGTCTTCGCTAGGTTTACGCAATACCTCTTCGTCTGAATCAGGAAGAACACCAGTCATCGGAGGTACATCCAATGGTGATGGTAGGTAATCAATTACTGCATCAAGCATTAATTGAACCCCTTTGTTTTTGAAAGCAGTTCCGCAAACTACTGGGTAAAACTCAACGTCTAGTGTTCCTTTACGGATACCAGCTTTAAGTTCTTCTACAGTGATTTCTTCCCCGCCAAGGTATTTTTCCATCAAGTCTTCGTCAAGCTCAGCAACAGCTTCCACTAATTTAGTGTGCCATTCCTCAGCAAGTTCTTTGTACTCTTCAGGAATTTCGCCATCGGTAATTTCAGTTCCCTGATCATTTGCGTAGAAGCGTGCATTCATTTCAACTAAATCAATGATTGCTGAAAAGTTGTCTTCTGCGCCGATTGGCAATTGGATCGGGTGAGCATTAGCTTGTAGACGTTCATGCAATGTGCCTACAGAGTAAAGGAAGTCAGCACCGATTTTATCCATTTTGTTGATAAATACGATACGAGGAACTCCGTATGTTGTAGCTTGACGCCAAACTGTTTCAGTTTGCGGCTCAACACCTGATTGAGCATCAAGAACTGTAACAGCGCCATCAAGTACGCGCAATGAACGTTCAACTTCAACAGTGAAATCTACGTGTCCTGGAGTATCGATGATGTTTACACGGTGGTTTTTCCATGAAGCAGTTGTTGCAGCAGACGTGATTGTAATTCCGCGTTCCTGCTCTTGCTCCATCCAGTCCATTTGAGAAGCACCTTCGTGCGTTTCCCCGATTTTGTGGATTTTACCAGTGTAGTATAAAATACGTTCCGTAGTAGTCGTTTTACCGGCATCGATGTGTGCCATGATCCCGATATTACGTGTCTTGTCTAATGGGAACTCTCTAGTCATGTTTTTTTCACCTTCCGTTTCGGTTTAAGATGTAAACATCTCGAAAGAAATTACCAGCGATAGTGAGCAAATGCTTTGTTTGCTTCCGCCATTTTATGAATATCTTCACGTTTTTTAACAGCTGCACCAGTGTTGTTAGCAGCATCTAAAATTTCATTAGCCAAACGCTCTTCCATTGTTTTCTCTCCACGAAGACGTGAATAGTTTACAAGGTAGCGAAGACCTAGAGTTGTACGGCGTTCAGGACGAACTTCAACCGGTACTTGGTAGTTAGCTCCACCAACACGGCGAGCGCGTACTTCAAGAACTGGCATAACGTTAGTCAATGCTTGTTCGTATACTTCAATCGGATCTTTACCGCTGCGTTCTTTAACTAACTCAAACGCTCCGTATAGGATCTTTTGTGAAGTACCTCTTTTTCCGTCAACCATCATTTTATTAATTAAGCGTGTCACCAATTTCGAATTGTAAATTGGATCTGGCAACACGTCACGTTTAGCTACAGGACCTTTACGAGGCATGTATGTTCCTCCTTTCAACGAATTCTCTTCGTTAAATTAACTTATTATTTTTTTACTTTAGGACGTTTAGTTCCGTATTTAGAACGACTTTGCATACGGCCGTTTACTCCAGCTGTATCAAGTGCTCCACGTACGATATGGTAACGCACACCCGGTAAATCTTTTACGCGTCCGCCGCGAAGAAGAACTACACTGTGCTCTTGAAGGTTGTGACCTTCTCCAGGGATGTAAGCATTAACCTCGATTTGGTTTGTCAAACGTACACGCGCATATTTACGCAATGCGGAGTTTGGTTTTTTCGGTGTCATCGTACCAACACGAGTACATACTCCACGTTTCTGTGGTGATGTCACGTTAGTCTGAGACTTTTTAAAGCTGTTGTACCCTTTGTTTAACGCTGGTGAATCTGATTTCGTGCTCTTCGGTTTACGAGGCTTGTTAACTAATTGGTTAATTGTAGGCATCGATTTTTTCCTCCTCTCAAAAGGTGTTCTAATACCACATATCCAGGTGGTTCATTTTTGGGTAAAAAACAAAGTCTTTGTGATTTACACAAAAACTGTTATCCAGTAATCGCCACAGCAGCTGCACCGACATTAATGCCATATGCTTTGCCAAGCTTCAATCGTGAATCTGCAAATTCGATCCGAATACCTTTTTCTAAGGCTAGTTGGATAATCTGTTCGGTCATTCGATCGTCCGCGTCTCTTGCCACTATTACTTCTTGGACAATACCGCTCTTTAATGCTTTTACTGTCTGCTTTGTACCGATGATTATTTGACTTGCCTGTTTTACTTTTTCATTAGACATTTTCATATCCTCCAAAGCGTCAGACCGTTAACCATCAACCCTCAACATATTATCATCCTATGACAATGCTGTCAACAGGAATCTTAAAAAATCCCGGGGAGATTATTCAGGAACCCCCCGGAATCCATTATTTCATTTTATGATTCTGTGCCGACTATTTCCTGCTTCTCCGCTTTTTCGCTTTGAGCAATCTTAATCTGGCGGTAACGCTGCATTCCTGTTCCAGCTGGAACAAGTTTACCGATAATGACGTTCTCTTTCAATCCGAGAAGTTCATCACGTTTTCCTTTAATCGCTGCATCAGTTAGGACACGAGTTGTTTCCTGGAAGGATGCGGCAGATAGGAAGGATTCTGTTTCAAGGGAAGCTTTTGTGATCCCCAGGATAACAGGACGGCTTGTCGCTGGCAGATTGCCTTCTAGAACCGCTTTGACGTTGGCTTCAGTGAATTGGTGAATATCCAATAGTGAACCTGGCAGCAATTCAGTGTCACCGGCTTCAATAACGCGGACTTTACGGAACATTTGACGAACCATAACTTCTACGTGCTTATCGCCGATTTCTACCCCTTGCATACGGTATACTTTTTGAACTTCTTTCAATAGATACACTTGAACAGCCTGAACGTCTTTTACTTGAAGCAATTGCTTCGGATCAATTGAACCGTCAGTCAATACTTCGCCTCGAACAATAGCATCATCCACTTGAACTTTAATGCGTGCATTATAAGGAGCTAGATATTTACGGGTTTCAACATCCCCTTGAATCGTTACTTCTTTCTGGCCTTCGCGAATTTCGTCAATTTCAGTAACGGTACCTGTAATTTCAGAAATAACTGCCTGGCCTTTCGGATTACGCGATTCGAAGATTTCCTGGATACGCGGAAGACCTTGTGTAATATCGTCTCCTGCTACCCCGCCTGTATGGAATGTACGCATCGTCAACTGAGTTCCTGGCTCACCGATTGATTGAGCTGCAATAATACCTACTGCTTCGCCCACTTCAACTTCGTCTCCAGTTGCCAAGTTAGTGCCGTAACACTTCTTACAAACGCCGTGTTTTGTATTACATGTAAACGCAGAGCGAATTGTTACTTCTTTAATGCCTGCTTCGATAATAAGGCGAGTCAGGTCTTGTGTAATCAATTCATCTTTCGCTACAATAACTTCTTTTGTTTCCGGATGGCGGATTGTTTTCTTAGCATGGCGGCCAACGATACGCTCATCAAGCTCTTCAATCACTTCTGTGCCTTCCATCAACGCCCCTACCAGCAAGCCTCTGTCCGTGCCACAATCATTTTCGCGGACAATTGCATCTTGTGCAACGTCTACCAAACGACGAGTCAAGTAACCAGAATCGGCTGTTTTCAGTGCTGTATCGGCAAGACCTTTACGAGCACCGTGAGTAGAGATGAAATATTCAAGTACTGTTAATCCTTCACGGAAGGAAGATTTAATCGGAAGTTCAATAATGCGTCCAGCCGGGTTGGCCATCAATCCACGCATACCCGCAAGCTGCGTAAAGTTAGATGCGTTACCACGAGCTCCGGAATCACTCATCATAAAGATTGGATTCAAGTTATCAAGAGATGCCATCAGTTTGTTCTGGATGATATCTTTTGCGTTGCTCCAATAAGAAATGACACGTGCATATCGCTCTTCTTCTGTAATCAATCCGCGACGGAATTGTTTCATTACTTTATCGACGTTTTCTTGTGCATCAACCAAGATTTCTCCTTTGTCAGGAAGAACTACGATATCCGCTACACCAACAGTGATGCCGGCTTGTGTCGAATATTTGAATCCAAGGCTCTTCATACGGTCAAGCATCTTCGAAGTTTCCGTAATGTGGAAACGTTTGAAGACTTCCGCGATGATTTCCCCAAGAATTTTCTTCTTGAATGGAGTTACAAGTTCCGCTTCTTCAATATGCTTGCGAATATCTGTCGTTGTAGGGACAAAGTATTTCGCTGGTGTTTCCACCTGCAGATTGTAATCAGTCGGTTCGTTGATGTACGGGAATGACTTCGGCAGAATTTCGTTGAAAATGATTTTACCAACAGTAGTCAATAAAAGCATTTTGTTCTGTTCTTCTGTGAATGTCGGGTTGTTGACGGATCCAGCCTGAATTGCAATACGTGTATGCAAGTGGACATGGCCTGTTTGGTAAGCGATCATCACTTCTTCAGGTCCTGAGAAAGTAGCGCCTTCGCCTGTAGCACCTTTACGCTCCAGAGTTAAGTAATAGTTTCCTAGAACCATATCCTGAGATGGTGTTACAACAGGTTTTCCGTCTTTCGGGTTCAAGATGTTCTGAGCTGCAAGCATCAACAGACGTGCTTCTGCCTGAGCTTCGGATGATAGAGGTACGTGGACAGCCATTTGGTCACCATCGAAATCGGCGTTGTATGCAGTACATACAAGCGGATGCAGACGGATCGCTTTACCTTCAACCAATGTCGGTTCAAATGCCTGAATACCCAGTCTGTGAAGAGTCGGTGCGCGGTTCAATAGAACCGGATGCTCCTTGATGACATCTTCCAATACATCCCAAACTTCAGAGTGAAGACGTTCGATTTTGCGTTTCGCACTCTTGATGTTATGGGCCAATCCGCGTTCAACCAATTCTTTCATAACGAAAGGCTTGAACAACTCGATTGCCATTCCTTTCGGCAAACCACATTGATACATCTTCAGGTTAGGTCCAACTACGATAACGGAACGGCCTGAGTAATCAACTCGTTTACCAAGAAGGTTTTGGCGGAAACGCCCTTGTTTCCCTTTCAGCATATGAGAAAGAGATTTCAATGGACGGTTACCAGGTCCTGTGACCGGACGGCCGCGGCGGCCGTTGTCGATCAACGCATCAACAGCTTCTTGCAACATACGTTTTTCGTTTTGAACGATGATGCTTGGTGCACCAAGGTCCAAAAGACGTTTCAGACGGTTATTCCGGTTGATTACGCGGCGATAAAGGTCGTTTAAATCGGAAGTCGCAAAGCGGCCGCCGTCTAATTGAACCATCGGACGAAGTTCAGGTGGAATAACAGGAAGTACGTCTAGAATCATCCAGTCAGGGTTGTTGCCTGAGTTACGGAATGATTCAACCACTTCAAGACGTTTGATCGCACGGGTGCGGCGCTGGCCTTGAGCCGTTTTCAACTCTTCTTTCAAAGAATCCGTTTCGCGTTCAAGGTCAATTTCCTGCAATAGACGTTTGATTGCTTCCGCTCCCATGGCAGCTTGGAATTTCTTGCCAAACTTATCACGGTAAGCGCGGTATTCTTTTTCAGAAAGAAGCTGTTTCTTTTCAAGCGGTGTATCCGCAGGATCGATTACCACATAAGAAGCAAAGTAAATGACTTCTTCAAGTGAACGTGGAGACATATCCAAGATAAGTCCCATGCGGCTTGGAATTCCTTTGAAATACCAGATATGCGAAACAGGAGCTGCTAATTCAATATGTCCCATGCGTTCGCGGCGAACTTTTGAACGTGTTACTTCAACGCCGCAGCGATCGCAGACAACGCCTTTATAACGGACACGCTTGTATTTACCACAATGGCATTCCCAGTCTTTTGTAGGACCGAAAATACGTTCACAGAACAAACCATCTTTTTCAGGTTTCAGTGTACGGTAATTGATTGTTTCTGGCTTTTTGACTTCTCCATAAGACCATGAGCGAATTTTATCGGGTGACGCTAATCCGATTTTCATATACTCAAAATTATTAACATCTATCAAGGAGCCTACCTCCCTTTTGTCTCGAGTTTCTGTACGGCTCTTCCTCGGTAATGGCTAAACGAATAAATGGAGAACGGCCGTTTAAAGCCGTTCGATTCCAATGGGCATTAATCAATCGTTCCAACCGGTGCTTCTGTATCTGCAATCGGAAGGATGTTCAATGAATCCGCAGGCTGAAGATCTTCTTCTTCATCCAGGTCGCGCAATTCGATTTCTTCATCATCAATCGTCAGCATCTTGACATCCATACCTAAACTTTGAAGCTCTTTAATCAAAACTTTGAATGATTCCGGCACACTTGGTTCCGGTACACTTTCACCTTTGACGATCGCTTCATACGTTTTCACGCGGCCTACGACGTCATCCGACTTCACGGTTAAGATTTCCTGCAATGTATGTGCAGCACCATATGCTTCAAGTGCCCATACTTCCATTTCACCAAAACGCTGTCCGCCGAATTGTGCTTTACCACCCAATGGCTGTTGTGTAACCAATGAGTAAGGTCCAGTTGAACGGGCGTGCAATTTATCATCGACCATGTGGGCAAGTTTGATCATATACATGATCCCTACAGACACACGGTTATCGAATGCTTCACCAGAACGGCCATCATAGAGAATTGTTTTGCCATCGCGCGGCATACCTGATTCTTCCATTGTTTCCAGTACATCTTCTTCATTCGCTCCATCAAATACAGATGAAGCCATATGAATTCCAAGTGAACGGGAAGCCATTCCAAGATGCAGTTCAAGTACCTGACCGATATTCATACGCGATGGTACACCAAGTGGGTTCAACATGATGTCGACCGGTGTGCCGTCTGGCATGAATGGCATATCTTCTTCAGGAAGAATTCTTGAAATAACACCTTTGTTTCCGTGGCGTCCAGCCATTTTATCGCCGACGGAGATTTTACGTTTTTGAACGATATATGCACGAACCAACTGGTTTACACCCGGTGGCAATTCGTCTCCATCTTCACGGTTGAAGATTTTAACATCCAGTACAATACCGCCAGCGCCGTGAGGCACCCGCAATGAAGTATCGCGCACTTCACGTGCTTTTTCACCGAAGATCGCATGAAGAAGACGTTCTTCAGCAGTCAATTCCGTAACGCCCTTAGGTGTTACTTTACCGACTAGAATATCTCCATCTTTCACTTCAGCTCCGACACGGATAATTCCTCGGTCATCCAGGTTACGCAATGCGTCTTCCCCAACGTTCGGGATATCACGCGTAATTTCTTCCGGCCCCAATTTCGTATCACGTGAATCGGATTCGTACTCTTCGATATGGACAGATGTATAAACATCGTCTTTCACTAAGCGCTCACTCATGATGATCGCATCTTCGTAGTTAAAGCCATCCCATGTCATGAAGGCAACCAGTACGTTTCTTCCTAATGCCATCTCCCCACGTTCCATTGAAGGTCCGTCAGCAAGAATGTCGCGTTTGGAAATACGGTCTCCGACTTTAACGATCGGGCGTTGGTTATAACTTGTCCCTTGGTTAGAACGGACGAATTTCTGCAATTTGTAGGTATCCAGGTCGCCTCGGACTTCATTGCCATCCACAACTTCGATGCGGCGGACTGAAATTTCCTTGGCTTCCACGTATTCTACAATGCCATCATGTTTTGCAACGACAGCTGCACCAGAATCACGAGCTGCCAGGTGTTCCATACCGGTTCCAACAAAAGGAGCTTCCGGATTCAATAACGGAACTGCCTGACGCTGCATGTTCGCTCCCATCAATGCTCGGTTGGAGTCATCGTTTTCAAGGAACGGGATACAAGCTGTCGCTACAGAAACGACCTGTTTTGGAGAAACATCCATGTAATCGATGCTGCCGCGTTTATAAACGGTGTTTTCACCGCGGAAACGTGCCACAACACCATCGTCGGCAAATGAACCATCGTCATTCAGCTTCGAGTTGGCCTGAGCCACTACATAGTTATCTTCTTCATCCGCAGTCAGGTAATCAATCTGCGAGGTAACAAGCCCTGTCTCAGGATCTACACGGCGATAAGGGGTTTCAATGAAACCGAACTTATTCACTTTCGCGAATGTTGACAGAGTATTGATCAATCCAATGTTCGGACCCTCAGGTGTTTCAATTGGACACATGCGGCCATAATGCGAATAGTGAACGTCACGCACTTCAAATCCAGCACGTTCACGCGTTAAACCACCGGGCCCAAGCGCCGACAGACGGCGTTTGTGTGTCAATTCAGCCAATGGATTGGTTTGATCCATAAACTGTGAAAGCTGCGAGCTGCCGAAGAACTCTTTAATTGATGCAATAACCGGACGGATATTGATCAATTGCTGAGGGACGATTGCCTGTGTATCGTTAATGGACATCCGTTCGCGCACAACGCGCTCCATACGGGACAATCCAATACGGAATTGGTTCTGAAGCAATTCCCCTACTGAACGAAGACGGCGGTTACCAAGATGATCGATATCATCCGTGTTTCCGACACCGTAAAGTAGGTTAAAGAAGTAACTGATAGAAGAAATAATATCAGCCGGCGTTACATGTTTGATCTTATCTTCTATATAAGCATTACTGATGACAGTGATTTCTTTCTGGTCTTCACTGTTTGGCGCGTAGATTTTGACCGACTGCAAGGTAACTTCGCCTTCCAGAACTCCGCCTACTTGGGAAACAGTATGGAAACCAACTCCATTTTCCAAGTTCGGGATCAAACGATCAAGTACACGACGGTCAATCAATGTGCCAGCTTCAACTAAAATTTCGCCAGTTTCAGGGTCCACCAATGTTTCAGCAATGGTTTGGTTGAAAAGACGGTTTTTAATATGAAGTTTTTTGTTCATTTTATAACGGCCGACATTTGCTAAGTCATAGCGTTTTGGGTCGAAAAAGCGTGAATACAATAAGCTCTTCGCACTTTCAACCGTCGGTGGCTCACCAGGGCGCAAGCGTTCGTAAATTTCAAGAAGCGCTTTTTCTGTGCTCTCTGTGTTATCTTTTTCAAGCGTATTTTGAAGGAATTCGTTATCGCCAAGTAAATCAATGATTTCCTGGTCAGATCCGAAGCCAAGAGCCCTCAAAAGAACCGTTACCGGCAATTTACGTGTGCGGTCAATTCTGACATACACGACATCTTTCGCATCTGTTTCATATTCCAACCATGCTCCACGGTTCGGAATAACAGTTGCTCCAAAGCCTTTTTTACCATTTTTGTCTGTCTTGTCGTGGAAATAAACACTTGGCGAACGAACCAATTGGGAAACGATGACGCGCTCTGCGCCGTTGATGACGAAAGTACCCGTTTCTGTCATTAATGGGAAATCCCCCATAAAGACATCCTGTTCTTTCACTTCATCTGTTTCTTTGTTGTGTAGACGCACTTTGACACGCAGCGGCGCTGCGTAAGTAACGTCACGTTCTTTCGATTCATCGACTGGATACTTCGGTTCCGCGAGACTGTAATCAACAAACTCGAGTGATAGATTCCCTGTGAAATCTTCAATCGGCGAGATATCCCGGAACATTTCGCGAAGTCCTTCTTCAAGGAACCATTCGTAAGATGACGATTGAATTTCGATCAAGTTCGGAAGATCCAGCACTTCACTGATTCTCGAAAAACTTCTGCGTTGACGATGTTGACCGTACTGAACTAGTTGACCTACCAACTTATTCACCCCTCAATAAAACGATTATAGGTCTTTGCGATTTCCACAAAATAGTGTATGATATCGAAAAGACAAAAAGAAAACGAGACTAAATTAGCTCATTTTCGGTTTACACGTGACTAGCTCTGTCGCCATGCCATGCCCGAAAAAGGGCAAACGACCTCAAAATAATAAATTTTGCATTTCATTATAATAACACAGGCGTTTTGTCAAGTCAAACTTTTCTCGCTTCGAAAATAAAGTAACCTTTCTTCTTATCGGCCACTTTTACTTCTCCGAAAAGCTCTTCCAGTTTCACCTGCGTAGAAGGCGCACCCTGCTTTTTCTGGATAACTACCCACAACGATCCACCATCCGCTAACTTTTCAGCAGCTTCTTCATAAAACCGGAAAATGGTGTCTTTCCCTGCCCGAATTGGCGGGTTTGTAAGAATAGCGGAAAACCCGGAAACCCCCACAGCACTCAACCCATCACTTTCGTAAATCTCGGCATTGGAAATATCATTTTTTTCAACATTTGTTTTTGCCAGTTCAATAGCCCGCGTATTCACGTCCACCATATGAACTTGTTTTTGAGGGAATGCTTTGGCGACCGCCATTCCGATTGGCCCGTAACCACAGCCCACATCCAGCACCGGTCCATCTATTTCAGATCCCTGGAATGTTTCAATCAATAAACGCGAACCAAAATCAACTTCACTTTTGCTGAAAACGCCTGCGTCAGTCTGGAACCGGAATTTCTCGCCGCGCAATACGTCTGTCCATTCTCGAGGATTGCTTTTTGTTTGAGGATTTTTGGAATAATAATGTTGGGACATTTAAAGCCCTCCTTACATTCACCATATTACGGACAAATGCCCGCGATGCAAATAAATTGAAAAAGAAGAAAAGCCCGTCGGTATAACCTGACGAACTTCCCCTCCTTTTTTTCATATTTTATAAAATTACTTAACTTCTACTGATGCGCCAACTTCTTCAAGTTTGCCTTTGATTTCTTCAGCATCTTCTTTAGAAACGCCTTCTTTGATTGCTTTAGGAGCTTCGTCTACAAGAGCTTTCGCTTCTTTAAGACCAAGACCAGTTACTTCGCGTACTGCTTTGATTACTTTGATTTTTGAATCGCCAGCAGAAGCTAGGATTACGTCGAATTCAGTTTGTTCTTCAGCAGCAGCACCGCCAGCAGCTGCAGCAGCAACTGGAGCAGCAGCAGTTACGCCGAACTCTTCTTCGATTGCTTTTACTAGGTCGTTTAATTGAAGAACTGTCATTTCTTTGATTGCGTCTAAGATTTGTTCTTGTGTCATTATAGTTTCCTCCTATTGATAGGTAATATTTTTTTCGTGCTTAGCCGGCTAACTTATTAAGCGCCTTGTTCTTCTTTTTGATCTGCAACTGCTTTGGTAGTAGCTGCAAAGTTGCGGACTGGAGCTTGTAGTACGCTGAGTAGCATAGATAGCAAGCCTTCGCGTGATGGAAGTTCTGCCAATGCTTTCACATCTTCAGCAGATGCTACCGCACCTTCGATGATACCTGCTTTAATTTCAAGCGCTTCGTTCGCTTTAGCGAAGTTGTTGATGATTCTTGCTGGCGCTACTACATCTTCGTTAGAAAATGCAATTGCGTTTGGTCCTGTAAAGTGTTCGTTGATTGCTTCAAGACCGTGCATTTCTGTTGCACGACGAGTCATTGAGTTTTTGTAAACTTTAAACTCAATGCCTTCTTCACGAAGCTGTTTACGAAGTTCTGTTAATTGTGCAACGTTCAATCCACGGTAATCAACAACTACAACCGAAGCTGCAGCGCCGAATTTATCAGCGATTGTTTGCACGACAACTTTTTTCGTTTCAACTGCTTTGCTCATTTTGGCACCTCCTATAGATTTTTCATTTATACCGTCCATAAGAAAAGCCTCTGGTCCATTACAGACACAGAGGCATAAAATCAGCATCCAAAAGATGTTATCTGAATTCATCATGTCCTCGGCAGGGATAAATTAAGCGACTGGCGCCCCTACTGTCTGCGGTACAAATGGGTATTTCACAACTCCGCTAGTATAGCAGAGCGGAAATGTAATGTCAATATCTTATTTAGCGACTACTTTAGTTGGGTCAACTTTAACAGCAGGTCCCATTGTAGTAGTAACATTCAATGATTTGATGTAAGTACCTTTAGCAGAAGATGGCTTCGCTTTTAGGACTACGTCATAGATCGCTTCCAAGTTTTCAGCAAGTTTGCTGTCATCAAAAGAAACTTTCCCGATTGGCGCGTGGATGATACCTGTTTTGTCTGCACGGTATTCCACTTTACCAGCTTTGATTTCCTGAACAGCTTTGGTTACATCAAATGTAACTGTACCTGTTTTCGGGTTTGGCATTAAGCCTTTTGGCCCTAAAACGCGTCCAAGTTTACCAACTTCACCCATCATGTCAGGAGTTGCAACGATCACGTCGAAGTCAAACCATCCTTGTTGGATTTTTTGGATATATTCAGCATCGCCTACGAAATCTGCGCCAGCTGCTTCAGCTTCTTTAAGTTTTTCGCCTTTAGCGAAAACCAATACGCTTTGAGTTTTACCAGTTCCGTTTGGAAGTACTACTGCCCCACGGATTTGCTGGTCGTTCTTACGCGTGTCGATTCCAAGACGGAAAGCCACTTCTACTGTAGCGTCAAAGTTCACTGTGCTTGCTTTTTTCGCAAGTTCGATTGCTTCTTTAGCTTCGTATTGTTTTGAACGGTCGATCAATTTTGCTGCTTCTTGCAGCTTTTTGCCTGTTTTAGCCATTTTAAACGTCCTCCTTGTTGTGGTATAACGGAATGAACCTCCCACGATTAAAGGCTGCGCGGTTCATGATGAACTGCGCAACCCATCCAAAAACAACTGCTAGAATTAGTCTTCGATTGTAATGCCCATACTGCGAGCAGTACCTTCAACCATCAACATTGCAGCTTCTACTGAAGCAGCATTTAGATCTGGCATTTTAGTTTCTGCGATTTCGCGAACTTTGTCGCGTTTCACAGTCGCTACTTTATTGCGGTTCGGTTCGCCTGAACCTGATTCAATACCGGCTGCTACTTTTAATAGAACAGCTGCGGGTGGAGTTTTCGTAATGAATGTAAATGAACGATCTTCAAATACTGAAATCTCAACTGGAATGATCAGTCCTGCTTGGTCTGCCGTACGCGCGTTGAACTCTTTACAGAAGCCCATGATGTTAACACCTGCTTGACCCAATGCTGGACCAACTGGTGGCGCTGGATTAGCTTTTGCTGCAGGAATCTGCAATTTTACAACTTTAACAACTTTTTTAGCCACGAAACACACCTCCTTAAGTCCGTGATGTGGTAATAGGGTTTCCCCTCCCACTCAATATCTGTCTGTCAACGATGTTGATAGAATTAGCTAAATTGTACAGATTGTCCTAGGACAGTCTGACCTCTGAAATAATACCATTAATACTTGAGAATAGCAAGGGGCTTTTATACTTTTTGAACTTGCTCGAAATCCAGTTCCATTTTGGTTTCGCGGCCGAAGATATCAATCGACACTTTAACTTTGCCTTTTGTATCATCGATTTCTTCCACTTTCCCTTGGAAGTTGGCGAATGGCCCTTCCATTACTTCAACTGTATCGGCAACTGCAAAGTCAATATCCACTTTGCGTTCAGTCATTCCCATTTGTTTCAGAATGAAATCAACTTCTTCGTCTAATAATGGCGTTGGTTTTGCTCCCCCGCCTGATGACCCGATAAACCCTGTAACTCCTGGTGTATTTCTGACGACATACCAAGATTCATCTGTCATGATCAATTCCACAAGGACATACCCAGGGAATGTTTTGCGCATGACTGTGCGTTTCTTGCCGTCTTTAAAATCTGTTTCCTGTTCTTCCGGAATGATGACGCGGAAAATCAGATCTTCCATACCCATTGTTTCTACACGTTTTTCCAGGTTAGCTTTAACTTTGTTTTCGTACCCGGAATACGTATGGACTACATACCAATTTTTCTCCATAATCGAGCGGACTGAACGTCCATCCCTCCTTTTTTACCAAATGAAAAAACCCGTTCTCATAGAATGACGGGCTATTTTTTATGCGTTATTCTTGTCGGATGACTTAAAGTGCTAAGAACCAACGGAATATTTCCGAGATGCCTGCATCAATTACTGCAAAGAAGAGAGCCATGAAAATACAAGTAGAAAGAACAACGATCGTATAACGAGTTAGTTCTTTTCGCTTCGGCCAGCTAACTTTCCGCATTTCCGAAACGACATTTTTAAAGAAACCGCCAATGTTACCCATTGTTTAAAAAACCTCCGAATTTCAAAATCACTCTATATCGTCCGGCATTCAGTTAAAATTCATATCGTTTGTTTATGCACGGTATGCCCATTGCAATGAGCACAGAATTTTTTGAGTTCCAAACGTGTGCTGGATTCCGCTTTCGCAGGAACCGTGTAATTGCGGGATGCACATTTCGAGCAGCTTAAAACAATTTTTTTAGCCATGTTATCACCTTATTCAAGTTTACAGCTTTTTCAAGGTTATCACCTTCAAACAGACCTGTCAACCGCGCGTCAAGAGCTCGGCATCTCGTTGATCTGCAAGTGGCGTTCGAGTTTTCGCTTGACCCGCTGCAGCGCATTGTCAATTGATTTTACGTGGCGCTCAAGCTTTTCCGAAATTTCCTGGTAGGATTGGCCATCCAGATAAAGGGCCAGCACTTCACGCTCAAGTTCACTCAGTACTTCTCCCATCTTCTCTTCCATATACTGAAATTCCTCGTTATGGATGATCAAATCTTCCGGGTCGTCCACACCGTTTCCAGTCAGTACGTCCATCAAGGTACGGTCAGATTCTTCATCATAAATCGGCTTATCCAAAGATACATAAGAATTCAACGGGATGTGCTTCTGGCGTGTGGCCGTTTTAATGGCCGTGATGATTTGCCGGATGATGCAAAGTTCTGCAAACGCACGGAACGAAGATAATTTATCACTTCGGAAATCACGGATAGCCTTATACAGGCCGATCATGCCTTCCTGGATGATGTCTTCCTTATCGGCACCGATCAAAAAATACGAGCGGGCTTTCATTCGAACAAAAGGCCGGAACTTTGTAATCAAAAAATCCAATGCTTCCGTGTTTCCACTGTGGACTGAACTGACAAGTTCCTCATCTGTCATGTCGGTGAATCGTTGGGGCTGAACTTGATCATTAATCTCCACGGGTGATCCCTCCGATTGCGTGAGCCTCGATATCTTCAGTATACAGGAAGAAAAAAATGAGCGTCAACCGTTCATTTCAAGCCTCTTCGCCATTTTTCGAAAATTTCCGCTACTTCGCCGGACAGCGGTATTTTGGAAATCCCGCGCTGTTCCTGGATTTCTTTTACTTTTTTAGTGATGTTCTCCTGTATTTCAATCATTTCGATTTCCAACTCGCGGGCTGAAATTCGCAAAGCGCCTTTGCCGAAAATGACCCATTGCTCGGTCAGATCCGACGTGGCTACATAAATCTGGTCGCGGCGGTTGTTTAAACTGGTCGCCAGTTTCTCGATCCGTTCATCTGCCGTTTCGCTTTCTTTTGTGAAAATGACTTCAACATCGTGGTGCAGATTCTTGGCTTCAATGCCTGGAACCAGGTGGGCATCAAAAATGATGATGACACGCCATCCTTTGTAACTCCGGTATTCAGCCATGCGCTCTATGAGCCGGTCTCTGGCATTGGCCAATTTGTCTTTCTTCAGTTCTTGCAGTTCCACCCAGTCTCCAATGATATTGTACCCATCAACCAGCAGAATATTCATGGCATTAAACCAGTGGATTGCGCTTTCTGTAAACTTCGTACATCAATAAGCTTGCTGCTACTGAAGCATTCAATGAAGTTACATGGCCGACCATAGGCAATTGGTAAAGGAAATCGCATTTTTCGCGTAAAATCCGGCTCATCCCTTTTCCTTCACTGCCGATGATGACGGCCAACGGAAGAGCTGCATCCATTCTCCGGTAATCCACCGATTCTTTGGCATCTGTACCAGCAATCCAAACTCCACGCTTTTTCAACTCATCCACGGTCTGCGACAAATTATTGATGCGTACAACGGGCACATGTTCAATCGCTCCTGTTGAAGCTTTTGCTACCACACCCGTCAAGCCGACAGCGCGGCGCTTCGGAATAATCAAACCATGCACGCCGATCGCATCAGCCGTTCTCATAATGGAACCCAAATTATGCGGATCTTCCAACTCATCTAGAATCAGGAAAAACGGATCTTCATTTTTTGAAGCAGCTGCCTCGAACAAATCATCCAGGCTCGCGTAATTATAGGCAGCCACTGCTGCTGCAATGCCTTGGTGGTTGGTGTCCGTCAAACCGTCGATTTTCTTCTTCGGCACGGACTGGACGATAACGCCTTTGTCTTTTGCCAGTTGCAGCAATTCGGTGATGCCTTTTTTCTGGACGCCTTCTGCAATCCAGATTTTATTGATATCCCGGTCTGCACGCAGCGCTTCCAAAACCGGATTCTTGCCGCCGATTATCTCTGGTGCCAATTCTTCTTCCGTCATTTCAACACGCCTCCCAGCTCTTCGACAATCTCAATCGCATAGGAAATGATTTCGTCCACACGCGCTTGTTCTTCTTTTAAGTATAGCCAGCCCAGCACCGCTTCAAAAGCCGTACTGAAATTATAAGTCTGGACGTCGGTGTTTTTCGGAACCGATCCCGACTTGGCATTGCGCCCCCGTCTCATGACCGCCAATTCCGCTTCTGTCAGAAATCCTTCTTCCGTCAGCCGCTTCAGGACCATCGCCTGCGCTTTGGCAGAAACGAAAGTGGTCGACTGGCGGTGCAGGATATTTGGTTTAACGCGTCCCGAACGCAATAAATGTTCGCGGATGGACTGCTCATAAACGGCATCCCCCATGTAGGCAAGAGCCAACGCGTTCAGTTGGTCTACATCATTTTTTCGTAAAACATTCAACTTTATTACCCTCTCTTCCAGCGTGTACCTTGTGCCGTATCTTCCAAAATGATATTTTTCTCTTTAAATAAATCACGGATTTCATCAGCCCGGGCAAAATCGCGGTTTTTGCGCGCTTCGATGCGCTCTGCCATCAAAGCCTCGACTTCTTCATCCAGCAATTCTTCCTCTTGGCTGAATGGAACCCCCAACACGCCGGCTAATTCATCAAAGACGGCAATAAAGGTTTCCAGAACCGTTGTTGATGTCTGCTTCTCCAACAAATACGTATTCGACAAACGGGACAAATCAAATAAACTTGAAATGGCATTTGCCGTATTGAAATCATCATCCATCGTTTCAACGAAAGCTGTTTTAATGGCTTCGATTTTATCGATCCAAATATCGGAATGGTCACCCAGGTCAGCTGATGTGCTTAACCGATGCTTCAAATTGGCATATGCCGTACGCAGCCGCTCCAACCCGGCAATGGCATCTTCCACCAATTGCTGCGAGTAGTTGATCGGGTGGCGGTAATGAACCGACAGCATGAAGAAACGCAACACTTGTGGATCAAGTTCCTTCAATATATCGTTCACCAGCACAAAATTGTTCAGTGACTTCGACATTTTTTCGTTATCAATATTAATATACCCATTATGCATCCAATAACGCGCAAAAGGTTTACCGGTTAAAGCTTCCGATTGGGCAATTTCATTTTCATGATGCGGGAAAGTCAAATCTTGTCCGCCTGCATGGATATCGATGGTATCACCCAAATGTTCACGCGCCATGACCGAGCACTCAATATGCCAGCCCGGACGCCCTTTGCCCCATGGGCTGTCCCATGAAATCTCTTTCGGCTTCGCTGTTTTCCACAAAACAAAATCCAATTCGTCTTCTTTTTTGTCGCCGGTTTCAATGCGCGCACCGACTTTCAGTTCGTCGACTGACTGGTGGGACAGTTTGCCGTAGCCTTCAAATTTCCGGGTACGGTAATAGACGTCTCCTTGCGACTCATAGGCATATCCCTTTTCAATCAACGCTGCAATAAAATCGATGATCTGCACCATATGGTCGGTTACACGTGGGTGGACGTCCGCTTCTGCGCAGCCCAACGCTTTCGTATCTTCAAAATAAGCAGCGATAAACCGCTCTGCAATTTCCGGTACTTCCTGGCCGAGTTCGTTGGCCGCTTTGATCAATTTATCATCAACGTCAGTAAAGTTCGATACATACTTCACATCATAGCCGCGGTATTCCAGATGGCGGCGCACTGTATCATAGACGATTACCGGACGCGCGTTGCCGATGTGGATGTAATTATAAACAGTCGGTCCGCAGACATACATTTTTACTTTTCCTTCTTCTAAAGGAACGAACTCTTCTTTTTGCCGTGACAATGAATTAAAAATCTGGATAGTCATAAACGTTGCCCTTCTTCCTGCCTAGCTTTTTTTAACTCTTCAACTTCTTGCTGTAATCTGGCAATCTTCATTTCCATGCTTTCGCATTTATCCATAACGGGATCCGGCATATTCTGATGGTTCAAATCCGGCTTAATTCTGACGCCGTTTTGAATCACCACTTTCCCCGGAATCCCGACTACTGTCGAATTCATCGGTACGTTCTTCAACACCACTGATCCCGCTCCAACTTTGGAATTGGCACCGACAACGATCGATCCAAGTACTTTGGCGCCAGTGGCAACCAGCACATTGTCTTCCAATGTCGGATGGCGTTTCCCGCGTTCTTTCCCGGTACCGCCTAACGTAACGCCCTGGTACAAGGTGACATTGTCACCGATTTCACAAGTTTCTCCAATGACCACGCCCATCCCGTGGTCAATAAAGAAGCGGCGGCCAATGACCGCACCTGGATGGATTTCGATTCCTGTGAAAAAGCGGCTGATCTGTGAAATGACACGGGCAATGAAAAATAGTTTATTCTTGAAGAAAAAATGTGCCAGCCGATGCGCCCAGATGGCGTGCAAACCGGAATACGTCAAAATGACTTCCAAATAATTGCGGGCTGCCGGATCCTGCTCGAAAATAACATCAACGTCATCTTTCAATAATTTAAACATCTCTATCGCTCCCTTTCGTATCCAAAATAAAAAGCGCCCCTGTCACATTACATGACAGAGACGCATAGCTGCGCGGTTCCACTCTGATTAAAAGGGCAACTGCACCCTTTTCTCTCGAAGGCCTATAACGCAGGCAAGACGTCTGGTCTACTTGATTCGACTCAGCACTCAGAGAGGCATTTCGATGCAGCAGCGGCCCAGATCCCTTTCAGCCGGTGGGGACCTTCTCTTGAGAGCTTTCTGCATGTACTTCTTCTCGTCAACGTTTTTATTAATGGTAAATTCATTTTACACCGTCAGCTCAATAAGTCAACGTTAGGCACTTGCGTATTGTGAAACACGGGCGATGGCTTTGTCTTTTCCTAATAAGGAAATGGCATCCGGCAATTCAGGCCCATGCATTTGTCCAGTGATTACGACACGGATTGGCATGAACAGGTTTTTGCCTTTATGGCCAGTTGTTTTTTGGACCGCCTTGATTGCGGCTTTGATCTCAGCCGGCTCAAAGTTTTCCAATGAAGCCAATTGCTCTTTGAATGCCGTCATCACTTCAGGCACTTGTTCAGCAGCCAAAATTTCTTTTTCGGCTTCCCCATAGGACAATTCTTCTGTAAAGAACTGCTCGGAAAGCTCAGTGATTTCTGCTCCATAACTCAACTGTTCATGGTACAAAGCCACCAGCTTGTTCGCCCATTCCGCTTGCTCCGGCGTCATTTCTTCCGGCAGCTTGCCTGCTTTCTGCAAATGCGGAAGAGACAATTTCACCACTTCTTCAAGCGGCAATTGCTTGATGTATTGGTTGTTCATCCACATTAATTTCTGCTTATCGAACATCGATGGCGATTTAGACAGACGCTCTACATCGAAGATGCGGATCAAGTCTTCTTTCGAGAAAATCTCTTCTTCGCCTTCTGGAGACCAGCCAAGAAGCGCAAAGAAATTAAACAAAGCTTCCGGAATATAGCCAAGGTCTTTGTACTGCGAAATGAACTGCAGAATCGACTCATCGCGTTTCGATAATTTTTTGCGGTCCTCGTTGATGATTAAGGTCATGTGGCCATAACTTGGATATTCCCAACCAAATGCATCATAGATCATCATCTGTCTTGGTGTATTCGATAAATGCTCTTCTCCTCGGAACACATGGGAAATTTTCATCAAATGATCATCGATGACCACAGCAAAGTTATATGTTGGGATACCGTTGGTTTTCACCATGACCCAATCGCCGACATCTTTTGATTCGAATGAAATCGGACCACGCACTAAATCGTTGAACTCATATGTTACTGAAGCAGGAACTTTCGCACGAATCGTAAACGACTTGCCTTCCGCTTCTTTTTCAGCCACTTCTTCAGCTGTCAAGTTGCGGCAAGTGCCGCTGTATTGAGGCGCTGCGATACCCGATGCTTTTTGCGCATCGCGTTCTGCTTCCAATTCTTCAGGTGTACAGAAGCATTTATAAGCCAAGCCTTTTTCAAGCATCTGGTCTGAATGCTCCTTATACGTATCCAACCGTTCCATCTGGCGATAAGGACCGTATTCTCCGCCGATATCAATCGACTCATCATGCTCGATGCCAAGCCATTTCAAGTTATCCAGCTGAGACATAATGCCGGTTTCGATATTGCGGGCTGTATCGGTATCTTCAATGCGTACAATGAATTTCCCGTTATTATGGCGTGCAAATAAGTAATTGAATAATGCTGTACGTGCGCCGCCGATGTGCAAATGGCCTGTCGGGCTTGGCGCATAACGTACGCGTACTTCTTGTGTCATGTAAGTTCCTCCTAAATTATCGTATCCTTCTGTTATTCTATCACTCTGGGACATCAAGCGAAACCGGACGTTTGTTCAATAAGATCACCGCTAATGCCGCAATTCCTTCTTCACGGCCAGTAAACCCAAGATGCTCAGAAGTCGTCGCTTTAACATTGACCTGCGAAATATCCGCTTCCAATAAGTTCGCAATCGATTCGCGCATTTGTTCGATATAAGGAGCCAGCTTCGGTTTTTGGGCGATGACTGTGCAATCGACATTGCCCAGCTCATAGCCTTGCTCTTTTACATATTCCCAAATATGCGTCAGCAATTTTCGGGAATCGGCGTCTTTAAATTCAGGATCGGTATCCGGGAAATGCTTGCCGATATCCCCTCCGCCAATTGCGCCAAGCGCTGCATCTGTAATGGTATGCAGCAAGACATCCGCATCTGAATGGCCAAGAAGCCCTCGATCATGTTCAATCTCCACGCCGCCTAAAATAAATGGGCGTCCTTCTGCCAGTTGATGCACGTCATAACCTTGTCCAATTCTAATCATTTCTGTTCCTCCTGTATGCGACTCTCCAAAATAGCTCGTCCATAAATCAAGTCATCTGGCGTCGTCATTTTAATATTTTCGTATGTACTTTCAATAATAGCTACCGGGTAGTCCATACGTTCAACAAGCATCGCCTCGTCGGTTCCCATGAATCCATCATTGTGCGCTGCCTGAGCCGCTTTTAAGATCAATGAATAGCGGAAAGCCTGCGGCGTCTGGATCATCCACAATTGATTGCGGTCGACCGTTTCAGAAATGACGCCATTTTCCACTTTTTTGATAGTGTCTTTGACCGGCACTCCAGCGACGGCAGCTCCGGATTCCTGCGCTGCCTCTACCAAGCGTGCAATGACTTCGTGATCGATGAAAGGTCGGGCAGCATCATGAACCAAAACAACGCCACAAGGCGGAATCGCTTCAAGACAGGCTCTAACACTATCCTGCCGCTCCGTTCCACCTGCAGCGTACCCTTTTACTTTCGTAATATCATAGCGTTTTACATACTCTTCGATCAGTTCCCGTTCGTGCTCTTTTACCGCCAGCCAAATAGCCTCGCAATTCGGATCCCGCTCAAACACTTCCAGCGTATAGAGAAAAATCGGTTTGCCGAAAAGTTCGAGCAATAATTTATTTTTATCTGCTTTCATTCGTTTCCCGCTGCCGGCAGCAGGCAGGACGACTGTATAGTTCATTGGATAACATCCTTTATCAATTTGTTGCAGTTTGTTTGCCGTCTCGCGGCTTCGCAAAAATCATCCGTCCTGCAGAAGTCTGTAAAACGCTGGTGACAGTGACATTGATCGCCTGGCCAATAAACCCTTTGCCATCTTCAATCACAATCATCGTGCCATCATCCAGATAAGCTACACCTTGATTTTGCTCTTTGCCGTCTTTGATGACCACTACATGCATATCTTCCCCCGGAATCACAACCGGTTTCACAGCGTTTGCCAAGTCATTGATATTCAAGACAGGTACATTATGAAGTTCACATACTTTATTGAGATTAAAATCATTGGTGACCACTTGACCGCCCATTTTTTTTGCAGCGCGCATCAATTTTAAATCGACTTCACTGACTTCGTCAAAGCTTTCTTCTGTAATCATAATCGCATCCACGCGTTCACTTTGAAGCCGTTTCAAAATGTCCAAGCCTCTCCTGCCGCGCGTTCGTTTCAGCGTGTCCGAAGAATCGGCAATATGCTGAAGCTCAGATAACACAAATTGTGGAACGACAAAGGTGCCTTCCATAAAACCAGTTGCCGAGATGTCCGCAATCCGACCATCAATTATGACACTGGTATCAAGCAGCTTATAAGACACTTTCTCAACCGGTTCTTCCGGCTCCAGCTTTTTCACCGGGGCAAACTTCGCCGGCGTCAACATGGTCAGCATTTCTTCGCGTTTTTGGAAGCCTACCTGAAAACCTAAATAACCAAGCACGACAGATAATATTAATGGTGCCACAGTGGCCACCAATGGAATATCAACGGTACTCAGCGCAAAGCCAATCAGGAACGCCACCACAAGGCCAATAATCATTCCGACCGTACCGAACAATAAATCCGGCGTCGGTGCATGAAGCAGTTTCTCTTCCATCCACTTCATGAAATTTATCAAAGAATCTACAAATAATAAAGATAACAGGAAAAAGACCAGAGCACCAACAATTGCTGCTACGTAAGGGTTACTGATCCATGGATTGTCGAGAAGGGGAATAAGTTCAAATGCAGATGGCAATAATAAGATTCCGACTGTCGCACCAATAAGTAAAAACATAATTTTAATAATAGGTCTTAACACGCGCTCCACCTCCTTTTTTAATTATACACATTTTAAATCTGAAACGCTTTAATGACCCTTATTTAGAAATAAAAGGAGGCATATAGCCTCCTTACTGTGGAAAAATCTCTTTTAACGCATCATTAACACTTTCTACACCGACTACGCGAATCCCTTCCGGATAATCCCAACCGCCTAAATTTGACGCTGGAACAATTGCCCGTTTAAAGCCGAGCTTAGCTGCTTCCTGCACGCGCTGTTCAATACGCGACACACGCCTTACTTCACCGGTCAATCCTACTTCGCCGATGATGCAATCGTACACATTTGGAGCCTTGTCACGGAAACTGGAAACAATGCTTGCGAGGACAGCTAAATCGATAGCGGGTTCATCCAGCTTCACGCCGCCTGCCACTTTGATGTACGCATCCTGTGACTGCAGCAGCATGCCCACCCGTTTTTCCAGCACAGCCATCAGCAGCGACACACGGTTGACATCGATGCCTGTTGCCATGCGTTTCGGATAGTTGAAACTCGATGGCGTCACCAACGCCTGAATTTCAACCAATATCGGACGTGTGCCTTCCATTGAAGCGACGACTGTCGAACCGGCTGAACCACTCGTCCGCTCCTGCAGGAACAGTTCAGATGGGTTCAACACTTCTTTCAAGCCGCTCTGGAGCATCTCGAAAATAGCGATTTCATTGGTCGAGCCAAAACGGTTTTTGACGCTGCGCAAAATCCGGTACGTATGATGGCGTTCACCTTCGAAATACAGAACAGTATCCACCATATGCTCCAAGATACGCGGCCCTGCAATCTGGCCTTCTTTTGTTACGTGGCCCACGAGGAAAATGGCAATATTCTTCGTTTTTGCAATCCGCATCAATTCGGCCGTACTTTCCCTAACCTGTGTCACGCTGCCTGGCGCAGAAGTCACTTCAGGGTGGTGAACCGTCTGAATCGAATCGACAATGACAAAATCAGGAGCTACATCTTCAATGGTATGATGAATCAATTCAAGATTCGTTTCTGCATAAATGAACAGCTCTGAAGACGAAGCATCGAGACGTTCTGCCCGCAACTTGGTCTGGCGGATCGATTCTTCTCCGGAAATGTATAATACCCGGCTTCCGCTATTGGCAAGCATCGCCGATACCTGTAACAGCAAAGTCGATTTACCGATACCCGGATCTCCACCAATCAGCACCAGCGAGCCCGGCACAATTCCCCCGCCGAGGACACGGTTCAATTCACTCAATTCTGTTTCTACTCTTGGTTCATCCTGCGTTTCAATGGCATTGATCGGCGTCGCTTTCTGAGGAACCGATGCACTGTGCTGAAAAGCGCCGCGTGTCCCTTTCGGTGCAGCCACTTCCACTTCCTCAGTCATCGTATTCCATGCCGCACAACCCGGACATTTCCCCATCCATCTGGCTGATTCATAGCCACAAGACTGACAGATGAATTTCGTCTTTTTCTTAGCCATGTGTACCTCCTAAAATAGAAAAACCGCTCGCCGGAGAGCGTCTCCGGCGAGCGGAATGTTCTTATTGTTTTTCCACTACCGCTTCTTTCACTTCTTCTGTTGCTTTTGTGCGAACGATGAAGTCATCGTCCTCCACATCGAAGATAATGCGTTGGCCTGAGAGGGCTGTACCTTTTAACAACTCTTCTGACAAGCGGTCTTCCACGTGTTTTTGAAGAGAACGACGAAGTGGACGCGCCCCGTATTCCGGGTCATATCCTTCTTTAGCGACTTTTTCAAGCGCAGCATCGGTCAGCTCCAAATCGATATCCTGCTCTTTCAAGCGTTCCACCAATTGCTTGGTCATCAAATTCACGATCTCTCTCAAGTTCTCTTTTTCAAGAGAGTGGAAGACGATCATGTCATCAATACGGTTCAAGAACTCTGGGCGGAATGCTTTCTTCAATTCAGCAAGCATTTTGCCTTTCATGTCTTTATAATCTGTTTTCGAATCCTCTAAATTGAATCCGACGTATTTATTGTATTTCAGCTCTTCTGCACCAACGTTTGACGTCATGATGATGACAGTGTTGCGGAAATCGACTCTGCGGCCTTTAGAATCCGTCAAACGGCCATCTTCAAGGACTTGCAGTAAGATATTGAAGACATCAGGGTGAGCTTTTTCAATTTCATCAAGCAAGACCACTGAATATGGTTTTCTGCGAACTTTTTCAGTCAACTGTCCGCCTTCTTCATAGCCGACATATCCTGGAGGTGAACCGACCAGACGTGATGTCGAATGTCTTTCCATATACTCGGACATATCAATGCGGATCATTGCATCTTCATCCCCGAACATAGATTCAGCGAGCGCACGTGCCAATTCCGTTTTACCGACACCTGTTGGTCCAAGGAAAATAAATGAGCCGATTGGACGTTTAGGATCTTTCAATCCAGCACGAGCACGACGGATCGCTTTCGAAATCGATGTAACAGCTTCTTCCTGCCCGATGATGCGGTTGTGAAGAATCGATTCCAGGTTGAGCAATTTATCAGATTCTGTTTGAGCCAGTTTTGAAACCGGAATGCCGGTCCACATGGACACGACTTTCGCAATGTCCTCCACTGTTACTTCAGACTCTTCTTTGCCTTGCTTTTCTTTCCATTCTTTCTTCGTTTTATCTAATTGGTTCTGCAATTTCTGTTCTGCATCACGGAGCGAAGCCGCTTTCTCAAATTCCTGGCTTTGCACTGCTTCATTTTTCTCAGAACGTGCAGCTTCCAAGCGTGCTTCCAACTCCTTCAAATCTGGTGGAGTTGTATAAGAGCGAAGTCTTACTTTAGAGCCTGCCTCATCAATCAGGTCAATCGCTTTATCCGGAAGGAAACGATCCGAAATGTAGCGGTCTGACATTTTAGCTGCCGCTTCAATTGCTTCATCCGTGATTTTCACACGGTGATGCGCTTCATAGCGATCACGCAATCCGCGGATAATCTGAATCGACTCTTCAACAGTAGGCTCATCCACTTGAATCGGTTGGAAACGGCGTTCAAGAGCCGCATCTTTTTCAATGTACTTGCGGTACTCATCCAAAGTTGTAGCACCGATACATTGAAGTTCTCCACGCGATAGGGAAGGTTTCAGGATATTGGATGCATCAATCGCACCTTCTGCCCCACCTGCTCCGATTAACGTGTGAAGCTCATCAATGAAGAGAATGACATTGCCCGCTTGGCGAATTTCATCCATTACTTTTTTCAAGCGATCTTCAAACTCGCCACGGTATTTGGTTCCAGCAACCACTGTACCCATATCCAAGACCATAACGCGCTTGTCGCGCAAAGTTTCCGGGATTTCATTGTTGACGATTTGTTGAGCCAAACCTTCTGCAATCGCTGTTTTACCGACACCTGGTTCCCCGATCAATACAGGATTGTTTTTCGTTCTGCGGCTCAATACTTCAATAACGCGTGTGATTTCATCACTGCGGCCGATGACCGGATCCAAGCCGCCATCACGGGCCACCTGAGTCAAATCACGTGCCAAGCCATCCAGCGTCGGGGTATTTGCCGAAGCATTCGGGCTTGTGCCTGTAGACGCCTGTTCATTGTTGCCCAGAAGCTGCAACACCTGCTGGCGTGCTTTGTTCAAGCTGACGCCTGCATTACCTAATACACGCGCTGCAACGCCTTCACCTTCGCGAATCAACGCCAACAGCAAGTGTTCTGTACCAATATAAGAATGGCCCAATTTACGGGACTCATCTACTGACAATTCAATGACTTTTTTCGCTCTCGGCGTATAATGCACAATCGGGCCCACATCTTTTTCGCCGACACCGACAAGTTCCTTAACGCCTTCTTCAATCAATTGTGTATTCACTTCAATCGCTTCCAGAGCTTTAGCAGCAATGCCGCCGCCTTCGCGAATTAAACCGAGAAGAATGTGCTCTGTACCGATTGATTCATGTTTCATGCGAATGGCCTCTTCTTGAGCTAACTGAAGAACTTTTTGTGCGCGTTGTGTAAATCGATTAAACATCATGCAAGATCCTCTCCTTCACTATTTATACCTTCTTTATTCAATCGCTCCCGGAACAGCTTCGCCCGGGCAAAATCGCGTTCTTTCGGCTGCAGCGGCTTATCTGCATATTGCTGCAGGAAGGCCGGCTGCATAAAAATCATCAATTCATTTAAAATCGACATGTCTACATCTTGGATCATCTTTAAATCAATACCCAATCGAACATCTGACAAACAAGTGGCAGCTTCTTCCGTCGTCAGCAGTCTCGAATGGGTAAGAGTTCCAAGTGACCGATAGACACGATCTTCCAACACCAGCGGCGAATTCAACAAAATTGCTTCCCGCGCTTTGCGTTCCTGTTGGATAATCTGTTCCGTCATATTCTCCAAATCCTGAAGAATTTCGTACTCAGACTTACCTAGCGTCAATTGATTGGATATTTGATAAACATTTCCTAATGCTTCACTGCCTTCACCATAAATGCCACGAACTACCATGCCAAGCCTTGAAATCGCTGGAATGATCCGTTGAATTTGATGGGACATCGTCAATGCCGGCAAATGGAGCATGACTGAAGCCCTCATTCCAGTCCCCACATTCGTAGGGCAACTAGTTAAGTAGCCGTATTTTTCGTGAAAGGCATAAGATAAGTTCTTTTCTAATAAGGAATCTAACTCATTCGCTATCTTATACGCTTTCTGAAGATGGAATCCTGACTGCAGACTTTGTATCCGCAAATGATCCTCTTCATTTACCATAATACTCAGCTCTTCGTTATCAGACAATAAAACAGAACCGGAATGTTGGCTATTGGCCAGATAAGGACTGATTAGGTGTTTTTCCACCAGTACTTCCTTTTGGAGTTTAGCAAGTTCTTCAATACTGATATGGCTGAAAGTATAGTCCAACTCGCCACCTTTATCCAGTAATACAGATGAAATCTCTTTATCTACTTTAAGTGCCTCATCTTCAGTAAAAGAATACGGAAACTTGAAATTCTCTAAATTTCTAGCCAACCGGATTCTTGTACTCATTGCAATATCAACATTCTCTCCATCGTTCGCCATCCAGCTGCTTGCTCGAGGTTGGAGAAACCGTTCAACTGCCATTGGAAGCACCTCCCTCAAGCTTGGAACTCAAAACTTTTACTTCATCTCTTAGCCGTGCAGCTTCCTCAAAATCCTCTTCACTCACAGAAACCTGCATTTGCTTGCGCAGTTCCTCTATTTCTTTTTTTATTTTTAAAGTTGTGCCATAAGAAGCAGGGATCTTCCCAGTGTGTTCTGTATTCCCATTATGAAACCTTTTAAATATTTCATCCAATTGGGAGGAAAATGCATCATAACAAGAAGCACAACCAAACTTGCCAAGCTGCAGGAACTTCGGAAAACTAAATCCGCAGGATGGACAGGTCACCGCTTCTTTTCTGACAGGGTTAACGGATGCCTGCGAATTAGGGAACCAATTTGATAATAGCTGATGAATAGCCAATGGATCCTGTTCAAAAGCAATATTAATGCTATGGTTTTCAGCTGCACAGATATGGCATAAATGAAGCTCCGTTATCTGTCCTTGTTGCTGTTGTTTAACTATTACTGATGCAGAACGTTCTCCGCACTGATCGCAAATCATCTTTTCACCCCTTTATATCGTGGTTTGATACTTAATTGTAAAGAGCATCGCTATAAGAATACGAGCTCGGACTTCATCACGCGTCGGAAGAGGCAAAAGCAGCGTCGCGCGATCTACAGCACTGAGAATCAGCTTTGCTTCTCTTTTAGAAATAACCTCTTCATCCAGCAACCTAAAAACAATATCTTCTGCCATTACTTGAGTGGCACCATGTTCTAAGCGCTGAATCACATCTGCGATTACATCTGATTTTTGATGAAGCCTGATTCTTTTAATTCGAATATACCCGCCACCACCGCGCTTACTTTCTACCAAATATCCACGGTCAACTGTAAATCGAGTATTGATGACGTAGTTTATTTGAGAAGGAACACATTGAAACTTTTCAGCTACTTCACTGCGTTTAATTTCAATATGGTCTCTCTCGCTTAATTCGATAACCTGCTTCAAATAACCTTCTATTACATCCGAAATATTCCGCATCGCTTTCACCTCTTCGATACATAATATGCCAAAGTTGACTTTGACTATATTTGACTTAATTATACACCAAGCTTTTTGCGGATATCAAATAGTACGAATCAGAATTTACAATCAAAAAAGTCCCGAAGCAATTTCGCTTCAAGACTTCCTGTTTATTCCTGATCCAATATTCTCTTCACAAAATCTTTTGCATGGCTGGATACAGATTCTGTTTTTTCTTCCATGTACTTAGTCTTCCACTTAATGCCTTCCTGCCAGACCTCCACCACATCGCCAACTGAAACATTATGAGTAAAATCTGTTATTGGAAAAGTATACTGTTCTTCCCCATTTTCAATTGTTTTTAACAATGCTGTTCTTTTATCAATAGCTTCGACTCTATAAATACCGGGTTTCATAATCCTCACCTCACTCCTGCTTTTCCCATTTCACATCCTCTTCAATCCTTATTCTCAATTATTATAAATAACTTTTATAGAACAACGTTTTTTTCA
>NZ_JASDCQ010000007.1:0-83499 GCF_030407825.1 Planococcus notacanthi | reverse complement strand
AGAAAAGCGGAAGCAGCCGTTTTGCTCCGACAGGCAAGAGGTGGCTCAAAGGTAGTTTGAGTCACCTCTTTGCGACGAAGCACAGAGTGCTGCAACGCTCTTCATGTTCTGAAGCTAGCGCAGCGATGCAGAAACAGGAGCATTAAGGTTTTAGGCGACTTGGCGAAGCGGCGTTGACTCAAGATTCCGATGAGCTGGGCTTGAATGAAATACAATAAAGTAAGCGGAATCCGATTTCAAGTGGATTTTGCTTACTTTTTTTGTGGGGATGCGAGCTGGATCAGATTTGCAGGCGTTCTGCCGAGTTAAGGCCTAAAAGCTGAATGGATCAAAACACGAAAAAAGACGAAAACCCGCCAAAGCCGGGATTTTCGCTTTTTTGAGAAGAACTAAAGAGCTGATTTTCAAATCGGCGAAGGTTTTTATTAGTTTGAAAAGCGATACGCACGCTTGGAGAAAAATACGCAGGCTTGGAGAAAAAATATGCACGCTTATAAGAAAATACGCACGTTCAGCAGATAAAACGCTAATTTATTTAAATTACATCCAATAATATATTTTATTAAGAAAAAATTTCCAACCGGATGCAAAAACAATCTTCATAAAGCCCATTCCACACGCTTATCCAGTCGATATCTCCACCCTTTTTCTGTATAATGAATGAAAACACATCCCAGAAAACAAGAAGGATGATCCGATGCGTAAAGCTGTGCACTACATAATTATCCTAATCTGTGTCATACTGATTTTCTTCCTGTACAATAAAGCTTTGGGATCCATTCCTTTTATGATCTTGGCGCTCTATTTGTTTTATTTCGGGTGGATGCAATTAGATCCGAGAAAAAAGAAAACACGGTAGCGGAGACTAGGTTGTTTGTATATAATGGATTAAGTTAAGAAAGAAGAAGGGACGTGCACGGAATGAAAATTCGTGAATTATCTAAAGAAGAACTAATAGAAGAGTCATTTGTTGACTTGACATATGCAATGCTTGAAGAAACACATGAAACGAAAACGTATGCAGAATTGGTTGAAGAAATCGAGAAATTGCTCAACTTATCAAAAGAGGAAATGAAAGATCGTCTGGTTCAATTCTACACAGATTTGAATATCGACGGCCGCTTTTTGATTTTGGGCGAAAACCGTTGGGGCCTTCGCGAATGGTACCCGGTAGAGCAGATCGAAGAAGAATCCGCTCCGACTGTTAAAGCACGTAAGAAGAAAGCGAAAGTCGCTGACGATGAAGGCTTTGACGATTTGGATGAATTGGCATTGGAAGACGAGTTGGAATTCGAAGACTTCGGTGAAGACGACGATGACGACGAGGATGATGATGACGAAGTGATCAAATCACCTGTCGAAGTGGAAGTCCTGGATTTCGACGCAGACGATGACGACGAAGAAGACGTCGATGTTTTGGTAGAAGATCTGGATGGCAACATCATCGACGACGAAGACGAAGACGAAGACGAAGAAGATGAAGAAGACGATTTGAAGTAATTTGAACATTTTATTACCTTGACTTATTAGGCTAGACTGGATAAGATTTTACTGGGCTCCTTAAAATAGGAGAGATGATTCGTACAGTTTACGCGCTCCCCCTGCATATGCAGCAGGTGGAGCGCTTTTTATTTTTACCATTCGAGGAGGAAACAGGCATGACGAAGTATATATTTGTGACGGGTGGGGTTGTATCATCACTCGGTAAAGGGATTGTAGCAGCGTCTTTAGGGCGTTTATTGAAAAACAGAGGGTTGAATGTAACGATTCAAAAGTTTGATCCGTACATCAACATTGACCCAGGAACAATGAGCCCATACCAGCACGGAGAAGTTTTTGTGACGGATGACGGCGCGGAAACGGATTTGGACCTTGGCCATTACGAGCGTTTCATCGACATCAACTTGAACAAATACTCTAACGTAACAACAGGGAAAGTTTACTCGACTGTTATCCAAAAAGAACGCCGCGGCGATTATTTGGGTGGAACCGTTCAAGTAATTCCGCATATCACCAATGAAATCAAAGACCGTCTATTGCGTGCTGCGAAAACAGCCAACGCGGATGTCGTCATCACGGAAATCGGCGGAACCGTCGGAGATATCGAATCATTGCCATTCCTCGAAGCAATCCGCCAGATGCGTTCAGATCTTGGGCGCGACGAAGTCATGTACGTACACTGTACGTTGATTCCGTATCTTGGAGCAGCAAAAGAAATGAAAACCAAACCTACGCAGCATAGCGTAAAAGAACTTCGCAGCCTGGGCATTCAGCCAAACCTGATCGTTGTTCGCACAGAACACCCAGTGCCACAGGACATGAAAGATAAGATTGCCTTGTTCTGCGACATCAAGCCGGAAGAAGTAATCGAATCACGCGATGTTGACGTGATCTATGAAATGCCGCTTCGCCTTCAGGAACAGCATATGGACCAAATCGTCCTTGATCACTTCGGAATTGAAGCGCCAGAGGCCGATATGACGGATTGGGGCACGCTTGTTGATAAAGTGAAGTCGCTTAAAAACACTGTGCGCATCGGTCTTGTCGGGAAATATGTGGAACTGCAGGATGCTTATATTTCTGTAGTAGAAGCTTTGAAACATGCCGGTTTCGCATTCGATTCTGAAATCGAAGTCGAATGGATCAACGCCGAACACATCAATGCTGACAATGTGGCAGAAACATTGACAAATTGCGACGGCATTCTCGTTCCGGGTGGCTTTGGCGACCGCGGAGTTGAAGGGAAAATCATTGCTACTCAATTTGCACGCGAAAACAAAGTGCCATTCTTCGGTATTTGCCTGGGCATGCAATTGGCTTCTGTTGAGTTTGCACGCAGCATCATGAATCTTGAAGGCGCACATTCTTCTGAATTGAACGCTAAAACGGCTTACCCGGTCATCGATCTGTTGCCCGAGCAAAAAGACATCGAAGATTTAGGCGGCACGCTTCGCCTTGGCTTGTATCCTGCGAAACTTGAAAAAGGATCGAGAGCCCATGAAGCATACGGCGAAGAATTGGTTTACGAAAGACATCGCCACCGTTACGAGTTCAACAACGAATACCGTGAAGCTTTTGAAAAAGCCGGATTCAAATTTACAGGCACAAGCCCGGATGGCCGCCTAGTGGAAATCGTTGAAGTCGCTGACCACCCATGGTTCTTGGCTTGCCAATTCCATCCGGAGTTCATTTCACGTCCGAACCGTCCGCAGCCATTGTTCCGTGAATTTGTAAAAGCATCTATTGCCAATAAATAAACGGAAAAGCCTTCCCTCATAAAGAAGGGGAAGGCTTTTATGCATGGAAAATTTAATCGGCCAGCAGTTGGTCGATGCTTGATTTGACAGCGTGGTAGACATAGAGTGCGGTCATGGCATCTGGAACTATCATGGACAGAGCATCGTCCTGTAACCGTGCGCCTTTCTGCTTGTCCAATGGAAGAAAGGCATCGGCTAACTCGCTGTTGCCGGAATCCGGTGCCATAAAAGCGAAGGGGATGCCCGCATCCGAAAGCCGTCCAGCAAGTTCATCGCCTTCTTCATCCGCTGCCAGTATCCAAACGCGGTCGCTGCTGGTGACAATGCTTGCAGGCGACCATTCGGCCGCAGAAGCCAACGGATCTTTGCTATGAAAGGCAACGGAGTCGACGGCTTTCATTTCACCGAACGCCGCGATGAAAATAGTGCCGCCTGCAACAGCAGCTTGTGCCAAAACACCAGCTACAGCGTCAATGGCTTCCTGCTGTTTTGCCAGGTGCTCAAACAGCGGAGTTAATTGTGCAGTTAACAGTTCCATAAAACTCACCTCGTAAAAAAGTATAGCAGACAAAGGAGTGGTTCTTCTTGAAAACCATTTTAATTGTAGACGACCAACCGGGAATCCGGCTGTTGTTAAAAGAAGTGTTCAGCAAAGAAGGATACCAGACGTTCACTGCCGGAAGCGGCAAAGAAGCACTCGAATTGGTGCAGGAAGTGTGCCCGGACCTGGTGTTGTTGGATATGAAGATTCCAGGTATGGACGGCATTGAAATATTGAAGCGATTGAAGAAGAACAAGCCCTCAGTTCACGTCATCATGATGACCGCATACGGCGAATTGGATTTAATTAAGGAATCGATGAACTGGGGAGCTGAGCGCTATTTTACCAAGCCTTTCGACGTCTTTGAGGTGCGCGATGCCGTGAATGGTCTATTGCAGCAGTAAACAGCGAAGAAGTAGCGTAAGTACAGGGTTTTTGATATAGTATAAAGGATATTTGCTTTAAACATTGCTGAGGAGGAATTCTAAATGCCATTGGTTTCAATGAAAGAAATGATGATAAAAGGAAAACAAGAAGGATATGCAATCGGTCAATTCAATTTAAACAACCTGGAGTTCACACAAGCCATTCTTCAAGCTGCACAGGAAGAGAATTCTCCGGTAATCTGCGGAGTTTCAGAAGGAGCAGCACGTTACATGGGTGGATTCACGACAGTTGTTAATATTGTCAAAGGATTGATGCATGATTACAAAATCACCGTTCCCGTGGCAATCCACTTGGATCACGGTTCGAGCTTTGAAAAATGCAAGGAAGCGATTGATGCAGGATTCACTTCCGTAATGATTGATGCGTCTCATCACCCGTTTGAAGAAAACATTGAAATCACTAAACAAGTTGTAGAATATGCGCGACAACATAATGTATCCGTGGAAGCGGAATTGGGAACTGTCGGCGGACAGGAAGACGACATTATTGCTGATGGCGTTATTTATGCCGATCCAAAAGAATGCAAGCAGCTGGTTGAACAGACTGGAATTGATTGCTTGGCGCCGGCTCTTGGTTCAGTCCATGGCCCTTATAAAGGCGAACCGAATCTTGGGTTTACTGAAATGGAAGAAATTTCACAGCAATGCGACGTTCCGCTTGTATTGCACGGTGGTACAGGAATTCCAACTAAAGATATTCAACGTGCCGTTTCTCTTGGTACATCGAAAATCAACGTCAACACAGAAAGCCAGATCACTTCAGCACAAGCCGTACGCGAGGTTTTGAACAACGACGCGGATGTCTATGATCCCCGCAAATACATGGGACCAGCCCGCGAAGCAATCAAAAAGACTGTAATCGGCAAAATGCGTGAGTTTGGAAGTTCAGGAAAAGCATAATAACGACACAAAAAAAGATGGGAGAGAAGCGTCCGAAAGGCGCCTTCTCTTTTTCCCGTCATACTGGAGGAGAAAAATAATGAAATTTTTCATCGATACAGCAAACTTTGACGAAATTAAAGAAGCACACGCCTGGGGAATCCTTTCCGGCGTTACAACAAACCCATCTTTGGTAGCAAAAGAGAAAAACGTTTCATTCCATGACCGCTTGAAAGAAATTGCGGCGCTTGTTGATGGTTCAATCAGCGGAGAAGTGATTGCCCTTGATGCAGAAGGCATGATCAAAGAAGGCCGTGAATTGGCTGATCTTGCGCCGAACATCACAGTGAAATTGCCAATGACGCCAGACGGATTGAAAGCTTGTTCAGTACTTGCTTCAGAAGGCAAAAAAGTTAACGTCACATTGATTTTCAGTGCAAACCAGGCATTGCTTGCAGCGCGTGCCGGAGCGGCATACGTTTCGCCATTCCTTGGACGCCTGGACGACATCGGACATAACGGCATGGACTTGATTTCAACAATTGCTGAAATCTTTGCTATCCATGATATTTCTTCAGAGATCATTGCTGCTTCAATCCGCCATCCACAGCACGTAACGGAAGCTGCATTGAATGGTGCACATATCGCTACGATGCCGATTAAAGTAATGCACCAAATGTTCAAGCACCCGTTGACAGATCAAGGAATCGATGCATTTTTGGCTGACTGGGAAAAACGTTCAGTAGAAGACGGCGTAAAATAAGAGCATCAAGAGATTTCCCGCTTTTAGGGCGGGAAATTGACTTGCCTTTAATGGCAGGAAAAACCCAAGTTGTGATCGGCAGCCGACTGGCATGCTGAAGCAATGGAACTTTTGCGGCCAACTATACTGCCGGGAAAAGTGGATAAAGAGAAACTTCAATCAAAAGGGGCTTGCCCCGTTGATTGTTAGTTGATCCAATCGGACTTTTACGGTCAGTGGATCTTCCGCTTGGATAAGCGGAAATCGTACTGCCCGTTAAAGCGGGATAAAGGAGAAAATTTATGGATGTATATAAAGTAAGGGGCGGTAAGCGCCTTTCCGGAACAATCAAAGTCAACGGTGCTAAAAATAGTGCGGTGGCATTGATTCCTGCATCGATTTTGGCGAATTCGCCAGTAACGATCGAAGGATTACCGGGTATTTCCGACGCATGGACACTGAAAAGTATTCTGGAAGAAATCGGCGGGGAAGTAACATTTGAAGACGGAACAATGAGCATCGATCCGACGAAAATGATTGATATGCCTTTGCCGAACGGCAATGTGAAAAAACTGCGTGCTTCCTATTATATGATGGGCGCGATGCTGGGCCGTTTCAAACATGCAGCAATCGGCCTTCCGGGCGGTTGTTTCTTAGGGCCTCGCCCAATCGATCAGCACATCAAAGGTTTTGAAGCATTAGGTGCGAAAGTCACGAATGAACACGGCGCCATCTACTTGCGTGCCGATGAGCTTCGTGGAGCCAAGATTTATTTGGATGTCGTCAGTGTTGGTGCAACAATCAACATCATGTTGGCAGCTGTTATGGCGAAAGGCCAAACAACGATTGAAAATGCGGCAAAAGAGCCGGAAATCATTGATGTAGCGACTTTATTGACCAATATGGGTGCGAAAATCAAAGGAGCCGGAACAAATGTCATCCGTATTGACGGCGTGGAAGAATTGCATGGCACCAACCATACAATCATCCCTGACCGCATTGAAGCCGGAACATTCATGATTATGGCTGCGGCTGCAGGAGATGGGGTAACCATCGACAACGTAATTCCTTTCCATATGGAAGCTTTGACTGCCAAATTACGCGAAATGGGCGTAGATGTGCAGGAAGGCGAAGAATCGATCTATATTCCAAAATCCAACAACTTGACGGCCATCGACGTAAAAACATTGGTGTACCCTGGATTCCCGACAGATCTTCAGCAGCCGTTTTCTGTGCTGATGACTCAGGCTCAAGGAGCTTCAATGATTACCGATACCATCTATTCCGCACGTTTCAAGCATATTGATGAACTTCGCCGCATGAATGCAAGCGGCCGTGTGGAAGGAAGAGCGGCGATCGTTACAGGGCCGACTCCTTTGACTGCGGCAACCGTTGTAGCTTCTGACTTGCGTGCAGGAGCCGCATTGGTCATTGCCGGATTACTGGCGGAAGGCGAAACAGAAATCCGTGAAATCTACCACATCGAACGTGGCTACGCGTCCATCATTGAAAAACTGCAGGGCCTTGGTGCAGATATCCGGAGAGAGACGATTGACCCGGTGGCAAGCATGAAGTCCGACCTTAGCCAGGATGCAAATTAACGGTCTTTTAGCATAAAAATATATGCTACAATATTGAAGGCATAGTTAAAGCTGAACGGGAGGAACTGATAGTATGGAACGAAGTCTTTCGATGGAATTAGTGCGTATCACTGAAGCGGCAGCAATTGCTTCTTCAAAATGGATGGGCCGCGGCATGAAGAACGAAGCGGATGATGCAGCCACCACTGCAATGAGAGTCGTATTTGATACTATTCCGATGCGCGGTGTGGTTGTCATCGGTGAAGGCGAGATGGACGAAGCGCCCATGCTTTATATCGGTGAAGAATTAGGGACAGGCAATGGTCCGGAAGTGGACGTTGCAGTGGATCCTTTAGAAGGAACAAATATCGTAGCAGCCGGCGGTTGGAATGCATTAGCGGTTCTGGCCATAGCTGATCGCGGCAACCTTCTCAACGCACCGGATATGTACATGGACAAAATTGCGGTTGGGCCTGAATCTGTAGGCAAAATTGACATTAACGCACCAGTCATCGATAATCTTCGTGCAGTGGCGAAAGCCAAAAACAAAGACATCGAAGAAGTGGTTGCCACCATTATGGACCGTCCGCGCCATAAAGACATCATTGATCAAATCCGAGCAGCTGGAGCACGCATTAAACTGATCGGTGACGGCGATGTAGCCGGCGCGATCAATACAGCGTTCGACCAGACAGGCGTTGATATTCTATTCGGAATTGGAGGAGCACCTGAAGGCGTTATCGCTGCAGTCGGCTTAAAATGCCTGGGTGGCGAAATCCAAGGGAAGCTTGTTCCGCAAAACGAAGAAGAAGCACAGCGCTGCATCGATATGGGTATTGACGTCAGCAAAGTCCTGATGATGGATGACCTTGTTAAAGGCGATGATGCCATCTTTGCAGCAACAGGCGTAACAGACGGGGAACTTTTAAAAGGAGTTCAGCTGAAAGGCGGTTTCGCAGAAAGCCATACATTGGTGATGCGCGCGAAATCCGGAACGATCCGCTTTATCGAAGGGCGTCACAGCCTTCAGAAAAAACCAAATCTCGTAATGAACGATTAACGATCCTACTTCATAAAATGAGTCCGGCAAATTGCCGGACTTCTTCTTTAAGATCTTCTCAATCATTCACTACCGATCCTCAAACCCTATAAGTTGAATCAATGGTTTAATCAAGGGAAATTAACAAGATGATATGGTGTGAACCGGCTCAGGTTTCCCCCTTATTTTATTTCTTATGAAGAGTGCAGCCAATACAACGATGAAAGGCCATAATTGGTTTTAGAAGAAGCTCTGCCTTACGTGAGTTCTTCTGGTCGATGGAAAAAGGCTCATCCATTCATTCAACTTATCTACAAAAAAATAATACGAATAAGAGTGGTGTCCGATACATGGCAACGATAACAATCTCCGCATTGGAGAATATGACATTAAAAGAACTATATAATTTAGCAAAAGAATATAAATTGACCAATTACAGCAAGCTGACAAAAAAAGAACTGATTTTTGCGATTTTGAAGACACGCGCGGAACAGGAAGGCTTCTTCTTTATGGAAGGTGTTTTGGAAATTATCCAATCAGAAGGCTTTGGCTTCCTGCGCCCGATCAACTATTCCCCAAGTTCACAGGACATCTACATCTCGGCATCCCAAATCCGCCGTTTCGATTTGCGGAATGGGGACAAAGTTTCCGGGAAAGTGCGTCCTCCAAAGGAAAACGAACGTTATTTCGGTTTGCTTCAAGTCGAAGCCGTTAACGGCGAAGATCCGGAAGTAGCCAAAGAACGTGTGCATTTCCCTGGGTTGACGCCACTTTATCCAGATCGCCATATCCGTCTGGAAACGACACCGGCTCATTTGTCTACACGCATCATGGATTTGGTTGCGCCAGTCGGTTTTGGTCAGCGCGGATTGATCGTAGCACCGCCAAAAGCCGGGAAAACCATGCTTCTAAAAGAAATTGCGAACTCCATTACAACCAATCATCCCGAAGCTGAATTGATTGTCCTGCTGATTGACGAGCGTCCGGAAGAAGTAACGGATATCGAACGTTCCGTAAATGCGGATGTTGTATCTTCGACATTTGATGAAGTGCCTGAAAATCATGTGAAAGTCGCAGAGCTTGTCCTTGAACGGGCGATGCGCCTTGTTGAGCACAAACGTGATGTTGTCATTTTGATGGATTCCATCACGCGCCTTGCCCGAGCATATAATTTGGTGATTCCGCCAAGCGGGCGTACACTATCAGGAGGAATAGACCCAGCAGCTTTCCACCGTCCAAAACGCTTTTTCGGTGCCGCCCGAAATATCGAAGAAGGCGGCAGTTTGACGATTTTAGCGACCGCTTTAGTGGAAACCGGGTCACGAATGGATGAAGTCATTTACGAGGAATTTAAAGGGACCGGCAACATGGAATTGCATCTTGACCGATCTTTGGCTGAACGCCGCATTTTCCCTGCACTTGATATACGCCGTTCCGGAACGCGTAAGGAAGAGTTGCTGATCGAGCCGAAACAGCTTGAAAAGCTTTGGTCCATCCGAAAAACTTTCTCGGATTCTCATGATTTCGGTGAACGTTTCCTGAAGAAGCTGGGCCAAACAGATACAAATGAAGAATTCTTCGAGCAATTGGCTACGGAAATGAAGACCCACCGAAGCAACAAGAAGATGATTTAAATGCTTGCAAACGACACAAGAATTTGATATGATTATGAGAGTGAATCAAACCAAAGCTATTGCATATACGGTCTAAAGAACCGTGTAAGGCAATAGTAAAAATAGATTAAACTCTGTTCCAGATGGTTCAGGGCGAGAGGAGAAAACAAAATGAAATCAGGTATTCATCCAGATTACAAACAAGCTACAGTAACTTGCTCATGTGGGAACTCTTTCACAACTGGTTCTGTAAAAGAAAACATCAGCGTTGAGCTTTGCTCTGAATGTCATCCATTCTACACTGGACGTCAGAAATTCGCTTCAGCAGATGGCCGCGTAGACCGTTTCAACAAAAAATACGGCCTTAAAGAAGAAATCAACGAGTAATATTGGAAGAGCATGGACAGGAAGCAGAAATTCCGCAACGAATTTCTGTCCTCCTGTTTACCGCTTTCCTGCATCAATTAAAAATATACCTGCCTAGCGCGAAAACGCCTGGCGGGTATTTTTTTTTCGTTTATTCCTGCTTTTTCAGCAAGTGGATGCCTTATCCACCTTAGATAAAGGAGAAGCTGCCTGATTATGGCTTTCTCCATATTAGAAAAAAACACCTTACATATTCCAAAAAACAGCAAGAAGCTGAATGATTTTTGGTATGATTAAACTAACAACAAAGTGTCCGAAAGGGGTCTCACCTATGTACGTCATGAAACAAACAGGATGGGTCGAATTAATCTGTGGCAGCATGTTTTCCGGAAAATCCGAAGAACTGATCCGCCGAGTGCGCCGTTCGCAATTCGCCAAACAAAAAATTATCGTTTTTAAACCAAAAATCGACGACCGTTACAGCAAAGAAGCGGTTGTTTCCCATAATGGAGCAACAGTAATCGCTCTGCCGATCTCCCGCTCAACCGATATGTGGGATCACATTACAGATGAATTTGACGTCATTGCCATCGATGAAGCCCAATTTTTTGATGAAGACATCATCGAAAACATCCAAAAGCTTGCTGATCATGGTTTCCGTGTAATTGTTGCCGGACTGGATCAGGATTTCAGAGGACGTCCATTCGGCCCCATGCCAGCTTTGCTCGCCATTGCCGAACAAGTGACGAAACTCCAAGCTGTCTGTACCGTTTGCGGTTCTCCGGCGAGCCGGACGCAGCGCCTGATCGACGGCAAGCCAGCTGGGTCAGATGATCCGACAATTCTGGTCGGTGCATCTGAGGCCTACGAACCACGCTGCCGCCATCATCATGAAGTGCCTGCAGGTGTTACTGTTAAGTGAATAGTTAAGTTGGAATACGGATATTCCACAAACCAGCTCCGCTATCCTGTGGAGTCTCCGCTGGGTTGCTCCATAGCTGAAATATACGGATGACAAAGTATAGCTGCTTATTAAAATCTTTAACCAATCAAGCGAACAGCAATGATGAAGTTTCAATCCAACACAAAAACAACACAAAATTAGAACTCGAGGTGACACCTATGTTTGATCGATTACAATCAGTAGAAGATAGATATGACCGTTTGAACGAATTGCTGAGCGATCCAGATATCGTCAGCGATACCAATAAACTGCGTGAGTATTCCAAGGAACAATCGGATCTGCAGGAAACGGTTGAAGCCTATCGTGAATACAAAGATCTGACAACTCAATTGGCTGAAGCAAAAGCCATGTTCGACGATAAGATGGACGCCGACATGCGCGAAATGGTCAAGGAAGAAGTCAGCGAATTGGAAGAACAGATTTCAGTGATTGAAGAGCGCCTTCATAAGCTGTTGATTCCGAAAGATCCCAATGATGATAAAAACGTTATTATGGAAATCCGTGGAGCAGCTGGCGGAGATGAAGCCGCGTTATTTGCAGGTGACCTTTACCGCATGTACACCCGTTTTGCCGAAACGAACGGCTGGAAAGTCCAAGTGCTGGATTCGAACCCGACCGGACTTGGCGGATTCAAGGAAATCGTCTTTATGATTACAGGGAAAGGCGCTTATTCGAAATTGAAATATGAAAACGGAGCACACCGTGTACAACGGGTGCCGGAAACAGAATCGGGCGGGCGGATCCACACCTCGACCGCAACGGTGGCTTGTTTGCCGGAAGTTGAAGAAGTGGAAATCGATATCCATGAGAATGATATCCGGACTGACACATATGCATCTTCAGGCGCCGGCGGACAATCGGTTAACACCACGATGTCAGCTGTCCGTTTGACGCACATTCCGACCAACACTGTGGTTACCTGCCAGGATGAAAAATCACAGATCAAAAACAAAGCCAGTGCCATGAAAGTATTGCGTGCACGCGTTTATGAAAAATTCCAGCAGGAAGCACAGGCTGAATATGACGCAGTCCGTAAATCTGCGGTTGGAACGGGCGACCGTTCTGAACGGATCCGGACATACAACTTCCCTCAAAACCGTGTCACCGATCACCGCATCGGATTGACGATCCAGAAGCTGGATCAGATTTTGCAAGGGAAAATGGATGAAATCATAGAGGCGTTGATTGTGGAAGAACAGTCAGCCCGCATGGAAAGCCTGAACAATGACCAAGCTTAAGTATGTTTATGAGGCCCTGAAGAGGGCTTCTTCTTTTTTACTGGAGAACGGCCGTGAAGAAGGAGCTGCACGCATCCTTCTTCAGCATGAACTGGGCCTTTCGTATTCGGGCTTGATCGCTGCCATGCGCGATGAAATCAGTGAAGCTCAATTTAACCGGTTCTGGGCAAATGTGGAGCAGCATGCCAAAGGGGTTCCAGTGCAGCATTTGACGGGCAGTGAAGAATTTTATGGCAGAAACTTCCTGGTAAATCCGGATGTCTTGATTCCAAGGCCTGAAACAGAAGAACTAATAGAAGAAACGCTGCAGCTGATTGAACGCCATCTTTTCAAGGAAGAATTGGCGATCGCTGATATTGGTACAGGAAGCGGCATTATCGCCATCACGATGAAATGTGAGTTGCCAAATGCGCTGGTAACCGCCACCGATATTTCGCAGCCTGCATTGGAGACGGCAGCATTAAATGCCGAACGCCTTCATGCGGAAATCGATTTCCGGTTAGGTGATTTGACGGAACCGATCAAAGACCGGAAATGGGATGTCGTCTTATCGAATCCGCCTTATATCGGACATGAAGAAGCGCCGAGTTTGTCCGACAGTGTCCGCGATTTTGAGCCCCATAATGCTTTGTTCGCCGATCAGGAGGGCTTGGCTTTGTATGAAAAAATGGCTGAACAGTTTCCGAAGTTGATCAATAAACCAGGTATCATTGGATTCGAAATAGGTTATCAACAGGGGCCGGCGGTCGAAAAAATGCTAAAAAGCGCTTTTCCGGACGCAGTGGTCTATATTAAAGAAGATATCAACAAAAAGGATCGCATGGTTTTTGCGATTATCGAGTAAGTTATACACAATTTGCGCACAACTAATAGGGAGTTATCCACTTTGTGTGGATAGGACGATAAAAACCCTTAAAAATAGGAGTTGTTCTTGTGGAGACGGAAATTATTTCTGTGGATAAGAATGTGGATGAAAAAGAAAGTTATAAACAGGCTGTGGAAATCATTCGGAATGGTGAGGTTGTTGCGTTTCCGACTGAAACAGTTTACGGATTGGGAGCGGATGCGACCAATTGGGAAGCCGTCAATAAAATTTTTGAAGCAAAAGGACGACCTGCTGATAATCCATTGATTGTCCATGTTGATTCGAAGGAAACAGCATTGACATATGTGCAGGAAGTATCAGCAAAAGCGTTGCAATGCATGGATGCTTTTTGGCCAGGAGCCTTGACGCTGATCATGCAAGCAAAACCTGAAACCTTTGCCGGAAATGTTACCGCAAATCTTGAAACAGTCGGAGTCCGTGTGCCGAATCATCCGGTAGCGCTGAAGCTTTTGCAGGAACTGAAGCTGCCTTTGGCGGCACCGAGCGCCAATACAAGCGGAAAGCCAAGTCCAACCTTGGCTGAACATGTATACCATGACATGGATGGCAAAATTCCGCTGATTTTGGACGGCGGTCCCACGGAAATCGGCATCGAGTCCACAGTGCTGGATACAACTTGTGAGCCGCCGGTTATTCTGCGTCCAGGGAAAGTGTCGAAACAGCAGTTGGAGAATGTCATCGGAACGGTCCGTTTGTCTTCTGACAACAAAAACAACACGCCTAAATCCCCGGGGATGAAGTACATGCATTACGCACCTGCAGCTCCATTGTATTTGATTGAAAATGAAGAAGGTTTAATTGAAAAAGCAATTGAATATGTCCGGGGAAAAGGGAAACGCGTAGCTGTCATCAGCAAAGAAGAATACCCTGAAGCTGATTTTAATTTTCCATTGTCCATGGCAACTCTTTATGCCAGCTTGCGCAAATGTGATTCAACAGATGCAGACCTGATTTTGGCATCGGTTGAAACCGGTGGGAAAATGGACGAAGCGTTAATGAACAGACTTGAAAAAGCAGCGGACCATAAATGGTTCAGCTGATTGTTTGAAAGGAGGTGCAGGATGAAGATTCTATTTGTCTGTACGGGCAATACATGCCGGAGCCCGATGGCTGAAGCCATCCTGTCAGCGAAAAAATTGCCTGGCATCGAAGTCCGTTCGGCGGGGATATTTGCTGGCGCCGCACCGCTGTCCAGGAATGCCCAATCTGTTTTATCCCAACAGCAAATTTCGTTTACGCATACGTCCAAGCCTCTGGAGGCGGGGGATATGCAATGGGCGGAATTGATTTTGACGATGACCAATTCGCATAAAATGACGCTTCTGCAGGCGCAGCCTGAAGCAGCGACAAAGCTTTATACATTGAAGGAATTCACCGAAGGTTCGGCAGAAGATATCAGTGACCCATACGGAGGGCCGCTGGAACTTTATGAAGAGACCTTTCATGAACTCAGAGAGCTGATTGATAAATTAATTGAAAAAATCACTTAACTGAAAAAGACAGGCGAGCCAGTGAGGGTTTGCCTGTCTTTTTTGCGTAAAAATGTTAGAATTAATTAAAAGCGTAATGCAATTCGGCACAATTCGACAAGAGCGCTTTTGCTGAACCATAAATTTGATTTTAAGAAAAGAGGGTTTACCATGAGAGTGGCAATTTCATCAGATCACGGCGGGAATAACCTGCGCAAAGAAATCGTTAACCTAATGAACGAAATTGGCATAGAATATCAGGATTTCGGTCCGCATACAGACGATTCAGTCGATTACCCGGATTATGCAAAACCGGTTGCTGACCGCGTGGCAAGCGGAGAATTTGACCGTGGTATTTTGATTTGCGGCACAGGCATCGGCATGTCCATCTCGGCAAATAAAGTCAAAGGCATTCGTTGCGCGCTTGTCCATGATGTATTCAGTGCAAAAGCGACAAGAGGGCATAACGATTCAAATATCCTGGCAATGGGGGAACGCGTAATTGGTCCGGGCCTTGCACGTGAAATCGCTCAAACTTGGCTGACAGAAGAATTTGAAGGCGGCAGACACGGAAAACGCATCCAAAAAATCACAGACCTCGAAAAATAAGGAGGAGTCGGCATGCAAACTTTATGGCAATTGCAACTGGAAGAGATTTTAAGCGAATTGGAGCAGCAGATCGAGTTCAGGAAAGGCCAAGTGTTTGTAGTCGGCTGTTCGACATCAGAGGTAGCAGGAAAACGCATCGGAACAGGCGGCGGATTGGATATTGCAGAAAGTCTGTTTGAACCTTTGGAGAAATTTGCGGCACGCCATCAGCTCTTTTTGGCGTTTCAAGGCTGCGAGCATATCAACCGCGCATTAACGGTTGAGCGGCAGGCTGCTGAAAAATATGGATGGGAACCGGTTTCGGTTATTCCAGTCGCCAAAGCTGGCGGTTCGATGAGTGCATATGCATTCAGCAATATGGCCGATCCGGTCGTAGTGGAAGAAGTCCAGGCCCATGCGGGAATCGATATCGGACAAACAATGATTGGCATGCATTTGAAAAGAGTTGCCGTTCCTCTGCGAACTTCTGTTAAACTAGTAGGTGAAGCGATTGTGGCAGCTGCTACTACCCGGCCGAAATTGATCGGCGGGGCACGCGCGAGCTATGATCGTGAGCTTGTTCAATTACAGGAGGGATACACAGATGGAATTGATTAAGGCGCTAGACCCAGCAGTATATGAAGCGATGAATGCAGAAAAAGGAAGACAGGAAGCGAATATCGAATTGATCGCTTCTGAAAACTTTGTCTCACAAGCAGTTATGGATGCACAGGGATCAGTATTAACCAACAAATACGCGGAAGGCTATCCGGGCAAACGCTATTACGGAGGCTGCGAATTTGTGGATGTCGTTGAGAACATTGCACGCGACCGCCTGAAAGAAATTTTTGGCGCGGAACATGCGAACGTTCAACCCCATTCTGGATCACAAGCTAATATGGCTGTCTATACCGCAGTTTTGGAAAAAGGCGATACGATTCTTGGAATGAACCTGAACCATGGCGGGCATTTGACGCACGGCAGTAAAGTGAATTTCAGCGGTATGCAGTATAATTTTGTCGAGTACGGCGTTACAGAAGAAGAGCAATTGATCGATTATGAAGCAGTCCGCCAGGCAGCTTTGGAACACAAGCCGAAAATGGTTGTAGCTGGAGCAAGCGCTTATTCGCGTAAATTGGATTTTGCTAAATTCCGTGAAATCGCTGATGAAGTCGGAGCTTACCTGATGGTCGACATGGCACATATCGCGGGCCTTGTTGCTACTGGGGCTCATCCTAATCCTGTCCCTCATGCCCATTTCGTTACATCGACTACGCATAAAACACTTCGCGGTCCACGCGGCGGGTTGATTCTTTGCAATGAAGAATTTGCGAAAAAAATCGATAAAACCATTTTCCCTGGAATTCAAGGCGGTCCGCTTATGCACGTCATCGCAGCGAAAGCCGTTGCATTCGGTGAAGCGCAGCAACCTGAATTCAAAACCTATATTGAACAAGTCGTGAAAAATGCCAATGCACTTGCTGAAGGCTTGATCGCTGAAGGCGTTGACATCGTTTCCGGCGGCACAGACAATCACTTGCTGCTGCTCGACCTCCGCTCGTTGAACCTGACGGGCAAAGTCGCAGAGCACGTACTTGATGAAGTCGGTATTACAACAAACAAAAATACCATTCCTTTCGATCCGGAAAGCCCATTTGTCACTTCCGGTATCCGTCTTGGAACTGCAGCCGTAACATCCCGTGGATTTAAAGAAGCGGAAATGAAAGAAATTGCTGCAATCATGGCAATGCTCCTGAAAAATCCGGAAGATGAATCCGTGAAAAAAGATGCTGCAGAACGTACAGCCAAATTGACTGCTGCGCATCCATTATATAAATAACTGAATACTGCTGCCGGGTAAACTGCTTGGCAGCTTTATTTTTTCTGCATAATTTGGAGCAGATTTCTTTGCTTTATTAAAATACATAGCAACACAGGAGGGACGCGTCGTATGCACACGCATGAACTGAAGAGAGATAAAAAGGTAATCATGGAGTGGCTGCGCCGTCTCGGTGTTGAATTCCATACATCATTTCTGATCGTTAATTCGGAGATGGAAGACCAGCCCGTCGTTTATGCGAACGATGCCTTTTACAAAATGATCGGCTATAGCGAAGAGGAAACCCTGGGGCGGAATGGTCGTTTTCTGCATGGTGAAAAAACTGCAATGGAAGCGAAAGAGCAAATTCGGAAATGTGTGGATGCCAGTAAGAGCGGCATTGTGGAGATTGTGAATTACCGAAAAAACAGCACTCCTTTTTGGAATGAAATCACTGTGCAGCCTTTATCTTTTCCAGAAAAGGATTTCAAATTCACATTGATGCTCCAGCACGATATCACCGACCGCAAACGTGCAGAAGCCTTGATCAAGCTTCAAAAAGAGACATACACGGGAATCGAAAAAGGCTATATGCTCAGCGCGTTGCTGCAGAATATCTGCACTACCGCCGAATCGTTCTTTATTGATGGAGCGAAATGTACGGTATTGTTGATCGACGATACCGAACTTTATAAAATCGGTGCGGCCAGTTCCATGCCGAAAGGGTTCCAGGATGCCATCGACGGAACGGTGGTTGAGGAAGACATCGGTACTTGTGGTGCAGCATTCCACCGGCAAGAAGCAGTAATCGTGGATGATATGAGCACGGACTACTTGTGGCGAAATCATCAGCAATTAGTGAAAACCTATAACTTGGTGTCCAGCTGGTCAATTCCAATATTTAATGTTGAAGGAAGCGCCATCGGTACTTTCGGAATTTATTTCCCTTCGCCGTTGACGCCGCATGAAAAAGATTTGGCATTCATGGAAGAAGTTGCATCGATCGCTTCGCTGGCCATCAAATATTCCCGTCAGCACGAAGAGGTTTTGCGCTTGGCTTATACCGATGAAAATACGGATTTGCCCAACCGAAATTATTTCAGAACTGAAATCACGGATTTGCTGAAAGAAGGCAAAGAAGGTTTTGTCGCATTTTTGTCGACAGATGAATACGTCAAAGTGGTCGATCAATATGGCCACCGGGCGGGGGACACGATCCTGCGCGAAATCGGCAAACGGTTGATGCTTTCACAGAATTTGTCGGATAACCTGATTGCACGTTTTTCGGATTCAACCCTAGCCATGTACAGTGCGACGCCTTTCACAAAAATTCCGGATTACTTGGATCATCTGCTGAGCGGACTGGTGGAACCTGTCAAAGTAGGGGATATGGAATTGTTCCTGACCTTGAAAATGGGGGTAGCGATCGTAACGCCAAACCAGCAGGATTCCGAGGAGTTAATTCGTTGTGCAGATAGTGCGTTGTCACAGGCGAAACTTCAGACTGGTGAGGCGATCTGTTATTTTGAAAGTGAGCATGATGAATTCATGATGAAGGACCTGCGTGTGGCGAATGAATTGACAGCAGCACTGAGACGCAATGAAGTCGGCGTCCATTTGCAGCCCAAAGTCGATTTGGCAACCGGTGAAATCTTGAGTTTTGAAGCTCTGGCCCGTTGGACATCTCCTGAGCTTGGGACCATACCGCCGGACGTCTTTATTCCGGCAGCTGAAAAAAATGGCAAAATCCGCATGCTGGAGCAAAACGTCTTGAAGCAAGTGCTGCAATGGATGAAGAAAAGAACAGAGCAGGAGTTGAAGATTCGGCAAGTTGCCATCAACATCTCTGCAGATCATTTCTTCCATCATTCTTTCGTTCCGTATTTGATGGACATGACGGCCGAATACGGCATTGACCCGAAATGGATTCAATTGGAGATAACCGAGCGAATCGGTTTTGTGGATATCGAAACGGCCAATAAAGTCTTTAGGCATCTGAGGCATTGCGGGTTTACGACATCGATTGATGATTTTGGCACCGGCTATTCGTCGCTCAGCTATCTGCAGAAGCTGCCTGTCGAAGAATTGAAGATCGACCGTTCGTTCATTTCAACTATGCACGAACCGGGAACTTTGGCGATTATCCGGACCATCATTCAGCTTGCGGAGAACCTGAATATGCGCGCAGTGGCTGAAGGTGTGGAAACTGAGCAGGATCGCCAAACATTATTGGCGCTTGGCTGCAAGGTCGGTCAGGGTTATTTCTTCTACAAGCCGATGCCGCTCAATGAAGCGTATTTATTATAACAGAAGAAAAAAAGTTTCAGCATAGCGGGAATGGGACACTTTTGAACCCGATGTTGAAATGCATTTAAATGAACAAATGAAACATCTGCTAAGCCGGGGAAATATTTCCCGGTTTTTTTCTTTGGAAAAATAAAGCATAGGCGAAATTAACTGAATAATACCAAAGCAGGATCTGGCCACTAGGGCAAAGAATTTTCTGTTATACTATTTAAGATAATGTTTGAAAAGGAGAGATAGGCCATGGGAAAAGTATACGTTTTTGATCATCCGCTGATTCAGCACAAAGTAACGTACATTCGTGACAAGTCTACAGGCACGAAAGAATTCCGCGAATTGGTTGACGAAATTGCCACATTGATGGCGTTTGAAATCACACGCGACTTGCCGCTAGAGGAAATCGACGTGGAAACGCCGGTCCAAATGGCGAAATCGAAAGTCCTTGCAGGGAAAAAATTGGGCGTTGTTCCTATTTTGCGCGCAGGAATCGGCATGGTCGATGGAATCCTGAAATTGATTCCGGCAGCTAAAGTCGGACATATCGGTTTGTACCGTGACCCGGTCACATTGCAGCCTGTCGAGTACTATTTGAAATTGCCATCCGATGTGCAGGAACGGGACTTCATCGTTGTAGATCCAATGCTTGCTACCGGAGGTTCTGCAATTGAAGCAGTCAACTCCATGAAAAAGCGTGGCGCTACGAAAATCCGTTTCATGTGCATCATCGCAGCTCCTGAAGGTGTGGAAGCACTGCAAGAAGCTCACCCGGATGTGGATATCTACATCGCAGCACTTGATGAGAAATTGAACGAAAAAGGATACATCGTTCCAGGTCTTGGAGACGCTGGAGACCGGTTATTCGGTACTAAATAAGAGGGCGGGGTAAACCAGCTTGACGAAAAAATGGAAAGTAATGACGATATTTGGTACGCGGCCTGAAGCCATTAAAATGGCGCCGCTTGTCTTGGAACTTCAAAAACATCCCGACACCATTGAACCGCTTGTGACAGTGACAGCGCAGCATCGGGAAATGTTGGATCAGGTGCTGGAGACTTTCCAGATCACGCCTGACTTCGATTTGAATATCATGAAAGACCGCCAGACATTGACCGATGTTACGATGCGTGCCATGCAGGGGCTTGATTCGGTTATGAAAGAAGCGAAGCCGGATATCGTGCTGGTGCATGGCGATACGACAACGACTTTTGCTGCCAGCCTTGCTGCTTTTTATAACCAGGTCGCCATAGGGCATGTGGAAGCCGGTTTGCGTACACACAATAAATATTCGCCATATCCTGAAGAAATGAACCGTCAGTTGACGGGTGTCATGGCGGATATTCATTTTTCGCCAACTGAAAAATCCGCTCAGAACCTGCTGGATGAAAACAAGAAGGCAGAAACCATCTACATTACAGGCAATACGGCTATCGATGCGCTTCAAACGACTGTTCGCGAAACTTACACACATCCGATCCTGGAGAAAATCGGTACAGACCGTATGATCTTGCTGACGGCGCACCGCCGTGAAAACTTAGGGCAGCCGATGCGAAATATGTTCCGCGCAATTAAACGGTTGATTGAAGAGCACGATGATATCCAAGTGGTTTACCCGGTTCACATGAATCCGGCTGTACGTGAAGTGGCGGATGAAGTACTGGGCCGTGACACGCGCATCCATTTGATCGAACCGCTGGAAGTATTGGATTTTCATAACTTTGCGGCCCGTTCATTCTTTATTCTGACCGATTCAGGCGGAATTCAGGAAGAGGCGCCTTCACTTGGCAAGCCGGTTTTGGTTTTGCGTGATACCACTGAACGCCCTGAAGGCATCACCGCGGGAACATTGAAGCTCGCAGGCACTGACGAAGAGACGATTTACGGATTGGCTAAAGAATTGCTGACGGACGAATCTGCCTACAAGGCGATGTCCCAAGCATCCAATCCATACGGAGACGGCCAAGCATCTGCCCGGATCGTCGAAGCGCTGCATACGTATTTTTCAAAGCTGTAAATGGGATAGACCGTCAATTTCAAATTTTTCGGTAAAATTTGTCGACAATATGTCGGAAGGAAATCGCTTGTGAAGTTTTTCACTTCTACTAATTGACATGATTTTACCCCTATTGTATGCTTACAAAGGGTATGCATGAGAAGGTTTTCTTACATAGATTATGTGGTCTTGAAAGCCTGATGCGACGGCTCTTTTTAAGGGTTTAATGTCAAATCAACGAAGTTCGAGGGGGTTATCATGCGCCCAACAAAAAGTCCCTTACAAGCGATGGCAATTTATAGTGCCATCCTCTCACAACTTGTCGGGTCCGTGCTTATCGGCGTGTTCACAGGTATGTGGCTTGATGACAGGCTCGGAACCGCCCCGTTTTTCATGATCATCTGCCTATTCATAGGCATCACTGCCGGTGTTTGGGCAATGCTTCAGACTGTCCGCAAATTCGAATCAGGAGACCAGTAAAAAATGGAAGGACTTAGGGAGATATATACACGACTAAAAAAGATGATTTTTTTCATCTTGGCGTTCTGCGTTATTGGTTGGGGGTTTACCCCTTATCAAGAAGTGTTCGCGGGTCTCATAATCGGAACTTTGTTCGGCATTTACAACATGTGGATCCTGGTTCGGCGGATGGAGAAATTCGACCGTGCGGTGGCTGAAGGCTCGAAAGTTCGTTCGCTTGGAACGGCATTACGGTTTGCATCAGGTGTTGCAGCTGTGGCGATCGCCATTTTGTTCGCAGAGCACATTCACTTGGTCAGTACGGTAATTGGGTTGATGGTCCCTTACGCTCTGTTATTGGCAGAGCGGATTGTTTATCATGTGAAACACCATTAACAATGTGGAAAGAGAGGTGAAACAATCGTGGAACATGGCGCTCCTATGCTCGAGGTGTTCGGGATCTGGTTTAACCTATCGAACGTTATGATGCTAACTATAGCCGCTCTTATCGTTTTCCTTATTGCTTATATTTCTACACGGAAACTGCAGCTCAAACCAACGGGCATGCAGAACTTCATGGAATGGATCATGGATTTCGTTAAAGGAATAATCAACAGCAATATGGATTGGAAAGATGGTGGCCGATTCCATGTTCTTGGAATCACCCTGATTATGTTCATTTTTGTTTCGAACATGTTAGGCCTTCCATTTGCAATAGTTGTCAACGGAGATCTTTGGTGGAAATCGCCAACAGCTGACCCGACGGTAACGATGACATTGGCCGCAATGGTGCTAATCTTGAGCCATTATTATGGCATCAAGCTGAAAGGGCTCAAAGGATACGCCGGAGGCTATATCAAGCCAATGAAATTCTTATTCCCATTGAACATCATTGAGGAATTCGCAAATACGCTGACACTCGGTCTGCGTCTTTACGGTAACATCTATGCGGGGGAAATCCTGTTGACTTTGTTGGCAGGCCTCGCATCAGCAGGTGCATTTGGATTCGCATCAGCAATCGTGCCTATGATGGCATGGCAAGGATTCTCGATCTTTATCGGGGCAATCCAGGCGTTTATTTTCGTTATGTTAACGATGGTCTACATGTCGCACAAAGTTGCCGACGACCATTGAGTATAAACTGCTCGTAGAGCAAAAAAAAAACAACTATCCTGAGGAGGACACATCAAAATGACAGGTTCATTAGGTTTATTAGCAGCAGCAATCGCAGTAGGTTTAGCAGCACTAGGCGCAGGTATTGGTAACGGTCTTATCGTTTCAAAAACAGTTGAAGGTATCGCTCGCCAGCCAGAAGCTCGCGGAGTTCTACAAACAACTATGTTCATCGGGGTTGCATTGGTTGAGGCATTGCCGATCATCGCTGTAGTTATCGCGTTCATCGTTATGAACCAATAGTATTTAATAGTCACAAAGTTTAATGGTGGGGATGCTACTACATGATTTTCGCCATTTAAACTTGTATGCACCACCTTGCTTTTGAAAATTCATCTTACAGAGTAAAAGATCTTACTATAGAAGAAATTGTATTTTAGGCTCTTGAAGGGAGTGAAACAATCGTGTTTTTTGACCATCTTGTACTCGGTGCAACCGGGGAGTTTTTGAATATCGGAGACATTCTCGCTACACTTGTTATCTTCACCTTGCTGATGGTGCTTTTGAAGAAATTCGCATGGGGTCCTTTGATGGGCGTAATGCAGCAGCGTGAAGATTTGATCAAGAGTGAAATCGAAACTGCTGAAAACAGCCGTCTAGAATCACAAAAGTTGCTTGAAGAGCAGCGCAGCCTTCTTAAAGATGCGCGTACACAAGCACAGGAAATCGTTGAGAACGCTAAAAAGCAAGGCGAAGTTTCGCGTGAGGAAATCATTACGACTGCACGTGCTGAGTCTGGCCGCATGAAAGAAGCAGCGGTTCAGGAAATTGCCAACGAAAGAGATAAAGCTATTTCAGCGGTTCGTGAAGAAGTTGTGGCATTGTCATTGCTTGCTGCTACGAAAGTGCTTGGAAAAGAAATCTCTGAGGAAGACAACCGTCAGTTGATTAACGAAACGATTGCGAAGGCAGGCGAAGTTCAGTGAGTCTAGTTGCAGAACGCTACGCTTTAGCATTGTTTGAAGTCGCTCAGAAGCACGGATCGTCTTTGGATATTGAACATGATTTGCGTGAAGTGAAAAAAGTCTTCGAAATGACTCCGGAACTTTACAATTTGATCGTTTCACCAAAACTTTCTGCTGAGAAAAGAAGAAACTTGATCAATGAAGTATTTAACGAAGCAAATCCGTTTGTGGTGAATACGCTTCAATTGATGGCAGAACGCAAACGTCTGGACGAAGTCGGCTCTTTGGCTGATGAGTTCGTTGCTTTATCTAATGACGCACAAGGAATTGAAGATGCGAAAGTTTATTCTACACGTCCTTTGACGGAAGAAGAACGCGCATCCATCTCTTCCATTTTCGCTAAAAAAATCGGTAAACAATCTTTACGAATTGAAAACATCATCGATCCATCGTTGCTCGGCGGATTGCGTCTTCAAATCGGAAACCGTATTTATGACAGCAGCGTGAGCACGAAATTGGCACGTCTGCAGCGTCAACTAATCGGTTAATTATGAAATTATGAGAGGGTGACATACATGAGCATCAAAGCTGAAGAGATCAGCGGTCTGATCAAACAACAGATTGAAAATTATCAATCAGAGATGAAAGTTGACGACGTTGGTACAGTAATCACCATTGGTGATGGTATCGCGCGCGCTCATGGCCTCGACAACGTCATGGCTGGAGAACTTGTAGAGTTCTCAACTGGTGTCCTTGGTATGGCGCAAAACTTGGAAGCCAACAACGTTGGTATCATTATCCTTGGCCCGTACACAGACATTAAAGAAGGCGATGAAGTACGTCGGACTGGCCGTATTATGGAAGTACCGGTAGGACATGAACTTATCGGACGCGTAGTAAATCCACTTGGACAACCTGTTGACGGTCTTGGGCCGATCAACACGACAAAATCACGTCCAATTGAAAGCCCTGCACAAGGGGTTATGGCCCGTAAATCGGTTCATGAACCACTTCAAACAGGGATCAAAGCGATCGATGCACTTGTGCCGATCGGTCGTGGACAGCGTGAATTGATCATCGGTGACCGCCAGACAGGTAAAACTTCTGTAGCGATCGATACAATCTTGAACCAAGCTGACCAAGATATGATCTGTATCTATGTAGCTATCGGACAAAAAGAATCTACTGTACGTAACGTAGTAGAAACTTTCCGTAAAAACGGAGCACTTGATTACACAATCGTTGTAACAGCTTCTGCTTCACAGCCTGCTCCATTGCTGTTCCTTGCTCCTTATGCAGGTATCACAATGGCAGAGGAATTCATGTTTGAAGGCAAGCACGTGTTGATCGTCTATGATGATTTAACAAAACAAGCATCTGCTTACCGCGAACTTTCACTATTGCTTCGTCGTCCGCCAGGCCGTGAAGCTTATCCAGGGGATGTCTTCTACTTGCATTCACGCCTTCTTGAGCGTGCTGCGAAGTTGAACGAAACTCTAGGAGCAGGATCTATCACAGCATTGCCGTTCGTTGAAACGCAGGCTGGCGATATCTCTGCATACATTCCAACAAACGTTATCTCGATTACGGATGGCCAGATTTTCCTTCAATCGGATCTATTCTTCTCAGGTGTACGCCCAGCGATCAACGCCGGTCTTTCTGTATCACGTGTTGGTGGTTCAGCTCAGATCAAAGCAATGAAAAAAGTTGCGGGTACATTGCGTCTTGACTTGGCTTCTTTCCGTGAACTTGAGTCATTCTCTCAGTTCGGTTCTGACCTTGATGCGGCAACAGCTGCTAAGATCGAACGCGGAAAACGTACAGTTGAAGTCTTGAAGCAAGATTTGAACAATCCGATCAAAGTTGAAAAACAAGTTGTTATTTTCTATGCGTTGACTCGTGGATTCCTAGACGACATCGCTATCAACGACATTTCTCGCTTTGAAGCTGAATTGACAAGCTGGTTGGATTCGAACCACACAGAAATTTTGGATACTATTCGTACAACTCAAGGTTTACCTGCTGATGACGCATTCGGTGCAGCGATCAATGAATTCAAACGCACTTTCGCAAAATCAGAGTAAAGAGAAACTCTATTCAGTTAAGGTTTTTGCCTTACTGAATGCTGGTTGATCCAATCGGATTTTACCGGTCAGTCCATCTCCTGCATATCAATGCGGGAGACATACTGCCCGTTAAACCGGGGGAATCGCTGAGTCGAATATGAAGAAAAAATAATAGGGTGGTGAAATACCAGTGGCATCTTTACGCGATATAAAAACACGAATAACGTCAACCAAGAAAACGAGCCAGATTACACGAGCCATGCAAATGGTTTCGGCATCTAAACTAAGCCGTGCGGAAGTGAATGCGAAAGCATTCGTTCCTTACATGAATAAAATACAGGACGTGGTGGCATCCATCGCAGCCGGGTCTACGGACACCAGCAACCCGATGATGATTGCCCGCCCTGTAAAGAAAACAGCTTATTTAGTAATCACATCGGATCGTGGCCTTGTAGGCGGATATAACAGTAATATTCTTCGTACTGTCATGAGCAGAATCCGTGAACGGCATACATCCAATGACGACTTTGTTATCCTGAGCGTTGGCCGGAAAGGGAAGGAATTCTTTGCGAAGCAAGGAATGACGATTCTTGAAAGTGCAATTGCACTTCCGGACCATCCGACGTTTTCGGATATTAAAGAATTAACGCGCAAAGCTGTTGGTATGTTCGCAGATGGGACATATGACGAAGTTTATATGTACTATAATCACTTTGTTTCAGCTATTCAACAAGAAGTTACAGAGAAAAAAGTCTTGCCGCTGACGGATATTCAACCGACCGGATCAACTGCATCTTACGAGTTCGATCCTTCAGCAGAAGCGATTTTGGAAGTTCTTCTTCCTCAATATGCGGAAAGCTTGATCTTTGGAGCCGTTCTTGATGGCAAAGCAAGTGAACATGCTGCATCCATGACAGCAATGAAGAGCGCGACTGATAATGCGTCTGATTTGATTAATGGACTGACACTTCAATACAACCGTGCACGCCAAGCAGCAATCACTCAGGAAATTACAGAGATTGTCGGCGGAGCAGCTGCACTGGAATAATAACGAAAAGCGACAGCGCCCGTTAAGCTCTGACAGGCATAAGACAGACCAGCAGGGTGGCGTTCTTTGCCGCACAGCTGGGTTGGCTTATGACCCGAAGAGCTGGGCCGCTGGAATCTGGACAATAACGAAAAAATTGAAGCGAAGGCGGCCGATTAAGCCGCCGAAGCTTGCAATAAAGTTTCAATAAAAGTAAGACAGGAGGGAACAGCATGAACACAGGACACGTTCTTCAGGTTATGGGACCGGTTGTAGATGTAAAGTTTGCTGATGGCCAACTTCCAGCTATCTACAACGCCCTAACTGTAAATATTGATCGTCCCGGACAAGCTCAAGTCGTTTTGACGCTTGAAGTGGCTCTTCACCTTGGTGACGATTCAGTCCGTACAATCGCGATGGAATCTACTGATGGACTGCAACGTGGTTCAGTAGTAACTGACTTGGGCAGAGCAATTTCTGTTCCAGTTGGAGATGTAACATTAGGCCGAGTATTTAACGTACTTGGTGAAATTATCGACTTAGGGGAAGAAATTCCTGCAACAGAGCGCCGTGATCCGATTCACCGCTTAGCACCTACGTTCGAGCATCTTTCCACAGAAGTTGAAATTCTTGAAACAGGTATCAAAGTTGTTGACTTGCTTGCCCCTTACATCAAAGGCGGTAAAATCGGTCTCTTCGGTGGTGCCGGTGTAGGTAAAACAGTTCTTATCCAGGAATTGATTAACAACATCGCTCAAGAACACGGTGGTTTATCCGTATTCGCTGGTGTTGGTGAACGTACGCGCGAAGGAAATGACTTGTACTTTGAGATGAGCGATTCTGGCGTTATCAAGAAAACGGCAATGGTCTTCGGCCAAATGAACGAGCCGCCTGGTGCACGTATGCGTGTTGCCTTGACTGGTTTGACTATGGCAGAATACTTCCGTGACGAACAAGGCGCGGACGTTCTTCTTTTCATCGACAACATCTTCCGCTTTACTCAAGCAGGATCTGAAGTATCAGCACTTCTTGGCCGCATGCCATCAGCTGTTGGTTACCAACCGACACTTGCTACTGAAATGGGCCAATTGCAGGAACGTATCACAACTACAAGCACAGGTTCAGTAACGTCTATCCAAGCGATTTACGTACCAGCCGATGACTATACGGATCCGGCTCCGGCTACAACTTTCGCTCACTTGGATGCGACAACTAACCTTGAGCGTAAACTTTCTGAGATGGGTATTTACCCAGCGGTGGATCCTTTGGCTTCAACTTCTCGTGCATTGTCACCTGAAATTGTTGGCGAAGAACATTACAATATCTCACGTGAAGTTCAAGAAACGCTTCAACGCTACAGAGAATTACAAGATATCATTGCAATCCTTGGTATGGATGAGTTAAGTGATGAAGACAAGCTGACGGTTAACCGTGCACGCCGCGTCCAAAACTTCCTTTCTCAGAACTTCCACGTTGCTGAACAGTTCACAGGCCAAAAAGGTTCTTATGTTCCAGTTCAAGAAACGATCAAAGGATTCCGTGGAATTCTTGATGGAAACTATGACCACTTGCCAGAAGATGCTTTCCGTTTGGTCGGACGCATTGAAGATGTTATTGCAAAAGCAAAAAGCATGGGCGTAGAAGTCTAAAACCAGGGACCAGGAGGGAAAAAAATGAAGACCATTACAGTCAATATTGTCACTCCCGACGGCCCGGTATACGATTCAGAAGTATCTATGGTTATTGCAGTTACAGCAACCGGCGAAATGGGCGTTTTGCCCGGCCACATTCCGACAGTCGCTCCTCTTGGAATCGGTGCAGTCCGATTGAAAAAAGAGAACTCGACAGAATTGGTTGCTGTAAACGGTGGATTTCTTGAAATCCGCCCTGAAAAAGTGACCATTCTTGCACAATCGGCTGAACGCGCAACAGACATCGATCTGGCACGCGCTCAGGAATCCGCTAAACGTGCAGAAGCACTCTTACAGGCTAATAAAGATGAAATCGACTTTAAACGTGCAGAATTGGCGTTAAAACGTGCGATGAATCGTATCAACGTTTATGAGGGTAATGTTTAAATAAAAGCATAAGCGTCCGTGTAGATTCGACGGGGATAAGACGCACTGGCGAAGCGGCGTTCTTTGCCGTGTAGCCAGGGTGGCTTATGACCTTAGAATCCGGGCGCTGAAGCTGGACAATAAAGTAAAGCATAAGCGGCCGTTCGGCTCCTGCAGGATTTAAGCCTAAGGAGTTGGCCACTGAAGCTGGATATTTAAAAAAGTGTAGGCAAAAGCGGGCAGAAGGGCAATTGACTTTTGTCCGCTTTTTCTATTTCTTATAGATTGGATTTAGTTCTGTAGTTCTACAGAACGAGGATACTGAGATTTTCAAAAGCTGACAACTGATCAGCAAGGAAATTTCCTCGCATGGGTCAACAAGCGATTAACGGGATTCACATCACTGAATAACTGACATTTTATGAAAGGGTGCATCAGATGGAAACCATGATTGGGCAAACGGCTTTGATTTCAATCTTCAGCCACATATTCTTTACCGGTGTTGCTTTTTATGCGATGCGTGCTGTCATGTTCGAAAAATGGATTCATAAGCATCATGTACTTCAAGCACAAATTCTTTATATTTTTATTAGCATTGCAATCGGGACCATGGTATCTACTTTTTTCCTAAATATTTCATCTTGGTCGCGGCAATTGCCTTATCTTTTTTAAAATTGCCGTTTTGCCATGGCTTTGAACCTCACGGCTATGGCAAAACGGCAAATCTTTATTTCCAGGGAAATAAAATTTCGTATAAGGTTTAATGGTTCTAATGAGGGGAAAAGGTCTACTAGTTGATTTTTAAAACGTGACTTTTTTCCTTTAGCGGACATAAAAACGGAAAACTTTTCGAACAATGTATTGTCCCATGAGATGAATAGCACAAAATGAGAGTAAAGTTGCTTGTTTTTTACTAAAAAACAGGGTAGGATGAGTAAGGTTTTGTTTCTAAATAATGACATTGGACTTTAACGTATATGGGATACATATAGATGACTATTAAACACATGGAGGGCATATCAGTGGATCAAATTATTGTAAAAGGCGGCCAAAAATTAAAAGGGAAAGTACGGGTCGAGGGTGCTAAAAATGCAGTTCTTCCGGTATTAGCTGGAGCGCTATTGGCTTCAAAAGGAAAGAGCATCATTAAAGAGGTACCGAATTTAGCCGACGTCTACACGATTCAGGAGGTTTTGAGAAGCCTGAATGTGCAGGTTGAGTATTTTCCTGAAAAAAATGAAATGCTGATCGATTCTTCAGCAACATTATCAAGCGAAGCTCAATTCGAATATGTACGCAAAATGCGCGCTTCGATTTTGGTGATGGGACCAGTTCTTGCGCGTAATGGATTTGCTCGTGTAGCTTTGCCAGGCGGATGTGCAATAGGATCACGCCCGATTGACCAACACCTAAAAGGGTTTGAAGCAATGGGCGCAAGCATTACTTTCGGAAACGGCTTTGTGGAAGCTAAAACAACTGGCCGTTTGCGCGGAGCAAAAATCTATTTGGATTTCCCAAGTGTCGGCGCAACTGAAAACATCATGATGGCTGCCGCTTTGGCAGAAGGTACTACATTAATCGAAAACGCTGCAAAAGAACCGGAAATTGTTGATGTTGCAAACTACATCAACGAAATGGGCGGCCGCGTAATCGGTGCTGGAACAGATACAATGCGCATTGAAGGTGTAGAAGAATTACATGGTGCAGAGCATTATATCATTCCAGACCGTGTGGAGGCCGGCACATTCATGGTTGCTGCTGCAATCACTGAAGGCGATGTAATCATTGAGAATGCCGTTCCTGAACACATGACGGCGTTGATCTCCAAAATGGGTGAAATGGGTGTAGACATTCAGGAGACAGAAGAAGGATTGCGCATCCGTGCAAACCGTCCACTCCGCTCGATCGACATCAAAACCATGCCGCATCCAGGCTTCCCGACGGACATGCAATCACAGATGATGTCATTGATGCTGACTGCCAAAGGCAACGGCATTTTGACAGAAACCGTTTTTGAAAATCGCTTTATGCACGTGGAAGAATTCCGCCGCATGAACGCAACGGTTAAAATCGAAGGGCGTTCTGTTATTATGGAAGGGCCATCTGATCTGCAAGGTGCAGAAGTTGCAGCAACCGATTTGAGAGCTGCTGCTGCCTTGATTTTAGCTGGACTGGCTGCAGAGGGCATCACTCGTGTTAATGAACTTTATCATTTAGATCGCGGATACGTTAACTTCCACGGAAAACTGGCAGCATTGGGCGCTGATATTGAGCGCGTGTCAGTTGAACAGGCAGAAACGAAAGTCGAGCAATTGGTCTAATCTATTCTTCATAGGCTTGCGGCGCTGGTTTACAGCTCCGTAAGCCTTTTTAATTGCAGGAGCTGAATCCAGGGATTTTTGTCAATGAGATCCTGACTGTGATAAACTATTCAGTTAAGAGAATCATTTAATCAATACATATGCTGTAGAAAAATTAATTCAACAGGATAGATGGTAGAAAAGGAGTGCGGCTTGATGTTTTCTAAAGATATAGGAATTGATTTAGGGACAGCAAATGTCCTGATCTATGTAAAAGGCAAAGGAATCATCTTGAATGAACCTTCTGTAGTGGCGATGGACCGGAAGACGGAGGAAGTGCTGGCTGTCGGCACAGAAGCGCGCAAAATGATGGGCAGAACGCCAAAGCATATTGTGGCGGTCCGGCCATTGAAGGATGGCGTCATCCACAACTTTGACGTTACCGAAGCGATGCTGAAACATTTTATGCATATCCTAAAGCTGAAAGGGTTTATGACCAAACCGCGCATCTTAATTTGTTGTCCGACGAATATCACGAGCATTGAACAAAATGCTATTCGCGAAGTGGCCGAAAAGGCAGGCGGCAAAAAAGTCTATGTCGAAGTCGAGCCGAAAGTGGCAGCCATCGGAGCAGGCCTGGATATCTATCAGCCGAATGCCAGCATGGTCATCGATATTGGCGGCGGCACGACGGATGTCGCAGTATTATCTATGGGAGACATTGTCACAAGCGAAACGATAAAAACGGCTGGAGATTCATTTGATCGACAGATTATGAAATACGTCAAAGACCACCATAAGCTGTTGATCGGTGAAAAAACCGCGGAAAAAATTAAAGTTGAAATTGGGACAGCGTTAAAACATACGGAAGCCAAAGAAATAGAAATCCGGGGGCGCGATATCCTGACTGGTTTTCCCCGGACGCTGAAGATCAACTCCATGGAGATTGGGGAAGCATTGAAAGAATCCGTCAATTCAATTGTTGAAGCGGCGCGGATGGTTTTGGAAAAGACCCCGCCGGAACTGGCTTCAGATATAATTGAAAGCGGAGCCGTTCTTACGGGCGGAGGTGCACTGCTTGATGGGTTAGATCAGCTGCTGGCTGCCCAATTGCAGATTCCTGTGTCCATTGCAGAAAATCCATTGGAATGTGTCGCATTGGGAACTGGACTGATGCTGGAAGCAAAAGAAAACATTTTCCGGAAAAGCAAACAAAGACAAATAGCTGATGCCAAAAACCGGACATTTTAGTATAATGACTAGACATGAGCTTTGCCCGATAGCCGGGAATCCAGCAGAAAGAAAGGTTGACGGAGTGAATGGCTGAACTGAAAAAGAATTTTTCTCTTCGGAAAAAAGCCGATAAAGAAAAAGACACACAGGGCGCTGAAAAGACGTGGTGGGTGCAAATTCGTCTGTTTCCGATATGGCTCCGTATTCTCATTGTAATTGCTTTGGTTGCGTTAGCAGCCGTTCTAGGGGCAATGGTGGGATTTGGCGTCATTGGCGACGGAAAGCCTGCTGATGCGCTGAAATGGGAAACCTGGCAGCACATATTTGATATCATGAGCGGAAAGTGAAGAGGAGATGAATCGATTGTTGACAACAGAACAAATTCAAGCAATTTTACCACATCGTTACCCATTTTTGATGGTGGATCGAATTCTGGAAATTGAAGCCGGCAAGAAAGCGGTCGGCCTGAAAAACGTATCAGCGAATGAAGACTTTTTCAATGGCCATTTCCCGGGTTATCCGGTAATGCCCGGTGTCTTAATTGTGGAAGCATTGGCACAGGTTGGAGCTGCAGCTGTACTTCAGCTGGACGCCAATAAAGGCCGTTTGGCATTTTTCACCGGAATCGACAATTGCCGCTTTAAACGGCAGGTAGTTCCAGGCGATCAATTGCGTCTGGAAGTTGAATTGACAAAACTGCGCGGGTCAATGGGCAAAGGCCATGCAATTGCCACTGTCGACGGAGAACTTGCTTGCGAATGCGACATTTTGTTCGCATTGGGTCCAGTTGCTGAGAAATAATAGATCAATGAAAATAAAGAGCTGTTCTGAAAGTCAAACCTGACTTTCAGAACAGCTCTTTTACTATAGGCTTTGAAATTTATCCTGTTTTTCCGGACAGTGGGTATGAAGAAACTTATGACTTGGCTTCATCTTTTCGCAGGCCGGGGCGCGTACGCATGTCGGTTTCAAAGCGTTCCAACAATTCCTGTCCTTCAAGACCGTCTTCAAGCAGTTCTGAAAGAAGTGTTTCTGCGTATTTTCGGCGGGCCCGTTTCAATGTGCCTTTCATCAATACGGAGGCATGGTCCCCGATGATCTTCACTTTGCGGACAACCACTTCAAAAGGTGCAGGTTCGTTTCCTGGGTAGGAGATGACAACCTGTACATCGATTGTTTCCTCGGAATTCTTCAGTTTTTCAAATATATCCAGGTGCTGAATGTCGACCAGCATTTCAAGGATCCATGAGCGGTCTTTGTTTTCCTGGTTGATGATGAGGCCGTCATGCACCGGATAATCGGTGACTTGATCGTCTTTTTCAATTCCCAATGACAGCATATTAAATGTTTTCATGCGGCAATGCCTCCAATACTAGCTTTGTTTCAGTATAGCATAAGCACGAATTGGCAAGCGAACGGAAAAAGAGGATGTAAAAAAACTGGAATACTATCAAAATCCAGTTTTGATTGGAGCTGTATTGAGATGAAAAGACGCTGAACCTTGCCATTCACAGGAAGAAAAAAAGTTTACTCATGCTTCAAAAATGAAATATGACAGCTCAAAAGCTGCTAAAAATAATTTTTCCGGTTTTGCAAAGAATTCAATCTTCTTAGTATGCTTCAAGTAAGCGAAAGGAGGTGAGAAAATGAACCAAGTCGGAATTGTAGGACGCTTAACCAAAGATCCAACCATGCGCGTATTGAATGAAGGGCGGGTACATACTTCCTTCATTGTCGCAGTTTCCCGGAACTATAAAAACCAGAAAGGAGAAACCGAAACAGATTACGTTCTTTGCTCAACATGGGGCAAGCCAGCCCATAATGTCTCGAAATACTGCATTAAAGGATCACTTGTCGCCGTTACGGGCCGTCTGCAGTCACGTTCGTATGATAAAGAAGACGGGACGCGCATCTATGTGACAGAAGTCCTTGGCGACCAGATCCGCTTCCTCGACAGAAGAAAACCACAAGAAGAAACCGCCCCTCAGCAGGAATCACCGCAGTCTGATGCAGACTTCGATTTCCAACCGCCAGGGACGGAACAAGTAAACGTATAGCCATCAAAAAAGGAGGCACTTAGCGATGCCAAAGGATGTACAGCTGCAACTGGAAGTGCATATGGAGCAATTGATCCGATTGACCGCCTTGCTCCATCAGCGCTTGGCAGAGGCGGAGCGGGAACTAAGTGAACTGAAATCGATCTTCCGTTCCGTCCAAAAAGGGTAAAGTTTCACGTCTAAAAGGGGAATCCGGCCAGGTGGGGACCTGGCCGGATTATTTGAAATCATATTAAGTTATATGAATTGAACTAAAGAATTTACCTTTCAGTTCAATCAGGAGTGAAGAAATGAAGATAAGGTTCCAGGCGGACGCTTTCCGCGGACGAAGCTAGCGCAGTGATGCAGGAACATATCTTTGACCCTTCGCAGCCTTCCACTCTTTCTTCTAATTGTCTTCAAAAAATTAATTGTCAGGATATGGAGCAAACCAGTGGAGACTCCCACGGGAGCAGCGCAGCGACATCTGAGAAATCCACTCGGGTGATTAGCCCGAGTTAGTTCGGCGCAAGCCCTTGCAGCTGACATCGCGACGTCCTGTCACACCAGCTGTATGACCCGCATCCTGCGGGCCTGAAAGCGTAGCTGGTTTGCGGAATATCCATAATAGAATCGTTATTGGTATAGATTATTAGTTTAATTTATCTAGTTATAGCGAATACGTGAACAATTCCTTCAAGTCGTTGTCTGACAGATCGGTCATCCACTGGCTGGACTGAATAAACTCTTCAGACATCGATTGCTTTTGCACCAGCAGGGAATCGATTTTCTCTTCGATTGTCCCGATGGTCACAAATTTATGGACATGGACAAATTGAGTCTGGCCGATGCGGTAAGCACGATCAGTCGCCTGGTTTTCAACAGCCGGGTTCCACCATCTGTCCGCGTGGAGAACGTGTGTCGCAGCCGTTAAGTTCAGGCCGGTGCCACCCGCCTTTAGCGATAGGATGAAGATCGGGAATTTGCCGGCTTGGAAAGAAGCCACCAGGGAATCACGCTGCTGTTTCGGCATGCTGCCTGTCAAGAACGGCACTTCATGGCCATACAGCTCATTGATGGCCTGCTGCAATAGATGCCCCATACCGATGTATTGTGTAAAGATCAAACATTGTTCCCCGCGTTCCGCAATTTCCCCGGCCAAGGTCACAATGCGCTCCAGTTTTTGAGAACGGGGCAGAATTTCAGCAGCGTTCGTATACGGCTCTTTTAAATACAGAGACGGATGGTTACATAGCTGCTTCAATTTGCTGAGCATTTTCAACACCAGCCCTTTTTTCTCGAAACCTGTGAGCGTCTCCATTTTCTGCACCGTATCCTGGACGAGCCCTTCGTAAAGAGCGGCCTGTTCCGGTGTCAGTGGACAATATTCCAGCTGTTCCTGTTTTTCTGGCAAGTTCAGTTGAAGGTCCGGATCTTTCTTGGTCCGGCGCAGCAAGAAAGGCTGAATCCGCTGACGCAATTTTTCTTTCGTTTCTTCAGAATTATCGCGTTCGATCGGAATCATGAAGTTTTCCTGGAACTGTTTGATGCGGTACAAGTAGCCTTTATTGATGAAATCGAAAATCGACCATAATTCAGACAGCCGGTTTTCAATCGGTGTTCCGGTTAAGGCGATATGATGGTCGCCTTTGAATTTCCGGATGGTCCGCGATTGTTTGGTATACATGTTTTTGATGTTCTGCGCTTCATCGAGTGTAATGCTTGACCAGTGCAGGCTCTGCATTTCCTCGTCGTCAGAAGATGCAATCCCGTATGTCGACAACACGACATCCGGTTTTTCCGCCGCTAAAAAGGCATTGAATTCCTCGCCTTTCGGACGGATGCTGCCATAATGGGTCACCACTTTCAAATCAGGCGCAAAGCGCTCCAATTCTTTTTGCCAGTTGCCAAGCACCGAAGTCGGGCAGACAATCAGCGATGGCTGATCCGGATTTTTTCCGTGGACATGCAGCAAATAAGTGATCAGCTGAACTGTCTTGCCGAGCCCCATATCATCCGCTAAGCAAAGGCCAAAGCCTTCTTCACGCATGAACACCAAATAATCGAAACCGATTTTCTGGTAAGGCCGCAGCTCCGTCAATAAATTGTTTGGCAGCGGTGTTTCCGGCAAATCACGTTTATCCAATAATTTATCAAGCAAGGTCTTTAAAGATCTATTCAAATGGAATTCCACAAGTGGATCCTCTTCATCCGCTGTTTCATCGAGCATGATTTCCGGTACGTTCTGGAACAACATGTCTTTGATCGTCCAGTCTGCATCTTCGGCTTCTTCGATCATTTTCCGCAGTTGCATCAACAAATTCGAGTCAACGCGCACCCATTCGTTCCCGATGCGAATAAACTCCTTGTTCTCGGAAACAAGACGCTGGAAATCCTGCATGCTCAGTTCATGGCCATTCAATGAAAACTGCCAGTCAAAATTGATGATTTGGTCAAGCCCGACGACCGACGCTTTCTTAATCGGCGAATTGACATTGGCTTTGACGCGGATCTTGGATTCCTGAACGGCTTTTAACCAAGACGGAATCGAGACTTCGACACCGAAAGCCTGAAGAATTTCCGCGTCGTTGCGCAGGAATTCAAGAATTTCGGCATCTGTCCATTCCGCATGATAGAAGCGGTCTTCGTCGAACCTATCGACAGAAGGGCAGAGGCTTAAGAACAGCGATTGGCGTTTCTTGATGTCTTCCGCAAAGGGACGCCATTTCTCCGGCAATGCTTTGTCGATCGGTTCATCTGCTCGGCGCTTGGAAGGGGACCAGTATACACTGCCCCGTTTCGAACGCATGACCACTTTAAAGGACCAAAATTCATCGGCATCCGGCTCACTCAGCTGGACAGCGACAACATAGTCATCGGCATCCGCCAAGCCTTCCCAGCCAGCTTCTTGGACAAAGCCTTGAATGTAAGGCAGTTGGCCAACCGATAAGCCTTTTTGGCGCAATTGATGGTGGATCGTATCGGCAAGGAATGTGCGGATTTCTTCATCGCCGTATGTATCGTTGATGGAAATTTCGCCACCGTCAACTGATACATGATCCCATAAAAGAGGATCGTTGAGAGAATCCGCTACTTTACCGGCAAGTTTCAGCCAAGCTTCGTCTTCCGCACGTTGTCCTGCAAATGTTACATAATGATGCGGTTCGCGCTGGAACAGCCGGACAAAATCAGCAGGCGTCACTATCAAATCCAAGCCATCTGTTTGTGCAGTCAATCCGAAAAAGCTGTCTTTGTCCAGAAAATACAAATATGGCTTCCAGATTTCCGGTGGAATCCGGTTGCCGGCTTCATTGGTCGCCTGGATGCGGAAAAGTTCTCCGCGGCTGATCGTTAAATAGTAGAGGCGGCTTCCTTCAGTTTGGAATTGATTCATATCAGATTTCCTTTCTCGATCTCTTCCTGGAGTGCACGCAGGCGTTTATTCTGTGTGCGGATTTCATTGATGTACGCAGTCCAGAACTCCATTTGACCACTTTTCTTGCAGGCAGCTTTCATCTTCTTCCAGATTCGGACGGCCTGCTTGTAGCTCGGACGATTGCGCTCTTCCAAATAAGCCAGCGCATAGCGGTGCAACAAAGGCAGCACGTAATCAGGCGCTGATGACTGCACTTCCTTCAGTCCACATTCCTCTGCAAAGTAAAGAGGAGAGTTATGCAGATGATGCAGTTCGGCCCATTGTTTGTATAAACGCTTTTCGATCAAATACGCCGAATAGGCGGGAAGGCCGTAATGGCCAAATTGTTTGAATAGATCTTCCCAGTCCAATTCACTCAATTCGATCTGTGAAAACAAGCGGCTCAGCGTCCGCACATATTGGTGCCGGTATTGCGTATACAGGCCTTCAAACAGGAAGGTTTTTACGTGCGGCTTAATTGCTGACAATATATTGGCCAGTGCCTGTGGATGATTTTCAGTTTCCGCAAGAACTGCCAGCTCAACCCAGTCATGGGCTTCATTCGGTGAAATTTTCTTGATATCAAGATCTTTCTTTAAACTGATCGCAAAAAAGGCTTTCAGCCGTTCATCGGGATTTTTCAAGGCAGCCAATTCTTCTTCGCGCAACCTGCTGGTGGTGAACAAATTGGTCCAGAACAGCTGATAAAGAGCAAAACGCTGCGAGAACGAACCGTCCTTCACTTCCATGAATTCACGGATGAGTGTCTTTAAGTATTCAAAAAAAGCATCCGCTTCAAATGTCCGGTGCTGGCCACGCAGCTGGCCAAGCAAGTCGCGCAATTCATGCAGTTCGTCATCGAACCAGGTCTTGAAGAACGAATGGTGCACCTCCTGGGTCCCGGAGATGAAGGTAGCCCAGACTTCCGTCAATGAAATGAAATGGGCATAAGTGCGATAAAGCACTTTCCATTCGCGTTCCAAAGGCACATACGACATCGCGTTTTTCAAACGGCCATCGTACATCTGCTCGAAATAAAAATAATTGCGGGTCGTGTAATCCGGAATCGCTTCGCGCCAGACGCTGCGGATCAGTTTTGTCCATTGCTCAGGAGAGCGCTTCTCGGACAATAAGGTCAGCTGCTTGTTCTCAGGCTCGCGCCATGACGCCACCCATTCGGATAACGAACCGATTTTTTGATAAAGGGCAAAAATAACTGCCAAACGGTGGCGGCACATTGTTTCCTGCGGACAGGCACAGATGGCCGTCAGTTTATCGAAATTAAGAATGACTTTAACTGCATGCGCGTCTTTAACGACGGCTTCGAGCAACAAGCGCTCTTCGTTGAACGACTGAATCTGCACGCCGTCGTGGCGCACTAAAAAGACTGCTTTTCGAACCATTTCTTCATCCAACGCACGCGTCGGGAGAAGGGATTTGTCGATAGCAGCCATATAATTGTGAATCGTATCTTCGAATCTTTTCGCCAGGGATTGAACCGTAGCCATATGCATCGCCCCAAAATAGACTTTCCCTCTATTATACGACTTTCTAAGAGCTCCGTAAACGATGAAGAAAAGTTAATCGGTTTTCAACTCGCAGAATCATTACTTTATTTTCTGATAATCCTTGTTTTATGTAAAGTAAATGGTATTATAAAAGTATAAAAGACCTAATTACAGCGTTTCGGATAGGAGAATGATAGTTGTTCAATTCGTTTGTTTTGGAAATCCCCGACTTGCGTTCCGTTTTGCAGCCGAAAGACGTGGTAGCATGGGAAGTAGTAGACGCGAGAGCGGACTTGGTGTTTGGCAAAATCAGTTGGCAAATTTCATCAGAAGGTGAATGTTACAGCGTTCACAACCCGCGATTGTTTCCGGATCATCTGGAGCAGGTGCAGGTCGATTTCAAAATGAACAGGATCATTTTTCACAGAAGGCAAATGGGAGATGAAGAATTTCATATGCTGATTGCCTATATCATGGACAAAGTATCCATTTATATCAATCCGAACGAAATGCACTTCGTGGTCTCTTCGCCTCGCCATCGGCATCAGCGAACACGTACTAAAAAATAATGAATTCCATTTCAAAAGCTCTTTAACAGCCTCTTTAGGCGGTTGGAGGGCTTTTGTGTTTTATGCGGCGGATAGTATCGCAGAATGTAGGAAGAGGAATCGCTTTGGCTGTTTTGAATTGGACGGCACCAATCAAAATGCTTAAAACAATATAGTTAAAGCTCTGGGCTGCGAAGCAATTCTTTTGTCTCGCAATAATAAAAAAATAATTATTTTATGTCAAAATTGTAACAAAATAATATGCTTAAACGTCTATTATATAAGGTTGTTCTTATGCAAATCTATGTTCGAAAAATGGATTTTATGGTATGATATATGTAATCAGAATATTACGAAAAAAGATGGGGGTGAGTCAGATGTTGCATGTGAAACTCATGAAGCCGTTCTATACGAAGAAAGAAGGGCATTTGGTGAAGTTCGTTTTTGCTTATCAGTACTTCTCTATCATGAAAGACGACGAGCTGTTCCATTTTATTCCGGTGGAAGGCAAGGAGATCATCGTTAACCTCAACACGTTCCAGGTTGAAAATCTCTCCGAAGTCTTCGTCTTCCAAAAAGGCAATCGCTTTATCCGCTTACCTCTCTATCAATTGTTGCTCGTGTCGGATATTCACAGACATCTTCAAGCGATCCTGCAGGAAGAAAGAGCGGAGTTGATCGAAGTGAACGAACAAACTCAAAAAGAAGCGGCCGATGCCATTTATTTCTTGGAACAGGAAAACTACAGCCGAATGATCGATGAGGCATTGAGTTCAGGGGACCGTGAAATGTTCGATGCATTGATTGCCCAACAGCGAGAATCACAACAATTATATGGAGGTTTGTAAAGTGAAATCAGCAGCCTATGGATAGTAACGCCTTTCCGGATAAATGGGGAGGCGTTTTTGTATGGCAAAAAACTGCACATGAAAAGCTCTTTTCCGTTTGAATGGGAAAAGAGCTTTTAGGTTTCTGCGATATTCATAAGTCACCCCTTACATAAGTGTGTAGAAATTGATGAATAGCATAACTGCTGTCGATCCAGCGACTCCGATTGCAAGATCTCCCCAGCCGAGTTCCAGTACTTTGTCAAAATTCATAACGATCCGCTCCTTTTCGATTGGGTTGTGTAAGTGGAAGATCTTACAGGTAAGTTGCAGTGTTTGCTAACTTGTTTTTAGTATAAATGCATCATTCCTAATAAACATCGTACAAAATAACTAAAAATTCTAAAAAATAAAATAAAAAGGTTTTATTTGTCCCGTTTTGCACTAGAACGGCATTTGAACTTATGGGTTGATATTGGTACATTGATTGATAAAAGGCAGTGGAAGTCAGCTGAAAGGGGAAGGTCTCATGAAATTTTATTTATCGATGGATATGGAAGGTGTTACAGCTTTGCCGGATTACACTTACGTCGATTCGGCAGAAGCCAATTATGAACGGGGGCGCCGCTTGATGACGGAAGATGCCAACGCCGTCATCTGCGGTGCAGTTGATGCCGGCGCAACGTCATTTTTGGTCAACGACAGCCATTCGAAAATGAACAACCTCATTGCTGAGGAACTGCATGAAGAAGCGGATTTGATCAGTGGAGGCGTGAAAACGTATTCGATGGTCGAAGGACTGGACAGCAGTTACACCGGTGCTTTTTTTGCCGGCTACCACGCACGCGCTGGACAAAAAGGCGTGATGGCCCATTCTATGATCTTTGCCATCCGATCGATGTGGATCAACGAAGTGGAAATCGGGGAACTGGGATTTAATGCGTACGTGGCGGGTTATCATGGGGTTCCGGTTTTATTGGTGGCGGGAGACGATTGTGCTTGCCGTGAAGCGGAGGCCTTGATCCCGAACGTTACGACAGCGGCAGTCAAAAAATCATTATCGCGTTCAGCCGTTCAGACATTGCATCCGAAAAAAGCCCACATACTTTTGCATGAACAAACCATTCGTGCCATCGAGAATCGTGCCAATGTCAAACCGCTGGTGCCGCCGGAGTCGCCGCTATTGAAAATCGAGTTCACCAATTATGGCGAAGCGGAACTGGCTGCCATGATGCCCGGCTGTCATTTGGAAGAAGGCACGACCATCGTTCATTTTCAGGCGAAAGATATTCTGGAAGCCTACCGGGCTATGCTGGTGATGGCCGAACTTGCCATGCAGGCGAAGTTTTGCTGAATCGTGAGTTGATAATGCTTGAGGCATTTCAGGTTATAATGGGAAAAGCATGAATACAGAAAAAGAGGAGTAGATCATTTTGCGGAAATTGCCAAAACGACTGAAAAAAGGGGATACGGTCGGCATCATCGCGCCTTCCAGTCCACCCAATCAAGAAAATCTGCAAAAAGCACTGCCGTTTTTGGAAGAACTGGGCTTAAAGATCAAGCTCGGCAAATCGGTGGATGCGGCTCATGGCTATTTAGCCGGAACAGATGATGAACGTTTGGCCGACCTTCATGCCATGTTCGAGGATCCGGAAGTGTCCGGCATCATTTGCGCAGGCGGCGGTTACGGCGCTGCCCGCTACGCAGACCGGATCGACTACGCCATGATTATGGAAAACCCGAAAGTGTTCTGGGGATATTCCGACATTACCTTTTTACATACGGCGATCGGGGAATACGCCGAGATGGTTACGTTCCACGGTCCGATGTTGGCATCAGATGTCGGCAAACCGGAATTCCATGAACGGAGCGGCCGCATGTTTGGCCAATTGTTTGAACCGTTTGAGCTGCATTACACAGAGGAAGTAGCGCCGCTTGAAACTATCGTCGGCGGAATTGCGCAAGGCGAACTGGTCGGAGGAAACTTGTCGCTCATCCGCAGCGCAGTCGGCACCAAGTTCGATTTGGATGTCAAAGGCAAGATTTTATTGATTGAAGACATCGACGAAGAGCCTTATGAAGTGGATGAAATCCTGAACCAATTGCGCTTGGCACGCAAATTTGAGGAAGCGGCAGGCATCGTCATCGGCGATTTCAAAAATGCCAGCCCTAAAAAGCGTAAGCCATCACTGACCTTGGATCAGGTATTCAACGATTACTTTGGCGACTTGAAGATTCCGGTAGTGAAAGGCTTTAAAATCGGCCATTGCGAACCGCATTTCTCTGTGCCGCTCGGCGCACTTGCACGGCTGGATGGCGATGCCAAAACTTTGACCATCCTTCCGGGAGTTGAATGAACGAACAATAGAAACGGAGTGAAGAATTTGCTGCAGACAGAATCTACGACGTGGGTATGCAGTGTGCCGGTTGCGACCGTGTGGACGGCGCCGGAAAAAGCGCGTCCGGTCGACGCGGAAGGCATTACGGAAAATCCCAATATCAATAAATGGCTGCAGGAAATGAGCCGTGAGGACAATAAAGACTTGACTGACAGTGGCCGTATCCAAACACAGCTTCTTTACGGCGAGCCCGTGGTGATTGAGGAAGTGGTGGACGGTTGGGCGAAAATTATCGCATTGTGGCAACCGTGTCGCAAAGACGAGCGAGGCTATCCGGGATGGGTCCCGATGACTCAGCTGAAGGAAGTCGAAGCGCTGACCGAACTCGGCTACGCCCGTGTAACGGCAAATAAAGCTCAGCTATGGACAGAAAGCTTCGCGCCTTTGAAAGCTGTATCTTTTAATACGCTGCTCCCGGTTAAGGAACTCGGCGAATTCGTCCGCCTGCAAACTCCGGATGGCGACGCTTTGATCATGGCAGATGCTGTGGAAATTGTCGCTGCCTATAACCAGAGTCCAAGAGGGAGCGGTCTGGACATCGCCAAACTAGGCGCCGGGTTTTTGGACCTGCCTTATTTATGGGGCGGCATGTCGAGCTATGGTTATGACTGTTCCGGATTCACCTATAATTTAATGAAGGCGAACGGCGTCATCATTTCGCGCGATGCTGTTGATCAGTCGCTGGAAGGACTGGAAATCGATAAGTACGACCAGGATGCCTGGCACATCGGTGATTTGCTGTTCTTTGCTTATGAAGAAGGAAAAGGGAATCTCCATCACGTTGGGATTTACTATGGCAATGGATTAATGCTGCATTCCCCGACGCCGGGAAGATCGGTGGAAATCATTGAACTGGCCGGCACAAAACACGAAACGGAGTTATGCGCAGTCCGCCGATTCATGAAAATGGAAGACCATGACTAAAGAAGAGATATCCTCTCTATATTTTCCAAAAGCCTTCTGACACCGGCTTTGTGAATAAAATCATTTGGATCGGGTGTTGGCTGAGAGGTGAAATGGGTGGCGAAATGTGTTATAATGTATAGATAGTGTTTTAAAAAGAGAGGCGTGGTAATGATGGCATTCCAACCCCATGAAAAAGAAGTATCAGAATTCGTAGCAGCCCGCTACATTGGCGAATGGATTTCTTTCACTCGCAACGGCGTCGATGTTAACGGCACCATCTTTAAAATTATGGACAACTCGGTGATTGTTGAAATTTCACCAGAAGACGCAAAAGAAATTGGTGCGGCATCCAACATGACCGTAATTTCACATAAGAAATACCGTATCATCGAAGAATAATCTCAGATGGGAAGAAGGCTGTTCGCCAAGAGCAGCCTTCTTTTTTTTATGGTTTTTGAGTGGTTCTGTAAGTAGCTTCGACCGCTCTGGAAGGGGTTTCCGCGATAATCCAGGAAGAAAAGAGGGAGATAATAGCTTTATAGTGTCTCTATAAATCGCTTCGGCTGCTTTGGAATGGGTTCCGCGATAAGCCAGGCAGAAAAGAGGAAGATAATAGCTTTGTAGTGTCTCTATAAGTCGCTTCGGCCGCTTTGGAGTGGGTTCCCACAATAAGCCAGGCAGCTGAAGATCGCTGCCTGGCTTATTGCTCCACCCACTCCGGGGGGGCGGCTCAGCTGGGGGATGGGGTGATACAAGCATCTGTTTTTGTATGGAATAAATAGGTAGAGAGAGGTTCTGGAAACGCTCGGCAGCGGTGGTGCACGCGCCTTTGCTTAGGATGTGTGAGGCTACATGAGGTTTTGTAGTTGTACAGGATGAGTTTGGGGTTCTACAAGAGTAAGTCATGCTTCTACCTTAACTAGTTTCTGCTCTACATGAAGTTTCTTAGTTTCTACATGAATATCATGGAATTGTGTGCGTGCCAGGCACGCGCACAATTTCTCCCGCTTATTCACTTCAACCAATTCCCTATGCCTTTCGGCTCAAACGTTTTAAATATTGTAAAATGTACCAGCTGATGCGTTCCAAAGAGGTTGTTTTTTTGGTAAAGTATAATGAAGCAGAACGTTAAATGCCTTGAAAGGACCAACGCGCATGATATCAGACTTTAAATTCTGGCACTTTTTCCCAAGACAAGGGCAACTCATACATAATTTACAAAACACCGAAATGCGCAATGTCAGTAAACGCATTGCCTGGATTATTGCGATCGGCTTGCTGGTTTTCGCTCTCGGGGAGATTTGGGGCATGAACACAGAATCGCTGACGCCGTTACTGGCAGCGGGCATGTGGGATGCGTATACATTGGCACGCTGGACTTCACTTGCCGGAACACTGCTGTGGGCGGGCTTCTATTTGGCTTTCCATCTTTACATCGCTGCTTTTTTATTCAGCAAAATGCTGAGGATGCCATGGCGTGCAGCGATTGTCATGCAAACTTATGTGACAGCTTTGCTGATTATTGAAAAAGGATTGATTTTCCTGCTGTTTGCCTTGACGGGCTTCACGATGTCCGTATCGATTTTTTCATTCGGACCGATTGCCTCGACGTTTCTGGACAACGAATTTTTAATTTATTTCTTCAACCAATTGACGTTATTCACGTCTTTGATCATTGCGATTCAGTACCGGTTTATTCGTAATTTCACGAAAATCAATCCAAAGCTGATTTTGCTTGGTTTGATTCTGCTTCATATTGTTGCAGCGTTGATCGTAGCTTCATTTAGCCTGATTCCGGTGGACGATATGCTGAGAGGTTTTATGGAAGGGGGCAATCCGTTTGAATAGATTCTTTTTCGTAGGTTTGTCTATCGCGGTCATTGCCTTTTTGACGGCAAATACTTTACTGATGTTCGGTGAGAAAAGCATTTTGCCAAAAAGCGTCTATGTCGGCGAATATCAACAAACGTATGCGCGTACATACGACACCCATTTGTTCAAAGAAGCATTGACAGCACCTCAAGGGACTGTGGAAATCTATGTGCAGGACCACGAAGCGCTTCAGCAGTGGATGGTTAATGAAGGCGACAGCGTAACGGCCGGGTCGGAACTTGCCAGTTTGAACGAAGCGGAATCCGAGGAACAGCGCAAGGTTTGGGAAACACAAAAGACTGCTTTGGAAAGCCAGCGGACTGAAGTGCAAAGTTCACTCACTGCGCTTCAACAGGCGCGGGCTGCTCAAGGCGGACCTGTATCACAAGACAAAGCCGACAATTCCGAAATTACCAATGAAGACGATGAAACCATCAAGTTCGACGTGAATGTCTCTGTCGGTGTCGCGGTTCCACAAGATGGATCTTATGCGGCGGGCATTGCGCAGGCGGAACAGCAATTGGCTTCGATCGAATCCCAATTGGCGGTACTCGATGCTCAATTATCGCAAAGCCTGTCGAACCCGTCAGTCATCAGCCCGGTAGATGGAACGGTTTCAAAAATCAACCGGGATACAGAACCATTAAGCATTGAGATCTATTCGAATGAAAAAATATTCCTCAGCTATGTGCTGGCAGATGAATGGCCATTGGTTGAAGTTTCGGACCAAGTGGATATTGAAGGGCAAGGGATCGAAGGCATTGCGACTGGAACGGTTATCAGCGTTTCCGAGATGCCTGCTGAAGAGTCCAAATGGCTCGTGGCCTATCACCAATTAGATCCAAAAGAACAGACTAACCCGCTGGCCTATTACGAAATTCGGATTGCAGCGGATGCGCCGGTTGAAAGCAAGATGCCGTTTGGCAGCAACGTCAACACCGCTATCGCCTTGGAAACAGCGGAAGATGCTGTTGCCCTTCCGATAAACTGGCTCTTCGACTACGATGGCAGCGCCGGGAAAACCCATACCTTGAACATCAATGGCCGTCCGGATGTTCTGCCGGTCGCCACCAATTTTGAAGTAAGCGGCAAAGCCGTGCTGACTGAAGGACCGGAAGCGGGAATTCTGGTTCTCAATGAAGAAAAGCTTGAGAACTTCACTGCACCGCCTAAAGTCTTCATGCCGTTTCCAAATCGTCAGCCGAATTTCGACTATGCCAAGAATACGAATTGGCGTGCGTATGTCGAATATGTACTGGCCCGATAAAATCGAGCAACTCGACCCGAAAGCAGCTGCTTTCGGGTTTTAAATTGGAAGAAAAGCGGACAAATGGGGTTAATCTGCAGCGGGCAATGGTGTACGATAGATGCAGATGAAAAAAGCGGATGAACGGAGTGTATGAAATGGAAGAAACGGATTGGCGATTTAAAGTTGCCCACCGGGAAGCAAAAATCGGCGTCGGCTTGGCGTTGTTCAATTTTGTCTGGTGGTTCGGCTTTGCGTACGGCATGGGCTCACGGCCGGTAGAGGAATACAGCTACGTCTTCGGCTTGCCGGATTGGTTTTTCTACAGCTGCGTTGTCGGATTTTTGGTGATTGCGGTTCTGGTGATCGTCATCGTGAAGTTCTTCTTTACAGATGTGCCATTTGAAGAAGAGGAGGACCTGCAATGAATTACGCAGTTTTAGTGCCGATGATCGTCTTTTTATTGATCATCTTCTTTATCGGCTACTGGGCAAGCCGGAAATTATCAACTACCTCCAACTTTGTCAGTGATTATTTCCTTGGCGGCCGTGAACTTGGCGGCTTTGTGCTGGCCATGACCATGGTCGCGACTTACGGCAGTGCTTCCAGTTTCCTGGGGGGGCCGGGCACTGCTTACACGATGGGATTCGGTTGGGTATTGCTTGCCATGTCCCAAGTGGTCACCGGTTATTTTGTGCTGATGATTCTCGGCAAGAAATACGCCATTATGGCACGCCGCTACAAAGCAATTACAATGATCGATTTCCTGAAATCCCGTTATGACAGTTCAGCCGTTGTGCTGCTGTCGGCGCTCAGCATCATTATTTTCCTGTTTTCCGCTATGGCCGCTCAATGGATAGGCGGCGCTCGCCTGGTGGAATCACTGACTGGCTTATCGTATAACTCGGCTTTGTTTTTATTTGCGATCAGTGTGCTTGTCTACGTGACGATCGGCGGTTTCCGTGCCGTGGCCTTGACGGATGCTGTGCAGGGAGCAGTTATGCTGATCGGGACGCTGATCTTGCTGATTGCCGTCATCATTGCGGGCGGGGGCATTCCGAATATCGTCAATGACCTCATCAATGAAAACCCGAATTTGGTGACGCCGTACGGAGCAGAAGGCGATTTAAGTGCTGCCTATGTGTCGTCGTTCTGGATTCTGGTTGGTGTCGGCGTTGTCGGCCTGCCGCAGATTGCAGTGCGGGCGATGTCTTATAAAAACTCGCGCTCGATGCACAGAGCGCTGATTATTGGAACGATTGTCACCGGTTTTATTATGCTGAACATGCATTTGATCGGCGTTTTTGCCCGTCCGGTTATGCCGGGCATCGAAATCGGCGATAAAGTTATTCCTCTCATTGCGTTGGAAACTTTGCCGCCTTGGGTCGCGGGCATTGTTCTGGCTGCCCCGATGGCTGCCATCATGTCGACAGTCGATTCATTGTTGCTGTTGGTCAGTTCATCCATTGTCAAAGACGTCTACTTGAATTACATAAAACCTGATGCCACCATCAAAACCATCAAGCGAGTGTCGTTCGGCGTCACTGGCATCTTGGGCGTAATCGTCTTTCTGCTTGCTCTGGATCCGCCTGATTTATTGATCTTCCTGAATTTATTCGCATTCGGTGGGTTGGAAGCAGCCTTTATTTGGCCGATTGTGCTGGGCCTGTATTGGAAATGGGGCAATAAATACGGGGCGATCGCTTCGATGGCTACGGGCATCATCAGCTATATCGGCTTGCATTTCTACAACCTGGAAAACGGCAACCTGTTCGGCGTCCATACCGTGACTTTGCCGGTGCTGCTGTCGCTTGCAGCGTTTATCGCTTTCAGTTTGCTGATCGGCAGAAAAGCTTATAATTACAACACATCATCGATCAAATAAAGTTTTGGGCGTTTACAGATACCTGAAACAGGCGTAAAATACAGCCTTATATTCGGAAAGTTGAAAGAAGGTCTTCGCGAGTGAATCAGTGGAAAATTTATGGCATCCTGACAGCAGTTATGATTGTCTGGGGCTTTAACTTAGCCTCTGTTAAATACATGGTCGCGTTCGTGGACCCGGTCACATTGACGGCGTTTCGGATTTTGCTGGCCGGCTTGTCGGTCATCGGCATCCTGGCTGGTTTCAAAATGCTGCGCTGGCCGGCCAAAAGTGACTGGAAATACATTTTTCTCGGTTCGCTGCTGAATGTCGTGGGCCACCATTATTTCCTGTCGAATGGGCTCAGTCTGACTACCGGCTCGAATGCCGGGTTAATTCTTGGGACAGGTCCGATGCTGACAGCGGTGCTGGTTTCATTGATCATGAGAAACGTGCCGTCTCGCCTGCAATGGCTGGGGGTAGTGGTAGGTTTTGCGGGAGTAGCCGCGACCGTACTGGTGGGAAATGGCGCAGCCACTGGTTTGAACCTCGGAGACATTTTCGTCTTCCTGTCGATTCTGGCACAGGTGCTTAGTTATATCGTCATCGCCAATGCCGCACGTTCGCTGGATCCGCGCTTGTTGACAGGCTATATGTTTATTGTGGGGGCCACGGTTCTGTTCATCATCTCGCTCATTCAGGAACCAGGTGAAATCCGAGCATTCGCTGCGGTGCCAACGTCGTTTTGGGTGGCATTCCTGTTCTCGGCCATGCTTGGAACAGCGGTCGGCCATATGCTCTATAATTATTCAATCGGTCAGGCGGGTCCGACTAAAGCCGCCATCTTCATGAACTTGAATACAGTATTTTCTCTCGTGGGAGCCAGTGTGATTTTGAATGAACAAATTACTGCCGGCCACTTATACGGACTTGTGCTGATTGTCATCGGAGTGTTGTTCGGCTCCGGTGCAGCAGAAGATTTATTGAAGAAACGCAAAAAACGGCTCTCACAATGAGCCGTTTTTTTTATGGAGGAGTATCTATGCTTTTTTCGCGCCCTCTTTTTATTTGCAGCCAAGTTCACTATAATAGAAGAAAGTTAGACAGCTATGAACAATCAGGGGAGTGAACAAGCCGTGGCCACATTATGGGGAACGCCAGAGAAATTACAGGATTTATTGTGTGAACTTGTCAGTTGGAAAAGCCTGACTTTGACAGATGGAGAAGTGGAGTTTGCCTATAAGTTGAAGGATAAGCTCATGGAGCTTCCGTATTTCCAAGAACATCCGGAATATATCGGATTGGGTGAAGTGAATTGGGAGCGTCAAAACGTAACAGCTCTCTACAAGCATCCGGAAGCCGTTGATACCATCGTCCTGCTCAGCCATTTCGACACCGTCCATACAGGAGAATACGGAGATCTGGAACCTTTGGCGTGCAGTCCTTATAAACTGGCAGAGGCCTTTAAGTTAATCCGCGACGAACTGGATGCGGATACGTTAAACGACCTTGATTCCGGCGAGTATCTTTTCGGCCGGGGCACCATGGATATGAAAGCGGGCTTAGCGCTGCACATGGCATTGATCGAAAAAGCCTCCATCGAAGAATGGCCGATCAATTTGCTGCTGATGACCGTACCGGATGAGGAAGTCAACTCGGCCGGCATGCGCTACGGTGTTTCCAAGCTGCTGGATCTTGAACGTGAACACGGACTTGAATTTATTCTGTTCCTGAACGGCGAACCTGTTTTTGCAATGAAACCCGGCGACAAGGCCCATTACCTCTACACGGGATCAATCGGAAAAATCATGCCATCGGCGCTGTTCTACGGCAAAGAAACGCATGTCGGTGAACCATTGTCAGGCATTACATCAAGCTACATCTCGACTTATCTGACACATCGCATGGAATGGAATCCGAATTTCAAGGAAGTCGTCTATGGCGAAACCACGCCTTTGCCGGTAACTCTGACGCAACGTGATTTAAAACTGTCTTATTCTGCGCAGACGCCTTATCGCACGGCTGCCATGTACAATGTCTTTATGATGGAACGTACGGCGGAAGAAGTTTTCGAGATTTTTGAGACCGTTGCCAATGAGGCGGCAGCACACTGCGAGCGCGACTACCACGCGATGTGCGAACGCGAAAACATCGAACCGGTCGGCAGTATCCGTGTCATGCGCTACGAAAAGCTGATGGAATATGCACTCAATAAATTCGGCAATGACTACGTCACCGATTTGCTGCGTGATACGCTGATGCATCCTGAATGGGATGTGCGGGAAAAATCGATGCATGTCACCGACATCCTGCTCATCAACTGCCAGGAACTGACGCCAGCCATCGTGCTGATGTACGCGCCGCCTTACTACCCACCCGTCAATTCATCCGAAAACGAGCTGGTGAAGCTATGCGTCGAACAAGTGACAGCCAATGCCAAAGAAAAGTTCAACCTGGACATCGAACAAGTCCATTATTTCAACGGCATTTCAGACCTCAGCTACGTCAACTACAACGACCAAAGCGACGGCTGGGTCACCTATGAAAACAACACACCTGTCTACGGCGATCCCTACAGCATCCCGTTCCAGGCAATGAAACAATTAACGGCGCCCGTTTTAAACGTCGGCCCTTACGGCAAAGACGCCCACAAACGCACCGAACGCCTCCATATCAAAAACACATTCGAGGAAATGCCTATTCTCTTAGAAGAAATGATTCTCTCGATCCCTGTAAAAAGCCACCGTTGAGGTGGTTTTTTTCTTTGGCTAGAAAAGATTACAGGGCAGCAGTGAAAACTAAAAATGGGAGAATAATGAGAGCAAGCAAACTGCTTTCATCGTTTTAGTTCAAGGGCTGTTTTGTGGCTTTTCGCGCGCGAAAAGCGTGTTTTGGGGTTGGCATATGGGGTGTTGGGCGAGGGAGGGGGTGTGAGCGGGGGGATTCGTGTAGGGGAGTGAGATGTTTAGGTAGGCGAGTGGATTATTCATGTAGGGGGATGGGATGTTCAGGTAGAGGGGGTGAAATGTGAGGTAGGGATGTGAGGTTCGTGTAGGGGAGCGAGATGTTCAGGTAAGCGAGTCGATCGTTCATGTAGGGGGTGAGATGTTCAGGTAGAGGGGGTGAAATGTGAGATAGGGGTGTGTGATTCGTGTAGGAGAGCGAGATGTTTAGGTAAGCGAGTGGATCGTTCATGTAAAAGGGGGGAGTTGTTTAGGTAGAGAGGGTGAGATGTGAGGTAGGGATGTGTGATTCGTGTAGGGGAGTGAGATGTTTAGGTAGGCGAGTCGATAGTTCATGTATGGGGATGAGATGTTCAGGTAGAGAGGGTGAAATGTGAGATAGGGATGTCTGATTCGTGTAGAAACGTGAAATGTTTAGGTAGGAGGATGAATAGCTCATTTAAAGGGACAAGAAGTTCATATAGAAAACGAAAATCCTTACTTTAATATACCTTCAAATCTCATATTTGGGCACTATAGAAGGTTCAAAACTCGCATTTGGATATAAATGGTAATCTCTTCTTTTATCTGCTAGACTAATGAAAAAAAGGAGAGATGTTATGATCATTAAACACCGTGAAAAGCCAATGAAAATTGAAGGGTATGAAGCTTTATTGAAAAGGATTTCCCCGACGCACCCCAAACGGGCAACTGTTAAAAATAGCCTCAATAATGCCAAAGCGGGCTATGGTGGGGAAGAGCGGCTGGATGAGGCGCTGGAATTTTTTGATCCGCCTTATCCACACCGGATAATCCAAGATTTTTCATTAGGAGAGGGATTTAAAATCCAAGTGGACACAGTTGTGCTCACACAGAGTTGTGTATTTCTGTTGGAGATCAAAAACATCGCTGGCAAACTCGAGTTCAAGCAGAATCCGAGTGCGCTGCATTCGATTTCAGCAACCGGAGAAATTAAAAGCTACAAGAGCCCCATCGCGCAAATGAACGAAACCGCATTGCGCATGAGCAAATTTTTAAAAACTCTTGGATGTCCGTTGCCGGTGGCCAACGTGATCATCATCGCGCACCCCTCTCAAATTGTTGAAGGCGCACCGCCGAATGTCCGAGTTTTGGCTGCTGGAGAAGTCAATGTTCACTTATCGGAAATGAAATTGCCAGCACCGGTTCTTTCTATAGAAGAACTTCATCAGCTCGGAAGCCGCTTAGTGGTTACGCATAAAGAGTACCAGCCTTTCCCGCTCGCCCCGAAATTTCAAATCGATCCTTCGGAAATCGAGACCGGCGTCTTTTGCCCCCGCTGCATACTTGGCAAGATGGAAAGAACGCAGCGTGCCTGGGAATGTGAAACATGCCGGCTCGTCAGCCAAGATGCTCATGCAGCTGCATTGCAGGATTGGTTCATGCTAATTAAATCCACTATCAATACAGCCGAATGCCGCGATTTCATCGGCTTGAAAAGTTTGGATGCAGCGAAGCGGTTCCTTATCCGAAGTGGTTGCCAACCCGTGGGCGGCCGGCGCTATCGCCAATATATCCGTCAACCTCAGGAAAAATGAAGTATGATCATTGAAGTTGTAAAACTTCATGTAGAAAGCGGAGTTGTTCATGTAAAGGATCGATCTGTTCATATAGACAAGCTAAAACGTCCTGTAGGAGTCCGCAATTCATGTAGAACCCAACAAACTTCATGTAGAAAGTGGAGTTGTTCATGTAAAGGATCGAGCTGTTCATGTAAAGGATCGATCTGTTCATATAGACAAGCTAAAACGTCCTGTAGGAGTCCGCAATTCATGTAGAACCCAACAAACTTCATGTAGAAAGCGGAGTTGTTCATGTAAAGGATCGATCTGTTCATGTAGACAAGCTGAAACGTCATGTAGGAATCCATTATCCATCCAGAACCTCAAAAGCTTCACTTAGAACCCCTCAAATAATAGACGCGTTCTCATTAATCCTTCACCCAGCCCATCTCCTCGTGTACAATCAAATTATCAACATGAACTTCTCAACCCAAAGGAGATAATTACATGGACATCGAACAGCAAATACTGGAATATTTTCAGCATTTCCATACGCATCCGGAAGTGAGTTGGAAAGAAGTCGAGACGACGAAGAAACTGGCAGCGATTATGACAGAGCTTGGCATTCAGCACCATACGTTTCCGGATGTCACCGGTTTGATTGCTGAAATCGGCGAAGGACCTGAAGTGGTGGCCGTACGTGCGGATATCGATGCGCTTTGGCAGGAAGTGGAAGGCAAGCTGCAGGCCAATCATTCTTGCGGACATGATGCCAATATGGCCATGGTGCTTGGCGCGCTGTTGCATCTGAAAGATGAAACACTGACGAAACGTATACGTTTTATTTTTCAGCCGGCAGAAGAGCGGGGCAACGGTTCGTTATCGATGATCGAGCGGGGAGCAATCGATGGGGTATCGCATTTATACGGAGTGCACTTGCGTCCGATTGAGGAGTTGCCGTTTGGCCAAGTGACGCCTGCGCTTCATCACGGATCTGGGATTTTCCTGAGAGGAAAAATCATGGGAGTGGATGCCCATGGAGCCCGTCCGCATCAAGGCAAAAATGCAATTGACGTCATTGCGGCGATTCACCAGTTCGTGAAATCAATTTATTTTTCGCCATTCGAGTCGTATTCAGCGAAGCTGACGCATATTGAAACGGGTGGAGACAGCTTAAATATTATTCCGGGAAGCGCTAAGTTTTCGATGGATGTCCGCTCCCAATCAAACGAATTAATGGCGGAACTTCAGCGCAAAATAGGTGAAGGTTTAACAGCAATCGCCAATCTGCATGATGTCGATATCTCTTTTGAGTGGACGGACTATACGCCTGCGGCAGAAGTATCGGAAGTCGCCATGCAAATCGCCGATGCCGCTATCCGGGAAACTTTGGGTGATGAGGCTACAGCGCCGCCGGTCCATACAACAGGAGCAGACGATTTTCATTTTTATACAATCAAAAAACCGCAACTGCATGCGGCGATGATTGGAATCGGAGCGGATCTCGCACCAGGGCTGCATCATCCGGACATGAATTTTAACCACGGGGCCCTTGCCATCGGTGCGCGGGTATTGGCCCATACATTGAAAACAACTTAAGCCACTATTTCCCGGGAAATAACTTAAAATACAAACAACTCTTATGTAAGAAAGTCGCATGGTATGATGAAGCGAGCCGATATCCGAGACCCTCTCAACAGAGGGTCTCATTTTTCTATCCGCCAGGAAAAGGAAGTTTCTTTCCAGTGGAAACAGGGTATTGTTAATAAGTTTACTAATAAAGGAGGAGAACAGAGATGGATGCTTTTTTAGAAGGAATCACGTGGTTCGTCGATAACGTCAATACTTTGCTCTGGACATACATATTAATTGCACTTCTATTGGGTCTTGGCCTTTATTTTACAATTCGCACCAAATTCGTCCAGGTTCGTCTATTCGGCGAAATGTTCCGTGTCATCACTGAGAAAAAAGATGGAGACAGCGGGGTATCCGCATTCCAGGCTTTTACAATCTCTACAGCCTCACGAGTAGGAACAGGAAATATCACCGGTGTCGCATTAGCGATCGCTATTGGAGGACCAGGTGCAGTTTTTTGGATGTGGATGGTCGCCATCATCGGAATGGCCACTGCATTTATTGAAAGTACACTAGCGCAAGTTTATAAAGTGCGCGATGGTGAACAATTCCGTGGTGGGCCAGCCTACTATATGGAAAAGGCGTTGGGAACCCGCAAACTGGGAATCGTCTTTGCCATACTATTGACTTTGGCATTCGGTTTTATTTTTAACTCGGTCCAATCAAATACGATTGCCCAATCATTTGGAGATGTTTTCAATATCCCAGATTGGTCAGTAGGAGCCGCTCTTGTCCTATTGACGGCCGTCATCATTTTCGGTGGCGTTAAACGGATTGCGCGTGTTACTCAAGTCGTTGTTCCAATCATGGCTGTTGCCTATATTTTGGTAGCACTTTATATTGTGATCATGAACTTTACTGAAATTCCAGCGGTCTTCAGTTTAATTGTGAAGAGTGCATTTGGCTTAGAAGAAGCAGTAGGCGGCGGAATTGGTGCAGCCATCATGCAAGGCGTTCGCCGGGGCTTGTTCTCCAACGAAGCCGGTATGGGTTCTGTGCCGAACGCTGCGGCATCTGCTAACGTCTCGCATCCAGCCAAACAAGGTCTTGTACAAAGTTTAGGTGTTTTCTTTGATACCATCATCATTTGTTCTGCGACAGCGTTCATTATTATCTTGGCAGACCTTTACTCGAACGGCGAACAAGAAGGCATCCTTTTGACACAAGCTTCATTGAACGTCCACTTGGGCGATTGGGCTCCTTATTTCTTAGCGGTAGCAATCCTTTTCTTCGCTTACAGCTCAATTATCGGGAACTATTATTATGGGGAAACGAATATCGAGTTCATCAATGCCCACAGTGCTTGGTTGCTGGCTTATCGTATCGGGGTATTGGGTATGGTAATGTTCGGTGCGTTGGCACAAGTTCAACTGGTTTGGAACATGGCTGATCTGTTCATGGGCTTCATGGCCATACTCAACTTGGTCGTTATCGCTCTCCTCGGAAAAATTGCTTTCAAAGTTTTGGAGGATTACACAAGCCAGCGCAAAGCGGGCAAAAATCCGGAATTCTTTGCTAAAAATATTCCAGGCTTGAAAAACACTGAGTGCTGGGGCGACAAAGAAAATCGCCACGAATAAATAAATATCTTAAAAAGACCTTTTTGCCATCAGGCAAAAAGGTCTTTTTTCGTCTATGGCGGTTCTTTTAAACTAGTTAAAATCTAGACATTTATATACCTGTAATGTCCTAAAATTAAACATACAAATAGGCAATGTTACGCAACTGTAATATAACTGTAACATGATATGGGAGTTTTTACTGATACAATCAAAAATATACTAAATAAGTAACTAACGGTAGATGCTTGATCACCATCCCGAAATCCCACACAAGAGGTGCTATGTGAAGAAACGTCTAATGCTTATGATAATTGCTGTTCTTTTATTATCAGCCAACCCATTCAATGCCACCGAAGCCAATGCAGCAACACCCAATGAAATTACAACATATGCCAATAAATTTAAAGGAACACCTTACAAATTCGGAGGAACAACACCATCAGGATTCGATTGTTCCGGTTATCTACGCTACGTTTTCAACAACTTCGGCATTTCAATTCCAAGAACTGCCGCTGAACAATACAAAATTGGAACAGGCGTCAGCAAAAGCAATCTTAAAGAAGGCGATATGGTATTCTTTTCGGGTACATACAAAGCTGGAATCTCTCATGCCGGTATCTATGTCGGCAATGGCAACTTCATTTCTGCAACGAGCAGCGGTGTAACGGTTGCCAACTTAAACACCAATTCATACTGGGCTCCAAAATACACGGGTGCCCGCCGTTTGAGCGAAGTCAAAAATGTGGCGACACCGGTATCGAAACCTGTCGCAAAACCTGTAGCCAAAAAAGCTCTTCCAGTCGGCCAGTATTATGATGTAGCGACAGGCCACTGGGCAGTTAAAGAAATCAAAAGCTTGAGCACGCAAAGCATCATCACAGGATACGATGTCAGCTTGTTCAAACCGAACAATGACGTATCAAGAGCGGAAGCGGCAACGATCATCGCACGCGCATTAAAACTGAAGCCAGTCAAAAGCTCGGCTTTCAAAGATGTCCCTTCATCGCATTGGGCAGCCGGCAACATTAACGCAGTCATGAAAGCGGGAATCGTCCAAGGGCGTTCGCCTGGCCATTACGCGCCAAACGCCAAAATCACCCGTGCAGAAATCAGTAAAATTTTGACCAATGCTTTTGCGCTAAAAGCTTCGAACTCTTCAACCTCTTTCAAAGATGTCAAAGGACATTGGGCTGAAGGATCAATCAACAGCGTAACCGCAAGCAATTTAGCGACTGGCTACAAAGACGGCACATTCAAGCCGAATGCCAACGCAACAAGAGCTGAATACGCAACATTTGTTCACAGAGCTATTAATAAATAATAGATGGTTTTAGTCGCAGACCCCCTCGGTTTTATCGAGGGGGTCTGCTTTTTTTGGTATATAAGGTTTTTGTTTAGGGGGAAGGTTTGTGTGGAAGTGGGTGATTTGGAGGTGGGTGGATGAGGGGCTGGTAGGGAAGTGAGATGTTCATGTAAGGGCGTCTCTAGTTCATGTAGCGCCAACAAAGCGTCATGTAGAATCCACAAACATGCAGGTAAGCCGCCGTCATCCCTGTAGAGAATCGAATAGTTCATGTAAGAGCGTCGCTGGTTCATGTAGCTCTCACTAAACATCATGTAGAATCCACAAAATTTGTTTACAGAGCTATCAATAAATAAAATATGGTTTGAATCGCAGATCCCCCTCGGTTTTATCGAGGGGGTCTGCTTTTTTTTGGTAGATAAGGTTTTTGGTTAGGGGGAAGGTTTGTGTGGGAGAGGGTGATTTGGAGGTGGGTGGATGAGGGGCTGGTAAGGAAGTAAGATGTTGATGTAAGGGGAGCGATAGTTCATGTAGCGCTCACAATAGGTCGTGTAGGATCCATGAACATGCAGGTAAGCCCCCGTCATCCCTGTAGAAAAGCGACTAATTCATGTAAGAGCGTCGCTAGTTCATATAGCGCCAACAAAGCGTCATGTAGAATCCACAAACATGCAGATAAGCCACTGTTATCCCTGTAGAAAAGCGAGGTGTTCATGTAAGAGCCACGCTAGTTCATGTAGCCTCAACAAAACATCATGTAGAACTCACAAATATGCAGGTAAGCCCCCGTCATCCCTGTAGAGAAGCGAGTAGTTCATGTAAGAGCCACGCTAACTCATGTAGCCCCCGCAAAACATCCTGTAGGCCCCCGAAACCCCAAATCAAAAAGCCGAACCGGCAAACCGGTTCGGCTTTACAATCAATCACTTCAAAGCGTTGCTCATAATCTCCGCGTTTTCGGCGCGGGTGATGGGGTTTTTCGGGCGGAATGTGTTGTCTTTGTAGCCTTTGACGACATTGTTTGAATAGGCTGCTTGGATGGCGTCGTAATAATACATGGATTTGGGTACATCTTTAAAACCGGTTTGCTGTGTACCGGAAAGTTTGAATGCTTTTTGGATGATGAGTGCCATGTCGCCGCGTTTGATGGGATCGTTCGGGCGGAATGATTTGGCGCTGACCCCTTTGATGTAGCCGCGTTCATAGGCGCTATTGATATAGCCGGCTGCATAAGAATCTTTTGGGACGTCAGTGAAGCGGTGGTTTTTATTCGACTTATCGAGCTTTAACGCACGGCCGAGCATGGTTACGGCTTCAGCGCGGGTAATTGTGTCGTTCGGGCGGTATGTGCCGTCCGGGAACCCGTTGGTGAGGCCACGGTCGAAAATGCTCTTGATGGGTGCTGTGTACCAGGCGTTGAGCTTCATGTCCGGATAGAGAGCGGCTTTGGTCTGGAGCGATTGGACCAGTCCGTTGCCGAACGTATTGTCGCGGCCTTTTACTCCCAGGTCCGTCGCTGAACGTTTCACGGTTTCGCGCAATTGTTTATTTGTCAGATGCGGATAGGCTTCCATGTATTGCGCAAAGGTGCCGGCTGCGAAAGGCGCAGCGACCGACGTTCCTTCGGAAACTGCATAATCTTCCTGAGTGGTGGTTTTGGCATCGACGAAGCTGCTCAAAATGTCTTCGCCTGGCGCCACTAATTCCTGTGAAGCACCGTAATTCGAGAAGTAAGACAGCTGGTTGAGCTTGGATACCGAACCGACAGCGATGACGGATGGGAAGCGTGCAGGGAACAGGACGTCATTGAAAACGCCGGTGCGCCGCTCGTTGCCCGAAGCCGCGACTACGACAATTCCAGCATCGTATGCTTTTTTTGTAATGTCGCGCAAGACTTTGTCGTCATTGATGGTGGTCAAACTCATATTGATGATGTCGACTTTCTGGTCGATGGCCCATTGGATGCCGGCTACGACGCCTTCAAGTGTGCCGACTCCGTTGGCTGACAGGACTTTGACGGAATAAAGCTTAGCGTCGGGCGCAACGCCGACTGTGCCGATAGAATTATTCAGCGCTCCGATGACTCCGGCCACATGGGTGCCGTGTCCGTTGCTGTCTGTGTCATGGCGGGAGTTTTCAACTTTGGAGATGCCTCCAGCCACTTTCAAGTCAGGATGTTTGGCGTTGATTCCTGAGTCGATGATGGCGATTTTCACGCCTTTACCGGTGTATCCGAGCTTTGAAGCGGTATTGGCTTTGATGGCGCGGTAACCCCAGGTAGTGGTCTGTGCAGCGGCTCTGACTTCTGAATTCTCCTCTATGTATTCAATGGAAGATTCGTTGCTGGCTGACTGGATCATGCCTTCTTCGGGCAACGTGACTGACACTGCAGAAATGGAATCAAACTCCTCGTGGATTTCGGCTCCCATTTCTTCAAGCAATTTATAATCGATTTCTTCATTAAAAGAGATGATAACACGCTCTGATTCGTTTGATGTTTCGGCTGCAGCGGCGTGGGTGGCAGATAATCCGCTGAGAAGTATAGCGGATATTGCGATAGCGCTTAATTTGTTCAATAGATTTCCTCCTCTGGGCAATGTGCTTTCCATGTAGTATACAACAAAAAAACGGACTAAAAAGTCCGTTTGGGAAAATTAATTTTTTGCTTTCCAATTGTAATAATCTTCGATTCCTAAAGCAATTGCCGTAGCGGCACGATCTTTGTAAGTAGCGGTAGCTAATTTAGAAGCGTCGGATTTGTTGGTGATAAATCCTAATTCCACTAAAGCAGCTGGCAGCGGGTTCGTGCGGATGACCTGGAAGCCGTAGTTTTTAACGCCGCGGTTCTGGTGGTCCATCGCTTTATACAAGCGGTTTTGAACAAATGTCGCTAATTGCTTGCTGTCGTTGCCGACTGAAGCAGAATAGAAAGTTTCAGATCCGCTTGCTGCTGGAGTGGCTGCATTGGTATGGATGCTGAGGAAAGCATTCGATCCGCTGACAACCCCTTTATCAACACGAGCACTCAATGAATGGAACACATCGGTAGTGCGGGTCATATAGACCTTGATGCCTTTTGCTTTCAATTTCGCTTCTATGCGTTTGGAAACATCCAAGTTGATATCGGATTCGCGTAAGCCGTTGCCAACTGCGCCCGGATCGTTGCCCCCATGGCCAGGATCAAGTGTGATAAAGCGGTTGTTCGCTGAGACTGGAACTGCTTTTCCGAGATAGGCGGTACTGACGTAACCTGTCATGTTGCCGCTGATGCCGTATGCCCATGAACCGTTGTAGCCATAGACACGGAACGGTGCGCCGGCATTCAATTTTCCGATGGATGCAAAGCCGGTGCCAGCTCCTTTGCGGACGTTCAAGTTGTTGACAGTAACGTTCAAATCAGCGAACGCTACGTTTTTGTATGTAACTCTAAAGCTTGAATTCAATGCACGAGCCAGGAAAATAGCGAACTCTTCACGGATCAATTTGCTGCTCGGTGAATAGGTGCCTTTTCCAGTACCATTCGAAACACCTGCCGTAGCGATTTTATTGACTGCCGTGTACAGGCTGCCACTATTGTTGTTAGTTTTAATATCGGTAAAGTAAACATGGCCGGTCTTTTGGTAATTAAAAGCTCGGCTAAGTAAGAAGGCCATTTCGCCACGGGTCATCGTATCCTGGGGACGGAATTTCCCGTCTGAACCGCCAGTAATAATACCTTTTTCGTAAGCTGTTTGAATATAACCTGAGCTATAACGATCTGAATTGACATCTGGAAAAGAAGTTTTCCGTTTGTCGGCATCCAAATTCAAGGCACGGCCAATCAATGTAGCAGCTTGCTCGCGTGTTACAGCTTGTTTTGGACCAAACATCGTATCAGAGATGCCTTTAATGGTACCTCTATTGTATAAATACAGTATTTCCTCGTCTGAAGACGACACATCTTTAAACGGATTGCCTGCAGCGGATGCAGTATTTATACCTAGACTGGAAATCACAAGAACGGCAGCAATAAGAAACAGGGTAACTTTCGATAAAACGGTTTTCATTTAATTTTCATTTCCTCCTATTAATTCTTTCTCTATGTTAGATATATTAGCAGAAATTTATTCAAATTAATGGGTATTTTTGATAAATGAGAAAATAGTATGGTTTAAAAGTATTATTTCTGTTCGGTGATTTTCAACCTAATACTAAATGCCTATAAAGTTGATAAAGATATGAGAAATTTTAGAATATTATTGCGCAATTAAAAAAAAAGTAAAAATATGTCTTTCGTGAAGAATAGAGTTGATGATACAATTGAACCTGTTCATTGAATATTTATCCATAAATAAATGGTTAAATATAGATAATTAGCATTATAGTTTACCCGGTCAAAATGCTTTAAGGTAAGAACTGATTTATAAGGAGCAGATGAGTTGCCTTATAAATAGTAAAATATTGCCTTAATTTACAAGAGGGGGATTTATCAAGATGAGAAAATTGCTGATAGGCTTCTTGGCTATGCTTATCGTACTTTCGACTCTTTCGTCAGAGACTGCAAAAGCAGCAGATGATTTGTCGGGCCATGCATACGAAGCTGAAATGAGAGAATTAATGAAGTTAGGGATTATCCAAGGCTATAACGACGGCACGATTCGCCCTAATAAAGAAGTAACACGAGCAGAGTTCGCTAAAATGGTTGTGCAATCGTTCGAACTTGGCACACCCGTAACCAGCGCTTCTGCTGAAAACGGCGGATTTTCAGCAACGGCTGTTGCAGCTACATCAAACTTCAAGGATGTGGAGCCTGGAAAGTGGTACTTTAACCCAATCGCTGAAGCTGTAGAGGCAGGGATCATCAAAGGCTATCCGAACAATGTATTTAAGCCGAATGAATTGATCAACCGTGAACAAATGGCGACCATGGTTTCACGGGCCTTAACTGCAAAAGGCCTTGTTATTGATGTTTCAGAGACAAAAGCATTGGATTTTACGGATACTTCTACTATAAGAAATGAACATAGAGAAGGCGTTCGCATTCTTACGCATCTCGGAATCATTACAGGCAATAAAGACAATACTTTCAAACCGAAAGACAGTTCAAAAAGATGGATGGTGGCTTTGGTTATGCTGAGAGGCAGAGATGAAGTGTTCCCGCCGAAAAATCTGGAGTTTCAGGCATCAACAGTCACAGCAGACAAAACCACGGTCGTGAAGCACTTTGAGACATTTGACCAAGCAAAAGACTATGCACAAAAGAATTCAAAAGTTGAGGCCGTCGAACGCAGCAATCAAATCGTCTGGATGAAGCAGGGGATTGCTGCAACGAACGCTTTTACCGAGATTTATCCAACGGAAAAGCTAAGTGCGGATACGAAAAGCACATTCCGCCCGTACGTACCGGCAAATACCGAATTGAAATTCCTGGACGCTACAGCGACGACCGTCAAAGTGGAACTGGCCGGAAAAACCGGTTACGTCAGTTCGAAAGTGGTCCGTTTGATTCCGCAGCCGATGTTGAAAGGGCAATCTTATTATGAAGTGGACAAAGGCAACTTGGTCCATAAACTTTTCAATCATTCGACTGGAAGCTACGTATCGACGGGAATCATCGGCAAAGCGCCGAAAGAATTCGTCAGCGGCATGAAGTATTACAGCTGGGACGGCGCAACATTCACAACGTCGGCTGGAGCGAAAGTTGTGGAAAGCCATCAGTATTTCAACAAGCTTCCGCTTCATTCAGCAAGCAGCTATACAGCAGAGGAGTTGGATAAATTCCTCAAAGATAAATTCCCTTACTACAATAAAACCCAGCAAGGCAAAGTCTGGACAAGCAGTCCCCTTGTCGGTTCAGGCAAGTTCTTTAAAGAAATGGAACAGAAACACAAAATCAATGCACTTTACCTGTTGTCCCACGCTATCCATGAAAGCGGCTGGGGAACCAGCAAAATTGCACAGGACAAACGGAATCTTTTCGGCTATGGAGCAGTAGATGGAGACGCTTATAACAAGGCGTATTCTTACGCCACATTCAGAGAGTCGATTGAAGATGCAGCCAAACGGATCAATTCAGGCTATTTGTCACCGACTGGCGGCTATTACAATGGACCCGTCCTCGGCCATAAAGGCATCGGCATGAACGTACGTTATGCATCTGACGCATTCTGGGGAGAGAAAATCGCGGGGCATATGTACCGGATCGATTCGTATCTTGGCAATAAAGATTTGAATCACTACGAGCTCGGCTATACGACAACAAGCCCGTTGAATTTCCGGAAAGATGCAAGCACAAACTTTGCTTCTATTTATACGTTGAAAACAACAGGAGTTCCTGTCATTCTCAATCAGCAAGTGAAGGCTGCCAATGGTGCAATGTGGCATGAAGTCGCTTCTGAAAACAATTCCTATGCGAAGGCTTACGTACACGGCGATTACATCAAATTGCTGCCGCTCGCTCAGAAATAAAATTTACACAATCTTAACGGAAGAACCCTGTATTCAAGCGGACATAGCTTGAACACAGGGTTCTTCTTTATGTTATACTAGCCTAAGATATTTTGCCTTGAAGAGGAGATTACCGATGACTTCGAAATTTGTTCATATACTGGGAGTGCCATTCATCCACACAACCCAGACAGCTTTTATCAACACTTTGCAAAGCCATATTGAAAGACAGGAAAAAACGTTTGTCGTGACAGCCAATCCGGAAATCGTCATGCATTCCCTGGAAGACGATCAATACAAACAAACTTTAGCGAAAGCCCAATACATAACAGCAGACGGCATCGGCATCGTCAAAGCTGCCGCAATCGTCGGCGAACCGCTGCCGGAACGCGTCAGCGGCTATGATTTAATGCTTGATTTGCTCGAGGCGGCAGACAAAAACCACTCCAGCATCTTTTTCTTGGGCGCTGCAGAAGAAGTGCTGCAGGCAACCGTCAAAAAAGCGAAAGAGAATTATCCGGGCATTCGGATCGCCGGCAGCCATAACGGCTTTTTTGATTGGAACGATCATCTCCTGCCGCAGCAGATCAAGAACGCGGAGCCGGACATCGTCTTTGTAGCGCTCGGTTTCCCGAGGCAGGAACAATGGATCGGTGCGCATATCGATGAATTCGACAAAGGTGTTTTCATTGGCATCGGCGGCAGTTTTGATGTCTTTTCCGGAACCGTCAAACGTGCGCCGGAACTATGGCAGAAAATGAACCTGGAATGGTTCTACCGGTTGGTCAAGCAGCCTTCCCGTTGGAAACGCATGCTGGTGCTGCCGAAATTCGCAGCGACGGTGATCGGGCGAAAGGCTTTACGTAAAGAATGAAGAATACTTTGCTGAAAAGTACCTTAATCTTATCTATCGCAGCTTTGCTGTCTAAAATACTGGGCAGTTTATTTCGGATTCCGCTCCAGAACATCGCCGGAGATGAAGTGCTGGGAATTTTCACCTTGGTGTATCCGGTCTATATGGTCGCTTTGACCTTGTCGGTCGCCGGAATTCCCATCGCCATCTCCAAACTGATTGCGGAAGCCCGTGCAAAAGACGATCAACAGCAAATCAAGAACGTCTTTTTCACTTCCGGCATTCTTGCATTATTGTTCGGAGTTACCAGTTTCCTGATCCTCTACGGATTTTCCCATCAAATCGCTGGTGTCCTTGGAGGCGAAACGACGCGTCTTGCGCTGATCACCGTTTCCTGTACCTTGCTTGTGGCGCCTTATATGGCGGTTTACCGCGGTTATTTCCAGGGGCATCAGGACATGACGCCGACTGCGGTATCGCAGGTCATCGAACAATTCATCCGCGTCGGCCTGATCCTGCTGGTCGCCATCTATATGGTGGACCGTCTTTACAGCGACGAGCAGATTGCGGGCGGCATCATGATCGGCTCCATCATCGGAGCGATCGGTTCGTTCATTTATCTCCGTATTCTGTACAACCGTTCATCTGTCAGAGTTGTAAAAGGGCTGCCTTATAAACTGGCGGACTTCAAATCAACCGCCAAAACGATCCTGAAGATTTCCATTCCGATTTGCATCGGTGCCATTACGATGGCTTTATTGAACCTGGTGGACTCGATCACCATTCCGACCGCATTGAAAATGCACGGAGAAGCTGCGGAAGACATCAATTCGCTGTACGGAATATACGGAAGGGGCCTGGCATTGGTCCAAATCGTTACGGTTTTTGCCAGTTCTGTCATCCTGCCATTGATTCCATCCATTTCAACCAAATTGGCGCAGAACGACAAAATCGGCTCAGCTAAGCTGATCGACAACACGTTTTTCCTGACTTATTTATTATCCGTTCCAGCCGCTGTCGGTTTGGTCGTCCTGACATTGCCGATCAACTTAGGCTTGTTCACGGACCTGCAAGGCAGCACCGTACTCGCAATCGTTTCATTCAGTTCCTTGTTCACTTCGCTGACTGTCCTCGGTACAGGCGTATTGCAGGGAATCAATAAAGCGCGGCTCGGCGCTTGGATCATCATCATCGGTGTCCTCATCAAATTGGTGCTGAATCTGGTGCTGGTCAATCGTTACGGATTGGAAGGAGCTGCGGTTTCCACAGCAGCGATTTACTTGATTTTATTCGTTTTAAACGCTCTAGCCATCCGCAAATACACGGGTTTCAGCTTTTTCCCGAAAAAAACAGGCCTCATCGTCTTTGCCTCACTTGTCATGGGGGCAGCCATTTGGCTGCCAAGTTACCTATTGGATTTTGAACAGCTGACTCGACTTTCAGCTTTATTGTATGTAGGAGCGGCAGTAGCAGCCGGCGGCGTCATCTACTTTGTCTTGCTGCTGGTGACAAAAGCAGTGGACCAAAGCGTATTGCAGCGCATTCCTGTCATAAATAAATTCATCGCCAAGAAATAACGCCTGTTATCCGGGCCAACCAAGAAAAGTTAAGGGTGTGTACTTACGTGAAGAAAGTTTTAATCGGAATCCTCCTTGCGGCATTGCTATTGACCATTCCTTCAGCATTTCAGCGCATTCAAATAGAAGAATCAAATAAAAAAATCGAGACCATAGTTCCTTTCAAGCTGACCACTAACTGGCTGATCGATGATCCGTCATTGACGTTGGACGGTATCCTGTCCGACTTCAAAAATACGGGCATCCAAAGCGTCAGCCTCGAACCGGATACAATCAGCTCCTTGGAACGAAAAGGGCTGATCACCGCTGTCAGCACGTCCCGTATGCGGGAACATTTGCTGTTGACTCAGCAGGATCCACTCGAAGCGCCTTTCGATAAAACGGGATTGTTTATCCATTCGAATGGCTCGTTTGATTTTGAAGAAACCACAGCCGGTTTTTTTGAAGAGAAATTTACGTTCACTGTAAATGATGAAGCGTACACCTATATCCCGGGCGCTGCTGATAAGATCCTTTCCGTACCGGTCGGCTATGACCCGGAAGTGATTGCTTCGATACAGGAAGCAGGGCTTATGGTTGTGCCGCGTCTGGGCGACTATTCAGATGAGGAACAGACTGAGCGGATGATTGAGGAACTTCTGTCAATTAAAGAACCTGGAGTTGAAAAAATCCTGTTCAGCGGGAATTACGCTCCAGTATATTCAGATCCTGAACGCCTGAAAGAATTCGGCGAGCAGTTGAAAGAAGCCGGATACGGGCTGATGAGCATTGAATTTGCGGGCCAAAAAGGCTTGAACCAGCTGGCTTATATCAATGACTTGAACCTCGTGCGTCTCCACAGCCTGACCGTTGAAGATGGCAATATCGCGGAAAGCGCGGATAAAATTGTCCGCGCAGCAAAAGAACGCAATATGCGCGCTTTTTTCATCAACATGGATCAACCGGAATACAATCTGGCATTGACGGCATTGCAAGAGCTGCAGGCGGATGTCAATAACAACATGCCGGACAGCTTTGTGCGCGGTGAATCGCGTTCATTCGAAACGTATAGCGTACCGCTTTGGCAAACCGCCATGGCTCTGCTTGGTGCCATTGCGTTCCTGACACTGGCAGCTCAGTATGTCTTTAAAACTAACCGACTGACTTTATTGGCATTGATCGGCTCTGCACTGGCTGCTGCTATTTATCTGGTGACCGGCCAAAGCATGGTCTTGAAGGCATTCGCTTTAGCGGTTGCCGTGACGGCGCCGATCTGGGCAGTGCTTTTGAAAAAAGAACCACAGAAAAAATGGTACCTGATCCGCTCTTACGCTCAGGCGCTGTCCATTGCGGCCATCGGCATCTGGCTGATCGTTGTGTTGCTAAATGGCAATCAATACTTGCTGGGCATTGATTTGTTCAGAGGGGTATCGTTGATTTACATCATTCCAATTGCCTTTATCGCCATCTATGCGGTGTGGGGGAATATCAGAAAGCTCTTGAAAATGAACGTGATTTACTGGCATATGGCGGTCATCGCCCTTATAGCGGGGGTTATTTTGTATTACATGAGCCGGACAGGCAATGCCGGACAAGTTTCTGCGATTGAGCTGCAGGTTCGCCTGATGCTGGAGCAGCTTCTATACGTCAGACCGCGGACAAAAGAATTCCTTATTGGCTTCCCGTTGTTCATCCTGGCACTCCATATGGTGAAGAGTTACCCGAAAGCCTATTATTTCCTGCTTATTCCAGGGGTCATCGGTTTTCTGTCCTTAGTGAATACATTTACTCATCTTCATATCCCGTTATTGATTTCTTTGCTCAGAAGTGGTTATAGTATAGTTTTCGGGTTTATAATAGGACTTGTCCTGATCTGGCTATATGAAACTGTGTGGAAGAAAATGATCACTATGATAAGAATGAGGTGGCAGGCGTGAGAATAGTGTTATCTGGATATTATGGTTTTGACAATGTGGGAGACGAAGCTATTCTCTATGCCATTATCCATTCATTGAAAGAGTACTATCCAAGAATTGAAATTATCGTACTATCCAATAAGCCGGAAAAAACGGCTGAAACCTATCGTGTCAAGGCCGTCAATAGATGGAGCCTGAAAGATGTGCGCGCAGCGATCAAATCTTCCGACGGGTTGATCAGCGGAGGCGGCAGCCTGTTGCAGGACGAGACCGGCCGCAAAAGCATCCCGTATTACGCGGGTGTCATGAAAATCGCACAACAGCTGAAAAAACCGGTATTCGTCTATGCACAAGGCATGGGCCCAATCAGCAGCCGGCTCAACCAGATGATCGTCAAGCATGTGTTGAATTCAGTGAAGCTGCTGACGGTCCGCGACGAACAATCCCAACAACTGCTGGAAAAAATCGGCGTCACTGCCGATATCCGCCTGGTGCCCGATCCGGTCATGGGGCTGGAGGCGGCAAGCTTCGAAAGCATTTGGCTGCGCCAGCAGAACTTCGGAAATAAAGTCATCAGCGTCTCGGTCCGCGACTGGAACAATGAAGCGTATGCTTTCGGTGAAATCGCAAAAGGGCTCGACGAGTTGGCGGCTAAAGGATACGAAGTTGTGTTTGTTCCGATGCACGGCAAACACGATTTCAAGACTTCCCAGCAAGTCCAAGACCTAATGAAAAACAAGGCGCATATCGCACCTCATGACAGCACGATTCAAGAGAAGATGGCCATCATTAAAGAGTCGGACGTCTTGTTCGGCATGCGCCTGCACGCTCTGATTTTCGCGGCTGTCAGCTATACGCCTTTTGTCGCGTTGTCGTACGACCCGAAAATCGACTCGTTCGCCAACATCGTCAGCCAGCCGGTCCTTGGCCACGTAGAAGCCACGGATTGGAACCACGCTGACCTTGTCCAGGCAATCGAACGCATTTTCACGAACTATCCGGACGAGCTGCAGAAAATCACCCAAGCAGCCGCACCGCTCCAAAAACGTGCCAACGAAACAGCACGCACAGTCCTCGACGCCATCGAGGCACCAATCGCGAGCGCCGCACCATTGGCATACACTGAAAAAACAAAAGTAAAGAACCGTTAAATAGACATGCTGTTCTCGAGGTTGTGAAACCTTGAGGATGGCTTTTTTTGTGTGGAATTGTTTGCGTGCCTGGCACGCAAACAATTCAAGCCTTTAAATTGAGGCTGTCGCTCAGCGAACAGCCGGCATGAAGAGCATAACGTTCTGATTAGGCTTAGCTCATACACAAAAATGGATTTCTCGCTCCTTGAACCCGCCATTATGCTTCTCATCTTTCACGGAATTTCTGTAGGAAAGTAGGTACCTCCTGTAGAGAAGAAACTAGTTGAGGTAAAAGCATCGCCTTATTCCAGTAGAATCCTAACTAGATCATTTAGATCCACAAATTTATGCTACAGAATCACGATCAGCCGGGCGGCGTTCTCCGATTGCCCGGCTTAGTGTGGATACCCAATCCGAACTAGCCGCCGCGAGGTATCCTGGATGACTCCTTTCTCAAATCACTCGAAATTCAACTAAAAAAGGCATCCCTATTTATGGGATGCCTAATCGATCTATGCTTTTACTTCTTTTGTTTGTTCAGGCTTTTTAAATAAACGGTTGCCTTGACCAAAAACGATCCAACTGTACGGAACAAAGTCATAGAATAGGCGGACGATCAGCCAGCTGCTGAAGAACGTTACACCAAAAGTGATGAGTTGCCAGGAATGGAAGATCAATGGTTCGCCTCCTGGGAGCCAACGTCTCAGAAATAGTAGGAAGAACGGATGGATTAAGTACATGCCGAATGAGACAGCGCCAATTTCCGTTAAAACTCTCTTGAATTTTGGCATCTTCCATATTTCAATAAAATGAATAACAATGAAGATTACTGCAGCAGCAAAAAATGCATGAGTGCTCCAGGCGAATTCAAGCATCCGGTTACTGTAACTGCCTTGCTGTGTGCGAATCATGAACATCATCCCGACGTAGATGAAAATCATCGTGCCATAAGCGACAAAGATTCCGGCCAAAACAGGCCAGTTTTTTCGCCAATTGCGAATCCAGGCCGCAACACGTTCATAATAAACGCCGAGGAATGCCCCAAAAAAGTAAAACATAAAGTAGGACAGAGCGATTGAATTCTTTGCGGTTACCTGGAAAATCTCTGAGTTCAGGATAACCCATGTCCACTGAATGACGATCCCAAGGATAATCGCATATTTGCGGACGAACTTGAACCGTTTAAACAAATACAGCAAAATTGGAAACATCAAGTAGAATTGAACACTGACAAAAACGAAGTACAGATGGGTATGCGCTTTGCCTGTCGCTAAAGCTGCCAAAAAGCTGGAAATCAATGTAGGGAAATCTACAAATGTGTCATATAGATTCAATTTCAATACATAATAAAATACGGAGAAGACAATGTAGGGAACCAGAATATACAATAGGCGCTTCTTATAGAATTTTTGAAACAGGTTCATAGTCAACTCGCGGTGGTAGTAAGTATAAAACAAGATAAAGCTGCTTAGAAAAATAAATGTGGGGGTGCCCAACTTTCCAGCAATATTGAAAAAGTTGTATAAAGCAAAGGAAAGCGAACTCGGATCGCTTCCGCCTACACCGGTAGAAGAAGAATGGACTGCAAACACCCCAAACAACGCAAGTGCCCGTGCATATTGGACTTCATTTAAGTATTTTCTGGATAAATTCATCGTATCACCTGACCTTTTTAAATCTGAAGCTGTTGTGAGATAAGCACTTTTATTATCATAACATGTTTGTCCCTGTTGGAAGTATGTAAGCAGAATATGTATTTTGTAAATAAAGTAAAGAAATTGTTAAATTATTAGTAAAGTTCAAATTATTCTATTGTTGAAAGAAATACTGCATGATAAAATTAAGCTGAATAATTGCGCCTGTTTAAAGTAGTACATCATGCCTAACTTCGCTGACTTTAGTTAGGGAATCAGTCTGCCCATGGGGCAATTAGTCAAAAAAACTTAAGGATGGTGTCAAATGAAGGGGAAAATGTTTAAATCAGCAATTGCAGTGGCATTGACGGCAAGTGTAGTTGGGGTTCAGTCACCTGGAACAGCACAAGCAGCAGAAGGGGATTTTGAACTGACGATCATGCACACGAACGATACGCACGCAAATTTGGATAAAGTGGCGAACCGTGTCACACTGGTCAACCAGATTCGTGCAGAAAAACCGAATAATCTATTGCTGGATGCAGGGGACGTTTTTTCTGGAACATTGTACTTTAATACCTTTGAAGGGCAAGCGGATTTGCCGTTCATGAATTTGATGAAATACGACGCCATGACTTTCGGTAACCATGAATTCGATTTAGGCTCAGGCGAAGAAGGCCATAAATCTCTTGGTGAGTTTGTAGGCGGTGCCGATTTCCCATTCGTTGCAGCGAACGTAGACTTTTCAGGTGATGACATCATGGCCGGATATCAAGAAAAAGTATATACAGCTGAAGCCGAAAACGGTCAAATCTATAACGGTATCATTAAGGAAATTGACGGCGAAGAAGTCGGAGTTTTCGGTTTGACGACTGCTGAAACAACATCCATCTCAAGTCCAGGAGCAATCACTTTCTCTGATTACATTGAAGCTGCTCAAGGAGCGGTTGATGCATTTGAAGCAGAAGGCGTCAATAAAATCGTTGCTTTGACACATATCGGATTTGACGACTCTGCTGAATTCGATAACGATCAGTTGTTGGCTGCTGCAGTTGAAGGCATCGATGTCATCGTTGGCGGTCACACGCATGTTAAGTTGGAGAAACCGTTCGTATTCGAAGGAAACACAGATCCGACAGTTATCGTACAAGCAAATGAATACAATAAATTCCTTGGCCAATTGGATCTAACGTTTAATGAAGAAGGTGTGATCACTTCACATACTGGCAAATTGCATGATGTCGGCGCTGAAGGAATCGTTGCAGATCCAGAAGCGGCTGAGCTTCTCAAAGATTACTCTGCAGAAGTGGAAGAAGTGAAAAACGAGTCAACAGGTGCTACGGCTGAAGTCTTCCTTAACGGTGGACGCAACGAAGGCGGCGTGCGTGCTTCTGAAACCAATCTGGGCAACTTGATTACAGACGGCATGCTTGCCACAGCCAAAACGATTGATCCAAATACAGTGATCGCTGTCCAAAACGGCGGCGGGATCCGTGCATCCATCGAACAAGGCGATATCACAGTAGGTGAAGTATTGACGACGATGCCATTCGGCAACGCTTTGGCGATCATGAACTTAAAAGGTTCAGAATTGAAAACAGCACTTGAGCACAGTGTCCGTTTGTTCCCGGCTGAAAATGGCGGATTCTTGCACGTGGCAGGACTCGAATTCTCATTTGATCCGGCAAAAGCAGCAGGATCACGTGTTACTTCAGTGAATGTGGTCAACGGCAATGTCAAAACACCACTTGATTTGAACAAATCATACAAAGTGGCAACCAACACGTTCACAGCTAAAGGCGGAGACGGCTTTGAATCATTCGGCGCAGCTTATAAAGCCGGCCGTGTCAGCGAGCCAGGAAACATCGATTATCAAATGTTCATCGACTACATTGCCGGTTTGAAAACAGTTGAACCAAAACTTGAAAACCGCATCAGTCCAGTAATTCCTTATACGGATGTTAATATGGAAAACTGGTCAGCTCCATACATCACCGATGTTTATAACCGAAAACTTATGACTGGTAAATCAGATACATCGTTTGCACCTCAAGAAACGTTGCCTCGTTGGCAGGCTGTACTTATCTTGAATCGCATGTTGGGCATAGAAATTGAAAATGCACCGGCTTCACCGTTTACGGATACGAAAAATCTTCCGGGAACTTTAGCGAAACAAATAGATGCAGCATATGCAGCAGGCATAATCAACGGTGTCAGTGAAACGAAATTCAATCCAAGAGCAAACATCTCACGTGCTCATTTTGCTTTGATTTTAAAGCGTGTCTATGAAAATGTAAATGGCGAATACAAAGTGACTGATTTTGCGGATTACAGCGATTACGGCAAATACGATAAAGAAGCAATTACAATGTTGGATAAGCTGGGAATCGTTGAAGGCTATAATGGCAAATTCAGACCTGGTGCATTCACTTCTCGTGCAGAAACAGCAAAAATGATTTCGATTTTTGCTCCTTATGTACAAAAATAAAAAACAATAATGGCATCTTTGCTGCCGGCGATACCTGCAGCAAAGCTGTTTTTTTATGAATGTATGGATAAAGTTAAGAAAAATTCTATTTCTATTTATATTCCGCAATAGTTTACACATACAGCGTAATCGAAGTGATATTTCATTGATTAGGAGTGAAGAACTTGTCCAAGCATGCAGTCAGTAAGATTTTTCTAAGCCTCATTTTGGCTTTATCGGCAATGCTGCCCTATATGGCGGTTACAGCAGACGCGGCAGAGCCGATTACGGTTGCTGAAGCGATTGCCAATAATTCCGGCGCGGCCACAGTAAAAGGCTTTATCGTGGGTGTCGCGGTTAGTGGAACAAATTATGATCAGGAAGCACCGTTCACAGCCGCTACCAATGTAGGGCTGGCCGATTCTCCGGATGAAACCGATCCGGCAAAAATCCTTCCGGTTCAATTGCCGACAGGGGCAACACGTGCTGGAGTGAATTTGGTCGACAATCCGGCTAACTTTAAAGCTGAAGTTACGATTACAGGAACGTTGGGTGCCTATTTCCAAGTGCCAGGACTTCGCTCGGCTTCCGCTTTCACCATTCTATCCGAAGGTGAAGCACCACCTGAAGCAACTGTCGTCGCTTCATTGGCAGAAGCACGCACGATGCCAGGCCAACTGATCCAAGTTGAAGCTACAGTCACAACAGGGACAGGATTCTGGGGCGGGAATGCCTTTTACGTTCAAGACGATACGGCTGGACTGTATGTCTACACATCAAGTGCAACCGTTGCACCGGGGGACACGGTCCGTTTGACGGGCACAGTTTCTGAATACAGCGGCGAACTTCAATTGCAGCCGAACACAGTGGAAGTTCTTTCTTCCAACAACGAACTGCCTGCGGTTCAAACCGTTGCGCCAACTGGTGTCAATGAAGAGACGCAAGGCGAGCGCATCGAACTGCAGAACGTTGCGATTACGGGCCTTAAATCTGTGAACGATTTCGGTACGTTTGAGTTTTCGGCGATTGCTGAAAACGGCGAAGCGGTCACAATCCGCAACGACAACCGCAACGGATTCACTTTCGAGCAATTTACGAAACAATACAAAGAAGGCGATTTGATTCATGTAAACGGAATCGCTTCGAAATTCAACGACTCTTACCAAGTGAAAACGCTTGGCTTTGACAGTTTTGAACTTGTCAATAAACCGGCTGTTTATGCCGATACATTCCCAGGTGTCGTTTCAGAAGGCACGAAAATCACTTTGGCATCCGGATGGGAAGATGCAACAATCCATTACACGCTTGACGGCTCGACACCGACTGCTGCAAGCACTGAATACACAGCACCAATCGAACTGACTAAAGATACAGCAATCAAAGCAATCGCAATTGCTGACGAAACGTCAGAGATTTTCACGTTCGAATACACCGTCCTGAAAACAGGGGACTTGAAAATCCGTGATATCCAAGGCGAAGGCCATTACTCGAATTACCAAGGAGTCGCTGTCAATGAAATCGTTGGCGTCGTGACGCATCTCTACAACTCTGCAAACTTCGTCATCCAAGACACCAACCCGGATGAAGATTTGACGACTTCAGAAGCCATCATGGTCAACAAAGCTTCAAACGGCCTGAATGTCGGTGACGTGGTCACAATCAGCGGAACCGTGGAAGAACATTTCCAGGAAGGCTATTCCGACATGAAAGTCAATGACCTGCCGATCACGCGCATCCGTGCAACGGACGCAGTGAAGACAGGAACTGCGCCACTTCCTGAACCGATTCTTATCGGTAAAGACGTATTCCCGCCAACTAAGATTATCGACAATGACGGATTGACTGAGTTTAATCCAGAAGAAGATGGCATTGATTTCTGGGAATCGCTTGAACTTATGCGCGTTGGCGTAGCTGATGCACAAATCGTCGGACCGCAGAGCTACGGCGAAGTGATTGTCGTTTCCAAAAATGCGACCAATAACGACTTCCATAAACAAGGCGGCGTGTTGATTGCAGAAGACGATTACAACCCGGAACGCATTGCTTTCGACATCGATAATGAAAACTATATCGCGAAGTCCGGTGATTCATTTGCCGGAACTCCTGTAGGCGTCCTTGGTTTCGGCTTCGGGAACTACAAAATCTGGGCTAAAGAAAGCAACCTTACCGAACTTGTAGACGGCGGGACGAAGCCGGAACAAACATGGATTTCTAAAGAAGAAGATGAACTGACAGTGGCGGCTTATAACGTAGAGAACTTCTCTGCAGATCCGAACCACACGTCCAACGCGAAAGCGCAGCGCATCGCAGAGTCGTTCGTCAAAGACCTGAACTCCCCGGACATCATCGTCATGGTGGAAGTACAGGACAACGACGGCCCGATTACTTCAGGGAACAGTGACGCAACGGCAAGCTACGAGCGCCTGATCAACGGCATCAAAGCTGCAGGCGGTCCGACTTATGCCTGGACGGACATTGCGCCTGAATACAATACAGACGGCGGAGAGCCAGGCGGAAATATCCGCGTCGGCTATTTGTACAACCCTGAACGCGTCACCCTTTCGGAAGGAACAAAAGGCACAGCAACGGAAGACAATTCATGGATTGACGGCGAATTGGCCTTGAATCCGGGACGCGTTCAGCCAATCGCTATGCCGAACACACGCAAACCGATCGCTGCACAATTCGAATTCCAAGGTGAACAAGTTGTCGTGATCGGCGCCCACCTGAACTCAAAAGGTGGAGACCAACCGTTATTCGGCAAGAACCAACCGCCATTCCTGGGCTCGGTCGATGAGCGCATCGAATTGGCAACAGCCATCAACGGCTTTATTGAAGAAGGACTTGCACAAGATCCGGACCTTAACGTCATCGTTGCAGGCGACATGAACGATTTCGAATTCACACCGGCACTTGCGGCATTGAAAGGCGATATTTTAACGAATAAAGTCGAAGATGTGCCACTGGAAGACCGTTATTCGTATTACTATCAAGGGAATTCACAAGTGCTTGACCACCTCTTGGTGACAAACAACATGGCAGAACGTACGGAACTGGACATGGTCCACATCAACTCCATGTTCATGGAACAGCATGGCCGCGCATCGGATCACGATCCATTGCTTGCGCAAATCGCATTTGAAAAGGAACAAGTTCCGGGTGAACAACAAGCCGACCCTGATTTCACTGGAGAGCAGGCAGTCATCACTGCAGGCGAACCGGATGAAAGCGGAGAATTGGCGATTGCCTTCACGGAAGGAACAGTTGCAGAACTGCTGGAAAGCGGAAAAGACTTGCTGATCGACATGCCGACAGCCGATTTGACACTATCAGCAGAAAATCTTCAGCAACTGGCAAAAGCAGCAGGAGACGGATTTGTACTGGATGTGGCAGTTGATGACGCAACAGAAGTCGACAAACGCCCAACCTTAACAAACCAAATCGACTTGTCACTCACTGACGCAGCAGGCAACAACTTGCCTGTGAAATTCACGTCACCGGTAACACTGGCATTCGACACCACAAGCGACATCAAAGTCCAGTTCGGCGCACGTGAAGACAACAAAGGCAAATGGAAAATCATCCAAGGCCAACTCGACGGCAACACATTCACACTCAGCGTCAACGAGCTGGGGAACTACACCGTCGTCACCAACAAAGGCCAAGCCAAGAAGAAGTAGACTCCATATGTACAGCCAAACCCATGCAATCGGGTTTGGCTTTTTTTATGTGTTTAAATTGTGAGCGTTCCTGTAATTGTGTGTTTGCCTGGCACACACACAATTCAATAAGGCGCTTCGACGATTCTGGAGGGAACTCCCGTCATAAGCCGGACAGCGCTCCGCTTGGTGTGGGGGAGATACATATTTCTATTTTTGTTTGAAATAGATAGGGAGTGTGGGGTTCTCGAAATGCTCGGCAGCGATGGTGCACGCGCCTTCGCTTGAGATTAAAGAGGTTACATATGGATTTTGTCGATGTACAGGATGAGTTTGGGGTTCTATATGAGCTATTTGGGGTTCTACCGTACAAAGGCGATGCCTCTACCTTCACTAGTTGCTTCTCTACATGATGTTTCTACTTTTCTACATGAATTCCGTAGAAATGAGATGGGACATGCTCAATGGGTAAGAAATCCGTCGCTGTGTGTGAGTTATACTTTTTAAACAAGTGAAGCATGAGTAAAGATGCGGATTGTGCAGATAAAGGAGCAATGAGATCAGGTAGGGAGATGACATATTCAAGTAGCCGCTCCGAAAGTGAAGGTAGAAACACAATTTGTTTATATAGAAGAAATCCATCACTCACTACAAACCATAAACAACGATCGCTCCACTGAATTGTGTGCGTGCCAGGCACGCACACAATTCACCAGGCACGCAAACAATTTAAATTCCATCTCAAAAAATATTTTTTTAATTCGAGAAACTAAATAATATCAAGCTATATCTAGCAAATTCCTCTTAAATCAGCCTCTTTAACATGAAATAAACCCCATTTAATATTTGCAACATTGAAAAATTATGGTAAATTTAAGTTGTTGTGCAATTGTAAAGATTCTCTACAATTGCGAATCAGAACAAAGGGGGAAATACATTGACGAAGCTCAAACCGTTTTTATTGCTGGCGATGGTCTTTATGATGACATTCAGCTCAGCTGTCTTTGGCCTGACCGGGGTCTCAGCTGCTGCGAATTCATCGAACGTACCTAGTACAGAGTCGAAAAAAGGGGAATTGAACATCCCTGAAAAATTCGTGAATCCGGAAGACCCGGATAAAAAAGTACGTGTGATCATCGAGCTTGATAAAGCACCGGCGATTGAAAGCGCTACTGAAAAGGGCGTTTTATACAAAAATCTTCCTGACAAACAAAAAGAGACATTGGAAGCAGCAGTTGTGACGGGCCAGGAATCCGTGCAAGTATCGATTGCTTCCGTATCTCCGCGCATTACATATCTTGAAAACTTCACTACGGTATTCAACGGATTCTCCGCAGAAGTTGAAGCGGGCGAAGTTGGAGACATTGCGAACTTGAGCGGCGTCAAATCAGTCTACGAAGCGACTGAATACCAGCGCCCTGAAGTTCAACCGGAAATGAAATACTCGAAAGAATTGGTCCAGGCTCAACAAGCATGGAAAGATTACGGCTACAAAGGCGAAGGCCTGGTTGTAGGTGTCATTGATACAGGAATCGACCCTAGCCACAAAGACATGGTGTTGACAGACAACAAAACAGGCGACATCACAAAATCCGATGTAGCTGCCTTATTGGCTGACAAATCCATCGATAAAGGTAAATTCTTCACAGCTAAAGTGCCTTTCGGCTACAACTATATGGATGGCAACAACGAAATCCTTGACCTTGGACCGGAAGCTTCTATGCACGGCATGCACGTTGCTGGAACAGTAGGGGCGAACGGCAATGAAGAAAATGGCGGCATCAAAGGCGTTGCACCGGAAGCGCAATTATTGGCGCTGAAAGTATTCGGCAACGATCCGCTTTACCCGTCGACTTATGGCGACATCTACATCAAAGCGATCGATGATTCGATCAAACTGGGTGCAGACGTCATAAATATGTCCCTTGGTTCCACTGCAGGATTTGTGGATTCCTCAAACCCGGAACAAAAAGCAGTTGAAAGAGCGACAAACAATGGCATCCTGGTTTCCATTTCAGCAGGAAACTCCGATATGTTCGGTTCGGGCTATGCTGCCCCCCGCGCCGATAACCAGGATTACGGTTTGACAGGATCACCAAGCACATCAATCGATTCATTTGGTGTGGCATCTTTCGAAAATGACAAAATCACTGCGAAAAGCTTTAATTACCAAGTAGACGGGACGCAAACCGGCCAAGCCATCTATACGCTAGCCAATGACGCTGACCCGGAAAACTTGCCGAATCCCAATTACGAAGTGGTGGATGTCGGACTTGGAAAACCAGCTGAATACACTGGCAAGAACGTTGCCGGCAAATTTGCGTTGGTTTCACGCGGCGAAATCGGTTTTGTTGAAAAGGGCTTGGCTGCACAGGCAGCTGGCGCGATCGGCGTCATCGTCTATAACAACGCAACCGGCACCATCAGCATGGCGTCAGATCCGGCTATCAAAATTCCGTACATGTCCGCTTTACAAGCAGACGGTCTGGCAATGAAAGCACAATTGGATGCAGGCAAAAAAGTGACTGTATCTTTTGATGGCGACTATCTTGATATTCAAAACCCGAGTGCTGGTGAAATGAGTGACTTCACTTCTTGGGGCCCGACACCGAACCTGGATTTCAAACCTGAAATCACAGCTCCGGGCGGCAACATCTTCTCGACCTTGAACAACGATGAATACGGCTTGATGAGCGGAACGTCTATGGCGGCTCCTCACGTTTCAGGTGGTACGGCGTTGATGTTCCAGCGCATTGAAGAGCTTGGCTTAAAAGGGCGTGAGCGCGTTCAATTCGCTAAAAACCTGATGATGAACACAGCAGATCCGGTTGAATTCGCAAAAGGCGAATTTGTCTCTCCACGCCGCCAAGGTGCTGGCTTGATGCAGTTGCATGACGCGCTTTCAACAGACGTGATGCTGACGAATAAAGCGACAGGCGACGCAAAAGTGGCGCTGAAAGAAATCGTCGGCGATAAATTCACCTTCACATTGCAAGCTGAAAACTTCTCTAAAGAAGCAGCGAACTACAACGTGGATGTAAACGTCCAAACGGATAAATCAGAAAAAGAAGTAGTAGCAGGAAAAGCAACAGACACGGATATCACCAATCCGAACGTCCGTGGTTCAGCGGTCGTAACAGACAAAGTGGCCGTCACGGCTCCTGAAACAATCACGGTTCCGGCAAACGGAACAAAAGAAATCAAAGTAACAGTCGATGTTTCTGCACTTAAAGGAACACCTGAATACGCAGCGTTCAAAAACGGTTTCTTCGTGGACGGGTTTGTCACGTTGACCGACACCAATGAAGCTGTAACTGGCAACACGGAATTGGTCGTTCCTTACTACGGCTTTAACGGCGGATGGGACGATGCCAGCATCTTCGACGAATTTGCATGGGATGCCGATTCTTACTACGGCATTACACTATTGGCGGATGACGAAGGAAATGATATCACAGGCGGCACACATGCCGGCAAATACGTTCCTGAACGTTTCGCATTTTCACCGAATGACGACGGTTTGCAGGACATGGCAGTACCCGTCTACTCATTGATCCGCAACGCCAAAGAATTTGAAGTAAACGTTCTGGATGCAGCGGGCAAGAAATTGCGCACGATCCGTACCGCTTCAAGTTTGACTAAGCATTACTCAGCAACGGAGCCTTACACATTCAACCCGCTTAACGGCTGGGACGGAATGATCGACGGCAAACCGGCGAAAGACGGAAAGTACCAGATCCAGCTTCGCGCAGTCATTGATTACCCGAATGCACAATGGCAGTCGATCAGTTTCCCGATTATCGTGGATACGGTAGCTCCGGAAGCGGCAGCCAAGTATGACGCACAAACCAAAACAGTGACCGTAACGAAATTTGCGGATAACGCATCAGGCGCTGGCGCAGACCGTTGGGAAGTATTCGTCAACGGCAAAGAAGTCACGGAAAACGCGGCTACGCCAGCCAACGAATCATTAGCGCCAACAACCACTTCATACAAAGTGGAAGCACCTGTTAAAACAGGAGACAAAGTAACAGCGGTTTTCTATGACATCGCTGGCAATAAAAAAGAAGTGAACCTGACAGCAGGTTCGAAAAATGAAACAACAGCACCAGTCATTTTCTTCACTTCACCGGAAACACTGGAAACGTACGATACGAAAGAAGTGGTTGTCGCTGGCCGTGTAGAAGACGATTCGAAAATCGTTTCCTTGACAGTCAATGGCGTCAAAGCGAAAGAATTTGACGGCACCAACTTCAAACACACGGTTTCATTGAAAGACGGCTCTCAGTACGTAACGGTCAAAGCAGTGGATGAGTTCGGCAATGAAATGGAGCTTCGCCGCCAGATCCTGGTGGATACAACTCCGGCTGCCATTTCAATCGTCAACGCACCGAAAACGGTAGGTGCCAATGTAACTGAAGCGGAAGTAACATTGAAAATCAAAGACAATATGGATGAAATCTACGCTTACGTAAACGGCAGCGAAGTCTTCAAACAAGACATGTCCGAGCCATACGGCAAAGCAAGTTTCAACAAAGACATCAAAGTCAAAGTGCCAGTCAAGAAAATCGGTGCCAACCAATACGAAGTGACAGTTACAGATGCAGGTGGACACGTCACTGAAAAGACATTCACCATCACGAAAGCATCGAAAGTGACGTTCACAGACATCAAATCGCATTGGGCGAAAATCCAAATCGAAGCACTCGCTTCACAAGGCATCATCAAAGGCAAGACCGATACCACGTTTGCACCAAAAGCGGAACTGACACGTGCAGAATTCGCAGCGCTATTGGCACGTACACTTGAATTGCCGCTGAAAGACTACGAAGGCAAATTCAAAGACGCAGGCCCAGGCAAAACATGGGCATCCAAAGAAATCGAAGCCGCAGCTCGCGCGGGCATCGTTCAAGGATTGCCAGGCAACAAGTTCGACCCGAAAGCACCGATTTCCCGCCAGGACACAGCCGTCATGATCATGCGCGCTGTGAAATACCAGGAAGCATCCCTGCTTGAAGGCTTGAACACGAAACACAAATTCGCAGACAGCGCGAAAATCTCTAAATACGCAGCTGAAGCTGTATCACAAGCATATGCACTAGAACTTATCACAGGTCGCCAAGGCAACGTCTTCGATCCACAAGCAAAAATCACACGAGCAGAAACAGCAGTAGTCCTTTACCGCTCACTCGAAAAGATGGAGCTTCTGGATTAACAGAATCGCAACAAAAACAGGCAAGCAATCAGCGTTTTGATTGCTTGTTTTTTTGTATGCCGAATTGTTTGTGTTTTGTGTGGGGGGGGGGGGGG
>NZ_JASDCQ010000006.1:0-88340 GCF_030407825.1 Planococcus notacanthi | reverse complement strand
CAAAATCTTGGTCTTTTTATTAGCTATCCTATTCTTTTCAACAAAAAAGCACAGCGTTATTCCCTTAAGCGCTTAAGAGGACAGATCAAACTTTACTGAAGTATTGCCTATTGCCTCAAACAATTTCTTGCTCATGCTTTTTCTCCTATAAACAACCTCAGAGGATAAGAAGCTGCTTTTCCTGCTCCATCGCGGCTTGAAAAGATGATAGAGGAGGTAAAATCATAAAATTTCTTCCCTCTCTATCTAAAGAAGGTAAAAAATATTTGATTCCCTTTATACAGTGTGGTTTCTCCGTCTTTTCTCTCTTGCATTCTCTCGTTTTTTCGCCTAAGATGAACATTAATTATTGTTGAAAAGTGAAAGGGTGTAGAAATTGGATGTAAATCCGTGGATGATGGTGTTAATCATTTTTTCGATCAATATCGTATATGTAACTTTTTTTACTGTACGGATGATTATGACTTTAAAAGGTTATCGCTATTTGGCTGCCGCCGTCAGTATGGTGGAAGTTGTTATTTATATAGTAGGGCTTGGATTGGTTCTTGATAATCTGGACCAGATTCAAAACTTGATTGCTTATGCTTTAGGATATGGGTCCGGTGTAGTAATTGGTTCCAAAATCGAAGAAAAAATGGCTCTTGGCTATATTACTGTAAACGTCATCACGAGTGAGGCAGGTGAATACCTGCCGAACCAACTTCGAGAAAAAGGGTATGGTGTAACAGATTGGAATGCGAATGGCCGTGACGGTGGCCGACAGTCGATGCAAATTTTGACACCTCGCAAAATGGAACTCAAATTGTATAAAGCCATACAGGAAATTGATCCAAAGGCGTTTATCATTGCCTATGAGGCGAAGACGATCCATGGTGGATTTTGGGTGAAAACAGTGAAAAGGGGCAATTTGTATAAATGAGAAAGAATACAGTATGGTTTGAAGTTGAAGAAAATGAATCCATCTCAGATTGTTTGGATCGCATGCGAGAAAAAGGGTATGCGGCTGTAGGGCGGAAAGAAGAGCCGTTGTTCGAAGAAATAAACGGTCAACCCGTGCCAATACGGCAAATCGTTAAATTTAAAGGAAGTAAACTGAGCGAATAACATTTTAGATCTAATAAACACGAACGATTCGATAACCGTATAAATAATTGTTCGACTTTATTATTGACGTACTTTCATGGAGTTGTTATGATAAAAGAGGATACCCCATATATGCAGAAGAATTGGCTTCTGCGTCTCTACCAGGACACCGTAAATGTCCGGACTATGCGGGAAAGCAACTTAGTGGATCGTTAAGCGAAGGAGAGGTCTCTCTATGTCCTCATCCATAAATCGTTTCATGTACAGTCCTTAAGTAAACTGCTTTTCACGTTATGTGAGCAGTTTACTTGAGGGCTTTTTATTTTTTAAAGGAGAGTGTTTCAATGAATCCGCGAATTGGCGTCATTATGGGAAGTACGAGTGATTGGGAAACAATGAAGCATACGTGTGATGTGTTGGATGAACTGGGTGTGGCCTATGAAAAGAAAGTGGTTTCCGCACACCGTACACCGGATTTGATGTTCAGCTATGCTGAACAAGCTCGGGGGCGTGGGCTTCACGTCATCATTGCAGGGGCAGGAGGGGCTGCGCATTTGCCAGGTATGGTAGCAGCAAAGACTACATTGCCGGTTATCGGCGTACCCGTTCAATCAAAAGCATTAAACGGCTTGGATTCCTTGTTATCCATAGTCCAGATGCCAGGCGGTGTGCCAGTGGCTACGGTAGCTATCGGCAAAGCGGGTGCTGTCAATGCCGGGTTGCTGGCAGCTCAAATAATAGGCACGGTTGATGAAGCAGCGGCACAAGCGCTGCAGGACCGGCGTGACCGGACAGCTGCTGCTGTGATGGAAAGTTCAGGTGACTTGATATGAAGAAAACGATTTTGCCAGGACAGACAATCGGTATTATCGGCGGTGGCCAATTGGGACGGATGATGGCACTGGCAGCAAAAGAAGCCGGATTTAAAATTGCGGTTCTTGATCCCGGAATGGATTCTCCAACCGGCCAAGTGGCTGACATTCAAATCATTGCGCCTTTTGATGACCAACAGGCTTTAGAGGAATTGGCTGAAGTCAGCGATGTCATTACGTATGAATTCGAGAACATCGATGCAGAAGGATTAACGAAGCTTTCAGAAATTGCTTACGTACCCCAAGGAGCCGAATTGATTCGAGTGACGCAGAACCGGATTTTGGAGAAACAGGCCATTTCTGAAGCGGGCGTGACTGTAGCGGATTACATTACAGCTTCAACATTTCAGGAACTGAAGGAGAAGAGCAGTCAGCTGTCATTTCCTTTTGTTGTAAAGACGGCACGTGGCGGTTACGACGGCAAAGGACAGCAGACGGTTTCTTCTCATGACGAGATGGATCTGGCTGAAGCTTTATTCGATAACGGTGAATGTGTAGCAGAAGCATTCGTTGAATTCACGAAAGAGATTTCAGTGATCATCCAACGGAATGTGCATGGAGAAACGGCGATTTTGCCGATCGGTGAAAATATCCACAAAGATCATATCCTCCATCAGACCATTGTTCCAGCACGTATTGATAAAGAGACGGTCGATTTGGCAAAGCAGGCAGCTGAGAAAATCGCGGCTCAGCTGAACATGGTCGGTACTTTGGCGGTTGAAATGTTCGTTTTGGAAAACGGCGGCATCATTGTCAATGAGCTGGCACCGCGTCCCCATAACTCTGGGCATTATTCAATCGAAGCGACGAACATCTCGCAATTCCATCAGCATGTCCGTGCAGTTTGCGGATGGCCGCTGCGGCAGCCCATTTTATGGTCTGAAGCGGTGATGGTCAATATATTGGGTGAACATGTTGCGCCGCTCACTTCAAAAATCGCACAATTCCCGAATTGGTCGGTTCATTTGTACGGAAAAGATGAAGCGAAGCAGAAACGGAAGATGGGACATGTTACGATATTAACGGAAGACTTAAAGGCGACTTTAAGTGAAATAGAGACATCCGGCATTTGGCCGGAATAATTGGAGGAACTTTAAAATGATCGCACGCTACACAAGACCTGAAATGGGCGCAATTTGGACGGATGAAAACAAATACAATGCATGGCTGGAAGTTGAAATTCTGGCATGTGAAGCTTGGGCTGAAATCGGTGATATTCCGAAAGAAGATGTAGCGAAAATCCGCAAAGACGCTTCTTTCTCAGTAGACCGTATTCTGGAAATTGAAGAAGAAACCCGCCACGATGTGGTTGCTTTTACAAGAGCAGTATCTGAAACGCTTGGCGAAGAACGCAAATGGGTTCATTACGGATTGACGTCAACAGATGTTGTGGATACAGCTTTGTCTTATTTATTGAAACAGGCGAACGTCATTATCCGCAAAGACTTGACAAACTTCATCGAAATTCTCGCAAATAAAGCAAAAGAACACAAAATGACAGTCATGATGGGCCGTACACACGGTGTCCATGCAGAACCGACGACGTTTGGTTTGAAGCTGGCATTATGGCATGAGGAAATGAAACGCAACCTGGAACGGTTTGAGGCTGCTGCTGCTTCTATTGAAACCGGCAAGATGTCCGGAGCAGTTGGAACTTACGCCAATATCGATCCATTTGTTGAAGCGTATGTCTGCAAAGAGTTAGGCCTTGCGGCATCACCGATTTCAACACAAACTTTGCAACGCGATCGCCATGCACAGTATTTGAGCGTTCTTGCTTTGATCGGTTCATCGATCGAAAAATTCGCTACGGAAATCCGCGGCCTTCAGAAATCAGAAACGCGTGAAGTAGAGGAATTCTTTGCTAAAGGCCAAAAAGGTTCATCGGCAATGCCTCACAAACGCAACCCGATCGGATCTGAAAACATGACAGGGCTTGCTCGTCTAATCCGTGGCTATATGCTGACAGCTTACGAAAACGTCTCTTTATGGCACGAGCGGGACATTTCGCATTCATCTGCAGAGCGGGTGATTTTGCCGGATGCGACGATTGCATTGAACTACATGCTGAACCGTTTCGGAAACATCGTCAAAAACTTGACGGTATTCCCTGAAAACATGAAACGCAATATGGATTCAACGCTCGGGTTGATTTATTCGCAGCGTGTCCTATTGGCTTTAATCGATAAAGGGATGGCTCGCGAAGCGGCTTATGATACTGTTCAGCCATGTGCAATGGAAGCCTGGGAAAACCAGACGCATTTCCGCAAAATCGTGGAAGCAAACGACACCATTACAGCTAAATTGTCTAAAGAGGAATTGGATGATTGCTTCGATTACAACCATCACCTGCAGCAAGTGGACATGATCTTCAATCGACTTGGACTAAACTAAACGGGGGCTTCTAAAAATGGAAAAAGGTCAGCTATTGTACGAAGGAAAAGCAAAACGCTTATATGCAACGGATGAACAGGGAATTTTGTGGGTGGAATATAAAGATTCAGCAACGGCTTTCAACGGTGAAAAGAAAGAGGAGATCGCCGGCAAAGGCATTTTGAACAATAAAATCACGTCACTGATTTTCACGAAATTGCAGGAAGCGGGCATTGCTTCTCATTTTGTTAAGCAATTGTCTGACCATGAACAATTGGTGCAGCAAGTCAGCATCATTCCATTGGAAGTGGTGGTCCGCAACATCACAGCCGGCAGCATGGCCAAACGCCTTGGAATTGAAGAAGGCGTCGCCATCAGCCGCCCGGTCGTAGAATTTTACCTGAAAGATGATGACTTAGGCGATCCGCTGATTACGGACGAGCATGTCGACATGCTGAACTTGGCGACTGCAGAAGAAGTGGCTGAGCTTAAGGAGAAAGCACGGAAAATCAACGAAGTGTTGATCGGTTTCTTCAAAGAAATCGGTGTGGATCTGGTCGATTTCAAAATTGAATTTGGCCGTGATACAGCGGGCAACATTCTATTGGCAGATGAAATCTCGCCGGATACGTGCCGCCTTTGGGATATGGAAACGAAACAAAAATTGGATAAAGATGTATTCCGCCGCAATCTGGGGAATTTGACTGAAGCGTACGAACTCATTTTAACTCGTCTAGGAGGACAACATTCATGAAAAAAGTAAAAGTATACGTAACACTGCGCGAAAGCGTTTTGGACCCGCAAGGTTCTGCAGTTATGGGCTCTCTTCATAAAATGGGCTATGGTGAAGTGGAAGACGTACGGATCGGCAAATACCTGGAACTGGTCATCGGAGACAGCGATCGGGATGTGGATGCCCTAGTCAATGAATTGTGCCATCGTTTATTAGCCAACACGGTGATTGAAGATTATCGATTTGAAATTGAGGAGGTTGTCTCGCAATGAAATTCGCAGTGATTGTTTTCCCTGGTTCCAATTGTGATTTGGATATGTACCACGCGGTGAAGGATGAATTGGGTGAAGAAGCGGAATACGTATGGCATGACTCAAAAGATTTGAGCAGCTACGATGGCATTTTGCTGCCAGGCGGATTCTCATACGGCGATTACTTGCGTTGCGGCGCCATCGCTCAATTCTCGGGTGTTATGGATGAAGTGAGAAAAGCGGCAGAAGCAGGAAAACCGGTTCTGGGAATCTGCAATGGCTTCCAAATCTTGACGGAAGCAGGCCTGTTGCCTGGCGTCTTATTGCGCAACAAAAACCTGAAATTCATGTGTCGTACGGTCGGATTGAAAGTTGAGAACAATAATACTTTGTTCACAAACGAATACGAGCAGGGACAGGAAATCCAAATTCCAATCGCACACGGAGAAGGCAATTATTTCTGCGACGATGCGACTTATAACCACCTCAAAGAAAACAATCAAATCGTCTTTAGCTATGCAGATGATTTTAACGGCAGCCGCAATAACATCGCGGGCATCATCAATGAACGTGGAAACGTTCTCGGCATGATGCCGCATCCGGAACGCGCCGTATCCGATTTGATCGGCGGCACAGATGGATTGGCTTTATTCAGATCAATTGTAAAACAGTGGAGGGAAGCAAATGTCAGTCATGCTTGAACCAAATGCAGCTCAGATAAAGGAACAGAAAGTTTATCAGCAAATGGGCTTGTCGGATGCGGAATTCGCCATGGTCGAAGAAATCCTGGGAAGACTGCCGAACTACACGGAAACCGGGTTGTTCTCGGTCATGTGGTCTGAACATTGTTCTTATAAAAACTCGAAACCGGTTTTGGCGAAATTCCCGACTAAAGGAGAACGTGTCCTGCAAGGGCCAGGAGAAGGAGCAGGGATTGTGGACATCGGCGACGGGCAAGCAGTCGTCTTCAAAATGGAATCCCATAACCATCCTTCTGCCATCGAACCTTATCAAGGGGCTGCTACTGGCGTCGGCGGAATTATCCGCGATGTCTTCTCCATGGGTGCACGGCCGATTGCGTTGCTGAACTCGCTGCGTTTCGGCGAATTGACCACTCCACGAGTGAAATATTTGTTTGAAGAAGTAGTTGCCGGAATTGCCGGTTACGGAAACTGCATCGGCATCCCGACTGTTGGCGGCGAAGTCCAGTTCGATGATTCGTATGACGGCAATCCGCTGGTCAATGCCATGTGTGTCGGTTTGATCAATCACGAAGATATCCAAAAAGGCATTGCTAAAGGCACTGGCAACCCGGTGATGTACGTTGGCGCTAAAACAGGTCGTGACGGTATCCACGGAGCCACTTTTGCTTCTGAGGAGCTGACAGACGGCTCTGACAAGAACCGCCCGGCTGTACAGGTGGGAGATCCATTTATGGAGAAGCTGTTACTGGAAGCCTGTCTGGAATTGATCAAATCGGATGCATTGATCGGCATTCAGGATATGGGTGCGGCCGGATTGACTTCATCTTCAGCTGAAATGGCTTCTAAAGCCGGATCCGGCATCGAGATGGACCTGGACCATATTCCACAGCGTGAAACTGGTATGACCGCTTACGAAATGATGCTTTCTGAATCACAGGAGCGTATGCTCATTGTCGTAAAAGCAGGCCGCGAGCCTGAAATTGTCGAGTTGTTCGAGAAATATGGCCTGGATGCAGTCACTGTCGGCACCGTGACAGATGATTCCACACTTCGTCTGAAGCACAAAGGGGAAATCGTCGCAGAAGTACCGGTTGATGCTCTTGCAGAAGACGCACCGGTTTACCACAAGCCATCAGCAGTACCAGCTTATTTTACTGAATTCCAACAGTTGGACAATGCAGAACCGAAAATCACAGATTACAATGAAACCTTGACGGCGTTATTGAAACAGCCGACCATCGCTTCAAAAGAGTGGGTCTACGATCAATATGATCATCAAGTACGCACAAGTACAGTCGTCAGCCCGGGATCGGACGCAGCAGTGGTCCGTGTCCGCGGCACCAATAAAGGCCTTGCCATGACAACGGATTGCAACTCCCGCTATATCTATTTGGATCCGGAAACCGGAGGGAAAATCGCTGTGGCGGAAGCGGCGCGCAATGTGGTCGTTTCGGGTGCAAAACCTCTTGCCATCACCGATTGCCTGAACTTCGGAAACCCGGAGAAACCAGAGATTTTCTGGCAGCTTGAAAAAGCGGCAGACGGTATGTCTGAAGCCTGTACAATCCTGGATTCTCCAGTTATCGGCGGAAACGTCTCGTTGTATAATGAAACCAATGGCACTGCCATTTACCCGACGCCGACCATCGGCATGGTGGGCCTTGTTGAAGACCTTTCGCACGTAACGACACAAGATGCGAAAAAAGTAGGCGACTTGGTCTATTTGATCGGGGAAAGCTTTACGGAGTTCGGTGGCAGTGAGCTGCAAAAAATGGTCGAAGGACGTATTTTCGGCAAAGCACCGGTTATCGATTTGGCAGTGGAAGCAAAACGCCAACAGGAAATCCTGTCAGCTATCCAGCAGGGGCTTGTTGCTTCGGCACATGATGTTGCAGAAGGCGGCGTTGCCGTTGCATTAGCCGAAAAAACTTTCGGCAACGGATTGGGAATGGATGTTACCTTGTCAGGTTCAGCGACAACAGCTTTATTCAGCGAATCGCAATCACGTTTTGTGGTGACGGTCAGCCCTGAAAAAGCAGCACAATTTGAAGAGATGGTATCAGATGCCAAGAAAATCGGCCAAGTCACGGGAGACAACTTAGTCATCAACGGCGAAGATGGCACGGCTTGGATCAATGGTTCAGTCGCTGCACTTCGCTCAGCTTGGAAAGGAGCTATCCCATGCTTGCTGAAATCAGAAGCTTAAATGAAGAATGTGGCGTCTTTGGAATATGGGGCCACCCAAATGCGACTCAATTGACCTATTACGGATTGCATGCACTGCAGCATCGCGGCCAGGAAGGTGCTGGAATTGTGTCGACGGACGGGGAGGGGCTTCGTCCATTAAAAGGTGAAGGCATGGTCAGTGAAGTCTTTACGCCTGAAAAGATTGAAAAGATTGCAGGGCATGGCGCGATTGGCCATGTACGGTATGCAACAGCAGGGGGCAGCGGCATTGAAAATGTGCAGCCCCTGCTCTTTAATTCAACGACCGGTAGTTTGGCAATTTCCCATAATGGCAACTTGGTCAATGCCACGCAGCTGAAAGGCCACCTGGAACGCCAAGGAAGCATTTTTCAAACAACTTCCGACACGGAAGTGCTGGCTCATTTAATCAAACGAAGCGGTTATGCAACGTTTGAAGAAAAAGCGAAAAATGCCTTGTCCTTATTGAAAGGTGCCTTTGCCTGCGTTATTTTGACGGAAGAAGCGATGTATATTGCTTTGGATCCGAACGGACTGCGCCCTTTATCTCTTGGAAGACTTGGAGATGCCTGGGTGACGGCATCGGAAACTTGTGCTTTTGATATAGTCGGAGCGGAATTTGTTCGTTCGGTTGAACCTGGTGAGTTTTTGATCATCACAAAAGATGGCCTGCGCGCAGAACGCTTTGCATATCCGGAAGAACGGGCAATCTGTACGATGGAATACGTATATTTCTCGCGTCCTGATTCGGATATCGACGGCATCAATGTCCATACCGCAAGAAAGCGCCTCGGCGTTCAATTGGCGAAGGAAGTGCAGATTGAAGCGGATGTCGTGACGGGTGTTCCGGATTCCAGTATTTCGGCAGCCATCGGCTATTCGGAACAAAGCGGCATTCCCTATGAATTGGGATTGATCAAAAACCGTTATGTGGGGCGCACATTTATCCAGCCTTCGCAGGACTTGCGTGAACAAGGCGTGAAAATGAAATTATCGCCTGTCCGCCAAGTAGTGAAAGGCAAACGCGTCATTATGGTGGATGATTCAATCGTCCGCGGCACGACTTCACGGCGCATCGTCAACTTGCTGAAAGAAGCAGGCGCCACGGAAGTACACGTTGTCATCAGTTCACCGCCCATCAAGAATCCATGTTTTTACGGCATTGATATCAGCACGGCAGGCGAATTGATTGCCGCCAACAATACGGTAGAAGAAATGCGTGAAATTATCGGAGCGGATTCACTGACATTCCTGTCGGTGGATGGCATGGTCCAAAACATCGGGCGAACAGATCCCGGTTCGAAATGCGGACACTGCCTCGCTTGTTTTACAGGGGAATACCCAACCAATATTTATCCGGATACAGTGTTGCCGCATGAAAAAGAAAAAGTGAAATAAGGGGGAACCGGTGTGTCAAAAGCATATGAAAAAGCAGGCGTCAATATCGAAGCAGGCTACGAAGCGGTCAACCGCATGAAATCCCATGTGGAGCGGACAGCACGCAAAGGAATGCTGGGTGCATTTGGGGGCTTCGGCGGCATGTTCGATTTATCTGAGCTGAATTTGAAAGAACCGGTTCTTGTTTCCGGAACGGACGGCGTCGGCACGAAACTGAAGCTGGCATTCATGGCGGACCGCCACGATACAATCGGCATCGATTGTGTCGCCATGTGCGTTAATGACATTGTTGCACAAGGTGCGGAACCTTTATTTTTCCTTGACTATATCGCAGTCGGCAAAGCGGTTCCTGAAAAGATAGAACAAATCGTCAAAGGTGTAGCGGACGGCTGTGTCCAGGCCGGTGCTGCATTGATCGGCGGGGAAACTGCTGAAATGCCTGGGCTCTATGAAGAAGACGAATACGATATCGCCGGTTTTGCGGTGGGGGCTGCGGAGAAATCCAAAATCGTCACAGGAGAAAAAATCACTGCGGGTGATGTCCTGATCGGCCTTGCTTCCAGTGGTATCCATTCCAACGGCTATTCGCTGGTTCGCCAGATCGTTTTCGAACAAAACAACTTTACGCTTGAACAAACGGTTGAAGGCTTTGAATCACTTGGTCCAATTGGTGGCGCACTGTTGACGCCAACTAAAATATACGCAAAAGCAGTAGCTGCCATCAGCAACAAAACCGGCATTCATGGCATGGCCCATGTGACAGGCGGTGGCTTTATCGAGAACATCCCGCGGATGATGCCGGAAGGATTAGGTGCAGAAATCACGATCGGCAGCTGGCCGGTTCTTGATATTTTCACCCTATTGAAGGAAAAAGGGGAACTTGCGGACCGCGATCTGTATTCGGTCTTCAATATGGGCATCGGTTTTGTTCTGGCGGTTGATCCAGAAGATGCGGAACAGGTGCTGAAAACAGCTCGGGAGAATGGTGAGCAGGCTTTCCCTATCGGCCGCGTCTCAAAAACGGCAGGCGTTCAATTCCAAGGTGAACAGGACGGCACATTGGATGAGCACTAAACCGAAAATTGCTATCTTTGCGTCAGGAAACGGTTCTAATTTCCAAGCCATTGCCGACGCTATTGCCGGCGGCAGTCTGCAGGCGGAATTGGTGCTTGCTGTGACCGATAAGCCACAAGCTTATGTAATAGAACGTGCACGCAAGGCAGGAGTGGCGTCTTTCGCTTTTAAGCCGTCTGAGTTTGAATCCAAGCAGCTTTACGAGCAGATGCTGAAAGAAAAACTGCAGGAGCTCGGAGTGGAATGGATCGTTTTGGCCGGTTACATGCGCTTGATCGGTCCAGTTCTGCTGGCAGCTTATGAGAACCGCATCGTCAATATTCATCCCTCTGTGCTTCCGGCGTTTCCGGGGAAAGATGCCATTGGCCAAACATTGGCAGCAGGTGCGGAAAGAGCAGGCGTTACTGTACATTTCGTGGATGCCGGCATGGATACAGGCAGCATCATTACGCAGCAGTCATTCCTGGTTGCAGGACGTGGGCGTGATGAAGTCGAGCAACAGATCCATCAGATTGAACATGAATTATATCCTGCAACTTTGCAGCAATTATTCGACCGGTAAAATTGTCGGTCTTAATCTATAGGAGGACTATTTGTGAAAAAAAGAGCATTACTCAGCGTATCGGATAAATCCGGGATATTGGAATTTGCACAAGAATTGGAAAAGATGGGCTACGAACTTTTATCGACAGGGGGAACGAAGAAGTTTCTTGAAGAGAATGGGGTTTCCATCACTGCAGTAGATGAAATCACTAAGTTTCCTGAAATTTTGGGAGGCCGTGTAAAAACCTTGCACCCTCTTGTACACGGTGGATTGTTGGCCAAACACGATGATGCCGATCACCAAAAACAAATGGCTGAAAACGGCATTTCACCGATTGACATCGTCTGTGTCAACCTGTACCCATTTCGTGAAACGATCGCCAAACCGGATGTCACTGTGGATGATGCAATTGAAAACATTGATATCGGCGGACCGACGATGCTGCGTTCTGCTGCAAAAAATCATGCTTACGTCACTGTTATTGTCGATGCAACCGATTATGAAGCAGTATTGATTGAATTACATAATGGTCAAACCACACCTGAAACGCGGCGCCGATTGGCAGCGAAAGTTTTCCGCCATACAGCCGCTTATGATTCTTATATCTCCAACTATTTGACTGACCTGACGGGCGAAGAATACCCGGATCAATTGACGCTTACTTATGAATTGTCCCAAACGCTTCGCTACGGGGAAAACCCTCACCAAAAAGCCGCTTTCTACCGCAGCCCGCTTGGATCGGATTTTTCAATTGCCAATGCCGACCAATTGCATGGCAAAGAGCTTTCCTATAACAATATCCAGGATGCCAATGCTGCTCTTCAAATCATTAAAGAATTCAAGATGCCTGCAGCAGTCGCTGTCAAACACATGAACCCATGCGGCGTCGGTACAGGCGAAACGATTGCAAATGCTTTCACAAAAGCTTACGAAGCCGACTCAACTTCCATTTTTGGCGGGATTGTGGCATTGAACCGTGAAGTGGATGCAGAGACAGCCAAGCAATTGGCGACGATCTTCCTTGAAATCATCATCGCTCCAGCATTTTCAGATGAAGCCATCGAATTGCTGACACAAAAGAAGAACATCCGTCTTTTGACGATTCCATTCGATAGCCAAACCACAGACAAATGGAACACCGTTACCGTTGAAGGCGGCTTGTTGATCCAACAGCCGGATGTCTACGGATATGATGATGCAGATATCCACATCGCAACAGAACGCCAGCCGACAGCAGCAGAGCTTGAAGCGCTAAAGCTTGGTTGGAGTGTTGTGAAGCATGTTAAATCGAATGCCATCGTCGTCTGCAATTCGGAGATGACATTAGGGATCGGTGCGGGCCAAATGAACCGCGTAGGATCGGCTAAAATTGCGTTGGAGCAGGCGGGCGAAGCAGCTCAAGGAGCCATCATGGCATCAGACGCATTCTTCCCGATGAACGATACAGTGGAAGCTGCTGCACAAGCAGGCATTAAAGCCATCATCCAACCGGGCGGATCCAAGAAAGATCAGGATTCGATCGATAAAGCGAACGAATACGGGATTGCCATGGTCTTTACAGGCGTCCGTCATTTCAAACATTAATCGAGGTGGAGCAAAATGAAGGTATTGGTTATTGGAAGAGGCGGAAGGGAACATGCCATTGTCCGGCAGTTCTCGAAATCCCCGTCGGTCACGAAAGTTTTTGCAGCTCCTGGAAATGATGGGATGCAGGAAGACGCTGAAATAGCGGCAATCGATGAAATGGATTTTGCCGGTCTGGCGGACTTTGCTCAACAGCAAGGAGTGGACTTCAGTTTTGTTGGTCCTGAACAGCCATTGTCAGAAGGCATCGTCGACTTTTTTGAAGCCAAAGGGCTGCGCATTTTCGGTCCATCCAAACAAGCTGCACAAATTGAAGGCAGCAAAGCTTTCGCGAAAGAATTGATGGAGAAATACAGCATTCCGACTGCTGGCTATGAAACTTTTACAGAAGTTGCTCCAGCCATCGCTTTTATCCGTCAGCACGGAGCACCGATTGTCATTAAAGCAGATGGTCTGGCAGCCGGTAAAGGAGTCGTTGTGGCGTTAACGGAGGAAGAGGCTGTTTCTGCTGTCAATGACATGCTGGAAGGGCAGAAGTTCGGCGAATCGGGATCCAAAGTGGTCATTGAAGAATTTTTGGATGGCGAAGAGTTTTCGTTCATGTCATTTGTCCAGGCTGGCCGGATTTATCCGATGGTCATTTCGCAGGACCATAAGCGGGCATTTGATGGTGACCGTGGACCGAATACCGGCGGCATGGGTGCCTACTCGCCTGTTCCTCAAATATCACAGGAAATTGTCGATGAGACTTTCACAAAAATTGTGGAACCGGCAGTCCAGGCAATGGCATCGGAAGGGACGCCTTTTAATGGCATTCTTTATACTGGAGTCATTTTGACCAAACAAGGCCCAAAAGTCATCGAATTCAACGCGCGTTTTGGAGATCCGGAAACGCAGGTGGTCCTGCCGCGCATGAAATCTGACTTTGGTCTCTTTATGGCTGCGATTTTGAGCGGAAAGCCGGCCGAGTTGGAATGGGATGATCAGGCAGTGCTTGGTGTAGTCATTGCAGCGGAGGGCTATCCGGAAACAGTCGAAAAAGGCACTCCTTTGCCTGACCTATCAAAGCTTTCCGGCGTTGAAGTGACACATGCAGGCACGAAGCGTTTGAACGGTGGATATGCCGGCAATGGAGGGCGTGTGCTGCTCGTTTCAGCGAGTGGGCCTTCTATCCGGGGCGCTCAGGACAAAGTGTATGAACAACTGGACAGCCTGCCTTGGGATGGCTTTTTCTACCGAACGGACATCGGATGGCGTGCATAATGATTTTTTATATGATATAATTTTAGGTGACACAAATTCGACAAGAAGATGTGTCATTTTTTTTATTGCCTGTCCTTAGGTGATAAAAGTAAAGTTGAGGATTTTCAACAGCCCACGTTTACCTCTATTTAAACTCCAGAATGGCAAACCCATTACGACCCCAGAAACAAAATCAGCAGGGCACTTAAACTTGAAAGGAGACAGATTATGAATTGGTATGAAAAGTTAAATCAGTACTTTCCAGTCGAAGAAATGAAATCAAAAGAGCATATGGATACGTTATTGAAGGAAAAAGGCAGCGTCTATTACAAAGATGAGGGTCCTTATCATGTGTTGATGTATGCGGAATTCCCGAATTTCACGTTTGTCGATTATTTATTCGTATCAAAAGAATCACGCGGCATGGGACTTGGCAAAAAGACGCTTCAAATGTTGAAGGATAAAAACAAACCGATCATCCTTGAAGTAGAACCGGTCAATTACGAAGACACTGACACGGAAAAACGCCTGCGTTTTTATGCGCGCGAAGGATTCGAACACGCATCATCGATTGGATATTGCCGTCGTTCTTTGGCGACGGGGGAAGAAAATTCAATGGAAATCCTTTACTGGACTCCGGGGGGAGAAACAGAAGAAGAGATTTTCGAAGGCATGAAGAAAATGTATCAGGATATCCATACCTATAAAGACGAACAGTTCTACGGCGAATCTTATGATTCGGTTGCAGACGTTTTGACTTTCCAGGAAGAAGAAAAAACAGATGTCTTAAAACCATTCAGCGATCCTGTTGAAAAATAATGAATTTCTAAGATCCACGCATTCTGCGTGGATTTTTTGTGTCCGGATTTAATCAGAATGTTCGTGTTTTTGCAGGCAAAACCTGTAATTGCGTGCATAATTATGCTACTATATTAAGTATTGAACTTGTAGAAAGAAGGTGCCGGCAAATGGTTAATCCTCTATGGAAAAATACAGAGATTCGCAAACAGTTGAAAATTGTTACAAAAGAAACAGCGCCGGATCTCGTTTTGACAAACGCAACATATCTTCATGGAATTTTTAAGAAATGGATGACAGGAAATATATGGATTGCTGATGATCGTATCGTCTATGCAGGAAAAGAAATGCCGAAAGTGGATGCTTCGACGGAAGTAGCAGATATGACCGGCAAATACATCGTTCCTGGATACATAGAACCTCATGTCCATCCTTCACAGTTATACAATCCCATAAGCTTTGCCGATCATGCGGCACAGGGCGGAACGACGATGTTCCTTTCCGATAACCTCACGCTTTTTTTAGCATTGGAAAATGAGAAAGCGTTTTCATTGTTGGACCAGATGGCGGAATTGCCGTTCAGTTTTTATTGGTGGACGCGTTTTGATTCCCAGACAGAGTTGAATGAGGAAGACCGATTATTCACTTCCAAATCAGTGGGCGAATGGCTGGATCGCCAAGATGTATTGCTCGGCGGCGAATTGACGGGCTGGCCGAAACTGATGGCGGGTGACGACCAGATGCTGTACTGGATCCAAAAAGCCAAAATGGGGCTGAAAAAAATTGAAGGGCATTTCCCAGGTGCGTCAGAGAAAACATTGGCTCGCATGCGGCTGCTTGGAGCAGATGGCGACCATGAAGCGATGACTGTGGATGAAGTGGAAATGCGCCTGCTTCATGGCTATGGAGTCACACTCCGCCACTCTTCCATTCGGCCGGATCTTCCGCATTTGCTGAAAGGGATTGTCGAGCGCGAGTTGAACGTCTTCGATAAATTGATGATGACGACAGACGGTTCAACGCCAGCCTTTCATTTGGATGGTGTCATGGACCTGTGCATCAAAATCGCCCTGGAGGCCGGTGTACCGGCGATCGACGCCTATATGATGGCATCTTATAATGTCGCCCGTTATTATAACGTAACAAGCCTCCACGGATTGATTGCGACAGGCCGTTACGCCAACTTGAACATTCTTGATACATTAGAAAATCCGGTCCCTTCAGGTGTTATTTCAAAAGGGGTTTGGCTGAAGAAAGACGGAGAAAAAGTCCTGTCTTTACCAGATATCGATTGGTCGATTTTTCCGGATCTTGAAATCGACTATGAACTGACGGATGACGACTTCCAGTTTTCGATGCCTTTCGGTATTGAAATGGTCAATGATGTCATCACGAAACCCTATTCTGTCAGTGTTGACACGCATGACTCCAATTTATCAAAAACACATGATGAAAGCTTTTTAATGCTGATCGATAAAAAAGGCAAATGGCGCGTCAATACATTGATTAAAGGTTTCGCACCGGGACTTGATGGGTTCGCATCTTCCTATACGACGACGGGCGATATTATCCTGATCGGCAAAAATCGTGAAGATATGTGGATTGCCTTCAATGAATTGAAACGCCTGAAAGGCGGCATCATCCTGACGGAAAATGGAGAGATTATAGAATCTCTGCCGCTGCCCTATGGCGGAGTGATGTCGGATTTGCCGATGGAACAATTGATCGTCCAGGAACAGGCCTTGAAGAAAGCATTGAAAGAACGCGGCTACAAGCATGGCGATGCTGTTTATACCTTGCTGTTTTTGCAGGCGACTCATCTGCCATATGTCCGCGTGACACAAAAAGGCATTTACGATGTCATGAATAAAAAGATCCTGTTTCCGGCGTTCATGAGGTAATGATATGAAGAATTGGATTTTTGCCATGCTTATTTTACTGGTGCTCGCTGTATTTGCTGCAGGTTTTTGGATAATCATGAAAGAAGACCCGGAAGAGCAGCCACCGGTGGAGAACTCATTGACAATTGCCCCATACACTGGTGAAAAAGCGACTCCTCCGACCAATCGCCGAACGGTCATGGCAGTCATCAATAATCATCCGGATGCCCGTCCGCAAACCGGATTGGGTGAAGCGGATATGGTTTTTGAAATGATTGCAGAATACGACATCACCCGGTTTTTGGCTTTGTACCAAAGTGATTTTCCGGAAACCATTGGTCCCATCCGCAGTGCAAGGGAGTATTTTGTCGAGTTGGCAGCTGCTTCTGATGCTTTTTTTGTTGCTCATGGCTACAGCCCCGCTGCTCAAGTGATGCTGGAATCTGGGGTGGTTGACCACGTGAATGGCATTCAACATGATGGCACTTTGTTTCAGCGGTCAAGCGATCGTGTTGCTCCCCATAACTCTTATATCACTGCGGAAAATATCGAAACAGCCATGGGGAATGTGCAGGCTTCAACTGAATACAGATGGAAATCACCTTATTATTTCTATGACTCGGCGGAAAATGCTAAACTTAAGGAACAGGCTCTTTCGGTAAGCGTAGCGTACGGGACAAACGAGTTGTTTTTCAATGAGTATACATATGACAGCAAGTCACATCTATACAGCCGATCGTCCGGTAGCGTACCGACAACCGATAAAGAGACCTTGGAAACAGTGAAAGTCTCAAATGTTTTGGTTTTTGAAGCGCCGCACGAAACTGTCGATTCTGAAGGGCGCCAGTCAATTGATCTGGAAAACGGTGGAAAAGCGCTGTTGTTCCAGGCGGGCGGCGTCCGTGAAATAGAATGGAGTTCGATAGACGGGATGCCCGTACCGACAGAAGACGGTGAGACGGTGAAATTGGTGCCGGGGAAAACCTGGTTCCATGTTGTTCCGACTGCACCCGGTATGGAACAGTCCGTCAGCTATACGCCTTGATGTTCGTAGCAATGAAAGGATGATGAAGCTGCATGCAAGTTGATAAAATCAGAGGCCATCAGACAGATCAGCTGATTGAAGCGATCCTGGCTTTGAAGGATAAGGAAGAAGCTTACCGCTTTTTCGATGATCTATGCACAATCAGTGAAATTCAATCGCTGTCACAGCGTTTGGAAGTAGCACATATGCTTCGTATGAAAAAAACATACGAAAAAATCAAGAATGAAACGGGTGCCAGTACCGCGACTATTTCACGTGTCCGCCGTTGCCTTAACTACGGAAATGATGGCTATGATGAAATGCTTGGGCGCCTGTATCCCGACGAAAAACCGTTTGAACTTCCAAAAGACTGAACAGAGAACCGACTCTGTTCGGTTTTTTTGTTATAATAAATAGATGATAATCGATGTAAAGTCAGGTGAAATTAAATGGACTTCAAAACATGGCGGCATGTCTTTAAATTAGATCCGGCTAAAGAGATTACGGATGGACATTTGGAACGAATTTGCAGATCCGGGACCGATGCCATCTTGATTGGCGGCAGTGATAATGTCACACTCGACAATGTCCTTGAATTGACGGAACGCATACAAATTTATAATCTGCCGATCGTTATGGAAGTGTCGACAATTGATTCTGTCGCGCCCGGCTTTGATTACTATTTCATCCCGACGGTGCTTAACAGTGATGATCCGCAGTGGATCAAAGGTTTCCATCATCAAGCTATTAAAGAATACGGTGAGATATTGGAATGGGACGAAATGGTGGCGGAAGGCTATTGCATTTTGAATGCGGACTGTAAAGCCGCCAAACTGACCGGAGCCAAAACGGATTTATCGGCGGATGATGTCGTGGCTTATGCCCGGCTGGCCGAACATTTTTTCCGGCTGCCCATTTTTTATCTGGAGTACAGCGGCATTTACGGCGATATGGAACTGGCAGGGAAAGTGAAAGAAGTTCTGGACGAAACCCGTATGTTTTACGGAGGCGGAATCGATTCAGCTGATAAGGCGAGAGCAGCACTTGCTGCTGCTGATACCATCGTCGTCGGCAATATCATTTATGAAAACATCGAAAAAGCGATTGAAACCGTAGAGGCAGTTGCGGAAACGGCTGACTAATCGCTATAATAATAAGAACGAATGTTCGAGGTGGTGCACAATGGAATTAATAACGAAGAACTTACTGAACGGAATGAACCCGGAACAAGCGGAAGCGGTCAAAACGACTGAAGGCCCTCTATTGATCATGGCGGGTGCAGGCTCGGGGAAAACACGCGTGCTGACACATCGCATCGCTTATTTGGTGCTGGAAAAACAAGTTTACCCATCCAATATCCTGGCGATTACTTTCACCAATAAAGCGGCGCGCGAAATGCGGAACCGCATTGATGGATTGCTGGGGCATGGAACAGGGCAGCGCATGTGGGCTTCAACGTTCCACTCGATGTGCGTACGGATTCTGCGTCGCGATATCGACCGCATGGGCATGTCAAAGAATTTCTCGATTCTGGATACGACCGACCAACTGACAGTCATCAAGAATGTCTTGAAACAGCAGAACCTGGATCCGAAACAATATGAACCTCGGACGATGCTGAATGCCATTTCATCGGCGAAAAACGAATGCATCGATGCGGCGCAATTTGCAGCTGACATGAATCAGTTCAATCCGTATGAAAAGACGGTTTCTGAAGTTTATCTGGCTTACGAAAAACGCCTGAAGAAAAACCAATCGCTCGATTTTGACGATCTGATTATGACGACGTTGAATTTATTCAATACGGTCCCGGAAGTGCTGGAATATTACCAGAATAAATTCCATTACATCCACGTCGATGAATACCAGGATACCAACAATGCCCAATACCAATTGGTCCAGAAGTTGGCCAGCAAATTCAAGAATATTTGCGTGGTCGGGGATTCGGATCAGTCGATCTATCGCTGGCGCGGAGCGGATATCACCAACATCCTGTCATTTGAAAAAGATTACCCGAATGCCAAAGTGATCATGCTCGAGCAGAATTACCGCTCGACTAAGCGCATTCTGCAAGCAGCAAACGACGTGATCCAGAAGAACACCAGCCGTTATCCGAAAGAGTTGCGCACCGACAACGATGAAGGCCCGGCAATCACTTTGCATAAAGCGGGAGACGAGCGCCAGGAAGCACAGTTTGTCGTGCAGACGATACAGAAATTGATGGATGAAGAACATTATAAGACTTCGGATTTTGCAATCCTTTACCGGACCAACGCACAATCCCGTATCATGGAGGAGATGTTCGTCAAATCGAATATGTCCTATACCATCGTCGGTGGAACGAAGTTCTACGACCGCAAGGAAATCAAAGACTTGCTGGCGTATTTGCGGTTGATTGCCAATAATGACGATGATTTGTCATTGGCCCGTGTCATCAATGAACCGAAGCGTGGCATTGGGGCGACTTCTTTTGAGAAGATGGCGCGTTTTGCGATTGAACAGGACCGCACCATCATGGATGCTTTGCAGGAAGCCGATTTTATGGGGCTGACCCCTAAAACGGCACAGACCGCCCTCGAGTTCCGCACGATGATCGACAGCTTTACGCAAATGCAGGAGTATTTGTCGGTAACGGAATTGGTGGAGGAAGTGCTGAAAAAATCAGGCTACCGGCACATGCTGCAAATCGACAAAACGATTGAAGGCGAAAGCCGCCTTGAAAACCTGGAAGAGTTCCTGTCGGTGACAAAAGCATTTGAAAAACAAAGCGATGATAAATCACTGGTTGCCTTTCTGACAGATTTGGCATTGATTTCAGATATCGATTCCTTGGATGACGAGGAAGATGCAGACGGTCCGATCATTTTGATGACGATGCACGCAGCGAAAGGATTGGAATTCCCTGTGGTCTTCATCATCGGCCTGGAAGAAAACGTTTTTCCGCATTCACGGTCAAATAATGACGACGAGGAATTGGAGGAAGAGCGGCGCCTGGCTTATGTCGGCATCACCCGTGCTGAGAAACGGCTGTATTTGACGCATGCGTCTTCCCGCACGCTATTCGGGAAAAGCAATTACAATATGCCGTCCCGATTCATCTCGGAGATTTCGGAGGAACTGATTGAACAAACGACAGCCCATCACCGGGCCGGAGCTGCGACCAGCTATAAGCAGGCACCGAAGCGTCTCGCTGTATCGCGTCCTGCCTACCAGCAATCGGGTGGCGATAAGCACGGTTGGCAAACAGGCGATAAAGCGAAACATAAAAAATGGGGCACCGGCATGGTCGTCAGCGTCAAAGGCGAAGGCGAACAAATGGAACTGGATATCGCTTTCCCAAGCCCTGTCGGCATCAAACGCCTATTGGCCAAATTTGCGCCGATTGAAAAAGTATAATCGGGAGGAAACCCTATGGATCGCATAAAAGCGGAAGAACGTGTAAATGAACTGAACGAACTGCTCCGGAACTATGGCCATGCTTATTACGTATTGGATAAGCCGGCTGTACCGGATGCCATCTATGATCAATTGCTGAATGAATTGATCGACTTGGAAACACTGTATCCCGATTTGATTTTTCCGGATTCGCCGACACAGCGCGTCGGCGGAACGCCGATTTCCAATTTCGACAAAGTGACGCATGAGCGGCCGATGTTGAGTTTATCGAACGTCTTCGGCGAAGAGGATCTGCGTGAATTCGATAAACGGGTGCACAGTGGAGCTGGAAACGGAATCGAATATGTCTGTGAACTGAAAATTGATGGACTTGCCGTGTCGCTGATGTATGAAGACGGTAAATTCGTCAAAGGCGCAACACGCGGAGACGGCCGTATCGGTGAAGACATAACCGTCAATCTGCGGACGATCCGTGCAATTCCTTTAAAATTAAAGCAGCCGGTGACGCTTGAAGTGCGCGGCGAAGTTTTCATGCCGAAAAAATCCTTCCATGCTTTGAATGAGCAGCGGGGAGAACGCGGTGAAGAGCTGTTTGCCAATCCGCGCAATGCGGCAGCAGGTTCACTGCGCCAGTTGGACCCGAAAATTGCAGCAAGCCGCAATCTCGACGTCTTCATCTACGGAATCGGAGGAGACGGAGAGACCTATGGTTTGACTGAACATGATGAATCGCTCAATTACCTGAGTGAGCTCGGATTCAAGACCAATCAGGAGCGCCAAGTGTGTTCAACTGTGGAAGAAGTTTTGGCTTATATCGAGAAATGGACAGAAAGCCGGACCAAGCTGTCTTATGAAATTGACGGCATCGTCATCAAAGTCAATCGTTTTCTTCATCAGCAGGACCTTGGATTTACAGCGAAAAGCCCGAAATGGGCCACTGCCTATAAATTTCCTGCAGAAGAAGTCATGACCATTGTCCGCGACATTGAATTGAGTGTCGGACGGACAGGTGTCGTTACGCCGACAGCCATACTGGATCCGGTAGCTGTTGCAGGAACGACTGTCCAACGGGCTTCATTGCACAACGAAGATCTAATTAAGGAAAAAGATATTCGCATCGGCGACAAAGTCATTATCCGAAAAGCGGGAGATATAATCCCGGAAGTGGTTTCGGCTATCGTTGAGCAGCGGACAGGAGAAGAACTTCCTTTTGAGATGCCCGAAAACTGTCCGGCCTGTGACAGCGAGCTTGTCCGTATTGAAGGAGAAGTAGCCCTTAGGTGCGTCAATCCGCAATGCCCTGCACAAATAACGGAAGGGCTGATTCATTTTGTATCCCGCAATGCCATGAATATTGACGGGCTGGGCGAAAAAGTGATTGAGCAATTATACCGGGAAGGCCTGATCCGGGATATTTCCGACATCTATAAACTGACCAAGGACCAATTGCTTGAGTTGGATCGCATGGGCGATAAGTCAGCTTCCAACCTGATTGCGGCGATCGATGCTTCCAGAAGCAACTCAATGGAGAAGCTGCTGTTCGGTTTGGGCATCCGCCATGTTGGCGAAAGAGGAGCCCGCATTCTATCCGAGCATTACGGAACCATGGGACAGCTGATGGCAGCGTCCAAGGAAGAACTGGTTGAAATCCATGAAATTGGCGAAAAGATGGCCGATTCCATTGTCACGTATTTTGATAATGAAGAAGTTCGCGCATTGATGGAACGTTTGCGCGAGACAGGCGTCAACTTAACATACACCGGCACACGCATCCGCGTAGAGGCAGGCGCCAATGCTTTCGCAGGCAAGAAAATCGTTTTGACTGGCAAATTGGAACAAATGACGCGACAGGAAGCCAGCGCACAGATTGAAGCGCTCGGCGGCAAACTGTCAGGAAGCGTCAGCAAGAAAACCGATTTGCTGATTGCCGGTGAAGAGGCGGGCTCCAAGCTCGACAAAGCACTCGAGCTGAAGGTGGCCATTTGGGACGAAGAACGTCTCATTGAGGAATTGAATAAATAAGGGGATTTTAAGATGAAACGCATATGGTGGATTCCGATCAGCTTGCTGCTGTTAACGGGATGTGTTCCTTCCGGGACTGATGAGGAAGCGGAAGTGATAAATGAAAAAGAAGAAGTCGAGACGGCCATTATTCCAAGCATGCAGTTGGACGATCAGTTTTACCGTACACTTCTGCCATATAAGGAAAGCGCTACAAGAGGGAAAATCGTTAATCGGCTGAACTCCCGCTATGATATTGCCGAAACCGAAAACGGGTTGCTGCGTTTGTCGCAGAAGCAATTTTCTCCTGACGATTATTATTTTCAGGAAGGCCAAATGATCACTGATGAAGATGTGACTTCTTGGCTGCAGCGTACGAGCAAAGACAATCCGGCGGGGTTGAATCCTGCAGACGGCCGCTCAGGTGAGCAAAAGAAAGCAGGCGAACGTCCGCCTGCGGAAATCCTTGCCCATGTCATTGAACAGAATTATTTGGTGAAGACAAAAGAAGACACCATAAGGCTCGGCGGAATTTCGGTCGGGCTTGCATTGAACTCGGTTTACTACAGTTCGGAAAACGATATCGCCTATGAAGAGGAAATTCCACAAGAGCAGATTGAAAAAGAAGGCAAGCGCATGGCTGATGAAATCGTCAAGCGCCTGCGTGAAAAAGAAGGTTTGGGAGACGTTCCAATTGTAGTGGGTCTCTTTAAACAAAACTCGCGAAATACTATGGTGCCCGGAACCTACTTCTCATATGGTGCTGCCCCGGGAGGCGAACAAGCTATTGCCGGCTGGAACGCAGTAAACGAAAACAACGTGTTGTTTCCTACTTCCGGTTCGGATGAACGTTACCGTGATATCGATACGGCATTCCGCAACTTCAAGCAGGACGTTGAAATCTACTTTTCCAATTTCACCAGTGTCATCGGTACTGGTCATTATCAGGAAAACCAATTGAAAGAATTAAAGATTGAAATCCCAATCCAATTCTATGGCGCTGCCGAAGTGATCGGATTTACACAATATGTCACGGGACTGGTCGTGGATCATTTCCCTGAAAACGTACTGATCGAAGTCAGTGTAACCTCTACCAACGGACCAGAAGCGTTGGTCTTGCGAAAAGCAGGAGAAACCGAACCATTTGTTCACATTTACGAATAAATTGCATGAAAACGGGGATGGCCATGCGGCTGTCCCTATTCATTTTTTTAGAAAAATGTTATGATATAGCGTATGTTTACTGAATCCGGAGGTGTAGAAAAATGGCGAAAATGACTAAAGAAGAAGTAATCGAAGTCGCTCATTTGGCGAGATTGGCAATTACTGATGAAGAAGCGGAGCATTTTGCAGATCAATTGGAAGCAATTACGAATGCAATGGAGTTGCTGAATGAACTGGATACAGAAAACGTCGAGCCGACCACTCATGTCTTGCAGATGGTCAATGTATTGCGCGAAGACAAATCCATCCCTGGATTGGACCGCGAATTGATGTTGAAAAACGTAAAAGAACATGAAGGCGGACAAGTAAAAGTCCCAACAATCCTGGAATAACCGGAAGGAGGAACCATAGATGTCATTAGTGGATAAAACAGCTGCAGAATTGCAGGAAATGATACATACAAAAGAAACGACGATTGCTGAAATGACGCAACAGGCGTTTGACCGCATCGAAGCTCTTGAACCAAAAGTGGATGCATTTCTTGCATTGAACAAAGAACGCGCAACCGAACAGGCCGCAGAAATGGACAAAGTGCCTTTTGCTGAACGCGGGCCGTTATTTGGTTTGCCGATTGGAGTAAAAGACAATATTGTAACAGAAGGCTTGGAAACAACAGCTTCCAGCCGTATTCTAGAAGGTTTCAATCCAATCTATAACGCAACGGTTGTAGAAAAATTGAAAGAAGCTGGAATGGTGACTGTCGGGAAATTGAATATGGATGAATTCGCAATGGGTTCTTCCAATGAAAACTCGTATTACAAGAAAACGAAAAACCCATGGGATCTTGAAACAGTGCCAGGCGGTTCTTCAGGCGGTTCTGCTGCTGCAGTCGCTGCTGGAGAAGTACCATTCACTCTGGGATCAGATACCGGCGGATCGATCCGGCAGCCTGCTGCATTCTGTGGTGTAGTTGGCATGAAACCGACTTATGGCCGTGTTTCGCGCTTTGGCTTGATCGCTTACGCTTCTTCGTTGGATCAAATCGGTCCGATCACAAGAACCGTTAAAGATAATGCTTTATTGTTGAATGCCATTTCAGGGCATGATGACAAGGATTCAACTTCTGCCAATGTAGAAGTTCCGGATTTTGCTGCTGCCTTGACAGGCGACATTACGGGACTGCGCATTGGTGTTCCAAAAGAGTATTTTGGTGAAGGTGTCGGCGAAGCTGCAAAACAAGCTGCTCTTGACGCTTTGAAAGTGCTTGAAGAAAGAGGCGCCATCTGTGAAGAGATTTCACTTCCTCATTCGAAATACGCGTTGGCGACTTACTATCTATTGGCTTCTTCTGAAGCATCTTCCAATCTTTCCCGCTTTGACGGCATCCGTTATGGCTACCGCACGGAAAAAGCCGGAAGCCTGCTGGAGTTTTACATGAATACCCGTTCTGAAGGCTTTGGCGATGAAGTCAAGCGCCGCATTATGCTTGGCACTTATGCATTAAGCTCAGGCTATTACGATGCATATTACAAAAAAGCACAAAAAGTCCGTACGCTGATCAAAAAAGACTTTGATGATGCTTTTGAAAAATACGATGTCATCATCGGTCCGACAACGCCGACACCGGCGTTTAAAATCGGTGAAATCATCGACGATCCATTGACGATGTATGCCAATGATATTTTAACGATTCCAGTAAACTTGGCTGGCGTACCTGCCATTTCCGTTCCTTGTGGATTCGACAACGGCTTGCCGCTTGGCTTGCAGATCATCGGGAAATATTTTGACGAAGAAACCGTATATCGTGTGGCTGATGTTTTTGAGCAAGCGACCGATTTCCATAAAAAAACTCCTCAAACATGGGAGGGAGCAGCAAAATGAACTTTGAAACGATCATCGGACTTGAAGTCCATGTAGAACTTAAAACAGAATCCAAAATGTTCTCTCCTGCACCGGCTCATTTCGGCGCAGAGCCGAACACGAACACAAACGTGATTGACCTTGGTTATCCAGGCGTTCTGCCAGTCGTCAACAAAACGGCAGTGGATTGGGCAATGAAAGCTGCACTTGCATTAAACTGCCAAATTACCCGCCATACCAAATTCGACCGGAAAAACTATTTCTACCCGGATAACCCGAAGGCTTATCAGATTTCTCAATTCGATCAGCCAATCGGCGAACACGGCTGGATTGAAATCGAAGTAAAAGGCGAGAAGAAACGCATCGGCATCACGCGCCTTCACATGGAAGAAGATGCAGGGAAACTGACGCATACCGGCAATGGCCATTCCTTGGTCGACTTTAACCGCCAAGGGACACCGTTGATCGAAATCGTTTCGGAACCTGATATCCGCACAGCTGACGAAGCTTACGCTTACCTGGAAAAAATCAAAGCAATCATTCAGTACACAGGTGTTTCAGATGTACGCATGGAAGAAGGTTCGCTGCGTTGCGATGCGAACATTTCGCTTCGTCCGTTCGGCCAGGATGAATTCGGCACGAAGACCGAATTGAAGAACTTGAATTCATTCAACTTCGTCCGCAAAGGCATTGAGCACGAACAGATTCGCCAAGAGCAGGTTCTGCTATCAGGTGGGATCATCGAACAGGAAACACGCCGCTACGACGAATCAACAGGCAAAACCTTGTTGATGCGCATCAAAGAAGGATCTGATGATTACCGTTACTTCCCGGAACCGGATCTGGTCGACATTGTCATTGATGATGAATGGCTGGAGCGCGTCCGTGCTGAAATTCCGGAATTGCCGGATGCCCGCAAAGCCCGCTATGTTACGGAGCTTGGCATGTCTTCGTACGATGCTATGGTTCTGACATTGGCAAAACCAATTTCCGATTTCTTTGAAGCGACAGTAGCTGCCGGCGCTGATGCCAAACTGGCTTCGAACTGGCTGATGGGTGAAGTATCAGCTTACTTGAATGCTGAACAAAAAGAGCTGGAAGATACGGCTTTGACTCCTGAAGGTTTGGCTGGCATGATCAAATTGATTACGGATGGCACCATTTCATCTAAAATCGCCAAGAAAGTCTTTAAGGAATTGATTGAAAAAGGCGGCGACGCGAACGATATCGTCAAAGCGAAAGGGCTTGTCCAAATCTCAGATGAAAACACATTGCGTGAATTTGTCACAGCAGCACTCGACAACAACCCACAATCGATTGAAGACTTCAAAAACGGCAAAGACCGCGCGATCGGTTTCCTTGTCGGGCAGATCATGAAGCAGACGAAAGGGCAGGCAAATCCGCCATTGCTCAATAAAATCCTTCTTGCAGAAATTGCAAAACGATAAAAGATACCACTAGTAAAAGGGCGGTCCGTAAAGGGCCGCTCTTTTTTTATCGATTTACAGGTACAAAATATGAGTATTTAGACTGGCCATAGCTCTGGGGAACTTAGCATGGGGCCGAGTCGTCTTTAAAACGAGTGTCGTGCTAATTCTTCGAATAAAGCGCTGGAAAAGGCTATTTCTGCATCTGAGCCTTGAAGACTTTGCTGGAGAACAGTAAACTGAGGATAAAGCGAAATTACAGTCAATGGAATTTTCTTAATTCATTATGGATTTGGAAAAGATCCAAACGGGGTTATCGCCCGGCTGGCCACCAGTAAAGCAGACAAAGGAGAAGTGATTAGATGATGACCGAACAGGAATATTTTGCACAAGGCATTACGTTGGAAAGTTACATGGCTCAAATGGAGTCAAATCAACAAAAGTCTTACAGTATATACGAAAAGTTTGAATTGCCTGAGGATCCGGGATTCATGGCGTTGCTGAAAGAGAAAAAGCCTCATGTACTGGTCATTACAGAAGACTGGTGCGGGGATGCCATGATGAACAATGCCATCTTGCGGAAAATCGCGGATGCGGCTGACTTGGATGTCCATTGTGTATACCGTGACGAAAACTTGGAATTGATGGATCGTTATTTAACGAATGGAGGACGTTCCATTCCGAAATACATCCTCCTGTCGGAAGATGGCCGGGTATTGGGAGACTGGGGCCCGCGAGCATCTAAAGTGCAGGAATTCGTCGATGAGAAGAAATCGGTTCTGCCTGAAAAGGAAGATCCGCAATACGACCTTCACATGAAGACGGTCATTAGTGAAATTTCAGATGGCTTTGTTTACAACGAAGAGTTTTGGAATATTGTCTATGAAGATTTGCGCAAGGCATTTGAAACGGCCTTAAAATAAACAAGGGACGCTGTCCACAAAAAAGGACAGACATCCTGCAGGACAATGTTAACAAGGAGTCCACAAATTTTTCCTGACTTATTTTTATAGGAAGTCCAGAAAGGCTGAATCTGATGAAACGTGCACGCATAATATACAATCCAACTTCCGGCCGTGAATTATTCCGTAAACATTTGCCCGAGGTTCTGGAGAAAATGGAACAGGCCGGATACGAAACTTCCTGTCATGCAACGACTTGTGAAGGTGATGCGATACAAGCTGCTAAAGTTGCCGTAGAACGAAATTTTGATTTGGTGATCGCCGTCGGAGGAGATGGCACACTGAATGAAGTCATTTCAGGGATTGCTAAATTTGAGAAGCGGCCGAAAGTGGGCCTGATACCGATGGGGACGACGAATGATTTTGCGCGCGCTGTCCATATTCCACGTGATATCAACAAGGCCGTTGATATTATTCTCAAAGGGGATTCAATTCCAGTGGATATCGGCTTGATGAACGATGATCGGTATTTCATCAATATTGCAGGCGGCGGAAGAATCACCGAGTTGACTTATGAAGTGCCAAGCAAACTGAAAACGGTTCTTGGCCAAATGGCTTATTATTTGAAAGGCATCGAAATGTTGCCTTCCATCCGGTCTTCGCGCGTCAAAATTGAATACGATGGCCAGATTTTTGATGACAGTGCCATGATGTTCTTAATCGGTTTGACCAATTCGGTTGGTGGATTTGAGAAACTGGCACCAGATGCCAGCATCAATGACGGCAAATTCACGTTGCTGATTTTGAAAGAGCTCAATATGGCGGAGTTTATCCGTGTTGCCTCTTTGGCTTTGCGGGGAGAGCATTTGTCGGACCCTCATGTCATTTATGCGAAAGCCAGTAAAATTACAGTGACGACAGAAGAACGGGTGCTCTTGAATTTGGATGGGGAATACGGCGGCGTCTTGCCGGCGGTATTTGAAAACCTGGCAAGCCATATTGAAATGTATGTCCCGCTTGATTCATTAAAGGAACATGACCGCAAATAAAAAGCTGGAAAATGGAGTGTCTCTCCGTTTTCCAGCTTTTTATATTTATAAACTCAAGTAATCCTTTGCTTACAGGAGTTCGATGGCTTTGTCCTGTTCTGCTGCAAGCTGCGGCAGGTTCTTAATTGGTTCCCAACGGAACAGCAAGGTCATGCCATTGTCACGGCCATGGCTTTTAATGGTGTGTTCAAATTGTTCGACCGGTTCACCTGTGTATTCAAATTGAAAGATGTTCCGTTCATACGCTTTGTCCTGATGCTCAGGATAGTAGGTATACTTATGGATTTTCCCGACGAATTCAAGAACATCGCTTGGCAATCCTGTTTCTTCTTTTACTTCTCTGTATAAGGCATCAATCAACAGTTCGCCTTCTTCGATTGTACCGCCCGGCACCTGCAATCCGACTTCCGGTTCTCCTTTGTACTCGAAAACCAGCAATTCGCGATTTTCTTCATCGCCTCTTGTGATATATGCAAATACTTTCCGTTTTGTTCTCATGCTGCATCACCCTTTTTTATTGTTCTCTTTAGAATACTAAAAATTGAGAAAAATTACAATTCTTTTTACTTTCTTTGTCACACCTTATTCAAAGTTTGGCTGGAAAACAAGGCTTGGGAGGCGTTTTGGAAATAGGGTTTGATGTACAATAGGAACTATAGAAACAGTGAATCAAATGCATAAAAAAGGAGACGAGTAGATTGGACTTTCAAGATCCGGCTTTTCTGAGTCGCATCCTAACGCTATTGACTCTATCGTTCCACATTCTTTACGCAACGATCGGCGTAGGTGTCCCTCTTATGATTATGATTGCCCAGTGGGTGGGCATTAAGAAAAAAGACGATCACTACATTTTGCTGGCACGCCGTTGGGCCAGAGGATTCGTCATTACTGTTGCAGTAGGTGTTGTGACAGGTACGGCAATCGGTCTGCAATTATCTCTATTATGGCCGAATTTTATGCAGCTGGCAGGGAACGTGATTGCCCTTCCGTTGTTCATGGAAGTATTCGCATTTTTCTTTGAAGCTATTTTCCTGGGGATTTATCTTTATACATGGGATCGCTTTGAAGACCAGCGGAAACATTTCCTATTGCTTATTCCAGTTGCATTGGGTGCAGCAGCGTCATCTGTTTTCATTACGATCGTCAATGCCTTCATGAATCAGCCGCAAGGTTTTGAAGTGCTGAACGGTGAAATGGTCAATGTCAGCCCGTTGCTGGCTATGTTCAGCCCGGCAGTGCCGACCAAAGTGGCACACGTCATGGCGACTGCTTTCATGACCAGTGCATTTTTACTGGCTTCGATAGCGGCATTCCGGATGCTGCGCGGTTCGACACATATTTATCATAAGAAAGCCTTATTCCTCACTATGAAACTGGGGCTGGTGTTTGCCATTGCCACGGCATTGATTGGGGATTTCTCAGGCAAATATTTAGCAGAGTACCAGCCGGAAAAATTGGCGGCTGCTGAATGGCATTTTGAAACGGGAGAAGAAGCAGAATTGATTCTTTTCGGTGTGTTGGACGGGGAAGAAGCGAAGTACGCCATAAAAATCCCGTATGCCTTGAGCATTTTGGCACACAGCAATCCGTTTACAGAAGTAATTGGCCTCAATGAATTCCCGGAAGATGAAATACCGCCGCTGTGGATCCATTATCTATTTGATACGATGGTGATGATCGGCATGTGGTTGGCATTGTTCTCCTTTGTCTATGTGGTGGCCGCTTGGCGCGGCTGGACATTTATCCAGGCTAAATGGTTCCGCTGGTTGACTGTAGCCGGAGGACCTTTGGCGCTCATCGCCATTGAAGCAGGCTGGTGGTTTACAGAGGTCGGACGACAGCCTTGGATACTCAGAGGCCATATGAAAGTCAGTGAAGGGGCAACTACGAGCGGCCAAGTGGACTTGATGATTATCCTGTTTGCTGGTTTGTACATCATCCTCGGGATCGGAACAGTTGTCGTCTTGTCCAGAATGTATAGACGCAATCCAGTTGAAAAAGAATTGGCGGCACGTGAAAATGCTAAGGGCGGTGAAGAACAATGACATTGGAAATTATCGGCATCTCCGTTCTCTGGCTGTTTTTGTTCCTGTACGTCATCGTCGCATCGATTGATTTCGGTGCCGGCTTCTTTAATGCCTATAGCTCATTTATCGGCAAACAGCATATATTGACAGGCATCATTCAACGTTACCTGTCACCTGTATGGGAAGTCACCAACGTATTCTTTGTGTTCTTCTTTGTCGGGATTATCGGATTTTTCCCGCAGACTGCGTTTTATTACGGCACAACGCTGCTGGTTCCGGCGAGCCTTGCATTGATATTGCTGGCAATCCGCGGTTCCTATTACGCATTCGCGACTTACGGGGCAAAAATCAACCATAGAGGATACATCTACATGTACGGTTTGTCCGGGCTATTGCTGCCGGCAGCTTTGTCGCCGGTATTGGCCATGTCCGAAGGCGGGTTCATCAAAATGGATAATGGCCAGCCTTACCTGGATTACTGGACCCTATTTACCAGCCCATTGATGTGGAGTATCGTAGTTTTGAGTTTAACGGCCGTACTTTACATTTCAGCTGTGTTCCTGACTTGGTATTCTTCCAAAGCAGGCGATTTGAAAGCCAACGAACTGATGCGCAAATATGCATTGATCTGGGCAGGTCCTGCCATCATTACAGCAACCGGAATCATCTACGAACTGCGCGGCCATAATCCGGAGCATTTTGCACGCATCCTCGATTTATGGTGGGTATTCGCCGTATCGTTCCTGCTGTTTGCGGGAACAGTCTACTTGATTTGGAAAAAACGCCATTACGGCTGGGCCTTCATTTTATTGATGGGGCAATTCTTTACCGCATTCTTTGCGTATGGGGCATCGCATTACCCATATCTGCTGTATCCGTATTTGACGATTTACGACAGCTTTACAAATGAAGCGATGGCCATTGCGCTGATCATCGCGTTCATCGCAGGCTTATGCCTGTTGCTGCCATCGCTTTACTTATTGTTCCGCTTATTCTTGTTCGATAAGGATTATGTCGAAGGCAAATCGGATTACCACGCATAAAGGAGGCATTATCCATGCAGGATTTCATGATATTTTATGCACCATTCCTGGTTTTGTTCGGATCCATCATTTTCGGATTCTGGTTCTCACTGAAGGATGGCCCCGCTACAAAAGATAAAAAATAGAGACGCGCGCAGGCCTTTGCCTGCCGCGTTTTTTCTGTTTAAATAGAGTTTTAGTTCTTGATTCCTGTCTGGACTTTAATGCCTAAATTCTAAGGTTATAAGCCACTTCAGCAGTGTGGCTGAAAAACACCGCTTCGCTAGAATGTCTTATGCCTGTCGAATTTAAGACGGGCACTTTTTCTTTTCTTGTTGTATGATAAGTAAATGTGAAATGGAGTGAACTTTTTGAAACCAGTAAATAAAAATGACCGGATAACGGTCCATGTAGAAGATTTGACGCATGACGGTGCAGGCGTAGCGAAAGTAGAAGGCTACCCGTTGTTCGTCCCAGGCGCGTTGCCGGGGGAAGACGTAGTTGTGCACGTTTTGAAGACGTTGAAATCCTATGGCTTTGCAAAGCTTATTGAAATAAAACAGTCATCGCCTTTTCGTGTTACAGCTCCTTGCCCGGTCTTCGACACGTGCGGAGGCTGCCAGATTCAGCATCTGTCCTATGAAGGGCAAATGACCTTCAAACAAAAATTGGTGCGCGATGCCATCACACGGATCGGCAAATTGCCGGACGTGCCGGTACATCCTGTAAAAGGGATGGAACATCCATGGCGCTACCGCAATAAGTCCCAGATTCCATTTGGCACACAAGATGGCAAAGTAGTTGCTGGATTTTATCAGCCGCGTTCGCATGACATTGCCGACACGGATATCTGCCTGATCCAGACACCGGAAGCCGACGCTATAATGGTGTCACTCAAAAAGAGTTTGGCTGAAATGGGCATTGAGCCTTATGAGGAAGCAACGCACCGCGGCATGCTTCGCCATGTAGTGGTCCGAAAAGCGCGTGCTACTGGGGAAATCATGGTGGTTCTGGTAACCAAGAAAAAGAAATTCCCTCAAGCGGCACATGCCATTGAATTGATTCAGGCGACTGTTCCGGAAGTGACATCAATTGTCCAAAACATCAATAGCGAAAAAACCAATGTCATTTTTGGCGCTGAAACCCTGACGCTTTGGGGCAAAGATGTAATAGAAGACCAAATCGGCGATGTGCGTTTTGAGATTTCTGCGCGTTCATTCTACCAGATCAATCCTGAACAAACAGAAGTTCTCTATGGCCAAGCTTTGGAATACGCTCAATTAACCGGAAAAGAAACGGTAATCGACGCATATTGCGGAATCGGGACCATTTCCTTGTTCCTTGCGCAACAGGCTGAATTCGTGATGGGGGTTGAAATTGTGCCCCAAGCGATAGAAGATGCCAAACGCAATGCGGAATTAAACGGTTTGTCTAACACTTTGTTTGAAGCCGGACCAGCCGAACAAGTCATTCCGCGCTGGTACAAAGAAGGCAAGAAAGCGGATGTCTTGGTTGTTGACCCTCCGCGCAAAGGCTGTGATGAGCAGCTGCTGCGGACGATCCTTAAGCAGCGCCCGACACGTGTGGTTTATGTATCCTGCAATCCGGCAACATTGGCACGTGATCTGCGCATATTGGAAGACGGCGGCTACCGCACAAAAGAAGTGCAGCCCGTCGATATGTTCCCTCAGTCCACTCATTGCGAAGCAGTGGCGTGGCTGGAGTTGGCAGAATAAATAGAGTGAGCCCGATCAGCTATTAAAGCTGATCGGGCTCTTTTCAACTTTTTGGTTAAAATAGGCTAATTTGATGTTAACAGGTTTTAACCGTATAGAGCGGAGGGTAAAGACAAGAGAATACATCAAGAAGGAGAGAACGATGAAAATGGTGCAGATACCCGAGTCAAAATTCACGGATAAACGTGAAACCATCATTCAGGGACTGGTCGAAAAGAACGTGTTCAAGATCAACGGACGCCAGCTGTATGAAACCTCACTCTATGAATTAATGAAAACCTATACAGAGACTGACCAAGCCGGCTGATTCCGGCTTTTTTCAATGCCTTATATAAATGGGAGGAAGAATCCATGCACAATAAAGAATTGGAAAGCTACCGCCAGGAACGGCTTGATGAAATGACAATCGAGGAAATGCAGGAGGCGATGGACAAAGGGGAGCTCACTTCCGAAGAACTTGTTCTCATGTATAAAGAAAATATTTCGTTACGAGACAAAAATACAGACGCTGTACTGGAGATGAATCCGGATGCTTTGCTGACTGCGCAAGCGCTTGACTTTGAGCGCCGGCAAACCGGTCCGCGTTCCGCTCTGCACGGCATTCCGGTCTTGGTGAAAGACAATATGGACACCTGTGATAAGATGCATACCAGTGCAGGGTCTTTAGCATTGAAGGATCATTATGCTCTAAAAGATGCCAAAGTGGTGAAAAAATTGTGCCAGGCGGGTGCCGTGATTCTCGGCAAAACCAATATGACGGAATGGGCGAATTTTATGTCCGATAAAATGACCAATGGCTATAGCTCGAGAGGCGGACAAGTGAAAAATCCATATGGTGAATTTGACGTGGGCGGTTCAAGTTCAGGGTCCGCCGCAGCTGTCGCTTCGAATTTGGCGGCGGGCGCAATCGGAACAGAAACGTCGGGATCGATCATTAATCCCGCTGCACAAAACAGTTTGGTCGGAATCAAGCCCACCGTCGGGTTGGTGAGCCGCAGCGGCGTCATCCCGTTGTCTCATACACAGGATGTTCCAGGTCCTTTAGGGCGGACTGTAGCAGATGCTGTAGCGCTTTTGGAAGTGATCATTGGCGTCGATCCGGATGACAAGATTACAGCATTTGCGGCTCAGTTTGAGGATTATGACTGGCGCAGCCATATGAAGAAAGACGGGCTTCAAGGTGTTGCATTGGGAGTAGCGAGAGGGCTGTTTAAAGAAATCAATGACGAACAGGCTGAGCTTTTTGAACAGGCGTTGGATGCGCTTCGTGAATGCGGGGCGGAAATCGTAGACGAAGTTGATCTGGGCGTCGAGCAGGAAGACCTTGGATTTGCGGTGTTGCTGCATGAATTCAAGGCGAACTTGAATGCGTATTTGGCGAAGTCCAATCCGGACCAACGAATTCGTTCCTTGGATGATGTCATCGCTTTCAATAATGAGCATGCAGAGAAAATGCTGAAGTTTGGACAGAATTTGCTGGAGCAGGCTAATGGGATGAGCGGCATGCTAACGGAAAGAGAATACGTCGAAGCATTGGAACGCAACCGCTTTTTGGCGGCAGAGCGTGGAATGAAGAATGTCCTGGAGAATATCGGTGTGGATGCGTTGGTATTGCCGCAGGATTTTGGCTGCAACATAGGTGCGGCTGCAGGCTTCCCATCAATTACAGTGCCTTTTGGCTTTAGTCCATCGGGTGAGCCTTTTGGTATTACGTTCGCTGGCCAAGCATTCACCGAACCGACACTGATTGAATACGCATATGCATTTGAACAAGCCGTCAAAGGACGGCGAAAACCATAGAAAAAAGCAGCGTCCTTAACAGGCGCTGCTTTTTTATGCAATTTCATCTAAATGTTTCCACACCTGTTCAATCATAATCGACAATTCAGCTTCAGTCCGGTCATCATTAGCCAATGTGGTAAGGACACTTTCGATCAGTGCTTTTCTTGGAGTTTCCGTAGCCAGCTCAGTTGCCAAAAATTGCACGAGCTGTTGCGTGTTCTTCTGTTTTTTCAATTTCTCGGCGTATGTTGCCAACATTGGAGACAGTTCCTCTAATTCGATGTTGTCGGCAGATTTAGCAAGCGGCAATTTCAAGTTGCCGATAAATGTATCTTTAGCCGCTATTTGGAGTGCGATGGTCGCCTGCAGCCTCCGGATGACAAAAGAAGAAAGCTTGTCTGCCGGCAGAGCATCTTTGGATACAAGACGCCAGATATGGATCAGCTGCTGGACATAGCCGTGTACAAATGCCGCATTTTCCAGTGCATAGGGAGCCGCTTCTTTGCCGAAAACATCAATGATTCGGGATGAGATCCATTCCATTTCCAAAGAGTACTGTTTAATAGAAAAGGATTTCAATTCCGGTTCCTGTGAATAGAAGATGCTTTCATAGAGAGAAAAGAGATTTTTTTCAAGGTTGAGTTTGATGCGGATAAATAATTGCTCCGCCAATACTTCCGGATCATTGGATTGCTTGCCGACAGCAGCCGCCATTCGCCGTTGCCTGATTTCACTGCCGATAGAATCCATGATGGCCATTAGGCACTCTGCTTTGGATCCAAAGTAATTGTAAAAAGTTCCTTTCGATACAGTCGCTTCATCCAGGATATCCTGAATAGAAGAAGAATTATAGCCTTTATTGATGAAAAGATCATACGCCGCATTTAGGATTTGCTGTTTTTTAGGATTCATATACCTCACCTTTATACCGATAGTCTAATGTTATAATAACTTTAAAACTCTTATATATCAACGTTTTTAACTTTATCGGATAAAATGCTTGAAAAAAATATACAGGCGGTATAGAATAATGCAATGGAGAAAGAGAAAAAAATAAAGAGTACCATTTACGGAGGAAACACAAAGATGAAAGAACAGAAAAAAACGCCTTATGGCATTATAGCCATTCTCTTTACGGGAGCGTTCGTTGCAATTTTTAACCAAACTTTATTGAATATAGCATTGCCTGAAATTATGCTCGATCTGGGGATTGATGCATCGACAGCGCAGTGGCTAGTTACAGGTTATATGCTGGTCAACGGAATTCTGATTCCAGCCAGTGCCTATTTGATCCAGCGGTATTCCAACCGCTCAATTTTTATCGTAGCGATGTCCTTGTTTGCACTCGGAACGCTATTGGCCGCAGTGGCGCCCGTATTCAGCGTATTGCTGGCAGGGCGCATGATTCAAGCGGCCGGATCTGCTTTAATGATGCCTTTATTGATGAACGTCATGCTTGCGGCATTTCCAGTTGAAAAACGTGGATCGGCAATGGGTGTATTCGGACTTGTTATGGTCGTTGCCCCTGCAATCGGGCCGACCCTTTCCGGATTTATTGTCGAACATTACTCATGGCGTGTGCTTTTCTGGATCGTCTTGCCAGTGGCATTGATTCCGTTGGCATTAGGGATCTTCAAATTGAAAAACCTGACATTCCAAGACAGAGAAATATCGCTTGATAAAGCGTCGTTGGCTCTTTCCAGTCTAGGGTTTGGCGGGGTATTGTACGGATTTAGTTCTGCGGGTACGATGGGGTGGACCGATCCAGTTGTTATGGTGACCATTGCTGTTGGTGTTATTTCACTCGTTATTTTCGGTTTCCGTCAATTGAAACTGGATAAGCCTCTACTGGAAATCCGGATTTATAAATACCCAATGTTCGCATTGTCATCAGCGATTTCAGTGGCCATTTCCATGTCCATGTTTTCAGCGATGATTCTCATGCCAATTTACATTCAGACCATCAAAGGAATTTCGCCGATCGACTCAGGCTTGCTGATGCTGCCAGGTGCACTGGTTATGGGCTTCATGTCTCCAGTCACCGGCCGGTTGTTTGACCGGTTCGGCGCAAAAGTGTTGGCCATTCCCGGCTTGGCGATTGTTGTGCTGACGACGTTCATGTTCAGCCAATTGAGCCTGGATTCCAGCTACTTTAGCATCATGATGATCTACACGTTGCGCATGCTCGGTATTTCTATGGTCATGATGCCGGTCATGACCAATGGATTGAATACATTGCCGATGAAAGCTTATCCGCATGGAACGGCCATCAATAATACCTTGCAGCAAGTTGCGGGTGCGGTCGGTTCAGCTTTCCTTATTACCGTGATGAACACACGCACGGAGTCGACAGCAAAAGAGTTGGCGGCGGCTGGAACAGCTCCTGAAAGCATCATGAACTTAGCTATGCTGGATGGCATCAATTTCTCGTTTTTCGTTTCCACTTTTATCGCGTTAGTGGCATTGCTGTTGTCTTTCTTCATTAAGAAGCCGGTACGTCCGGTCACTGAAGCGGAAAAAGAGATCGTCTACCGACAAAAAGAAGTAACTGAATAATCGATTGAACCAGTCCTTGGGAGGGCTGGTTTTTTTTGCGTGAAAAAGGCGTCAAAACAACAAATATGGTACACTAAAAGCATTGAAAAGAAGGTGGAATCGCAGATGACTTTTGTAAATGAATTAAGCCCGATGTGGCAAGAAAAATGGGGAAAAGCTGGATTTAAAACAGCTATGCCGATCCAGGAACAGATGATTCCGGAAATGTTGGCGGGCAATGATATCGTTGCTGAATCGCCAACAGGATCGGGTAAAACATTGGCTTACGTATTGCCGATACTGGAACGTGTCAATCCCGAAAAGCAGGCAATCCAGGCAATGATCGTCGCTCCGTCGCAGGAGTTATCCATGCAGATCGTCAACGTATTGCGTGAGTGGACAGAAGGGACGGATGTCACCGTTACACAATTGATTGGCGGGGCAAATATGCAGCGACAATTAGAGAAGTTGAAGAAAAAACCGACGATTGTCGTAGGGACGCCTGGACGTTTAAATGAATTGGTGAAAACCAAAAAACTGAAAATGCATGAAATCCGGATATTGGTACTGGATGAAGGCGATCAATTGATGGCACGCGAACACCGGGGCATCATGAAAGACCTGATTGAAAAAACTCAGCATGAGCGCCAATTGGTGCTGGTATCCGCTACAATCACCGAAGAAATAGAATTGGTGGCGGAACGGTTGATGCAGCACCCTACACGTCTGCAGGTAACGGCTGAAGATTTGCCGATGCTTGGAAAAGTGACGCATTCATTCATCAAAGTGGATGAGCGTGACAAGACAGAAATGCTACGCAGCCTGTCGCATATTCCCGGCATGAAAGGCTTGGCATTCGTCAATAACCTGGACCAATTGCTGATGAAGGAAAATAAACTGAAATTCCGCGATGCGAAAATCGTGACCTTGCATTCTGAAATGAAAAAAGATGAACGCAAAAAAGCCTTGGATGCTTTCCGCAAAGGTGAAGTTGCTGTATTGATTGCGACAGAAGTAGCAGCGCGCGGTTTGGATATCGATAAAGTAACGCATGTCATCCATGTCGATGTACCGCAAACAGTTGAGCAATACCTGCATCGTTCAGGCAGAACCGGAAGAGCGGGAGCAGGTGGCGAAGTATTGACTTTGCTGGCTTATTCCGATGAACGCCATTACAAGAAATTCACGAAGGAATTGCCTTCCAAGCCTGTCCAAAAAGTGATTCATGGCGGGAAACTGATTGAAGGTTCCAGCAAAACCATTGCTGCAAAGGGGAATAAACGATGAATTTTCAAGAGAAGCTTGAGCAATATGCTGATTTGACGGTTTATGTAGGATTGAATGTCCAAAAAGGACAATTAATCGTAATCAATACGACGACTGACACGCTTGAATTCACACGCCTGGTTGTCAAGAAAGCATATGAGGCAGGGACCAAGCGGGTCCAAGTCAATTATGAAGATCCTGTTTTGACACGGACGCATTTCGAATTGGCGCCAGATGAGGCATTTCAGGAATATCCGGAATGGTCTGTCGTTCAACGCGATGAAGTGATCAATACAGGCGGGGCCTTCCTGTGGATTGACGCTGAAGATCCGGATTTGCTGACGGGCATTCCGACCAAGCGCCTGGCTGATTCACAAAAATCTGCCGGCAAAGCATTGGAGCGTTATCGCCAAGCGGTCGGTACAGATAAAGTGGCTTGGTCGATCGTCGCTATTCCTTCACCGAAATGGGCACAAAAAGTCTTTCCGGATTTGCCGGCTGAAAAACAGATGGACGCCTTATGGCAAGCCATCTTCAAAACAGTGCGTATCGGCGAAGGTGATGCGGTCGAAGCTTGGAAAAACCATATCGCTTTGCTGGAACAGCGCGCTGCTCAATTAAACGATAAACGCTATGTGAAGTTGCAGTACACTGCACCTGGCACAGAATTGACCATTGAACTTCCCGACAAACATATTTGGATGTCCGGCGCTTCAAAAACGCCTCAAGGCAATCCGTTTATCGCCAATATGCCGACAGAAGAAGTTTATACGGTGCCGTTAAAACATGGAGTCGACGGCAAAGTCCGCAATACAAAGCCGCTGGTATATCAAGGCAATGTCATTGACGGGTTTACGCTGACTTTTGAAAAAGGCAGAATTGTGGAAGCCAAAGCGGAGACAGGGCAGGAACTTCTGGATGAAATGATTGCTGCAGATGAAGGTGCGGCTTACTTGGGGGAAGTGGCGTTGGTGCCGCATCATTCGCCAATTTCCGACTCCAATATTCTGTTCTATAATACCCTGTTTGATGAAAATGCTTCGAACCATTTGGCAATCGGCGACTCTTATCCGACTTGCTACGAAGGGGCACGTGACTTGGAACGTAATCAATTGGCAGCCATCGGTTTGAACACATCAATCGTCCATGAAGATTTCATGATTGGCAGCAACAGCATGGATATTGACGGCATCACTGCCGATGGTTCAAAAGAGCCTATCTTCCGGAACGGAAACTGGGCATTCTAAGAGGTGAATGAGATGAAAAAGTATTGGATTGCGGCAATGGCCGGCTTTCTGCTTTTCAGTGGAACTGCTTCGGCACAGGCCGAACTCAAGGTTCCTGCAGCTTACATCGCTATCGGTGATTCGCTGGCGGCAGGGCAAACACCTGAACGCGAGATAGATGCTGGGTACACCGATATGATTGCACAGGAATTGTCACGCAATCAACCTGTGGGTTTTTACTCGAAAAATTTGGCATTTCCGGGATTTACAACAGCTGACGTATTAGACAGCATCCAATCGGATGAAGCGAAGGAAATGTTGGCGTCGGCCAACCTCATTACTGTTTCAGCTGGAGCAAATGACTTGCTGCGTTTGGTTCAAGGGGATCCGGCGCAGGGGTCGTTGACTTTCCAGCAGATCCAGGCGGATTTTGCACTCAATGAAGCAAGAAAGAATATGGAGTTGATTTTGGCTGAGCTGACTGAGCTCTCTCCGAATGCGGATGTTTATGTGATGGGCTATTATTTCGCTTATCCGCATGTCCGCGACAGCCAAAAATCCGGAACGGCCAAACAACTTGACCGGCTGAATGAAATTCTGGAACGTTCCGCTGAAAAAGCAGGAGCTACATTTGTTTCCGTAGACCAATCGTTCGGTGATGATGCTGTAGACAAAGTTCCGAATGCAGCTGACGTCCATCCGAATGCGGCTGGCTATCAAGCAATGGCCAATGCATTTTTCGGTGAATATCAGAAAACGTGGACGGTTGAAGATTTTGAATTGCCGCCACCGAATCCATTGACATTCGAACAGATTATGGAAGCGCAAGAGCAGGAAGGTGATGGAGGGCAAGAAGAAGAGGAAAGTGAGGCTGAAGAGACAGCCCTACGGCCATCTGCTGGCAGTCCGACCGGTTACCTGGCTTTGCGGGAAGCTTTGCCTTATCTCTAGAAAAGCAAAAGCCTTTGTCGCATAAAAAAGTTCCGGCATGAGTTTCATGCCGGAACTTTTTAATTTAGCGTTTTTTTCCACGCGTCGGAGGTTGCTGTGTAGAAGCTGGTTGCCCAGCTTTTCCTTGTTTTCTTTTATTTAATATTTTACGGATAATCGGATAAGCGATGGGGCCATATTTTATCGCGGATTTCACTAGTCGTCCAATTGCCATATAAATCTCTCCAATCATAGGGTTAGTAATTAGTATTTTCCCGAATCAGGCAGTGTGCAAACATTTTTACGCTGATTGCGCATGTGCCAACAAAATGTCTTTGTATTCATGGACGCTGGAAATCAAGACATACTCGGCGTTGCCATGCCAGTCATCTCCACTTGGTCCAAATTCAATGGCACCTTCGCCGCCGGTGACGGCTGCATAATACCGTGTATCGGCTGCACCGTGCTGGCCGAATAATACGGCTTCTTTATCAGTCGTTTCGAGAATCGCTTTTTGCAGAGTCTGGATAAATGGGTTTTCTTTTGTTGTTGTCAGCGCAGGTGTTGAACCTGAAGCTTTATAATCCATGTCGATGTTCAAGGTTTCAGCTAATTCTGCTAATTGCCGAACGATTTCCTCTTTATCCTGTCCAGGCATAAAACGGATGTCATAAGACATTTCGCACGTTTCAGGCACCACGTTATAACGGTCTCCTGCTTTAATGATCGGCAGGTTCACCGATGGCTGCTCATAATACTCAGTAGATTCTTTCCGGAATGGCAGCTCTGTTGCAGCCATATGGAATTTCATAGCGGATTCGATGGCATTGATGCCTTCCCAAGGGCGGCTGCCGTGTGCAGGCTTGCCTTTGAAAACCATATCCATTCGTAAAATCCCTTTCGACTGCAATCCGACTTTTAAGCCTGTCGGTTCTCCGCAAATAACAAAATCACCATGGAAGCCTTGCTCGACCAACCACTTAGATGTATTGCGGCCACCGATCTCTTCGTCGGTGACAATATGTAATTGAACTTTTCGGTTCAAACCGCTAGGCTCCAGTTCAATAAAGGCTTGCATCATTGCTGCAACACCCGCTTTCATATCAGCTGCGCCGCGTCCGTAAATGCGGTCTTGTTCTTCGACTGGCACAAACTGTTCTTTATGGCCAGGAACTACATCGACATGGCCATTCCAAACAATGGTCTCATTGCCTTGTCCTTTCTCAGCAGTGAGCATCAAGTAGCCTTTATTGTCGTGGACAGTAACCATTTCTCCTTTTTGTTTCAGCCAGTCGGCACAAAAAAGGAGAGCTTCATTTGCTGCTTCTTTTGTATCACTTTGAATTTTAATCAATTCCTTCAATAATTCAATCATTCATTCGGCAACCCAGAATCCCGGCTGCCTCCACCACCTTTCGGATTTTTTCACTACCATCACTTTACCCTGTCAGAGCTACTTAAAACAGTCTTGCATTAGAAAGAGGCCTTGTGTACAATACAGGTGACTGAATAAATATTTGTATACACCACAAGGGGAGCTTTAGCTGAGAGTGAACAATCTGTTCTTACCCTTTGAACCTGTAAGTTAACACTTGCGCAGGGATGTGGATGGAAACCGGCTCTTACAACGGCGCCAGGCTCTGTCCTGACGCCGTTTTTAATATGGTTTTATTCACGGCCCTTCTGGTGATGTGCACAACACATTAAGGAGGAAGTCATGAGAAATAAAAAAGTATTGTTGATGATGGAGATTGCCATTTTTGCAGCTCTTGGATTTGTATTGGATTTTGTTTCTTTCCGGATGCCGCAGGGAGGTTCGGTCAGTCTGGTGATGATCCCGATTATTTTAATTGCATTTAGGCGAGGGGTCGCTGCCGGTGTACTGACGGGAATATTGGTGGGGTTGCTGCAGATTGTTTCGGGCTTTATTTCTGTCGCGCCTTTATCATTCGGATTTGTTGTCATGCAGGTTTTATTGGATTATCTTCTGGCTTACGGTGTCGTAGGACTGGCTGGTGTCATGCGCACCAAGTATCTGCAGCATGCGCATGCCAAGCAAACCGGCAAGATGTTGGCCGCTATTGTCGCAGGGGTGTTGATTGCATCGGTGTTGCGTTATTTGGTTCACGTCATCACAGGAATCCTGTTTTTCGGTATGTTTGCTGAAGGCAATGTGGTCATCTATTCAGCGATCTATAATGCTACCTACATGATACCTGTATTCTTGCTTGCCGCTTTTGTCTGTGCCGCACTTTTTGCCGCTGCACCCAGATTAGTGGATGCCGCTAATACGAATTAACACAAGCAAAGGGCTTTCCGGGAATTCATTCCGGAAAGCCCTTTTCTGTTTAGGAGTTCGAGCTTGCTTGCTAGTTTTTTCAAATCCGCCAAGAAGCCTCCAGTTTAATTTTGTGGTATAATTCTTGAATAGAAAAGCTTGAAAGAAGGGTCATTGATGATAGCAACTACTGATAAAGAAATTGAAATGCTGAAAAAAGCCGGCCAAATGGTGGCTGAAATTCGCGAGGCGATGAAAGCAGCAACCAAAGCTGGAGTCACTACCAAGGAAATTGACGACTTGGGCGGTAAATTATTCGAGGAGCTGGGCGGAGTTTCCGGTCCGAAATCAGAATATGATTTCCCAGGATATACATGCATCAGCGTTAATGAAGAAGTGGCGCACGGCATTCCAGGCAATCGCGTTATCCAGGATGGTGACATCGTAAATATCGATGTTTCTGGTTCATATGAAGGATATTTCTCTGATACGGGAATTTCCTTTGTTGTAGGCGAAGGGCATCCGGATAAAGAAAAAATATGTGAAGCAGCCGCATCTGCGTTCGACCGTGCGATGACAAAAGTCAAAGCCGGCGCTAAACTCAACCAAATCGGCAAGGCAGTGGAACGTGAAGCAAAAGAACAAGGCTTGTTTGTCATTAAAAACCTGACTGGCCATGGCATCGGGAAATCACTGCATGAAGCTCCTCAGCACATTTTGAACTATTATGATGCATGGGAAACGACCATCCTGAAAGAAGGCATGGTACTTGCAGTAGAACCGTTTATCTCACAGAAAGCTGAACATATCGTGGAATCAGGAGACGGCTGGACATTCATCACACCGGACCAGTCATTGGTTGCGCAAATCGAGCATACTGTGCTTGTGACAAAAGGCGAACCGATTCTTTTGACTAAACTGGAAAAATAACTGGCGCATAAATCGAAAAAGGGATTCGGGGTTTTATCCGGATTCCTTTGCCGTTTTCAAGCCAATAAAAAACGGTAGACAAACTCGTAAAACGGAGTTTGTCTACCGAATCAGTGAACTGCCTCGGCAGTTCTTTTTTTAATTAATAGAACACCGGTTAATATAACGCCACTCAAGAACAAGGCAGCAGTTGTCACCAGCATTTCACCTGTACCGTGTTTAACGGCGATTCCAATAAACGCCCAGATAAAGACCAGTGCAAAGGGAATATCGAAATGATGGAAACGGATATGCAGTGCCAGCGCAGTTGCAACAGTCAACATGATGACGGTCCACAGCTGGTCACTGAGCCCCCAGCCGCCCCAATTGTGGTAGGTCAACACAAAGCTGATGTTGGCGATGGTTGCCACACTGATCCATCCCATGTTAACTGAAATCGGCAGCCGTTCTGTGAACTTTCTTTCCGAGTTGCTGTATTGCAGGTAAAGGGCGATCAATGCCACCAAATAGCCGAGCATCGCGGCGATGGACCAGATGAAAAATTCATAATGCCAAAGCAGCAGCCAGCTGATGTTAAAGACACAACTCAAAACAAAGAACAAGACAATTTTAGATGAAGGGGTTTGTCCCTTTCTTAAATTCACCCAGAAAGCGATGATCCAAATCGCCAGCAATAGATAGATAATAGACCAAATTGAAAATACATAACCGGCTGGCGTAAACAGGACCAGAATCCGGTTTGAAATTTCGCCGGTTGTTTGGCCATTCAGCGGCAAAATGTTTGCTAGAGCATTTGTGACAATCACGGCGAGAAAAGCGATTGTCATAAGCAAAATACGAATCATGCGAAATCCCTCCTTCTTTTCAGTATACCTGTAGCCGTTTCAATCAACAATTAACCATTTCCAAAAGATTCCCTAAAAATGGCGATAAGGTGAAGAGTTTATGGGAGGGAGTGGAATATTGTTCCGGTTCCGGAATAAAAAATGTTATACTAATAAGTGTTTTTAGAAAATTTAGTTTACCAGGGGGAAAAATTATGACAGTCAATTATCCGGAAGTATGGGATTTGGATACATTATTTCCAGGAGGCAGCGAATCACAGGAATTGCGTCAGCATATGGATGACGCGGCCACAAAGCTTTCTGGGTTCGAAGAATCGGCCCAACAGTTCGAAGTTCCTTCTGCAAAAGAAGATGCACAAAAGGTAGCTGATCTGCTGGAACAGATGAGCTTAATGATGAAGCACCTAAGCCAATCCGGTGCATTTATCGGCTGTTTGATGGCCCAAAATACACAGGATAAAAAAGCGGCGATTCTGGATAGTGAATCTTCTTCTTTATCAGCTCGCTTCCAAAATTCCTTCCAAAAAATTCAGCAGGATTTGGCGAAGACAGAAGAAAGCGTTTGGGCAGAATTGTTGAATGAAGAACCTTTGCGCGACTTCACTTTCGTTTTGAATGAATGGCGTGAAGAAGCAAAGATGTTGCTGTCTGAAAAAGAAGAAAGCCTGATTACGGCATTGAGTGTAGATGGCTATCATGGCTGGAGCCAGTTGTACGATATGTTGGTCGGAGAGATCAACGTTACTGTTACAGTCGACGGCGAACCAAAAACCTTATCGGTTGGGCAAGCCAATAATCTAAGTTCCCATAAAGATGCTGGAGTCCGTAAAGAATCTTATGAAAAATTAGAGGAAGCTTGGACAGATAAAGAAGAATTCTTTGCGAAAACATTAAACTCCATCGCTGGCTTCCGTTTAGAAACGTATAAAAAGCGCGGTTGGGATAATCCGCTCCAGGAACCGTTACATATCAATCGCATGAAAGAAGAAACATTGGACGCCATGTGGGGGGCAATCAGCAAGAACAAGCAACCTTTTGTGGCGTATTTAAACCAGAAAGGAAAATTACTTGGAAAAGACGGACTGGACTGGTACGACGTAGATGCACCGGTAACGGAAAGCACACAGCAGTTTTCCTATCAGGAAGGTGCAGAATTCATCCTTAAGCAATTCGGGAAATTCGGACCGGAATTGGAGCAGTTTGCACAGCAGGCATTTGAAAAGGGCTGGATCGAAGCGGAAGACCGTCCGAACAAACGCCCTGGCGGATTTTGTACGGGGCTGCCATTAAGTGAAGAATCCCGTATCTTCATGACTTATAGCGGATCGATGTCCAATGTGGCAACTCTGGCACATGAACTTGGACACGCATTCCATACCTATGCACTGCGCCCTGTGCATTCATTGAACCGCTCTTATGCGATGAATGTTGCAGAAACAGCATCCACATTCGCTGAAATGATCGTTGCGGATGCGGCAGTAAAAAATGCGCAGTCCAAAGAAGAGAAAATTGCGTTGCTGGAAGATAAAGTACAGCGCAGTGTCGCTTTCTTTATGAATATCCATTCGCGTTTCCTGTTTGAAACCCGTTTCTATGAAGAACGCAAAAATGGCGTCGTTCCCGCTTCTCGGTTGAACGAATTGATGGAACAGGCACAGAAGGAAGGATTTGCAGGCGGATTGGCGTCAACCCATCCTCATTTCTGGGCATCCAAGCTGCATTTCTATATCACTTATGTGCCATTCTATAATTTCCCATATACCTTCGGCTATCTTTTCTCGTTAAGCGTTTATGCGAAAGCAATTGAGGAAGGAACCGGCTTTGAAGAAAAGTATATGGCTTTGCTTCGTGATACAGCAGTGATGTCAGCCGAAGACTTGGCAATGAAGCATCTGGGCGAAGATATTACACAACAGGCGTTCTGGGAAAAAGGAATCGCTTTATGTGTCCAGGATGCCGAGGAATTTATTTCGCTGACATCTGCTGAGGTTTGATATGAATTTGCTTTTCGAGGGGAAGACCTGTTATTTGCGCAGCTTGGCGATTGAAGACGCAGAAGAAATGGTGCAATTGCTGCTCCGAAACCGGGATTACTGGTCTATCTACGAACCGCGCCACCGGGACAGCTATTTTTCTGCAGCTGTTCAGCGGGAAAAAATCCGCGAGTCGATTTATCAGGCAAGGGAAAACCGGGAGTACAGTGTGGGAATTTTTGAGCATGAGACGAATAAGTTGATCGGCCATATTTCTGTATACAGCGTAAAGCGAATGCCTTTTCTAAGCGCTTTGGTCGGCTATTCAATCGATGAAGCTTATATCGGCAAAGGCATTGCCACAGAAGCGGTAAAGTTGATGACTGCTTTCGGCTTTGAACAGCTTCGCCTTCACCGGATCGAAGCATATGTATCTCCTGAGAATATCGGTTCTATCCGTGTATTGGAGAAAACCGGGTTTCGTCAGGAAGGCTTGCTGAAGGAGTTCCTTTACATCAATGGCGAATGGAAAGACCATTATTACTATGCCATGATTGAAGACGAGTTTTGAAAGGGCAAGGCCACCTATAAAAAATGGTGGAAAGAGATGCAACGCTGGTTTGAAACGTGAATAAAAGCGGAGGAAGGTGTGCAGAAGATGAATAAAGATAAATTATTCTCTTATCATAAATGGGCGACACAGGCCTGTTTGGAGCACGTTCAAGGGTTTGGCGAAGAGCTTTATCAAAAAGAAGGAGCGAATTCATTTTCTTCGATTCAGGCGACGGTTGCCCATGTCATTGGGGTGGAAAAACTATGGCTGATGCGGATGAATGGTGTAGAAAAGCCGGTATTTGAACATTATGATGTGGAGACGACTGACAAAGCGATAGAAGCGTTTATGCTGCTCCATGCAGAAATGGAATTGTTTTTCGCTTCATTATCCGAAGAGCAGTGGCAGGAGACACTCTATTATCAGAACATGCGTGGCGACAATCTGGCTACTTCACGCGAAGATATGCTCTTTACGGTTGTTAATCATGCCAGTTACCATCGAGGGCAAATCACATCTTTCCTCCGTCAATTCGGCAAAGAAGGAATTCCGCTCGATTATATTTATTTCCAAAAACAAAACCGCTGAGAAATTCTCAGCGGTTTTCGTTTCCATTGATGACGACATCCAGTTTTCCAGTCGTCGGATCGATCACCAAACCGTGGACCGGAACATTCGGATCCAACAACGGATGGTGGCGAACCATGTTGACACTGTGGGTGACACTTTCTTCAACATTATCGAAGCCGCGGAGCCAGCCTTCCAAATCAACTCCGGAATACTCCATCATATCGATGGTCTTTTGGTCCACGCCCCGTTTTTTAATCTTCTCGAGCATTTCATGTGGTTTAATATTAGACATGCCGCAATCGTGATGTCCAATAATGTAGATTTCGTCTGCATTCAATTCATATACGGCTACCAGCAAACTGCGCATAATGCCGCCGAATGGGTGATTGATGACAGCACCGGCACTTTTGACGATTTTGACGTCACCGTTTTTAAAATTCATCGCTTTTGGCAGCATTTCAAAAAGACGCGTGTCCATGCATGTCAAAATAACGACTTTCTTGTCAGGAAACTTGGTGGTCATGTACTCTTCGTAACGCTTTTCTTTCACAAACTCTTCGTTGTACTCCAAAATTTCATCTAATAAAGCCATTATACTTCCTCCTTGTCGACTACTACTTTTTAAGTTTAATCCAAATTTCTGAAAAATACGAATCGAATTTGCCGTTTCGAAAGAAATAAGGAAAAAAGTCATTGCGCAACGCTTCGGATTTAATAAGACCTTGCCTTTTATAAAACTGTACGTAGGTAAATTAGAACAGTGTTTTTCACGAGGATTCAAGAATGAAAAAACGGAAAGCAGTTCCGCGTGCTTCGGAGTGTTTTCCGTTTTTCTATATCCAGCTCCAGCGCCCAGGTTCTAGGGACATAAGCCAATCCGGCTGTGCGGCAAAGGACGCCGCTTCGCCAGCTCGTCTTATGCCCTTCAAACCTGCACGGGCGCTTTCGCTTTTCTTAGTGTCCAGCTCCAGCAGCCAGCCCCTCGAGTCGCTTCAGCCTTACCAGCAATGGCAAAGACCGCCATTACCGGTAAGGCTTTCAGCGCTTGTCGTGGCAAAACGGCTGCTTCCGCTTTTCTATATTAACGCGACATTTTCTCTAACTGCTTAATCATGTTCAGCGACAGTCCTGTTCCGATGGCGACTGATTCCAGTGGTTGTGGTGCGATATGGACGGGCACTGAGATTTCTTTTGAAAGCCATTCCTGCATGCCTTTCAATAAAGCACCACCGCCTGAAATGACAACGCCTTGGTCAACCATGTCACCCGACAGTTCAGCTGGACAATTCTCCAGTGTTGCGCGGATGCATTCCAAAATGGCGGATAAAGATTCTTTCAGCGCTTCTTGTGTTTCAAGAGAGCTGAGTGTAATGGTTTTCGGCAAGCCGGTCATGATGTCACGGCCGCGGATTTCCATGTTCTCTGTTTCATGGGAAACAGGAGCATAACCGATTTCCATTTTTATATTTTCAGCAGTGCGTTCACCGATCAATACGTTGTACTGTTTGCGGACATACTGGATAATATCTTCATCCATGCGGTCGCCCGCAACTTTAACGGTGTTGGAAGAAACCACCCCGCCAAATGAAATGATTCCCACTTCTGTAGTACCGCCGCCAATATCTACAATAACACTCGCTACCGGTTCGCTGATTGGAAGTTCCGCGCCTATTGCAGCAGCTACAGTTTCTTCAATTAAGTGAACGGTTTTGGCGCCGCTCTGTTTCACTGCGTCGTGGATAGCACGGCGCTCAACTTTAGTGGCACCGGAAGGGGTACAGACCATCACATTGGGTTTGCGATAAGCACTTCCAAGTTGTTTGGCCGCTCTTTGCATGACCGCTTTCAGCAGATCAAGAGTGGCATCAGAGTCGGCGATGACGCCGTCTTTCAGTGGGCGGATCACCAGGATGGAATCAGGTGCTTTGCCAAGCATAGCTTTCGCTTCAGTGCCGATCGCCAGCACCGCACGAGTTTTTGCATCCAAGGCGACAACAGAAGGTTCATTGATGATAATGCCTTTTGTTTTTGTGTAAACGAGTATATTTGCAGTTCCTAAATCGATACCAATATCTATTGCAGAAAACATACGTGAATTCCTCCTATGAATAAAGACGCTAACTAGTTCGGATTTTACCATTACGAGCTGTGGAGTGGAAGAGCAGAAGGGACCTAAAGAGCCTGGGAATTAGATAAAATACACACATTTGGCAGTGCTTTTAGTGTGAGGAACATAAAAACCGGCTTCAGAGAAGAAGCCGGTTTTTATCGCTCAGTATTTTTTTTCAGGCGTTGGGTCTACGTGCTCTGCATCGTGCGTGTGAAGCTCTTTTCCAAGGAAATGGAGAAGTGTAAAGAAAAACATGAAAATTACGGCCATGAAGCCGAGTACGACAGTAATGTCATAAAACATAATGATAACTCCTCTCTAAACTGTAATTATCAATATTAAGTATACATGATTCTGGTCTAAAAAATAAGTGTCGAATTATCGAGACTTAGAAAGCCCAGTTGCCACCGCGGAAAATCGGTTCGCGGCTGCCATCTTCCAGGATGCCATCAATGTCCATTTCGGACGAGCCTATCATGAAATCGACATGGGTAATACTTTGGTTTAGGCCGTTTTTCAATAGTTCTTCCTGAGACATGGTTTTGCCGCCTTCGATACAGAAAGCATAAGCGCTGCCGATAGCAAAATGGTTGGAGGCATTTTCGTCGAACAACGTGTTGTAGAATAAAATATTTGAATCGGAAATTGGCGATTGATGTGGAACTAATGCAACTTCACCAAGGAAATGAGAACCTTCATCAGTAGCAACCAATTGCTTCAGGACATCTTCGCCATGTGCAGCTGTTACATCAACGATTTTTCCATTTTCGAATGTTACTTTAAAGTCATCAATAATATTGCCGCCATAGCTTAGGGGCTTTGTACTGGAAACATAGCCATTTACGCCTGTTTTATGCGGTACAGTAAAGACTTCTTCGGTTGGCATATTCGCCATGAAAGAATCGCCTTTTTCGTTGATTGAGCCGGCTCCACACCATAGATGGCCTTCTGGAAGAGCAACTTCCAAGTCAGTTTTAGGTGACGTATAGTGAAGTTTTGCATATTTTTTGCCGTTCAGATAATCGACTTTGGTGTGCAGCAAGCGATCGTGTTCTGTCCAAGCCTCAATCGGTTGATCAAGATCAGCACGTACAGCTTTGAAAATAGCATCCCAAAGTTTGTCGATTTGTTGGTCAGCCGGTACATCTGGAAACACTTTAGCTGCCCATTTTTCAGAAGGGGCTGCGATAACGGTCCAGCTGATTTTATCAGATTGAACATATTGGCGGTATTTGCTCAAAGCCTGTCCAGTTGCTTTTTGTGAAGCAGCAATGCGCTTCGAGTCAATGCCAGTCAATAGGTCAGGGCTTTGAGACACCACGCTGATGAAAGCAGCGCCTTGCTCTGCCAATTGCTCGCGTTCCTGTACTTTCCATGCTGGGAAATCAGAGAACGAATCTTCCGGCGCTAATTCAAAGCGCAGGCGAGAGATCGTATCGTCGTTCCAGTCTACAAAAACTTGTTTCGCTCCGGTTTCATAGGCCTTTTGGGTAATTGAACGGACCAAAGGTGCTGCATCAATGGAAGCGGCGATATAAAGCGGCTGTCCGGGTTGAATATTTACTCCTACTTTTACCGCCAGTTCAGCATAGCGGGATAATTTTTCATTAAAAGATGTCAAATAAATCTCTCCTTTCATCTCTTTCTATAGTAGCAATTTTCTGTAACTGCCTGCAATGATTTATAACGATATACGAAATATATTTTGCTTGCATTTTCTGTTATAAAAGTTTATGATTTAAACAAATGTTTGAGTGGAGGTGTGATTATGAATCAGAAAGAAGTGGAAGTGCTTGAATTGATCCGGCGCAACCCGTATCTATCTCAACAGGAAATGGCAGAACGCCTAAACATGTCCAGGCCATCACTGGCCAATTTCATTTCCAATCTCATGCGTCAAGGGAAAATCTTAGGCCGCGCTTACGTACTGCCCGAAGAACAGACGGTCATTTGCATCGGCGGGGCAAATGTCGACAGAAAATTCCTGATGGAACGTCCCGCGCAGATGGGAACATCCAATCCGGCTTCCGTTTCCGGCAGCGTCGGTGGAGTAGCCAGAAACGTCGCGGAAAATTTGGGGCGCCTCGGCCATTCAGTCAAGCTATTGTCGATTGTGGGAAATGATCCGGAATGGAACTTAATCGAAACCGCTTCCAGCCAATTCATGTCGACTGAAATGACAAAAGCAGTCGACGGATTGTCAACTGGAACCTATACAGCGATTTTGGAACCGGACGGCGAAATGCTGCTGGCAATGGCGGATATGAAAATTTATGACTCTCTGACGCCAAGCTATATTGCTAAAAATGACAGTGTTTTATTATCATCTGCCTTTCTGGTGATCGATTTGAATTGTCCAGTGGAAACGGTGGAATATGTTCGTCAGTTGGCCATCATCAATAACATTCCACTGGCAGTCATTCCGGTTTCAGCTCCAAAAATGGACAGGCTCGGAACAGATTTGGCCGGCATCAGCTGGCTGATTCTTAACCGCGATGAAGCAAGCAGGCATTTGCAGATGCCCATCAATTCCATAGAGGATTGGCATCAGGCTGTTGAACAGCTGCTGAGTCAAGGTGCGGAAGCAGTTGTCATCACCGGTGGAAAAGAAGGAGCCGTAGCCGGAAATGCAGACGGCATCACACATTACCAGGCGATGCAAGTCGACCAGGTCATTGATGTGACCGGTGCAGGAGATGCATTTTCCAGCGCCATTGTCCACAGTGTAATGAATGGGAAGGAATTTGAATCCGTTATCCATTCAGGAATGGTGAATGCGGCAAAAACTCTTCAAAGCAATGCGACTGTAAGACGAGAATTGACAGCAGTACAACTACAAAAAGAACTGGAGGAATTACAATGACATCAATGATTTCTTATTCAACTGAAGTACAACAAGCAATGGAGGACAAAAAGCCGATCGTGGCACTCGAATCGACGATCATTTCACACGGTATGCCTTATCCCCAGAACGTGGAAACGGCACGCGTGGTAGAACAGATTATCCGTGATAATGGTGCAGTTCCTGCAACAATCGCCATTATGGACGGCAAAATCAAAATCGGTTTGTCTGATGAAGAACTGGAAGTGCTTGGCAATAGCCCAGGCGTTTCAAAAGTATCAAGAAGAGATATCGGCCAATTGATCGCCACGAAAAAAATCGGTGCTACAACTGTCGCTGCAACGATGATTTGTGCAGAACTTGCAGGCATCCGTGTTTTCGCAACAGGCGGCATAGGCGGGGTGCACAGGGGCGCTGAGACGACCATGGACATCTCAGCTGACTTGGAAGAACTTTCGAACACAGGAGTGGCTGTTGTTTGTGCAGGCGCAAAATCCATTTTGGATATCGGCTTGACGTTGGAATACCTGGAAACAAAAGGGGTTCCAGTCATCGGCTATCAAACAGACGATATGCCGGCATTCTACACACGCTCAAGCGGCTTTGATCTGACATTCCGCAGTGATGATGCTGCTGAACTGGCTGAAGTGCTGAAAGCAAAATGGGATCTGGGCATTACAGGCGGAGCGGTAATCGCCAACCCGATTCCAGCTGAACATGCACTGGAAGACTCATTCATCAATGGCATCATCACTCAAGCCATGACTGAAGCGAATGAAAATGGCATTTCCGGAAAAGAAGTCACGCCTTTCCTATTAGGGAAAGTCAAGGAATTGACGGAAGGCAAGAGTTTGGTCGCGAATATCGAACTGGTCAAGCATAATGCAAAAGTCGGAGCCGAACTTGCGGTCGCTTACAATAAACTTTAAGAATAAATTGTGAAAAGAAGTCCATTCGTGGACTTCTTTTTTTATTGGGGAGGTTTATTGGGTTTTCACTATCCTAAAGGTAGGGTAAGGAGAAAGAAGGGGATGAAGCACATGAAAACTGATGTATTCATCGGCGGGGGTGGAATCGGTGGATTGACACTTGCACTGAAATTGGTGCAGCGTGGAATCGATGTGGTTCTCGCCGAACGGATGGCTGTAAAAGCACCTACCTATAAAGGGGAACTGCTGCAGCCGAAAAGTATGCAGATATTCGACAGCCTTGGAGTATATAAGAAAATATGTGATCGCTCTAATGAAATTAAAGTTTTGGACATGCTGGAACTTTCAAGTTCTCTCCAAGTAAAGGACCAGGCATTTATGGATTATAGCGTGTTGCCCGGCAAGTACAGTGCAGCTTATATGATGCATCATGAGGAATTGAAGTCTGTTATTTTAAAAGCTGCCTGTGAATATGAAAACTTTCATTATTTCAAAGGAACGGCCTGCAAAGGATACGGAGAAAATACAGCGTTGCTTCAAAAAGGAACCGAAAAGTTTGAAGTGGAGGCGGAATTTTTCTTCGGTGCTGAAGGGCGTTCGTCAGTCACTAGGAAAGCCATGGAAATTGAAGTGAAACAGACCACCTACAATCATCATTTTCTGACGGTGACGTTTCCGCGTGCTGAAAATTTTACAGACGGTCAAATCATTTCTACATACAACCGTTTTCTGGGGCTTTTCCCGCTGCCTGATAATCAGGTGCGAAGTGTTTACTTGATACCGCCAGGCGATTATAAAGAACTCAAGGAAAAGCCAATCAGCCATTTCCATAAACTGTACACGGATTTAGCGCCTGCGGTAGATGGTTATGTCCAGCAATTGACGGATTGGAAGAAAATCCAGTTGATGATTCCGGTAATGTATCATGCGGATTCATATGTGAAAGGCAATAAAGCTATCATCGGTGACGCTAGCCACGCTGTCCATCCAATGGCCGGAGAAGGCATGAATATGGCTATACAAGATGCGGATATACTAGGCGAATTAACCGCAGATATGTTCAAAGAAGAAAAAAAAGACGAAAGCAATTTAAAGTGGTACGAAACCGTCCGCTATAAGCGTGCAGACCATGTGATACAACTCAGCCACTTGGCAGCTTTGGCCTATTCTTTTCCATTTAAACCGGTCAGCTACATCCGCCAACGGACTTTCGAGCGCATGGAAGAAGACCCAATTCTTCATTTTAAGCAAATGTTGAATGTTTCGGGCCTTGGGATGTGGAAAGAAAACGTTCGAGATCGTTTCATACAAGGAGGCATCATGCCCGTCCGCATAAAAGATTTAACAAAAGACACAAAAGAATTAAAGTATTATACACCAGAAGAAGATTACCCATGGAAAGCGGAGGGACTCAGATGATCGATGTCATGAAGATGTTTAAAGCAAGAATGTACATGAAACGAAATGAACCTTTTTTATATAGTTGGCATGCATACGTCGGATATGAGCTTGATTTGTTTAAAGCCTTCGATCGCCCTATGTCCCAATATGATGTAGCCGATGCGCTGCAATTGGACGAAGATTTATTGAACCAGTGGGTGAATGTTGGCGTCTCGATCGGCCATCTCAAAGAAGCCGGTAGAAACCGATATAAAACCTGGAATGCATGGAAGCTGCCGAAACCGAAGGGCAACAATTCCTCGGGTGTTCTGCTAAAGGAAATGATGGAGTTGCATATCCCGACCTTGCTGAATTACCCAGAGATGATGCGCAAGCAGGAACGCCTTCATTTTGATGAAGAAAAACACGCTCCGACTGTAGCTGAAACAAGCAGGTTGCTGGAAGTATTGGCTCTGCCGAAAATGTCCAGACGCCTGAAAGGCCAAAATATCGACTCGGTGCTGGATATTGGCTGTGGAGAAGGCGGATACATCAAAAAGCTTGCAGAACGTTTCCCCGACACCCACTTCACTGGAATTGAAATCAGTCCATCTGTAACGGAAGTAGCGAAAGCCTTGACGAAAGAAAATAATAATATTTCTATTGAAAATGCCGATCTATGGGATTACAAACCATCAGAGCAGCAAGGCATGGTTATGATGAACAATGTCATCCACTATATCGACCTCGGAAAGCGCCAGGACCTTTTTACTGAACTGGCCAGCTGGATCAAAGACCAAGGTATTCTGTCAGTTGTGACACCTATCGCTGGAGACAGCGACAGCCCACCATTTGCTAATGTTTTCAATAGTTTTTTCTCATCTTTCGACAACCTCTACCGATTGCCGACGCGCGAAGAAATGGCAGAATGGGGCGAGCAGGCAGGACTCGAGTTGCTTAGCATCCAAACCGTCATCAAAGAAGGCGGCTGGTATATTGTGCAGTATGAAAAGAAAAGCTGAGGCGACCGTTATGCTCCGACAGACATAAGATGAACTTCCGAAGCGGCGTTTTTTGCCGCACAGGAAGGGCAGCTTATGATCCGAGGAGCAGGCCGCCGAAGCTGGACAAAAAAGAAAAGCTGAGGAAGCCGTAAAGGTTCGACAGGCATAAGACAGACCGGCGAAGCGACGTGTTTATGTCGCACAGCCGGTTTGGCTTATGTCCCGAGAACCTGGCTTCCGAAGCTGGACAAGAAAAAATGAAATGATCGTATTGCTCCCATAGGCAATTACAGCAACATAAAAAAAGGCCCTGAAGGATTTTTTCCTTCAGGGTCTTTTTGTGCTTGCTTATTTGCGTAAAGAACCAAGTTCGGTTGCAATTGCCTGCATTTCACTCGTGCTGAACTTTTCGCGGTTCGCGACCATTTCGTAAAGTTCATGCAAATCTTCGTATTGGGAAGCGTTGAAGTGTTCGGCTTTCATTGCATCCACATTGACCATACGCAATTTTGATTTTATTTCTTCAATCATAAAGCTGACGTTTTCTGGTGACGGTTTTGATAAGTCCATGATAAGCTCCTGCCTTTCGGGTGGTTATGCTTAATCATTTCATTATTCAAAAGCAATGTCAATTGCCAGTTTGTCCAGCGGCTTTTTCTTCCTTGATTTTAGCAATGATGCGCTTGGTTTCATAGACGATAACGCCTGATAGGCCAAGAAGTCCGATCAAGTTAGGGAAGGCCATTAAGCCGTTCATCACATCAGAGAAAGTCCAAACGACATCAAGTGAAACGGTTGCGCCAACGAAAACCATCAAAACGAAAGCGATGCGGTAAACGATCAGCAATGCCGGGTTCTTGAATAAATACTGGAAACATTTCTCTCCATAGTAAGACCAGCCGATGATGGTAGAAGAAGCAAAGAAAATCAATCCGATGGCTACTACAATTGGGCCAGCTCCTCCAAGGAACTGTTCAAAAGCTGCAGTTGTCAGAGCTGCACCTTCAAGAGATTTATCTGTATAAAGGCCGGACATGACAATTGTGACACCGGTAATCGAACAGATGATGATGGTATCAAAGAGTACTTGTGTCATGGAAACCAATGCCTGGCGTCCTGGAAGATCCGTGATTGCAGCAGCAGCAGCAATCGGCGCCGACCCAAGTCCCGCTTCGTTGGAGAATACGCCTCGTGCTACACCATATCGGATAGCCGCACCAATGGCACCGCCAACAGCAGCTTCACCGGTGAATGCCGCACTGAAGATCGTAGCAAAAGCACCTGGAATCAGTTCCATGTTTAAAATCATAATAATTATTCCTGCGATTATGTAGAATAACGCCATAAAAGGAACGAAGAACGAAGTGACGCGGCCGATGCTCTTAATTCCGCCAAGCAGAACCAAGGCGGTGAAAATTGTTAAAATGATTCCGGTAATCCATGTTGGAACACTGAATGTATCGCGGACGACTGAAGCGACTGAGTTCGATTGTGTCCCGTTGCCGATTCCGAAAGCCGCAATGGCACCAAAGATGGCGAATAAAACAGCCAACCACTTTTGTTTCAAGCCGTGCTCAAGGTAATACATCGGTCCGCCAGCCATCTGGCCTTTAGCGTCGACAACACGGTATTTGACTGCCAATACAGCCTCTCCGTATTTGGTGGCCATTCCGAAAAATGCAGAAAACCACATCCAGAAGACAGCACCCGGTCCACCGAGGATGACCGCTGTTGCAACACCGACGATATTACCGGTACCTACGGTTGCAGCCATGGCGGTTGATAATGCTTGGAAATGGCTGATATCCCCTTTAGAGGTCGTATCCGAATTTTTGGTGAAAACCAATTTCAAAGCATAAGGCAATAATCGGACTTGGAGAACACCAAGACGAACTGTTAAGAAAATTCCTGTACCTACTAATAAAATCAATAAAGGTGGTCCCCATACGTAACCGCTGATAGTGCCCAATAGTTCTTCGAACTGCGCCATTATTTTTCCCCCTTTTTCAATATCCTTTTCTGTCTATTAAACCTCCTGTAAACATAATATTCCGAAAGTTTTTCGATATAGTCAAGTTATTTTTAAAAAATATATGCTGTATAAGTGTTTAGGTTTTCAAAGTTTAGGGAAAATTCCTAACAGATGTGAAAAACATATTTTATTGGGAGGAATTTAGGATGAGCCAAAACAAATTGATGACAGGTTTACTAGTAGGCGCGGCAGTGGGGATTATTGTCTCACTATTGGACCGCAATACAAGAGATGACGTTATACAGAAATCGAAAAAAGCAACAAACAATGCAAAATACTATGCTTCAAATAGAGATGAATTGGTACAGGCTTTCCAGCAACAAGCTGAGAGAGCGCAAAATCTGTATTCACGCATTTCTGAAGATGCTTCATATGTTGGAAGCAAGGTAAATGAATTGAAAGAAATGACTCCACAAGTGAAAGAAATGGCGCTTGAAACAAAAGAAGCGTTCATGGATACAAAAGATGCAGTAATTGAGACAAAAGATGATGTGATTTCAGCAGTTAAAGAAGACAACCCATCTCCGACATCTTCGTTAACGGATAGTTCGAACTCTTCAACAGGTTCTGGAAATAACTCATCATCAAATAAAAGTTCCGGGACAGGCTATCAGTCTGGATCGAACTCAAACACTGGGAATCGGTCATAATCCGATCGGCCCGAATACATCTTCAGGACAGCAAGCGGACAATAAAAAAGACCGTACCCACTCAGTTACTTTCGATGTAACGACTGGAAAAGGTTTTTTAAAAGAATTGTTTCAACGGATCAAAGACGTCGATGTGCCAGGACTTGGAGCACAATTGGCGTTTTTTTTCCTATTATCAATTTTTCCCTTGCTGATTTTCCTGGTTACTTTATTGCCGTATTTAGCGTTGTCTCGGGATGAAATTTTCAGCTACCTGGAAGAAGTCGTCCCCTCAGAAGTGTATGTCCTGATCGAAAGCACGTTGGAAGAAATTCTGACGAACCAGAATACCGGATTATTGTCTTTTGGTATTTTAGCGACGATTTGGTCTGCCAGTCTAGGAATGGATGCTTTGATCAAGTCATTGAACCTGTCCTATAAAGTAACAGAAAACCGTCCGCTTCTAATAGCGCGGGGGATGTCGATCTTGATGACAATTTTATTGATTTTTATTTTGATTGTCGCTTTGGCATTGCCTGTTTTTGGTGAACAGCTTGGATTGTTGATCTTTTCATTTCTGGGGCTGGAGGAAGGGTTTCTCGCATTATGGAATTCTATCCGCTTTACAATACCCGGGATTATTACATTCGTTGCCTGCGCGATCATCTATTGGTTGGCCCCGAATGTAAAGATGAACATTTTGAGTGCACTGGGAGGCGCAGCGTTTGCTGCAACCGGCTGGTTGGCGACTTCTTATCTGTTCTCCATCTACATCAGTAATTTCGGAAACTTCTCAGCGACATACGGCAGCATCGGTGGCGTAATCATCCTGATGCTGTGGCTCTATATATCAGCTATGATCTTGATTGTTGGCGGACAGATCAATGCGGTGATGAAAGAACGCCGGCACTATATTAAGCAAAAGGCATCCTGAATGAAACATTCAGGATGCCTTTTTATACATTGCGGTTGAGCATGCGCAGCCCATTTAGAATGACTAGTATTGTGCTGCCTTCATGTCCGATAACACCAATCGGCAAGGTAATGGTTTGGAAAAAGTTCGAGATGATCAAGAGAATGATTACAGAAACTGAAAAGAAGATGTTTTGTTTAACGATGCGCTGCATTTTTTTTGAAAGCCTGATGGCGTATGCGATGCGCGACAAATCATTTTTCATTAAAATGATATCAGCGGTCTCCAAAGCGATATCTGTTCCGGCACCCATAGCGATGCCTGTTGTTGCTGTGGCCAAAGCTGGAGCATCATTTATGCCATCACCTGTCATTGCTACATACTCATATTTTTTCAGGAGTTTTTTCAGTTCTTTCACTTTATCGCCTGGGAGGCATTCGGCGATGTAGTCGTCGACTCCGGTTTCTTTTGCGATGACTGCTGCTGTCTTTCGGTTATCTCCTGTCAGCATGATGCAATAAATACCTGCTTTTTTCAATTCCTCAATTGTCGATTTGGTGATGTCACGGACTGTATCCTTCAAAGCCATAGCGGCAAGAATTCCTTCATTGTCCCGAACAAAGGTCACGGTTTTCCCTTGATTGGCCAATTTCTCCAAAAGGCCATCCTCAAAAGTCTCCGCCAACTCCTCACCGACGAATTTTGGTTTGCCGACGAGAAATTCTTCAGAGTTAATAGTTGCTCTTAACCCATTTCCCGGGACATCTTCAATTGTCAGATTGGGTGTGGGAGTAATGCCTTGTAAAACGATAAAATCGCTGATGGCTTTAGCTAAAGGATGATTGGACTGGGATTCGATTCCGGCAATTTTAGCCATAGCAATTTTCTTATCCATTCCTTGTCGGATGACAAAATCTGTGACTTCAGGCTGTCCACGGGTCAAGGTGCCGGTTTTATCAAAAGCGATGGCCCGCACCACGCTCAAATTCTCAAGGTGCATGCCGCCTTTGAATATGATGCCGCTCTTAGCGCCATTAGAAATGGCTGCCAGTGTGGCAGGCATAATTGAAGCGACAAGTGCACAAGGAGAAGCCACAACCAGCAAAACCATTGCCCGGTAAAATGTTGTGTTCCAATCCCAAGCAAAAAGATAATGGGGCAAAAAAAGCATAAGAACAAAAGCGAAGAGCACCACTTTAACATAACGTCCTTCAAAACGTTCGATAAATTGTTGGGAAGGGGATTTTTCGCTTTGTGCTGATTGGACCAGATCAATGATTTTTTGAAACATGGTTTCAGTGCTCGGTTTAGTCATTTCCATTGTGATGGCTCCCGATAGATTGACGGTGCCAGCAAACAGTTCATCTTCTTTGTATTTGGATACAGGGAGTGCTTCACCGCTGATGGTCGATTCATCAACTGCAGTTTGGCCGTTTTGCAGGACGCCATCAACGGGTATCCGTTCTCCCGGTTTCACCAAGATCATGTCGCCAGTATGCAAATCTTTGAGGGAAACACGTACAGTTTTCTCTTCTTTAACAAGCCATGCAGCTTCAGGTTGGATTTTCATCAAGGAAGTAATCTCTTTCCGGCTTTTGTTCATTGTATATGTTTCCAATGCACCGCTTAATGAAAAGATGAAAATCAGAATGGCTCCTTCAGTCCAGTAACCGATTATGGAAGAGCCGACTGCGGCTAAAATCATTAAGATTTCAACGTTGAGCTGCTTGTCTTCAAATGTTTTCAGGATGCCATATTTGGCTTTGGCGTAACCGCCAATTCCAAAGGCCATCAGATAGATGATGACTGAGTATGCATACAGGTTTTGATGTTCAAGTGTGAACGCGATAACAATTAAGATCCCTGAAAAAATTGCTGCTATCAATTCAATGTGAGTCTTGAAAAATGCCATCTGCACTACCTACTTTCCTCCATAACATATTTACTGAATCCTTTAAAAAAGCTTTTTTGGAGAACGTGTGATTTGAAGAATGAATTTTCAGAACTCTTTTTTAAATGTTATCATATTTTCTGTAAACAAATGCATATACAATCAACAGAAAGAAAACAAAAGAAAAATCCGCTGCCCGATAGGCAACGGATTAAGGCTTACTGGTCTTCAGTTGGACGGCCTTGAAACTGTTTCATTTTGTCATCTAAATCATCAACCATCGCGATTAAGCGATCAATATCTTCAAGCTCCGTGTTTTCAGGTTCAATAGCGTCTAATACTTCCAAAAACATGTTCAAGCGCTGTTTCATATAAGAAACTTGCTGCTCTTTGTTTGTAATGGATTTTCCCATTCGATACACCTCATTTCGCATGTTAATCGTAACGGAAATTGGACAAGATTTCAATACAGAGAAATTTCAATCAGTTGGGGCATCCCAAGTGAAAAAAGACAGAATTAGACTAAAAACGCCGCATCCTCCGTCAATGCCTGTGTAACCGACATCCAATCGGACTTCTACGGCATGGGTCTCACGCTGGCGGAATTAAGAGTCTTACTGACCGTTAAAGAAAGATAAACTATAGGTAAAACTAATTATTTTACTAGTTATTCTATTTTGAATATTTACTTAATATAAAGTTTGTGTTAAATTAGGGTTAATCAAACGAGAGGGGAGGCCGAAGGGAATCAGCGAAACCAGATCACAACATCAGGAATATCGAAGGAGGGGGTTCGCACATTTCATCGGCACCTTAGCCGGAAATGATATTATGAAAGATAAATCAACTGTATATAAAACATAAAAGGCTCATCCAAAATCTGACATCAGATGCGGAATGAGCCTTTTATGCTGTTTAGCGCGTTTCGAAGGTTTCAACAATTTCGATTGAGTCTTTTACAGACTGGACCATTGAGCAGTTTTTGCGTGTCAATTCCATCACACGAGGCATTTTCTCTTCGTTGATGTCTCCGGTGACGATAAAATGAAGATGGACTTTCTCAACTCGATCTGCCTCTGCTTCATTGCGTATAATTTCTTTAACCTCGATTTGAATATCTTCTGCAGGCATCCGCATTTTATCAAGCACTTTTCTCATAACCCCACCGCTGCAGACAGCCAGTGAAGACACCAACAATTGATACGGGCGGAAGCCGTATTCTTCATTACTTGAAATTTCGAGTTCACCAAAAGGCAGATGTCCGGTAAACCCATTTTTGTTCATTGAATAATTCATCTATAAACGCCTCCTATGTTAGAATTGTATCTGAATTCTTATTAAAAACAAAAGAACGTGCTTGTTCGGGGAGGCATCATGAAAGAATTTTTGAAAAGTGAGCGTGGCCGGTTTTGGATCTTGGTTGCGATTGTTTCCATTTCCGGTTTTTCACAAGGAATGTTGTTGCCGCTAATTGCGGTTATTTTTGAACAAGATGGTGTCTCATCCGCCTTGAATGGTTTAAGTGCTACCGGATTATATGTCGGAACGCTTATAATTGCGCCTTTTATGGAACCCCAATTGCGGAAGTTTGGTTATAAGCCTCTGATTTTAGTCGGTGGGGGACTGGTCATTCTATCGCTGTTGCTGTTTCCGCTATGGAAATCGGTGCTGTTCTGGTTTGTTCTGCGCATTTTGATTGGTGTAGGAGATCAGGCATTGCATTTCTCTACTCAAACCTGGATCACCAGTACGTCGCCTCAGCACCGACTGGGCCGGAATATTGCTATTTATGGCATGTCATTCAGCATTGGGTTTGGCGCAGGACCTCTTTTTGTGCCGCTGGTGAATATTTTTGAAGCCTTGCCGTTCATCGTCTCAGGATTGCTGTGTTTATTGGCTTGGTCTTTGGTGTTCTCATTGAGGAATGATTTTCCGGAAACCTCAAGTGGAAGCATGACAGCCAAAGGGACAGCTGGACGATTCAAAGCGGCGATTCTTATTGCCTGGGTGGCTTTTCTGCCTCCGTTAGGCTATGGATTTTTGGAAGCCTCTCTGAATGCTATTTATCCGGTTTATGCATTAAGGCAGTCGATTGAAGTAGGGATGGTTTCGATTATGCTTGCCGCTTTCTCTGCCGGAGCCATTGCCACACAATTGCCGTTAGGAAACCTCAGTGACCGGATCGGCAGAAGGAAAGTTCTATTGTTGGCTCTGGTTGGTGGAGCTGCCGTGTTTACGATAGCCAGCTTTTATGAATCCAATGCCTGGCTGACCGTCGGACTTTTTGCGTTGGCAGGCATGTTTGTAGGATCTACATTTTCACTGGGAATCTCTTATATGGCCGATCTGATGCCGAAAGACCTCTTGCCGACCGGCAATTTGCTATGCGGAATTGCGTTCAGCATCGGAAGCTTGGCAGGGCCGTCCATGGGTGGTCTATTCATTGAGTTCTCAGGAGGGCTTAGTTTTCTGTTGTTGATTGCTGGCATCCTGTTGTTCATCTCGGTACTGATAGCGTCGAAAAACGATGCAAAAAAAGCACTGGCTGTTTAATTCATTCCAAATAAAAAAGCTGGACCGCAGAGTGAAAACTCCTTGGTCCAGCTTTTTTATTGCTTAAGTACTTCCGCTTTTCATTGTCCAGACTCCAGCGCCCAGCTCTTTGGGTCATAAGCCAACCTAGCTGTTTGGCAAAGAGCGCCACTTCGCTGGTCTGTCTTATGCCCGGCAGAGCTACACGGACGCTTCAGCTTTTCCAGCAATGGCTGAAAGAATGCCATTACCGGTAAGTCTTCCAGCGCTTTTCGGAGGTCCGCAGGATGTGCGGATCAGCTAACCGTTGCGACAGGAAGTCGCGTTACTAGGTTAGCTTCTGCTGTTGGCTGCTTTCGCTTTTCTTATTTCAATACCAATTTCGTTACCGATTCCACTTGCGCGGTTTGCGGGAACATGTCGACTGGTTGAATGTATTCGATTCGGTAGATCTTCGTCAATTGCTGCAGATCTTTTGCCAACGTGGAAGGATTGCAGGACGTGTAGATAAAGCGCTTCGGCTTTACTTTCAAGATGGTTTTCAAAAGCGAATCTGCGAGACCGGTTCGAGGTGGATCCACGGTCAACACATCGGGAACAAATCCCTCAGTGCTCCATAGCTCCAACCATTTTTCAGCCGTACCGGTAACGTATTTTGCTGCGTAGCCTTGCTTTTTGGCATTGGCTTTCGCATCAACCACACTTTCATGGATGACATCCATGCCGCGGATTTCTTTGGCACCGTCAGCCAGCCACAGCCCGATGGTGCCAACGCCACAATAGGCATCAACGACTTTTTCCTGGCCTGTCAGTTCAGCAGCGCGTTTGATTTCGTTGTATAATTTGACGGTTTGTGTTGGGTTCAGTTGGAAAAAGGCACGTGCTGATAAATCGAATGCCAATTCGCCCAGTTCTTCGTGAATGGTGTCTTTACCGAATAAAGTAATCGTCTCATCTCCGAAAATAAGGGATGTTTTTTCTTTATTGATATTCTGGACAATGGATACCAGGTTTGTATCGATTTTTTTCAAGCGTTCCAGCAATAATTCTTTTTGTGGAATTTTCGAGCGTGTCGTTACCAGCACCAATTGGATCTCTCCAGTTTTTACACCAGTACGGACAACGATAGTGCGAATGATGCCTTTCATGGTCTTGCCGTCATAAATCGGCATTTTCAGTTCTTCCAGAATCCGCTTGACTGCATTGGTGATGACAGTCGTATCGGGGTGCTGAACGATACATTGTTCGATATCCAATAATTGGTGGGAGCCTTCCGCAAACAATCCAGCAATGACCTTCGAACCCTTCAAGCGTGTTTGAAACTGGCTTTTGTTCCGGTAATGCCAAGGATCTTCCATGCCGATGGTTTTTTCCACATGAACTTTCGTGCCTTTCAGGTAACGTTCCAATGCCTGTATGACAAGATCGCGTTTTTCGACCAGTTGCTGGTCATAAGTCATGTGCTGCAGTTGGCAGCCGCCGCAAGCTTCATAAATCGGGCAAGGCGGTGTTTGGCGATGTGGAGATGCAGTACGTAATTTCACGACACGCGCTTCGGCAAAATTGCGTTTGACGACCGTCACTTGTGCGGTGATTTCTTCGCCTGGCAAAGCTCCCGGAACAAATATCACATTGCGTTTGAAATAGCCAATGCCTTCGCCATTGATACCGAGGCGTTTAATGGTCAACGGGAATTTTTGGCCTTCTTCAATAATGGGTTTATCATTCATGGATATCACGTCCTTCAGTTAATCATCCCCCCATTATAGCCTTATTTATAGATATCAGCCAGTGCCGATCGCAAATTGGGGAATTTGAATTGGAAACCATGTTCTTCGAGAACAGTCGGCAAGACCTGTTGGCCTTTCAAAACCAATTGGCTCTTGTCTCCCAACACTGCTTTTAAGGCAATAGAAGGAACAGGTATCCAATGTGGACGGCCAAGTGCATGTGCAATTTCTTTGCCGAATTCTTTCATTCGCTTCGGTCGGGGAGCAGTGACGTTGAATGGTCCACTCAGTTTGTCGTTATCGAGCGCAAACATAAGTGCCCGTGCCACATCCCTAACATGGATCCAAGACAGCCATTGTTTGCCGGAGCCGACCGTGCCGCCCACAAACAGTTTGTATGGCAAAGCCATCAACGGCAAAGCGCCTTCTTTTCTTCCAAGAATGATGCCAAAGCGGCCACAAGCTACACGGACGCCTTCCGATTCGGCACGGGTAGCTAGAATCTCCCAATCCCGCACTGTCTGTGCTAGAAAGTCCGATCCGAGATCAGTGGAAGACTCGGTATAAGTTGCGGTTTGAGAAGGCGGATAAATACCGACTGCACTGGCATTGACCAAGACTTTCGGCTTTTTCTCCAGCTTACGGATAATCCGCAGCAGTTCATTGGTGGCGTCCATACGGCTTGTATAGATCAATTGCTTCTGTTCATCGCTCCAACGCCCATCGTTTATAGACGCGCCAGCTAGATTGACGAAGGCATCAATGCCTTCCAGCTGCCTCTCTGGAACGGCGTCTTCCGACAGCCATTTCACGTATGTAATTTTATCTGCAGCTGTTTTCGGTTTTCTTGTTAAGATGTAGACCTCATCGCCTCGTTCAAGTAATTGGCGAGTCAGCTCTTCGCCAACAAATCCAGTGCCACCGGTGATTGCTATTTTCATTTCCATCGCCTCCGTTTTTTATTAGCATACCCTTTAAAGCGTAAGGCTATGCCATTACTTAGTTGAAAGGTGTATAATGTGTAAAGAAGAGGGGTGCCAGTAAATGCCGATTATTTCAAAAATCACACAGGGAAAAAAGAACCCTGAAAGGTATAATATCTTTTTTGAAGATAAGTATGCTTTTAGCGTGGATGAAGCGGTGCTTGTCAGGTATCAGCTCACAAAAGGGAAAGAGCTGGATCAATGGACCATCGAAGAAATCAACTTCGAAGATGAAATCCGGAAAGCCTATAATAAAGCTCTGTATTACCTTGGATTCCGTATGCGTAGTGAAGGGGAAGTGCGCCAGAAGCTGAAAGAAAAAGAATATGGCGAAGCCGTTATAGATGAAGCCATCAAAAAGTTGTATACCCATAACTTTTTAGATGATCAGCAATTTTCAGAGGCGCTGATGCGGACACAGATTAATTCCAGCAAAAAGGGTCCTCGTGCTATTCAGCAGGATATGCAAAAGAGAGGAATTGATAAACAAATGCAAAAAGACGTTTTAGATTCCTATTCCGAAGAAGAACAATTGGAAATTGCCAAAGGCCTTGCTGAGAAAATCGCCCTCAAGGAAAAGATGAAGACGCCTAGCCAAATCCATCAGAAAATCAGTGATACCTTACTTAGAAAAGGCTATAACTATTCGCTGATCAAATTGGCGATCGAAGAGCTGGACCTTGAAAAAGATGAAGATCAATGGACAGAAATCGTCACCGAACAAGGAGATAAATTATGGCGCAAGCACAGCAATAAACTGACAGGCTACGATTTAAAATCGAAAGTCAAACAAGGTTTGTACCAAAAAGGATTTCCGGGTGAAGTGATCAATGAGTATTTAGATAAGAAGGAGCTTGAAAATGACTGAAGAAAAACGCTATAGCGATATGACTGAACATGAACTCCGTGGGGAAATTGCCCGATTAAAAGAAAAAGCTAGAAAAGCTGAACAACTGGGCATGGTCAATGAATTTGCAGTATTGGAACGAAAAGCCATCATGGCGGCGGCTTACATGCTCGATCCTGCCGATTTCAAAAAAGGGGAAGTGTACCGTATAGAAGGCGACCCGAATGTTTATTTTCAGGTTGACTATTTAAAAGGGCTATTCGCCTGGGGCCACCGGATGGGTGGAAAAAAACACACGGAAGCGCTGCCGATTTCCATGCTGCGCCCGTTAAAAGAAGGGAAGTAAACAGATGAAAGAAATTATCGAGCAATTGACAATCGAGCTGATGGAGAAAAACCCGAATTTGTCAGAAGAAAAAGCACGTACCTGGATTGAATTGCTGGCTTCTGATTTTGAATCTTCCTATGCCAAAGCGGGATATGATTACCAGGGCACAGCAGTCGTCGAGAAAGTGATGCGCCAGTGGATTGAGAGCTACGGCGATAAAATTCATGAATTCGCCAGCACTAACCCGAAATACGCACATCTGTTGGATGTCCAATAAAACATAAGCACCTTTATTCAGCAGCTTGTTCTTCTTGTTTAAGGAAGAACAACAGCTTGTCTTAAACAACAAAAGAGCTGTCCCAAAAGGTCATGAAAAATGACTTTTGGTGACAGCCCTTTTGTTGTTTTCGAAAGACCCGGCAGATGTCCATTGCGGCGGACGCGTTCCGCGGGCACGGCTTCTGCCGCTTCCCTCGCTGCGCTCAGTCCAGTGGCTCCAGCAAGCGCTGGAGTCGCCGCCTCCATTCCCATCAGCCAGCTGTTCTCAGAAAACGTATTCCCCCATCAAAAAACAGCCGGGGAAAAAGGCTTTCTTTCTCTCCGGCTGTTTTATTTTAGAGACTTATGGGACAGCCCCGTTTTCTAGTTGTGGCTGAAGTCCAATTTTTTTCGTAACTTGTCTTCGCTGAAGATCCAGCCAGTATAGGAATTGATGATCTTGCATTCCTTATCCAAATGGGCAACGGCCACAAATGGGTAGTAATCATTGCTGCGGTAACGCAGGTCAATCAGCCGTACTTCATAAATCTCTCCGTATTGGTTAATTTCCCAACGGTACAATGGAGAAAACGAAATAAAGGCGGCCATGTTTTTATCTTTCAATGCGGCTTGGATCAAGTTATTTTCAGGCATTTCTTTTTTCATAAACTTGTCATAGATATTGATGGTCCTGCCGTAGGCACGGCCAACGTAATGATGCCGTTCTGTGTTTGCCGCAATGCGCCAATGGAAAAATCGCATGGTTGGTGCAACAAAAACATCGGTTGCACCTGGAATGGTGTTCCGCACAGCATGCTTGATAGCTCTTTGAACTGCAAACCTTGCAAGGTAATAGAAGAACATAGCAACGTACAAAATGCTGATCGTCCAGACCGGATTGGCTCCGAATGCCCAAATCATCAAGGCCACTATGTGTGCTCCGAAGATGATGGGATCAAAGGTATTGATGACACCAAGAGCAACCCAGCGATTGGAAATCGGCCTCAATGCTTGCGTACCGTATGAATTGAAGATATCGACAAATACATGCATAAAGACAGCCAGGAAAGACCAGAGCCATAAATGAAGCAAATTAGCTTCTGGAAAAATGAGAGATAATGCACCTGCAATCAGCAGCGGCCATAGCAGCACTGCGGGAATGGAATGAGTTGCGCCGCGGTGATGGCGAATATAGACTGCGTTATCACGAAGCTTTAAGACAGTGTCGATGTCAGGAGCGAGCGATCCAATGATGACACCGGATATCACTGCGGTCGTGGTGACGGGGTGGCTGGCGACGACCGGATCGGCCATTGCGAGGCCGCCAAGGGCAATGCCCATGACAATGTGAGTTCCTGTATCCATTGCCTCATCCCCTCTCTAAAGAAGTTAAATTTAACGGGAACTGCAAAGTTTTGTTAAAATAAAGAGAAACTGATTCTCTCATCCATATATACCCGAATCGGTGCGTGAATAATCAAGCTGAACGGAGGCAATCGCCATTAAACTAGAAAAAATGCAATTTCAAAATGACTTGATCAGCTGGTTTGCAGCAGAAAAAAGAGATTTGCCCTGGAGACGCACGGCAGATCCTTACCAAATCTGGATTTCAGAAATCATGCTGCAGCAAACTCGTGTAGATACAGTCATTCCTTATTATAAACGCTTTATTGAAAAATTTCCGACTTTGAACGATCTGGCGGAAGCCGACGAGCAAGTCCTTCTGAAACAATGGGAAGGGCTCGGCTATTACTCCCGTGCCCGCAACCTGCAGGCTGGTGTCAAAGAAGTAGCCGAGAATTACGGCGGCATCGTTCCTGATAACCGCAAGGATATGTCTTCATTGAAAGGAGTCGGCCCCTATACAGCAGGAGCAGTCTTGAGCATAGCTTATGGAATTCCTGAGCATGCAGTAGACGGCAACGTAATGCGTGTCTTGTCCCGAATTTTGTTGATTGAAGAAGATATCGCAAAACCGAAGACACGGAAAATATTCGAAGAAGCTGTAACGGAAATCATCAGCCATGAAGATCCTTCCTCATTCAATCAAGGTTTGATGGAATTGGGTGCGTTGATCTGTACACCCACTTCACCAAGGTGTTTGCTATGTCCGGTACGTGAGCATTGTGCCGCATTTGATGAAGGCAAACAACAGGAACTGCCCATTAAATCCAAAGCGAAAAAAACAAAGTCATTGCAATATGCAATGGTGGCAATCCGCAATGAAAACAAACTGCTGATGGAACAGCGGCCGGCGACGGGGCTGTTGGCGAATATGTGGCAGTTTCCGATGCTGGAAACTGCAGCCGATGTGTTGCCGCTCGAAATCGAAGAGCAGCTCTCGGAAAGTTTAAGGGGAATCGTAAACAAGGCAGAAAAAATTACTTCTTTCAAACATGTCTTTTCTCATTTAACATGGAACGTGGATGGCTTTATTGCCGACAGTGAAAATATAGTTGCCCCTGCCCATATGAAATGGGTGACGGCAGAAGAATTGGATTTATTGCCGATCGCAGGACCGGTCCAAAAAATGAAAACAGCATTACAGCAAAGAGGAGATGTTTAACCATGGCAGAACAAAAAGTAGCGTTGGTGACAGGCAGCAGCCGAGGCCTCGGCAAAGCAATGGCAATCGCATTAGCGGAACAGGGATACGATATCGTCGTCAATTATGCACGCAGCAAAACGGCTGCACTTGATACGGTGAAGGAAATTGAAGCACGAGGGCAAAAAGCCTTATTGGTGCGCGCCAATGTTGGTGATGTCGAAAAACTTCGCGGCATGTTTGAAACAATCAAAGAAGAATTCGGGCGTTTGGATGTTTTCGTTTCCAATGCGGCTTCAGGCGTCTTGCGTCCTATCATGGAACTGGAAGAATCGCATTGGGATTGGACCATGAACATCAACGCCAAAGCAATGCTTTTCGGTGCACAGGAAGCAGCGAAATTGATGGATAAAGGCGGCAAAATTGTCGGCATCAGTTCATTGGGATCCATTCGTTATTTGGAAAATTATACGACGATAGGAGTTTCAAAAGCAGCAGTAGAGTCAATCACACGCTATTTAGCGGTTGAACTGGCGCCGCTTGGAATTGCCGTCAATACCGTGTCTGGCGGAGCGCTTGATACAGAGGCGTTGAAGCACTTCCCGAACCGTGATGATCTGTTGAATGACGCCCGGGTCAACACGCCGGCAGGCCGGATGGTTGAAATTGAAGACATGGTCAAAGCGGCTATGTTCCTCATTTCTTCCGATTCGGATATGATCCGTGGCCAGACGATTATCGTTGATGGAGGCCGCTCGGTCGTCATGTAATCCTTAGAACCTTCCGCCTTATTGCTGTATGTTTTCAGAATTGATTGATATAATACTGAAATAGCAGATAAACAAAGGCTTAGACAAGAAGGTGGGATTTTACATGGCGATTCCTGCGGAGGGTGAAACAATCCAAATCCACAGTTACAAGCACAACGGCCGAATCCACCGTGTCTGGCAGGAAACTACTGTACTGAAAGGTACGAATAATATTGTAATTGGTGCAAATGAACGGACGCTTGTGACAGAATCCGATGGCCGAACCTGGTTGACGCGCGAACCTTCAATTTGTTATTTCCACGCAGAACATTGGTTCAACATCATCTGCATGCTCCGAGACGACGGTGTTTATTATTATTGCAATGTCAGTTCTCCATTCGTCTATAATAATGGCTCGTTGAAATACATCGATTATGACTTGGATGTAAAAGTGTTTCCAGACATGTCTTACACGCTGTTGGATGAAGACGAATATGAAGACCATAAGCGGCAAATGGGGTATCCTGAAGTAATCGATCAAATCCTGCACCGGAATGTGGAGAAGTTGATCAGCTGGATTAAACAGCGCAGAGGGCCATTTGCCCAGGACTTTATCGAAGTATGGACGAACCGCTATGAATTTCATAGGCTAAACCGGATTCGTGATTAAGATGAAAACCTGTTGCTTGCCGACAGGTTTTTCGTTTTGAATAGAATGGAGTGAATGTTTTTGAGCAGTATGAAACGCTATATGCAGTTTGTCAAACCGTATTATTGGCAGATTGCGTTGACAATTTTAATCGGGATATTTAAGTTTGCGATCCCGTTGTTTATTCCATTGCTGATCAAAATCGTCATTGATGATATTATCGGAGCGGATGCCTTATCGAATGCCGAGAAGTTGGAGCAGCTGTATCTATGGCTCGGCGGAACGGCCATCGTCTTCTTTCTGCTTCGCCCGCCGATTGAATATTACCGGCAGTATTACGCACAATACGTCAGCAATAAAATCCTTTATGATATCCGTGGGTATCTTTACAGCCATCTGCAACGATTGAGCTTGCGCTATTATGCCAATACGCGGGCAGGCGAAATCATTTCACGCGTCATCAATGACGTCGAGCAGACCAAAAACTTCGTTATGATCGGTTTGATGAATGTCTGGCTCGATTTAGCGACGATACTCATTGCTATTGTCATCATGTTGACGATGGATGTTTCCTTGACGATAGTTGCATTGCTGGCGTTTCCGTTCTATGCGTTCAGCGTCAAGTATTTCTTTGGCCGCTTGCGCGATTTGACACGGGAACGCTCACAGGCTCTGGCTAATGTACAGAGTTACCTTCATGAACGAGTGCAGGGAATGAGCATCATCAAAAGCTTTGCACTTGAAAAGCATGAACAGAAAATTTTCAACGATACCAACGATCAATTTCTGGAAAAGGCAATTGACCATACTAAATGGAATGCCAAAGCGTTTGCGGTCGTAAACACCATTACGGATGTCGCACCGCTGCTGGTGATTGGGTATGCTGGTTACCAGGTTATCCAGGGCAATCTGACGCTCGGGACGATGGTGGCATTTATTGCGTATATCGAGCGCTTGTACAATCCGCTTCGCCGGTTGGTCAATTCTTCGACGACGTTGGTACAATCGCTTGCTTCCATGGACCGTGTCTTTGAGTTGATGGATGAAGACTATGATGTAACCGATAAAGAAAAAGCCCATGATTTGGCTGTAGTTGATGGCAAACTGGAATTCCGCGACGTGTCTTTCCACTACAATGATGGCGGAACGGAAGTATTGTCTGACTTGAACTTTACGGTGAAACCAGGAGAGACGGTTGCGTTTGTTGGAATGAGCGGCGGAGGGAAATCAACAATTGTTTCCCTTATCCCACGTTTCTATGACGTGACAAGCGGGGGCATCTATATGGATGACCATGATCTGCGCGATGTGACGACCCATACATTGCGTGACCAGATCGGATTGGTTCTTCAGGATTCCATCCTTTTCAGTGATTCAGTGAAAGCAAATATCTTAATGGGGAAACCGGGAGCAACGGATGAAGAAGTGATTGCGGCAGCGAAAGCTGCGAATGCCCATGATTTCATTTCTGAACTGCCGGAAGGATATGATACGAAAGTCGGAGAGCGTGGAGTCAAATTATCAGGCGGACAGAAGCAGCGCGTGGCAATTGCACGAGTGTTCCTGAAAAATCCACCGATCCTCATTCTTGATGAAGCGACTTCAGCACTTGATCTAGAAAGTGAGGCGCTGATCCAAGATTCATTGGAACGTCTGGCTCATGACCGCACAACTCTTATCGTGGCACACCGTCTTTCAACCATCACCCATGCAGATCAGATTCTGGTCATCGACCATGGCAAGCTTTCAGAAAGCGGCACACATACTGAACTGATGGAACAGCAGGGCGTCTACTATAATCTCTTCCAAGTACAGCATTTCAATTGAAAAATACAGAAGCCTCCAATTTATTGGAGGCTTTTTCTATATGCTGGACTTCCAAAAACTCCAAAAAAGAAATATTGCATTAATAGTAATATTACGTATAATTGAAAGAAGAAGAATAGTCTGAATCATTTTTTTGTGCCAAAGGGGGAGCATCATGAATGAACGCAAAACCATCTTGGATGTTAAAGGGTTGAAAACAACTTTTTTCACTGATGATGGAGAGATACCGGCAGTAGATAATGTGGATTTTCACATACGAGAAGGGGAAGTGCTTGGCATTGTAGGGGAATCTGGATGCGGAAAAAGTGTCACTTCACTATCTATTATGGGGCTGGTACCAAGTCCGCCAGGAAAAATCACCGGAGGCGAAATTTTATTTCAGGATAAAGATTTAACAAAATTTTCCGAAAAACAAATGAGGGGCATCCGAGGCAATGACATTGCCATGATCTTCCAAGAACCAATGACTTCATTGAATCCGTTGTTTACCATCGGTGACCAGCTTCGGGAAGCGATTAAAATCCATAAGAAGGATTGGTCGAAAAAACAAATTCAGGAACGCGCCATCGAAATGATGAAACTGGTAGGATTGCCTCGCCCAGAAGGTTTGATGAAGGAATATCCGCACCAATTGTCAGGTGGGATGCGCCAACGCGTAATGATCGCTATGGCACTTCTGTGTGATCCGAAAGTCTTAATTGCAGATGAGCCTACAACGGCACTTGATGTGACCATCCAGGCACAGATCCTGAAATTGATCAAAAACCTAAATGAGCGGTTGAATACAGCTGTCTTGCTGATCACCCACGATTTAGGTGTTGTCGCTGAAACCTGCGAACGGGTCGTGGTCATGTATGCCGGGAAAGTAGTCGAAGAAGGGCCGGTCCACACAATTTTCAATGATCCGCAGCATCCTTATACAAGAGGATTGCTGGAATCGGTTCCAGATATGCGCTTCAAAAAAGAGCGTCTATATTCGATTCCCGGAAACGTACCGAAGCCCGGAACCATCAAAACAGGATGCAAATTCGCAGCGCGTTGCGAATTCGCTTTTGACCGCTGCATCGGAGAAACACCGGAACTGTACCAAACAGCGGATAATCATCAAACCCGTTGTTTCCTATTTGATCCGAAGGAGGTACAGTCTCATGACAGAACCGTTGTTAAAAGTTGAAGGGCTGAAAAAATATTTCCCCATTAAATCAGGGGTTTTAGGCAGAGTCAGCAACCATGTAAAAGCGGTGGATGATGTGTCATTTACTGTCCAGGAAGGTGAAACGCTGGGGATTGTGGGTGAATCGGGCTGTGGAAAATCGACGACTGGCCGGATGCTGATGCGCCTTTTGGAACCGACAGAAGGCACCGTGACATTTGACGGGCAGGAATTGACCAGTTTGTCGAACAACGATATGCGTAAAGCGCGCCGTGATATCCAGATGGTTTTCCAAGACCCTTATGCATCATTGAATCCGCGCCACACCATCGAAAAGATTTTAATGGAACCGCTTAACGTCCATAATATAGGCGATCCGAAAGAACGCAAAAAGAAAGTCCATGAATTTCTGGAGATTGTCGGTTTGAGCAGCTACCATGCCAAACGTTATCCGCACCAATTCAGCGGAGGTCAACGCCAGCGCATCGGAATTGCGCGTGCGTTGATGACGAATCCGAAGTTGATCATTGCAGATGAACCCGTATCAGCACTTGATGTATCGATTCAGGCACAGGTATTGAACTTGATGCAGGATCTTCAGAAAGAGCTGAAACTGACTTATATATTCATTGCCCATGATCTAGGGGTGGTTCGCCATATAAGTGACCGCGTAGGCGTTATGTATCTCGGGCAGATGGCGGAGCTCGCCGATACAGAGGATCTTTACGAAAAACCGCTGCATCCTTATACACAAGCCTTATTGGCTGCGGTGCCGGTGCCTGATCCGGAGTTTGTCCGTGAAGAAGTTGTCATTTCTGGAGATGTGCCAAGCCCTGCAAATCCACCGAGCGGCTGCAGGTTCCATACACGCTGTCCTTTTAAAATGGATATCTGCTCCCAGGCTGTACCAATATTTGCAGAGGTTGAAAAAGGTCATTCTGTTGCCTGTCATCTTTACGAAGAATGCAGGCCGCAATGATAATAAATAGAAAAAACGGAGGGGTTAATTTGGGAAAGAAAAAGTTCTTATCGTGGGCATTTCTGCTTCTTTTATTAGTATCCACAGCTCTTTATGGCTGTAGTTCTGATAACGGGTCAGAAGGCGGCGAAGGCGAAGGTGGAAGCGAAGGCGGATCCACTGAAGAGAAAACATTGATCTTTGGGCGCGGAGGCGACTCGGTTTCTCTTGATCCGATTACTGTCACAGACGGTGAATCTTTTAAAGTAACAAAAAACGTTTTTGATACATTAGTGAATTTTGGTGAACAGGATACAGAAATCGAACCAGCTTTGGCTTCTGAATGGACACCTTCTGAAGACGGATTAACGTATACTTTCACATTGGAAGAAGGGGTTAAGTTCCACGATGGCACTGATTTCAACGCAGAAGCAGTAGTTAAGAACTTCGAACGCTGGGCAGCCGGTGATGGAGAAAAATTCCCTTACTATGGTTCTATGTTTGGTGGATACGGTGATGAAGAAGGCAATGTAATTGAATCTGTTGAAGCAACGGGTGATTATGAAGTGGTCTTCACACTGAAACGCCCGCAGGCACCATTCCTTAAAAACTTGGCGATGAGCCCGTTCGGTATTGCCTCACCAACTGCGTTTGAAGAAGCAGGAGATGCATTCGGGGATAACCCAGTCGGAACAGGACCATTCAAGTTTGTTGAATGGAAACGCAATGACACCATCACAATCGAGAAATTCGATGATTATTGGGTAGATGGCGAGCCGAAATTGGATCAAGTGGTATTCCGCGCGATTCCAGATAACTCTGCTCGTTTAAATGCTTTATTGTCAGGTGAAATTGACTTGGCAGACGGCATCACGCCTTCTGATGGCGCAACAATCGAAGGAGACGAAAATCTTCAATTGTTTGAACGTCCATCCATGAACGTTGGTTACCTGGGAATGACAGTAACACGTGAGCCATTTGACGATCCAAAAGTACGCCAGGCAGTCAACCACGCGATTGACAAACAAGCGATTGTAGATGCGTTTTTTGAAGGGCGTGCAGAAGTAGCGAAAAACCCGATTCCGCCGGTAATCAGCGGATATAACGACAGTATTGAAGGATATGATTATAATCCTGAACGTGCAAAAGAATTATTGGCTGAAGCAGGATTGGCAGATGGTTTTGAAATGGAACTGTATGCAATGCCGGTTCCACGTCCATATATGCCGGATGGCCAAAAAGTAGCAGAAGCGATTCAAAAGAACTTGGCTGATGTTGGTGTAACAGCTGAAATCGTGTCATTTGAATGGGCTACTTATCTTGAAAAAGCTGCAAACGGAGAAGCTGATGCATTCCTTCTTGGATGGACTGGCGATAACGGTGATGCAGATAACTTCCTATATGCCTTGCTTGACCAAGACAATGTTGGGACAAATAACTACACGTATTACGAAAGCCAGGAATTGCACGATGTTCTGATCCAGGCGCAATCAGAAGTTGATGAAGACGTAAGAAACGACTTGTACATGCAAGCCCAGGAAATCATCCATGAAGATGCACCTTGGGTACCGCTTGCACACTCTACACCGCTATTAGCTGGTGGCAAAAACGTCATCAATTTCAAAGCGCATCCAACTGGTTCTGATAAATTGGCTTCAGTAGATTTAGAGTAGGTTATCCAAGGGAGGAAGTCAGATGATTTCCTCCCTTTTTTTCTTCCTGTTATACATATTGCAAGAGATGGAGAGGTGAAGAAGATGCTTCACTATATCGGAAGGCGGCTTCTACAGTTAATCCCGGTTTTACTCGGCATGACATTTATCGTATTTATGATCATCCGCGCAATTCCTGGTGATCCTGCACAAGTCATCCTGGGTCAACAAGCATCCGAAGAAGCGATAAAAGCATTACGAACAAACTTGGGGTTGGACAATCCCTGGTATATCCAGTACTTTGATTATTTGAAAGGACTGGTCACAGGCGATCTGGGAGAGTCACTTCGTACGAGAACTCCAGTAGTGGATGAAGTATGGCCGTATTTGGCTGCAACCATTGAACTTTCTTTATTCGCCATCATTATTGCCGTTATTATTGGAATCAATGCGGGCATCATTTCTGCATGGTTCCAGAATTCTTGGTTTGATTACTTGGCTATGATCATCGCATTGATTGGGGTATCAATGCCGATCTTCTGGTTGGGGCTGATGAACCAATGGATTTTCTCGATTGAATTGGGGATCCTCCCAACCACAGGCCGTGAAAATGTCCGGGATCCTGTGGATGTCATCACCGGATTTTATGTGATCGATACTTTGATTGCGGGTGATTTTAATCAATTATCTACAGTATTGAAGCATCTGGTCTTGCCGGGTACGGCATTAGCGACGATCCCGATGGCCATCATTGCCAGAATGACGCGCTCGAGTATGCTTGAAGTCATGCGTTCGGATTATGTTCGGACAGCACGCTCAAAAGGCTTGTCGATGTTTTGGGTAGTTTACAAACATGCGCTTAAAAATGCCATCATTCCGGTATTGACGATTATCGGTCTCCAGATGGGGCTGCTGCTTGGCGGTGCTATTTTGACGGAAACCATTTTCGGTTGGCCTGGAATTGGGCGTTACATCTATGAAGCGATTGGATTCCGTGATTATCCGGTCATCCAGTCTGGAATTCTGATTGTCGCGTTTATTTTTGTCATGATTAATCTTTTTGTCGATCTGCTTTATGGCTTGGTCGATCCACGCATCAAATATGACTAGGAAGGAGGAGACGTACATTGGCTGAAACAGCAATCAAACAAGAACAAGCGGAAATGCAGAAAGTCGCCGGCCCCTGGAAAGAGGCCTGGCGTGGTTTCCGTAAAAGCAAAGTAGCGGTAGTGGGAATGGGGATTGTCATTTTCTTCATCCTGTTGGCAATTTTCGGGCCACTGTTGACACCGCAAGGCATCAATGAACAAAATCTGTCTCAACGGCTTATGCCTCCTTCTTCCTCAAATTGGATGGGGACGGACGATTTCGGCCGGGACATCTTATCGCGTGTGGTATACGGGGCCCGCATTTCCTTATGGGTCGGATTTTTAGCGGTTATCGGCTCGGTTGTCGTCGGCAGTATTTTGGGGATTTTAGCGGGATATTACGGCCGTTGGGTGGATACCATCATTTCCCGCATCTTCGATATCATGCTGGCGTTTCCAAGTATTTTATTGGCGATTGCCGTTGTGTCGGTTTTAGGACCATCACTGCGCAATGCACTCATTGCCATCGCCATCATCAATGTGCCGAACTTTGGCCGCTTGATCCGCTCGAAGGTATTGAGCATCAAAGAAGATGAATACATCATGTCCGCGAAAGCGATCGGCATGAAAGATAATCGGATTCTTGTGTCACATATTTTGCCGAATTCCATGGCACCGGTGATCGTTCAAGGTACACTCGCGATTGCGACTGCTATCATCGAAGCAGCAGCTCTTGGATTCCTCGGTTTGGGAGCGCAGGCTCCATCGCCGGAATGGGGCAAGATGCTTGCTGATTCACGTTCGTATTTGACGAATGCCCCATGGACCATGATTTTTCCAGGTGTAGCAATCATGTTGACAGTTTTAGGCTTTAACTTGATGGGTGACGGTTTGCGCGATGCATTGGATCCGCGAATGAAATCTTAAAAAAACGTGCAGGGCAATTTGCCCCGCACGTTTTTTTAAATGGCATTTTCAAGGTCGCTGTCCACTTCTTCGGAATGGTAATTCAAGTAAGCGATAATCAGCAAATCCAAATGCTCTAATTGTTCTTCATAATCCAATATGGCTGATAGTACATGCATTAAATGATAGACCGAAAATTCATCTTCATTTTCTTCATGTGCCAAGTTTATTTCTTTTACAAAAATCGTCATCACTTCATTGCGTTTCATGATGGCCTCTGCGCCTGAGCCCTCACTGTGTTCGGGGCGCATTTTGCCTACATATTTCATATAAAGTTGCTCATGGTAGCTGGCCAGACTCTCTAAACGTTCTTGTACCATCATATGGAAATGCTCAGGAAGCTCCATCATTTCGTTCTCAAAACGATTTAATCGCTTTAATACTTCTAGGCTTTTCTTGGATGTGGCAATCATCTGGCGGTACAACACCAATTTGCGTGCTTTTACGTATTGCTGTTTTTTTGTATAACTGCGTTCTTCTTTGTAAAACGAATACCATTGATCCACTTTTACGAGCTTTTCCGTCAATTTATCAATGTCTTCTTTCACTGAAACATGATCGGACGCATGGCGGATGGAAACGCGAATCCACCGAATCACTTCTTCGCTCACTTCATGGATGGATGTAAATAGCCGTGTTTCATACTTAGGAGGCAAGAAAATAAGGTTCACGAAGAATGCTGACAAAATCCCGAGCAGAACAGTACCGAATCTCAATGAAGCGAAAGTCATGAAGTCGGCGGAGTGGGAATCCATAATGATGATGATGGTCACCAAAGTCAAGGATACCGTATTTTCCAGTTTCAATTTCAGCAACAGGACGATGGCTAAAATGGCTGCTGCTCCGATGGTTAGATAATTGCTGCCCATTGTCAGCACAAAAGTAATGGCTATGGCGGCACCAATCAAATTCCCGTAAATCTGATCAAGTAAAGTCAGATAAGACCGATAGATCGATGGCTGAATGGCGAAAATGGCTGCGACTCCAGCGAAAACAGGGGAGGGCAATTCCAGTAAGCTGGCCAGGAACAGGGCCATAGAAATGGCCACGCCGGTTTTTAAAATACGTGCACCTAATTTCATTTACTTAAGGACTCCTTCCCCACAATGTGTTTTATTCTAATTATAACTGTTTAAATGCCTCGCGTACCGCTTGAATGGAAACTTCTACATCCTCTTCGGTATGCTCGGTGGTTAAGAACCAGGCTTCGTATTTTGAAGGAGCCAAGTTGATGCCTTGCTGCAACATCAATTTGAAGAAACGGCCAAAAATTTCGCCATCAGTAGCTTCTGCTTGTTCGTAGTTTTCGACCTTCACATCCGTAAAGTAAATGGTCAATGCGCCTTTTAGGCGATTAAGGGTAATCGTCACACCGAATTCTTCAGCAGCTGCCAAAATGCCTTTTTCGAGTTGTGCGCCGAGTTTATCCATTTTCTCGTACACGCCATCTTCGCGAAGCACTTCCAAGCAGGCGATCCCGGCTTGAATTGAAGCAGGATTTCCAGCCATCGTTCCGGCTTGATAAGCGGGTCCTAAAGGAGCGACTGTATCCATGATTTCTTTTTTACCGCCGTATGCGCCTATCGGCAATCCGCCGCCGATGATTTTTCCGAGAGCCGTTAAATCTGGTGTTAAGCCAAGCATATCCTGTGCACCGCCGTAATGGAAACGGAAAGCCGTAATGACTTCGTCATAAACAATCAACGCGCCTTTTTCGTGGGCGATACGGTGCACTTCTTCTAAATAGCCTTTTTTCGGCTCGACGATTCCGAAGTTACCGACAATCGGTTCAACCAGGATGCAGGCAATTTCTTCGCCCCAACGCTCCATGGCTTCAGCAAATGCTTGCGGATCATTGAATGGAATGGTGATGACTTCTTCAGCGATGGATTTTGGGACACCTGCTGAATCAGGAGTTCCAAGTGTAGCAGGACCAGATCCGGCAGCTACAAGAACCAGATCGGAGTGGCCATGGTAGCAGCCAGCGAATTTCATGATTTTTGTCCGTCCAGTGTAAGCACGGGATACACGGATCGTCGTCATGACCGCTTCTGTTCCGCTATTGACGAAACGTACTTTGTCCATATTAGGCATAGCTTCTTTCAGCATTTCAGCGAAAGTGACTTCATGCCGTGTTGGCGTGCCGTACAGCAGTCCGGTTTCTGCAGCGTGTGTGATGGCTTGCGTGATATGCGGATGTGCATGGCCGGTGATGATTGGACCGTAAGCAGCTAAATAATCTATGTATTTATTGCCATCGACATCCCAAAAATACGCGCCTTTTCCACGTTCCATAGCGACTGGAGAACCGCCGCCCACGGCTTTAAAAGATCGGGATGGGCTGTTGACGCCACCTACAATGTGTTTTAATGCTTCTTCATGAAGCTTTTCTGATGCTGAATGATTCATTGAATAATTGCCTCCTATGATTAATCTATTCCTTATTGTAGACAAATTTAGTCCTAAACGCCAAAGAAATTGAAACTGGGCCTGGGGTTCGGTACGATAGAGAGAAGAAAAGGAGTGTTGAAAATGACTGTATTGGAAGGAAGACAAGCACCGGATTTTTCATTGAAGAACGAAGCGGGGGAAATGGTTTCTTTACAGGATTTTGCCGGCGATAAATACGTCGTGCTGTATTTCTATCCAAAAGACATGACACCCGGCTGTACGACACAAGCCTGTGATTTCCGCGATGCCCAGGCTGATTTTTCTGCGCTCAATGCAGTGATCCTTGGCGTCAGTGCAGATTCGGAAGACCGCCACAACAAATTCATCGAAAAACATGGACTGCCCTTCTCGCTGTTGGTCGATGAAGACCATAAGGTTTCAGAAGACTACGGGGTTTGGGTTGAAAAGAATATGTACGGCAAGAAATTCATGGGTATTGAACGTACGACTTACTTGATCGATCCGACAGGAATGATCGTAAAAGAATGGCGCAAAGTCAAAGTGCCGAATCACATCCAGGATGTACTGGAAACCTTGAAAGAAATCAGTAAGCAGTAAGAAGGGAGATATTCATGGAAATCCTGTTCACGTTCATTCCAAAAGAAAATCAACAACAGAGGCTGATAAGCGAATTTCCGCAAGTTAATTTTCGTTTCCTCTATAAAGACAAAGAACATTTGCCTTTTGCCGATGTCATTGTCACGTACGGAGAAGATTTGACGGCAGCAGACATCGCAGCTGCCAAAAAGGTGCAATGGATCATGGTGGCCAGTGCCGGAATTGAAAAGCTTCCGCATCAAGCCATTGCGGAGCGGGGCATTACGGTGTCCAATGTCAAAGGGATCCACAAAATACCGATGGCCGAGTCTGCGTTGGCCCATCTATTGGCATTGAAGCGTTCCTTGCCGACGATTTATGAAAACCAGCGTAACGAGGAATGGAACAGAAGAACGCGTTCTTCTGAAATGCATGGTACCACGGCGCTGATTCTCGGACCGGGCGCGATCGGATCAGAAATCGGACGTCTGCTGCAGGCGTTCGGCGTCACCACCATTGGCTGTAACCGTTCTGGAGCGCTGGCGGACAACATGGATGAAATGGTTTCCTTCGAAGCCATCCTGGAAAAGCTGCCGCAAGCGGATTACATCATTTCAATTTTGCCTAGTACGCAAGAAACCAAGTATCTATTGAAGGAAGCACATTTCCAGGCGATGAAAAAAACGGCCATCTTCATGAATCTGGGGAGAGGCGATCTGGTTTCAAATGAAGTTTTGCTGAATGCGTTGCGAAACGAAGAAGTTGCTTTTGCAGTGCTGGATGTTTTTGAACAGGAACCTCTTCCCAAAGGCCATCCCTATTGGTCAATGGAGAATGTAATTGTGTCACCTCATGTCTCGAGTCATTCAGGTAAATATGTGGAACGTGCCCTGGATGTTTTTATTCCAAATCTCAAAGAGTGGTTGGCTGGCCAAACCGTCCCGGCAAATCTGGTGAATATGGAAAAGGGGTATTGAAAATGAAAATATACACGAAAACCGGTGATAAAGGCACAACTTCTTTGGTTTACGGAACACGTGTCGCCAAAAATGATGCAGTAGTAGAAGCCTACGGAACATGCGATGAAGCAAATTCATTGATCGGCCTGGCAGTCGGTCACATGAATACCGAATTCTTTGACGAGAAAGAAGCGCTTTTTGAGGTTTTCCATGAAATTCAAACAACTTTATTTCACGTGGGAGCGGAATTGGCAACGCCGAAAGGCAAAGAAGTAAAGTGGAAATTGGCTGAAGAGGATGTTTTTAAACTCGAGCAGTGGATCGATCTATACGATGCTGAAGTTCCGCCGCTCAGCAATTTCATTTTGCCGGGTGGCCATCCAGCGGGAGCTGCCCTTCATGTAGCGCGCACAGTCGTCAGACGGGCCGAACGCTCAACGTTATCAATCGGGGAAGATGTTTCGCCTAATGTCCTGGCTTATTTGAATCGCCTATCAGACTTTTTATTCGTCGCAGCGCGTCTGGTCAATCAGCGCCTCGGAAGAAAAGAGAAGGGCCTTCACGAAAAACAATAGGAAAAACGCGTGGCAAACGGCGGCAGTATAGTGATTTCTTGACATCCCCCACTCTTATTAGGTACACTGTTTATAACGATTACAATGTAAGAATATCTATGAAGTGAGGTGCACGGCGATGTCTGAAGTACAATTAAAAGACGCGCTTGATGCTTTGAAGTCTACAGGTGTAAGAATCACACCCCAACGCCACGCGATTTTGGAGTATATGATTCACTCAACAACACACCCAACAGCGGATGACATTTATCGCGCTCTTGAAAAAACGTTTCCTAATATGAGTGTTGCAACTGTTTATAATAATTTACGTGTGTTCAGAAAAGCAGGATTGGTAAAAGAGTTGACTTACGGAGATTCTTCAAGCCGATTTGATTTTGTAACGCATGATCATTATCATATTATCTGTAATGATTGTGGCAAAATCGTTGATTTCCATTATCCAGGGCTGGATGAAGTCGAGCATTTGGCTTCTCACGTTACAGGATTCCAAGTGGATTATCACCGTCTTGAAATCTACGGTACTTGTCAGGGCTGTTTAGGCAAAACAGCAAAAGCCCAATAAAGAATTTTATAGCAAAAAAAGAAGCATGCCGCTGTTGCGCGGCATGCTTCTTTTTTATTGTTGTGAGCTTTTCTTGTTATAATCCTGGTCAAACTCCTTGCCTTCAAGTGAACGATCCATTGTTAAAGGTTCGTTGCAATGCATGCAGATATCTACACGGCCAAGCATTTTTGTATGTCTACCGCAATTTGGGCATTCAACAGGAATGGTTTTCATGGAAAGCAAACCGATCCAAGCATAGACACCTGTACTTCCGATGATCGCAATGACACCAAGCAGCATAAAGATCACCATTACAACAGGGTGATTTCTAAAATAAATACCGACGTACATAATAACGATTCCGATAAAGATCAGAGCCAACGCAAACGTCCGAATGCGGTTGATTTTATTTTTATAAGGTTTCATGGTTTATTTCCTCCTTGCATCCATCATACTATATCATAATTGCCCTTAAAAAGTGATATCGATTTTGAAATGAAGGAATTGACAATAAATATGTCGAAATAGAGAATAACAGAAACCAGAGCGCCCGGTTTCAAAGTTTGAGATAAAGAGAGCGGGGAGACCCCGGCAGACATTTAAGGGAATGAAACAAGTTGCAGTTCATTATGGGCCACTCCGTTCAACTTGATGGCGGAATGTGATAGAGACAGCAAGGAGTGAAAATTGATGGAACAAATACTACGACCTATTTACCAGGAACGCGCCAGTCAGGAAAGTACGCTGGGTGTGATCTTAGTCGAAAAAAGAGAAAAAGACAGCCAGATTACGGATACATTTGATTCGATTCTGCTGATCATCACCAAAGAAAATGATACCCCTGTCTTCACAAAGCATTACACGTATTTGGATAAGAAAGCTGCAATGCACATTGTTACCGAGAAGCAATTACATAAATGGCTGCTGCTTGGCACAAACAGGAAAATCGTTGACTGGCTTTTTTATGGCCGTGTAGTATATGACCGCAATGAGTATATGGAAAAATTGAAAACCGAACTGAAGGATTATCCATTCTACGGGCGCAAAATTAAAATGGGAATAGAATTTGCCAAACTGATTCGCCGTTATATGGAAGGAAAGACGTTCTTCGAAGAAAAAAACTACATGGATGCTTACCACCACATGGTAGAGTCGCTTCACCATTTGGCGCGTTTGGCGGTTTTGGAAAACGGTTTGCCTCCAGAAGTGACAGTCTGGTCGCAAGTGAAACAAATGGAGCCAGCCATCTATAAACTATATGAAGAATTGATATCGAGTGATGAGCCAATCGATAAGCGGCTTGAATTATTATTTCTGGCCAGTGAATTTTACATTCATTCGCGAACACAGGACGGAGCCCTTCATATAAGAGAAGTCATGGAAAAACAAAGCAGCTGGACAATCCAGGAATTGCATGAGCAGGAAGAATTGAAAAACTACTCATCCAATCTCGAGGTATTCATCGAATATCTTGTAGACAAAGAACTGATTTTTATTAATGGAGTGACGACCAAGAGTGAAGGGATCTTCCATAGATATTATTACGTTAAAAACTAATCGATTGTAGTTGTGGCTTTTAAAACCAAAAAGTTTCTTTCTGAAGCGGCGGAGGTCAATGCGCTTTTCCAATGGGTTTTTCTATATGAAGTTGTAAGTGGAAGAAGAGCGGTTGTGCAGTTCATTGTTATGGCTGGTGAGCGGGCAGGGGCAAAATCCAATAGGAGCTGCAGCTGAAAGGCGGTGTCTAGTCTTTCGGAGGCAGCTTTTCTTATTGAGTTTGTATATTGAGGATGGCGGAAGGATAATGATTTAAAGGAGTGCCAAAACGAAGATTTAAGTTTTTTAAACTTTTTTCGCTTTAACCGTTGACATCTTCGAGTGAAATGTATTATGATAATACACGTCGCTAAGGGAAATTAAGTTTTTTACAATAATAAAAAAGCTTGACTCTTACGAAGAACGATGTTAAATTATAGAAGTTGCTTTTACAGGACGAACAACTTGAACCTTGAAAACTGAACAGCAAAACGTCAACATACAGT
>NZ_JASDCQ010000005.1:0-185382 GCF_030407825.1 Planococcus notacanthi | reverse complement strand
TTATTAATATATCCTGTTTCAATCTCGCTGTCAATACTATTTCAAAATATTTTTTTGAGTTGTCTTAAGGACATATATAAATATAAACCGCCACGCGCAATAAATCAAGCCTTTATTTTAAAAAAGTGCATTTTAATTTTTTGGTAGTCGGCAATAAATAGCGTAATGCCCGCCAACACTATACTTCCACCCACTATTTGCGACAGGCTCAAATACTCTCCAAGTATAAAATATGCAAGGATAGCAGCACCTATGGGTTCAAAAAGGATCGCAATTGATATGACATTGGTACTCACCCACTTCAAAGCCCAATTGAAAAGAGTATGGCCCAGCAAGTTTGGAATCAACGCCAACAATAAGAACCACATCCATTCGGACGCCGGATACGGACCAAATGATTCTCCTTTAAATATGATATAGAAGAATAATGTTATGGTGCTGATTCCGTATACCACGAATGTATAGGTCACTAAAGACAATCTTTTCCGCACGTCTTGACCAAACAATAAGTAAGCAGTTATCAATGCACAAGCAATCAAGGCCAACAAATCTCCAAATAACGCACTTCCGCTCAATTTGAAATCCCCATAGCCAATCAGCACACTGCCAGAAATCGCAATGGCTCCAGCCACCAATGTTTTTAAAGAGAGCTTCTCCTTGAAGAAAAAATATGTACCCGCAAAAGCGAACAACGGCTGCAGCGTAACAAGCACTGTTGAACTGGCCACCGATGTATAATTCAGCGATTCAAACCACAAAATAAAATGAAACGCTAAAAATACGCCAGCTATTGTTGTGAAGGTCCAGTCCCTTTTGCTTAGCTTTTTGATTTCATGGGTATATTTGAGGAAGAAGACCGGACTCATGATCACTATAGAGAACAACATACGATAAAAAGCAGTGACTCCTGAATCCGCAGATGTCATTTTAACAAAAATAGCTGACAATGCCACTGAGAAAACACCTATTATGATCGGAATGTACGGGTGGATAGTCGGTTTCTCCATATAAACACCTCTTCTGCCAATTTAATTTGCCGACAACGCACGTACTAAGTTTGCCACTTTGTCTAGGCAGAATCAATAAAAGAAGAAAAAATGGAGGAGATCTCAATGGAGTTTTTCAGCGCTATGCAAATTTCTTCATTTGAAACTTTCTTTAAACTCGTGATAGCCGCTCTTTTAAGTTTAGTAATCGGGCTAGAAAGGGAATTAAAAAGAAAGCCTGTCGGATTAAAGACAAGTGTCGTCATCTCTACTTTCAGTTGTCTGTTGACCATCATCTCGATTGAATCAGCTTATATAGCCCAAGGCAGCGAGTATGATAACGTGAACATTACAATGGACCCGCTTCGTCTTGCCGCCCAGATTGTATCCGGCATTGGTTTTCTGGGTGCAGGCGTGATTTTGAAGCGCGGCAACGATTCTATCTCAGGGCTGACGACCGCCGCGATGATTTGGGGAGCCGGCGGAATCGGTATAGCAGTGGCGGCAGGCTTCTATATAGAAGCTTTGACTGCTGTCCTGCTTGTCTTGATCGGCATAGAAGCTTTGCCTCCCTTACTTTTCAAGTATGGACCGAAGCGCTTAAATATGGTCGAAGCCAACTTGAAAGTAATCGTATCCGATCGGTCATCAATCCGGCAGGTGTTGGATGAATTAAAGGCTGGAGGGTCACTTATCGAAAGCATATCCATTACGCATTCCGATAAGGAGAGCAATGTCCCCTTCCACCAGCTGACAATCCGTATGTCTTTTTCTCAGGAAAAAGATACAATTGATCTGTATCAGGAAATATCTGATATGGAAAAAGTAAAACAAGTTGAAATTGAACTGATTTAACGAAGGAGGAATTTGGATGAAAGAGTTTTTCGGATTATTGAAACAAGGTAACAAGCCGTCCCTGACAGCCGCAATCATTAATACATTTATCGCCATCATGAAAGGTGTTGCATTCTTCTTTACCGGGAATGTCGCGATGTTCGCCGAGACGATGCACTCCATCGGGGATGCAGCCAACCAATATTTTGTCTTTATCGGTTCGGCGCTTTCAAAGAAAGCACCCACTAAACGATTCCCGAACGGTTTTGGGCGCCTGTTAAACATCGTCCTTCTCGGCGCTGTACTGATTGTCGGAATCATGGCTTATGAAACAGTTGTCGAAGGCTGGCATCAAATGACAGCGCCTGTAGAAGCGGAAGGTTTTATCATCAGTGTTGTGGTCTTATCTATTGCTATCCTTCTTGAATTTTTCGTTCTATATAAAGCAGGTAAAGAAGTTCTGCATGAAGCAGGCGTCAAAGGAGGAGCTATGGCTCCACTTACCACGAGCTTTGCCCATTTGAATCGTGCCAAGCCTGCAACTAAGTTGGTATTCCTAGAGGACTTAGTGGCAACTTCAGGCGGCGTATTGGCATTAGTTGCGGTATTGATCGCACACTACACAGGATTTCTGCAAATCGAAGGAGCAGCTTCCATCGCGATCGGATTTATGATGCTTTACGTGGTAGCCAAAGTCTTTATGGATAATGCACGTGGAGTTATCGGGGAAACTGATGAGCAGATGGTTAACCACATCGCCCATATCCTAACCGATCATCCTGACGTTCGCGACATTAAAGAATTGGAAGTTGTTAAAGAAGGGGAATTTCTTCATGTGGAAACCAAGATCGAAGTCGATCCACAGTTGACTGTCCCTGAAGCAGATGCGCTGCAGGAACGTCTAGCGGAAATCATCCTCAGCCAGCCGAGTGTTGATGACGTCATTGTCTCACTCGATGCAGATGACGGCGAAACACATTGGACACACCTTAGCAGCCGACCAGAATCTCTTAATAAAAAATAAACAAAGAAAAAAGGCTCAGCGTAAATGCTGAGCCTTTTCTTATAGAGACGCCTGAAGAATTTCTTTAACGTCTTCGTCTTTCAATTTTGCAAAGTTACCGAATTCACCATAGACCATAGCCTTTTCTACCATTACATCAATTTTCGAATCATCGATGTCGTAGTAGTCCAAACGTGTCGGCGCTCCCAGAGAAGTCCAGAACGCTACCAAGCGGTCGATTCCTTCATAGGCAATATCCGTTTCCGATTTGCCAGTTGCATCCACATCAAAGACACGGACTGCCATTTGAGCAAAACGGCCAGGATTCACTTTAACGTTATGGCGCATCCATTGCGGGAAAAGAATCGCCAATCCGCCCGCATGGGGAATATCATAGACAGCTGATACGGCGTGTTCAATATTGTGTGAACCCCAGTCACCTCTATAACCCATTTCAAGGAATTTATTTAAAGCCATTGTTCCGGCAAACAAGATCGTTTCGCGGTGTTCGTAGCTTTGCAAGTCTTCCATTAACTTCGGTGCAGTTTCGATAACCGCTTTCAGTACCCCTTCACACATCCGGTCTTGAACAGGTGTATTGGTGGCGTCATTAAAGTATTGCTCAAAAATATGGGACATCATATCCACAATTCCATATACCGTATGATTTTCCGGTACCGACAATGTGTAAGACGGATCCAAGATCGAGAATTGCGGGAATGACAACGGGCTTCCCCATCCGTATTTTTCTTGTGTTTCTTCATTCGTGATAACCGAACCGGCATTCATTTCAGAACCCGTTGCCGCAATCGTTAAAACTGTACCAAAAGGCAAGGCTTCCTTCGGCTGAGCTTTCCGGGAAACGAAGTCCCAAGCATCTCCGTCATACTTAGCCCCACAGGCAATCAGTTTCGTGCAATCAATAACTGAACCGCCACCGACAGCCAAAATCATCTCAATGCCTTCTTTTTTACAGATTTCAATGCCTTTGCGGGCAGTTGAGATCCGCGGATTCGGCTCTACTCCAGACAACTCGAAAACTTCAAGATCTGCATCTGACAACATTTGAATGACTTCATCGTAAAGGCCGTTTTTCTTGATGCTGCCACCGCCGTATACCAATAACACTTTTTTGCCGAATTTCGGCAATTCTTTTTTAGCCGCTTGAAGCTGGCCTTTACCGAAAATAAGTTTTACCGGGTTGTAAAATGAAAATGCGTTCATCCAATCATCCTCCTCTATTCAGGTTATATTATGTAGTTTCTCAAATAAAAAAGCAAAAGATTGAGACAGAAAAACCGTCAGGATGAGAATCCCGACGGTTTTTCCTATGCATTAAACCCAGCCACGGAAGCGTGAAGCTTCTGCAGTTCTGCGTGCACCTACCATATAAGCGGCTAGACGCATATCAATATTGCGTGTAGTTGCTACATTATAGACATTTTCAAAAGCATCAACCAATTTTTTGTTGAGTTTTTCGTCCACTTCTTCTTGCGTCCAATAATAACCTTGGTTATTTTGCACCCATTCAAAGTAAGATACGGTAACTCCACCAGAACTTGCCAGGACGTCAGGAACCAAAAGGATTCCCCGATCTGTCAGCATTTTCGTAGCTTCAGCTGTAGTTGGGCCGTTTGCGGCTTCGACGACAATGGAAGCTTTGATGTCATTGGCGTTTTCTTCTGTGATTTGATTGGCAATCGCTGCCGGAACCAGGATATCGCAGTCCAATTCAAACAATTCTTTGTTGGTGATGGTATTATCGAATAACGTGGTAACCGTTCCGAAACTATCGCGGCGGTCCAATAGGTAATCGATATCCAAACCATCCGGGTCATGAAGGGCGCCATAAGCGTCGGAAATACCGACCACTTTAGCTCCCGCATCATGAAGGAATTTTGCCAGGAAGCTACCCGCGTTACCGAAACCTTGAATGACAACACGAGCACCTTTCATATCAAGACCCCGTTTTTTTGCAGCTTCGTTAATACAGATAGTCACTCCTTGAGCCGTTGCTTTGTCGCGGCCTTGAGATCCACCAAGAACAATTGGTTTACCCGTAATAAAGCCAGGAGAGTTGAATTCATCGATTTTGCTGTATTCATCGTACATCCACGCCATAATCTGCGAGTTGGTAAACACATCAGGTGCCGGGATGTCTTTGTTAGGTCCTACAATCTGACTGATCGCACGGACATATCCACGACTCAATTTTTCGATTTCGTGCATGGACATTTCGCGCGGGTCACAGATGATTCCACCTTTTGCTCCACCATATGGCAATTCTACAATCCCACATTTTAATGTCATCCACATGGATAAAGCAATGACTTCGTCACGATTTACATCCGGATGAAAACGGACTCCACCTTTTGTCGGTCCTACCGCGTCGCTGTGTTGTGCACGGTAACCCGTAAAGACTTTTGTTTTGCCATCATCCATACGCACCGGAATGCGCACTTCCATAAGCCGCATTGGTTCTTTTAGAAGTTCGTACATCGCATCTTCGTATCCAAGCTTATCCAATGCAGTTTTAATAACATTCTGCGTTGACGTCAACAAGTTCAAGTTTTCAGACATTGTATTAGTTCGCCTCTTTATATTTTAGTAATTACTCAGCATCTAGTGTAACACATGTCAATATTTATGTGCCATCTGAATGCTATTTAGAGAACACTTTTTGAATGCGCTCAATTGCCCAGTCCAACTCTTCTTTTGAAATGATCAACGGAGGAGCAAAACGGATGACCGTATCATGCGTTTCCTTGCATAAAAGGCCCAACTCTTTTAATTGTTCACAGTAAGGTCTTGCAGCTTCAGTCAATTCCATACCGATGAACAATCCACGGCCTCTGACTTCTTTCACTGAAGGGTGGTCGATTTCACGCAATTTCTCCATGAAGTATTCACCCAGCTCTTGGGAGCGCTCAGAAAGTTTCTCATCAAGCAACACTTCCATAGAAGCGACTGAGACAGCACAAGCAAGCGGGTTCCCGCCGAATGTTGAACCGTGTGATCCCGGATTGAATACACCCAAGATGGATTTGTCGGCTACGACACATGAAATCGGGAAGACTCCCCCGCCAAGCGCTTTGCCTAGAATATACATATCAGGATTTACATCTTCCCATTCACAGGCGAACATTTTTCCAGTACGTGCAAGTCCACATTGGATTTCATCAGCGATGAAAAGAACATTGTTTTCGCGGCAAAGTTCTCTTGCTGCTTTCAGGAATCCTTGTGGAGGCATAATGATCCCCGCTTCTCCTTGAATCGGTTCGATCAAGAATGCTGCAGTATTTGGCGTAATGGCATTTTTCAATGCTTCCAAATCTCCAAAAGGAATCAAGTTGATTCCCGGAAGCATCGGGCCAAAGCCTTTGCGGTATTCAGGATCGGATGATAATGAAACAGCGGTCATTGTACGGCCATGGAAGTTTCCGTCGCATGCAATAATCTCTGCCTGGTTATCCGCAACACCTTTAACATCGTATGCCCAACGGCGCGCAGCTTTGAATGCCGTTTCTACAGCTTCAGCACCTGTATTCATCGGCAATGCCATTTCCTTGCCGGAAATATCGCAGATCATTTGGTACCATGGAGCCAATTTGTCATTATGGAAAGCACGCGAAGTCAAGGTAACGCGGTCCGCTTGATCTTTTAGTGCCTGAATGATTTTCGGGTGGCGATGCCCTTGGTTGACAGCCGAATAAGCTGACAGCATATCCATGAACTTGTTGCCTTCTGGATCTTTTACCCAAACACCTTCTGCTTCAGTAATAACGATCGGCAGTGGGTGGTAGTTATTCGCCCCGTACTTTTCTGTCTGTTCAATGATGGCCTGTGTCTGTGTCATGTAAATTCCTCCTTTTTTAAAAAAGGCAGACCTTCGTCTGCCTTCTTAATGAATTATTATACCATTTGTTGTTTGTTAATACATTCAAAAAATGAATCAATACATTTCAGAAGTTGTTTTTGCTTGCATGTGAAGACCAATGTAATCTGGTCCGCCAGCTTTTGAATCAGTACCGGACATATTGAAGCCACCGAACGACTGGTATCCGACGATTGCGCCTGTACAGCCGCGGTTGAAGTAAAGGTTTCCTACATGGAAATCTTCACGGGCTTTTTCAAGATTTTCACGGTTGTTGGTAATTACTCCACCAGTCAAACCATATTCCGTGTTATTGGCGATTTCGATTGCATGGTCAAAATCTTTTGCTTTCATCAAGCCGACAACCGGGCCAAAAATTTCTTCCTGCATAATGCGGGCTTGAGGATCAAGATCAGCAAAGACTGTCGGGTTAACGAAAAAGCCTTTAGAATCATCTCCATCTCCACCAGCGACCAAACGGCCTTCTTCTTTACCGATTTCAATGTAGCTCATGATTTTCTTGTATGAATTGCCGTCGATTACTGGCCCCATGTAGTTTGACTGCTCTGTCGGATCTCCGATGGTCAATTCTTTCGTCAACTCAATAACACGTTCTAAAACAGTATCGTATACATCTTCTACGATAACTGCGCGTGATCCGGCTGAACATTTCTGTCCACTGAAGCCGAAAGCAGATTTTACAATCGATTGTGCAGCAAGCTCAAGGTCAGCTTCTTTATCCACAACCATTGTATTTTTTCCACCCATTTCAGCAATCAGGCGTTTCATCCAAACTTGCCCTTCATTCACTTTTGCAGAACGTTCTGCAATGCGCAGGCCGACTTCCTTAGATCCTGTGAATGAGATGAAGCGTGTGTTCGCATGATCCACTAAATAATCTCCGACTTCAGATCCTGGTCCTGGAATATAGTTGACTACACCCGGTGGCATGCCCGCTTCTTCTAGAACTTCAATGAATTTATAAGCAACGACTGGAGTAGTTGAAGCAGGTTTCAATAGAACAGTGTTTCCAGCTACCATTGCTGCAACTGTTGTTCCGGCCATAATCGCGAAAGCGAAGTTCCAAGGAGAAATAACAACACCTACTCCTAAAGGAATATAGTCATAGCGGTTGTCTTCGCCTGGGCGGCTTTCCACTGGCATGCCGTCTTTCAGGCGCAGCATTTGGCGAGCGTAGTATTCCATAAAGTCGATTGCTTCTGCTGTATCTGCATCTGCTTCGTTCCAAGGCTTGCCTGCTTCTTTTGTCAAAAGTGCCGAGAATTCATGTTTGCGGCGACGGACGATTGCAGCTGCTCTCATCAGTACATCAGCGCGGACTTCAGGTTTTACTTTTTTCCACGTTTTAAAAGCTTCGTCAGCTGCTTGCATTGCTTTTTCAGCCAACTCTTTAGATGATTTCGAAACGTTTCCAATTAGTTCTTCTTTATTTGACGGGTTAAATGACACGATTTTATCTTCGGTAGTGATGCGTTCGCCACCAATAATTAACGGATAGTCCTGACCTAGGTAAGCTTCAACTGTCTTCAAGCCTTCCAGGTAGTCTGTACGGTTTTTTTCAATCGAGAAATCTGTGAACGGTTCGTGTTTGTAGGGAATCATGTAAATCCTCCTTGAGTTTTAAGTAAGCGCAAAAAAAATTTGCACTTTTAAACTGCTTCCATATATAATAATGCAAAAGATTGTTGCATAATTCAAGTGTTTTTGTTTAAAAAGTCAAAATAATTTTGGAGTGAGCATTTTGAAGTCCGATCATATCGATTTATCCCCTTTCTATAAGTTTGCCGGAGAACATGTGGCAATAGGGATCCATGCCATAGATACCAAGGGAAAAACCATTCTTTATAATAAAAAGATGCGTGAAATAGAGGGATTTGATTTTGAGGAGCTGGCAGATCGGTCTCTTTTGGAGATGTTCCGTTTCGATCAGCATGAAAGTACATTATTGAAGGTTCTTCAAAGCGGAACACCTGTCTTCAATGTTAAGCAGACCTATTGGAACCGCAAAGGCCAGGAAATTACGACGATCAATGACACGTACCCGGTGTTTGAAGAACGAAAACTGATCGGTGCCATTGAATTGTCGCGTGATGTAACGACGCTTGAAAAAGTGATTTACCAGCCCCTGAAAAAATACGGGGAGCCCATTACTTTCTCAGCGATTACGGCCGTTTCCAAAAGCATGAAAAAAGTCATTGCCACCGCCGAAAAAGCTGCAATGGCGAAATTGCCCGTTCTGCTGGTAGGAGAATCAGGAACCGGCAAAGAATTGATTGCCGAAGCTATCCACTGGGCCCATACTTCCGAAAGGCAGATGTACACCCTCTATTGCCATGGAACAGACGGTACCCTGCTCGATCAATTAGGGGAAGAAATCGAGCAAATGGGAGATGGCACCATTTACTGCGAACGGATTGACTTATTGCCTTTGCCGATGCAGGAGCAACTGCTGAAGATGGCAGAAGAGCGGTCGCGCGGCAATACGTATTTCATCGCCAGTGTCGGCGATGATCCTGTCGAATTGATCGCCTCCCATAAGTTATTGAAAGACCTGTACTATTTCTTTTCTTCCATGACCATCAAATTGGATCCGCTGCGCCACCGAAAAGAAGATATACTTCCGTTCGTCGAAGATTATTTTTCCCGACATCGGATGATGGTCGGTTCAGTCGTACACGGCTTAGACAAGGAAGTAAGTGCCCTATTCCATGCCTATGACTGGCCAGGCAACTTAAAGGAACTGGAATTGCTGCTTGATGAAATTACTTCGTTGCTGACAACACAGGAAGTTGTCACCGCGGACATGCTGCCCCATCACTTTAAGCTGAAGACCGATTTAAAGGGTGCACACCAGCCTGAAGATTTCATTGTCCAGTCCAATACAGAACTGCTGCCTTTAGAGGATTATTTATTTGAAGCGGAAATGTATTACCTGCAGAAGGCGATGGACCTGCATGGAAATAATGTCACAAAAGCGGCGGCTGCACTTGGCATGAGCCGCCAAAATCTACAATACCGATTACGGAAAATCAAAAAAAACGAAGCGCAGACATGATGTCTGCGCTTCGTTTTTATGTTTTTCTTATTGTCCAGACTCTAGCACCCAGCTCTTCGGGTCATAAACCAGTCTGGCTATACGGCTGAAAACAAGCCGTTCTGCTATTCTGTCTTATGCCTGTCAGAGCTTAGCGGGCGCTTTCGCTTTTCTTACTGTCCAGAACGTTTGATCCACTCTTGCATTTTGTCTTTCAAAGAGTTGAATCCTTCAGAGTCACTTTCGTTTACATGTGACTGAAGAGATTGTTTTGGTTTTTCAGTCTTTTGAGCTGCTGGTGGCTGCTCTTGAAGTGCGCGGATTGAAAGGCTGATTTTTTTAGATTTCTCATCAACTTCCAATACTTTTACGTCAACTTCTTGTCCCACTGCCAAATACTCACTTACTTCTTTCACGTAACCGTGAGTGATTTCTGAAATGTGGACCAATCCTTGTGTTTGGTCGTCTAAAGCTACGAATGCGCCGTATGGCTGGATTCCTGTAACTTTACCTGAAACCGTATCGCCTGTTTGGTATGTTTTTGTCATGTTTACCCGCTCCTAGTCATATCTAATTGTCCTGTACACCTATTGGCATCTGTATATTATAGCACAACTATATGCTGATAGTAAAATCAGTAACTATTTAACTCCGACATACGCCAGCCATCTGCGGTTTTCTTCATGAATAAGACTTCTTCGTACAGGTTATCCTGCGCCCCGGCTTCATATTGAATTTCAGCCCTGCCAGTGGGTATTCCGGAATGGGCACCATCAAAAAAGGTCTTGAACGTCAATTGATGGAATTCGGAAAACGGGCGGAAACTGTGCAGCTCCAAAAAAGCCTCGAATCTTTCATCTGGCAGGTCCTTTTCAGCTACAAGCTTTCTCATGGCCGGGATATCTTCGCTTTCAACTGCTTTAAAGAATACGCCTGCCACTTCTCCAGGTTCGGTATCGCTAGGCAGCTGTTTTTCGGAATCCCCTGAAATCATTCCATAAAGCGAGTCGACTGTCCGCTTGAACTGCTGATCTTGCCCCTGCAATTCGTAACTTTCATATCGCTGGTAATCGACTTGCCAAATTCGGTCTTTCTCAGTGACCAGCATCAGTTCCAGGCGTTCATCATACTGCTCCGCTTGTATATGATGGGGATAAATAAAGATTTTTTCTTTTACCCGCTGCTTGTAGGTGTCTTTGGAAAGTTCTACCCAGGCCACATTTTCCGTCAGCTTCGGAATATTTTGCCACTGCTCCTTAAATGCTGCAAGCGGCGGCTTTAATGGGCTGTCTGCCAAAAGGTGCCATAACGTGTCCCTGTCATTGATTTCATTGGCATAATGGTACATGAACAGCACATCCAGGGGCGGAACACCCGCCAGAAGCTGCAGATCGTAGGATGCCCGGAAAGATTCGTACAATGGTTTAATGCGGCTGTAATCAAAATCTTGCAGGTCGACAAACTCTTCTTCAAGCTCCAGATCGCCATTCGGCAAACGGCCGGCAAGGCTTCCCGCCTTCTCCATTTCCAGCGCATCCAAAATATCATGGAACTGCAGTTCATCGTAATGTGCGGAAGCAGTCCATCCGCTCGCTTCCATTTCATCCAGGATCGGCAGCAGAAGAAAAGCCATGGGATTGGATGAAGCGGCATTGTTCCAAGCGGCTCTATATTCATTCTTCACCTTGCCTTGGTCATCAAAAACAGGCGAATTGTCATTGCCTTTCATCATTTGCCAAAAAACTTGCTGGTAAGCGACTTCCGTTCCGTCAAATAGAGATGTTTCTCCCCACTCATCCAATAATGCCATTTCCATAAAAATCAGTTTCTGTGGAACATTTTCAAGAGGAACCAAAAATCCATTGTCGTTAAAATAAGGTTCTTCACTCCACATCTGCAAATACTGCCCCGCATAGGGATGGCCAATGAATGGCTGTTGCTGCTGCAAATAATTAACGTCCCGAACGGTCCGGAAATGTTCTCGTTCCATATCGACAAAAGGAAAAAGTGCATACTCGGGCAAAGCTTCGACAAGCAACCTCAACTCTTCAGGAAATACATCAGGCTGGGCCCTAAGCTTTTCCGGAGATAGCTCGCCCATAACGGCGGTAGTTTCCAATTCTTCTTGATAATTCAGCAGTATGTTGTCTGCAAAATGCTGCAGTTCGGTCGCTTTTGCTGTGTAATTCCGAAGAAACTCATTCACTTCTTCAGAAGGCAGTGGATGAGAGGCACCTAACGAAAGAGCCATGCCCCGCGGTGTTTCAATCTGCCAAAGGATCTGTTCAACAGCAAGCTGCATAGCCTCGGGGTCGCCTTCTAATGAATCCACCGCTCTGTCACTAAAAACACGCTCCATTTCAGCATCCGCTTGTTTGACATAATCAAGCTTTCCATATTGTTCCGGAGACATCCCCAATCGCTCAGGAGAAGAAGCTTTAACGCTTTCGTATTGTCTTTTCCAGTCTGCCATCATGTCCTCTGTCACTGTTTCGACTTGCTGCCATTCTGTCGTACCGGCGGTTTTTGTCTGTTGGTCGTCCATCATAAAACTGATGCCGATGATAGACGCTATAAACAGTCCTGCACCCCCCAGCAGAACCGCCGTTTTTCTTCTGAACGGCCGAGGAACAACCGTTTTTGCGGAAGCATCATCAGCGAGAGGAACTCCGATTTCAATAGGTTTTTGTAAGCCAGCAGGCTTCGGGGGCTCAAAACGCCGGTAAGATTTCTGGAGCATCTCCAAACGCAGCAGAAGCTGCTGCTTACTATAATGAAAAGTTTGCTCTAAAGTTGCTAACCCCTGTTCCACTGATCGGGTTGCCTGCGATTCCGGCATGCCCATCACCGTGGCAATATCCGTTTTTGTGCAGTTGTGAAAAACAGCCAATACTAAAGGGATTTTCTGGTCCGGTTCTAATTTCTGCAGCTCACTGTGCAGTTCATTGTCTTCTGGAAAGCCGAGTATGGCCTGATCGGAATCTGTTTGAAGTGGAGCGGTATATGTTGAATATTGCTTAACCATAATTTTAAAGAGTTGCAATTGCGCCTGTTCTTGCGTCAAGCCGCCGATTTCCTCAAACAATAGCTGCAGGCACTGGCGTTGAAAGTCAGGCAGTACTTCTATAGAAACACCTAATTGGTAAGCAAAGCGGCCACTGTCCGGTTGGATAGTCTCTGCCCATTCATAAAAAGCAGCTGAATTTCCTTTTTGGGCCTGCCCGTAGAGATTTGTTTCAGAAGCCATAGTTCCACTCTCCGATTCGTTTGAATAATCAATTTTTTATCGTTTTGATTATTATACGGCCAAAATGCCTCAGCGTTTCAAATACTGCTATTTTTTTTACTGCCTGTCGTGTAAAATGAGTGAATCTATATGAGATAGGAGTGACATGATGAAAAAACGTGATCAATGGAGTTCTAAGCTGGGCTTTGTTCTTGCAGCTGCAGGCAGTGCCATCGGCTTAGGCGCCATTTGGAAATTCCCATACGAAACCGGTGCAAACGGAGGCAGTGTCTTTATTCTGCTGTTCATTATCAGCACCGTGGCAATCGGATTGCCGATTCTTCTTGCAGAATTCGTTATCGGCCGTCGAGGCCAGGCGGATGCTGTCAGCGGATTGAAAAAACAAGCTCCCGGTAAACCATGGTATTTGATCGGATGGTCTGGATTTATCTTTTCGTTTCTTATATTGTCGTTTTACAGTGTTGTGGGAGGATGGGTCCTATCTTATTTGGGACGCTCCATTCTGTTCCAGCTCTCGGATTTAGGAGATGCCGAGTTTGCCAACTTGTTTAATGGCATCATCACTAATCCATGGGAAGTCCTTCTTGCCCAAGCCGCTTTCCTGGGCTTGACCATCTGGATTGTCCAAGGAGGGATTAAAGGCGGAATCGAACGTGCCAGCAAAATCATGATGCCGGCTTTGTTGATTTTCTTCCTGATTCTGATGATCCGGTCACTGACGTTGGACGGCGCCATGGAAGGCGTACGCTTCATGTTTATTCCGGACTGGTCTTTCTTTAATTTCGAGACCGCATTGGTTGCACTTGGACAAGCGTTCTTCTCTTTGAGTGTCGGTGTTGCAGGAATGATCACTTATGCGTCGTACCTGTCCAAGTCGGAAAATCTCACACGCTCTTCTGTCAGCGTAGTCTCGTTGAACATCGTGATTTCCATCATGGCTGGGCTGATCATCTTCCCGGCCGTCTTCGCTTTAGGCTATACGCCAGATCAGGGTCCGGGGTTAGTGTTCATCATTTTGCCAGCGATATTCGACCAATTGTTCATGGGTGAGTTCCTGATGATTATCTTCTTTATCTTGTTGTTGTTCGCTACGTTGACTTCGTCTATTTCTATGCTTGAAATCACGGTATCGATCGGTGTCAAAAACAAATATGACCGCCGCCGCCGAGTCGCGTTGATTTTTGGCTTAATGATTTTCATCGTCGGTATTCCGAGTGCCTTGTCTTTCGGTGTTATGCCGCAGGAAATATTCTTCGGCTTTACGTTCTTTGATTTCATTGATACTTTGACCAGCAGAGTCGGCTTGCCGCTTGGGGCTTTATTTACATCCTTGTTTGCAGGCTATGTTTTGACAAAGCAAGACGCCCACAACGAGCTTTCCCAACAGAAAGTCTGGGTTGATGTATGGCGGGTACTGGTGCGTTATGTCGCACCGATTGCCATCATTGTCGTCTTTATCCAAGGAATCATCGCTATTTTCCAATGAGTGGAAACTGTTCAAAAAAAGCCACAACTTGTTCTATCGAAAAAATTCTGTGCATGATACTATATAAATAGAAGAAAGTTCCATATAGAAGGAGTGGATAAATGTGAAAAACGATTTACACGCCCAATTAAAAGCGCTTCGTGAAGAGCGTAACCTTTCATTAGATGAATTGTCCCTAAAAACAAGAATCGGTGTCGCTAAGCTACAAGCCTATGAAAGCGGCGCAGAAGTCCCATCAAACCAAACCATTTTGATTCTTTCAAATGCGTTGGAAGTTCCTGCTTCGAACTTAGTAGACGGATTAGGATCAAAATAAAGAGAAACTTCAATCAGTGGGGGTTTTCTTCATCCCCCACTGATAAAAAGCAGAACATAGGCTAAACGCGCCGCGTCCTGCGGCAACGCCTATGTAACCGACATCCTGTCGGCCCGATCCAATCGGACTTTTACGGTCAGTTGATCTCCCGCTTGTAGAAGCGGGAATCTTACTGCCCGTTAAAGCGGGATAAACCATCAACAAAAAAGAGCTTTCGACGAAAATTCGTCGATAGCTCTTTTTTTTGTTAAATAATGTGCTTCGCCTTATACTTAAGGGCAATCAATTTGTAGGAAATGTCCACACAGCGCTCCAGTGGAATCCACTTTTCAAAAGACGTTTTGTAAATACTTTGTATTTCTTTTGCAAGATCTGATGGATGGTCTAAAACTCCCAATTGCGTAATAACGTCTGCAATTTGCGTTTCATAACCTTCAGAACCGATGGTGAAAGGATCCCATTCTTCCAGGACCAAAACAGCTTTTCTGTTCATTTCCCTTATTTCCATTAGTTTTTCACCTAACATTTCTCTAGCGTTAAGGGCTATAATAGCACATACTCAAAAAAAGAAAAGCAGAAAATCCCGTTACAAGGATTTTCTGCAGTGAACTACTGTTTTAAAATTTCTATAGATTCGATGGTTACGTCTTCGACAGGTTTTTCCTGCTCTGTTTCAACCGCAGCAATGGCGTCGACCACGTCCATGCCTTCGATCACCTGGCCGAATACGCTGTGTTTGCCGTCAAGCCAAGGTGTGCCTCCTTGTTCCAGGTAAGCTTTCCGAATTTCTTCCGGATAATCGCCAGCCAAATCCCCTTCCGCTACCGGAGGAGCCTGAACAATGAAGAACTGGCTCCCATTAGTCCCAGGTCCGGCATTGGCCATCGACAATGCACCACGGATGTTGAAAAGGTGGTCATGAAATTCATCTTCAAATGGAGCACCGTAAATGCTTTCGCCACCGCCCCCTGTACCGGTCGGATCTCCGGTCTGGAGCATGAAGTCTTCAATGACCCGGTGGAAAGTCAACCCGTCATAATAGCCTTCTTCTGCATGTGTTAAAAAGTTCTCCACGGTTTTTGGTGCAATTTCCGGGAATAGCTTAATTTGCATGGTTCCCATGGAAGTCGTCAGTTCGACTAGTGCTTCGTTGTCTGCCACTTCAGTGGACAACTGCGGATAACCGTCCACTTCAACAGCTGCGGTTTCTGTCGCTTCTGTTGGTTCTTCAGTCTTCGGACCCGCTTCTTCTGAGCATGCGCCAAGAAGTAATGCTAATAAAATTGGCGTTATCATTGTTTTTTTCATCGTTTTCACCCCGTTCTATTTTAGCATAGAAGTTTTTTGAATTCATTGGTAAGTTTCAACACTTTCTTCGTGAAGCGAAATATCATATAATAGGAACAGATGCTCCGTTCAGAAAGAAGGGGTCCATATGGATACTCAAAAAAAGAATTTCTTTATTATCATGTTCACCAATTTCCTGGTTGCCGGCAGCACCACGATGATTATGCCATTCTTATCTCTTTACATCGAATCGCTCGGCAATTTCACGGATGAATACGTCCAGCGCTGGTCGGGCCTGGTATTCGGCGTTACGTTTGTCGCCGCCTTGATCATGTCTCCAATCTGGGGGCGCATTGCTGACAAATACGGCTTTAAGCCGATATTAATCATCAACGGCTTTGGGATTGCCATCAGCATTTTCATGATGGGCACCGCCGACTCCGTTACCGAACTGTTTTTAATCCGTCTGTTCATGGGTGTGGTGACCGGGTTCATCCCTACTTCCCTGGCATTTGTCAGTTCGCAGACTTCTAAAGAAACGGCTGGGAAAACACTCGGAACATTGCAAATGGGCAGTGTTTCCGGGACGCTGTTTGGCCCTGTCCTCGGTGGCTTGATGGCAGATGCATTCGGCTTCCAGTATACGTTCCTCATTACAGCAAGTGTAATTGCCATTGCCGCTTTGTTTGTGGTTTTCGGTCTCCATGAAATCAGACGCGTCAAACAAAAAGGCGCCCATGTCTATGCACCGAAGACCATTGTCAACGGTATTTTAAGCCATCGCCTGATTTTAAATGTCATGATCATTACCGCGTTGATTCAAATCGGGAATTTCAGCATCCAACCGCTATTGTCTCTCTACGTTGCGCATCTGACAGAAGGCAGTGGGCAAGTGGCGTTTCTTGCAGGGATCACGTTCAGTGCAACGGGTGTCGGCAACTTGCTATTTGCGCGGCGCTGGGGCCGTTTGGGTGATTCCATCGGCTATGAGAAAGTTCTCGGATTTCTGCTGTTGTTGGCATTCATTTTTATCATTCCGCAGGCATTCGTCACCGAGCTTTGGCAATTGATCATTTTGCGCCTGCTATTCGGCATTGCAGTCGGCGGAATGATTCCAACCACCACCGCTTTGATGCGCCGGGAAGCACCGATTGAAATCCAGGGCGAAATCATGGGCTATAATACCAGTTTCCGTTTCCTCGGCAATATCATCGGTCCCATGTTCGGGGGTATCGTCAGCGGCTTTATCGGCATCTCTTCCGTCTTTATCGTAACAGGTGTGCTGTTCGTCCTTGCTTTCGGCTTCCTGCGCTATACGTTAGCAAAACCTGAACAGGATTTTGAAGACGTATTGTTGGAACAGGAATTAAAGAATATGTAAGCTCAGCTGGTTTTCATCGGAAAACCGGCTTTTTGCTGCTCTTTTTTCAAATTCACAAAATTAACATAATCAGGTTTCTTCCTATTACAAAAGCTCAGAGAAAGCCATAGGAATTCAGCTGTGCTAATTGATGAACGGTGCAAATCCACCTGATTTGCGTTATAATTTCTAATTAGAAACTCTTCACGTTTATCCCGCTTTAACGGAAAGCCATGCTCCCACTTTTATGCCAGGAGATATGCTGTCCACAGAACCCAATTGGATCAACAAACAATTCTTGAGGGATGAAGCACCCGCTGATTGAAGTTTCTCTTTATGCTGGAAGGAGGATTCATTTGTCATTTGTATTTTTAATCTTTTTACCATTGCTTGCAGCTTTGTTTATTCCGCTGCTATTTAAGAAAGTCGGAAAAATCCATACTGGCTGGTTTGTACTGGTTGTCCCTGTCGCGCTATTCATTTACTATCTCTCATTGCTTCCTACTACCATCGACGGCGGCAATTTAGTTTCTGAATTCCAATGGATCCCTTCGCTTGATATCGCATTCGTTGCATATATCGATGGGTTAAGCCTACTGTTCACTTTGCTGATTACCGGCATTGGGGCGCTAGTGGTGTTGTATTCCATATTTTATTTGGACAAACACCGTGAACAATTACATAACTTCTACGTTTATTTATTGATGTTCATGACGGCAATGCTCGGCATTGTCCAAAGTGACCATTTAATCACCCTTTACTTGTTCTGGGAATTGACATCGATTTCATCTTTCCTTTTGATCGGTTACTGGTATACTCGCGACCGGTCGAGATTTGGCGCATTGAAGTCAATGATGATTACTGTTTTTGGCGGATTGATGATGCTCGGGGGATTTGTGCTATTGAGCATTATGGGCGATACATATTCCATCCGCGAATTAATTCCGCAGGCAGCTGAGTTGGCAACACATGACTTCTTCATCTGGGCACTCGTTTTGGTGCTGTTCGGTGCATTCACGAAGTCTGCACAGTTTCCGTTCTATATCTGGCTTCCGGATGCAATGGAAGCGCCTACTCCAGTCAGTGCATACTTGCACTCAGCGACGATGGTTAAAGCGGGCCTTTACCTGGTGGCTCGGCTGACTCCTATTTTCGCACTATCCGGCACCTGGATGTGGCTGGTCGCCGGAGTCGGCTTGTTTACTATGTTCTGGGGTTCTTTCTTCGCCTTGAAACAAAAAGACCTGAAAGGGATTCTGGCTTTCTCGACCGTTTCCCAGCTGGGCTTGATCATGTCGTTACTGGGAGCTTCTGCTGCCGGCTATCATATCGACAATATAGCGGAAACCACATTCAAGTATGCAGGGTTTGCAGCTATTTTCCATTTGATCAACCATGCGGTCTTTAAAGGCAGCCTGTTCATGATTGCCGGTATCGTTGATCATGAGACCGGCACACGGGATATCCGAAAACTCGGCGGCCTCATGGGCTTAATGCCGATCAGTTTCACCGTCGCCATGGTCGGCGCCTTTTCTATGGCAGGACTGCCTCCATTCGGCGGTTTCCTGAGCAAGGAAATGTTCCTGACAGCCATGCTGTCTTTAACTGAATTCGATTTATTCTCCATGGACGTTTGGGGCGTTCTGTTCCCGATTGTGGCATGGCTTGGTTCTGTTTTCACATTCATCTACAGTTTCTATTTTGTGTTTCATACTTTTGCAGGCAAGCACAAGCCGGAGGAATTGCCGAAACCAGCGCACGAAGCACCGATCGGTATGCTGATTTCACCTATATTCCTTGCTTTACTTGTTATCGTGATTTTCTTTATTCCGAATCGCGTCGGCGACTGGCTTGTGAAACCAGCTGTAATGGCTATCCAGCCATTCTTGTATAACTCACCGTCAGAAGTGGATGTCCATGTATCAGCTTGGCATGGTTTCAATACTGAGCTCTTTATGACACTCGGCATTTTTGCTGTCGGCGGCCTGATGTTCTGGACGCTGCACAAGTGGCAAAAGAGCTACGACCGCTTCCCTGATTCTGTTTCATTGAATGCGTTATATGACAACCTGATGTTTATGAGCGATACCGGAGCGAACCGTTTTTCCAAGCTTTACATGACCGGATTTATCCGCTCTTATTTGGTGTATATGTTCAGCTTTGTTGTCATCATTGTTCTTGGAACGCTGTTCTTGACTGAATCTTTCGCTTTTGATGTGACTAACCTGGCACCAATCGGTTTTTATGAAATCGTTATTCTGCTGGCTTTGGTCGGCTCGACATTAACGATTTTGTTTTCAAAATCAAGGCTGACGGCGATTATCGCTCTCGGTGCAGTCGGCTATTCAGTTGCGCTGTTTTTCGTCATTTTCCGTGCGCCGGATTTGGCGTTGACACAACTGGTGATCGAGACCATTTCCGTTGCGCTGTTCCTGCTGGCTTTCTATCACTTGCCGCAGATCAGCCGCAAAGAAGAGCGCATGCGTTTCCGCCTTGGTAACGCATTGATTGCATTGGGTGTTGGGGTCACTATGACATTGGTCGCGCTGTCCGCTCACTCCCAGAAGTTCTTGCCTTCGATTTCTGAGTTCTACAAGGAAACGGTTTACTCCGAAGCAGGCGGCGGAAACATCGTCAACGTTATTTTAGTTGATTATCGCGGGTTTGATACATTGTTTGAGATTGCAGTGCTGGGCATTGCCGGTATTGGCATCATTACCATGATTAAACTGCGTATGACCAAAAAGGAGGGTCAGCATGAGAACAAATGATGTCATGCTTCAAACGGCTACAAAAGTAGTGACTTTCATCATCCTGATGTTTGCCGTCCATATATTTTTTGCTGGACATTACACACCGGGCGGCGGCTTTGTCGGCGGCTTGTTGACTACCAGTGCAATCGTGCTGCTGATGCTTGCGTTTGATATTGAAACCGTTAAAAAAATACTGCCGCTCAATTATGTGACGATGACAGCGATCGGCTTGCTGTTGGCACTTGCCACTGCTGCCGCCTCCATCATCTTTGATGTTCCATTTTTTACACACGCTTATGATTATTTTGATTTACCGCTTTTCGGTAAAACTTCTCTGCATTCAGCGATGCTGTTCGATGCAGGTGTTTACCTGGTTGTTGTCGGTGTAACGATGACCATTATTCAAACGATTGGAGAGGATGAATAATGGAGATAATAATGTCGGTTGTCATCGGATTTCTCTTTATGGCAGCTGTTTACTTAATGCTTTCAAAAAGCTTGATACGCATCATCATCGGGACTGGGCTATTGAGCCATGGCGCCCATTTGCTGTTATTGACGATGGGTGGCCTTGGAGGAATCTCCCCTCCTGTCGTGGCAGACGGAGTCAGTGTCAGCGATTACGCTGATCCGCTCCCACAGGCATTGATTTTGACGGCAATTGTCATTTCATTTGCTGTTACTTCATTTTTCCTAGTGCTTGCTTACCGGTCTTATCAGGAGCTCGGTACCGACAATATGGATTTGCTGAGAGGAACTGAAGACCATGAGTAATTTACTGCTATTTCCAATCATCATTCCTTTGTTTTTTGCTACTGTCCTGATGATTTTCCCGAAGCGCCTGAAACTTCAGCGATTTCTTGCTGCAACCGGCGCTTCCGCAACGTTGATTGCTGCTTTGGTGCTATTGGCTAAAGTAAATGCAGAGGGTGTCCAAGCTGTGACACTTGGCAGCTGGCCGGCACCGTTCGGCATATCCATGGTATCGGATCCATTGTCCGCTTTACTGGTGGTCACAACTTCGATCATCACCTTATTTGTTGTGTTTTACAGTTTTCCGACAATTGGTGTGAAACGTGAGCAGTCCTTTTATTATCCGGCTGTCCTATTTTTGATGGTCGGTGTCAATGGCGCCTTTACGACAGGCGATATTTTCAACTTGTTCGTATTTGTCGAAGTGCTGCTAATGGCTTCTTATACCTTAATCGTCCATGGTGGAGAAAAACCGCAACTGCGCGAATCCATCAAATATCTGTTGGTGAACATCATTTCATCCGCTTTATTTGTAGCAGCTGTCGCTTTCCTCTATTCTGTTACCGGAACGTTGAACATGGCGGATTTGGCAGTGAAGATTCCACAAATTGAAGAAACCGGGATCCTGACTGTCATAGCTGTCATGTTCCTAGTAGTCTTCGGTTTTAAAGCCGCAATCTTCCCACTGTACTTCTGGCTACCGGGGTCGTATTACTCGCCTCCTGTTCCAATATTGGCTCTGTTTGGCGCTTTGCTGACAAAAGTCGGCGTCTATGCAATCATGCGTACATACACGCTGTTCTTTAACATGAATATCACCTTTACCCATGAATTGCTTGGAATCATTGCAATATTGACCATCCTAGCCGGATGTATCGGTGCCCTTGCCTATTTTGACGTTAAAAAGATCATCATCTATAACATCATCATTGCTGTCGGTGTGATTCTATTCGGGATTGCGCAATTAAACCAGCCTGGAGTTGATGGCTCCATCTTTTATCTGCTACATGATATGCTGATCAAAGCAGCCTTGTTCTTCTTAGTCGGCATTGTAGCGGTCTTGTTCGGTACGACCGACCTCCGGAAAATGGGTGGATTGATCAAAACCTACCCGTTTCTCGGCTGGACCTATCTGGTTGCAGCATTCGGCCTTGCCGGCATACCTCCGCTTAGCGGATTTCCAGGCAAGCTGCTGATTGTCCAAGGCGGCTTTGAAGGTCCGCAATTCTGGGGCAGCATTGTCATCCTGGCAACTAGCCTGATTGTGCTATTGAGTGCTGTACGCATTTTCATCTATGCATTCTGGGGCGAACCGGTTGAAACCGTTCCTCTAAAGAAATCCGTTTTTAATCAAATGTTTATCCCGACGGTCATCCTCGTTGCCATTACAGTGGTATTTGGGGTCGGTGCGGAACTCTTCATGCCGTTCATTTCAGGCGCGGGTGAAGTGCTGCTGAATCCATCCATCTATATAGATGCGGTATTAAAGGAGTAGGTGACATATGGCTTTACAAATCTTATTGAATTTCTTCCTGGCCTTTGTCTGGATGTTCATGACCGTTTCCTTTAGCCCTGCAGGATTCGCCATCGGCTTCCTTGTGGGCCTCGGCATCATCATTTTAATGCGCCGGTTCTTTTCCTACCGGCTGTATACTTCCCGGGTGTGGGCCGTCATCTTTCTGATCCTGTTGTTTCTTAAAGAACTGCTCATGTCGAGCATCCAGGTACTGCGGATTGTCCTTAAACCCAATATGAACTTAAAACCAGCTATTTTCGAACTGGAAACTGAGTTGAAAGAGGATTGGGAAATCACCCTTTTGTCTGCTTTAATCACATTGACGCCTGGAACACTGGTTGTCGGTATTTCAAACGATCAGAAAAGGCTCTTTATCCACGCACTCGATTTTGAAGACATCGATGATGCTGTCAATTCAATCAAGGATACATTCGAACGTGCCATTCTGGAGGTGAGCCGCCCATGATGATGTTTTACTGGATTTCACTTATCATTGTCAGCATAGGATTTACAGGGTTGCTTTACCGGCTTGTTAAAGGTCCGACAATCGCTGACCGTGTAGTGGCACTGGATGCCATCGGAATTTCACTGGTGTCAATTGTTGCTTTGCTGTCCTTGATAAATGAAACGGAATTCTTCCTGGAAATCATCTTGTTGTTGAGTATTCTGTCCTTTATTGGAACTACTGCCTTCGCGAAATTCCTTGAGAGAGGAGAGATTTTCGATCGAAACGACCATCGTTAATATCCTCATCATTGTATTAATGAGCACAGGAGTCCTTTTCAGCGTAGTTACAGCGTTAGGGCTTATCCGTTTGCCGGATGTCTATACACGCACACACGCCGCCTCCAAGAGCTCTACGCTTGGCGTTCTCTGCGTATTGATGGCCACCTTCATCCATTTTTGGATGATTGAAGGCATCTTCAATACACAGATGGTCATCGCCATTGTCTTCCTCTTTATCACGGCTCCTGTAGGCGGCCATTTGATTGGACGCGCTTCCTATATGTCCGGCATCAAAGTGGCTGAAGAAACGGTCCGTGACGATATGAAAGACGCTTTGAAAGAAGAAAAGAAAGAAATAGACGAAAACAAAAGTATCGAACATTGAAAAGCAGCCTGCAGAAAAAATTCTGCAGGCTGCTTTCTATTTGATTCTTCTTTTATTTTCTAAAGCTTCTGTTGTGTTTCAGTCTTCGTCTGCCACCTTTTCAATTAGCATCGCTAAAGTTCTGACCATTGCACCGGTTCCGCCTTTTGGCCCCAAATCATGTGGGCCGTCTGCATCAGAGGTACCTGCAATATCCAAATGAATCCAAGGAGTATCGCCGGCGAATTCACCGACAAACCCCCCGCCGAAAATCATATGGCCATCGCGGCCAGGCGAATTATTCAAATCGGCCACGTTGCTTTTCCGGATGCGCTTCTTATCGCTTTCTGTTAAAGGCAAACGCCAGACAAACTCGCCACTTTCCATAGAGGCCTCCAGGAAAGTTTCGAAAAATGCTTCGTCATTCGTCAAAGCACCTGTTTTGTCTTTTCCTAACGCTACAATAACGCCGCCTGTCAGCGTCGCTACATCGACAATACGAGTGGCACCAAGTTGCTTCGCATAGCTCACGGAATCTGCCAGCACCAATCGCCCTTCAGCATCGGTGTTAAGGATTTCAATGGTTTTACCACTCATGGATGTAATGACATCATCTGGTTTGAAAGCATTTCCTGAAATCATGTTATCAGTTGAGGCAATAACCGCTATGACATTTTGCTTCGGCTGCAGCTCTCCAATGATCCGCATTGCTCCTAGCACTGCAGCGGCACCGCCCATATCGCCTTTCATGCCGACAATGCCGTCCTTCGGCTTGATCGAATAGCCGCCAGTGTCAAAGGTGATCCCCTTGCCGACAAGCGCCAATGGGTTTTCAAAGCCTTCTGTCGCTTTGTATTTCAAAACGATCAGGCGAGGCTCTTCAATCGATCCTTGGTTAACTGCAAGAATTGCACCCATGCCCAATTCTTCAAGCTCGGCTTTGCCTAATATATCCGTTTCAAAGCCGTAGGTTTCGCCAAGCTCCCGTGCATACTCTCCCATCGCTGTTGCCGTTAAGATGTTCGCCGGCATATTGACAAGGGTCCGGGCTTCATTAACAGACTGGCCGAAAACAGAACCGATGATTGCAGCCGATTCAATATCCTCAGAACCGTCATTGGATAGGAAAGTCAAAGCTTCCAATTTTACTTGTGTTTCATTGGAAGTCGTCTTGTAATCATCAAAACTATAGCCTCCCATGGTAATCGCTTCTGCAGCCAAAAAGGCAACATCTTCTGATGTGACTTTGTCATTCTCAAACGATTCCAGGTAGACTGCTGCATGCTTAATTTTTTTCTTGGCTAATTCTTTGCCTGCCAATCCAAAGCATGAACGCAGGTCTTCTTCCGTCAATTTCTTGCGGTCATTCAACCCAATAAATAAGACGCGTGGAACATCTCCAGACATTGCCGGATAGGTGATCAACGATTTTAAATCGAATGACAGATCATCTTTGACCCAGCCTTCTAATTTGCCATCAAAACGCTTTGCAAATTCATCCCATCCTCTGCTGTTTTCCGGATGTCGGCTTAAGCCGACAATAAGGATTTCGGCACCGCTATTCTGTGAATGCTGCTGTAAGTTGATTTGCATAAAATTCCTCCTTTATCTGTTCTCTTTAAGTGTAGCATTTAATTCGAAATTCGAGTAGTTCGTGTGACGAAGGAATAATCAGCGTTCGCAAATTCCACTTTTCTGATGTACGATAAAACCATAGTCAGACAGAAAGGTTGTGGTCCCACATGGAAATTTTTTCTAACTTGCCTTTAATGATTGCCTTATTCGCAATTCTGTTCGCTCAATTTATAAAAATCCCTATTCAGTACGCTGTAACGCGTGAACTTGATTGGAAGCTGTTTTCTTCAACCGGCGGAATGCCCAGTTCCCATTCAGCTGCAGTAACGTCTTTAACGACGGCAGTGGCTTTCGAGCATGGCGTCTCTTCCACAATATTTGCTGTTTCAACGATGTTCGCAGTCATTACCATGTACGATGCTACCGGCGTTCGGTTTCAGGCAGGCCAGCAAGCTTTGACAATCAACAAAATGCGGCAGGATATCTACCTTTTCATGGATGAAACCAGAAAATGGCCGCAGAAAAAAGAAGAAGAAAAGATTGAAGAACTGAAAACTCTTCTAGGCCACAAACCAAGTGAAGTTTTCATGGGCGCTTTGACAGGTATAGCGATTTCATTCGTTTTCTATGGCATACTGCGCTAACCAATAGAATCATTAAAAAATCGCCGATCCGGATAACCGGAAAGGCGATTTTTTTAAAACATTTGATATCCCATTTTACGAAGGATCTTCATCACAAATCCTGCTGTGATGGCGCCAGCCCAACCGGCTAATAATACGGCAATATCACTGCCAGTCATGGAAGTGATCGTGTCTCCAAGCATTGAAAAAGATTCACCCGGATTCGTAAAGTAATCGAATACGCCTACGTCATCCACCACCAGCAAAATGACAATCGGATAAACGATAGCCATCAGCCAAGTCATGCGCAGCAACATATTCAACAAAAACCCGATCCCAAAAAACATTACATAAAAAAGCAACATAGATATAATCAATTGCACAATCGTAAATGAACTGTTCATGAATTCTAACCTCCGTTATTCCCTTCATCAGTTTACCCGAAAAAACAGAGGCTTTCAATCTAGGAGAACAGAGTTCATCGCTTTGTCACTTATGATAGAAAAGCGGAGGCAGCCGTTCAACTTCGACAGGCATAAGACCCTCTGGCTGTTCAGCATTTTTTCAGCTGCACAGCTGGAGTGGCTTGTGTTCCGAGGTGTTGGCTGCTGGAGCCTAGACACCGAAAAGTGGGGCAACCGAAGTAGCAGTAGGACACCGGCAAAAGCGTGGAGACCCTTATACAGAAATTCTCCATAAAAAAAGAAACGAACGGTGTTAAGTGATCCGTTCGTTTCTTTTTGTTATTTTTTACCGGAACCGGAACAGCAGGAGCAAGTTTCTGAACCGCCCAGCCGCAATTGAAAATATCCTTGTCCAGCACAATAAGGGCATTGGTTGACGTTTTTAGTCTTTTTGAAGATCGTCATTCGAAACACCTCCTTCTGTTCTTGTTTGTAATATTCTGATAATATAGCATGGAATTCAAATAAAGTGCAACTAAAAAGAAAAAAAATAACGCATCTCGCGTTATTTTTGTCTCTTTTGTGTATGAATTTTCATTTTCTGAAAAATAACCTATAATCCGAATATCCGAATACTTTGCCCGGATCTACGTTTTCAATTAACCCCAATCCTTCTTCTAATACGAAAGAAGCCATTTCATGAAGCATAACAGATGCTTCTGCATCATTGGATAAATCAGCAGGCGATTGCCAACCTGCTTCGTAAAGCTCAGACAATTGCGCTTGGATAGGCTGTCCTTCATCGATAGCATCCAGTAAAAAAATCGCCATATTGTCGCTGATTTCTTCCCGAATGACCCCTGAACGAAACCCGATCATTCCAACCAGTCTACAATTGATGCCAGTTTCTTCTTTCACTTCCCTAACTGCCGCTTGATCAATAGTTTCATCGCCTTGTACAAATCCTGCCGGAAGTGACCATTTTCCGTGAAGTCCCCCGTATCTTTTTTTAACGACCAGCCATTGGCCACTGGAATTCACGACCAGCCCTGCGGCCCCAAGCCAGACATTGCCGCGTTTTGAACGTGCCACCAACAATCTCCCCCTTTACTTGAAATTCAGAATGAGCCATTAAGCACTGAATGCCTGTAGTCAATATTTTCGAATCTACAAAAAAAGCTCCCCGCGAAGGGAGCTTGGATCGAATCTTTACAGAACGTTGAATTTACCTTTTTTCATTACCAGCTTTGGTCCACCGATCATGAACAACGCACGGTTATCAATCATTTTCTTCATAAATGAAGCTCTTTTGCCTGTCACTTTTTTGCCGAATACAACACCGATAGCATCATCTTCACCAAGCGAACAAACAGTTCCTTTTAGATCTGGAACGAATTCAACAGTAGTATCACCGCTGATCAAAGCTTTCAAGTTTTTCGCAACATTTTCACCTTGTTGCATAGCGATTTGTGCAGTTGGAGGATATGGACGGTTTGTCTCTTCGTTGATCATCAATGCGCAATCTCCGATGATGAAGACATCGTCGAATCCTGGAGCACGCAAATCTTTGTCAACTTTCACACGAGCACGCATATTTTCGATTGGAGTCGCCTCAATCAAACGGTTTCCGCGAACGCCTGCAGCCCATACAACAGTACCAGCTTTGATGAATTCAAACTCATCGTCGCCTTTTTTGATTTTAACGCCTTCTGGAGTTGCTTCTACAACCGGCGTACCAATTGAGAATTCAATTCCTTTGGACTCTAAATGGCCTACTGCATAATTGACCAATTCCGGATCGAAACCTGGCAATACCATTGGTGCAGCTTCTACACAGACGACACGAACTTTTTCGCGCGGGACATCGTATTCTTTGCACAATTCAGGTACACGGTTAGCCAATTCCCCTAGGAATTCGATTCCAGTGAATCCAGCTCCACCTACAATAATCGTTAGGCGGCTGTCATCTTTAACCGGTTCTGCAGACCATGTAGCGAATTGGAATTCAATGTGCTCACGGATATAACGTGCAGCTTTAACGTTAGCAATTGAAAGTGCATATTTATCAAGGCCTTCGATTCCGAAAGTTTCTCCTTCAAAACCAAGTGCAATAACGATATAGTCGTATGTAAACTCGCCGTTATCTGTAGAAACTTTTTTGCCAACTACATCAATAGCTTCGACAGTAGCTTGGACGAACTTCACTTTCACACCATCGATCACGTCTTTGATATCGTAACGCACCTGCTCTGGAAGCAATGTTCCTGCAGCTGCCTCATGAAGCCATGTGCTTTCATAATGGTATTCGTTTTTGTTGATCAAAGTAATATCTACAGCATCTGTGCCAAACTCTTTTTGCAGGTTCACTACAGTAGTCAATCCACCATAACCTGCTCCTAATACTAATATTGACGGTCTTTTCAACACAATCGCAACCACCTTCAAGTCATTTTTTCATCGTATATTCACTAAGAGTCCTACTCCTGTTATACCGATAAACACCTATACACTATACTAGACCTTTTACAGCATGATTTCAACTGGTGACTGTAATTTATCGCTGTTTTTCCACAACAAAAAAGCCGGTTTGTGACCGACTTTCAACAGTTTTCCGGTGTCCCCGCTTTTTTGGCTGTTCGGAACGAAGTTCCGCAGCCGCATGAAGCGATGGCATTCGGATTTTCAATTGTAAATCCTCCACCCATCAAGGACTGTTTGTAATCAACAACCGTACCTTGGAGAATAGGTGCATCTTCTTTTGCAACCAAAATCGGGATTCCAAATTGCTCATACAGATCATCAGCGTCACTCTGAGTTTTTTCAAACCCCATACCGTATGTCAGTCCGCTGCATCCGCCGCCTTTGACTGCAACACGCAAAAAGGATCCTTCTTCTTCGTTATGGCGCATCATTTCTTTTACTTGAAATGAGGCCGCTTCTGTAATTTCTACTACTTCTGTCAATGAAATCACCTTCCTATATGGGTTATCATAGCAATTGTTTCCATTACTATTCAAGCTGTCCGCCTTGAAACGCTTGAACAAATCGGAAATCGATAAAAAGACTGCCTAGAGAGATTATATAATACAAAAAAAGGGACCCATTAAGGTCCCTTGGCATTAAAATACTTGTTCTACTTCTACGATGCCAGGAACTTCTTCCACTAACGCGCGTTCAATCCCTGCTTTTAATGTAATTGTCGAACTTGGGCAGCTGCCGCATGCACCGAGCAGACGAAGTTTTACGATACCATCTTCTACATCAACAAGTTCGCAGTCTCCCCCGTCACGCAAAAGGAATGGACGTAATTTATCTAAGACTTCCATTACTTGATCTTCAATCAAAGCTTCAGTCATTTATATCGACTCCTTTCATTATAATCATTATAATGTGATTAGAGAGAAAAAGCCACTAATGAATTCATAGGAGGTTCAAAATTATGCAGAAAGAAATATCCATCGAAGTCTACGGAACCGAAGTTATTTGTGCCAGCTGTGTCAATGCACCGTCTTCAATCGATACGTACGAATGGCTGGAAGCCGCCATCTCAAGAAAATACAAGGATCAGCCATTTTCAATTACCTACATTGATATTGAGAAACCCATTGAACTCGACCACCAGAAAGATTATGCCCAGCGCATATTGGATGACGAATTCTTTTATCCATTGGTATTGGTTGAAGGGGAAGTTGTCGGGGAAGGCTATGTTCAGTTGAAGCCTGTCTACCGTGAACTTGAAAAACATGGATTTACTGAAGCCAATGAAAAAAGCGCTCAATCATGAGCGCTTTTTTTCATTATCCATTATGCCATTTATACATCCACAATACGCCGGACTTCATTAATCGGGCGATGCGGCCTGTAACTGTGCGATCAGCCAAATAAGCGAAGCCTTGTTTTTTGCCCAAAGAGCCAAGGAATCCTTTAAGTTTGATTTCAGGCATGGTTTCAGGCAATGGTTCACCTTTCCAAGTCGCTTTCAAGATCTTCACAATTTGTTCAGCCTGTTCTTCCGCCAATTGGGCTGAAGGTGCCATCGGCAATGCGGCACAATCCCCGACAACATAGACATGTTCATCATTCGGCAGCTGATGATATTGGTTGATGACGATCCGTCCGCTATTGTCGCTCTCAAGACCAAGGTCACGGACCGGCTTGACTGGTTGGATTCCCGCTGTCCAAACAACAGCATCAACTGGAATCGTCTCTTCATGGTTATAAAGAAGGTTCGGTTCAACTTTTGTGATGTTGGAGTTTGATACTACATCAACGTTGTGGTTCTCGAACCATTTTTTCACAAAGTTACTCAAGCGTTCAGGGAAATCACGCAAGATCCGAGGACTGCGGTCGAACAACTTAATCTTCAAATCGCTTCGGCTTTCACGCAATTCGCTGGCAAGCTCGATTCCGCTGAGCCCCGCTCCAACAACACCGACTACAGCGCCTGATGGAAGACCAAGCAATGCTTGGTAAGTGGCACGGGATTTGCCGATCGTCTGAATGCTGAAAGTGAACTCATCCGCTCCCGGCACGCTATGGTATTTGTCCTCGCAACCGAGTCCGATCACCAAATCGTCATAGGCAACGCGTTCGCCGCTTTCCATGAAAATGCATTTTTCCTGCAGGCCAATTTCCAGGATTTCGCCATTTACCACTGTCAGCCGCTCATGTTCCGGGAAAGGAACACGGACTTCATGGTCTGCTTCTGTTCCAGCAGCCAATGCATAAAACTCGGTCTTCATGCTATGGAATGGTGTCCGGTCAATTAAAATGATTTCTGTATCCCGAGGAAGGTTGGTTGGCAATAAACGAAGCAAAATCCGCATATTGCCGTAACCGCCTCCAAGTAAGACTAGTTTTCGCATAAAAATCTCCTTTAATTTTCGTCTGTCGCATCAATTTCTCAAATATGAGTATAGCTGATTGTGATAACTTTCACAATGCTTTTACTAGAAATCAATTAATTGACTCCAGCTGCGAAAAAAGGTAGGATTTCGTTGTAGTGAGGTGACCTAGAATGAAACCGATTGTAGAATTTTGCATCAGCAATATTGCCAATGGCGCACAAGATTCTTTTGAAAAACTCGAACGGGATCCCAATCTCGACGTTTTGGAATACGGCTGTTTAAGCTATTGCACAAAATGTTCCGAGTCTCTTTATGCCCTGGTTAACGGAGAGATTGTTGAAGCGGACTCTCCAGATGAACTGACGAAAAAAGTCTATGAATTCATAGAGGAGAACCCTTTGTTTTAAGCCGTTGAAAAACGGCTTTTTTGCTGCCTTGAAAGCTGTCAAAGCCAGCGGCATCCATAGCAGGAAGTTCGGGAAAATATAAGACTGCCTTAATTTATATCTCCCAAAATCCAAGATTTTCAATCGCAAAGTTTGGAGGCTTTTCTTTTCTCAGCACTTCCTCCATCCGGCTGACACCGGTATTGACATGGACCGTGTCGATCCCAAAACGAATACCCGCCTGGATATCCGTATCGTAGTTATCGCCGACCATCACCATATCCTGTTTGTCGAAACCGAACTCCAGCTGAATGGCTTCCAGCATATGCATCTCCGGTTTTCCGATATAAACGGGATCTACTCCAGTCGAAGCGGCTACCAAAGTTGTGAATGCCCCATTTCCGGGCAGTAACCCTTTTTCAGAAGGAAAAGCCATATCCTGATTGGTCGATAAAAAGACTGCCCCATTCCGAATTTGCAGGCAGGCTGTTGCCAGCTTGTCGTACGTAATATTGCGGTCAATCCCCATCAGCACGATTCCCGCCTGATCGCCTACCCGCGTCAAACCTTCCTGGCGCAATGCTTGATCCAAACCATCTGAACCGATCATATAGACTGTATCTCCGGCATACCAGCGTTTGATGTATTTTGCTGCAGCAATCGCAGAGGAAATGATCTGTTCTTTTTTTGCCCGGATTCCGAAGCCAGCCATTTTGTCTTTTAGCTGCTGTTGCGTCATGGATGCATTATTTGTAACAAAAAAAGGCTCTACACCTTTTTCCTGCAGCCGTTCGACAAAACCTGCCGCTTCTTCAACCGCTTCCGATCCACGAAAAATTGTCCCATCCAAATCAAGGCAATAAGCTTGATACGTTTTAATTGCCATCCTTCGTCTCCGGTATAAATGCTGAAACAGGCCCCAGTTCATGAACCAGGTAATGTTCGACTTTCGGGCCAAATGCTTTCAACGATTCCATGTTTTCATCGATTGCATTCGTAATGGCCTGGTGATCAACTTTCATAAATTGCCGCACCAGCATTTTCCGCAATGTAATAACCTGCTTCAGCGGTTGATCCATTTCTTCTGTAATCACTTTTTCGTCCACCAATATATCGATAATATCATCGTAGCTTCCAGGGTCGCGCATGATAAATCCATCAATCATGGAGTTGCCGACATCAATAATCGACTCGATGAGGTTCGCTCCAATCCGTTCCAATGCCAGCTGGTCGCCGAACGAAGTCCACTGTTCTTGGCTTTCGTAATGCTTCAATAAAGAATTCATATACTGAATCGTTTCAGTGATATTGTTGCGGTCAATAAAATACATAAAAAACCCTCCAATAGGCGTTTAAAAATCTTTCATTTCTACTTTAATCATATCATATTGCATGAAAAAACCCCCGGCGGATTATATGTCCGCTTCGGGAGCCTGCTGTTCTGATTCTTCAATCGGCATTACCGCTTTACCGGTTTTCCGGATAACGAAATAGGCGCAGCCAAAATTGCAGTATTCATAGAGATAATCCTGCAGTGTACTGATTTTCGTATCATAGGTTGCTTTGTGGTTAGTGTCTTCGAAAAAGCCCTTTAACCGCAATTGGCCGTAACCCCAATCCCCCAGGATATAATCGTATTTCGAAAGAATTTCGCTATAGCGGGCAGTTAATGCCTCTTCTTTGAAACCTTCCCGGTAATCGATCAGTATTTCATAGTTCAACTGTTCCAGTGTAATCATTTTCCTCACCATCCATTAGCTGTTTATAGCAGCTGCTTGCTCTTCTCCGAGTCGCTGACGCTCTTTAGCAGCTGCATTGACTTGCTCATCCGCATGATAGCTGCTTCGCACCAGAGGGCCTGCCTGGCAATGCGAGAACCCTTTGGCCATCGCAATTTCCCAAAATTCCTTGAATTCCTTCGGCGAATAATATTTCTGTACATTCAAATGTTTTTTTGTGGGCTGTAAGTATTGGCCAATCGTCATGATATCCACATCGTTAGCACGGAGATCGTCCATGACTTCAATGATCTCTTCCTTGGTCTCCCCTAAACCGATCATCAAAGATGATTTTGTTGGAATATCCGGATGCAATTCTTTCGAACGCTTCAGCAATTCCAGTGACCGGTCATATTTGGCTCGTGCTCTGACTCTTGGCGTCAAACGGCGCACAGTTTCTATATTGTGGTTCAAAATATCCGGTTTAGCATCCATCAGCCGTTCCAGATTTTCATAGATTCCACCCATATCAGATGGCAGGACTTCAACAGTTGTAAATGGGTTGGCTCGTTTAATCGCACGTATTGTCTCTGCAAACACAGCAGAGCCGCCATCTTTCAAATCGTCACGTGCGACTGCCGTGATGACCGCATGTTTCAGGTTCATCATTTTTACAGAAGCGGCTACCCGTTCCGGCTCCTGAAGATCCAACTCATTCGGCAACCCGGTTTTCACTGCACAAAAACGGCATGCTCTTGTACAGACGGCACCGAGGATCATGAACGTAGCGGTTCTCCGCGTTCCCCAGCATTCATGGATATTCGGACACCTTGCTTCTTCACAGACTGTGTTCAAGTTATTTTCTCGCATCATTTTCTTCAAATCGGTATAGTTTTCATTGGTATTGAGTTTAATCTTTAACCAATCGGGCTTTCTAAGATGTTCCTGCTTTGTTGACACGCACATCGTCCCCTATCTATCTGATTTATGGATGGAATCCGATTCTATTCCAAATGTATCATAAAGGCATGTTCCTCACAAGCTCACCTACTGCCATGAAAGCATAAAGAAACCCGGAAACTAGGAGTTTCCGGGCCTTTAAATTAAACGTTATTTGCAGCATCTCTTGCTTTATTCTTTTTGCTGCTTCTAACTGCATGAATGATGCTAGCAGCTAAGCCACCCCAAATGATGACCATCCCAATAATCATGACGACAATCGAACTTACTGTCATATGAAGCTCCCCCTTTTAATTGCGCTCGTCATATTCGCCTTGTTCTTTATGCCATTTACCGATAGAGAAGAGGATTCCAAAGATCAATGCAGCTGCAGCAACAGCCACACCACCTGCTAAGGTGAACATATCGGAATATCCTTCGTAATTTCCGGTTTCCGTTTCAAACTCTTTCAGGATATTCAGTTTCAAAAGTCCAAACATCATATAACCCAGAACGATTGGCGTAATGATTCCTAAGCTGAATTTCCACCAGGCGCCAAGTCGGATATCCGAGATTTCGTTGGCATGGCCTTTGAGAAGATCCGCTTTGCGGAAGACCCAAACAACCAGCACAACTTCCACTAATCCGATTGCTGCAACCCCAAATTGGTTAATGAAGTAATCTGCCAGATCCAGGAAGTACAATCCACCTTGTGTCGCAAACAGAATCGAAATCAAAGCAGCAAGTCCGCCTCCGAATAACACCGCTTTGTTACGGGAAATTCCAAATTTCTCAGAGAATCCAGCGACATAAGTTTCAGTAATTGATATTAATGAAGTCAAACCCGCAAGTGTCAGAGACAAGAAGAACAGAGTCCCGAACAAGCCATTGAATCCTGGAAACTCATTGATGATCTGTGGAAAAACCACAAAAGCAAGACCGACGCCTGCAGTTGCGACATCACCTACAGCGACGCCCTGCTGAGCAGCCATAAATCCAAGAGCTGCAAATATTCCAATCCCTGCTAATAATTCAAAAGCAGAGTTGGCGAATCCTGTGATAAATGCATTATTTGTGATATCTGATTTTTTCGGAAGATAACTTGAGTATGTGATCATGATAGCGAATGCTACTGATAAACTGAAGAAAATATGCCCATAGGCCGCTACCCAAACCGTCGGATTCAGTATGGCATCAAAATCTGGTTGGAAGAAGGCTTCCAATCCTGTCAATGCGCCATCCAATGTGACCGCTCGAATTACAACAGCAAGGAAAATGACCACCAATGTCGGAATGAAAATCCGGTTGGCCAGTTCAATTCCTTTTTTAACACCTGCCAGCAGAATCCCCAATGTAATGATCCACACCAATGCCAATGGAATGAATACACCCCAGACAATTCCGCCGGTCTGTCCCGGTTGAACTGTCAGCTGTAAAAAATCATTGAACAGGAAATCTTGTGTATCCGTACCCCATGCCTGATTGAAAGAAAATATAGTATAGCGCATTGCCCAGGCGATGATTACAGCATAATATACAGATATGATAAAGGACACAAAGACAGCCCACCATCCCATCCATTCCAACTTCTTGCCGCCCATTCTAAAGAATGACAACGGTGCTGACCCGCGATACTTATGGCCAATGGTAAATTCAAGTATAAGAATCGGTATCCCTGCAGTCAACAATGCAAATAGATACGGTATGAAAAATGCACCCCCGCCATTTTCATACGCAACATACGGAAAACGCCATATGTTCCCAAGACCTACTGCAGAGCCGACGGCAGCCATGATAAAGCCGGCACGTGTACCCCATTGCGAACGTTCCATCTCTCTTCCCCCTTTGTTTTCTCCCATTTTATTTACATAAAAATAGGAATTTTGATTATTTTCAGATTATTAGTTAATCTAGAAATAGTATACCGAGAGGCTCCTTTAATGTAAAGATGAAATCAAAATATTTTCTAAAAAAACTATTGCAGCAAAAGTAAAAAGGCAGAGAATAAGCTTCTCTGCCTTCTTTTACTTAAGCATTTTGTTGTTTTTCAATAATAGTTGTCCGTCGTGACCAGACAATGAATAACACTGCCAGCACCAAAGCCACTGTTCCTAATGACAGCAGCAAAGAACCGGTCAAACCTATGACAATATACCCTATTGCAGCAATGACTGCAGCTGTTAATGCATACGGTATCTGCGTTAAGACATGGTCCATGTGATTGCTCCCCGCTCCAGTTGAAGACAAAATCGTCGTATCGGAAATAGGTGAACAATGATCTCCAAACACAGCTCCCGCCAAGACTGCGGATAGCGCCGGCAGCAGCAGCGAAGGTTCCGCTTCAATCATAATGGTTCCAGCAATCGGCAACAGGATGCCGAATGAACCCCATGAAGTTCCTGTTGAGAAAGCCATGATTCCTGCGAGAACAAATAATAAGACTGGGAGAATTGAAGTTGGAATATTGCCATCAGAAACCACACCCGCTAGATAAGCGCCAGTTTCAAGAGAACCGATCAAAGAAGTCAAAGACCAGGCAAAGACTAAAATGAGTACGGCTCCTATCATTGATTTAAGGCCAGCCCAGATGCCTTTTCCAATCCATCCAACAGTAGCTGTTTCGTTCTTTTTCATCTGCAGAACATATAGAATGATCGACGTCAATGCACCCAAAATTCCGCCTGCTAACAGGGAAGCGGGAACATCGGTATTTTCAAAAATCAACCAAATATCGAAAACATGTCCAGCATTCTGATAACCCGTCCAGATCATCGCGCCTACAGTACCGACAATCAACAATAGAATTGGAAGCAATAGGTCTCTTACATGTCCATAAGAATGCGAAGGGAACTCTTCTTTCATTTCACCCGGTATGGTTTTCTTAGGGTCAAAAAGCTGTCCCTTTGTAATTGCCAGCACTTCGTGTTTCTTCATTTCCCCGAAATCCACATCCCGGATAGCTACAAAGAAAACAATCGCCAACGAAGCAACTACATAGAAATTCATCGGTGCCATCCACAGGAAGGCTTCTAAAGCGGAATATTCCACAAAAGTCTGGCCAGCCAAGATCGTAGCAACAATCCCTATGATTGCAGCTCCCCAACTTGAAACTGGCGAGATTACACAAACTGGCGCTGCAGTCGAATCGATGAAATAGGCAAGTTTCGCACGTGAAACTTTGTAGCGGTCGGTGATTGGGCGTGCAACCTGTCCGACAGCCAAAGCATTGAAATAATCATCGATAAAGATGACGATGCCTAAAACCACTGTAAGGACTTTTGCGCCTCTTCTTGACTTGATGCGTGTCGAAGCCCACTCAGCAAAGGCATGGCTGCCGCCGGATAAGCTGACGAATGCGGTGATGATGCCAAGCAATAAAAGAAAAAGAATGATAAAGACATTATAAGCGTTAAAGCCTTCGTCCCAAAAAATGATCGTAAATGATTTGACAAGCTCCTGTAAAGCATCAATTGGTGCAAACCAAGTCAAAATTACGGCTGCCGCGACAATACCTGTCCCCAGTGACAACAGGACACGGCGTGTCAATAACACCATAACGATTGCAATAATCGGCGGCAAAATCGAAAAAATCGTATTCTCCATGAAAACTCCTCCTTATTTTTTGATGGGTGAAAAATGAGACAAAAAAGGCCGACCTCTCCAGTTGGATCAGTCAGCCTTCTACAATTCGTCTGTGCGATACACATCAAACAACCCTGTAGCCCTCCATTTACGCTTCCGCCTAAATGACAGTATCATTCTTGTTCAGAATGATCCCAATCCAATTTCCGGAGACCCCAGAAAATCGATTTCGGCAAAACTTCCTTTCAGATGCGGTCAACGCGGTCAAACTCGCACATCCTACTGATCAGCTCTGCAGCCTCTACCCACCAATATATATTTCTTTGTTAGCATAGCCCAAAATACTGACAAAATCAAATGCCTTTTTAGTCTGAACATTCCTTCTACTTAAGGGCTTTGCTGTGAAAATACTGACTGAAAACATCCCGCAGGAACTCAGGCATGAAATACGTTTTAGGCGCTCTCTTTAAACTCGGGAAAAAATAACCGAATGTCAACATATCCAACGTCACCAGTTTATAGATTTGGTCATGCATCGCCAGCTGTCCATTGATATAAAAATGGTGATCAGTTATCTCCATATTCATATGAAGCATCTTCCCAAAAACCACACCACGGAATCCCATTCCTTTTAATTCAAGCTGTGGCCATTCCGCATTCAGCGATTGCAGGTAGATTTCTTTCAACTCCGCTCCACTCAGTTCGACAAGACACGGATTGATCGGATGTGGCAGCATTTTATGGAAATCATAGCGAGTCAGAGCACCTTTCGGCATATCTTGCATAAAAATTCCAGCATTAAAAAGCGCACAGTCTGCTTCCGTAAATTCGATCAATGCCTGTCCGAATAATAGACCCATCTCGGAGTCTTTAAACCACTCTGCTTTTAAGCTTTTCGTGCTGTGGAAGACCAGTTCCCCCAATTGCAGTTTTCCCTGCTCGACCAGGAATTCATCAAATCCTTCCTCCACTTTTCTTAGTTGGGAAGTCTCGATCAGTTGTGCAGAAGATTTCTCAAACTGCTCCTCTACAGTGACATGGCCGATATAAAAACCAAACTTACCAGCAGCCCCCATCAGCGTATTTCCTTGCCACTTCCCGTCATGAAAAATATGATGGGTATGAGCACCTAAAATAAGGTGGATCTGTGGACAAAGCTCGGCTAATAATTCATCTTCCTTAACACCAAGATGAGACAGGCAGACGATTAGATCCACTTCGTTTTCAATTTCCTTTACTGCTTCTATAATCGATTGTTTTGCATCGGTGATCTTCCAGCCAAGTTTCTGATAAAAGGGGGTGAATTCTGCAGTCGCTCCCACCAGTCCGATGCGTGTGCCATTTTTTGTATGAATAACGTGGAAAGGCTTTGCCCAATCCGGCCGGCGCCCTTGCAAGTCAAATAAATTCGATACCACTACCTCAAAATCCGCTTCAACATATAAATTATTGAGTTCGTCCTTGGACAAGGTGATGCCTTCATTATTGCCGATAGTAACGGCATCGTAATGCACTTCGTTAAGCAAAAGCACATTACCCTGGCCAGCTGTTCCTTCCGTATACGGATGCGAGCGATCAACGTGGTCACCAATATCCAGAATCAAACAAACATCGCCAGCCTCTTCATGCCAGCTTTTCCGCTCAGCGAGAAAAGACTTGATGCGCGGCCAATTCTTGAAATGGCTATGCAAATCATTGGTATGGTAAATATGAATGGTTTCGCTCATGAAAACACCTCTTTAAGAACTAAATATTCCTTCGTAAATCGATCGAAGCCCCAGAACCAGGAGCACTAGACGTAAAATAATGACCAACGTTTCGGAGTTAAGGTGTTTGTTTAGCCGAGCTCCGAGTTTCGCACCAATGTATGCACCTGGGACTACTGCCGCTGTGTAGATCCATGGCACATGCCCCAATGAGATGTGAGTGATGGAATTGATGATGGCTGATAAAAAGACCATGAACATCGATGTTCCGATCGCCACATGAGGCGGAAACAAAAACAATAGAATCATGGCAGGGACAATGATGGATCCTCCACCGATTCCGAAAAGCCCTGAAGCAAACCCCACAAAAAAGGTCAGCAGCAAAGCAAACCAAATAGGGTAACCATATATATATTCTTTCTGCTGCTTATCTATAAAAGTCGTCTGGCGGCCGTTATCAACAAACCAATGGACTTCCTTTAAATGATCTCTAATCAATAAAAGCAAAGAGAGCAGGACCAAAAGAATGCCGAAATAAAGATTGAATGAAGGAAGATCCAGGTTTTTATTGACAAAAGCACCGATTACCGTTCCCGGCGCACTGCCCGCAAAGAAAATGATACCACTTTTGTAATCGACCGTTCCGACTTTCATATAAGCCAAGGTTGAAGACAGACCAGTGAAAATCATCATAATAACGGATAAGCCAACAATTTGTTGAGGAGATAATTCAGGGAAAAAAGCAAAGCCTGTTCCAAGAAATAATAGTGCCGGAACCAGAATGACGCCTCCCCCTAAACCAATCAAAGCGCCTACGATACCGGAAACGATTCCGACAAGCGCCATGACGATAAAAACCATCAAAATTCACCTTCAAACAGATCCATTTGTTTCGGCGAAAGGCCTTCAAATGCCAAACCATTCATTTCCTGAAACTGTTTGGCGTCGCCTGCCGCATGACCTCCCGAATTATTATTGAAGATGACATAAACATTTTCTGTGGTGTCGGATAAAGCCTTTACGGCGCGGCTTATTTCTTCTAATTCTTTTTGATTGTAATCATAGAGATAGCGTACTTCACGCCATTTTTGGCCGTGCCCCGGATTGAGCCAGCCGTGCACATTACGGCCGTGAAGACGCAGCAAGACTTTGTCTTGACGTGTAGACACTGGAACAAGGGGAATGGAACCATCCCCTGCCTGTGGTTCATCACAGACTGAATGGATCAGATGGTTTTCTCGCAGAAACTCCAATGTCTTTTCGCTCATCCCTTCAGCATACCAGGATTGGTGGCGGAACTCGATAGCCATATCAAATTCCTTCAGTCGCTCCGTTATTTCACGAAGCTGGTCGACATTTTCTTTTTGGCAGTCAAACCATGGCGGAAACTGCAACAGCACCATCGCCAGTTTACCGGCTTCTTTCAATGGACGAATGGATTTGCTGAATGCATCAAACATCTCATCGCGCGTTTCAAATGGATTCTCTCCCCGCTGGTGGCCGGTCATGCCCTGATAAGCTTTTACCACAAACTGAAATTGATCAGGAGTTTCCTCAATCCACTTGCGGATATTCCGCTCGGGCTGTACAGCATAGAAAGAGGAATCCAATTCAACGATTGGAAAATGTGCACTGTAATCAATCAATTTTTCTGTTTTCTTTGAGCCTGGGCTATAGACATCCGGATGGTCTCCCCAACCCGTCAAACCTACATAGATCATTGTCCCGCCTCCATTTTTTCGTTATTATTTTATGATAGCATAGAAAAAAACCAGCGTCTTTATAATAGATTTCTGCCGATAGATTAAGCAGAACTGAGGGAATCTATTCTTATTATTCAGTTCCCTGCTTTTGGGTATGCTACACTTTCACAAAAGACTTGGGAGGTTGATTTGATGGAAAAACAGCCTTGGGACTCCAAAGGAATTATAAATAAGTTCGAAGCTCACCGCAACATGGAAATGGCCGCACCAATGGCTGCTTATATGCGCAATCAATTTGCTTTTTTAGGCATTAAAACACCTTTGCGAAAAGCTTTATTGAATCAGCAGTTCCGCGAATTCCATTTGCCCGAACGCAGGCATTTAACCGAAGAGGTATGGAAACTTTATGAGTTGCCGGAGCGCGAGTACCAATACGCCGCCATTGCTGTGCTTGAAAAAATGAAAACGCAGCTGACTTTGGAGGACCTGCCGTTTTTACAGCAAGTGATTGAAAGCAAATCCTGGTGGGACAGCGTCGACGCCATTGCACCGCGAACTTTGGGGCATGTTATTCAAACAGAACGCGCTGCCGGAACTCTTCATATGCTTAAATGGTCAAAAGCAGAAAATATGTGGACAAACCGCGCTGCCATTCTCCATCAATTAAAATATAAGCAAGATACCGATCCTGCAGCACTCAGCCAAATCATTTTGAAGCACGCTGGTTCTTCTGAATTTTTCATTCAAAAAGCCATTGGTTGGGCATTGCGCGAGTATGCTAAAACAGATTTGGAGTGGGTTCGGACTTTCGTTTTCGAGCACTCCCTAATGCCGCTCAGTAAACGTGAAGCGTTGAAGAATATTAAATACTAAAAGCCTTCGTTTCACAGGAAATCCGTTTCTGCTGTGTCTCTTCTCTTGTTAAAAATCCCATTGGTCATGCAGAAACGCTGTTTTTGTAATGACGGAAAATATCCGAATAAGATAACTGGGCAAAAGGCTTTGCCGCTTTCTGGTCGTTCGTCGGAATTGGCAATCGTTCATATGGATTTTCCATCGTTGTGCCAAAGTTTCTGATAGAACACGAGCTGTAGTGCGGTCCAAAAAAGTTGGCAATGGCTTTCGGCAATCCGAAAAAACCCGGCACCAATGCGCCGGGTTTTTTCCTATTCACTATTTTCATCGGTTAAGAAGTTTTATCTTAATGACTTAAAATAATCCGCCTAGCCCTTTTCCGCCAATTACGGATTTAGCCGATTCGAAAAGCTCTTTCTTTTCATTTTCATCGATTTTCCCGTCTTCATATGCTTGTTTGGCTTGTTCCATGACTTCTTTCGCCTGTCCTAAATCTGCATTGCTCAGTTTTTCTTTCAATGCATCGAATGTTTGACTCATGTCCTACATTCCTCCTTTTAAATTTAAGCTCTTAGTTCCTATACCCATTCTGTAGACCCTAAAACTGAAGAATCCAGCAATCGCCTCTTATTCCCCTGAAAGAAATAAAAATAACCCTTGGCATGAACAATGTCATGCCAAGGGTTTTGGATTAATCTATTAACCGATCGAGCCTTCCATTTCGAACTTGATCAAACGGTTCATTTCAACCGCATATTCCATTGGAAGTTCTTTCGTGAATGGTTCGATAAAGCCCATTACGATCATTTCTGTTGCTTCCTGTTCAGAAACGCCACGGCTCATCAAGTAGAACAATTGCTCTTCAGATACTTTCGAAACTTTCGCTTCATGCTCCAAAGATACGTTGTCGTTCAGGATTTCATTGTATGGAATGGTATCAGAAGTAGACTGATTATCCATAATCAATGTATCACACTCGATGTTTGAACGAGCGCCATCGGCTTTGCGGCCGAAGTGCACGATTCCGCGATACGAAACTTTACCGCCTTGTTTCGAGATTGACTTCGAAACAATAGAAGAAGATGTATTAGGAGCCAAATGGATCATTTTCGCTCCAGCATCCTGATGTTGTCCTTTGCCGGCGATTGCAATCGACAACGTCATGCCGCGTGCGCCTTCGCCTTTCAAGTAAACAGCTGGGTATTTCATTGTCAATTTCGATCCGATGTTGCCATCGATCCATTCCATTGTACCGTTAGCGTCAACAAATGCACGCTTGGTCACTAGGTTATAGACGTTGTTCGCCCAGTTCTGGATGGTCGTGTAACGGCAATATGCATCTTTCTTCACAATGATTTCAACTACCGCTGAGTGAAGTGAATTCGTTGTGTAGACTGGAGCTGTACAGCCTTCCACGTAATGTACGCTTGCGCCTTCATCGACAATGATCAATGTACGTTCGAATTGACCCATGTTTTCAGAGTTGATACGGAAGTAAGCCTGTAGAGGAGATTCCACTTTGATGCCTTTAGGCACGTAGATGAAAGATCCACCAGACCATACTGCAGTATTCAATGCAGCGAATTTATTGTCAGCTGCCGGGATGACCGACTGCCAGTATTCTTTGAACAGGTCTTCGTTTTCACGAAGAGCGGCACCGGTGTCTTTAAAGACGATCCCCATATCTTCCAATTCAACTTTCATGTTGTGGTAAACCACTTCAGATTCATACTGAGCCGATACACCAGCCAAATATTTTTGCTCTGCTTCTGGAATGCCCAACTTGTCGAATGTGCGTTTGATTTCTTCAGGAACTTCATCCCAAGAAGTCTGACTTGCTTCAGATGGTTTTACGTAATACGTAATTTCATCAAAGTTCAACGAACCCAAATCTCCGCCCCATTGTGGCATCGGCATTGAATAAAACAATTTCAATGCTTTCAGACGGGATTTCAACATCCATTCCGGTTCTTCTTTGATCTTCGAAATTTCTCTTACAATATCTTCAGTAAGTCCACGTTTGGATCTGAAAACTGAAACATCCTTGTCGTGGAACCCATATTTATAATCACCGATTTCCGGCATTTTTTTCGCCATCGTCGTTCCTCCGTTCTGTGTTACGATTTTTCTTCGTTTTGCACGCCTTTTTCCATGGCTTTCCAAGCTAAAGTCGCACATTTAATACGGGCCGGGAACTGAGAGACGCCTTGCAATGCTTCAATGTCACCAAGGTCAATCGAATCATCGTACTCTTTGCCAAGCATCATATCAGAAAAGATGCCGGAAAGCCGTAATGCCGTATCAATTTCCTGCCCCTTAACTGCCTGCGTCATCATCGAAGCTGAAGCCATAGAAATCGAACATCCTTCACCGTCAAACTTCGCATCTTTGACGATGCCGTCTTCGACCTGCAAAGTCAGATGGATGCGATCTCCACAGGTCGGATTGTTCATCTCGATATTGACGCTGTTGTTTTCAATTGTGCCCTTATTGCGGGGCGTTTTGTAATGGTCCATAATGACGCGTCGGTATAATTGATCTAAATTAGAAGACATCGTTGAAATACTCCTTTGCTGAACGCAGACCTTCCACTAAGCGGTCAACATCTGACTCGCTATTGTATAAGTAGAAGCTTGCGCGTGCTGTAGCTGTAACTTCCAGCCATTTCATCAAAGGCTGCGCACAGTGATGGCCTGCACGAACCGCAATACCGCTCATGTCAAGGACAGTGGCAACATCATGCGGATGGACATCGTTCAAGTTGAAGGTGACGATGCCTGCCCGATGCTGGGGATCAGCTGGACCGTAGATTTCCAGTCCTTCGATGCCGCCCATTTTATCCATCGCATAAGCAGCCATTTGGTGCTCATGTTTCTCAATTTCATTTAAGCCGATTTCGTTGAGAAAATCAATCGCTGCGCCTAATCCGACAGCACCTGCAATAATAGGTGTACCGCCTTCAAACTTCCAGGGCAGCTCTTTCCAAGTCGAATCGTACAATCCGACAAAATCAATCATTTCTCCACCAAACTCCACCGGTTCCATGTTGTTCAATAATTCTTTTTTGCCATAAAGAACGCCGATCCCTGTAGGGCCGCACATTTTATGGCCGGAAAAAGCAAAGAAATCACAGTCAAGCTGCTGTACATCTATTTTCAGATGCGGTGCTGCTTGAGCGCCATCGACAACCATAACCGCTCCATTTTCATGGGCGATCTGAGCGACTTCTTTGACCGGGTTCATAGTGCCGAGAACATTCGAGACATAGACCATCGAAACAATCTTCGTCCGTTCGGTTACAGCAGCGCGAACCTGCTCCAAGGAAATCGTGCCATCTTTTTCAAGTTCAACATATTTCAAAATGGCTCCACGTTCTTTCGCCAATTGTTGCCACGGAATAATATTGGAATGGTGTTCCATGTAGGTGATGACAATTTCATCGCCTTCATTCACATTGGCTCGGCCGTAGCTTTGCGCAACAAGGTTAATGGCTGTTGTCGTTCCCCGCAGGAAAATGATTTCTTCCGTTGAATTGGCGTTGATGAATTTCCGGACTTTGTCGCGCGCGCCTTCGTACTTTTCAGTTGCACGGTTCCCGAGCGTATGGACGCCCCGATGTACGTTGGCATTGTCGAACTCATAGTAGTTCTTCATGGCTTCGATCACTTGAACCGGCTTCTGTGAAGTGGCTGCACTGTCCAGATAAACAAGCGGATGCCCATTTATTTCTTGGTTGAGTATCGGAAAATAGCTTTTTATCTCTTGGTTGATCATTAGCGGACTTTCCTTTCGATAACCTCCGTCAATTGCTTTTTAACGCCTTCGATTGGCAATACACGGACAACCGGTGCCAGGAAGCCGTGAATAACAAGACGTTCAGCTTCTTGTTTTGTAATGCCTCGGCTCATCAAATAATACAATTGAAGCGGATCAACACGTCCGACTGATGCAGCGTGTCCTGCAGTTACGTCATCTTCATCGATTAGAAGAATCGGGTTAGCGTCTCCACGTGCTTTTTCACTCAACATCAGCACACGCGATTCCTGTTCGGCATTGGCTTTTGATGCACCGTGTTCGATTTTACCGATCCCGTTGAAAATAGCAGATGCGGCTTCTTTCATCACGCCGTGAGTCAAGATCTGGCCTTCTGAATTTTTGCCCCAATGTCTTACAGTTGTTGTAAAGTTCTGTTTCTGGGATCCTCTTCCAACTACCACTGTTTTTGTATCGCCTGTTGAGTTATCGCCAATCAGGTAAGTTGTATTTTCAGAGATGGTGTCGCTGTCGTTCATCATGCCAAGTGCCCATTCAATCGTCGCATCGCGTTTTGCCACTCCGCGGCGGTTGATATAAGCAGTAAATCCTTCAGCCAATACATCTACTGCGCCGTAAGTGATTTTTGCATTATCTTCCGCAATGACTTCAGAAACGATATTCGCCAATCCGTTCGCGTGTGGAACAGTTGAGATATAGGTTTCAACGTAAGTCACCTGGCTGCTTGTGTCTGCTACCACCAACACGTGGTTGAACAGCGAAGCATCTTCATTGTCATGAATGAATACCACTTGTACAGGTTCTTCAACTATGACGTTTTTAGGAACATAAAGGAATACTCCACCGTTTAATAAAGCTGCATGAAGGGATGTCAATTTATGTTCTTCCGCTTTTACTGCCTCATTCATAAAGTATTTCCCGACAAGATCTGCATGGTCACGAATCGCTGTGAAGATATCTGTCAAGATAACTCCCTGTGCTTTCAGCTCTTCAGGCAATGCTAAATAGGCTGGTGTATTGTTATGCTGGATATACAAGCTTTTCTGTTTCAAGTCAACAAGAGACTGAACCTCTTCAGGCAGCTCTGTAAGCGATGAGTAAGTTGAACTCTCTGTTGAATGAACCGGAAATTCTGTAAAGTTCCAGGCAGTGATTTTTGTTTTATCAGGTTTTGGCAACGGCAATGTTTCTGCAGCTGCAAGCGCCTGAACACGCAAGTTTGTAAACTCTTCAGGTTCTGATTTAGAAGCCGAGAAGGAACGTACTTCCTGCTCGGTTATTGATAGATTTGTTTCAACCGTCACGTTAGTTGCCCCTTCCAATTAAGCTTGTTGTCCTACAGTCTCATCTTCGATGCCAAGTTCAGCTTTGATCCAGTCGTAGCCTTCAGCTTCAAGTTTGTGAGAAAGTTCTTCTCCACCTGATTTGACTACGCGTCCTTGCATCATTACATGGACATGGTCAGGAGTGATGTAGTTCAGCAAACGCTGGTAATGAGTGATGATCAAGCAGCCAAAGCTTTCGCTTCTCATTTGGTTGATGCCTTCTGAAACAACTTTCAATGCATCGATATCCAAACCAGAGTCAATCTCGTCCAGAATCGCGAATTTCGGTTTGATCATCATCAATTGAAGAATCTCATTGCGTTTCTTTTCCCCGCCTGAGAAGCCTTCGTTCAAGTAACGCTGTGCCATATCTTCCTGCATATCAAGCACTTCCATTTTGCTGTCCAACTCGCGGATGAATTTCATCAAAGAAATTTCATCGCCTTCTTCGCGGCGTGCGTTCATTGCTGAACGCATAAAGTCAGCATTGGTCACTCCAGAAATTTCGCTTGGATATTGCATACCTAGGAAAAGGCCAGCGCGTGCGCGTTCGTCAACTTCCATCTCGAGAACGTCTTCGCCGTCCAAAGTGATAGATCCTTGAGTAATTTCATATTTTGGATGCCCCATGATAGCCGATGCTAAAGTAGATTTCCCTGTGCCGTTAGGCCCCATGATTGCATGTATTTCACCTGTATTAATTGTTAAGTCTACACCCTTTAAAATCTCTTTGTCTTCGATTTTAACGTGTAAATCTTTAATGACCAAAGTTGACATGTAAATACCTCCATAAAGTTAATTTTGAATGGCAAAGCATTCTTAATTAGTATCATTCTAATCTTAACCCATATTCACCTTACTGGCAAATCATTAAACTGCTTCAAAAGTTTAAGCAAAACATTTTAGAATACTGTATTTCCTAGTATTTTCTAAAAGCGCTGTATGACAACTGTCATGCTTCTATATTTTCAATAAAAGGTATCTAAATGAGAATCCGTATCAATAAAAAACCAGCATCCGAGGATGCTGGTTCCGTTTTTATATGTTTAGTCTCGATGTACCTGCCGTTCGATTTGGCTGGCTACTTTTTGGCCTAGCTGATAATCCTGTTCACGGCGCTGTTCTACTTCGATGATTTTGTCAGGGTCATTTTGGTACTCGTCAATTCCGAAACCATGTGCGTTTCTGAATGCCTGTTCCATTTTCTCCGTCTTTTCAATTCCTTGCGATTCGATAATGAACCATTCCTTTCAATCTTTTGGGATTTAGGATTACGTTTGTAAGTATACCCCATCAACAACCATATAAACACGGCTATTGTCTAATTAATCTGAAAATAGAACTATTTCCTTATTAATCTACCAATATCAGAAAACCCCAGACAAGTGAATGTCTGGGGTTCAATCTATTTACTGTGAAACTTCATTGTAGACGCTCGAAGGGGCTAAATCCTGCTCCACCAACAATTCATTTAACAAAGCATCCGCTTCACCAAACTTTTTGTCAGCTGCTTCAAAAGAAGCGTCTTTCGCCAATGCTTCGGCTTTCATCTCATAAGATTCCATTATCGCTGTAAATGCTGTTTCGATTTGTTCTTGCTGACCTTCCAATGCTGTTGGAATTTCTAAGGTTTCTACAGCATCTGCCGCATTTTCAGCAGATAGGATAGCTGCATCCTTCATTGTCTGCAGTTCCTCACCCTCTGGCAATGTACCTTCAGCTTGGCCCATTTCAAACAAATTCAAATCGCCGTCAACTGCATTGATCGTATTTGGAATGGCCATATAAAACTTCATCAATTCTTGCTTTACATCTTTGTCCGTTTCAGAAACGCCTGAGTCTGCAGTCGCTTCTTTCGTATCGGATGTTTCATCTGTTCCACATGCCGCCAAAAAAACGGTGGCAGTTAACGCGATTGCTGCAAATTTCTTCATGATGTTTCCCCCTATTGTGTAATATCTCCGTTATAATAGCACAGAAATTACCAATAGAATAGACTAGATGAAATAGCCGCAATCTCCAGAATCGCTTAATTATTGCAAACTTTTCTTGCCATTTGTAAAACGATCTACAATATGTGCCAAAGCGCCGTCACCCGTGACGTTGGCAGCTGTTCCAAAGCTGTCCTGGGCCATGTAAAGGGCGATCATCAACGCCACCATAGTAGGGTCAAATCCAAGCATGACTTCCAGCAATCCGATTGCTGCCATAACAGCGCCTCCCGGAACTCCTGGAGCTGCTATCATCGTAACGCCCAACATTAAAATGAATGGAAAGAAATCGCTGAACACTGGGGTTCCGCCCGTCAACAATAAGACACCGATGGCACAGGACACCAAAGTAATGGTACTGCCTGACAAATGAATCGTCGCAAACAAAGGAACTGTAAAGTCCGCTACCCGTTCATTGGCACCCGATTTGCGTGCCTGGCGAAGCGTCACCGGGATAGTCGCTGCTGAAGACTGCGTTCCTAGAGCTGTAAAATAAGCCGGCATCATGGTTTTTAGTAGGATAAATGGATTTCTTCCTTTCAATGCTCCTGCTGTTGAATACTGCAGCAATAGCATTACCCAATGCAGAATGATGATCATGACAAAGACAATCGCAAACAATGACAGAATTTCAAATACGGCTCCGCCATACGCCATGTTCGCAAAAATACCAAAGATATGAAATGGCAAAAGAGGAATGATGACATAAGAAATTGTCTTTTCAATAATCGCCTGGAATTCATCAAAAAACGAAACCATAACTTTGCTGCCCGTTGACGCCATGCCGATACCGAGCAAGAACGCGAGAATCAGTGCAGACATCACACCAAAGACAGGGGGCATGTCTAATGTAATGAACGTCGCTGCTAATGCCTTTTCCGGATCTTCCATGCCACTTAAAGAACCTTCTTGCATAAAATTAGGCAAGACTGTAACTGCCACAAAAAAAGCTAACACGCCTGCTATGATGGTAGACGCATATGCTGCACCAGTAGCCATCCCCAGTAATTTGCCTGAACCTTTTCCTAATTTCGCAATACCTGGAGCAATGAACCCAAGAATGATCAACGGCACCACAAAGTTTAGGAAATTTCCGAAAAGCGATGTAAAGGTAGCGAAAACCCGCACCATACTTTCCGGTGCAACTAATCCAATAAGGACACCTAAAACGATTGCCACAATGATTCTCGGCAATAAACCAAAATTGAATTTCACGAAATTGTCCTCCTCATATGAACAAATGCTTCTTTTTTATTATTCAAAAGTAGCACAGACTAAGACAAAATGTAAGTTATACATTAATTTACGGAATATTTTTATTATTTCACCAAAAATAAAAAAGCATCCCGAAAGATGCTTTTTAAAATCAATCTACTGGTACGACCGCTCCGCCCCACTCTTCCAGAATGAAATCCTGGATTTCCTGAGATGTCAAAACTTCTACCAATGCTTTTACATTTTCATTCTCTTCATCGCCAGCGCGAACAGCAATAATGTTTACATAAGGCGACTCTGATGATTCAAGTGCAATTGAATCTTCCAACGGGCTAATTCCTGCATCAATGGCATAGTTGGAATTGATCAAGACAGCATCGCCTTCACCGGATTCATACATTTGAACCAGCAGGGCTGCCTCATAGTTCGCGTCAAACTGAAGATTTTTAGGATTTTCAACAACATCGCTTACTTCAGCAGCTGTTTTATCAACGCCTTCAGCCAATTTGATCAAACCTTCAGCTTCAAGCAGTGACAGAATACGCCCATGATCCGCTACCGAGTTGCTCATCAAAATCGTACCGCCTTCTGGAAGTTCATCAAGAGATGCGTAATCCTGTGAGTAGACTCCGATTGGTTCGATGTGGATTCCGCCAGCATTTTCGAATTCATAGCCATGATCCGCTACCTGTGATTCTAAATACGGAATATGCTGGAAGTAGTTGGCATCAATTTCACCAGACTCCAAGTCTTCGTTAGGGAGGACATAATCCTGATATGTTTCAATTTCCAATTCGATTCCTTGTTCTTCAAGAAGTGGCTGTGCTTGCTCTAGAATTTCAGCATGGGGTACATTGGAAGCACCAACACGCAAAGTCTTAGATTCTTCTTCACCCGCTCCGCCATTTCCGCATCCTGCAAGTACTAAAGCTGTCAACGCTGTTCCTACTACAAATTTCTTCATCTTTATCTCTCCCTTTTGCTGTGTTTTAGTTTATGGAACGGAAAATCCGCAATTACCGTTTATCTGCTTTTGTTGTTACCAAATCACCAATATATTGAATGACGAACACAATGATCAAGATTAGGATCGTCGCCATCAATGTGACGTCTTCACGGCTGCGCTGAAAACCATCCAGGAAAGCCAATGTCCCAAGGCCGCCTGCACCGATGATGCCTGCCATAGCCGTATAGCCGACCAATGCGATGGCTGTTACCGTAATTCCGGAAATCAATGCCGGTTTCGATTCAGGCAGCAGCACTTTCCAAATGATTGTGCCGGTCGTCGCGCCCATAGAGCGTGCTGCTTCGATGACTCCTTTGTCGATTTCCTTTAATGCAATCAACACCATGCGTGCATAAAATGGAGCTGAGCCGATGATCAATGCGGGCAAAGCTGCGTTTGGCCCCCGAATGGAACCCATCAGGAATAACGTAAAAGGAATCAATAAAATAATCAAAATGATAAATGGAATGGAGCGGAATATATTAACGAATGCACCTGTCAGCCAATTGACCACTTTATTGGCCCATAATTGCTTCGGAGCTGTCAAAAATAACAGGATTCCAAGAGCCAAACCGATGATGAATGTAAACAACGTTGATAAAGCTGTCATATAAAGAGTTTCAAGTGTGGCTTCCCACATACTGTCCCAATCTACATTGGGGAATAACGAATCAATCATTGTGCATTACCTCCGTTTGAACATCTTCTGAGTGGAGAAATGCCAAAGCTTCTTCCATTTCACCAGGAGAGCCTTTCAACTGAAGAATCAATGTTCCATAAGCTCCACGTTGCGTATGCGAAATATTGCCTTGGACGATATTGACTTCCACCGAATGGCTGCGAATCAGTTTTGTCAGAATTGGCTGTTCGGTTTGTTCTCCGACAAAAACCAATTTCACCAGTTCGCCTGTCGGATACAACTCACGAAGGTTTTTGATGGTTTCCTGTGAATCTCCACTATCAGTGACCTGGGCCACAAAGCGTTTGGTGATTTCTTCTTTTGGTGATTGGAAAACATTCAGAACATCCCCGAGCTCCACGACACGCCCGCCTTCCATTACAGCAACACGATGACAGATTTTTCGGATGACGTGCATTTCATGAGTAATCAATACGATGGTCAAGCCTAATCGCTTGTTGATATCGACCAATAAATCTAGGATTGCATCTGTCGTTTCCGGATCAAGTGCAGAAGTTGCTTCATCACATAATAGGACTTCCGGATCGTTCGCCAGCGCACGGGCAATACCGACACGCTGCTTCTGTCCGCCAGACAGTTCCGATGGATAAGCATTTTCGCGGCCCGATAATCCAACCAGCTCAATCAGTTCCTGCACCCGTTTTCCACGCTGCGCTTTTGAGACTCCCGCAATTTCCAAAGGGAATTCGATGTTCTCTTTAACCGTCCTCGACCATAATAAGTTGAAATGCTGGAAAATCATGCTGACTTTTTGGCGCGCTTTCCGCAATTCCCCGCCTTTAATGGACGTAATTACCTTTCCGTTGATTTCCACAGTGCCGGAAGTCGGTTTTTCCAATCCATTCAACAAGCGGATTAATGTACTTTTACCGGCTCCACTATATCCGATAATCCCAAATATTTCTCCATCAGCAATAGATAAATCAACTTGGTCGACAGCCGTAAGAACCGCCTTGCCTGTATCAAATTTTTTCGTCACTTTCTTTAACTCGATCATTCGTTGAACACCCCTGAATCCTAAAAATAAAAAACCCTTCCGCGCATAACTGAGCAGAAGGGCAAACGTATATTATACGGAAACCAATCTCTCATCTTCCAAAGCTTTCGCTTCGTGTGATTTGGCACCATTTCATTTTCATGACGGTTGCCGGGCTTCATAGGGCACTTCCCTCCACCACTCTTAATAAGAGTTCGATATGAAATTAGTAAAACAGAATAGATTTTAATTGGTGGTAAATCTTACGCTTCGCCTATTTCAAATAGAGTCCCGCGCTTTTCTTACCAGAAATTCAATTTACCATGACCGGCTATATTCGTCAACAGATTTCAACTTGCCATATAAATAAGGTACCGATTGGAAAGCGTAAATCTTTTCCTTGAGCTTCCCATTCTCTGTAATCAGCAGGCAAGGAACACTTTCCACTTCATACATTCCTGCAATTTCCTGTACATAGTTCAAGTTCGCTTTGCCAATCGGAAGATCCGGCAATAGTTCTGTGACAACCGACAGCATTTTGGAAGCTACCTGACAAGTCCCGCACATCGGTGTGTATAAGTAATACGCGGTAGTGCGATTGGTATTCTTTTCTTTGATCCATTCTTTATGAGTCCATTCCTGCATCGTCTTCATCCCTCTGTTAATAGCTTATTGACCTGGACATTCGCTGAGATGAGCACATCCATCAGGATCCGGAGCGGCGTTGCTGCGACTTCCTTGTAGCTCCGGTTCACATAAAAATGCCGGGCTTCAGGGAACTCACGCTTGACCAGCTTCCGCAATTTTTCTCCTGAAGAGTCTGCATCCACTAATATAATGATGTCCTGGCCTTCATATGGCAGCAGCAATTCTTCAAGTCTCGTTGGACTTACTGTACCATTTGTGCAAAGAATCGTCACGGGTTCTGCAATGAGCGGTGCAATTCTCGTCTTATCACTGAGCCCTTCCACAACAATCACCTTTCCCATAACACTCACCCCATCGAATATAGAATAAGTTCAAAAGCTGTTTCTATATAAGTTGAAATATACCCCTTTATATTGAGTTATTCCACAAATAAGCTTTTCAAAAACCAGTTGGTGCACGGTTAGTTCAAGAGATTGGACTCGATACCTAGTGAATAGGGGTTCTTCACAACTCTCTCCGTCTTTGGCGCAAATAAAAAAAGCGCCAAATTAAAGGCGCTTTCCGGGAATTATTCGTTGGTCATTTCTTTGTATTGATCAGCATTCATCAGATCACTGATTTCTTCTTCAGAAGGGGCTTCAATAACCACCATCCATGCCTGCTCGTAAGGTGACTCGTTGACGAATTCCGGGCTGTCTTCAAGCTCGGAGTTGACTTCGATCACTTTGCCGCTGATTGGTGCATATAATTCCGAAACTGTTTTAACGGATTCAACGCTGCCGAAAGGCTGGTCTTTTTTCAGTTCATCGCCAACTTGTGGAAGTTCAACAAATACGATATCTCCCAATTCAGCCTGTGCGAAATGAGTAATTCCGATACGCGCATTGCCATCTTCGATCTTAACCCATTCATGTTCTTTAGAATAACGAAGTTCTGCTGGTGTGCTCATCTTGACCCCTCCAAATTATGTAGTTGATTCAATTTCAGTTTGACATAAACAGCTGTGAAATACAAGATGATGCCGTTTCTTAAAGCCAGTTATTCTGGTAATCGGCTTCTTTAAAACCTAGTGTCACCTTTTTTCCATCCCAAGCCAACGGACGCTTGATCAACATGCCATCTGAAGCCAAAAGCTCTAATTGCTGTTCTTCGGTCATGGTCGATAATTTGTCTTTCAAGCCAAGCGAACGATAGATTAAACCGCTTGTATTGAAAAACTTCTTCAATTCCACACCGCTAGCCTGATAGATTTCAGCCAATTGTTCTTTTGTCGGCGGGTTTTCTGCGATATGTATTTCATTATATTCCACATTATTTTTGTCCAGCCAGCTTTTCGCTTTCCGGCAAGTTGTGCATTTCGGGTACGCATAATAAGTAATCAAGTTAGAACCTCCCTTTTTTCTAAGCTTACCAAAAAGAAGGCTTTCGGTCGACGCAAAAAAAACAGGCAAATCCGATAAGTTCGGATCTGCCTGTTACCGTTATCCCTTAAACGATGTATTTCTCAACGTCAATCAACTTAACAGCCGCTTCGCGTTTTTTCGCAATGACGTTGTAAGGCGTTGAACGGGTCAATTTACGCAATGCTGAAAGCATCATGCGCTGGTTGTCGCCTTCGATGGCTGCAATCAACGTTTCTTTGGCATCCTTTTCAATCTGGTCGAATGCTTCCTGGCAATAAATCTGCGTATACAGAAGTTTTTGCTTGGCTTTTTCTTCACCTGAAGCAGCAATCGCTTTTTCTGTACGCAACACTACTGATTCCATCGCAAAGACGTTGCTCACGATGTCTGCGATGTTGACAAGCACTTCCTGCTCCGCTTCCAACTTCGTGCCGTATGTCTGAGCCGCTAGGCCTGCAGCAAGCAAAGCAATTTTCTTGGCATTTTTCACCAAGTACTTCTCTTGAGCCAAAGCTTCTGTGCCAACTTCTTCCGGCATCATCATCATCAGTTCTTCCTGAAGCTTCTGTGCATGCTGCAATAATGGCAATTCACCTTTCATTGCTTTGCGCAATAGCGTTCCTGGCACCAATAGACGGTTGATTTCATTTGTTCCTTCAAAAATACGGTTGATGCGTGAATCACGGTAAATGCGTTCAATTTCGTATTCCTGCATAAAGCCGTAGCCTCCGTGCAACTGAACGCCTTCATCTACGATATAATCCAATGTTTCCGTACCGAAGAATTTATTAAGTGAGCATTCTACTGCAAACTCAGCAATCGAATCAGCCACTAATTTGCCATCAGCATGCTGCTCATCCGTAAAGCTGCTCATGCGGTCTTCGAACAATCCAACAGTACGATATACAGAGCTTTCAACTGCGTATAATTTAGATGCCATTGTCGCCAATTTCTCACGCGTCAAGTTGAATGAGGAAATTGGTGTCTTGAATTGCTGCCGCTGGTTCGTGTAAGGGATCGTCAATTCCATTGCGCGCTTAGAAGCCCCGATAGTGCCGACTCCCAATTTGTAGCGGCCGATGTTCAAGATGTTGAACGCAATGATATGTCCGCGCCCAGCTTCGCCCAATAGGTTTTCGACGGGAACTTCAGCGTCCTGCAGAATCAACGTCCGTGTAGAAGACGATTTGATGCCCATTTTCTTTTCTTCCGGTCCAACAGAAACGCCAGGGAATTCGCGCTCTACAATAAATGCAGAGAATTTGTCTCCATCGATTTTTGCATAGACTACGAATACATCCGCAAATCCAGCGTTGGTGATCCATTGCTTTTCACCGTTCAATACGTAATGTGTGCCTGCTTCGTTCAGCTTGGCAACTGTTTTCGCTCCTAATGCATCTGACCCTGAGCTTGGCTCAGTCAAAGCGTAAGCTGCAATCATTTCACCTGTCGCAAGGCGCGGCAAGTAGCTTTGTTTTTGTTCTTCATTACCGAAAAGAACGATTGGCAGTGAACCGATACCGACGTGTGCTCCGTGAGTGATTGAGAAGCCGCCCGCTTTCGACATTTTTTCAGCGATTAAAGCTGATGCGATTTTGTCTAATCCTAAACCGCCATATTGTTCCGGAACATCAGCACCAAGAAGGCCAAGGTCGCCTGCCGTTTTCAACAGACGGACAGAATGCTCAAATTCGTGGTTTTCCAGTTTTTCAACTACTGGCATTACTTCTGTGTTGACGTAATCCTCAGTCGTTTTCGCGATCATTTTTTGTTCTTCTGTGAAATCTTCCGGTGTGAATACCCGTGACAGATCCGCATCTTCAATTAAGAAACTGCCGCCTTTGATCAATGTTTTTGATTGTTCCATTTTGTATTCCTCCTATTTTGTAATTGCTTATTATGTTCTATTTTAAAGAAATCGCTCCAGGCGGACGCTTTCCGCTGGAGTTTCCGCTGATATGCTCCATATCCTTACAAAATATTTATCAAATTCAGTTCTACAGCATTTCAAAGACGCCTGCTGCGCCCATTCCTCCACCGATACACATTGTGACGACACCGAACTGCTTGCCTTGGCGCTTCAATTCACTCATCATACGGATCGTCAGGATCGAGCCCGTCGCCCCCAGTGGATGGCCAAGTGCAATGGCTCCCCCGTTGAAGTTGACTTTGTCGATATCCAATCCAAGCTCCCGAATGACGCCAAGCGATTGGGAAGCGAATGCTTCGTTCAATTCCCATACATCGATGTCATCAATCGTCAATCCAGCCAATTTCAAGGCTTTTGGAATGGCTACAACAGGACCGATGCCCATTACTTCCGGCGGTACGCCGCCAGTTGCAAACGAACGGAATTTCGCAATCGGTTTCAAGCCTAGAGCTTCTGCCTTTTCACGGTCCATCACCAGCAATGCGCCGGCGCCGTCAGAAGTCTGTGAAGAGTTTCCAGCGGTAACCGTGCCACGGGCTGAGAAAGCAGAGCGCAATTTGTTCAAGGTTTGGATGCTGGTGCCATGGCGGACACCTTCATCCATTTCGAACATAGATGTTTTCTCCTGGTATTTATTGTTTTCATCAACATATCGTTTCGTCACTTCGACAGGCACAACTTCTTCATCAAAGTGCCCGGCTGCAATGGCTGCTGCCGCTTTTTCATGGGAACGGACAGAAAATGCATCCTGGTCTTCACGGCTGATGCCGTATTGTGTGGCTACTTGTTCTGCCGTATGCCCCATGCTCATATAGTATTGCGGTGCTGTTTCTGCCAATTTCGCGTTTGGACGGATGACATTGCCCATCATCGGCACCATGCTCATCGATTCTACGCCGCCTGCAATGATTGCTTCAGCTGAACCAACCATGATGCGTTCTGCTGCATAGGCGATCGACTGAAGGCCAGAAGAACAGAAACGGTTGACGGTAACGGCTGAGACCGTATCCGGTAAACCTGCAAGTGCTCCGATATTGCGTGCGATGTTCATGCCTTGCTCTGCTTCCGGCATGGCACATCCCATGATCAAATCATCTATCGGCCCGTCGTACCCGCCAGCCCGCTGTAGCGTTTCTCTAACAACCAATGCGCCGAAATCGTCCGGACGCACCGTGGCTAAAGAACCTTTTGCCGCTTTTCCGACCGGTGTTCGAGCACTGGCCACAATTACTGCTTCACGCATGTGTAGTTCCTCCTTTTATAATCAACGATTAATTACGTAATGGTTTTCCTTTAACCAGCATATGCTGCATGCGCTGCTGGGTTTTCGGTTCTGCTACAAGACTCAAGAACGCTTGGCGCTCAAGATCAAGCAAGTATTGCTCGTCCACTTTTGTGCCATAGGGAACTTTTCCGCCTGACAGTACAAACGCCAGTTTTTTGGCGATTTTTAAATCGTATTCACTGATATAGCCGGAAATGAACATGCCTTCTGCGCCCAATAACAATGTCGCGTAGCCAGGTTCACCGGTTACCGGTACTTTTTCACGCTGCGGTGCCTGATAGCCCGTTTCGTAGAGTGCAAGAGCCGCTTGTTTCGCATCGTAGATCAAATGGTCGCTGTTGACGCTGATGCCGTCCACGAAATTCAAGAAGTTGTTTTCCCGTGCTTCTTCTGCTGACGTGGAGACTTTCGCCATCGCAATCGATTCGAATACTTTGCTGGCGACGTTTTGATAATCTACGGTCACGCCATTTGGCAAACCTTTCAACTGCTTCATATAAAGCTCTTTGTTTCCGCCGCCGCCCGGAATCAGCCCGACGCCTGCCTCCACCAAGCCCATATAGGTCTCCATCGAAGCCTGGATGTGTGCAGCCGGCAATGCCACTTCTGCGCCGCCGCCAAGAGACATGCCGAATGGTGCTGCTACTACCGGTTTATTGCTGTATTTGATTTTCATCATGGCATTTTGGAATGTCTTGATGGTGAAATCAAGTTCAAAAATATTGTCATCCTGTGCTTCCATCAGAATCATGGCGAGGTTCGCGCCTACACAGAAATTCTTGCCCTGATTGCCTATGACTAGCCCTTTGAAGTTTTTCTCCACTTCATCGACTGCGTAATTGATCATTTGCATGATATCCAAGCCAATGGCATTCGAGCGTGAATGAAATTCAAGCAATGCAATCCCGTCGCCTAAGTCAATCAAGCTTGCACCTGAATTTGATTTGATGACGCCGTGCTTTTTCTTGTAGCGTTTCAAGTCAATCACTTTTTCATTCACTGGAACTGGCTGATAGCTTGTGCCGTTGAAGAAATGAAGGTCGTTATTTTCTTCTTTATAGAAGGTTTCGTTTCCGCTGTCGAGCAAGGCCTGCACGAATGCTGGAACCGGATGCCCTTCCTGTTTCATTTTTTCAACTGATTTTTGGACACCGATGGCATCCCAGGTTTCAAACGGACCTTGTTCCCAGCCGAAGCCCCATTTCATGGCATTATCGATGGCAACGATGTCGTCTGCGATTTCCCCGTTCAATTCGGCCGAATAACGCAATGTCGGAGCCAGTACGCTCCAAAGCAGTTCTCCGGTGCGATCTTCTGCATAGACAAGCGTTTTCATTTTAGCCGCAAGGCCTTTTTGCTGTTTCGCCATTTCCTGTGAAGGCGTTTTCAATTTTCCGGCTGCGCGGTAGTCAAGCGTCTCCGGATCAAGCTCCAGGATTTCTTTGTCTTTTTTCAAGAAAAACCCTTGGCCCGATTTTGCGCCAAGCCAACCGTTCTCTACCATCTTCTTCATAAATACGGGTGCTTCGAACACTTTCTGTTCTTCACCTGAAGTTTGGTCATAGACATTTTTAGCTACGTGCATAAAGGTATCCAGCCCTACAACATCCAATGTACGGAATGTCGCTGATTTCGGACGGCCGATTAATGGCCCCGTTACAGAATCCACTTCCCCGATTGAATAGCCACGTGCCATCATTTCACGCAAAGTGACAAGCAATCCGTATGTCCCAATGCGGTTAGCGATAAAATTCGGTGTGTCTTTTGCAATTACTACACCCTTGCCTAAAACGTCTTCTCCGAATGTTGTCATAAACTCCACGACTTCAGGAGCTGTAGTTTTCGCAGGAATTACTTCCAACAGTTTCAAATAGCGAGGCGGGTTGAAAAAGTGGGTCCCAAGGAAATGTTTGCCGAAATCTTCCGAGCGCCCTTCCACCATCGCATTAATGCTGATGCCTGATGTATTTGAAGAAATGATGGTGCCGTCTTTTCTGACGCCATCAATTTTTTCGTATAATGATTTTTTCACGTCAAGATTTTCAACAATGACTTCAATGATCCAATCGACTTCCTGTAATTTTTCAAGATCGTCTTCCAGATTTCCTGGTGTGATTAATTGAAGATTCTTTTTAGCTGTCAATGGAGCCGGTTTCTGCTTAAGCAGTTTCTGGATAGAACCAGTTGCAATGCGATTGCGTACAGCCTTGTCCTCTAAAGTTAACCCTTTTGCCTGTTCTTCCTTCGACAATTCACGCGGAACAATATCAAGCAACAATACAGGGATTCCTATATTTGCAAGGTGCGCTGCGATTCCTGAACCCATTACACCTGAACCGAGTACAGCCGCTTTTCTAATTTGGTAAGCCACTAGCAAACCCTCCTTGAATTTTTGAATGAACCCTCATTCATTTTTTGATTAAAAAAATAGAACGTTCTCTATGTCTCTTAGTGTAAGTTATATTTCCTTTTTTCGCAATATTTAATCGTTAAAAAATTCCCATAAATTTTCATAAACAGATTCTTTGCAATTTGAGAAAAGCACGGTAAACTTAAAGAGAACCTAGAAGGAGGCAACATGATGAAATCACTTACTACGAACGACCAATTTAACGAAGTTATAAAAGGCAGTGAACCGGTTATTGTGAAATTCCAAGCAGGCTGGTGCCCGGACTGCACACGCATGGACATGTTCATCGATCCTATCATCGAAGAATTCAACCAGTACCAATGGTTTGACGTGAACCGCGACGAGCTTCCAGACCTTGCTGAAAAATATGATGTCATGGGTATTCCAAGTCTATTAATTTTTAAAGACGGCGAAAAGACCGCTCATCTTCACAGCGCCAACGCCAAATCACCTGAATCGGTTACTGAATTTTTAAATGACCAAAAAGAGTAGGCTCCCGCCTGCTCCTTTTTTTCGCTATAATATAGAACGTATTAAATTTTCAGCTGCTGATGTAAACTCTATTCGTAGTGAACAAAGAGGCTGATCAAATACTATTCTCATATTCACTAATTGATTCGAGCATCTTATAAAAACTGCGGAGGTATTGGAAATGGATTCACAACAGGAAATTAAAGAATTAAAAGAACAGCTTGTTTATTACGAAAAGCTTATTAAGAACATGTCGGCACCCATTATTCCATCGATTGTCCCTAAAACTATTTTAGTGCCAATTGCGGGTTTCATTTTCACAGACCGTTTTGATATGATCCGCACGAAAGTCTTGAAGTATGCAGAAAAGCATCGCGAAACAGAACGCGTCATTTTCGATTTCACCGGCGTAACGACGGATGATTTTGCAGAATTCGATTACGACGGGCTTGGCAGTGAATTGAGCCAGTTAAATTCTGCTCTTGGACTAATGGGGCTGCGTGCTATTTACGCAGGATTTAATCCATTGTTTGTGCGTGAGATTGTTCACGCCGGCATCCAAGTAGAGCTGGAAGTGTATACAACTTTCAGAGTTGCTTTGGAACAGTTGCTTACGGAAAATAAAAACTAGCCTTTAAGAATATGACAAGCTGTGCAATCAAAATGATTCGGAGGTATTCGCTGTGAAAAAGCTGATCGCATTTCAAGGACTGTCTCAGCATGATGAATCCGTTTCTGAGAAATACCGTTCTTCTGCATGTGGCCCTGTCACTGCCGCCTCGATTCTTCAACACCATGAAGGGCTAAAAATTGGAGTCGACCAGCTTTACCGCATGCTTGGCTCAACCCCTATCGGACTGTTCACTTGGCGGTTGATTAAAAATTTCCATAAAGTCGGCGGGAAACGTTACGAAGTGAAAAAAATTCGAAGCCTCGATGAGGTCAAGGAAGAATTGTTGGCAGGACGGCCGCTTGCAATGAAGTTCGACCGCTATTTTACATTCCAATGGTTTTCAAAACCGCTTTTCAGCTATCATTGGGTACCGCTGATCGGCTTTAAAGAGGAAGCCGATGATCTGGTTTTGTATATCCACGACAACGGACAAAAAAACCGCCCCAGTAAAATGCGGACGGTTTCTTATCTGGAAAATCGTAAGGTGTTGACTTTTGTAAAGATTATGCCCAGGGATCGGCAGTAACACCCACATCTTTTTCGAGTTGTTTGGCAAGCAACAGCAATTGCTGGTCGCGGCATAATTGAATATGTTCATTGGTGTAGGCAGGAACAGTGAGTTCCTCCAGTGCCACTTCCAACTGGATGTCACATTTGATGACAGCCAGTTTTTTTGATAGCAAAAGCATTTCCTTATGCTCATCGATTTTCTTTTTCTGTGCAGGCTTTAGTTCGTCAATGGCTTCAAGTACGCCGTCCGTCGAACCGTAGTTTTGGATCAGCTGAAGCGCAGTCTTCGGACCGATGCCTTTGACTCCTGGGTAACCGTCGCTCGGATCGCCCATAAACGCTTTAACATCCGCAAATTGTGATGGCTGAATGCCGTACTCTTCGATGAACCTGGCTTCCGTGTAAACATCATAGACGTGGTAGCCTTTTTTCATAAACGCGATATTGACTGAGGGCGTCAGCAATTGCAGCATGTCTTTATCACCGGTAATGATCGTGAAATCCACTTGATCCTGCCACTGCTTTGTGAACGAACCGATAAAGTCATCAGCTTCAATTCCCTTCTCCCCATAATTCTTCCAGCCAAGCTGTTCAGAAATCGCCTGAGCCAAATCAAACTGGTGAACCATATCTTCTGGAGGTGCCGGACGATTCGCTTTGTAGCCATCGAATAGCTCTGTGCGGAATGTTTTCGCCCCCATATCCCAGCAAACAGCCATATGCGTCGGCTTCATCAATGATTTCGCCGCCAATACGTGGCGCGCAAAACCCTGTACTCCGTTTGTTGCCAATCCATTAGTGGTGCGGAAATATTGGCCTACTGCTGAAGTTGCGAAAAATGAGCGGAACAGCAACGCCATTCCGTCCACTAATAATACATGCGGTTTTTCCATAGTTAAAAATCCTCCATCTTGTTGTTTCCTGACTCCCATTATACCTGTTCTCCAATGAAAAAACCGCCGAAGCGGCGGTTTTAACGTTTTCGTTTTATAGCTTTGTATTCGATATTCAGTGCTTTGTAGAAGGACGCCATCATCAGCAGCATGATGATCGAGAACGGGAATGCCGCTATGATCAACACCGTTTGCAATGTATCGAGTCCTCCTGTGGATAACAAGATTACAGCGATTGCTGATTGGGAAATTCCCCATGTCAGTTTTACCGTATTTTGAGGATGCAATGATCCGCCTGTCGTCTGCATTCCCAGTACAAATGTTGCGGAATCGGCAGAAGTGACGAAAAACGTCGTAATCAGGAAAATCGCAATAACCGACAGCAAGACACCTAATGGCAATTCATTGAATACTGCGAACAAAGTTTCCTCCGTCAACAAGCCTGTCAGATCCACTCCGCTGCTTTGTACATCAATTGCAGTTGTACCAAACGCTGAGAACCAAAGGAAACTGATGAAAGTTGGAATCATCAAGACACCTAACAAGAACTGGCGAATTGTCCGGCCTTTGGATACACGTGCAATGAAAATACCGACAAACGGAGCCCAGGAAATCCACCATGCCCAATAGAAGATTGTCCAGCCATCAATCCAGGCCCGGTTTTCTCCATCTATCGGCGCTGAGCGGAAACTCATCTCGATTAAGTTTTGGAAGTATGTACCGATTGTATTCGTGAACATATTCATAATCAATAAAGTTGGTCCAAGTATGATGACTGCGATAAGCAATACGACTGCCAACACCATATTTGTATTGGACAGGTATTTAATTCCTTTGCTTAATCCGCTCCATGCAGAAAACATAAACAATACCGTTACAATAGCAATAATGATCAATTGAACAGCAAAGCTGTCTCCTGCTATTCCATCAAATAAGAACGCAAGGCCGCCATTGATTTGAATAGCACCAAAGCCCAGAGTTGTTGCGACACCCACAACTGTTGCAAAAACAGCGATGACGTCTACTAATGTTCCCCATGGACCTTTCATCTTATCTCCAAACAACGGCTTCAAAGTAGCGGAAATCAATCCCGGCTCCCCTTTTCTAAACTGGGCATATGCAAGTGCCAATGCCACTACGGCATATATCGCCCACGCATGAATTCCCCAGTGGAAAAAGCTGAATCTCATTGATTCGCGCATAGCTTCTGCGGTTCCGGGTTCAGCTGTAGCCGAATCGATTGCAAAATGCGACAGCGGCTCTGCGGCTCCCCAGAATACCAGACCAATTCCCATTCCTGCTGAAAACAGCATGGCAATCCATGTTCCGAATGAAAACTCGGGTTTGTCTGTATCTTTGCCCAGTTTAATTTGCCCCATCGGACTGATGAGGAAAAACAAACAGAACAAAACCATGATGGAAACTACCAATAAATAATACCATCCGAACGAAGTTGTCAGGAATGATTCTATATTCCCTGTAACTTCTGCAAAATTATCGGGTGCAATTGCTCCGTAGCCAATGGCCAATAATACGAGCGCAAGTGCAATCCAAAAAACATTGGTTACTTTCTTCATATAGTACCCCCTCCTTAATTTTTATTCCGCTTTAACGGCCAGCAATACTCCTACTGCTCTAAGTAGGAGTCCACTGACCGCCAAAGCACGAATTGAGCAACTTAAAATCAGCGGTGAATGAAGAACCTCCGCTGCCTCAAGTTTCTCATTATCACAAGTTTAAAGCATACGGAAGATTTCTATTCCTGTCAAACCCGCTGTTTTAGTTAGAAAATGATACGGACGATATGTTATATGACTGATAATTGCACCTATTTTCAATACCCTTATCTTCAATCTATAAACCGTTTTCTTATAAATAGGAAATAAAATGAAAGAACTTACATGTAGAATAGGCATAGAAAAACCAGATCCACACGGGATCTGGCTGCTGTTTTATAAGTTAATTGTGACGTCTGCCGATTCGCGGAGTTTAGCGATCAATCCTTGGACAGCTTCACTTTCTTTTTGCATTTTAACCTGTTCTTCAAGTTGCGGCTTCACTTCTTCGAATGCCGGAAGCTCTTCATCACTGCCAGCCTCTTTTTGCTGGGCTTGGGCTTGCTCATAAACTTTCTTGAGCTCTTCTTCAGTCGGCTTTATTTCGCCGGCCTCCTGTGCAACCAATTGATCCACTTTTACTTGTGTTTGTACTTGCTTTCTCACTTCTTCTTCAGAAAGCCCCTGCTCTTCAAGTGCGGCCAAGAACTCTTCAGAAGATGCCAGTCCGTTTTGCTCAGCCAATTCTTTCAACGAGGCATCGGTCTGCTCATCTGTCACTTCGATTTTCTGTTTCTCCGTTTCTTGAACCAACAGCTCTTGTGCAACTAAACTTTCAGCAATTTGCTCTTTCAGCTGAGCCTGGTCTACCTCTTGTCCAGACATTTGGGCCTGCATGGCCATCTGCTGGAATTGGCCTGTATAAGCCGATTCAAATTCTTTTTTATCGATTTCTTCTCCATTTACTTCTGCAACGACATCAGGGATGTCTTTTAAATCAGGTTCCGGCATTTCCGGCTGTTCACCGGTTGCTTCATCTGCTGCTGCAGTTTCTTCTTGTGGCGCTGCTTCCTCGTTTGTTTTCTCTTCAGCATCGCCACCGCAAGCTGCCATTGCCGCCATTGATCCACCAAGTACAATTGTCAATAAAACTTTTTTAATCATTAAAATTCCCCTCTCAAACATCATGTCCGTTAGTGTAGCACATTGAGTCCAGCTGTGAAAACATAAACCATTGCTGAAGACTTGTGCAGATAACTACTGGATAGAAATATGGCGATTTGTTCAATGTTTTATCCCATTCCAATTCTTTCAACACATAAAATCTTTACTAACATCATTTAAGTCGTTTTTTGCCTTTAGTTCCATCAACCAACAAGTTTCATTATGTACTTTTTTCACTTTCTTAAAACCGCATTTCTCATAGCACCGAACCGCTCTTGTATTAGAAACTTCAGGATCCAATGCAATTAAATCCACGTCTTTCAAATGAGAAAGTGTGTTTGTGAATTTTGCGAACATGGTCGTCCCGATTCCTCGGTTAAAATATTCGGGTACTCCGATAAATTGATCGATACCGCATATATTCAATGTTGAAGGATAGCCGAATTCTGCCTGGATTTCTTGAGCTAATTTATAATATTGCATAAATCCGATTGGCATTGTGTCCAACTCTACAATAAACGGGTACACATGAACTTCTCCATTTACTCTCGGTTTATATTTTGCCTTTACCTGATCTAACAAATATGGGGAATCCACCTCTCCTTAGAATTCCAGAACTTCCGGTGTACTTAACCACCGAGCCATAATGTCATAATCGGCATGAACCATTTTGCGAATGGAAACTTTGTGAGAAATCATAAAAAAATCCCTCCAGTGCTTATATAGTCGAGGCAGTGGCTTCACAGTAAAATAAGGTTGGCTTTTGTAAGGAGAGATGGGTTCATCTTCTTCATTCTTGGATCAATAATTGTGAAATGATTTCAGCACTTCCTGGTGAAAACATAAACAGTGAAAAAGCAATACTTGCTGCTCCTATGCAGATTACTGCTGTTCGAATCAGCAAGGAAAATCGACTTTTCGAAAAGATTCCTTTCAACAGCAAATACATTCCGATGCCTAAAATTAAAAAATACCAAAATCCCATTGTGTCACCTCTTTCAAAGCCCTTTTATAAGAGGACGTCATATATCATTAAAAGTTCGTAAAAACCCATTTCGCTCTGTATTCCCTTGTAAATCAGTGCTAATGACACTAATAAACCTTCTAATATAAATTGTTGATGGAAGACTCTGCTAGAAGTAGAAAGGAGCAGCAACAGAACAACAAAAAAAACGCCAAAACCTGTAAGGGTTTTGACGTTTTTTATCTCACTATGGAGACGGCGGGAGTCGAACCCGCGTCCAGAAACTCCGCTACTTGAGCGTCTACGCGTGTAGCTTATTCATTGAGGTTTCATGCACCATTCTGCCAATAAGCAGGCGTCCTGGGCACTAATCTGAGAATCTCTCCCGTTTGCCTCAGATGGCAGCAAACGTTGTATCCCACTAAAGTTGAGCTTTACCCAGCCACATGGGCGATGGATAGATAAAGCAGATCCGAGCTTACGCTGCGAATGCTAGGTTTTGGTTTGTTTTGCCAGTTGTTATAAATACGTTGGTGACGGAGCCGACCCTCCGACGCGCGACCCAAGCCCAGATCATCCCTGTCGAATCCGTAACGTCCCCTTATTAAAAAGAGACACGGAAGATGAATAAACAGCTTCATGTGCTATATCTCTAGTATAAGGCAACATTGGTCTGACATCAAGTCTTAGCGGTTGTGTTCTTTTATGGCACGGTCGATTTGACGTTTTGCGTCTTTCTTTTTCAAATCTTCCCGTTTGTCGTAGTTCTTCTTCCCTTTACCGACGCCAAGCAAAATTTTCGCAAAGCCGTCTTTCAAATACATTTTCAGTGGAATGATTGCAGAACCCTGGACTTTCGAATGTGCCTGCAAATCAGCGATCTGTTTCTTATGCAACAACAATTTACGTGAACGTGTCGGGTCATGGTTAAACTGGTTGCCCTGCTCGTAAGGGTTGATGTGCATATTTGAAATCCAGGCTTCCCCATTACGGATCCGAACAAACGAATCCTTCAATTGGACTTTGCCGTTTCGTGCAGATTTAATCTCAGTACCCTGCAAGACAATCCCTGCCTCGATCGTTTCTTCGATGAAAAAATCGAAACCGGCTTTCTTGTTTTGGGCAATTACTTTGCCTTCTCCTTTGGCCATGTGGTTTCACCTCAGCTAGATTCAAAAAAGCGGCTCTGAAGCCGCTATTTTATTTTTTCTTGTTGCGTCCTTGTTTTGCGGCGCCTTCATAAAACTTTTTCTTTTTGTTTTTTGGCTTGCGTGTAGGACCGCCGCCTTCTGGCTTCTTGCCGTCGCGTCCCGGTTTTCCGCCACCGTCTTTTTTCGTGGCACGGATTACTTTCGGCTGTTCTCTTCTCGACTGGCGAGTGTTTTGCACCATGCCGACAATTTCAAAATCAATGGACGACTCTTCCGGTTTTACGCCGATGACTTTGATTTCAATTTCATCACCAATCCGGAATTGGCGTTTATTTCGTTCGCCGATCATCATCATGCTGCGATCGTCGAAACGGTAATAATCATCTGTCATATTGGAAACGTGAACCAAACCTTCAATGGTGTTCGCGAGTTCGATGAACAAACCGAAATTCGTTACAGAAGAAATGATGCCGGTAAATTGCTCGCCGATTTTATCAGCCATAAACTGTGACTTCTTCAAAGCGTCTGTATCTCGTTCAGCTTCCACTGCGCGGCGTTCGCGTTCCGACGTATGTGTCGCAATATCATCCATATTGGCTTCCCAATAGGCAATTGTTTTTTTCGACAGGTCCTTCTCGATCAAGTAAGTTCGAATTAGGCGGTGTACAACCAAATCAGGGTAACGGCGAATCGGCGACGTGAAATGCGTGTAGAATTCCGTAGACAAACCAAAATGCCCCAGGCTTTCATTCGAGTATTTCGCCTGTTGCATCGAACGAAGCATCATAGTTGAAATGACCGGTTCTTCCGGAGTCCCTGCAATCGACTCAACAATTTCCTGCAAAGCTTTTGGATGAATTTGTGTTCCTGAACCTTTCACCACGATGCCGAAATTCGTAACGAATTCGAAAAAGCGCTGCAGTTTTTCAGGCTTTGGATCTTCGTGGATACGGTAAATAGCGGGCACATTCATGTGATGGAAATGTTCAGCTACTGTTTCATTGGCAGCCAGCATAAACTCTTCAATCAGACGTTCAGCTACTGTGCGTTCACGAACCACAACGTCCACCGGGTAGCCATTTTCATCCACCAGCACTTTGGATTCCTTGAAATCGAAATCGATGGCACCACGGCGCATCCGCTTCGTACGAAGTACTTCAGCAAGTTCTTTCATCAATTCGAACATCGGTACCAATTCGCTGTACTTTTCTTTCAGCTCTTGGTTGTCCTGTTCGAGAATTTCATAGACATCTGTGTAAGTCATACGTGCCGAGGTCTTGATGACACTCTGGAAGATTTCATGGGACAGCACTTCGCCCTGTTCATTGAAAATCATTTCACAAGACAAAGTCAGACGATCCACCTGCGGATTCAATGAACAAATGCCATTTGACAGACGGTGCGGGATCATCGGAATGACACGATCAGTCAAATAGATGCTTGTTGCACGGTCATAGGCTTCCCGGTCAATAGCCGAGCCTTCCGTCACGTAATGGCTGACGTCAGCGATATGTACGCCTAATTTATACGTGCCATCTTCATACTTCACTACTTGAACGGCATCATCCAAGTCTTTGGCGTCAGCCCCATCAATCGTCACAATCTGTTCGTTGCGCAAATCGGTGCGGTCGTTCAAATCGGCCGGATCAATTTCATCCGGTACATTATTCGCCTGTTCCAGAACATCCGGCGGAAATTCCGTTTCAATGCCGTATTTATGGATAATGGAAAGAATATCGACACCCGGGTCATTTTTATGGCCAAGAATCTGCGTGACCATGCCTGTTGCAGATTTTCTGCCTTCCGGCCAGCCGGTAATCTCAACGACCACTTTGTGGCCATCTACAGCCCCTAATGTATCGTCTTTAGCAATAAAGATGTCCATGTTCATTTTTTTATCATCTGTTACAACAAAACCGAAACCTTTATTGTCCTGGAATGTTCCGACAGCTCTTGTGGTGCCGCGTTCGATGATCCGGATAATCGCGCCTTCGCGACGGTCCCCAGAAGACCCTTCAGATACACGGATCAGCACGGTATCACCATTTATTGCACCATTTGTTTCAGTCGGCGGAATAAAGACATCATCCAATCCTGCTTCTTCAGGAGCGACAAAGCCGAAGCCTTTTGGATGCCCGATGAATTTTCCGCGCATCAGGTTCATGCGTTCCGGCACACCGTAACGGTTTGATCTTGAACGGACAAGTGCACCCGTTTCTTCAAGACGCACCAATGTTTTCACCAATTCCTTAAATTCATCGGCATCTTCAAAACCGAATTGCTCTTCTATTTCCTGTACAGTCAGCGGCTTGTATGCTTCTTCACGCATGAAGACCAGCAATCGCTGTTCCAATGAACGTTCGTTAGTACTCAAATCTAACTCCTCCTTTGTGACGGTTCACACACTCCAATCAAGCGATTCGAGAAATGCAAAAATGTCTTCGTGCAATTGTTTTTTCTCTTTATCAAGCGTAATAACATGGCCCGAATTTTCGTACCACTTGATGTGTTTGTCGGTCGATTCAGCGGTGTCATAAATGACGTTGGCTGAATCCGTATTGATGACATCATCCAGCCTGCCCTGAACAACGAACAGCGGCGCATAAACATGATCCACTTGTTCTTTGACTTCTGCGATCAAGGCACGCAAATCGGCCAGCGATTCCATTGGCCGTTCTTGGAAAGCCTTCATTTCTTTTTCGATATCTTCATCGCTTTTTCCTTCATATTTCTTGTATTCACGCGCATATTTTAAGACACCCTCATACATGAGGTCAGTGGTTTTCATATACATCGGAGCGCACATGGTGACAATTCCCTTGATAGGTTTTGTATACCCTAATTTCAGGCTGAATACGCCGCCCAATGACAGTCCAGCCACCGCAATTTCAGTATATCCCTCTTCCAGCAATGTCTCATATGCTTTTTCCACGTCTTTCCACCAGTCGGCTGGACCGGTGCCCACTAACTCTTCAGGCGCTACACCATGACCTGCATAATGCGGGGCGATGCTTGTGTAGCCTTTGGTCTCCAAAAAACGGCCCAGCATGCGGACGTCTGCGGAATTTCCTGTAAAGCCGTGTAATAGAAGCACTGCCCGAGGGCCTGTTTTAAAGAAAAATGGTTTTGGTTGCGAAATCCGCATTATAATCCCTCCAATTCCAATACTAAAAGAAAACGCCCAACCATGTATGGTCAGGCGATTTAATCATCTACATTAAACTTTCGTTACGGCAACAGCCAGAATAAAGAATAAGGCAGCAAGTACAATCGTAACCCGGTGCAGGACCAAGTCCAAACCACGAGCTTTTTGCTTGCCGAAAAGTTGCTCTGCTCCACCGGAGATGGCTCCTGAAAGACCTGCACTTTTTCCAGATTGCAATAAAACGACAACGATTAATGCGAGCGATACGATGACGAGTAATGTCATTAACAACGTATGCATAAATTCCACCTCCTGAAAAGAACGTTCACAACAAAACTAAGTTTACCAAAAATTGTGACCTGTGACAATAGCAATAGAAAATAGAGGCAAATGCCTCTATTTTATTTTTTTAAGTTGTAGAACGTTTTCAAGCCCAGGTATTGACCTGTTTCAAATAACTGATCTTCGATGCGCAACAACTGGTTGTATTTCGCAACACGGTCCGTACGTGATGGAGCACCCGTTTTGATTTGTCCAGCATTTGTTGCTACTGCGATGTCTGCAATCGTAACATCTTCAGATTCGCCTGAACGGTGGCTGATGACAGCTGTGTAGCCGGCACGTTTCGCCATTTCAATTGCATCGAAAGTTTCTGTCAATGTACCGATTTGGTTAACTTTGATCAGGATTGAGTTGCCGATGCCTTCTTCGATTCCTTGAGCCAATTTTTTCGTGTTGGTAACGAAAAGATCGTCTCCAACCAATTGCACTCTGTCACCGATTCGTTCAGTCAATAATTTATGTCCAGCCCAGTCGTTTTCATCCAATCCATCTTCAATTGAAATGATTGGGTATTTATTGCAAAGCTCTTCGTACCAGTCAACCATCTCTGCAGATGTTTTCACTGTGTTGTCGCCTGGCAGGTTGTATACGCCTTTTTCTTTGTCATAGATTTCAGAAGAAGCGACATCCATTGCCAATAGTACATCAGTTCCAGGCTTGTAGCCGGCTTTTTCAATTGCTTCCATGATTGTTGTTAAGGCTTCTTCGTTTGACCCTAAGTTCGGTGCAAATCCGCCTTCGTCTCCAACAGAAGTGTTGTAGCCTTTTTCTTTTAATACTGCTTTCAAGTTATGGAAGATCTCTGCACCCATCTGAACTGCTTCACGGAATGATTTTGCCCCAACCGGCATAACCATGAACTCCTGGATATCCACGTTGTTGTCAGCATGTTCGCCGCCGTTCAAGATGTTCATCATCGGTACCGGCAATTGTTTCGCGTTGAAACCGCCCAAGTACTGGTAAAGCGGAAGATCCAAATAGTTGGCTGCAGCGTGTGCAACAGCTAAAGAAACTCCAAGAATCGCGTTGGCACCTAAGCGCCCTTTGTTTTCTGTGCCGTCCAATTCGATCAATGCTTTGTCGATTGATACCTGGTCAAGGACTGAATATTTTTCTTCCAATGCTTCAGCAATTTCAGTGTCGACATGCTCAACAGCTTTCAAAACACCTTTGCCAAGGTAGCGGCTCTTATCGCCATCACGCAATTCCACTGCTTCGTGTTCGCCTGTAGAGGCACCTGAAGGTACGATAGCGCGGCCGAATGCGCCGCTTTCTGTGAATACCTCAACTTCGATTGTCGGGTTCCCTCTTGAATCTAAAATCTCACGTGCTTGAATGTTTGTAATAATTGGCAATTAAAACAGCTCCCTTTTAATATAATGGTTTTCCAGTCATTTCGATCGGTTGTTCGATGTCCAGCATTTTTAAAATGGTTGGTGCCAAGTCGGCCAGAATGCCGCCTTCACGTAAAACATATCCGGATTTTGTCAAGATCACCGGTACTTTATTGGTCGTGTGTGCCGTCATTGGCATACCTTCAATCGTCCGCACTTCGTCAGCGTTACCATGGTCTGCAGTAATCAATGCCGAACCGCCTTGGGCATGCAAAGCATCAACTATGCGGCCTAAGCATTCATCGACCACTTCAATGGCACGGATTGTCGGTTCCAGCAAGCCGCTATGGCCAACCATATCCGGGTTTGCAAAGTTCAGGATAATGGCATCATGCGCACCGGCCTCGATTTGTTCCACCAGGCGATCGGTCACTTCGTATGCACTCATTTCAGGCTGCAAATCGTATGTCGCAACCTTTGGAGAAGCTACGAGAATGCGGTCTTCCCCTGGAAAGACGCCTTCGCGTCCGCCGCTCATGAAGAACGTCACATGCGGATATTTTTCGGTTTCCGCAATCCGCAGCTGAGTCAGGCCGTTCGCTGAGACCACTTCCCCAATTGTATTTTCCAGGTTCAGTGTTTCAAACGCCACACGAGTTGGCAAGTCCTCACTATAAGAAGTAAACGTGATATAAACCAAGTCTCTCGGGTGCTTCGCACTTAACGGAAACCCAGTAAAATCTTCACGAATAAATGCCGATGTCAATTGGATCGAACGGTCCGGTCGGAAGTTGAAGAAAATCAGGGAATCCCCGGAATCGATGGTTGCAACCGGCTTGCCGTCTTCGACAATGGCAAATGGCACGATAAACTCATCTGAAATGTCCTGATCATAGGAATGGGTGATCCCAGCATTTGCCGATGGCGCCGTTTTGCCGATACCATCAACCAGAACCCGGTATGCCAAATCGGCACGTTCCCAACGCTGGTCGCGGTCCATCGCATAATAGCGCCCACTGATCGATGCAAATTTCCCGACACCGATTTCTTCCATTTGCTGTTCAGCCTGTTCAACATATTTAAGCGCGGTGCGGGGCCCTACATCACGGCCGTCAAGGAAACCGTGAACATAAACCTCGGTCAATCCTTGCTGCTTCGCCAGTTTCAACAATGCAAAAAGGTGCTCATAATGGCTGTGTACTCCACCATCGGATAATAAACCTAGAATGTGAAGAGCTTTCCCGTTGTTTTTAGCATTGCTGACTGCTTCCAGAAAAGCGGCATTTTCATAAAAATCGCCATCGCGAATCGACTTGTTGATGCGCGTCAAATTCTGGTAGACAATCCGTCCAGCCCCAATATTCAAATGGCCTACTTCAGAATTGCCCATTTGGCCATCCGGCAAACCGACAGCTTCTCCAGAAGCCGTCAGCAGTTCATGCGGATAACTTTTCCATAAGCGATCGAAATTCGGTTTGTTCGCTTGCGCTACTGCATTGCCAAAAGTCTCTTCACGGCAGCCGAATCCATCTAAGATGATAAGAGCTGCTGGGTGTTCGGTTTTACGCATGTGAACCAGCCTCCAGCAATTTGACGAACGACTCGGTTTCCAGGCTTGCGCCGCCAACCAATGCTCCGTCAATATGCTCCATACTCATCAATTCATCAATTGTGGCCGGTTTAACACTGCCGCCATATTGTATACGCAGTTCGTCAGCAGCCTGTTCGTTGTACAATGACGCAACTTTTTTGCGGACAATTCCACAAACTTCGTTGGCATCTTCAGCTGTAGCTGTTTTGCCTGTACCGATAGCCCAAATTGGTTCATAGGCAATGACAAGACGGGAAATTTGCTCTTCTGTTAATCCCGCAATGCCTTTTTCCACTTGCGCTTCGACTACAGAACCTGTTTCGCCGTTTTCACGCTGTTCCAATGTTTCACCGACACAAAGTATCGGAATCAAACCATGATTGAAAGCCGCTTTCACTTTTTTGTTGGCTGACTCATCGGTTTCATTGAAATACTGGCGGCGCTCTGAATGGCCGATAATGACGTATTTCACGCCGACATCCGCTAATTGGACAGGGCTGATTTCTCCAGTAAACGCACCTTCGTCTTCTTCTGACATGGTTTGCGCACCGATTTGAAGCGCGCTGCCTTCTGCAGAAATGACCAGCTGTGGCAAAAATAATGCCGGTGCGCAAATAACTGCATCCATTTTGTCAGAGTCCGGTACCAAACCGTTTACTTCTTCAATAAATTGTTTTGCCTCTGAAGCTGTTTTATACATTTTCCAGTTTCCTGCAATAATTGGTTTTCTCACAAAAGCACTCCCTTTCCAGTCATTCGGTTTACTTGTCTGTCAATGCACTGACGCCCGGCAAGTCCTTGCCTTCCATAAACTCCAGTGAAGCGCCACCGCCTGTAGAAATGTGATCCATCTTATCAGCTACATGGAATTTCTCCACAGCTGCCGCAGAATCTCCGCCGCCGATGACTGTGTAGCCTGGTGTTTCAGCCATGGCCTGAGCTACTGATTTCGTTCCATTTTCAAAAGCCGGCATTTCGAACACGCCCATAGGCCCGTTCCAGATGATCAATTTCGAGTTTTTGATGACATCTGCATACAACGCCGCTGTTTCAGGTCCGATATCCAGACCCATCCAGTCTGCCGGTATTTCCTCGATTTTCACACTTTTCGTGTCTGCATCTTTGGAAAACTCGCTGGCAACTGTTGCATCAACCGGCAAATAAAATTTGACGCCTTTTTGTTTGGCTTTTTCGATAAAGGATTGTGCCAATTCCAATTTGTCTTCTTCCACTAAGGAGTTCCCGATTTCATATCCTTGAGCTTTGATGAAGGTATAGGAAAGTCCTCCGCCAATCAATAGATTGTCCACTTTATCCAATAGATGATCGATTACACCAATTTTATCTTTTACTTTTGCGCCACCGATGATGGCTGTAAATGGACGATCCGGTTCAGACAGCGCTTTGCCCAAAACTTCAAGCTCTTTTTCCAGCAGCAAGCCCGATACGGACGTCAAATAGCTGGCAATGCCTGCTGTTGAAGCATGTGCACGGTGCGCTGCACCAAAAGCATCATTGACGAATACGTCTGCCAGTGCAGCAAATGCTTTAGCGAGTTCTTCGTCATTCTTTTCTTCACCCGGATGGAACCGGACATTTTCAAGCAGGACGATATCGCCTTCTTGCATGGCTGAAATCTCCTGTTCAACTTTTTCGCCGATTGATTCGTCCAGGCTTTTTACTTCTTTATGTAACAATTCACCCAACCGGACGCCTGTTGCAGCAAGTCTCATATCTTCGTTGACTTCACCCTTAGGACGGCCAAGGTGACTGGCCAAAATCACTTTTGCGCCTTGCTCAACCAAGTATTCGATGGTTGGTACAGCTGCACGGATTCTTGTATCATCCGTCACTTTGCCATCTTCCATCGGCACGTTGAAATCGACACGGCAAAATACACGTTTTCCTTTCAAATCCAAATCTTTCATGGTCATTTTCTGCTGCATGAAAATACCTCCTATTTGTATTCAAAAAAATAAGGAGCGGGGTAAGTCCCCGCCCCTTTTACCCTCTTTTATTATAGAGGTTCATTGGTAATTAAGCTATGATTTTGGGATTACAATCCTTTTTTGTACATGTGCAATGCAAGGTCGATACAACGTCCTGAGTAGCCGGATTCGTTATCATACCAAGCAAGGACTTTGACCATGTTATCCCCGATGACCATAGTTGAAAGGCCATCGACAGTAGATGATGCAGTGTTGCCATTGTAGTCTCTAGAAACAAGTGGTAATTCGCTGTATTCCAGGAAACCTTTCAATTCGTTTTCAGATGCTTCTTTCAATGCATTGTTGACCTCTTCAACAGTTACATCTTTTTCAAGATGTGCAACCAAGTCGATCAATGAAACGTTTGGTGTCGGAACGCGGATTGCCATTCCATCAATTTTGCCTTCCAATTCAGGCAATACTTTAGCCACTGCAGTAGCTGCACCAGTAGTTGTTGGAATCATGGATTCAGCTGCTGCACGTGCACGGCGGAAATCTTTGTGCGGAGAATCCAATAGGATCTGGTCATTTGTGTATGAATGGATTGTTGTCATCATTGCATGCTTGATGCCGAAACGATCGTTCAACACTTTTGACATTCCAGCAAGGCCGTTTGTTGTACAAGATGCATTCGATACAACATCATGCTCTTCAGGGTTGTACGTTTCATGGTTAACACCCATAACAAGTGTCTTCATGCCGTTTTTGCCTGGTGCTGAAACAATAACTTTTTTCGCGCCGGCTTCGATGTGTTTTGAAGCAGAAGCTGTATCTGTGAAGAATCCAGTAGATTCAACAACGATATCTACGCCAAGCTCTCCCCATGGAAGGTTTGAAGGATCTTTTTCAGAGAATACGCGGATTGTTTTGCCGTTTACGACAATGTTATCGCCTTCTGCTGAAACTTCAGCATCCAATGTTCCGTGAATTGAATCATATTTTAGAAGGTGAGCCAGCATTTTTGCGTCAGTCAAGTCATTTACTGCTACAACTTCCACTTCTTCGTTTGCCATTGCCCCACGAAATACGATGCGTCCAATACGTCCAAATCCGTTAATTGCTAATTTTAAAGTCATTTACTATTCCTCCAATTTTTTAGTCAATTCAAGTATTTTTCGTGCTGCTCCTTCGTCAGTGATTAACACTGTCGGCGTCGGTGCATTGTTGAAATAAGATAAGATTGCCCTTGCCTTGGAACCTCCACCAGCAACTGCCAAAATTGTTGAAGCTTTTTGTACCTGCTCCAATTGAATCCCCGCTGTGCGGATCCGATAAACAATTTTTCCATCTTTGTCGAAATAATAGCCAAAAGCCTCACTGACTGCTCCGCCAGACCGTATCTTTTCTACTTCTTCCAAAGAAGAGTGCCGGCGTACCGCCATCTCTTCCGCATTGCCTATGCCATGGACCACTACATCCGTCTGATCATACAAGTCCATCATTTCCTTGATCACTGGCTCTTTCATCATCATTGCAAATGCTTCAGCGCTTAAGTGATCAGGCAAATAAAGAGTTTTGAACGAACCGCCTGTTTTTTCCGCAAAAGCGGCGGCAATGGTGTTTGCCTGATGAAGGACATCTTCTCCAAGCCCACCGCGGGCTGCAATAAATTGAAGCGTCCGATCCGGCTTGCCGATGGATAATTCTTTCGAGATGGCTGCCATCGTGCTGCCCCCGGTAACGGCTATTTTCTTACAGCGTCCGAATAATGCTTCCAAAAGCCGGGCAGCTTCTTTGCCAATATGGGATTTTACTGCTGGAATTTCATCACTGTCTTGTGGCAAAATCACCACTTTTGAAATTCCTAATATCGACTGCAGCTGAATTTCCATATCAGTCAGCCCGGACAGTTCACGCACGAAAACTTTCAGCTCTTCCAGTACTTCCAATCCTTGCGAAGTAACCGTCATGCCCGCCGTTTTCATTTCAATCAACTGCTGATTGCGCAGCAGATCGGTTTCTTTCCTAATTTCACGCTCTGTAGCTCCGGCAACTTCACTTAACGTTCGCCTGCCGATCGGTTGTTCCAAATTGATGGTCTGTAAAATCTGGTACCGTTTTTTCAGGAGTTCGGACATTTCTGGCATCAGCTTTTGCTGAGCAGCAGATAAAGCATCCATTTGTTCACTCCATTCCAGTTGGACGTTTTTTGTCCCATTGAATAATTTTGTGTCCCACTAAATTCATTCTACCGAATCTTTCTATCAATTGCAAACAAAAAGAAGCGTTAACTTTCTAACGCTTCCAATAAATCTACATAACCGATATTGCCGTACAGCAAAACCTTATTGTCTTTTTCCAAAACCGGAATCATCAGCATGTATTTTTCATGCAATTCATCATCACTTTCGATATCGATTTCTTTGTACGACAATGGAAAGTCTTCATTTACCAATTGAATCATCAACTTAGCTTCATCACAAAGTGGACAATTGGCGCGCGTATACAGGGTAAACATTGGATTCCTTCTTTCTCTAAAAGGCATTAGCTTATACTTTTAGAAGCCTCGCCCGGCACCGCCGCCTCCAGACATGCCGCCTCCGCCTCCACGGAAACCACCGCCGCCACCAAAACCGCCGCCAAAGCTTCCTGGGCCCATGTAAATTGTTCTGCCGCCTCTGCCCCGACGGCGACCACCGCCTTTGCCGCCGCCACCTCCGGTAATAAGGATGAGAATAGCCGAGACAATCAGAATGGTCATGAACGGAGGAAGTCCTTCCTGCTGCTGTTGGGAAGCAGCTGCCTGCGGTTCTACAGGTTCCCCGTTCCATTGATATTCAGCGGCTACTTCCTGATACAGGACTTCATACAAATTGATGACGCCTTCACTGTAATTGCCCTGGCTCAAATAAGGAATAGCGTATTCATCCAAAATCCGGCCGACTTTCCCATCCGGCAATGCGCCTTCCAGACCGTAACCGATTTCCACATAAATTTCCCGGTCATTCGGTTCATCCAGTGACAGAACTACCAGAATTCCGTTGTTTTCTTCTTCCGAACCGACGCCATAATGGCGGAACGCCTGATTGGCGTAACTTTCAATCGGTTCACCTTCAAGCGTGGGAATTACCAGTACCATGATCTGGGCACTAGTCGCATCTTCCAGACCACGACCTAATTGGCGCAGCTCCTCTTTTTGCTGTTCTGACAAAATACCGACTTCATCCTGAACGTAAATATCATTCGTCAATTCCGGAAAGTCAGCTGCAACACCTTGCCCGCTGACCATCAGCAGCAGGAAGCATAGGAGCGCTATTCTGCGTCTCATTGTTCATCCTCATCTGTTCCAAAATCGACTTCAGGTGCTTCGGATGCATCCGGATCTGCTTCGAAGTATTCTTTTTCATCAAATCCGAAAATACCAGCAATCATATTCCCCGGAAAACTTCTGGCTTTGCGGTTAAATTCTGATACTGTTCCGTTATAATCCTGACGGGCTACGGCGATCCGGTTTTCTGTCCCGGCCAATTCATCCGACAGCTGCTGGAAATTTTCGCTGGAGCGGATCTCCGGATAATTTTCCACTACTACGAGCAAACGGCTCAACGCCCCGCTCAATTCAGCATCCGCTTCCGCCTGTTCACTGACGCCTTCCGCACCGGCCAAGTTTGAACGGGCTTCCGTTACACTGTCAATGACATCCTGTTCCTGGTCAGCGAAGCCTTTCACCGTTTCCACCAGGTTCGGGATCAAATCCAGTCTGCGCTGCAGCTGGTTTTCAATTTGGGCGTAAGACTGGTTGACGTCCTCTTCAAGCTGGACAAATCCGTTGTAGCTTGGCACAAGAATGGCTGCCACAATGGCAATTAATGCAATTACAATAATAATAGGAATCAACAATTTCCTCAAATGCTCCACCTCTTTAACTAGTATGTATTAGTAATCATTTCCCTTACCACACGACTTTTTAAACGTTTCTTTTCGGAATAGGCCTGAAAAGAAGGAGTAGACAGATGCCAGCTGCGCCATTCCTTTAGAAGGCAATTTCTCTAAATTGAAAAATAAGACTCGCCCTCTAATCTATTCAGGCAGAATGAACTGGAAAATCCCTAGCATTTCAAATCATTTCATCTGGCCAACTTTCAACTTATCACATCACCATTAGTTAAAATTTCCGTTTTGCACCGCCGCCCCCACCAGAACCTCCTCCACCTCTGCGGGGTCTGCTGCCTCCAGAGCTTTTTCTGGCACTGCTGCTCCGTGATTGGCTTCTCAACCCGCCACTTCTGGATTTTTTGCCATTGCCTCTTCCTGCACCATCTCCAAATAAGGCCACAACAATCCAAATGCCAATGACGATGGCTATAATAACACGATGAAGCGGCCATTTTTCACGGGGCTCATAAGCAGGAACTTGGGATGCTCCAGTCTGGGGAGCTGCAGCTTCAGCATTTTGGCTATATTCTGCTGTCACTTCATGATAAAGCGCTGTATAGGTATTCCTAATGCCTTGGTCGAATTGATCTTTCTTCAAATACGGCACGGCGTAATCATCCAATATCCGCCCCACCTTAGCATCCGGCAAAACGCCTTCCAGACCGTAGCCCGTAGCGATATAGATTTCACGGTCGCCTGTCGAAACTACCATTAGAACACCGTTATTCTCATCTTCAGAACCAATTTCGTAATGGCGAAGAGCTTCTAAAGCATAACTTTCAATAGCCTCTCCTTCCAGCGAAGGAATGGCCATCACAGCAATCTGGGCAGTCGTCGCATCTTCTAAGTTTTTACCTAAAAGGCGCAATTCTTCTTCAGCTTCATCGGATAGAACACCAGAAATGTCCTGTACATAAATATCCTTGGTTAGTTCGGGGAAATCGATTGCGTTGACAGGAGCAGCCACCAGGAAGATCCCTAATGCACTCAAAAGGATAATTTTTTTCTTCATTTTTCATTATCCATTCCGAATTTGATGGCAAACACTTCAGAAACACCCGGATTTGCTTCAATATACTTTTCTCTATTCAAACCGAATCCACCTCTAATCCATAAAGTTACGCTTAGATTGGAAATCACTAATTTCTTCACCCAGCTTTCCTCTTTTCGATACTATGTAATAATATTTCGTTATAATTATGAATGTAAACTTTTTACATATCTTTCGTAGTATAGCTTATTTAACCGCTTAACAGAAGATTCCATCCATAAGCGAATTTTTGCATCTTTGCATATGGCAACAAAAAAAAGCCCGCATCGCCGATTAAACGGCAAAACGGACTTTCCTGTTTATTGATGCCCTCGGAGGGAATCGAACCCCCATCTCAAGAACCGGAATCTTACGTGTGATCCATTACACTACGAGGGCGTATTCGCTATTAGCGACTTTTCTATTATACAAAACCATTCCGACTTAATCAAGTCCATTTTTTTAATTCGTTAGATTTGACCTTCATTGACCATCATGTGTATGATAATAGTACAGCTGAGAGAACTTTCAGCATTGTTTGCACACCACTTAATCGAGGAGGAACTATTCTATGAACTTAATTCCTACAGTAATCGAACAAACAAGCCGAGGCGAACGTGCTTATGATATTTATTCACGTTTGTTGAAAGACCGTGTTATTATGCTGGGCAGCGGAATTGATGATAATGTTGCGAATTCAATCGTCGCGCAGCTTCTGTTCCTTGAAGCGGAAGATCCGGACAAAGACATTTCCATTTACATCAACAGCCCAGGCGGCAGCATCACAGCCGGTATGGCAATTTACGATACAATGCAGTTTATCCGTCCAGACGTACAGACAATTTGTATCGGTATGGCAGCTTCAATGGGCGCATTCCTATTGGCAGCTGGAACAAAAGGCAAACGCCTTGCATTGCCGAATGCCGAAGTCATGATTCACCAGCCTCTTGGTGGTGCTCAAGGCCAAGCGACTGAAATTGAAATTGCAGCGAAACGCATTCTTCATCTTCGCGAGAAATTGAACCAGATCTTGTCTGAACGCACAGGACAACCAATCGAAGTCATTTCCAAAGATACGGACCGCGATAACTTCATGACAGCAGAACGCGCGCTTGAATATGGCTTGATCGACCAAGTCATCACACGCAGCAAATTGCCTGAAAACCACAAAAAAGATATCTAAAATAAAAACCTCACAGCCCAATGGCTGTGAGGTTTTTATTTGCTCTAATCAGAGGTGATTAAGCTTCCTGCTCGATAATTCCAGAAAGCGACTGAACCGCTTTCTCCTCGTCCAAGCCGTCTGCTGAAATCGTGATGAGTGTGCCTTTGCTGATAGCTAAGCTCATGATTCCCATGATGCTTTTAGCGTTTACTTTTTTATTGTCTTTTTCCAAGTAGATATCCGCTGTGTATCTGTTCGCTTCTTGAACAAATAAAGCAGCCTGTCTTGCTTGAAGACCTGATTTCAATAATACTTTCACCTGTTTTTCAACCATACTTATCCTCCTCTAAAACTTCACTCTCTTATATATGAAAGAACAGCCGGCATTTAGCGGCCGATCATTTCTCCATTTCTCAACGATGCAGCGATTTCATCGATTTTCCGCAGCCGGTGATTGACACCTGACTTACTGACTGTTCCACCAGACACCATTTCACCCAACTCTTTCAAGGTGACGTCTTGATACTCTACCCGAAGTCGGGCAATTTCACGCAATCGTTCAGGCAATTGATCGATTCCAATTGCTTCATCGATAAAACGGATGTTCTCCACTTGACGCAATGCGGCGTCGATGGTTTTGTTCAAGTTTGCCGTTTCGCAATTTACTAAACGGTTCACGCTGTTGCGCATGTCCCGAATGATTCGGACATCTTCAAATTTCAATAAAGCGGAATGCGCGCCAGTGATGCTCAGAAAGTCCGATATTTTCTCCGCTTCTTTCAAGTACGTCACAAACCCTTTTTTCCGTTCGATCATTTTGCTGTTCAAATGGAATTCGTTCATTAGATCAACCAAAGAATCTGCATGGTCTTTATAAAGAGAGTAGATTTCCAAATGGTAGGAGGATGTTTCAGGATTGTTGACAGATCCGCCAGCCAAGAAGGCCCCCCGCAAGTAAGAGCGTTTGCAGCAGTTTTTTTCAATCAATGTTTTAACGATTTGGTGCTGGAATTGAAACCCTTCTGTCAATATCTCCAGGTCTTCCAGGATATGCTTGGCACCTTCCCGAATTCTGCAAATATAGATATTGTTCTTTTTTAAACGCATCTTTTTTCTGACGAGCAATTCGACAGGATACGGCTTGTAGAAACGTTTCAATAAGGTATAGATACGGCGGGCAATTGCCGCATTTTCAGTCTGGATATCCAGGCTTAATTGCCGATTGGAAAACGACAATGTGCCGTTCATCCGGATCATAGCGGAAAGTTCTGCCTTTCCACAACAATCATCCACTTCTATCTGTGTCATTTCTTTTTTTGTTTCCGATGCAAAAGACAAAATTCGTTCCCCCTTTCAAAGCACTAGAAGTAAAGCTGCTTTGAATCTTCACTGGCACGGCCCCCAGCATATTCAAATAACCATTCTGCCACTTTCATCGGCTCATGCCGCACTATTTCCCCAAAGATATTGGCGATGTCTTTTCGGTGGACTTCGAGGCCCATCTCTTTCAGCTTCTCTTCGTCATATTCCACCGGCCATGCTTTTTCTTTTTTGTAGCGTTCGGCAACAACCGGCGGCACTTGGACTTTATCTAGCAGAATCGCATCCAAAAATCTTTCGCCGACATGGTCATAAAGTGCCTGTACGTGGTCAGAGGCTGTATATTCATAGGTTTCGCCCGCTTGTGTCATTAAATTACAGATATAAATCTTCTTCGCTTTTGCCGCAAGAACTGCTTTTTTAATATCTTTCACGAGTAGATTCGGCAAAATACTGGTGTACAAAGAACCCGGTCCGACCACGATTACATCGGCGTTTTCAATGGCCGCTATCGCAGCAGGCAGTGCTTTTACATCACGGGGTTCGATGAACACCCGTTTAATCGGCTGCAAATATGCAGGAATCTTGGATTCGCCTTTGATGATCGTGCCGTCTTCCAACTCTGCATTGAGCGTTACAATTTGATTGGCCGCAGGCAAAACGGTGCCATTGACACTCAATACACGGCTCATTTCATGGACGGCATGAGAAAAATCACCGGTAATATCCGTCAAAGCCGCAAGCATCAAATTACCCAAGGAATGGCCATCCAAATCCAAGGAATGTTTGAAGCGGTACTGGAACATTTCCGCTACCAATGGTTCTGTATCCGATAATGCAGCCAGCACATTTCGGATATCTCCTGGTGGCGGGATGTCCAAGTCATTTCGCAAACGCCCTGAACTTCCCCCGTCATCTGCCACAGTAACGATAGCCGTCAAATCCAGCGGATACAGCTTCAATCCCCGCAAAAGTGTGGAAAGGCCAGTGCCACCGCCTAAAATAACAATGCGTTTCCGGTGTTGGTTGCGTTCCATGCACTCAATCCTTTCTTATTTTGACGTCTCTGTGGGTGATGATGACTTTATTGTTCTCAGCGAGAAGTTTTCCGTAGTACTCAGCCAAGGTCACAGAACGGTGCTGTCCGCCTGTACAGCCAAATGCAATGACCAATTGGGCTTTTCCTTCATTTTTGTATTGCGGAATCATAAACTGCAGAAGATCCGTCAATTTCTCGATTAGCGTCTGTGTTTCCTGCCATTTCAGCACGTAGCTGGAAACCCGTTCATCCAATCCCGACAAAGGATTCAACTCTTCAATATAGTAAGGATTCGGCAAAAAGCGGACATCGAAGACCAGGTCGGCATCGATCGGCATGCCGTGCTTAAACCCGAAAGACATCACATTCACTGTGAACACATTGCTGGTCTTAGAAGAAAAGTCCGCGATGATTTTCTCCTTCAGCTCACGTGGCGACATATTGGATGTATTGTATTTAAACTGCGCTCTTCCCTGAAGATCACTTAACATGTCACGTTCTTTTTTAATGCCGCCCAAAACCAGTCCGCCTGGCGATAACGGGTGAGATCTTCTGGTTTCTTTGTATCGGCTCACCAATGTTTGGTTTTCCGCATCCAGAAACAGAACTGTGATGGAGACATTCGGTTCCTGCGATAAATGGTCGATCGATTCTACAAGGCTGTCAAAAAAGTCGCCGCCTCGTAAATCCATGACTGCTGCCACACGTTTCATCGATTTCCCTGAATCTCTCATCAACTTGATAAAAGTAGGCAAAAGGGCAGGAGGCAAATTATCAATCGTAAAAAAGCCCAAATCTTCAAAACTTTGGATTGCCACAGTTTTTCCTGCTCCTGACATGCCTGTAATGATGATTAACTCTGTTTCTTCTTGGCGGTTATCCATTTTGGTGGTTCACCTCTTCTATTGATGTTTGGATGGTTTCTTTGATTAACTGGAAGTCCGGTGTGTAATGGAATGTCCCATACTGGATTCCTTGCTGGCTGGCCGCAAATTGCAGGTTGGTCCGGTCGCCTTCTGCCATCGGCAAAAACGCCAGATCCTCAACCGGATGCCATTCCAATAAGCCTTCTCGTGTTTCTTCAAACACTTTTCCGGTCAGTCCACGGGCTGCAAATGTGAAGAGCATCCACTCGTCCACATTTTGTCCATTTTCCTGGATCATCATCGTGTATATGCCTTTTAAATGAGTTCCAACCGGAGTCGCATTCGTTTCTTCTTTAAACTCTCGAACGGCCGCCTCGAAAATCGACTCACCGGGCTCCATCTTTCCGCCAGGTGCCACATACCAGTCACGGCGCGGTTTCTTCAATAATAATACTTGTCCATTTTGGATAACTAATAAATTCGCGATTCGCTGCACATTCGACACTCCGCATCTATTGTAAACTTACTTCATTATACATGTATCCTGGTGTGTCATGCAAAAGAATGCAAAAAAAGAGGCCGTTTACCGGGTTGCCCGGAAAACGGCCTATCCAAATTCTTTATAAAAAGGGGGTCAATTTACTTTCTTAACTATACCTCTTATACATGACAAAGCTGTTACAAACAGATTAAGAAAAAATTAAGCTTGAGTTTTCATTGCCATTTTCTCGATAAGCTCTTCAATATAATGTTGAGCTGCCTGTGCTGCAATACTGCCATCACCAGTTGCTGTAACTACTTGGCGCAAAGTTTTTTCACGAACATCTCCGGCTGCAAAGATTCCTGGAACTTTGGTTTCCATCTTCTCATTGGTCACCACATATCCTTCATCATTTAAAATCCCCAGTTCAGTAAATGGCTTTGTTAAAGGCAACATGCCGATGTAGATGAAGACGCCGTCTGCTTTAAATTCTTTTTCAGTCCCATCATCCGTCGATACCAATGTCACGCCTCCAACTTTGCCGTTTCCATCATCGTGGATTTCTTTGACCGTGTTGCTCCAGATAAAGTCGATCTTGTCATTGGCGAATGCACGGTCTTGAAGGATTTTTTGGGCACGAAGTTCGTCGCGTCTGTGGACGATGGTTACTTTATCCGCAAAACGAGTCAAATAAACGCCTTCCTCGACTGCTGAATCTCCGCCGCCGACAACCACTAATTCCTTTTGTTTAAAGAAAGCTCCATCACAAACCGCGCAATAGCTCACGCCGCGGCCGCCAAGTTCAGTTTCTCCTGGAATGCCCATTTTCTTGTACTCGGCTCCTGTTGTTACGATAATCGCACGTGTTTTGTACTCTTTTGATCCAGCTTTGATGGTTTTGTATTCCTCGCCGTCAATAATTTCGGTAACATCACCATAAGCGTATTCAGCACCGAATTTCTTCGCGTGTTCAAACATTTTTGTAGATAAATCCGGTCCAAGGATATGGTCAAACCCTGGATAGTTTTCAATTTCTTCCGTATTGGCCATTTGGCCACCTGGAATGCCGCGTTCAAGCATCAATGTCGATAGATTCGCACGGGAAGTGTAAACAGCGGCAGTCATGCCTGCTGGTCCTGCTCCAATAATAATTACATCATAGATTGTATTCGTTTCAGTCATAACAATAGACCTCCTATTTCTCAGTAGCTAAATCGTATAAGATTCTGGGAAAACCTTCAACTTTTATGCCTATGCTCCTATTCCGGGAGGTAAGCAATGAGTTCTTTCATGTATTTCGTCAATGTAGCGACCGAAACACTGAACTGGTCAGCCACTTCTTTTTTTGTCAGCTTTTCATTTTTGGATGAACTGACCATATAGTCAACAGCTGCCGCCAATGCTGCCGGATTCTTAAACGCATAGTTGCGCAGGAATGCTTTTTCAACTAACAAGAACCACATTTGAAAAAGGTCTTCCTGCTGCTTCGTGACCATTTCTTGCTTTGCGTAGAGGAGCTCTGCAGTTTCCATTGCACGCATGAATGCCCGTTCTTCCGGAACAGACTCTTTGAATGGATGGCCAAGCGCATATCCGAGCACAAACGTTTCCAATGCCGATGGCTGAGTGGATTCCAGCCAATTTGGATGTGAAATAATTTCCTGTTTATGGGACGATTTGCCGAGCAGGAACAAACCTAAGAGCCGCTCACTTTTTTTGGCATGATCCAACTTCTTCGTCAAGTAATCACGGTCATGCTCCAGTGCATCTGCATGCGGCATCGCGGCATGCTCATTCCATGGCTCGTAGCCATCTTTGCCTGGATCCATTTTCTTCAATTGCTCCCACGCTTGGCGGGATGCTTCTTCATGCCCCGAATGGTATGCGGCATGCGATAACCAGAAATAGAAAGCAGGGTCTCCGTCAAAGCCGCGTTTCTGCAAGCTTTTCAGCCAACGATAAGCTTCCTTGTATTTGCCGACCAGTGCAAACGTCGCTCCCAGTTTGTAGCGATGCTCGAATACGTAAGGCTGGATTTTCTTCAACAGCTCAAGGACATCATCCAACTCCGCATTTTTTTCGTAGTAGTGGAAGACTGCCAAGTTACAGAGGGCGTGGAGATTCCCTGTGTTTCTGCGCAGTACATCATGGAGCAGCGCTTTCGCCATTTCGGCTTCCCCGATATAAAAGTAAGCCAAAGCAAGGTTGTTATAGGCGCCCCAAAAGTCAGCCTTTTCCTCAACCAGCTTTTCCAACAGCTCAATGGCTCCGGTAAAATCGCCTTGCTCCATCATCCGGCGGGCTTTTTCCTGACGGTAATAATATTCGCTGTCCTGCGCTTCCCCGTCATCGTCAAACAACTGCCAGTCTTCCTGTTCTGCGAAATCCACAATTTCCATGGCTTCGGCTGTATATTTCCCTTGCGTCTCATAGACCAGGTATTTTTTGGCGTATTTTCGCGCATCCCAAAACAAGCCCATATGCGCATGGACTTCTGCAAGAAAGAATAGGATTTCAGGTTCTTTCGGATCCAGTTCATGGGCAGCATGCAGCATATCCATAGCCTGTTCAAACTCCTGCATTTCCATCAGCACAATACCGTATTGCGACAAGATGAGCGGATCTTTCGGGCTCAGCTCTGAAGCACGGCGCAAATATTTATGGGCTTTTGGATAATTTTCACGCTGAAGCTCTTTCAACCCTTTTTTGTAGTAGAATTCTCCTGTCGGTATAAAAGACAGCACGTTTTTATAGTTTGTTTTTTTATTCTCCAAAATATGCCTCCGAAAAAGTAAAAGGAACGATCAGAATCGTCCCTATACTCAAATGTGCTGTAATTATAGCATATTTCCGTGTTATTTACTTGTCGTTTTTACAGCGTGGCGCTCTTTTAGTACGTCAACCACCTGGCTGATTCCCACTTTTTGCTCTTGCAGCAGAACCAACACATGATAGAACAAATCAGCGGTTTCCATCGACAGCTCCTGTGCATCACGATTCTTGGCTGCAATGATTACTTCAGCCGCTTCTTCGCCCACTTTTTTACAGATTTTGTCTACCCCTTCTTCAAACAGATAGGTGGTATAGGCGCCTTCAGGCATTTCTTCTTCACGCGTTTTAATTAACGATGTCAATTGGGCGAAAATATCCCCTGGAGATTCATTGCGTTCTCCGTGGATTGTTTCAAAGAAACAGCTGTCTTTGCCTGTATGGCAAGCAGGACCATTTGGAATCACTTCATAGATCAGTGAATCGCCGTCACAGTCCAAACGCACCGCTGTCACTTGTTGTGTGTTTCCGCTGGTTGCGCCTTTGTTCCATAATTCCTTGCGGCTTCTTGAATAAAGCCACGTTTCATTGGTATCCATGGTTTTTTGGACTGCTTCTTCATTGGCATATGCCAAAGTCAGTACTTCTTTTGTTTCTGCGTTCTGGATAATAACGGGAATCAGCCCGTCTTGGTCATATTGAATCGTTGTCATCGGACATTCACTCCCTCTTTCCGTAGATATTCTTTGACTTCAGCCACGCTGGTTTCTTTGTAATGGAAAATGGATGCAGCCAATGCGGCATCGGCATCCACCGCTTTAAATACTTCGCTGAAATGCTCTTTATTTCCTGCACCGCCGCTCGCAATAACCGGCACTTCGACCGCTTCGCGCACAGCCTGCGTCAATTCCAGGTCAAAACCGTCTTTCGATCCGTCTTTGTCCATGCTCGTCAACAGCAGTTCGCCGGCTCCGAGTTCCACGCTCTTTTTTGCCCATTCAATGGCATTCCATTCGGTTTTATTGCGGCCGCCATGTGTATAGACGTCCCAGCTGTCGCCGTTTTTCTTGGCATCAATGGCGACGACGATGCACTGGGAACCGAAGAAATCAGCACCTTCTTTGATTAACTCCGGACGGTCCAAAGCCGCTGTGTTCAAGGATACTTTGTCAGCACCTGCACGCAGCATACGTTTCATGTCCTCAAGGCTGCGGATGCCGCCGCCTACCGTAAACGGAATGGAAAGCTCGGTCGCAACAATTTTGACTACTTCCACCATAGTTTCTTTCCCCTCATGAGAAGCAGAGATATCAAGAAACACCAGTTCGTCCGCTCCTTGCTTATCGTAGAAACGTGCCAGTTCAACAGGATCTCCTGCGTCACGCAATGAAACGAAGCTGACGCCTTTGACGACGCGCCCTTCTTTGACATCCAGGCACGGAATAATGCGTTTTGTCAGCATGACAAAGCCTCCTCCAATGTAAAACGGTTTTCATATAAGGCTTTTCCGATAATCACACCTGCGATGTTGCTGTCACTAGATGCTTGCTTGACGTTGCGGATATCTTCCAGTGAACCGATGCCGCCGGAGACAATCACTTGTGCGTCTTCAGCTTCAACCAACGCTTGATTGGCTTTGATATTCGGTCCGGCCAGCGTGCCGTCTGTTGCAATATCCGTGTAGATGAAATGCTTAGCGCCTTTTGAAGCGAAATAATTCGCCACTTCCGTCGCAGCCTGTCCGGATGTTTCAATCCATCCTTCTGTAGCAGCCATGCCATTTTTAGCATCAATGCCGATGACGATGCGGTCAGCACCGAACTCCTCGATGAACGACACTGCAAGTTCCGGGTTGCGGATGGCAAGGCTTCCGATAATGACACGCGCTACCCCATTCGATAAATAATGCTGGATGTCTTCACGTGTCCGGATACCTCCGCCCACCTGCACTTTAGCTCCCAGTTTGGCTGCTTCGATCACGACTTGGTCGTTGATCCGGACGCCGTCTTTGGCTCCGTCCAAATCGACCATATGTATCCACTGTGCGCCTGCTTCTACGAATTTTTTCGCCATATCCACAGGCGAATCGCCGTAGATGGTTTCCTGGGCATAATCCCCCTGGAAAAGACGTACACATTTGCCATCCCGCAAATCGATTGCAGGATAGATTTGAAAGTTAGTCATTTAGGTTCCTCCTGACATTTGCGATCCACTGTTCCAATAAATAATGGCCGAAGTCGCCGGATTTTTCCGGATGAAACTGCATGCCTGTAATCAACCCATTGCCGACCACTCCCGGCACGTCATGGTTCCCGTAACTTGCAGTTGCCCAAATTTCCTGTTCATCTGTATTGACCGCCAAAAAAGAATGGACAAAATAGACATGGGTATCGCTCAAGACTTCATCCAGCCAATAAGGTACACGTGAAAATTCGAGGCGGTTCCAGCCCATATGCGGAATCCGGTAGGTGCCTTTTTCAAAACGGCGGATTTGTCCCGTCAGCAAGCCCAGTCCTTTGGTCGGTTTTACTTCAGAACTGTCTTCATATAATAATTGCATGCCGAGGCAGATTCCAAGTAGCGGAATGTTTTTCTCCGGCAGCGATTGGATGAAGGCTGAAAGGCCTTTTTGGTTCAGAAGCTCCATTGCATCCGGAAATGCACCGACTCCCGGCAGCAGAATCCCTTCCGCTTCCAGCAGTACAGCCGGATCATCCGAAACGATCACCGTGCAATCCAGTTTTTTCAAAGCCTGTTCGACGCTGAACAAATTGCCCATGCCGTAATCGATGATGCCGATGATCATGTCAACAGCCCCTTTGTGGACGGAACTCCTTTGACACGCGGGTCAATGCTTGTCGCTTCATCCAGTGCCCGTGCCAATGCCTTGAACACTGCTTCGATGATGTGGTGTGTATTTTTTCCGTAGTGGACGATGACATGGACATTCATACGTGATTCCAGCGCGAATTTCCACAGGAATTCCTGCACCAGCTCCGTATCGAATGTCCCCACTTTTTCATTTGGAAGTTCGCAGCGGAACTCCAGATGCGGCCGGTTGGAACAGTCGATGACCACTTGTGCCAGCGCGTCATCCATCGGCACAAATGCATTGCCGTAACGGCGGATGCCTTTTTTATCGCCAAGAGCTTCTTTAACAGCCTGGCCAAGCACGATGCCGATGTCTTCTGTTGTGTGGTGATCATCGATATGGGTGTCCCCATCCGCTTTAATATCGCCATTGAACAAGCCGTGCTTGATGAACAGGTCCAGCATATGGTCCATGAATGGAACGCCTGTATCGATGGTTGATTTGCCTTCTCCATCCAATGAAAAGTTGATGGCTACTTTGGTTTCATTGGTATTGCGTTTGATTTCAGCTTGTCTCATTGTTCATTCCCCTTTTCCCACGACCGCGATTCGACTGCACGCGCATGGCCTTCCAATCCTTCAAGGCGCGCCAGACGGGCGATTTTATCTTTATTTGTTTGCCAAGCTTGCTCGCTGTAGCGGACAATGCTGGTTCGTTTAATAAAATCATAAACAGATAATGCGCTCGAGAAACGAGCCGTGCTGTTGGTCGGCAATACATGGTTGGTTCCCGCAAAATAATCGCCGATCGGCTCGGATGAATAGCGTCCGATAAAAATGGCACCGGCGTGGTGGATTTTGTCTGCCACCGCTTCTGCATCCTCCGTCATGATTTCCAAGTGTTCAGGAGCCAATTGATTCGCAGCTGCAACCAGCTCTTCCATCGTCTCTCCCAGGTAAATCATGCCATGATCTGCAATCGCAGGGCTGGCGATGGCTTCACGTGGCAAAAGAGCCAGTTGCCGGTCCACTTCTTTGGAAACCGCATCGGCTAAGCTTTCGCTTATCGTCAACAGTACCGCACTGGCCATCGGATCGTGTTCTGCCTGTGACAATAGATCTGCTGCGACTTCATCGGCATAAGCCGTGTCGTCAGCGATTACAGCAATTTCACTCGGCCCTGCAATCATATCGATGGCGACATCGCCGTTGACTTCCCGTTTCGCCAACGCGACAAAGATATTGCCGGGACCGGTAATTTTATCGACCGGAGCAATGGACTGTGTGCCGTAAGCCAGTGCCGCAATGGCTTGGGCACCGCCTGACTTATAGACTTCCGAAATGCCCAGGATATGGGCCGCTGCCAACACTCCGTCGGACAAGGTGCCGTCTTTGCCTGGAGGCGAAATCAAAACGATGCGGGAAACGCCCGCTACCTGTGCAGGAATGACGTTCATCAACACGGATGAAGGATAAGCAGCAGTTCCGCCTGGTACATAAAGCCCCGCAGATTCGATGGCGGTGACACGCTGGGCAACATACGAACCGTCCTCGTTGTCCAGCCTGTATCCCTGCTGTTGCTGGCTTTCATGGTATTTGCGGATATTCGTCGCTGCTTCCGTCAGATCCTCCAGCAGTTGGCGGTCAAAACGCGCGACTGCTTGTTCAATTTCTACTTCTGTTACACGCAAGGATGATAGGTTAGCACCGTCCCATTTTTCAGCGTAACGGAACATCGCCTGATCACCATTTTCCCGAACGTCCTGGATAATATCTTTTACCGCCGCAACCTGCTGGCCGGTTCCTTCTGCAATTGTTCTTCTGATGGAAATTCCTGCTGACAAACGAGTTATTTTCATAAGCTTGCCTGCTTTCTCAAGTTCTCCACAAGTTCGGTAATGCGCTTCTGCTTCAAACGGTAACTGACCGGATTGGCAATTAAACGCGATGTGATGTCGACGATTTTCTCGTATTCTACCAACCCGTTTTCCTTCAAGGTTTTGCCGGTCGAGACGATATCCACAATGCGGTCTGCCAAGCCGATCATCGGCGCCAATTCAATCGAACCGTTCAATTCGATGATTTCGACTTGTTCGCCTTTTCCTCTATAATATTGTGAAGCCACTTTCGGATATTTGGTCGCTACCCGCGGCGTCACTTCATTCATCGGTGTATCGGGCATACCGGCAGTCGCGATATAGCAACGGCTGATGCCAAGATCCAATAATTCATAGACATCCCGGTCATGCTCGAGCATGACGTCTTTCCCGGCAATGCCGATATCCGCGACTCCGTGTTCCACATAGGCAGGAACGTCCATCGGCTTGGAAAGGATAAAGCGGATGTTCTCATTTGGCGCTTCAACAATCAATTTCCGCGAATCGTCGAGTTCTTTCGGCAAATCATAGCCTGCCTTCACCAATAATTCGTATGCTTCTTCAAATATACGGCCTTTAGGCATTGCAATCGTTAATGCATCCATCAATTGGCACCTTCCATTCGTAGGACATCACTGAACAAAGCGCTGAATTCATCTATAGCCAGAACTGCTGGCGCGAATTGCAGCGTAACCCGTACGCCTTCGCCGCGAAGCTTCTGCGCTTTGTCAAACGCCCGTTCTTCATTGGGTTCATCAAAAAGAATCAAGGTATGGTTTTCCTGTTCGGCATCGGCAGAAATGATTTCCAACAGGCGGTCGACACGCAGTCCAAAACCGGTTGCGCCGACCTGAAGCCCGAATTGCTTCATCAAGCCGTCATAGCGTCCTCCGTTGCCGAGCGGAAATCCGCTGCCTGCTCCATATACTTCAAACACCAAACCGGTGTAATAGGTCATGTGGCTGTTAAACGATAAGTCATATGTAACCGCATCGGCCAAACCGCTGCGCTCCAATATGTTCTTCAACTTTTTCATGTCTTCGAATAACGAAGTCTGCTTGGTATTGGCCGGATCGATCCATTGCTGCCATTCTTCGACAGTTGACGTTGACATCAAGCCGACAAACGATTCCAGTCTGGAAGGCTCGATCGGCAACTGCTTGGCCAAACTTTCAAAACCGACGCTGTTCTTGGAAACGAAAGCGCTATGCACTTTCTCAATTTGTTCCTGATCCAAACCAAAATCTTCAAGGATCAGCTGCAGCAATTGTGTATGGCCAATAACAAAACGGCTGGATTTAATATCCAGGTTCTTTAGGACGTTCCACGCGAGAATGATCACCTCAGCATCCGCATACAAGGAATCATCGCCGATCAGTTCTACGCCCATTTGTTCAAATTCTGCGGGGCGTCCGCCTTCACGCTTCTGGGCACGGAAGACGTTTGAATAATAGCCAAGCCGCACCGGCATTTTTTCTTTCAATAATTTTGAAGCGGCAACCCGTGCAATCGGTGACGTCATGTCCGGACGCAAAACCAAAGTTTCACCTTGGCTGTCCAATAATTTGAATAAGGCATTATCTGCAATGGCAGAAATTTTGCCTATGGTTTCATAGTATTCAAGTGTTGGTGTTTGCAACAGGTCATAGCCTGCTTGCTGGATAATGGCGGTTCCATTCGAACGGAGCTCCGCTTTCTTTTTAGCGATGAATGGAAAATCGTCTCTCATGCCTAATGGTTTTTCAAACATTTGTATAGTCATTCATAAAACTCCCTAATATTGGTTATTTTACTTTAGTTCGCTAATGTGGTGAAGTAATATTATTTTAGCGCATTTTTCCATCCATCGTCAAGGGATAACCTCGAAAAAAATCCTGAAAGCACAAGATGCTTTCAGGATTTTGCTTGGCGCTCCGCCATTTGTTCAGCTGTATAGATGATGTTCATCGGATTTCCCCCGACAAAAGCTCCAGCTGGCACATCTTTATGGACGAGCGTGGCAGCGGAAACAATCGCGCCGTTTCCGATGGTGATGCCGGGCAAAATCGTGGTATTTGCTCCGATCATGACGCGGTCTCCAATGACTACGTCGCCGAGCCGGTATTCATCTATTAAATATTCATGTGCCAAAATCGTCGTGTTATAGCCGATCACTGAATTTTTGCCGACCGTAATCCGCTCCGGAAACATAACATCCGGCATGACCATTAATGCAAAAGAGGAATGTTCACCAATTTTCATTTTAAGAAAAGTCTTGTACATCCAATTTTTCATCGGCAAAAACGGCGTATATCTGGCGGTTTGGATCACCATAAAATTTTTAGCCACCTTCCAGAAAGGAACCGTTTTGTAAATATGCCAAAGCGAGTTGGGGCCATCGACAAAATGCCGTTGTGTATTTCTCATTTCACTGCCTCTTTTGTCAGCTCCAATAAATCACTGATGTGCTGAAGCATATAATCGGGATTGAAACTAGCCAGGTAGTCTTCGCCTTTTGCTGACCAGGCAACGCCAGCCGTCCGGACTCCGGCATTTTTGCCGCCTTCAATATCATGCGAATTATCGCCGATCATCAAAGCTTCATCATGAGATGCAGCTAATTGTTCCAAAGCCAGATGCAAGGGTTCCGGGTCTGGTTTTGGATTGCTGACATGATCCAGGCCAATCAGCACATCGAAAACATCACTGACGCCCATCAGGTTTAGTCCATGACGGATTGTATCGCTTCTTTTAGTCGAGACGATCGCCATTTTCAGCCCTTGTGCTTTCAGCAGTCGCAGCGTTTCCGCCACACCGTCGTATTCTTCCACCAATTCATCGTGCATTGTCCGGTTCAAGGCGCGGTATTGTTCCGTCAACTCTTCCACACGCTCCGGATCAATCGCTGTAAATGTCTGTTTCAGCGACGGACCGATAAAATGCAGCACTTCTTCACGGCCAAAACGGCCAGGATAATGTTCATCCAATACTGCCAGAAAGGTCTGGATAATCAATTCATTGGTATCCAGCAAAGTGCCATCAAAATCGAACAATAACGTATTGATTTTTTTCGTCGTCACGTGGAAACCACACCCTTCTCTTTTTCTTCCGCTTTACGCCACATATAGGAAACGAAAATCGTTAAGGCCAAGGCGGTGACGACGCGAATCGCCAGCAGCGGCCATATCGGGATGCCGAGTGGAATAAAAATCAGCGTATCTTCCACGATGGCATGGCAGGCAACCAGGAAGATGAAGACCAAAGTCGCATCTTTTTTGCTGACGCCGTCTTCCTGCACTGCTTGAATCATCACACCCGCTCCCATGGCCAGCCCAAATATCAGTCCGGAAGCAAGTGTCAGGGAAGCGTTTTTTTCTACCCCCAGCAGGCGTGTCAACGGCCCCAGCATAGAGGATATTTTCTGAAGATACTGCTTGTCTTTCAAAATTTGAATCATGAGCATCAAGGGAATGACGATCATTGCCAATTGCAGAACGCCAAACGATGCTTTCTCAAGCCCGATCAGGAAAATCGCCAGCCAGCTTTCTGGCACAGCAGCAGCTTCAGGAGCAAAGCCATACTGTGCTATTTCGCCGCCGCCTTTCCAAAATAAATTGATCAGGATAGCGGACAGTCCAGCAAGACCGAAACGGACCACCAGCACTACCCACAGTTTGACGCCTACTTTCAGCGCTACGCCCGTCTCAATGAAAATATTATGTGAGAATGACAGCATGACGGCCAGAATAAACACTTCCTTGACCGTCAGTTCCAATGACAGGATACCGGCGATACCGGCATACAGATTCAGCGCGTTCCCCAGAACCAGCGGAATGGCGGCATCTCCACTTAAACCGAACAAGCCCATAATCGGCGCTACTAAATCAATGATAAAAGGCAGAACCGGTGTATATTGAAGCATGGTGACGAGGAGGGTAATCGGGAAAATGATCTTCCCCAATGACCAAGTCGTCTTCAATCCTGCTTTCAATCCATTTTTCAACGTTGACATCTGATCGCTTCTTTCCAGGTTATTTGTCTTTATAATGCGGCGGATTTTTGATTGCTACTCTGCGGTATATGATAAGCACCACAGCGATAACAACGGCAATAACCGAGACCAATTGTGCGGCACGAAGTTCACCGACCACATAGAGGCTGTCTGTCCGCATTCCTTCGATAAAGAAGCGGCCCACAGAATACCAAATCATATAGAAGAAAAACATTTCGCCACGCACCAAATTCACTTTACGCAGCAACAGCAAAATGATGATGCCCACCAGGCTCCACATGGATTCATACAGGAACGTCGGGTGGTAGTAAGCTCCATCTATGTACATATGATTGATGATCCAATCCGGAATGAACAGGTTTTCCAGAAACGTCCGTGACACTTCTCCGCCATGCGCTTCCTGGTTGATGAAATTGCCCCATCGGCCAATTGCCTGGCCGATCAGAATACTGGGTGCTAAGATATCTGCTACTTTCAAAAAGGAGGTATTGCGCTTTTTGGTGAACAGATAAGCCACAATCACCGATGCAATCAAAGCACCATGGATGGCGATTCCGCCATTCCAGATGGCAATGATTTCACCAGGATTGTCTTTGTAATGTTCCCATTCAAATGCTACATAGTAAATCCGGGCACCGACGATAGCCAACGGCACCGCCCAAATCAATAGATCCGTTAAATATTCAGGGTGCAATCCCCGCTTGACCATTTCACGCTGCCCCACCAGAAAGGCAATGACAATGCCTGTTGCGATGATGACGCCGTACCACCGGACCGAAATCGGACCGAGTGAAAACGCGACCGGGTCTATTGAAGCTAATATTGAAAACATCCTGTGCACCTACCCATTCGCTTAGTTTGTATCTTGAGCAATGACGTCATCCAAACGCTTAGAAAATTCTTCAGCGGCATTGACGCCCATCCGTTTGAGGCGGTAGTTCATCGCTGCCACTTCGATAATGACGGATAAGTTCCGTCCGGGACGAACAGGAATTGTCAGTTTCGTTAAGTGCGTGTCGATGATTTTCATCTTTTCCTCTTCCAGTCCAAGGCGGTCATAGGTCTTATCCGGATCCCACAGTTCCAGGTCAATGACCAGGGAAATTCGTTTAAAGGTACGGACAGCGCTCGCTCCAAATAAAGTCATAATATCGATGATGCCGACTCCACGGATTTCGAGAAGGTGTTCAATCAGTTTAGGCGGATGGCCAACCAGAGTATTTTCCCCTTCTTGGTGGATTTCTACGCAATCATCCGCTACCAGGCGATGGCCTTTTTTGACCAACTCAAGCGCCGTCTCACTTTTTCCGACGCCACTTTTTCCTGTCAGCAAGACGCCTACCCCATAAATATCAACCAAGACACCATGAATGGCTGTAGTCGGAGCCAATTGGCTTTCCAGGAAATTCGTCAACAAACTGGAGAAACGTGTGGTCGACATGGTCGTAGTCATCACCGGAACATGCCGATTGCTAGACGCGATAACCAATTCTTCCGGAACCGGAACGCCATGTGACACGATAATAGCCGGCGTATCGTCCGTGCACAGTTTCATCATGCGGTCCAACCGTTCTTTCGGTGTCAGCATGGCAAAAAAAGAAAGCTCGGTTTTGCCGAGCAATTGTACACGGTTTGCTGGATAATGAGTGAAATAGCCGGCCATTTCCAAACCGGGTCTTGAAATATCACTGATGGGAATATGGCGGCCGATGCCTTCTTCTCCGCTGATCAAATCCAGCTCGAACGTTTCCATCACTTGTTTTGTTGTTACTTGTCCCATTTATTACCCCTCATTCCTTATCCACATATTATTTCGAATTTTCATCGAAGTTGTTTTATTCCCATGCGGTTTGCTTTTATTTTAACATGGATAAAACAAATTTGAAGATTTTTGTCCCCTTTCCTCCTTTACCGAGCTATATATCCGGCAAAAGGAGGGTTTTCATCATGAAGATTATGATTGATGCCGGACACGGCCCTGAGACGCCAGGCAAGCGTTCACCGGATGGCAGACTAAGGGAATTCCATTTCAATTCTGCAGTGGCGGAAGAAGTCAAAAAGCGTTTATTTTTAGACGGCCATACTGTTTTTTTCAGCCATCAGGCGAATGTGGATGTTCCTTTGCACGAGCGTGTCAGTCTGGCCAATCGCTTGAAAGTGGACTTGTTCGTTTCCATCCATGCCAATGCCATGGGCCAAACATTCAATTCTGCCAATGGACTCGAAACTTTCACTTACACTCAGCCGCAAACAGCCACCCGCCAATTGGCTCAGTTTATCCAGAACTCACTGGTGTTGGCGACTGGACGAAAAGACCGCGGCGTCAAACAAGCTGATTTCGCTGTGCTGCGGGATACGCACATGCCGGCCATTTTAGTGGAATGTGGCTTTATGACCCATAAGCAGGAAGTTGAACTGCTTAAATCAGCCGCATACCGGAAAAGCTGTGCCCAAGGGATCTGTTTCGGAATTGCCTGTTTTGAAGCAAACCGTTTGCCCTTATCGAAGTGAGTTTGACTTATTGGAACGCGAAAGCCAAAGCGGCTTTCGCTTTTTTTCGTATTAGGGGCGATAGATTCTGCTAAACTGAAATTAAAGAGGTGATCTTATGAACAAAACCATTGGTATTCTTGCGCATGTTGATGCCGGCAAGACTACGTTCTCAGAACAATTGCTGTACCACACAAAAAGCATCCGTGAGCGTGGGCGGGTTGATCACCAAAATGCTTTTCTCGATAGCCACGCCATTGAAAAAAGCCGTGGCATCACTATTTTTGCTGACCAAGCCCATTTTTCCTTCAACAATTCAACTTACTTTCTGATAGATACACCCGGACATGTCGATTTTTCCCCAGAGATGGAACGTTCGATTCAAGTTATGGATTACGCTATTGTCATCATCAGTGCAGTCGATGGCATTGAAGGGCATACTGAAACCGTCTGGCAGTTGCTGCAAAAATATAAAGTACCGGTCTTTTTCTTTATTAACAAAGTAGATCGTGAAGGCGCAGACCCTTCCGCCGTACTCGATGAGATCCGCTTGAACTTCACCGATGATGCTTTCGATCTGACAAGCTCTTTTCATAACGGAACTATGACTGAAGAGCTGATAGAATTCATTGCTGAACGGGACGAAGCCTTGTTGACCCATTATCTGGAATCCGGATACGAAGAGACTCTTTGGTTGGAGGCTTTCCAACAGATGATCGCGGACAAGCGACTCTTTCCAGCTGCCAGCGGTTCTGCTTTGCAGGACACTGGCATCCGCGAATTCCTCATGCAATTGGACCTGTTGACGGTCGGTTCCTATTCCGAAAGCGAGGAATTCGGTGCGTTAATCTACAAAATCCGGCATGATGAAAACGGCAATCGCCTCAGTTTTCTCAAAGCATTCAGCGGAACGCTTCAAGTCCGCGATAAACTGATATATGGGACCAAGCGTCTTGAAGAAAAAGTCACACAAATCCGCCTATACAACGGACAGAAATTCCTGACAGCAGACCAAGTACAGGCAGGAGAACTGTTTGCTGTCTCCGGATTAACCGAAGCGTCCGTTGGCGATTCGGTGGGCGCCCTACAGGAGAAAGCTGATTTCGGTTTGGTTCCCACCTTGAAATCAACAGTCCTTTTTGATGCCTCCCTTTCTCCTAAAGAAGTGTTAACCAGCTTTCGGATGCTGGGTGCCGAAGATCCTTCCCTGTCTGTTTTTTGGGATGAGTATTTTCAACAAATCCAGATTCAAGTGATGGGAACCATTCAATTGGAAGTTCTTGAACAAGTTGTGCTGGAACGATTTGGTTATCGTGTCGGGTTCGGTAATCCAGAAATTCTTTACAAAGAAACCATTGCGTCTTCCGTCATGGGTTACGGACATTTTGAACCACTGCGGCATTATGCGGAAGTTCATCTGAAGTTGGAACCGGGAGAGCGCGGCAGCGGCTTTCAATTAGACAACACCTGCCATGCGGATGCTTTATCTGTCGGCCACCAAAACCTGGTTCTTCATCATTTGAATGAACGTGCACACCACGGTTTATTGACTGGTTCTCCGGTAACCGATGTCAAAGCGACTTTAGTGACCGGTCGCGGGCATAACCAGCACACGGCTGGCGGCGATTTTCGGGAAGCTGCATTCCGCGCACTTCGGCAAGGCTTGGAACAAGCACAAAATCGGTTGCTCGAACCGGTGTATCATTTCAAAATCAAAGTCAATACTGACCAGATGGGGAAAGTGCTGTCTGACATTCAACAGGCTTATGGCAGCTTTTCAGCGCCTGAAACAACAGGCCGGAAAACGATGATTACCGGCCGTGTTCCCGTTGCTACATTCATGAATTACAGTTCGGAATTCGCAGCATTTACTCATGGCAAAGGAGCGCTCAGCCTGCTGTTCGACGGGTATGATTTCTGTCATAATGAAGATGAAGTGATTGCCCGGATTGGGTATGACAAAAACGCAGATCCCCTCTACACTTCCACTTCCATCTTTTGTGCGAAAGGCCAAGGCTATAAAGTGCCATGGGATGAAGCTGAACAGGCTATGCATTGTCTGTAAGACCACATCCGACAGAAAAGAGGGATGGGCCATGTATGAACCAAAAACAAAAGAAAACGACGCCGACGTCATTGAATTCATCGAAGCGGTCGAAAATCCTAAAAAGCGGCAGGATGCATACAAGCTGCTGGAACTATTTGAACAGGCAAGCGGATTTCCAGCCAAAATGTGGGGATCGAGCATCATCGGCTTTGGTTCTTATCATTACGTGTACAAAACTGGCCATCAAGGAGATGCTCCATTAGTCGGTTTTTCTCCTCGCAAAGCGAAGATTAGCCTCTATTTTGCAACTGGAGACGAGAAACGCGAAACGCTTCTCGAGAAATTAGGCAAGCATACCAGCGGCAAAGCCTGTGTTTATATTAATAAAACAGAGGATATCGATCTCGAAACTCTAAAGCAATTGATTAAACAGTCGATTGATTTTCTGCAGGAACTTTATCCTGATGCACATTAAAAAGTCCGGATGGCCTTTATAGGCCGTCCGGACTTTTTCAATTCTACTTATCTGAGGAAGCTTTGATGCACAATAAAAAAGAACCGGCTTAGAATATCTGAGCCGGTTTCGAGATAATGGTTATTCAATGGTTAAATAGCGGAGCAGGACTGAGCCTGTTTTCGTTTCGCCATAGACCAATAAAGGAGCCGCAGCTGGTTCCGTTCCCTGTTTGGAGAAACGAATGGATTTCTGCATAAACTGTCCTTGTTCATGGGTGCTGTCGATGTCCGACAGCAGTACATCCATTTTGCCCAAGTTCGAAGAAACTTCACCTTTCAGCGGCAAATGAGAAGGGATGTAAAGCTCGACATTGCCAGCCAAAGTTTTTGTTTCCAACTTGCGCGCTTCTTTGCATCTTGTAGTGGCAACAATATTGCCGTTCAACGATTTGGAAACGATTGTTTGAATATCGCCATCGATGTAGATACGGCCATTCAAGGTTTCGGCTTCCAGTACTTTTCCTTTTGTTTCCTGTACATGGATAGCACCATTGGCCGTTTCCAGTTCAGCATCGTCAAACTCCACATGCTTCAAATCGACTTTGCCATTTGCTGTTTTCACTTTGATCAGAGCAGCATCGACGCGTTTCATTGCAAAACCACCATTGAACAAGCGAGCAGTGATGTGCTCGTAAGAAGCTTCCGGCACGTACAATACAACATTCACTTGAGTAGTCTTCAAGTCACTGATGATGCGCAACTTGTGGTCATCAGCTATAAAGACGAACTTATCAAGAAAATCTGCTTTAGCCTGAGCCGGCGATTCTGAGCGATATGCTTTAACGCTGCATTCTGCACGCAGCAACCCGTCCTGCGACGGGAATATTTCCAATTGGCCGTTTGCGATATCCGCAATGATTGTATTGAGGTCTGTTATTTCTTCACTAAAGGTGTGGGTGAATTGAACTGCTTCACCAAATGGAGAATCGAATTCCATCGTTTTTAACTTGCCGACAGATGTTTGCATGAAGTCCATCATGCGGCCACCTAAATCGTTGAAATCGCGGGAAACATTTTTCGAGACATTTTTTGAGACATTTTTCGAAAAGTCTTTCGATACTTTCTTCATAATATCTTCAGGTCTGAAAAATCCGCGTTTCCCTGATTTTTCTCTCTGGTTGTTGCGGCCGTAATCCGGCTCATTTGAAGAACTGCTGCCATCTATAGCGCGCAGCAACTCAACGGCTTCCCGCGCTGAAATTGTACCGTTCTCAACCATGTCCAAAATGCGTTCTTTTTCGCTTTGCATGTATTGTGGCCTCCTCATTGTCTGGTTGCAGGCAAGCAGATGCTTACCTGAACAAGCAGATCTTTTCTTCTAAATGATACGTTTGGCAGCCCGAAAAGTTTCACTTAACTACTTTTTTCCTGCGGCTTGCTCCTTTAACCTTAGCATCCATACGCGCCCGATCCCGTTCAAGAATCGGTTTCAAGTACTTCCCGGTATAAGAGCTTTCGACAGCCGCAATCTCTTCCGGTGTGCCTGTCGCTAAGATGGTTCCACCGTTGTCTCCACCTTCAGGCCCCAAGTCAATGATATGGTCCGCCGTCTTGATGACGTCCAAATTGTGCTCAATCGTCAAAACGGTATCGCCATTATCCACAAGACGCTGCAGAACCAACAGCAAACGTGAAATATCGTCTGCATGTAACCCCGTCGTCGGTTCATCCAGAATATAAAAGGACTTGCCATTCGAACGCTTATGCAGCTCGGATGCCAGCTTGACGCGCTGCGCTTCGCCTCCGGACAGAGTCGTTGCAGGTTGCCCAAGTGTCAGATAGCCAAGTCCCACGTCTACAACCGTCTTCAATTTACGGCTGATTTTCGGGATATTCTCGAAAAATACAGCAGCGTCTTCTGCTGTCATGTCCAGGATATCGGAAATGTTTTTGTTTTTGTACTTCACTTCCAAGGTTTCCCGGTTATAGCGTTTGCCATGGCAAATTTCGCAAGGCACATAGACATCCGGAAGGAAATGCATTTCTATTTTTATAATACCATCTCCGCGGCAAGCTTCACAGCGACCGCCCTTGACATTAAAGCTGAAACGGCCTTTTTTATAGCCGCGGACTTTAGCTTCATTGGTCGTAGCGTAGACATCACGGATGTCATCGAAAACGCCGGTATAGGTTGCTGGGTTTGACCGTGGCGTCCGGCCGATTGGAGACTGGTTGATATCAATGACCCGTTCAAGCCCTTCAGTGCCTTCAATTGAATCAAAATGGCCCGGTTTGGCTTTGGCCCGGTTCAAGCGATGGGCCAGTGTTTTGTATAGAATTTCATTGATGAGTGTACTTTTTCCTGAACCTGAAACGCCGGTTACGGCAGTGAACAAACCAAGCGGAATATCAACATCCACCTTTTTCAAGTTGTTTTGGTTGGCCCCGCGTATCGTAATTTTACGGTCGTCCGGCATTCTTCTTTCAGCCGGCAATGGAATAAATTTCTTGCCGCTTAAGTATTGGCCTGTCAACGACTTTTTGTTTTTCATGACCTTTTCAGGAGTTCCGGCAGCAATGATTTCACCGCCATGGACACCTGCTCCCGGCCCGACATCGATCAGGTAGTCAGCGGCCAGCATAGTATCTTCATCATGCTCAACGACAATCAATGTATTGCCGATGTCCCGCATGCTTTTCAAGGTTTCAATCAGCCGGTCATTATCGCGTTGGTGCAGGCCGATTGAGGGTTCATCCAAAATGTATAAAACACCGGTCAGCCTTGAACCGATTTGGGTTGCCAGGCGGATACGCTGTGCTTCCCCTCCGGACAAAGTGCCGGATGCCCGGTTCAAGGTCAGGTAATCAAGACCAACATTGATCAGGAATCCAATGCGCTCCTGAATTTCCCGAATGATCAATTTGGCGATTTGAGCGTCTTTTTCAGACAGGACCAATCCATCAAAAAATTCATTGGCTTCAATGATCGAAAACTCGGTTACTTTACCGATGTGCACGTCATTGACCTTAACGGCCAACGTCTCCGGTTTCAACCGGTAGCCTTCACAAACGGTGCATGGCTGTTCACCCATGTATTTCTCCATCTGATCACGGATATAATCTGAGGACGTTTCCCGGTAACGGCGATCGACGTTGGATAGCACGCCTTCAAAATAGATGTGGTTATCCCGGATCTGTCCGTAATCATTTTCATAGCGGAAACGGATCTTGTCATTTCCTGAGCCGCGCATAATCACGTTGATATGTTCTTCCGGCAGCTCGCTGACAGGAACATCCATATCAATCTTATAATGCTGGCAAATCGCTTTCAGCAACTGCGGATAATATTGGGAACTGGTCGGCTGCCAAGGCACGATCGCACCTTTATTCAAAGATACGCTCCAATCAGGGATGACCAGTTCGGGGTCAACTTCCAGCTTCATGCCGAGGCCGTCACATTCAGGACAGGCTCCGAAAGGCGAGTTGAATGAAAACATTTTCGGTTCCAATTCACCGATTGAGAATCCACAGATCGGGCAGGCATGATGTTCGCTGAAAAGCAATTCTTCCTCTCCCATAACATCAATCAGTACCCGTCCTTCTCCCAAACGCAAAGCGGATTCCAATGAATCGCTGAGCCGCGGCGCAATGTTCTCTTTCATGACGATGCGGTCGATGACCACTTCAATCGAATGTTTTTTATTTTTATCAAGCGTGATGTCATCATCCAGATCAATCAATTCCCCATTGACACGAACCCGGACATAGCCTTGTTTTTTAACGTCTTCCAGCAGCTTGACATGCGTTCCTTTTCGGCCCGAAACAATCGGTGCCAAAATCTGCATTTTTGTACGATCCGGATAGACAACCAAACGATCGACCATCTCTTCAATTGTTTGAGATGAAATTTCGATGCCATGATTGGGGCAGATCGGTTTGCCGATCCGTGCATACATTAAACGCATGTAATCATATATTTCCGTTACCGTCGCTACTGTGGAACGCGGATTCTTGCTGGTGGTCTTCTGATCGATGGAAATGGCCGGTGACAAGCCTTCGATCAAATCGACATCCGGCTTATCCATCTGTCCTAAGAATTGGCGGGCATAAGAAGACAAAGATTCTACATAACGCCGTTGTCCTTCAGCATAAATCGTATCAAATGCTAATGATGATTTGCCTGAGCCCGAAAGCCCGGTCATGACCACAAGTTTATCGCGCGGAATGACAACGTCTATATTTTTTAAATTGTGCGCACGTGCGCCTTGTATCCGTATTTCCTGATTTTTCAAGTTTCATCACCCTTCCGCTTTCAATTCAAGCACTGTATCGCGCAGCTCTGCAGCCCGTTCGAAATCAAGCGCTTTTGCCGCTTCTTTCATCTCTGTTTCAAGCAGCGTAATCAGCTTCATGCGATCTTCTTTGTTGAGCTTTTTGCCCGAAACCGCTTTTGAAACATATTCCTCGGACTCTTCCGCTGCAACAGTGGCACGGATGACATCACGGATTTTCTTCTGTATGGTGACTGGCGTAATGCCATGTTTTTCATTATATGCAGCTTGAATCGTACGGCGGCGGGTGGTTTCATCCATCGCCTTTTGCATGGAATCCGTCACTCTGTCCGCGTACATAATGACGTGTCCATGTGCATTTCGTGCCGCCCGTCCCATTGTTTGGATAAGGGAGCGTTCCGAACGAAGGAACCCTTCTTTATCAGCATCCAAAATGGTCACTAAAGATACTTCCGGGATATCCAATCCTTCACGCAACAGGTTAATCCCGACGAGCACATCGTAAACGCCCATCCGCAGTTCTCTTATGATTTCGATCCGCTCAAGCGTTTTGATCTCAGAATGCAGGTAATTGACTTTGATGCCGGCATCTTTCAAATAGGCTGTTAAATCTTCGGACATTTTCTTGGTCAATGTCGTTACCAGTACGCGCTCATTATTCTCTGCACGCTGGCGAATTTCATACATCAAGTCATCTATCTGCCCTTCAATCGGACGGATTTCGATGGTCGGGTCAAGCAATCCGGTCGGACGGATAATCTGTTCAACCATTTCCGGAGTATGTTCCATTTCGTAAGGGCCTGGCGTTGCCGATACAAAAACTGCTTGGTTAATATGCTCTTCGAATTCATCGAACGTCAATGGACGATTATCCATTGCTGAAGGCAGACGGAAACCATAATCAACCAATACTTTTTTCCGTGCCTGGTCACCATTGAACATTCCGCGTACTTGCGGCAGCGTTACATGGCTCTCATCCACGACCAATAGAAAGTCCTCTGGGAAATAATCAATCAATGTATAAGGCTGTGCGCCTGGTGGGCGAAGCGTCAAATGGCGGGAGTAGTTTTCAATGCCGGAGCAGAAGCCCATCTCACGCATCATTTCCAAGTCATAGCGCGTACGCTGTTCTAAGCGCTGCGCTTCCAGCAATTTGTCTTCGGCGCGCATTTCTTTCAGGCGCGCTTCCAATTCCTCTTCTATGTTTGCTATCGCTTTAATCATTTTGTCTTCACGTGTTACGAAGTGGGATGCCGGGAAAATGGCAACATGGTCGCGTTCGCCAATAATTTCACCCGTTAATGCATCAACTTCACGAATCCGGTCAATTTCATCACCAAAAAATTCGACGCGCAAACATCTTTCGTCACGTGAGGCCGGGAAGATTTCAACAACATCTCCACGAACGCGGAAAGTTCCGCGAATAAAATTAATGTCGTTGCGCTCATATTGAACATCCACTAGCTTCCGCAACAACTGGTTGCGTTCGATTTCCATTCCTTTACGCAAAGAAACGACCAATTCGCGGTATTCCTTCGGTGAACCAAGGCCGTAAATACAGGATACCGATGCAATGACGATGACATCGTCCCGCTCAAATAAGGAGCTTGTCGCTGAGTGGCGCAGCTTGTCGATTTCGTCATTGATGCTGGCATCTTTTTCAATGAACGTATCCGACTGAGGAACATACGCTTCCGGCTGATAATAATCGTAATAACTGACAAAATACTCTACTGCGTTATCAGGAAAAAATTCCTTGAATTCGCTGTAGAGCTGACCTGCCAATGTTTTATTGTGGGCCATGACCAGCGTCGGCTTTTTGACCTGCTGAATGACATTCGACATCGTATAGGTCTTACCTGTTCCTGTCGCTCCCAATAAAGTCTGACAACGCTTGCCGTTGATGATGCCTTGCGTCAATTCGGCAATCGCCTGCGGTTGATCGCCGGCCGGTTCATAGGGAGCTTGAAGATTGAATTCCTGTTTCATGATAAGACGTCCTTCCCTTATTTCGTTACTTCTACTTTAACATATGCCCTAAAAAACCACTAACAAAAAGCGAACGTATGTTTTTTATAAGGAAATCCGCAAAAAAAAGACAGTCCACAGACATAAAGCATAAACAACCTCTTCTCTCGCCACTTTCTATTTTTGAAAACAAAAAAGGAAGCCGGTTGGATTCCCGCTTCCTTTTTTATGGCTTTTTTACAGCCATTTATTCTGTTTCTTCATGCTGCAATGTCTGTAATTGAGCAGTATATATAGTAAATGCTTTTTGATCTTTGTTATCCAGGGCTTCGTCGATTAGGGCCATAAGCTGTGCTTCTTGTTGGGAGCGGTGCACATGTTTCAAGAACAGATCCAAATAGATGTCGTTCAGCAGTTTTTCCGCTTCCGTGATTTTTTTTGTTTGAGCCATCGCTTTCATGAAATCAGCATAAGAATAATAGTTTTCCATTCTTCTTCACCCCGAATGCTTTTCATTAGTATACATGAAGCAAATAGAAAAAATCAAGATTTATTTGAAAATTCCAACCAAATAGAAAATATTTTATTTTCAATCTAATGTGCATTGTGCAATTTCCATTTTTCATTATAATAAGGTATGTAAAGTAAATTTAGGGGGTTATTCTTCATGAGCAAAAAGAATCACAGGCCGCTTTCTTATACAATCTGCGCAAATACGTATGCCCTTTTACCCTATACGGATGGACATCGCACCTGTCTGCGCGTAATCGAAGACCGTAATGAATTTGTGGTTGAAGAAACGGTTTATAAAACAGTGACCACTTCCTGCCGGTTCTACCGTGCCTCTCTTGAAAGCGCCACTCTTTATGCCCAAAAAGCGGTCGGCGTAAAACATAAGCCACCCATCATCATTGGTGAGTATTATGGCAATCCGCTTATTTTCTTCCCGACACACTCTCCAAAGAATAAGGAATGCGTCTGGTTCAATTATGACGCCATTGACCTCATTGAAAGTGACAGCAGCGGCAAAGGCAGCATTATCTACTTAAGCAATGGTGAAACCGTATATTTGGATGTCTCGCCTATCGCTTTGCGAAATCAGCATTCATTTGCCGGATCCCTGCGCCGGTATTTCAAAAAAGCTCAACGAGTCCATAACCATCCGATGGCTTATGTGACAAAACGGACGTTTGCTCCACGTAAAGAACAGCCGCGGGATTGACTGCCTTTCCAAGATTGCACTCTCTTTCAGTAAATACAAAACTCCCTTGCTGCGCAACGCCTCCATATCCCACCTTATGCATATGGACCTTCGCTTTCTCCAGCTTTTTCACAAGACGTATTTCCGCTCCATCCACTAGCTCCAGATCATCAGCGAATTAACTGAAAAGAGTTGCCGCCTGCAGTCACTAAATGTGAAGGCAGGCGGCAACTCTTTATTGTTTCATGCATCTCTAGAAAAAATTTAACTATTATGTTGACCTTATTTGATCGACCGGTACACCCATAAGGAGCCGACGAAAAATACCGACGAAACCCAAAGGTAAGGTTCGTTCCAGAACCAGATTGAAATGGACATCCCCGAAAACGATAGAATGGTGAATATTCCAGCAAACATCCGGGATTGCAGATTTCTGCGGTGCTCCCGTTCCCGGCCGTCCCGATTTTCAAGGTAATGGCGCATCCGTTCAGGCTCTTCCAAATAGTTGATGACTTTCTGCGGCAATACCCGCAACGGACCCGTGGCATTCAACACCCAACGAAGGACATCTTCTTTGCCAAAGAGGCCTTTGCCTTCTTTTTGTGAAGAAGCCCATTCCAGGATTCGTGGACGGGCAAGCGCCAACAGATCCACATTGGGATCCAAAACATGAAGAACGCCGACGAATATCGAGGCCGCTCTGCCAAAAAAGGCAAATTCCGCGGGCAATTGAACCGGTTGGGTCCGAACGATTTCCTGCATGTCGTTGAGCAGGCGTTCCACAACAAAACTGTCCATCTGTGACAGCTCATTGGATTCATAGGCTGTGACGAGCCGTGAAATAGCATCTCCTAGAATTTTACGGTCCGCCTGCGGCAAAAGAAACCGCAGCTCTTCAAGCGAATCCAACACTTGATCGTAATTCTTAAAAATGACGCCTTCCGCCGCTCTTAACACCGCCTGGGAGTCTTTTTGTGTGATGGTGCCGATCATCCCGAAATCGATCAGGACGATTCCGCCATCCGGTTCCAATAGGATATTCCCGCCGTGCGGATCTGCATGGAACTGGCCGCCGTACAATACCTGCTCCAGGAATAAAATAAATAGCCGCTCGGAAATTTCATGGCGATCCAGTTCATTCTTTTCAATAAAGGCTAAATCTGTGATGCGTGCGCCTTCGATCCATTCCATGACCAGTACACGGCGCGTCGTGAATTCATCGAAATACAGCGGGATGCGCACACCTTCCATCGAATCGAAACGATCAGCAAAGGCGCGGCCATTTTGAAGTTCTTTGAGGAAATTCAATTCAGCGCCGATGGTTTCTGTCATTTCCACATACAGTAATTTAAAGTCGATTTGCTTCGCGAATGGCGTGAATTTTTCGGCCATCCAGATAACGATGCGGATGGCTTTGAAGTCCGCACGCAAAATGCGGTCTGTACCCGGCCGTTGGACTTTAACGGCTACTTCCATGCCGTTTTTCAATACCGCTTTATACACTTCCCCAATAGAAGCGGATGCTACTGCTGAATCCGATAATTGATCCAGGTAATTTGTATGAGGCGTATTCCACTCCTGCTCCAATACCGAAACGATGCTTTTCCGTGGTACCGAAGGGACACGGTCAGTCAACCCTTCCAGTTCGGCAAGAAATGTCGGCGGCATGATGTCAGCGCGCGTCGACAAGAATTGGCCAAGTTTGATCATCAAGCCACCCAGTTTTAATGCCAGGTTCTTATACTCTTTCGCTTGCTTGGTTATCATGTCATTCCATCTCTTTTCAACCAGCGGGCTCCAATTTCCACGATTTCTTCTTTGGAAGAACGTCACCTGCAAAAAGATTTTGACTGCCAGCCAGACAATCCGGAAGATGCGGATAAATGTAATTTGATTCATAAGTGCGGTCCCTCCCATGGAATTCATTATAGAGACAGATGGCGAAATAGTCCAAAAAGTGGTATGTTTTTTACGGATGGAATGACACAAGGGGGATGAAAATGGACACAATTCATTATGAACAACGAAACAATTTAGCCTTTATTACGTTAAACCGGCCAGAAGCAATGAATGCCTTCAATTATGATATGCTTCTTGAGCTTGGACAGGTGGCCGAAGCAATCCGCATTAACCCGGATATCCGCGTTGTGGTCTTTACTGGCGCTGGCGAAAAGGCATTTAGTGTGGGAGCGGATTTAAAAGAACGCAAAACCATGACCGATGACCTCGTCAAACGCAATATTTTTAAAATCGGTGAAGTGTTTTCGACCATCGAAAATCTGCCCCAGCCCACCATCGCCATGATGAACGGTTTTGCTTTTGGGGGCGGAATGGAACTGGCGCTTGCTTGTGATTTCCGGATTGCTGCAGACGACACCTTGCTCGGCTTGACGGAAACCAGCCTGGGAATCATTCCTGGAGCAGGCGGCACGCAACGGCTGCCGCGCCTGATCGGTGAAGCCAAAGCCATGGAACTGATTTTGACTGCCCGCCGCCTGACATCAGCCGAAGCACTCGAATACGGTTTGGTGACACGCCTTGCAACGCGTGAGCAATTGGCTGATGTGGCCGGTGCTTTTGCCGATTCAATTCTCGCCAACGGCCCAATCGCTCTCCAACAAGCAAAATTCGCCATCAAGAATGGCATGAATACCGATTTGCAGACAGGTTTGCAGATTGAGCGCAAAGCCTATGAAATCACGATTCCAACAGAAGACCGAGTCGAAGCCCTGGCTGCTTTCGGCGAAAAACGGAAACCTGTATTTAAAGGGAAGTAAAAAAACGGAGCAGCTGATATAGCTGCTCCGGTTCAGACTATAGACAAAGTCTTTCCAAAATGAATAGCAGTGCATACCCCAACCGGTCCGGCCACTTCGCGTTCCGTGGGCTCAGCTTCAGTCTCCTCGTCACTGCGTTCCTGCGGGGTCTTCAGCTTTCGCTGTCCCACAGGAGTCTCCGTGGCCGGCCCGATCGGGGGCGTGTAGCTTCAACCAAAGGAAATAACCTGCTAGTCAGGATCCAGAAACCATCGTCCCAATAAACTTGGTAACTCCTTCATACAAAGATCCGTAGCGCAAGGCGGCGAAGGGCAAAGATATGCTCCTGCATCGCTTCGCTAGCTTCGTCGCAAACGAGTCAGGCACAGCCCGACTCGCTTCCTGCGGGATAGCGAAGTGCCGAAATCCACTCGGGCGCCAGTCCGAGTTAGTTCGGCGCAAGCCCGCAGGAAAGCGTCCGCCTGGAGTGCAGGATCCAATAGCAAGACAATAAATTGCATATTCACCCTTTGAACGACATAAATATTCTTTTGTCTACAGGCTGAAACGGAGCAGCTGATATAGCTGCTCCGTTTTTCCTGTTTACAGGTATTTTTCCATCCAGCCTGTAATCTGTTCCAGACGTGCAAAGCGAAGATTCGGTTTGCCTGTTCGCGACAGGTTGTGGTCGGCTTCTGGGAAACGGACAAACTCTGTTGTTTTGCCCATACTTTTTAATGTGACATACAATTGTTCCGACTGCTCGATCGGGCAGCGGTAATCATTTTCAGAATGAAGAATCAGCAATGGGGTCTCAACATTTTTTGCGTACTTCAATGGCGAATGCTTCCATAGCTTGTCAACATCTGTCATATCCGCGCCAATTTGCCAGTCACTGAAATAATAGCCGATATCCGAGACACCGAAGAATGAGATCCAGTTGGAAATGGAGCGCTGCGTCACTGCTGCTTTAAAGCGATCTGAATGGCCGACGATCCAATTCGTCATGAATCCGCCGTAACTGCCTCCGGTGACGCCCAAACGATCTGTATCGATCCAGGCGTTGGATTCCACAATCTGTTCGACCGAATTCATGATGTCCTCGTAATCACCCCCACCGTAATCACCGCGTACCGCGTCTACAAACTCCTGGCTGTAGCCATGGCTGCCGCGCGGATTGACGTATAATACGCCGAAACCGCGGGCTGCCAGCAATTGCATTTCGTGGACAAACGTATTGGCATACATCGCATGGGGACCGCCGTGAATATTGACGACCAAAGGATACTTCTGGCCTTCCTGATAACCATAAGGCTTCATCAGCCAACCATGGACAGCCCAGTCTTTCGATCCTTTTGTGATGATCGGCTGTGCTTCAACCAATTCCGTCTGTTTGAGGAATTCTTCATTAAATGAAGTTAATGCCTGGCGTTCGCCAGTCGAAATCGTCAGCAAATACAACTCGCCTGGGCTCACTGGGTTGCTGATGGCTGCCACTGCGAATTCGCCGCTCCGTGAAACATCGTATCCATAAACATGCTCCAAGTCTGGAGACGCCGGGAAAATCATGCCATCAAGAGAAGCAAAGTACAGGCGTACATCACCCATGGTCGAAACTTGAAAATACAAATGATCATCTTTTGTCCATACCACATCCGGTGCAACTGCTCCTTGTTGATGATCAGCTACGACATAATCACCCACCGGTACGTCCAAGCCTTCTGTCAGGGAAATCCGAGTATGCGCCTTTAAATCCGCCACATACACTTCTGTGTGTGTGGCATTTTCAAATTGCCGCATGCTGCCGACAAAAGCCACTTTTGTATCGTCATGAGAGAAAGCAGCGCCGCCAAAGTATCCTTCTTCTTCAATTAATACGGATTCTTCTTTCGTCTCGAGATCCATTAGATAAAGAGGCTGGCGGAATACAAAATCCAAGTTTTCTTCTCGCGTCACGCCATAGATCAATTTTGTTCCGTCATGTGAGACGGTTTCCAGGCTGTAATGATAATTTCCTTCTGTCAGCTGTTCTACTTTTTTCGTATTGAGATCCACTGATCCAATGTGGCGATGGAACTCTTTCGGCAACAGGCCCATTCCATCCATCTTGTATTTCATTTTGTCGACATGGTAGGGCTCAGGCTGTTTCTTTTCTTCTTTTTCTTCCTTGTCGGTGAAGGTTTTTCCTTCTTTGGCCAAGGCATTAAACCAGATCTTTGTTCCGCAAGGCGCCCATTCAAACCCATTGACTCCTTTTTCAAAATCAGTCAATGAGCGTGCTTCTCCTCCAAAGGCTGGCATAACGAACAATTGGTTCTTCTCGTTGCGATCCGATAAGAAAGCCACTGCCGTTCCATCAGCCGACCACCGTGGTGAACTTACGCGTTCTTTGCCATACGTCCATTGGGTTTGTTCTCCCGTTTCCAGGTTGATGTGGTAAAGATGGGCTCTGTATGTATTTTCTTCTTCATCGATTTGTGTATGGATAAACACCGCTCTTGTTCCATCCGGTGAAATCCGGGGATCCGTCACTGATACCAACTTCGTTAAATCCTTAATTTCCATTGCTTTTTTCACCATACTACTTCCTCCTCGGATTCAACTATTTCGTAAATCGTAATACTGCTCCTTAACTATAATAAAAAATGTCAGTTTTTTCAATCAAATCAAAAGAAAACTCTGGAATAATCATCCAGAGTTCTCCAATCATTCATAAGATCTAAACATGTAACAGGTTATTTCTGCATCGCCTGGTCTTTCAACGACCGCCGCAGGATTTTCCCTGTAGTGTTCTTCGGCAATTCTTGCAGAATTTCAAACTGTCTTGGCACCTTGTATTTCGCTAAATGTTCTGCACAGTAAGCTTTTAATTCTTCTACTGTAACAGAAGAATCGGTCAGTACCACATATGCATTGACCTCTTCACCGAAATCCGGGTCCGGCAAGCCGACTACAGCAGCTTCTAAAACCGCTGGATGCGCAAACAGCACTTCTTCGACTTCACGTGGGTAAACGTTATAGCCACCTACGATGATCATGTCTTTCTTGCGGTCAACAATATAGAAGTAGCCTTCTTCATCGACACGGGCCAAATCGCCTGTGTACAACCAGCCTTCACGAATTGCCGAAGCTGTTTCTTCCGGCATTTTGTAATACCCCTTCATAACGTTCGGTCCACGAACGATCAGTTCGCCGACTTCATTGGCTGCCACTTCTTCGCCCAATTCGTTGACGACCTTGTTTTCCACATTGATAATGGACGTGCCGATCGAACCGGCTTTTCGCTCCCGATCAATTGGATTAAAGCAAGTAACCGGTGAAGCTTCCGACAGGCCATATCCTTCTGAAATGCGGACATTGAATTTTTCTTCAAAACTGTGCAACAAAGCTACCGGCATGGCCGAACCACCGGAAACAGCCAATCGGACAGATGCGAAATCCGCCGGATCGACATCCGGTAATTGATTCATGAAATTGAACATCGTTGGTACGCCGGCAAAAACGCTTGCTTTGTAATGTTTAATAGCATCGAATACCTCTTTCGGATTGAAACGCGGTACCAAAATAATCGTCGCCCCCTGCAATAGAGGTGCATTCACTACAACTGTCAAAGCAAACACGTGAAATACCGGCAACGTTGCAACTACGCGGTCGTTTGCGCCAATCTGCAGGTATTCCCCAACATCCCGTGCGTTCGAGTATAGATTTTCGTGTGTCAGCATGGCGCCTTTTGGTTTACCGGTTGTTCCGGACGTATACAAAATGACGGCGTTGTCGGTGGCTTCTACTTGCGCAAATTCGGCATGAGGCGCTGACTTGCCCAGCAGGCCAGTGAATGAATGGACTTTCCCTTCTACTTCTTCAGGCAGTTGTGCCATTTTTTCCGGCGTAGACGGATCTGTTTCACAAATAATATAGGATTCAACAGCTGGCAGCGCTTTATGTGCTTTTTCAACCAGCGGCAGAAGCAAATCAAGTGCCACAACCACTTTGGCATCGCTATTATTCAATATGTAAGCGATTTCATCCGGGCTGTAGATTGGATTGATCGGAACTGCTGTTGCGCCTAAACGCATCGTCGCATACAACGAAATCAGAAAATGTGGTGTGTTGCCCAAAAGAAATGCGACGTGGTCCCCTTTTTCCACGCCTAAACCTTTTAAAGCTCCAGCAAAAACTGCAATCGACTGATCGAATTCGCCGTAACTCGTATCTTTCCCCATAAAGCTGTACGCAATTCTGGAAGAATCCTGTTCAGCAATTTCATGAACACGTGACATTAAATCCATTTCCATCCCTCTTTCGTGTTGAATGAATACTCATTCATATTTTACCCTGTTTTCATTATAAAATAAATCTTCAGACAATACAACAGGCACCGTAAAATTACGGTGCCTGAAGATGAGCTATATAACGCCATCTGATCAAAAAGAAATATAAGATTTGGGCAACGGTAAAGCCGCCAAGCACAATGGCCATCTCGATGAGGATTGACAGCTCGGCAAATTCTTCCCAGACGACTTGCAGCGAGATAAAAGCAAATGCACTGTGCAGCAAAGCAAGGCCCCATGGCAAAAAGAATTGAGGTATCAATTGGCGATTCACGATTTTGCCCAGTTCTTTGTCGGTCATGCCCATGCGGATCAGCAGCTTGTATTGCTTCCGGTCCCGTTCAAGTCCTGTATACAATTTAAAGTAAATAAAGCTGCCTGCTGCCAGCAAGAACACGGCCGCTACCATGACCCCGATAAACAACAGCAAAGCGAATGAAGATTTAAACCAACGGTAATCATCGCCTGGATTTTCAAAAAAGAAATTGACTCCATTAAAATCAGCGTTTTCCACTGCGTTGTTGACGGTTTCCGTTAATCGATTCCCAACATTCACTGTTTCCGTCCAATTCAATACATCAAAAGCATAGTAGGAGAAATCAGACGCACCGGGTTCATATCCCAATAAGGGTTCATCAATTGCTTCATAATCAGCGTCGCTCACAACAATCGTATTGATGTTCAAAGTATGGATCGGGAAGACGACATGTGGATACGTCGACTCAATCGATAAGCCAACATCACTTTCAAACAGCACCGTTTCAACACTGGTTTCCTCCAGCTCTTTTAAGGCATCCAACGAAAATGGAACAAACATGCCTTCTCCCTGCTGCAATTCTGCCGCTTGAAAGCCGAGGCTGGCTGCCAAGCGATTAAACTCAGACAGTGCTAAGATATCGACATCGTTTCCAGTGGCACCGGAAGTTTGCCGTTTGACCGTCAATTCCACCATATCGTAAGCCAATTGTTCATTTTCCAATTGGCGGGTAAGGCGTTCGATATGCTCTGTTTCCTGCTCGTTGCCATTAAATGAAATATAAACGAGCCCCAATGGATTTGATTCGCGGAAATCTCCTGTATACGACATGAAAGACGCCAGTGTACCCACTGTCAAAAATGCAACAGTCGACACGATTGTGACGATAAAGAACATCTGGGCACTGTCTTTCAGTTTGACTGAAGCTTCCGCTAAAGACACCAGCCTCGTCTTTTCCCAATAGACATTTTTTTTGCGCTTGTATAAACGCAATAATGAATGCAGCGTATGGGTGAAAAACAAATACGTGCCGAATGTGGCAAGTGGCGGAACAATGAAAATCATCTGGTATACAGTACGGTCTGAAACATTCGCAGCAAATGTATAGGCTATAGCCAAAAAGACAATGCCCATAACAGAAAGCACGGTTGACGATTTCGACTCTTCTTCCACTTTCCAAAATCCCTGCAGCAAATCGACAACTTGCTTCGTACGGATAAAGCCTACGCTGATGAAAGAGATGATAACGAACAAACTGGCAAACGCTGCAATCGTCAACAGGAAAGGTTCCCAGGAGACATACAGCGGCAAGCTATCAAGATCCATGATTTCACGGCCGACCATGAAAAAGAATTTCGAAAAAGCAAAGCCGAAAGCGATGCCCGTTACGGTTGATACCGTCCCAAGGATCAGCATTTCAAAGAAAATCAATTTATTCAATTGCTTTTTCGTCATTCCTAGATGCATCAAGACCCCGAATTCCTTTGACCTTGCCTGTAAAAAGGCGCTCATGGAATAGAACAGGAAAAACAAAGTGAAAATGTACAGAACGACTTCGGCAATCAGCATTCCGCGGATTGCCAATAGCCGCAGACCTTCTTCTTCAAATGCCGGATGAAAAATGAACATCGAGTAGACGAAGAATACCATGACTGAAAAAACACTGGCTAAAAAGAAAGCCGCATAATTTCTGCGATTGCGGACAACGTTATGGTAAGCGAGTTGCCGAAAGGTCATTCACGGATCCTCCTAGCAAAGACAAGACATTCAAAATTCGCTGATAAAATGTCTGGCGCCGGTCGTCTCCATAGATTTCATTGAAATATTCACCGTCTTTGATGAACAGCACACGGTCACAGTAACTTGCAGCAATCGGATCGTGCGTCACCATGATGATGGTTGTTTCACTGTCATTGGCCACATTGGATAAGATCTCCAGCACGTCACGTGAAGACTTTGAGTCCAAGTTTCCTGTTGGCTCATCAGCCAGTATCAATGCCGGCTGATGAATAAGCGCCCGTCCGATTGCAGTACGCTGTGCTTCTCCTCCAGAAATTTCGTTTGGCCGTTTATGAAGGATGGATGTCAGTCCCAGCCGTTTGGCAATGACCAGTACACGGCGCGCCATTTCATCGATTGGTACATAATCGAGCGTTAACGGCAACACAAGATTTTCCTCAACGGTCAGCATCTGCAGCAAATTGAAGTCCTGAAATACAAAACCCAATTCCCTTCTGCGGAACAGGGCCAACTCATTTTTACCCAATAAATGCGGGTTGATGCCATCAATCAAAATCTCTCCCGAAGTCAACGAGTCAATGGTTGAAATCAAGTTCAACAACGTCGTTTTGCCGCTGCCTGAGGGTCCCATCACTGCCAGGAATTCACCTTTTTCCACTGTGAAGCTCAGCTGGTTGACTGCCCGGTGTGCCACTTTCCCCTCGTATACTTTTGTCACTTCGTCGATTTTTACTACTGTCATCGTTTTCCTCCTGTGTTGCAAGATCTTGGTTGAAGAACAGAACAGAGATGGTCGTCCCTTCTCCTTGAACCGAAGAAATCTCCAATTCATGGCCCAGCTTGCGGCAAACTTCTTTTGCCAGATACAGGCCCATGCCGGTAGATTCTCCAGTCTTCCGTCCGTTTTCTCCGGTGAAAAATGCCTTAGTGATGCGCGGCAGATCAGATGAAGGAATGCCAATCCCTTCATCCCGTATGGTCAGCAAAGTATTGCCATTTGTACATTCTGCAGCAATAAACACTTTTTTATTGGCTTCAAAGGTGTATTTGACTGCATTCGTCAAAAATTGGCCGATGATAAATTTCATCCATTTCTGGTCGGTCGCAACGATATGCTCTTCTCCAATTGAAATCTCCGGATAGACGCGCTTTGATATGAACAACCGTTTGTTTTCATTGGTGACTTCGCTGACCAACGACCGCAGCGATACTTGTTCAATCTGCATGTCCTGTTCAAATGTATCCAAACGCGCATTCATCAACACTGTATCCAAGCCTGCTTTTAACCGATCCATTTCTTCACGGACGCTGCTCTTATCAAGTTCCTGTTCTTCCTGCAACAGCAGATGCATGACGGATAACGGCGTTTTCATTTGATGCACCCACTGGTTCATGAATTGCAGGTGCCGATTTTGAGTGGCATACAATGTTTGCACTTCGTGCTGATACAGCCGGTACAACTCCTGAAGATAGATTTCTGTCTGAACCTGTTCAGGTGATTTCCCTTCCCGCTGCAAAGCATGCTCCATGCTTTGCGGTTTCGCCAAAATCCGCTGATAATATTGATACCTTTTGACGAAGCGCGCCGTCAGAAACGTAATCACCAATACGCTGCTGATCACAAAGGAATAAATGGCCGTATCCACGTTGCGGAAACCATCCAGCCAATACAGCAGCATGATAAACGCCACAAGCACAATTTGGAAAACAATGAACGCCGCATGTTCTTTCAAAAACAATCGCAGCATCAGGCTTCCTCCTCATGCAACAACAGGCGGTATCCTGCTCCTCTTACCGTTTCGATGACCGATTTAACGCCATAGTCAGCCAACTTTTTCCGGACGCGTGTCATATTGACATTAAGCGTATTTTCATCAACGAATGCCTGATCATCCCATAGTTCTTCCAGCAGCTGCTCCCGTGATACCACTTTCGGGTAATGAGACAGCAACAGCTCTATTATTGTGCATTCCTTTTTCTGCAGCGGAATCGATTCCGTTTTGACATGCAGTTCCATGCGCTCCATGAACAGCACGATACGGCCTGCTTTGACCGATCGTTCTTCCTGCTTTGGTGCATATTCACCATAGGCTCTGCGCAGATGGCTTCTTATTTTTGCAAGGACGATTTCGTAATGGAAAGGTTTCGTAATAAAATCATCTCCACCATTTTCCAAAGCGAAGACTTGGTCCATTTCTCCAGAACGGGCAGAAATGAATAATATCGGACATGTGGTCTGCTGCCTTAATTGACGGCACCAATAATAACCATCATAAGAAGGCAAATTAATATCGAGTAAAATCAAATGGGGATCAAAAGCTTCGAATTCTTCGATGATTTGATCAAAATCTTTTGCGGTCTCCACTTCGTAATGGTATTTCCGTAAGGTTTCTGCCAACAACTCCGCTATTTTCAAATCATCTTCTACAATGAAGATCCGTTGAACAGCCACAATGATTCCCCCTTTCCTTTTTCTTTCCATTTTAACAAAAGAGCCTGCATAAAAGCAGGCTCCCGGAAATTCTTAATAAATTAATTTCAAAAATTCCTCCGTCGTGATGCCTCCGAGAAGTTTCGGGATATCAATTCCGGCAATCGCTTTATCTAAAGATGCACGTTCGTATTTCGTACCTGTGATGGCTTGTTCAATTTCAGATACGTCGCCGACCCCGAAAAAGTCACCGTAAATATGGGCATCTTGAACAATGCCTTTTTCCACTTGGAGACGAACATCAATGCCGCCAACCGGGAAGCGATGGGAATGCTTAATATTGAACTTAGGCGATTTGCCGTAGTTCCAGTCCCAATTGCCGTAGCGCTCTTTTGATAATTCATGGATTTTCTTCCAATCTTCGTCGGTCAATTCGTAGTAGCGGACATTTTCTTCCCCTTCAAATATCGAGTGCAGAATCGCGTTGCGGAATTTGGTCACGGTCATCGGCTCTTTCAAAAACTCGGAAATGTTTGCCACCCGGCTGCGGATCGACTTGATCCCTTTTGATTCAATTTTTTCTTTGCTGACTTTCAATGCTGAGACCACCGCATCCACTTCTGTATCAAACATTAACGTGCCATGGCTGAACATACGGCCTCTTGTAGAAAACTGGGCATTGCCCGATACTTTCCGGCCTTCTGCCATTAAGTCATTGCGTCCTGAAAGCTCAGCATTGACGCCCAGGCTTTGAAGCGCTTTTACCACTGGCTCCGTGAATTTACGGAAATTGCGGAAGCTGTTTCCGTCATCGACCGTAATAAAGCTATAGTTCAAATTGCCAAGGTCATGATAGACCGCTCCGCCGCCAGATAAACGGCGTACGACGTGGATGCCATTTGAATCTACATAATCAGTATTGATTTCTTCAGCTGTGTTTTGATTTTTGCCGATAATAATAGAAGGTTCATTGATATAGAACAGAAGAAACGGATCTTTTTCAACATCCATCGTTTTCAATAAGTATTCTTCAATTGCCAAGTTGATGCGTGGGTCTGTAATGCCTTTATTATCTACGAAATACATAATCTCTCTCCTTTGGCTGCGTTCCTTTTGTTAGTTTAACGGATTTTTCAAATAAATTCACGGTTTAGGGTTGACGAATCTAAACTGTTATAATACACTGTTCTAAACACCAACAGTACTATAACAAAAAGGAGATGGAAGTTATGATTGAAAACGTAGTCGAATTTTTCAAGAACTTGCCCCCGAAACAATGCGCATCTTGTGGAGAAAAAATGGAAGAGCAGCATGAATGTTATGGTACTCAATGTGATTCCTGCAACAACTTATAAGATTCAGCAAACATACTTATAAAAAACGAAGCAGCGCTTACTGGCGCTGTTTCTTTTTGTATTGAATCCAAATGGTGAAAAACTGCTTCTATCTGGGTAACTCTTCTTGCTATCATAATATTTGGGGCAGCTACCTGAACATGATATCTTTCTATCTGAACTAATCGCTCCTTTACCTGCACTATCCATATCCTTACCTGCATTTCATCTGTTTCATAAAAGGTCAAGCTCGGACTGGAAGCTGTTCGCCGTGCGAACAGCCTGAATAGGCAGCGACACTTCCTGTTACAGTTTGGCTCACATACCAGGATCGATTATTCACCCATTGAGCATTCTAGTTTGCATGACTTTTCGCGAAATTCGTGTAGGAGCGCAGAAACTTCATGTAGAGAAGCAGCTAATTCATGTAGAAGCGCCACATCTCCCGGTAGAAACCTGCATAGTTCATGTAGAAACACCAAATTATCCTGTAGAACCACAAAACCACATGTAACCTCACCCAGTCGAAGCGAAGGCGCGTGCATTACCGCTGCCGAGCGTTTCCAAAACTCCACATTACCTAACTACTCCATGCAAATATGGCTCACTATTTATCCCCCACACCCCGGGCTGAGCCGCGTCCAGGAGGGGACGGAGCCATAGGACTGGCAAGAGAAGCGATGCCCGGCTTATGGCGGGAGTCCTCTCCAGAGCGGTCGAAGCTGCTTTTAGAACTTCACTAAAACTATTACCTCTCTACGTTTCCTGGCTTATTGTGGGAACCCACTCCAAAGCGGCCGAAGCGACTTATAGAACCTCACTAAAATCTATCAATATTACTCTTTCTCTTTTCCACATAAAAAAGGCACCGCCTAAGCGGTGCTTTTTCAATAATGGATCAATGCCCAGAGTGGCCGTCCATTTTGTCCATGCCTTGTGAATCGTCACTGTCATCCGGAACAATGGAATCCGGGTCTGGGTTGCCGACCGTGATTTCCTGTTTCGGCATAACGTGCATACCTCTTGCTGTTGTATGTGCCTGCATGTAATACAGACCTTCCTCTTCAAAGCTGGTTTCCGCTTCGTAGATGCCATCTTTCGTATGTTCAGCAGTAATCATCTCGCTGTTGTTGCGGTCGCCCGACTCCCATACTTCATAGACAACTTCACTTGCATCTTCCACAGCTTCGTCTCCTTGGCTCAACGCTACTGACAGCAGGACTTCCTCAGCCGGATCGGCTTGCGGTTCGGTATTGAACTCCACCATCACTTCTTCAATCATCTCACCAGTGCCTGCAGAATCCGCTTCTTCCGATCCGCAGCCAGCCAACAATAAAAATGGCAATCCAAGCCACATCATTTTTTTCATTTTGCAGTTCCCTCCATGCTGAGTGACTCAGCAACAAATCGTTCAAGCAATAGTTCGGCAGCCGCTTTTCCTTGATCAACACAAGCAGGCAATCCAAATCCTTCAAAAGAACCTCCTGCAATCTGCACCATCGGCAAAGCGTCCTGCACTTCCTTTTTCGCTGCCGCAATCCGATCTCCATGACCTACCAGATATTGCGGCATCGCTTCTTTCCAACGCGAGACGATGGTAAATTCAGGCTCTTCCTGTATATCCATCAATTTGTGCAGGTCTTCCAATACGGCTTTAACAATCTCTCCATCAGACAACTCAACGACCGCCTCGTCCCCGACACGCCCGATAAATGACCGGTAAAGAGCTTTGCCCGGCGGAATCAACGTCGGCCATTTCAGGTGCGCAGCCGAACAGGCTGTTATGGTGAAATCGCTGTTTCGTGCAACCACAAATCCCGTACAATCCTTAGGGTTTTTTACTGCCCCTTCGGGAAATGCAATCGATACTGTCGCAATGGATGTGGAGGGCATGTCTTTCAAGCCTTTCAGCAAACCCAAAGGTTCAAAAATCGGCATCAACTTGGCATGCGGCAAAGCGAAAATGACACTATCTGCAATCATCGATGCTTCATTGTTCAAACGCAATTCCACTTGTTTGCCTTTTTGCACCAGCTTTTCAACTTTGATACCTTTTAAAATGGTGCATGTATGCAGCTCTTTTTCCAAGGTTTGCACAAGTGTTTCAATGCCGTTGGAAAAAGTTTGAAAGATGCCTGTTTTTTCGGTATCAAATGCGCGGTAATTGGCTACTTGATTTTTCTTCAAGCCACGAATCAAGCTTCGTTGCTGTTCTCCTGCTTCCAGCAATTCAGGAAAAGTCGACTTTATGCTCAAACGGTCGATATCTCCGGCAAATACACCTGAAAACAACGGTTCAATCAAGTTTTCGACCAACTCATTGCCAAATCTCCGTCTCAAGAAAGGTCCAAGCGGCTGGTCTTCAACAGAAGTTGTTGTGGGCAGGAAGAAATCTCCCATAGCCCGAGCTTTGCCGGACCAGGAACTGATGCCTGAAGCAAGAAATGACCCAAAATTCGTCGGGACCCCCATAACAGACCCTGCCGGTATCGAATAAAGTTCATTTTCGACCGCCACTTTAGTGGTGCCAGGAGCACTTTGGATCAATTGGTCTTCAATGCCCAACTCTTTCGCTAATTGCTGGATACTGTTTTTTCGTGAGACAAACGAATCCGGACCACGCTCAATTACAAAACCGTCTTTTTGAAGGGTTTGGATTTTTCCACCAAGGCGATGGGCTGCTTCAATCACTGTAATATCAATCGCCAAACCTTGTTCTATCGCCAGTTTTTGTAAGTAATATGCCGATGACAGACCTGTGATGCCCCCGCCCACGACGATTACTTTATGCGTTTGTTCGGCCACGTTTAATCCTCACTTTCAATTGCTTTATTTTTCCGCCAGTTTTCTCAATACAACGTCAGTCAATCCATCAATGAATAATGGCTGAACGTTTGGCATTTCTGGACGGCGGTAGGTTGCACCAATATCGTCGCAAACAACTTTACATTCATAATCGTTATCGAAAAGAACTTCCAAGTGGTCGGCTACAAAGCCAACCGGTGTGTAAACGAAAGATGTGTATCCTTTTTGTTCAAACAAATCACGCGTCAAATCCTGAACGTCCGGTCCAATCCAAGGTTCTCCTGTTTGTCCGGCACTCTGCCAACCGATTTCAACGTTTTCAACACCAGTAGCTTGTTGGATCATCTCAGCTGTTTCTTTTAATTGGTCGGGGTAAGGATCTCCGCTTGCGATGATCTTTTCAGGCAATGAATGCGCCGAAACAATCAGGCAAGATTTCGCACGTTCTTCTTCTGACATTTCAGCAAATGCAGCACTGACTTTTTCGCTCCAGTATTGGATGAACTTCGGTTCTTTGTACCAGCTTTCAACTGAAGTCAATGAAATGCCCGCTTTTTCAGCAGCTTCTGCTGCACGGCCATTGTATGATTTAACCGAGAAAGTAGAGAAATGAGGAGCCAAAACGATTGAAACGGCTTCTGTGATGCCATCTTTTCTCATTTCTTCCACACCGTCTTCAACAAACGGCTCGATGTGTTTAAGGCCAAGATAGACTTTGAAGTCAATTTCATCCTGTACTTCATTTAAACGGTCGCACAAGCCTTGTGCTTGATCTTTGGTGATTTTTGCAAGCGGTGAAAGTCCGCCAATCGCTTTGTAGCGGCTGCGCAAATCTTCTAAGCTTTCTTCGCTTGGCTTACGGCCCCGTCGGATATGTGTGTAGTAACGTTCAATATCTTCTTCTGTATAAGGCGTTCCATACGCCATCACTAATAATCCCATTGTCTTCTTCAACATAATCACCTCGAAATGAATTTTATTCTATTTTAAATTACTTTTATAAGCCGCACTGTATTCATGGACAAATGCTGTCAGACGTTTCAAAGTATCCGGGTTAACTTCTGGGAATACGCCGTGGCCAAGGTTAAAGATATAGCCATCGTTCTGTAAGCCCATATCCAAAATCTTTTTCGCCCGTTCTTCAATTACCGGCCAGTCTGCCAGTAAATAAGACGGATCGAAGTTGCCTTGAAGAGCTTTGGTCAAGCCCATAGAACGCGCTTCGGAAATCGGCAGGCGCCAATCCAAGCCGACTACGTCTACTGGAAGCTCATGCCACTCTTTTGCCAAATGGCTTGCACCGACACCAAAGATCGTCAACGGCACGCCTTCAGTACGCAACTCAGCAAAAATACGGTCCATGACCGGTTTAATGAAGATGCGGTAATCTTCAACGTTTAACGCACCGACCCACGAATCGAAAATTTGAATCGCTTTGGCACCCGCTTTGACTTGTGCTTTTACATAAGGGATAATGGTATCTGCCAATTTATCCATCAAAGCAAACCACATCGCTGGTTCTGAAACCATCATCGCTTTAGTTTTATTGTAACTCTTCGAAGGTCCGCCTTCGATCATGTAGCTGGCTAATGTGAATGGTGCGCCTGAAAAACCGATCAACGGCACATTCAATTGATCTTTCGTCAGCATGCGGATCGTCTCCAGTACAAAATCAACATCTTGCTCAGGATTGATTTCGCCTAGACGTTCGATATCCGCCATACTGCGGATCGGGTTGTCGATAACGGGACCGATGCCTGATTTAATTTTTACATCCACTCCGATTGCAGGCAATGGCGTAACAATGTCTTTATACAGGATCGCTGCGTCGTTATTATACTGATCTACAGGAAGTTTAGTCACGTATGCACATAGTTCCGGCTGATGCGTGATTTCCTCTAATGAGTATTTCTCCTTGATTTTGCGGTATTCCGGCTGAGAACGTCCAGCCTGTCTCATATACCAAACTGGTGTATGTTCTGTTTTCTCTCCTCGTGCTGCGCGGAGGTATGTGTCGTTAAATGTCATGAATTTTTCATCCCTTCAATCTTCTGCTTTTCTGTTCGTCTACCCATATCCGTCTATACTATAGACGTTCCGCCCTTTATTGTATAGATTGCCGGCGCATTTGTCATAAATTAGACGCTTCTCTTTTCACTTGTTCGTCAAACCTGTTTCATCTAGTTTTCTTAAGGGAAGAATATAAAGAATGTATTATTTATTTCAGGAGGGATTTTAATGAAGCTTTATATGACGACTGGAACATACGATTTCATGAAAAAAATGCGTGACAAGCACCCCGAAGAAACGATGGTCCTTATGCAAGGTGAAAATACAACCTTGATGCTCCATGAAACAGAAGGAAAAACCATTTTCCAAACACCGCGCCGTTACGAAGTAGTGGACGGCACAGGCGAGTTCAAAGAAAAAGGATTTTTCGTCTTCAATAATGTGCCGGTATCCGATGAAGGCCGCCCGGTTTTTGAGCACCGGTTTAAAAATCGTGCAGGCGCCATCGAAAATGAGCCTGGATACATTGCCTTCCGCGTGTTGAGACCGCTTGATTCAGATACGTACATCGTTCTGACTGAATGGGAGTCACCTGCTTTTTATGAAAAATGGAAAGAATCTCAAGCATTTGCACAAGCTCATTCAGGACAACCCGAAAACAAGGCTGGAACTCAACGCCCCAATATTTTTTCAGGTGTATCATACATCAGTACGTACAAAGCAAAACCTGAAGAAGAATAAATACAGCCTTCATTAATCTGAATGGAAACATACCTGAAAAGGAGGAAATTAATTGGTTTTTGTTATCTTTATTTTAGCAGCGGCACTTACCGTGTTCGCATCCATCAAGCTGTCCCAATACGCCGATGTCATCAGTTCTAAAACGGCGATGGGCGGTATGATGGTCGGTACCTTATTATTGGCGGGGGCTACTTCCCTGCCGGAAGTATCAACCAGTTTCTCAGCAGCAGCAATCGGGAATGCGGATATTGCAGTCGGCAACATGATCGGTTCAAACCTTTTTAATTTGTTCATCCTTGCCGGATTCGACTTTCTTTTGAGAAGACGCCAGATCTTACACCGCGCCTCGCGTGATAACATCTACACGGCCCTTCTTGGGATTCTGTTGACGATTATGGTCATTCTTTCACTTTGGCTGCGTCTGGATATACAAATTTTAGGCGTTGGCTTGGATGCTTTAATTATCGCTATTACGTATATTGCCGGGATGGTGGCCATCAACAAATTGCCTTCTTTGGATCCTGAAGCCGAAGCAATTGTTGAATCGGAAGAAGAGCCTGAAAATCCAAGTGCTTCGCTTTCATCAAAAGCGGCAATTGCCCGCTTTATCGTTGCCGCTCTGGTCATTCTTGCTGCTGGTACCGCCTTATCTATAACCGGCGATCAGATTGCAATCATTACGGGAATCGGCTCCAGCTTTATCGGAAGTTTCCTGATTGCAGCAGCTACTTCATTGCCTGAAGCCATCTCCGTTTTTGTTGCCTTGCGCTTGAGTAATGTCAATATGGCTGTTGGAGCAATTCTTGGAAGCAACATCTTCAACATGATCATTTTGGCTTTGTCTGACCCTGTTTACACGGCGGGCCCCATCATGTTGGATGTTTCCGGTGCGAACATGATCATCGCGGTCGGTGTTCTGATCATGTCTGTTTTAGCGCTATTTTCACTTTACCGGAAGAAAAGTGCTTCTACACTATCTTATGCACTTCCATCGGCAATTATCATCGTTATATACTTTGCAGCATCCTATTTAAACTTTACTTATTAATCAAATCGCCCCAAAGCGCAGCCATCTTCCAAGCGGGAGGTGGCTGCGCTTTTTGGTTTCCATGTATCTGTATCTTCGGCCTGTCCATTTTCACAGTTCTTTCGAACTCCTTTTTCATAATTGACAGATTTTTATGATATGCTTTTAGAAAGAAAGGAGTTTTGACAATGATTGAACAATTATACAGGGATTTAGACGCCGCTTATCCAGAGATGGTGGAAATTCGCCGTCATTTGCATATGAACCCTGAACCTTCTTTTCAGGAAACCAAAACAGCCCGTTATATCCGCCAGTACTACGAACAATTGGGCGCAGCTGTGGAGCACGGAGTTGGCGGAAACGGGGTAGTCGCCAGAATACAAGGTGCAAAGCCCGGAAAAACCGTCGCCTTGCGTGCTGATTTTGACGCTCTGCCTATTCAGGACCAAAAAGAAAATGTACCTTATAAATCAACCGTCGACGGCGTCATGCACGCCTGTGGACATGACGGCCACACAGCAACTCTGCTGGTGCTTGGAAAAATATTGCACAATATGCGCAATGAATTGGAAGGTACCTATGTATTGATTCACCAGCATGCCGAAGAGCTGGTTCCCGGTGGAGCTAAATCGATGATTGAAGCAGGTGTTTTAGAAGGAGTCGATGTGATTTTCGGGACTCACCTTTGGTCTACGACGCCATATGGCAGAATCGATTTGCGGGTCGGGCCGATTATGGCCGCTGCAGACAGCTTCGAGCTGAAAGTTCAAGGACGCGGTGGCCATGGCGCCAGCCCCCACGAAACAATCGACGCAGTCGTCATCGGTTCACAAATCGTCTCTAACCTGCAGCCATTGGTGTCCAGACGAGTGGATCCATTGGAATCGGCTGTGCTTTCCGTCGGTTCGTTCGTCGCACAGAACCCTTTCAATATCATCGCGGACCAAGCGGTCTTGTCCGGCACTGTCCGCTCCTTCAAAGAAGATGTCCGAAGCCTGATGGAAACTGAAATGGAGCGCGTCATCGAAGGCACCAGCATGGCCAATAACAGCCGCTACGAATTTAATTTCAAACGTGGCTATCCGCCAGTCGTCAATCACGAAAAAGAGACGCATTATGTAAAAGGCATCGCCCAAACTGTGCCTGGAGTTGCAGAAGTCTATAATTGTCCACCTCAAATGGGCGGAGAAGATTTCGCTTATTACCTGGAGGAGATTCCTGGGACGTTCTTCTTTACCGGCGCCATGCCGGATGGCGATGTGTATCCCCACCATCACCCGAAATTCGATTTCAAAGAAGAAGCCATGCTGCTGGCAGCTAAAACGCTTGGCGCAGCGGCTCTAAATTTTCACAAATGAAAAAACCAAGCCCGTCGGCTCTAGTCAGCTGACGGGCTTGGTTTATTTATTTTTCTGTTTCAATACAGTTGCCGTAATGATGGAAACCAGCAGAATGACAGCGAATGTCAATAAAGCGGTAAGCGGCTCTCCCAGCAATAGGAGCGTCACAGCTGCTGCACTTTGCAGAACCTGTACCGCCATGATGAGTTTCCAGACAGCCTGTTGCCTGCTGAAACGGGTCAGCGGAAACAGATTGTCCATCCGGAAATGCTGTGTATGGGTCAAGCCTTGCCATATCTGAATCACCGTTGCGAATGCCAGTGCTCCGGCAAACAATGCCACACCAATTTGGAATGGAATAAACCATGCTGCCACCATAATGATGGCAGTCAAACGAATCCATAAGTAAAATAATTCATCGGATCGGACAAAAGTTCTCCAAACCAAGTAAAGATGCGCATTTTTGGGGCCTGGCTTGATGAGGCGATAAAGCCCATTCAGCCATGTTCTCGGTTTTATTTTTCCTTTTAGATGAGGAACATCGGTAAAGTAATTGGCAAATTGGTAAAAACGCAGCATGCGATTTTCTTCCAATCCGATAAAATGTTCATAGACAAAAGGTTTCCCGGCTGCTTTTCCTGCCACCCATTTTCCATACAATATAATGGCGAACAGGACAACGACCGCGATTATCAATTGCTCTTCTATATAGAAGTAAACAAACAGCCCAACCAGCAAGAGCCGCAACATCCGGTCCAGCCAGACGTTGTCCCCTGCCCCTTGACGACGGAAAGCAAATTCCGTTTGGACACTCCACCATTTGATCAGCAACAGCAAAATCGGGAAGCCGATCAAATAGGACGAAGGCAAGCCATATAGTGCGTTGACCATCGGCAATGAAACGACAAAGACAATGACCGGCAAATACAATTGGGAAAAGAACGACCATTTTAAAGCCGGCTTCAGAAATTCATCCAGTTTGCTTTCCAAAGGCAGAAAATACACCGAGTCTGCTTCCTTCAACAAAGTTGAGGGCGGACTGAAAGCCAGCAATAAACCAAAGATAATGGCCAACACCAAAGCTCCAGGAAATTCCGGCGGGATGTTTTGAATCCATTCACTATAGGCAAATCCAGCAGCGCCTAAAGCAAACAGCAAAACTACAGCAATATGGCCAGTGAAAATATATTTTAAATAGTTTTGGACTTCCAATGTGTATTTCTGAAGTCTCCGTGACCAAACATCATGCAAACTCTTCATTTAGCTCATCCTCGGTCATCGCAATGTACAAATCATCCAATGATGCTTCCGGCATATTGAAGGCTTTCCGCAAGTCATCCATTGTGCCACTGGCGCGAACCCGTCCATTATGAAGCAGGATGATCCGGTCGCAATAGCGTTCTGCCGTAGACAAAATGTGGGTCGACATCAGCACCGATGCCCCTTTTTTCTTTTGTTTCTCCATCTGGTCCAATAAGGATTTAATGCCGAGTGGATCCAGCCCGACAAACGGCTCATCAATGATATAGAGCGCTGGATTTACGAGAAAGGCACTCATGATCATCACTTTCTGGCGCATCCCTTTCGAGAAATGTGACGGAAACCATCTCAGGCGCTTTTCCATCCGAAACTCCTTCAACAGCTCAGCAGAACGCTTTTCAAACAATTTTGGATCCATATTATAAGCCATCGCTGTCAGTTCCAAGTGTTCTCGAAGCGTCAGTTCCTCATACAATACCGGAGTTTCCGGTATGTATGAAAAAGAAGAACGATAAGCGTCCATGTCTTCTTCAAAAGTTTTGCCGTTCAAGCGGATTTGCCCCGATTTCGGTTGCATCAATCCGATGATATGTTTAATCGTTGTACTCTTTCCGGCACCGTTCAATCCGATGAGCCCAACAAGTTCTCCTTTTTTTATTGAAAACGTCACTTCCTGCAGAACAGGTTTGCGTGTATACCCGCCTGTCAACGCGTCAACTTCCAATATTGCCATATACAACACCTCTTTCTTTCTATTAAACTATTGTACCAAATCCAGCTGTCGAATTCTTTTCTGATATGGCAATTGTGGTAAAATGGGAAAAATGGAAAGGATGATACCAATGACAAATTGTATTTTCTGCAAAATCATTGCAGGTGAAATCCCAAGCGTGAAAATTTACGAAGACGAACATGTTTTTGCTTTTATGGATATCATGCCCTTGTCAAAAGGCCATACTTTGCTTATTCCCAAAACACATCGCGAATTTGTCTATGACTTGGCACCTGAAGAAGCAGCCAATCTATTTTCCGTAGCGCCTAGAATTGCCAAAGCCATCAAAGAAACGTTTGAGCCTGAAGGCATGAATCTATTGAACAACAACGGTGCCAAAGCGGGCCAAAGCGTGTTCCATTTCCATCTGCATTTTATCCCCCGCTATGGTGAAAGTGATGGGTTCGGTGCAAAATGGATGACTAAAGAAAAGGAATTCACATCTGAACGCATCCAGGAACTTGCGGAAAGCGTCAAAGAAAAATTAGCCGCTGATGCTTGATTTTCTAGGGTGAACAGGATAGAATCAGTATAAGTTTTTCGCCGGCGGTCATGAGGACACGTCCGGGAAAAAGAAACTAGCACAGAGCTGAGGAGAGATGAGAAATGAATACGAAGAATTTAGTTTTAATGGCGTTGCTGGTCAGCGTCGGAGCCACTCTTTATGTGGTGATTCCAGGCATTAACGGCGGGATGAAGCCCGATTTCATGTTGACCATGATGTTTGTCGGCATCCTATTATTCCCGAATGTAAAAAATGTGTTTTTATTGGCGGTAACGACGGGTGTTCTATCCGGACTGTTTTCTACATTCCCAGGAGGATTTTTCCCGAATATCATCGATAAATTCATCACGGCATTTGTTTTCCTTGCTTTGGTGATGATCCTGAAGAAATTCGTTTCCAAATTGCCAGTAACCATTGCCCTTTGTTCAGTCGGAACTTTATTGTCTGGAACGATTTTCCTGTCTGCTGCCATTTTTGTAATTGGCGCCAATATCCCATTCAGCCTGTTGGTTGTGACAGTGGTATTGCCTGCAGTAGTGATGAACGGAGTCGCTTTCGCTTTGATTTACCCGATTGTCATTACATTGGTCAAGCGTTCAAAATTTGAAACGGCTGTTTCGCAAGCAGCTTAAACCTAAAGCTTTTCGTCATTATTTTTGGCGAAAAGCTTTTTTTATTGAATAGTCATTCAATTTTATGTTTTAATTAGTTAAAATAAAGGAAAAGAAGCTTATAGGAAGAAAGGGGCGTTTCATACATGAGAGCATCAAGGTTTTTCTTAGGACTCGCTACAGGTTTGGCAGCAGGAGCTGCAACGGCCTTATTTTCTGCACCGCAATCAGGGCAGGATTTGCGTACATCGGTAAAGTCGACATCATCTGAATGGAAAGAGTACTTAAACGAACTGAAGGTAAAAGTGAATGGCTTAAAAGAGTCGATTAACCATTTAACAGAAGAAGCAAAATCCCAACTGCCTGAAACAGTTGAAGGATTAAAGTCTTCTTTGGAAAATTGGACAGAAAGCACTGCACCAGCTAAAGAGCATCTTCAATTGGAGATCATGGCAATCCAGAATGCTATTGAAGAATTGCAGAATACACTCAGCAAAGATAAAAAAGACAAAGACGACGATGATAAACCGAAAAAAGAAAAAGTCGATGACGATACACAAACTGCGTAAAGCTGGATTTTACGCTCAGTGAAGTTCTTTATCCCTTCTTTACAGAAGAACGGACTAGAGCAGCTGCCTTCGGGCGGCTGTTTTTTTTTGCGTTTCATACGTAGAAAAAAGCAATAGATTAAAGGGATTTTTCAAATGTAAATTATTTTACTATTCTTACTTTAATTACGTTTGCTTTACTGCTATAATAAAGAAAATATTTCGGAGGAAAGTTGGTGCCTACATGAACGAGAAGGAATATACCATGAAAGAGGCTATGCTGTTTAGCCAGCGCATCGGACAATTGTCAAAAGCTCTTTGGAAAGCTGTAGAAAAAGACTGGCAGTTATGGATAAAACCTTATGACCTGAATATTAATGAGCACCACATCCTTTGGATCTCCTACCATTTAAAAGGAGCTTCCATTTCTGATGTCGCAAAGTTTGGCGTCATGCATGTTTCGACTGCTTTTAACTTTTCAAAAAAACTGGAAGAACGTGAATTGCTGTCTTTTTCAAAACGGGATACGGACAAACGCAATACATACGTCCAACTGACTGAGAAAGGCGAAAAGCTCATGCAGGAAATGATTGAAAATTATCACGAAACCCCCCATTCTGTAATAGACGGTTCTCTTCAACTGCGCGAACTGTATGGAAAATTCCCTGAGTTTATGGATATTATGGCAGTAATCCGCAACATTTACGGCGATGATTTCATGGAGATTTTTGAAGCTTCCTTTAAAAATATCGAGAACCGGTTTAGTGAAGAAAACCATGTAATTGTGCACCAGGAAAGCCAGCAATAATCAGTGAATTTCCAAAATTAATTTATGGTTGCATTTCCTAAAAAATCATTGTATTGTATGTATCGACTCAAAAATGATTTTAGTAATAGGAGATGCACATATGCACTGCTGGAAAACGATCAATGTAAAAAAACAATATGGATTTGACCGGCTTTTCATGATTTCAGCTCTTTTTGGAATCGCTGTTTTCATGGCCTCCTATATCGGACTGGCAATCGTATACGCTACACCTCTATCCGATCAGTATTTCCTATTATTCATCTTAGCCTTGCTTGCTATTTATCCGCTTCATAAGATTCTGCATTTTCTGCCGCTGATCGGCTGTTATAAGTCATTGAAACTTATTATTCGTAAGCAGATGAAAATCTGTCCGGCTATATTGCTTCATATAAATGAACCTGTTCCGAAAACCCGCTTTCTTCTCTCATTGGCTGCGCCTTTCCTTATCATGAACACAGCCATTGTGACGATGAGTACGTTGATGCCAGCCTATGGCCATTATTTTGCTATGCTATTGGCCTATCATAGCGGGCTATGTTTAACCGATATCATCTATCTGCGGAATTTGGCACGTTCTCCGAAGTATGCATTAATCGAGGAAACAGACACCGGCTTTGAAATTCTTGTGCCGCCGGTGGTTAGTTGATTCCTGTTTTTTCTTCTCGGATTTGTTATACTAGGTTGTAAAGTCAGAGGGGAGGAAATCCATGATTATCGCATTCATCGTTATGTTCTCCGTATTTTACCTTTTCCAGATAAATCGGATGACATTAGCACTTGTCACTTCACGGGAAATTCCGGAAGAAAATCACCAGAAAATATTCCGTACCATTAATATATTGATTACAATACTATTGGTATCGTTGTATGTAGGCGTAGAATTTACCCCTTAAATCCACTTGCCTCCTGGCAAGTGTCTTTTTTTAGGAAATTTACATTTCTTTGAATATTTATAGTAGAATAAATAATGCATCTAGATAGAAAGTTGGGAGCGAAATTCAATGAAAAAGTCCTTTTTAACAGTTACCCTGGCAGCATCCGTATTAGCCTTGGCCGCATGCAGTGATAGCGGAGATGGAGAAGTCATCGTATCTTCTGATGCTGGTGATGTAACAAAAGATGAGCTTTACCAAGAAATGAAAACGTCAATCGGTGAACAGGCTGTACAGATTCTGATGATTGAAAAAGTACTTGCCGAAAACTACGAAGTGACCGACAAAGAAGTAGACGCAGAATACAACAGCAATAAAGAAGAATTAGGCGAAAGCTTCGATCAATTCCTGGCACAAAATAACCAAACGGAAGAAAGCTACAAGAAAGTCATCCGCTTGAATTTATTGCAGGAAAAAGCGTTGACTGAAGACGTTGAAGTAACGGACGAAGAAATCCAAGCACAATATGACCGCCAAGGTACAGAGTTGAACGCCCGCCACATTTTAGTGGCTGATGAAGAAACTGCCAACTCACTCAAAAAGGAATTGGATGAAGGCGGCGATTTTGCCGCATTAGCTGAGAAAAACTCAACTGATACAGGATCTGCCGCAAACGGCGGAAACCTTGACTGGTTCGGCCCTGGCGCAATGGTTCCTGAATTCGAGGAAGTTGCATACGGGTTGGAAGTTGACGAAATCAGCGAGCCTGTGGCATCTGAATTCGGATTCCATATCATCCAGGTTCTTGATAAGCGCAAGGTTGAAGACCAGCCTGCTTTTGAAGACCAAAAAGAAGATATCCGTTCTGAACTTGCAATCTCAAAAGCGGATCAAACCACATTGCTTCCAAAAGTCGCTGACTTGATGAAAGAAGCAAACGTTGAAATCAAAGACCAAGACCTGGAAGGTGCTTTGGACGACATCCTGAATCCACAACCCGCTCCAGAAGCTGCACCAGCAGAATAATACATGAATGCAAAAACCCCCGCTTCCATTTTGGAAGCGGGGGTTTTCAGTCTTAAGAAACCATGCTATTTTAACTTTTCATTCAGGTTCAAACTCGGGCAGCATTTCTTCTGACTAAATTTTTGGTTTGTAGAAGGAACGGTTGTCCAAAGCGAAGACGCGTTCAGAAAACTCGCCTTCCTTGGTTTTTCCAAGAACGCGATCGAGCATCATCATCTTGGCATCAATATTATCGATATAATGCAGAATTTCCGCTTCTTTGATCATCGGTTTTTTCGGGCTGCCCCACTCTTCTTTGCCGTGGTGGGAAAGGATGATGTGTTGCAGCAGCATCACTTCTTCGCCTTCTATTTCCAGCTCTTCAGCCGCTTTTGCCACTTCCGTCACCATGATGGAAATATGGCCGATTAAATTGCCTTCAACGGTATACGTCGTTGCAATCGGTCCGGAAAGTTCGATGACTTTGCCGATGTCATGAAGAATGATTCCCGCATACAGTAAATCTTTGTTCAACCCCGGATAAATTTCAATCAAGGCTTTTCCTAATTTCAGCATCGACACTACATGATCTGCTAAACCGGATACGTAATCATGATGATTGCGCGTCGCCGCAGGATATGTCAAAAATTGCTGCTGGTATTTTTTCAGCATAAAACGGGTAATGCGTTGAATCTGCGGGTTCTCCATTTCAAACAGATATTTCATCACTTCTTCCAGTAATTCATCCGTCGATTTTTCCGAAGACGGCATCAGATCTGAAATCGACTGGTTTTCCTCGGGCTTTGCCGGTCGGATGCTTTTGATCCGCAATTGGTTTTTCCCTCGGTAGTTATGGATTTCCCCTCCGACACGGACAATGGTTTCCGCTGCAAAGATTTTTTCCTGTTCATCTTTCGTATCCCATAACTTTGCTTCGATATCTCCGCTCTTATCCTGCAAAACCAATGAAATAAATGGATTGCCAGTAGTAGTGACTCCTTTGACTGATTGCTTAATCAGCAGGAATTCATCAACCGTTTCTCCAACTGCACGCTGTGTAATTCCTTTAGTCATGAATGAACGCTCCTTTCGGTGTTGGCCACCTTGATGATCTGCGCATTAGGCCAAGCCTCCTGCATACCCTCGTGGCAAGTAAAATAAATGAACTGGTGATCCTTTTGCAGCTCTGTCACTAAGTTTATCATTTGCTGCAGCCGACTGCGATCAAAATGGACAAAAGCATCATCCATTATGAGAGGAAACGGATGGCTTTCCTTCATTGATACGGCCAAAGACAGCCTCAAGGCCAGATAAGCCTGTTCTTTAGTTGCCTGGCTGAGTTCAGCAATCTGAAAATAAATGCCGTCTTTTCGTTCCGCCTCAAAGTACCCATCCATGTTCATGGTTAATCCGTGATAAGCGCCAGCAGTCAATTTGTTGAAGTAATGTTGGGCCTGGGTCAGTACTGCAGGCAGCTTCTTTTCTTTCAACTCATTCATCGTTCGGTTAACTGCTTCTATAATCGCTTTATTGATGGACCACTGTTTGGCTAAATCAGCGAATTCCGCTTTTTTCTCTTCAAAAAGCTGAAGCTTTTCTTCATAGGAGCTATCAGACAAAAGATTACGGGTCACTTGCTGTTTATCGGCCTGTTCAGCCAACAACCCGTTGCGCTCTGTCTTCAGCGCTGCCAGGTGTTCTTCAAGCCGGCTAACAGCAAGCGGTGCATCATCCGGTTGCCATTCTTTTGGCAAGTCAATTTCATCCATTGTTTTTAATTGCCCTGAAACGAGATTCATTTCTTTTTCCAGCTGTTGTTTGCGCTCCCAGGCATCCGCTGCCCCGTAAAAATCAAATGCATCTTTTGCTTGGGCATAATCCAGCAATACCTGCTGCTCGTTTTCAAGTTGTTGCTGAAAAGCAGCCAAACGACTGCTCTCCTGCTGCAATGTGGATTGTTGTTCTTTTATTTTAGCGTATTTCTCCTGCTGCTGTCTTCTCAATGACAGTTCGGAGCGCAGTGAGGGCATCAATTCACTGATTGCTAATTCTTTGCCGCATGCAACTTCCGCTTTCTTGAGCCATCCCTGTTGCTGGTCCTCCAATAAACCGATTTCATGTTTTAGCCGCTGCAAACGCGCATGGCCGGCATGCACGTTACGGAGTTTTTCGAATAGCTCCAGCACCATTGTCCGGCTGGTATCAGGCTGTAAACCGATATTCTGCAGCATTTTCTGATAAGCGGCTTTGGCCGGACGCTGAAAATCCCCTATTGAATAAGTTGCAATTTCGTTTTTAATGGCATCCCGCTTTGCCATCAATCCGTCAAGCTGATGATCAAACTCCGCCACTTTTTTCGTGATTGTCTGGTATTCACTTTCTTTTCCCGCATAATTCTTCAAGACTGTCTGGTATCGGCCCGACAACTCGCCAGGTTTTGCTGTATTGAAGAAGAGCCATGCCGCAGCTCCAATAGCCGCTAAGCCTGCAACAATCAGCAAAACCATGGATTGCGACATTCCGTAACCTGCGATAATGAGTCCCAATACAATCAGGGCGTAATTGACCATCCGGTTATTTCCGCCATTATTCGTCTGGAATTTTTCAGCAGCCTTAGCTTCTGCCAATTCAGCTGAAATGGCTGGCCATTCTTCAGCAGCCAACCGGTCTTTTCCAGTGGGTTCTCCTGCCAGGAAAGCGGTCAGTTCTTTTTCCGTTTGAGACAACCGGTCTTTTGCATCCTGCCGATTGCGCAGCCGGAAACGTTCGTCTTCTTCTTCGACGTCCAGCTCTTGCAGGCGCTTAAGCAATTGTTCTTCATTGCTTAACGACACATCAATGGCCATTGCCTGCTGCTCTGAAAGTCCGAGCAAAGCCAATGTCTCCTCGCGACTTTCCGACAGCTTTAACCGCTCTTCACGCTTATCGTTTAGTTGACGGGACAAGTGATGCCAATCCGATTCCCGGTTCAACAGATTTTCCAATTCCACGGCCGGATCAGCTCTTTCAATGGGCGGCAAGCTGTTTAGTTGCTGCGTTAAGTGGTCTACTGCTGCTTTTGCCTCTGAGAGTTTGTCGATCAGCCGATCCATCTGCCTTTTGCCATCCAAAGGAAATTGCACCTGCCCCAATTTGTTGAGTTGTTCTGTCAACGCATGTTGGTCAGCAATCAAAGGAGCAGCCTGCTGCCATTTACTGATTTTTTTCAATTCCTGTTCCGCTTCCGTTTCTTCTGCTTCAATGGAAGTCAAGCGTACATGAATTTCCTGCAGCCGCTCCAGATAGGGGCTGTATAATTCTGTGCGCTGTTTGTATTCCTTCAGCTGTCCTTCAATGTCCCGAAGCTCTTCAGCCCGCATATTCATTTCGGGATTACGCCCACCTTTTTTGAACAGCAGGGACATTTCCTTTTCAAGTTGGCTTTCCAGACGTGTCACTGCATCGATGCCTGTGGTTCCAGAAGCCAGCAGCGTGCGGCTCAGTTCCGTTTCACTGAGTGCATCAAGCCCTTGCAATTCATGGATGGAAAATGAAAAAATCGCCTCAAAGGAGGAGCGGTCGTAATTGCGCAACAGCTGCTTCAACTCGGCTTCTGCTCCCCGCCGGCCATCCGCAAACCAAACCGTAACATCCCCCGCTGATTTGCCTTTGATCCGTTCAATCACCACTTCCCCATACTGCGGGTCTGTTACATGGAGCTGGCCGCCGTATTTTCCGCCATTTTTCGGTTCATAGCGCAATTGTGCACCTTTGCGTGAAGGGAATCCAAAAAGAATCTGTACAATGAATTGCTGCATTGTGGTTTTTCCGGCTTCATTGGGGCCATAAAACAAGGCCATTTGATCCTGCAGATCGATGGTGCGGTTTTCATGCTTGCCAAAACCATAAATAATCATTTTTTCGATTTTCATGACATCACTCTCCTGCCTGCATGCTGCGCCGGATTTTTTGTTCGGCTGCCAGCTGAAGATCTGCGACGGCTTCATTTGCCAGCGGTTCCAAAAAGCGGCTGCTTTTCGGATGCCTGTATAAATCCTTCAGTACCGTCTTCCATTCTTCGATATCCCATTCTTCCATTGTCTGGATAAGGAGGGCTCCAAGCGGTGAAAGTTCGCCGTTATTTTCTATCTGCTCAAACCCAATCCCTTGAATCCAGACAAAGTGATCGAGTGTCTCCATCGATTCACGGAGCATTTCAAGTAATTCATTTTCCGGAATCTCTGCAATCAGTCCAAAACTCTCGGTATCCAGTTCAGTAAACATCACTTCCACAATTCCTGTCCCAATGGTTGCCCCATAAGCGCTGAGCTCTTTATGGCAGACATCAATCAATTCATTCATATGAAGAAGCCCTTTTGCTGAAATGGCCAACCGATCGAATTGGACGACGGATGTCGGGATGAAATCCAAAGAGGTGTCCGTTTTAGTCAAGGTAACATCATAAAAGCCTTTTGGTCCGGACTCCTTGAGATGGCGCCCTTGAATGTTTCCGGGATAAATGATTGACGGATCCTGATGAAGCTCCTGGCGTTTATGGATATGGCCAAGTGCCCAATAATCATAATGCCTGCTGAGCAACTGCTCTTTCCTGAATGGCGCATACACGGCATGTGACGCATCGCCGTCAAGGCTGCCATGCAGCATACCGATATGAAAACCGGCTGTCCCTCGCGCTTCCGGGTACTGCTCAATCATTGCTTCACTGATATGCCGTTTGCCGTAACTGAAACCGGTAAACACCACCTGCCCTCCTGCAGTTTCCAAAGTATATTGGGAGACTGCATCATCGAAAGCATGGACATTCTCCGGGAGTTCAAAACGTGTCCAATTGCCGCTCAAGTGATCGTGGTTGCCGTAGCTGATAATCACTGGAATCCGCTGTTCCTCCAGCCTTTTCATCCCCTGCTGAAAGCGGGCTTGTGCACGGAGGCTGCGGTCTTCACCGTCGTAAATGTCTCCGACAATCAGCACAAAATCCGGCTGCTGTTCAAGGGCATACTGAATCAGCCGATCGAAAGCATCCATCGTGCTGTCTTTCAGCTTGTTCCACTGTTCTTTCTGTAAACCTTTCATGCCGACAAACGGGCTTCCCAAGTGTAAATCTGCCGTGTGGATAAATCGAATGGATTCCATAATTAACCCCTTTTAAAAGACCGAATATTTGTTCCTATTTTACCATGGAATTTCCATAAAAAAAACTGTTTGCAGAAAGTTTCCTGCAAACAGCCCATTTGGTTCGAATTTAAAGTAACGTCTCGTGATTCTTCAGCTGCGTTGAAGGCATATCCTTACTTGCTATTGCCCAAACGGATCGCTTTGCGGATGTCCTTCAGCGATTGCGACGAACCGTACATCAGCACTCCTCCTCGGTAAACACGGGCTCCGAACCAACCCAGAATTCCGATGGTCACCAGCATGATTGCAATCGACAACAGCGGCTCCCATAGCGGCAGATCCAACATGCCGACACGCAGGAACATCACCAACGGCGCAAAGAACGGGATAAAAGAAGAAATGGTCACGTAACTGGCTTCCGGAATGGAAATTCCTGAAAATGCAATGAGCGATGCGATAATGATCAAAACCATCATCGGCAACATCAATTGCTGCACATCTTCTGTCCGGCTGACCAACGAACCCAGCAAGGCAGCCAACACTGCATAAAGGAAATAGCCCAGCAGGAAAAACAGGACGGCAAACAGAAATGTGCTGATCTTCACTTCCGAAAAGCCCATGACGCTGAAGAAACCTTCTGTCAGGTCCGTACCGGCCGTTTTTATGGCAAAATAGCCAGCAAGTCCGAAAATCATCATTTGCAGAATACCCAAGCTGCCGATACCTGCAATTTTCGCAAACATATGCTTAACCGGCGACACACTGGAAATGAGGATTTCCATAACGCGGGACGATTTTTCTGTCGCCACTTCCATGGCAATCATATTCGGATAATAAATAACTGCCACATAAATTAACATGATCAATACATAAACCAGCCCTCTTGCCTGGCTCAATTCTTCCTGTGATTTGGATGATTCCGAAATGGCCTGCCGTTCAAAATCAACAGGCATGAACAATTGGCCTACCTGATTGTCATCCAATCCGAGTGATTCTGCCGTCAATGCTGTATGTATGGCTTGAACCGCAATTTCAATTTCACTGCCGCTGCCCATTTCATTGGCGGACTCGGATACATAGCGGGCACTCAATTGCCCATTTTGCGTTAAGACCAAATAATCATCAATCGTGCCTTCTGCAATGCTTTCCTGCAATTCTTCTTCAGTCAAATAAGTCGGAACAACTTGGATGCCACTGTCCAGTGCTTCCAGCTGAGCCTGCAGGTCCGGCACAAGGCCCGGAGCCTCTTCCAAAACATGCAGAACGTTTTCCTCTGTTTCATCACCATCAAAGACTGCGATAATATTCGATATATTCGCTAAGAGAAAAAAAGCAGCAACTACAACCAGTGTTGTAATGATAAACGATTTGGTTCTGGCTTTGGTCATGAATGCCTGCTTGAAGATAATCCAGAAGCTATGCATGGTGTTTCCCCACCTTTGCAATGAAAATTTCTTCCAAAGAAGGTTCTTCCAACGCAAAATGACGGAGTGTTCCCAACTCCATCGCTTTGGCCAACAAGACCTGTGCCACGTCTTCATCCGTTACTTGAAACAATGCGCCCTCTTTTGTTTTGGTGAAATTATCGACACCCGGAAGAGCACTCAAGTGGCTGAGGTCGGCATCCACATTCAACCGGACTTTCTGTTTGCCGAAAGATCGTTTCACTTCCCTGATCGAACCGCCAACCACCACTTTTCCGCGATCCAAAATACTCATGTCGTCACATAATTCTTCGACATGATCCATTCTGTGGCTGGAAAAGACAATCGTTGCTCCTTGTTTCTGAAAGTCTAAAATGGCTTTTTTTAGCATTTCCACATTGACCGGATCGAGCCCTGAAAACGGTTCATCCAATATCAACAGCGAGGGTTTGTGCAAAAGCGATGCAATCAGCTGGATTTTTTGCTGATTGCCTTTTGATAATTCCTCCACCTTTTTCTGGCCATAATGAGGCACTTCAAAGCGCTCCAGCCAGGCAGCTGTCTCGCGCTTGGCATCTGCTTTGGACATCTTGCGAAGCTGCGCCAGATACACCAATTGATCTTCCACTTTCATCTTTGGATACAAACCACGTTCTTCCGGCAAATAGCCGATGTCTGGACTGCTGGCATATGTAATGGGTTTGCCTTTCCAACGGACTGTCCCTTGCGTGGGGTCCAATAAACCTAGAATCATCCGGAACGTCGTCGTCTTGCCGGCTCCGTTGGCACCGAGGAATCCGTGCATGCCTCCTTCTTCAATGGACAGCGAAAGATTGTCCACTGCGGTGAAATCACCGAACTTCTTTGTTACTTGTTCTACATATAAAGCCATTTCCGTTCGCCCCTTCCTTTATACATACTACGAAGCATATGACGAAATGTTTCAAAAATTGCAGGACATTTTCACAGAAACCCTATATACTTAAAATGAATATCCATTCAGAAAGGATTGATTCTTCTTGAGGACCTACAAATTGACTGCATTCGAACAAACAGGCAAGCAGATAATGGACGAAACCTTCACTGCTGAAACTGATGAAGAAGCACGCGATAAAGGAAAAGCCATTTTGGAAGAAAAGGGATTGACCAAGCAAACGCATCGTTTGGCATCACCTGCCGGAAAACTTCTTCTTTTCCATTCATAGGAACCTAAAAAGCATGGCGGAGAACATTTCCGCCATGCTTTTATATTTCACTTCAACTCCAACAGACAACAAAAAGATCTGTGGGTTTTTCTATATTTTATACACCTTTAAATTCGGGTTTGCGCTTTTCCACGAACGCCTGGATGCCTTCTAGATGATCGGCTGATTTCCGCATAGCTGACTGGGCTTTTGCCTCCATCTCCAGTACCTGTTCCAATTCTTTGACTTTCAATTGATGCAGGATATGCTTGGACGCCAATTTGGCGCTTAGCGGCGACGCAATCGCTTCAGCTGCGTAGCTTTCAGCTTGTTCAAGCCCGCGTCCTTCAGCTGTCACTTCCTCAATCAACCCTTTTGCCAATGCATCATGCGCTTTTAAAGTTTGTCCTGCCCATATAATCTGCTTGGCTTTCGGTACGCCGACACGTTCTTTCATAAAGAAATGGCCGCCGCCATCCGGCACCAGTCCAATGCCGATAAAGTTCATCGCCAATTTGCTGTTTTCTTCCGCGATGACATGGTCGCATGCCAAGGACATGCTGAAACCGAGTCCTGCTGAGGCTCCGTGAATTGCCGCAATTGTAATTTGCGGAAGCGTATAAAGTGCTTTCGCCAATCGGCTGACATCTTTCATGACCAATTCGATATCCATCGGATTTTCCGGATCCATCATTTCTTTGATGTCTCCACCCGCTGAAAACGCTCTGCCTTCGCCCCGGATGATCAGCACTTGCAGTGTGCTGTCCTGCAGCAGCGATTCAAAGCAATCAGCCAGCTCTTTCATCATGGTTCCGTTCATTGCGTTCATGGATTTGGGACGATTCAAAACCAAATGGCCAATCCGTCCCTGCTTTGTCAATTCAATCGTTTCATACATAAAAAAAGACACCCCTTCGTAAAAATGAATTGTCATTCACGTTTACGTATTCGGTGTCTCCCTTAAAAAATCCTCTATTTATTTAAAATTACATGCTTTCGTATAACGCCTGTACCGGTTTGATCAAGACACGATTCACTTCTTCGATCATTTGGCTCAATCCCATTTCCGCTTCAAGCATAGCCAGGATTTTTTCGTTTTGCTGAGCAGCTTGTGCAGTGCTCTGCGCGTCCATCATTTCTTCTTCTGTGATTTCTTCGCCTTGAGTCTGTTTTTGCTGAAGAGAAATCTGCAAATCACGGAAGCTTTTGAACAATTCGTTCGCTTCGTTGTCTGAAGTCACTTGTGCTACGGCTTCTTCTAATTTTTTGAACTCATCTGTAGAACGGAACGTGCTTTCCAATTTGTTGATGTCGTCGTAAATGTTTACTGCCATTTTCATCAATCTCCTCTGTAATTAGTTTAGTACCATGACGAAAATCCCTTGGAAGATTCCGATGAATCCTCCCAGAAATGCGCCCAATACGGTAATCATCTTAAATTCTCTCCGTGATATCCCAAGCACCAATTCTTCCAGGCGGCTGAGCGGCAGAGAATCGACTTGCTCTTTCACCATACCTTCCATATCAATCTTCAATATGGTTTCTTCCAATTTATGCTCTGCTTGCTCGAAGACAAAGTCTGTCACAAGTGGAGTAATATTGACACTTGTCCATTCTAACCCTCCTGGCCAAGTCTCTGCAAGTGTTGCGTTTAAACGGCGGGATACCGCCGCTTTTTCACGGACATATTGTTTGACTGCTGCCAATGCCGTATCAAAGTCAAATTCCTTCAATAGTTCGTCGACTCGCCGGTCCTGCACTTTTTCCCATTCGCTGAATGCCAAGGTTCCCACCAATTCAAACGTGCGCGGCGAGTTAAGGAATTTGATGATTTCCGGTTGGATGCGATCGACTAATGGCCTTGACTCGCCAAGAAGCGAATGCAGCATATGGCCGAAACGCCCACGCGACTCCAGGAATTCATCCAGCAACGACTTAATGGTCTGTCTGCCATGCGGCGATTCAAAATAAACCGTTCCTTGATCGATCGCGTACTGTACTCCTTCAAACAACTTTGTTTCCGCTTCCGCTTTCCAATTGTCCGGCATCAGTTCACGAATGGTTTTCCCTTCAATATACGCTTGCAGCGAATTTTTCTGAAGCTCAACCAACTCATCCAACTTGCCTTCAATTTTAACATCCACACCGGTTTGTCCCGCTGCCAACAGCCAATCGTTAAATGATTTCGGAGAATCGAATACGTGTTTATTCAGCTGCCGATTGATCCAGTTTTCTACTTTCACACGCATTTCATCATTGAAAAAACGTTTTTTGAAAGTTTCTGGAGTCAACAGATGCTCAACGACGGTACGGCCCAATTGACGGGATAATTCATCTCTTCGTTTCGGAATCAACCCAGGCGTAAAGGGCATGCGCCATTTTCCAATGTATTTTGCTTCGTAAGGCCAGAATAGCATCTTGATCGCCAAGTGATTTGTCAGGCCACCGATCAGCGCGCCTACAATTGCCATAAAAACTAAAGTCCCTATAATATTCACTTTTGTCACTCATTTCTTTTTCTGCTTTGTGTATTTCCTGGAATCCCCTATAATAGAAAGAGTATAGCAAAGGGGGATCTGCATGCTTCAACATTTTAAATTTAAGCCGATGTTCGAAAATCGTCAACTGCCGGGGTGGGACATTTCCTTTTTCTATAAAAACGAACGGATCACTGGAGAATACCATCCGGATGGCAGCATCGTTTGGCGCTCTAAACCGCCTCAAGACGAAGAAACCATCAAAACAATGATTCACGAGCTGATGCTCTATCATGTATACGATTAAAGCGCTGGAAAGTTCCAGCGCTTTTTTTCGTCCGCTCTTTCAATTATAGGGAACACCGGAAGAATTGAACAGCGAGAGCTTCTCGACAAATAAAAAAGGGAATGCCCCTTTACCCAACTGATTGGGTTTGGGACATTCCTGATTGGATTTTGTACATTTGGAAATAGGTGCCGCCAAGCTTCATCAATTCTTCATGAGAACCCGCTTCGGCAATTTCTCCTTTTTCCAGGACCAATATACGGTCAGCATTTTTAATCGTCGACAAGCGATGCGCAATGATGAATGTCGTTCTCCCTTTTTTAAGGACATCCATGGCATGCTGGATGATTTCTTCCGTTTCTGTATCGATATTGGAAGTTGCTTCATCCAGGATTAAAATCGCGGGATCAAATGCCAAAGCTCTGGCAAAAGAGACCAATTGCCGTTGACCGGAAGAAAGGGTACTGCCTTTTTCCACTACCGGCTCATCGATGCCTTTCGGCAAATGATTCAATACTCGATCGCCTCCGACTGCCGCCAGCGCATCGACCACCATTTCCCTGGTAATCCGTTCATCACCCAGCGTGACATTCGATTCGATTGTTCCACTGAACAGGTACGGATCCTGCAGCACAATCCCCATATGCTCCCTGACTGCTTGTCTCGGCATATCGTTGACATTGGTGCCGTCAATCGTGATGGCACCATCCGATACATCATAGAAACGGAACAGCAGGTTCATAATCGAACTTTTTCCGGAACCGGTATGGCCAACTAAAGCCACTGTTTCTCCTTGCTTCGCTTCAAATGAAATATCTTTCAGAACATATTCCTGCTCCTTATAAGCAAACCAAACATTTTCAAAACGGACATTGCCTTGATAGCGAGCTACCTTTTTGTCCACTACAGGCTCCCCTTTTTGATCCAGCAGACGGAATACCCGTTCAGCCGCCACCAAAGCCTGCTCTAAGCGGCCGAACTGATTGACGATGCCGTTGATTGGATTGAAGAGACGGATAATGTAATCGATAAACGCATACAGGACACCGACCGTCACAACTGTGCTGCCGGACATGGACGCTCCCCCGAAATACCAGACAAACAAAATGAACGTCATGGAGCGGAGCACGCCCACTAAGTTATAGGAAGCCGCTCCTTCAAGCACCAATAATTTCTTCTGGTATTTATAATGTTCATCGTTCAGTTCAGCAAACTCATCCTTCATCTGGCGCTCACGGCGGAACGCCTGAATAATCGTCATGCCTTGAATCGATTCATTGATCATGGCATTCATTTCACTGACTTTTTCCCGTACCACATGATTGTAGCGGGCCGCATATTTTCGGTAGACCAACATCCAGACATAAAGCAGCGGAATCAAAACCAGGGTCATCGCAGCCATTTTCCAGTCAAGGTAAAACAAGGCGATGTAAATACCGCCCATATACATGAAACTGGTGGCAAATTCAGACAAGACAGTCACAAACAAGTCACGGATGGCTTCTGTGTCATTGGTGATGCGCGATACCACCTTACCCGCCGGCAAATTATCAAAATAGCGGATCGGCAAGGTTTGTGTATGCTCGTAGACATCATTGCGCATCTTGCGAATAATCCGGTTAGCTCCCTTCTGCAAAAGAATGGATTGCCAATACCGGAAAATCGCCGTAACAATCGCCAATGCGAAAAACAAAGCCAGCAGATAAGCAATCGGTTCAAAGTCCAACGCATCTCCTGAAACGGCTATGTGGTTATCGATAATTTCCTTGGCAATCAGCGGCGCTGCCAAATCGGCAGCTACTGCAATCGCCAGCATCACCAATCCCAAAATCAGCACAGATTTAAAATTTAAAGCATATTGTACTAAACGTCTTCCTGTTCCCATGACTACACCTCCTCGATTTGCTGTCGGAGGTATTGTTCGTTATACCAGCCATTCGTTTCCAGCAAATCACCATGAGTTCCTTCTTCAAGTATCTTGCCATCTTCCAGCACCACAATCCAATCGGCGTGCTGTACTGCAGACAGCCTGTGCGTAGTGATGATCGTAGTTTTACCGGAACGTTCTGTCTGGATATTTTCAATGATGCGTGCTTCCGTTTTCGCATCGACGGCTGACAGCGAATCATCAAGAATCAGGATTTCCGGATTCTTGATCAAAGCACGCGCAATAGAAATCCGTTGTTTCTGTCCTCCGGATAAAGCTACGCCTTTTTCACCGACCAGCGTATCCAGTCCATTCGGCAACAAGGCCAAATCTTTTTCGAAATAGGACAAGCGCAGCGCTTCAATCAATTCTTCTTCACTGGCATCCGATTTTCCGAACAGGATATTTTCCCGGATTGTCCGTGAAAACAAGACATGGTCTTGAGGCACATAACCAATCCAACTGCGCAATTGGTCTTTCGTCAATTTCTTTAATTCAATGCCATTCATCAAAATAGATCCTTGTCCCGTCGGATACTCTCTCATCAATTGTTTGACGAAAGTCGTTTTTCCGCTGCCCGTCTTGCCGACAATGCCGAGTGTTTGGCCACTGTTCATGGACAAATTGATGCCTTGTAGATTGATGGCATTAGACTGTGGATAAGTGAAACTGAAGTCCTTGAAGCCGATTCGTTCCGGCAGCCCTGTTATTGCGGGTTCTTTTGGATCCGTTACGTCTTCCGGATAATCCAATGTCTCATTGACACGGTCAAGGGAAGCATTGCCCCGCTGAAGAATATTGATCAGTTCGCCGATTGCAAACATCGGCCAGACAATCATGCCCAAATAGACATTGAAAGCGACCAGATCTCCAAGCGACATGGTTCCTTCCGCCACCAGAAACGCTCCATAACCGAGCCCGATCATATAACTGATAGCAGTCAGCACCTTGGTCACTGGAGCAAACAGCGCATCGATCCGCTCAACAGCCATGTTTTTCTCATAGACATCATCGGTCATCTCAGCAAATTGCTGCTCTGACGCACGTTCTTGGACATATGCCCGAATCACCCGAACGCCTCCGACTGATTCCAAAACACTGTCATTCATATCTCCAAACGCTTCCTGTGCTTCCATATAGCGCACGTGGATCTTTTTGCCCAGCATCTGAACGATAATTGCCAGTATCGGCAAAGGAATCATCGCCAGGAACGTCAATTCCCAAGACACCAGCATCCCCATAGCCACAATGATGGTCGCCATGTATAAAGTCGAGTCCACCAACGTCAAAATACCAAATCCGGCTGTTTCGGAAATCGCCTTCAAGTCATTTGTAGAACGGGCCATCAGATCCCCTGTCCGATTTTTCTCGTAAAAAGTCGGTGTCATCTTCAGGAAATGCCCCATTAAACTTGAACGCAGTTGGCGTTCAATGACATAAGCTCCGCCAAACAATTGATATTGCCAGACAAAATTGATGAAGTAAGCCAACACCATCGCCACGGCGAGAACAGCAATATACTGCCACTTCAATTCCGCCGTCAGTTGTTCCTGTGCGATCGAATCGATGGCAACCCCAATCAGCCAGGGCGGAATAATCTCTATAATATTCGCAATGAACAGCAGGACAATAGCAGTGGTGTACCGCATCCAATTTTCTTTAAAAAACCATCTTAATTTCCATAACACATCAAACATCACTTACGCCTTCTTTCTTTTTTCCCGTTGGCTAATCGCCTTCTAACGATTCCTTGATCATGATTTTTCCTTTTTGAAGTTGTTTCATCTCCAACATCTCCTCGTATTTTTTTATCCCGCTTTAACGTTCAGTACGACTCCTTCTTCTCCGAGTGGGAGTCTACTGTCCGTAAAAGTCCGATTGGATCAACTAACACTCAGTGGGGAAAAACTTCCACTGAGTGAAGTTTCTCTTTATTTAAACAGTTAAAAAACTGAATAAAACACAAAAAAGCGCACGCCTGGTTTATGGGCGCACGCTCATATAAACAAGACAAGGTAGCAGACCCGTCCTGTTTACTTCTAGTTCCGAAATAAATTCAAAGAATAATAACAGAAGGGTCTGACGATGCTATTAAATTGATTGAAGTTGTATTTTTAAACTTTTCCATCGTCATTACCTCCTTTTCTCTTATCCCGCGTTAACGGTCAGTCCGATTTGATCAACTAACACTCAGCAAAAATTCGACACTGACTGAAGTTTCACTTTATTTGTTAAATCAAGAGTACCAAAGTCTTTTTTGAATTGTCAACATTTTTCGAAAATAAATTTTCCAAAAAATAGCGGATGTTTCATTTTGAGGTCTGAGGGTAATTTAGAACTAAGAGAATAAGGCGAGGTGAAAGGAAATGTATAAAAACATTGCAGTGGCTTATGATGGATCTGACGGAAGCCGGATTGCATTCGATAAAGCTGTTGAATTTGTTAAAGCGTTGCCCAATACCAAACTTTCAGTGATTTATGTCAATGAAGATTATCGTGAGAGTGTCGGTTACATGAGTACAGGCACTGCTTCAGCTCCCGTAATCTCAGCAAATGTCGACAGTAATTATGCTCAGTTCATGCCACCTGAAATTGGCGATGAAGGTTACCGGCCACCAAACGACTACGATAACTCAACAGTGGAATATTCAAAGCACATGCATAACTCTATCCAGCAGCAATTGGATATACACCAAATTAAAGCTTCCGTACTGGCTCTGGAAGGAAATGCAGCTAAAACGATTGCCGCTTTTATCGAAGAGCAGAAGATTGACTTACTGGTCATCGGCAACAGCGGAAAATCGGGATTGCAGAAATTCTTTGTGGGTTCAGTCAGCAAAAAGCTGATCAAAGATTCAGCCAGCTCCATTTTAGTCGTCAAATAAGAAACCCGGTCTGCTGGACTTATATAACCATCAGCAGTACCGGGTCTTTTTAGCATAAAAGTGAAAAACGATCACATTTTCATCACAAATTGAGCAGTTTAACTTTACGATAGATGGGTAAAGATTACTAGTAGCAAAATTCAGTTCGACCAATAGGAAGAAGGGATCACCCATGCCAAGACATACTGTTTATTTTCTATCTTCTCACCAGGACCGTGGATTGATGGCTGAAATCTGGGCTAATCGATTAATGCTTCCTGACTGGGAAATTCGCAGCGCTGCATGGACGCAAAGCACTCAATCTTCTTTCAATGAAATTCCTCTAGAAGTAATGAAAGAAGTGATATTGGATTTGCCGCCAGTTGAACCACGCAAATATAATTCTGAAGAAGTGAGTGAAGCCGATCTGATCATCGCTTTACATGATGGAGAGCTGGAGCATGGAGATATCCCAACGGATCTACCGAGCCAAAAATTACTGCGATGGGACATTCGCAACCCCGAGCTGCGCAGTAGCGACAGCATTGAACAATGGGCACTTTATCAGGAAATTTGCGACGAAATCGCTGTGAATATAAAAAACATGGAACCTTATTTCCGTGCAGATTACGTATAAAACCTTCACCGGTATATTGGTGAAGGTTTTGTGCGTCTTATAGATATTTTTCGCTAAATGTTATTCCAGAGTTCCGAAGGCGCCGGATCAGCTGAACGTTGCAACAGGAAATCTCACTTTTAGTTCATGGTCCACTAAACGGGCGCTTGTGCTTTTCTAACTATACAAAACCGCTCGGACCGGACTCCCGTCCCCGCCTTTAATCTTCAGGGGCAATGCCGCTAATCGGAATATCCCTTCTGCTACATCATCGAGTACGATTCCTTCCAAGATAAAACGCTGATGACGGTTCATTGCCTGATGCATCGGCAATTCCTTGCTGGTTTCGGGATCGACCGATGGCACATCGACTCCTAAAAGATTGACTCCATTGTCTGTCAGCCATTGGGCAATCGATACATCGAACACTGGCCAGGTTTCCGGAAATGCAGTTCTGTTTTTCCAGGAAGCCGTTTTCAACAAGACAGCTGTAACGCCTTCTTCAAGTGGTTTCAAATCAGATAAATTGATTTTGTTAAGTCCACTGACGTCCATGACCTGCGCTTTGCATAAATAGATGTCCAATGGCAGCTCATGCGTTTGCAGCCCTTGGTCATCGTAATGAAAAGGTGCATCGATATGAGTGCCGATATGGGTACTGCTCTGCAGTTTCCCGACATTGACTGATCCGCTTTCCTGTTTAGTTACAGAAAGTTCATAGCTAAACGGCACATCTCCCGGCCATTCCGGCGTTGTGCCACTCAATTCCATCGAAATATCAATAATTTTTTCAGGTTTCATTCAAGCCACCACATTTCGTTCGTTGCTGAAATTTTTGTAAGTTTCATTTTCCATAATGTTCTTCAGCTTTTCTGCCACTTGTTCGACATCGCTGAACGATGTATAGAAAGAGATTGGCGCCAACCGGATAATGTTCGGTGCGCGGAAATCCGGAATGATTTTTGCTTCTTTCAAAGCTTTGCAGATTCTTGCCGCTTCCGGATGGGCAAAAGCGATATGCCCGCCTCTGGCATCGTCCTCTATCGGTGTCACATCGACCAGTTCAGGAACCTGTTGGCCAATAAGCTGTCTTAGAAGTGTTGTCAGCTGCAGCGATTTTTGGCGGATTGCTTCAATGCCTGCTTCTTCGAACAGTTCCAGGCTGCCCAGAAGAGGAGCCATGCTGAAAATATGCGGTGTCCCGATCTGATAGGCACCTGCTCCTTCAGCTTTGGAAAATTCATGATCCATATCGAACTGGCGCGTCTTATCAGAACCGAACCAGCCAGCATTTCCTGGCAATAGGTGATGATGCCGTTCATGCAAATAAAGGCCGCCAGTTCCACCCGGTCCGGAGTTCATGTATTTATAATGGCACCAAACAGCAAAATCCACACCAGCGTCATGAAGTTCGTGTGGCATAGCGCCAATTGAGTGCGCTAAATCAAAGCCGACAAGAATGCCTTTTTGATGGGCAGCTTCTGCAATTTCCCGTATCGGCAACAACTGGCCACTTCGGTACAACACAGACGGCAACAGCAATACAGCCACGTCGTCTGTCAGCTGTTCGATAATATCAGCCAGCTCCAGCGTGTACCCGTCCCTGCTTCCCACTTTGCGCATTGCTCTAACCGGATCCACCCCCCGCAAACGGAGATGGCTTTCCACCGCGTAAATATCCGACGGAAAATTCAAATCGTCCACGACGATTGCATACCGTTCAAGCGTCGGCTGGAACACTGTCGACAGCATTTGATGGATATTTGAGGTGATCGATCCCGTCACCATCACTTCATGCGGCTGTGCACCTACTAAAGGCGCAACACGCGCACTCAACGATTCCGCTAACGTAAACCACGGATGCTCCCCTTCGGTCCATCCATCGATACCGAATGTCTTCCAGCTTTCCATCAAGTTCTGCAATGCTGTTTCTGCTCGCTTAGACATCAATCCAAGGGAATTGCCGTCCATGTACACCATTTCTTTCTCCACAAAAAACTCCTGTTTAAAATTCGCCAACGGATCCTGTTGATCCAATCTTTTGCCTGAATTCATTTCCATCCCCCTCTAGCCATTAAATCGCATAAGCGACTGCGCCTAGAACTGCCGTCACCAGTACGACAATCCAAGGAGCCAGTTTAAAATAGACTAACATTGTAAAGGCGGTTATCGCAATTGCAAAGTCGACAGGGCCACGGATTCCTGATGTGAAGACAGGATCGTACAAAGCAGCCAGCAAAATTCCGACCACACTTGCATTAACCCCTTTCAATGCAGCTTGCACACCGGATTTTGTCCGGATAATACTCCAAAACGGCAAAGTTCCCACGATCAGCAAGAATGATGGCAAAAACATGGCAATTACAGCAATGACCACTCCCCATCCCCCATTCATCAATTGCCCCAAGTAACCAGCCAGGGTAAAGAGTGGTCCTGGAACAGCCTGTGCCGCACCATAACCGGCAATAAACGAATCCGGTGTCATCCAATCCGACACTACTTCACGCTCCAGCATCGGCAGTACAACATGTCCGCCGCCGAAAACAATCGAACCGACACGATAGAAGATATCAAAAATTGCAAAGGAAGCAGACTCGATAAACGGGCGGATCAGCGGCAATCCGATCAACAAAGCCGCAAAAATCGACCAAGCCGCAATGCCGGTTTTTTTGCCGAAACTTAATGCCAGCTTCACAGGTTCCGGTGCATCTTCCTTACGGTAAATGGCATATCCCAGGACGCCTGCTAGAACAATCACTCCAATTTGAGCCCAAGTGGTCGGTATTAATAAAATCACAATAGCTGCTCCTACGGCGATTGCAATCCGTTGCCTATCAGGTGCCAGATTTTTGCCCATACCTAAGAGAGCGTGCGCCACTACAGCCACCGCTACAATTTTTAACCCCTGTATCCATCCGCTGTCGAATGAACCATTGGTGACAAGCAGTGCAAACAATACCAATAAAATGACCGAAGGCATTGTAAATCCGAACCACGATAAAAACCCACCGAACATTCCGCCTCGCAGCATTCCGATGGAAATACCCACCTGAGAACTTGCCGGTCCCGGAAGGAATTGGCAAAGAGCCACTAAGTCTGCGTAGGCCTTGTCATCCAACCACTTTCTTTTCGTGACATACTCATCTCTGAAATAACCAATATGCGCTGCCGGTCCTCCAAAGGACGTCAGCCCCAATTTCGTAGATGCCTTTAAAATTTCTGCATAGTTGTTTTTTTTCTTAGCCATAGCCCTCTCCTTTAAAAAAATTATTCTCACTTCAAGTATAACCGTTTGCTTATATAAGAGAATATTAAATTTATGTAAAGATTATGAACCGACCTGTCATAAAGTCATTTACTATTGACATTGCTGAAAAAGACATTGATACTATTTAAAGACGCTTTGCTAATCTCTATTTCTGTATGCCTGTCGAATCGGGCTTATATTCGGGCCCAATTCAACATTACCAAAATACAGTCCACAACTTATATGATAGATAAAGATCATGAAGCGGCCCTCCTTTGAGGGTCGTTTCACTTTGTTTCAGAGACTTGGAGGCGGGAAACTTTATGGACCTGTATACAAATTTGCGCAAAGGGGAAAAAGGTGCCTGGATCAGTATCGGTGCATACGTCTTCCTCAGTGCCATTAAACTAACTTTCGGTTTTTTGGGTTCTTCTGAAGCCCTTAAAGCTGATGGTTTAAACAACTTGACGGATATTATCGCTTCAATCGCGGTCCTCGTTGGTCTGAGGATTTCCCAGAAGCCGCCGGACGAAAACCATCACTATGGACATTTGCGCGCCGAAACCATTGCCTCCTTGTTGGCTTCGTTCATCATGGCGGTTATCGGGCTGCAAGTTCTGATGAATGCGGTCCGTTCGATTTTCGAGCCGGTTGCTGAAGTTCCTTCTTTATTCACCGCCTGGATCGCTTTTTTCTCCGCTATCGTCATGTATGGCGTCTATCGCTATAATTTAAAACTCAGCAGGGAAATCAAGAGCTCGGCGGTCCGTGCCGCAGCCTATGACAACCGTTCAGATGCACTGGTCAGTATCGGTGCCGGAATCGGAATCATCGGTGCAATTTTCGGAGCACCGATCCTTGATATCATTACAGCTTTCATCGTCGGGTTGATCATCATCAAGACCGCACTGGATATCTTCAAAGAGTCTGTCATTACCTTGACGGATGGCTTTGACGAAGATGAAGTGGAGACCTTGTCTGTGCTGGTAAGAAGAGTCCCCGGTGTCATTACACTGCGTGACTTTAAAGGACGCAACCACGGCAATGTCATGTTCATCGATTTGACGGTCAGTGTCGCTCCTAACTTGAATGTAGTGGAAAGCCATTGGATTACTGAAGAAATCGAACGCAAAATCCAAAAGGTGAAACCGCATTGCGTCATTCTCGTCCATATTGAACCGGATTATTCTTTTACGGCCGCTCAGGAAGATGACTTTGACGAATAAATGAAGTAAGATGCTCAAACACAATAAAAGTCCATGGCTTTTCGGAAGCCATGGACTTTTATTGTGTTTCATATACCGTTTTAGCCAATTTCACATCATGGTTAATAAAATCTTCCGCAATGGCATGGCGAATATTGCTTTCAAGCCTTTCTTTCATTTCAACATCAGCCACTTGTACTTCCACTTGGAAATCCAATGCCGAATTCCGGAAATCAATAAACCGAACATCGGCTTTTTTTTCAGGTATCCCTTTCATCAATTCCGCCGCCTTTATTGCGGCATCTTTGAGAATCCTTTCAATTCGTTCTGTATCGCTGCCGTATTCGACACTTACGACAACCCGAGCATATAATTGTGCACTGGAACGATTTTTAACGATTTGTTCGATAAAATACTGATTGGGAACTACCAATGTACCTTCTTTCAATGTCTCGATAACAGTTGATCTGAGTTTAATTTTTGTAATACGTCCAATCTTTTTATCGATTTCCACCATTTCACCGACTTCCATCGGCCTTTCAAACAGAATAATAATGCCTGATACAAAGTTGGCAGCTATATTGCGCACACCGAAGCCGATGCCGATTCCTAGAACACTGAACACGAAACCGAGAGCTGTTAAATCTAAGCCAACTGTCGTGAAACTGATGGCCAATGCCAGGAACATCACCACGTAATACAGAAGCCGATTAATAGTATAGCCCATGCCAATGTCAATATTGAATTGTTCATAAACAAACGGCATGACGTAATGGTTAAATGCTTTTATGAGGCGGCTGGCAAATGTCACAATCATTATAGCCACTATTATGAGCAGAATGGATATCTCCACTCCTTCTGTTTCGTAAAAAGGCAGCGTTAACCATTGTTCTCTGGAAAAATAGAAGAGGAAGAAAAGGATGCCTCCGTAGAGCACAAGCCAATTTAAGACATCTTCAATCACTGGGTAAATACGCTCTTTGAAATCTTTGGAAGGGCTCAGCTTCCTAAAGAGGAATAAAACCAGAGATTTTGCTATGAGTATCAAAGCAAGATAAACGAAGAACATGAAAAATTCCCCGATAGACAAATTCCGTAAGATATCAATTCCTTTAAACAACTGGCTGCTTTGCATCATTTCCCTCCTTTACCGGCTGATGACGGGCGATTCTAATAAGATATTATAAGAATGCCGGCCAGTGGCTTCAGCAAGTTGGTCGACCTTTCGTTGAAGCGCAATATGATCGTATGATTTCAACTGATTTTGATCGATGTTTTCCAGAATATAGCCGTGAACTTCCCATAGTTCTTGGTGATGCTGGCAGGGTGCAAGTTCAGCTGCCACTTTCAATGATTCCATCATGGAGGTCAAAACCGAGATATCTTCTTTTCCATAATGGGATAACTGGTAAAAAGTATTGTACAAGATATTTTTATAAGATGGAAAACGGTACAGCACCCGCTCACTTTTCTTGCCGCCCCCCAAAAGGAATGGACCAGTTTTCAAACAGCCTAATTGCCCTAACAGGCGACCTAGCCGGATGATGATTTCATTGGCAGTGTTGGGATCGTTAATCCCAGGAGAAATAGCACGCAAGGCAACTTCGACTAGTTTTTGAATCGCAAAATCGAAATCCTGTTCAGAAGTCCTGGAAGTCCCGAGCGAATAAAATCTTGCAACAGGAAGCTCCAACTCCTTTACTTTGTAAATATGAAAAATCGGCTTGCCTTCGTATACATAATCTCCAGTTTTGACAAGAATCTCTACTTTCAAGTCATGTTTTTCTGCGTAATCCACCAGCTTGCCAAAAGAAAGATAGTGAATATAGCCTTCTTTTTCTGCCTGATGGATTTCTTTGATGCCAATCGGATTCCATTCTATTGCTTCTCCGTTTTCGCTTTCTTGCAATTCTCTGATTTTGGAAATAGCTCGTTCTGTATCTCCAATCAACTCATTGACTAATTGACCAACCTGCACATGGGTAGCAATGTAATGAATAAAGTAAGCAAAAGTGGAGAGACAGAAAAAGGCGATAACAATTCCAACAAACGTGGAAATTACGTCAGTACTATATAAATCATCTCTCATAAACAGCAATGATAATGTATTGTAAATGAAGCCACTGAGAAAAATCCCCAAAACTCGCCAGGTAATTTTATCGTGAATGAAATTTTTTAATGTTCGTGGTGAAAATTGTGAAGAATACATAGTCAGAACAACCAGTATTGTTGAAAAAGTAAAGGTGGTCATGGTCAAAAGTGCACCTGATAGACTCCCCATAATAGTCTTAGCCAGATCAACATTCGTCAATAAAATTGAAGGGATATAAGGCTTGAGTCTTTCAATGTATAAAAGGTCAATGTAGAAAAACGTAATCGACAGGAGAACTGCCATCAAGATATACAAAGCTGGAGTAAGCCACAGTTTTTCCTTCATCCAAAATGATAGCGACTTCATATTTCCTCCCCTCTCTTGTCACGCCCTTTCTAATCCCCTTTCCCTTGATGGCTTTTGGACAAACAAAAAAGGCTGGATAGCTTCCAGCCTTTGTTTCAGCTTCATTTGCGGAAACCGTTTCAACAGACTGGCGATGGCAATTTCCCCTTCCAAGCGCGCTAGAGGTGCTCCAAGACACATATGAATTCCTTTACCAAATGCCAAGTGCGGACTTTTTTCACGCTCGATATTGAATAGCTCAGGATGTTCGAATTGCGCTTCGTCATGATTTGCAGAATTCAACGACACTACCACCAAATCGCCTTTTTTCAGTTGTTTTCCTTGAAACTCGAAATCTTCGCCCGCCCATCGCGACGTGCTGAATTCCACGGGTCCATTAAAGCGCAAAGATTCTTCGATGGCTTGAGTAATCAGCTCAGGCTGCTGTTCCAACAGTTGTCGCTGCTCCGGATGTTCCATCAGGGACAACACTGTATTGCCGATCAAATTCACCGTGGTTTCATGTCCGGCGATGATCAATAACGTCACTACACCATACAGCTCACGTTCGCTTAACCGGTCACCTTCTTCCTCCGCTTGAATGAGGCTGCTGATCAGATCATCTCCCGGTTGCTCCCGGACTTTCGCAAACCACTGTCCCAGGTATTGGACAAATTCATTCATGTGCTGATAGACAGTAGCTCCCAGTTCTCCACTGGTCCCTTCAATCAGTGAATTGGACCAAAGCCTGAATTTATTACGGTCAGCCGAAGGAACACCTAAAATTTCACAAATGACAATAATCGGCAGCGGAAAAGCAAATTCATCAATCAAATCGATTTGATTTTTTCCTTCCATATCCGCTAATAGTTCATCCGTTATTTCCTGGATCCTGCCCCGCATACCCGAAATCATTTTAGGCGTAAAAGCTTTCTGGGCAAGTCCGCGCAGCCGTTTGTGATCCGGTGGGTCAGCAAATAGCATGTTTTGTGTAAAGACACTCAACATGTCCATACTGCCCCCATAGATTTTCGACATATCCTTAATAAAACGGGGGTCTTTCAAGACTTCTTCTGCGTCTGCATATCGCGTCACCATCCAGCCGCTCTGGCCATCGGGAAAACGAACCGCGTGCACAGGGTCCTCTTCCCGTAATTTGCTGTAGACCGGATAGGGATTTTGTGTAAATTGTTCCGAAAACAAGCCGTAATTACCGGTACGGTCTGAAGTCATTGCCACTCCTCCTTTTTCCTTTTCTATACCCCTCCTCCACTGGAATCATCTCGTTCAAATTTACCAAATTCTCCTATATGTTATTCCTTCAATTCATAGCACACTTTGCACTCCATTAAACACGGGTTTGCGTTTTTCCTTAAAAGCAGAGACGCCTTCCAAATGATCTTCTGTCGTAATCATCATTGCTTGCGTGATGCGTTCCTGTTCCAAGATTTCCGCCAATCCCATCGTCGCCGATTGATCTGCAATTTTCTTCATCAGCCCGAAGGCTTTAGCTGGGCCGTTCGCCAATTTTTCAGCAAAGCGGAAGGCCTCTTGCTCCAATTTTTCCAGTGGATGCATATGATTGACGATGCCCCATTGATGAGCAGTTTCAGCAGTAATCGGCTGTGCGTTAAAAAATAATTCCTTGGCGCGGTAAGGGCCGATTAGGCGTGGCAGGAAATACAAACCGCCCCCATCTGAAATCAGCCCCACTTGAGAAAAGCTCATAACGAATTTGCTGTCTTCAGCCGCTAAGATGATGTCGCTCGCCAAAGCGATGTTAAAAGCAGCTCCTGCTGCAAAGCCATGGACCGCTGCGATGATCGGCTTTTCCAGTGAACGCATCGCCAATACCACTTTGTTCAATTTTCCGATATGGTCATATGTTTCTTGAGATCCCGCTTGGCCCATCGTCTTCACATCTCCACCTGCAGAAAATGATCTGCCTGCTCCTGACAGGATAATTACCCGGATGTCCGGATTGCTGGCAGCGCCCAGTATTTCACGATGTAACCCTTCAATCATTTCAGGGCTGAATGCATTCAAACTGTCAGGCCGATTCAGTTGCAGCGACAGTACAGCCCCTTGCAATTTAACGTTTAAGTGTTTATTTTCCATTTTGCTTCCCCCTCAATCTTATTTGATAACCAATTTTCCATCTTCTAGCCAAGGCACAAGGTCGATCAATCCGCAATTAGCAATAAAATCAATTTCTTCTTCAAATCCACTGCGCATCAGCATTTCTCCTACCCGTGAATCCTTCAAAATTTTTTCTGCCTGGTGAGCATTCGAACGGTAAAAAAGACGCGCTGCTTTTGCCGAATCCGTCAACTCCCAATGGTTTGTGTGGTTCATCAGACAATCCACAAAATACCCCGCGCCATATAAATCCTCCATGCAAAATTCTCCGCCTGATCCTGAACAGACGGCGACAATCGTTTCTCCACGATGGACTGCAACTATCTTCTTTGCTACTGCCTCCCCATTCAACAAACTAGCGGTGTACACTTTCTTTGCAGCAGCAGATTTCCGTATGGCTACGGTTCCATTTGTGGTCGACAGCAGTACGGTTTTCCCTTTGATTTGCTCCTTCAACTGCAACGGATTCGGATCTAAAAAACCTTCGATGGTCTTGCCATTGTATTCCCCGACCAAACAAAAACTGTCGGCCTCTCTTCCTTTCGCTTCACGGAGCGCTTCTTCGCCATTCAACACCGGCACGACTTCGTTTGCCCCGTGCCAAAAACAGGCTGTGATGGTCGAGGTCGCCAGCAGCACATCGAATATCACTGCGGTTTTATCTTCTTGCATTTTGGCATCATCAATTTCTTCTTTTTTCAATAATACATGAAGTTTCGGCACCGATTCACTCCCTCTGCGCTGTCGCCAACGCATGCTGCATCAAACTTTTAACAAATTGATTAAAATGAGAAAAACGCGAATCCTGCGTTTGTCCTTTTTTATAACGATAGTAGATTTGCTGAATGATCACAGCCAATTTAAAATACGCAAAAGTTAAATAAAAATGCATATTTGAAACATCCCGCCCACTTTTTTCACCGTAGCGGGCAATAAATTCATTGCGGCTATAAAACCCATCCAATACCGTTACCGGCGGTTTGCCAAGCCCATTTTTCAGCAATTCAGGATCATCTGCCTGAATCCAGTAACTCATCGCTACACCTACATCAGCCAGCGGGTCGCCAACTGTCGTCATTTCCCAATCAAACAGTCCTGTCATATCGGAAAAGTCTTCCGAAAACAAAGCGTTGTTCAGTTTGAAATCGTAATGGATGATGGCGGGTTCCCTTGAAACTGGAATGTTTTTCAGCATCCACTCCTTCAACTGCTTTACGCCTTCAATGTCGTCGGTCCGGGCGCGATCATAACGCCCAATCCAGCCTTCCACTTGCCGTTGCATGAAACCTTCAGGCTTGGCGATGTCAGCAAGCGGTGTTTTTGTATAATCCAACGCATGAAGTTCAACAAGCAGATCGACCATTTTCTCCGAAATTTTTCGGCCCAGTTCTTTCGTCGGTTCAATCCCTTCTGGAAATTCGGTATCCAATACAATGCCATGCCGCCTTTCCATCACAAAAAAAGGACTGCCAATAATGGATTCATCAGCTGAAAATACAAAAGGTTTTGGTGCTGTTTTAAAAACCGGATGCAGAGCGGACAAAATTTTATATTCACGCTCCATGTCATGCGCTTTCGGAGCGACCGGCCCTAAAGGCGGTCTTCTGAGTACAGCTTCCCAGCCGCCGATTTGCAGTGCATAAGTTAAGTTCGAATGCCCGGTACCGAATTGCCGGACCTTCAATTCCCCTGTCGGCAGCTCATCGATATGATTGCGCAGAAAACGTTCAAGCTCTGCATAATCCAATTCTTCTCCAGCTCTTACCGGAATCGTCATGTTTTCCTGTACCGACATGCTCCTTCACCTCTTCAACTAAATTTTCCTGCATTCAGAAATAACCCGGAATCTTGTGTATTTTTCGCCTACCCCATTCAGTTCTGTTCTTCCCGAAGTGCTCGCCTCAAAATTTTCCCAACATTGGTTTTCGGCAATTCATCGCGGAATTCAATAATGCGCGGTACTTTATAGGCAGCCATCTTGTCTTTTGCCCAAACTATCAACTGTTCTTCAGTGATGTCAGCTCCTTGTCTTTTCACAACAATCGCTTTGACGCTTTCCCCACGGTACGGATCAGCAATTCCAATGGCCACCGCTTCCTGGACAGCCGGATGTTCATAAAGAACTTCCTCGATATCCCGCGGATAGACATTATAGCCGCTTGAAATAATCAGGTCTTTTTTGCGGTCGACGATATAGACATAGCCGCTTTCGTCCATCTTGGCGATGTCACCTGTGAAAAGCCAGCCGTTTTTCAAAGTATGTGCTGTCTCTTCCGGCATGTTCCAATAGCCTTTCATCACTTGCGGTCCGCGAATGATCAATTCCCCTATCTCTCCGGTCGGCATATCTTCCTCTCCCGTAGCCAAATCGACGATTTTGTACTCCGTAGAAGGAAAACCGATTCCGATGCTCCCTGGCTTTCTCTCGGCAAAAGGAGGATTGCAATGCGTAACCGGTGACGCTTCAGACAACCCATAGCCCTCTAAAATTTTGGCTCCTGTTTTGTTTTCAAATTCCTTCATGGTTTCCAGAGGCATCGGCGCACTGCCGCTATTGCATACATTGATGCTATCTATTCCGTACTCTTTCGCTTTCGGGTGGTTGGCAATGGCAATATACATCGTCGGCACACCTGGAAATGTCGTCGGTTGCTCCCGCTTGATCGTTTCAAGTACTTCTTCAAGGTCGAAGCGTGGCAACAAAATATTTTTGGAACCGTTTAAAATCGATAGATTCATCGCAGATGTCATAGCAAATACATGGAATAATGGAATGACCGTCAGGCAGCTTTCTTCACCGAATGTCACTTCATCTTTGAAAAACTCCTGTGCCTGCAGAGCGTTGACTGCAATATTCTGGTGAGTCAGCATAGCGCCTTTGGATAGCCCGGTCGTTCCGCCTGTATACTGCAAGACAGCTATGTCTTCCGCTGGATTAATGGCGACTGAATCGACTTTGCCATCCCCTTTTCCGATAAACGATTCAAAATAGCTGGCTTGGTCCAGTTCCTGGTTTTTCGTTTCAAAACTGACGACAATGATATTTTTTAAAGCAGTATCTTTTGCAATCTCCTGAATACGCGGATATAGAGGTTCGTATACGATGATGGTTTCCGCTCCTGAATCGTTCAATAAATAGCTCAACTCTTTTTCCAGGAGCATCGGGTTTATTTGCGTGACAATGGCCCCTGCTTTTAAAATCCCATAATACGAAATGATGTATTGCGGGCAATTTGGCAGCATAATGGCGACGCGGTCATTCTTATGAATTCCAGTTTGCTGAAGAGACGAAGCAAAGAGCGTCGAGAAAAGATCCAATTCTTTGTAGGAGATTTCTTTTTGATAGAATTTAATTGCAATATGATCCGGAATTTTTTCTGCTGTTTCCGTAAGCAATTGCGGCATTGTCTTCTCCGAAAACTTCATTTCTGCAGAAATTCCTTTTGGGTAATGGCTCTTCCAAGTCTGTTCTGTCTTCATTTTCATCCTCCTTAGTAGTTAAAAAGACGTGTGGGACATACCATTAAATACTAACCAGTTGGTATGTTCAGAATATTACCATTATGTTAGCGTTTCCAATTTAAAAATGCAAGTCTTCATTTATTATTCAATAGAATCTTCAGAAAAATAACTTGACGTTCAAATAGGCTTACGGTATTGTAGATTTAACTTGAAGAAAGAGGTGAGGCATTATGGCGATTTTATTTTTGAATACACAATTCCAGTCTATAGTGTCTCCTTCTGTGTATCGCTGACGATACGCTTCTTCCATTATGCCCGGAGACCATGGACTGCGAATTGCGCGCATCCATGGTTTTTTATTTTGCATAAATTAGGAGGAATTATCATTGACGAACATTAACCAGTACGGCTGGAACTCCAGCTGGAAAGAAAAAATATCCGTACCGGGAATTCCCGGCCGCGTAACTTTAGAACATAAAAACTTATACCGCGTAGCAACAGACAACGGAGAATGGCTTTGTTCGTTATCCGGGAAATACCGGCACCAGCATAGCCGCACCGAGTTCCCATGCGTCGGGGATTGGGTTGTCGTTGAGCAGATGCCGGGCGAAGAAAAAGGCATCATCCACCAGGTGCTTCCCCGCACTTCACAATTTTCCAGAAAAACGGCAGGAGAAACATCCGATATCCAATTGATCGCCGTCAACGTCGATACCGTATTTCTGACGATGTCACTGAACCATGATTTTAACGTTCGCCGATTGGAACGTTATTTGCTGGCAGCTTGGGATTCAGGTTCTAATCCCATTATTGTCTTGACCAAGAAAGACCAATGTCCGGATATCGAACCTTACCTGCGCCAAGTGGAGAACGTAGCATTTGGTGTTCCGGTCTACGCAGTATCCGCCCATACAGGAGATGGAATCGAGGAATTGCAGAAGCAGTTGGCCGGTTCCAAAACGGGCGCCCTGCTGGGTTCTTCTGGTGTCGGAAAATCGTCTTTGATCAATGCCCTGTCTGGCAGCGAGATGATGACGGTGCAGGACATCCGTGAAGATGACAGCAAAGGCCGCCATACGACAACACACCGGGAAATGATCCTGCTGCCTGGAGGCGGACTGATGATCGACACTCCCGGTATGCGTGAATTCCAGCTCGGTGATTATTCAGAAGGCGTGGAAGCAGGTTTCAACGATGTCGAAGAATTGGCGCTTGCTTGCCGTTTCCGTGACTGTGCCCATAACGATGAACCGGGATGCCTTGTCCAGGAAGCCCTTCAAAACGGCGAATTGGATGCCGCACGGTACCGGAGCTACTTGAAGCTAAAGCGTGAGCTTGCCCATATGGAACGAAAAAGCGATGCCGCTGCCCAAAAAGCCGAGCGCAGCAAATGGAAACAAGTCACCAAAGACAGCCGGAAACGGCCCGTTAAAAAACGTTAAAAAAGAGTGCGACGGAATTTTCCGTCGCACTCTTTTTAATTTCTTCCCGGTTCTGTCAGCCCATGCTTGACGGCATATAGCGCCGCCTGCGTCCGGTCTTGGACAGCCAGTTTGATGAAAATATTGGAAATATGGGTCTTTACCGTCTTTTCTGTAACGAACAATGCCGACGCAATTTCCCGGTTGCTTTTGCCTTTTGTCAATTCGGCCAATACTTCTTGTTCTCTCGGCGTCAACTGGTTGACGGTATGCGGCGCCGGTTCCGTTGGAGCTTTCATCAGCTCGGAAGACGCTTTCGGATGAAGGGTATTTTCACCGCGCATCAAACTGCGCAATGAAGCCACCAGTTCGTCGGGTTCAATGTCTTTTAACTGATACCCTGCCGCTCCTGCTTCAATCGCCGGCACTACATGATCCTGATCTGAAAAACTGGTCAGCATCAGGACGATGATCTCAGGATACTGTTCTTTAATTTTCCGGGTAGCCTGGATGCCATCCATGACCGGCATCACTAAATCCATCAGGACGATATCCGGCTGAAGGACAGCAGCCATTTCTACTGCTTCTTGACCGTTTACTGCTTCCCCTACCACTTCGATGTCCTTTTGTGTTTTCAAAAAGAACAATAAGCCTCGCCGCACCACATGATGGTCATCGGCTATCAATACTTTCACCATGTTCTTCACTCCTTCATTAATACGGAATCCGGACCAGGATTTCCGTCCCCTTGCCAATTTCACTGGACCAATCGGCTGTTCCACCTTCTGCTTTGGCGCGGTCCCGTATACTTTGGATGCCGATAGATGGCAGATGCACCTCGTGATCGAAGGCGAATCCCCGTCCTTCATCCCTTAAAACCAATAACACATCGGTTGCAGTGACCGATAAATACAATTCCACTTTATTGACGCCGGCGTGTTTTCGCACATTATTCAATGATTCCTGGGCAATTCGGAATAAGGTCTCTTCAATCCGTGAAGGCAATTGGATGACGCCCGTCATTTTTGTTTCAACGGTCAACCCAAGCATTTCGCCATAGCCTTTGATGGCCTCCAACAGCCCACTTTCCAGCCCTTTCGGCCGCAGTTGCCAAATCAACGCCCTCATTTCATTCAACGCTTCCTGCGTCAGGTGTTGGATATCCCGGAATGTCTCCTGAACGGACAGATCTTCCGACATTTCGACGCCTCCACGGGCAGTCAATGTCACCGAAAACAGCAATTGGTTGACCGAATCATGCAAATCACGCGCTAACCGGTTGCGCTCTTTCACGAGTGCCAATTCCTGTTCCTGTTTGGTCAGTCCGATCCGCTTGATGGCCGATCCGATCTGAAAAGCCACCGATTCCAACAACGCCAATTCATCTTTTGAAAAACCGACAGTGTCCGGTGCCGCAATATTCAGCAGTCCAAACTTTTCTTTTCCCGATTGCAGAGGCACTGTCGCATGATGCGTGATGCTGCCTTGCTTTCGTGCTTTGGCTGGCATGGCATTTTCAATACGTTGGCAGGCGATGATATTCGACGCTTTATCCAGATCGCCATCATGGTAACGTTTGACGCACCAGCATCCTCCTTTTTGAAGATGGCGGCAATTATTGTCTTCCAATGGTGCCGGCAGATTTGCCTGCGCCACCAGTTGATGCTTTCCTTTTTCATTGATAAAGAATATCCACGCTGTCTCAAAAGTCGAAGCACTCAATAATTTCCGGATCGCACCATCCAACATACGCGCCATGTCCGTTTCTTCATTGAGCAATTCGGCTATTTCTTTCAATAACGTGATATTGGAGGGTTCACTCATAACCATCATCATCCACCTCATTCATGCTGATTTAACCATACACTTTTCCACACTAATCCTCCCTCGTACTTTTGTACGAGAAAAGCGAAAGCGCCCGTGTAGCTCTGCCGGGCATAAGACAGACCGGCAGTGTGGCGTTCTTTGCCACGCAGTTGGGCTGGCTTATGACCCAAAGAGCTGGGCGCTGGAGTCTAAACACCGAGAAAAGTGGAAGCGCCCGTGTAGCTCTGCGGGCATAAGACAGAAAGGAAAAGCCCCCTTTTCAGGGAGCCCATCCTCAACGGCTATTGACTTCTTCCAAAAACGATTCCTTCAGCAGTTCCAGCTTTTCGTCGCTTTCCTGCTGGGTTTTGGCGGTGATTCCGAAATAATACTTTACTTTCGGTTCCGTGCCGCTTGGGCGTACACATACCCAGGAACCATCCTCCAGGAAGTACTTGATGACATTCGACTGTGGCAACTCGATTTTTTCATCTGTGCCCAAGTCGACGAAAACTCGGTTCTGTGTTTCATAGTCCTCAATCGACACGACTGGAATCCCTGCCAAAGCCTTAACCGGTTCCGTACGCAAGTTTTCCAACAAGGCTTTGATTTCGCGCGCGCCATCAATGCCTTTTTTGGTGACCGATACCAGCGATTCCCGGTACCAGCCAAAGCGGTTATAAAGTTCAACCAGAACATCGTGAAGGTTTTTTCCTTGTTTCTTATAGAATGCTGCCGCTTCGACAAGCAATAAGACCGACTGCACAGCATCTTTGTCCCGTGCAAAATCACGGATCAAATAGCCGTAACTTTCTTCGTAGCCGAATAAAAACTCAAATTGCGGATTGGCATCATTATGCTTTAATTTTTCGCCGATGAATTTAAAGCCAGTCAGGACATCTTCACAGCCGACTCCATAAGAATCAGCAACCACTCGGCCGAATTCCGATGTAACGATGGTCTTGAAGATGCGCCCGTTTGTCGGCAAAGTGCCTTTTGCCTGTTTCTGGCTAAGCAGATACTCGATCAAAATAGCACCGGTCTGGTTGCCGCTCAATAATTCGTATTGGCTGCCGCTCCAGACTGCAATCCCGACACGGTCTCCATCCGGATCCACAGCAATCAGCAGATCAGCTCCTGATTTTTTGCCGTATTCTTTCGCCAGTTCGAAGGCAGAACCTTCTTCGGGGTTCGGTGATGCGACTGTCGGAAATTCACCATTAGGTTCCATCTGTTCAGCAACATAGGTGATTTGATCATAACCCGCTCGATCGAGCAGGTTTTTGACTGTGGCACCCGAAGCGCCATGAAGCGGTGTGAAAACTGCTTCGATCGGGCTGGCTGAGTGTTCTTGGACCGTCAGTGCATTGGATAAATAAGCTTCATCCAATTTCTCATCAATGCGCACGAGCAGCGATTCTTCATAGCCTTCATTGACGATGGACAGTTCATCTTCCACACGGCTGACGTAGTCGATGACACGGTCTGCATCTTCCAGATTCAATTGGGCACCGTCTTCTGCATATACTTTATAGCCGTTGTATTCCGGCGGATTGTGGCTTGCCGTAATGACGATGCCCATGAAAGCATTCAAATAACGGACACTGAATGATAATTGCGGTGTCGTCCGTGGACCGCTGTATAAATACGTATGAATTCCGTTCGCGGCAAATGTACGCGCTGCTTCTTCCGCAAATTCCGGGGACATGCGGCGGCTGTCATAAGCAATGACCATTCCACGTGACATCGCCAATTCGCCATTTTCTTTTATGTAATCGGCAATTCCCTGTGACGCTTTTCGGACGGTATAGACGTTCATCCGGTTTGTGCCCGGTCCAATTTCCCCGCGCATGCCTCCAGTACCGAAAACCAAATCCTGATAAAAAGCATCTTCCGCGGATTTTTCGTCTTCCATCAGCACAGTCAATGACTGACGTGTTTCTTCATCAAGTGCATCATGCTCCAACCACCGTTTAATGCGTTCTTTCCATGACATATCCATTCCTCCATCCATAATGATCTAGCTTGAATTACTCATCCTCATCTGTTGATATTCTACAAAACAACTGCGCATTCCTGCAGCAGCTCTGCCTGAAGCCTTCTATAAAAAGAATATTCTTTTGTTTACTCTTCAGTTTAGCAAATATTCCAAAGAAAAGCCGCTCCCATTTTTGGAAGCGGCTGTGATCAGTCTTTTTTGTATTCGACACGGTAGACATCATGGCGACGGTCTTTCAGTTGCTTGACTGTCCCGTTCTGGCGTTGGCGGCGCAGAATTTCCAAATCGACATCTCCAATGAGCACCATTTCCAGGTTGGCATTGGTTTCTCCGACAATTCCATCACGCGCAAATTCGAAATCGGATGGAGCGAAAATACCTGATTGGGCATATTGGATGTCCATATTTTCGGTTTGCGGCAAGTTGCCGACAGTTCCGGAAATGACTGTGTAAATTTGGTTTTCCACAGCACGTGCCTGTGCACAATAACGGACGCGCAAGTATCCTTGGCGGTCTTCCGTACAGAATGGAGTGAAGATGATGTTCGCTCCCATATCTGTCGCAATGCGGGCAAGTTCAGGGAATTCAATATCGTAACAGATCTGGATGGCGATTTTTCCGCAATCTGTATCGAAGACGCGGACAGAATCCCCGGCAGAAATTCCCCACCATTTGCGTTCATTTGGTGTGATGTGGATCTTATACTGTTTGTCGATTGAACCGTCACGGCGGAACAAGTACGCAATGTTGTAGATTTCGTCATCTTCTTCTTTAACGAAATGCGAACCTCCGATGATGTTGACGTTGTAGCGGACAGCAAGATCTGTAAACAATTCAATATACTGAGGCGTGTACTCCGTCAACTTGCGTACGGCCTGGCTTGGCGATGGCTCGTTCAGGAATGACATCAGCTGCGTCGTGAAGATTTCAGGGAATACGACGAAATCCGAATGGGCATCTGAAGCCACGTCCACAAAGTATTCAACCTGGCTGGCCAAGTCATCGAATGATTTAATGGCGCGCATCAAATACTGCACGACACAGATCCGGACCGGCAAGCTGGTTTTGAAATGGCGTTTGGAAATCGGCTTGTAATCAACATTGTTCCATTCCATCAATGTCGCGTATTTGCCTGAAGCCAAATCATCCTGCAGGTAATTCGGGTTGATGCGCATCAATTGGAAGCCGTTCATCAACTGGAAAGTCAAAACCGGATCATAGATTTTATGGCGCGATACTGAATCGACGTATTCACGCGGCGACATTTCATCTGCATGTTTATGGTAATTCGGGATGCGCCCTCCGATGATGATCGACTTCAAGTTCAATTCGCGCGCCAATTCCTTGCGGGCTTCATATAAACGTTGTCCGACTTTCATTCGGCGGTATTCCGGATGCACCATGACTTCAATGCCGTACATATTGTAACCGTCGGGATTGTGGTTGGTGATATAACCAGCGTCCGTTACATCGTCCCAAGTATGGCGATCATCGTATTCATCAAAGTTAATCAACAAACTCGAACATGAGCCAATCACTGTGCCGTCCAATTCAGCGACCATCTGGCCTTGAGGGAAGACCCCCAAATGGCTTCTCAGTTGCTCTTCTTTCCACGGATCCATTCCAGGAAAGCATAAACGCTGCATTTCCAGGATGGCATCTATATCTGCATAATTCATTTCGCGAATGATCATGCTTTTTTCAAAATGGGATAAATCGAATTGTTCTGCCACAATACAGCTCTCCTTCACAAAAGTTTCAAACTTTATTATATAGGAATGTCGCTCAGGTTGATATTATTTTACTTGTATCACGATAACATTTATAATTCTATGGAAGTATTTATTGAAAAGAGGGAACATCAAATGACGAAACGCCAGGAAAATGTTTTGCTTTCCATGTGGGTTGTGGCACTTATCGCCACAGCGGGTTCTCTTTATTTTTCTGAAATCCGCGGATATGCCCCGTGTGAGCTTTGCTGGATCCAACGCATTTTCATGTATCCGCTGGTTATCGTCATCGGCGTGGCCTATGTACAGAAAAATGTCCGAATTGCTGCCACCACGTTGATTTTCTCCATCGTAGGCGGAGGGATTTCCCTTTACCATTACGGACTCCAGAAGCTCGATTTTCTGGCAGATTCCGCCCCATCCTGCGGTCAGGTGCCGTGTACCGGAGAATACATCAACTTGCTCGGATTTATCACCATTCCGTTTTTGGCGTTGACTGCATTCATCCTGATCGCTGGAATGAGCATTTATTTAGTGAAGTCCCTTAAGGAGGAAAAAGCACAATGAAGAAGTTACTGATCATCGCAGGTATTGTCGTTGTCGTGTTTGCCGGCATCATTTTCTTGACCAACCAGGCAAACAATAAAAAATTGGCGGACAATCCGTACGATACAGAAGATTTGGAACAAGCAACAATTGATCAATTAGACGATGAAAACTACCAGAACATTGTCGTACCGGCTGAGTTGGAAGAGAAAATTGCCAGCGGCGAACCAACCACGGTTTATTTTTTCAGCCCGACTTGCCAATATTGCCAACAGACCACACCGGTCTTGATGCCCGTTGCTGAAGACATGGATGTAGACGTTTTGCAGTATAATCTGTTAGAGTATGAACAGGGCTGGCAGCAATACATGATCGAAGCAACACCAACATTGATCCATTATGACAATGGAGAAGAAGTTTCACGTTGGGTCGGCGCACAGCCGAAAGAGAATATTGAACAATTCTTCACCGATGTAGTTAAAAAATAACTGACAAAAGGATCATGTGCCTTGCGCATGATCCTTTTTTATGGAGGAAACCAGATGACTTGGAGTTATGAAATCAAAGACGACGGCATGACTGTCGAAGAATTATTGAGAACCGAATGGGGCCTCGGCAAGAAAGTGGTCCATCAAATGCGTATGGCCAAAAGCGTCAAAAACGAAAAATTCCAGGAAGTGATCTGGAAAGAGCCATTGCCGGCGGGTACCATCCTGCAATTCGATTTGCCCCCTGCCGACTCACCTTATGAGCCGAAACACGATGTAGAGCTTCCGGTTTTATTCGAAGATGACCACTTTATCGTTGCCCGCAAACCGAAAGGCATGGCTACACATCCCAATGAGGTCGGACAAACCGACACATTTATCAATGCCATTCTCGGCCATATCATCCGCAACGGCGGATCGTACGGCGAGCATGTCCACCGCTTGGACCAAGGAACTTCCGGCCTGTTGATGGTCGCCAAGCATCCTGTTGCCAAAAACGTGCTGGACCGCATGCTGGAGCAAAAGCAGCTGGTCCGTGATTATGAAGCTGTCGTCAAAGGCAAGGTCCATAATAAATCCGGCACCATCGACTTCCCGATTGGCCGCGACCGCCACCACCCGACGCGCCGCATGGTTTCCCAAACAGGACAAAGTGCTGTGACCCATTACCGCGTCCTCAAGCAAATGGAAGGCAAATCTTTGCTTCACCTGACGCTTGAAACCGGACGCACGCACCAAATCCGTACACACCTTTCACATATTGGCCATCCGATTATGGGAGATACACTTTACGAAGGGCCGCCGACACAAGACGGCGCTTACCATCTGCATGCTTTCCGCATGTCGTTCATCCACCCGTTCACCAATGAAAAAGTGGTTGTTGAAGACTCGGCCAGATAACGAAAAAAGCAAGTTCCTTTTCGGGGAACTTGCTTTTTTTATACCTTGATTTTATCGGGATGCGTGCCGGAGCGCCAATCCTGGTTCAGTCCATCAATCATTTTCATCTCTTCTTGTGTTAAAGAGAAGTCGAAAACCTGCGCGTTTTCTTTGATGCGTGATGGAGTCACTGATTTCGGGATGACAATCAAATCGCTTTGCAGATGCCAGCGGATGACGATTTGCGCAATCGTTTTTCCATGAGTGGCTGCAATTTTAGCGAGGACCTGATCTTCCAGCAACCGCCCACGTGCCAGCGGCGACCAGGAAGTGATCGCAATGTCGTTGGCAGCACAATATTCCCGTAGCGGTTCCTGCGTCAGTTGCGGATGCAATTCGATTTGATTGACCATCGGTTTGGTATTGGCAGTAGCCAGTATTTTCTCCAGATGGTGCTGCTGGTGGTTCGAGACGCCAATTGAACGGACCAGTTTTTCATCATAAAGGCGCTGGATGGCGCGGTACGTATCGATGTATTTCCCTTCGATCGCCCAATGCGTCAAATACAGGTCCAGATAGTCAAAGCCAAGACGCTTTAAAGAAGCTTCGAAAGCGCGCAGCGTTTCATCATAGCCCTGATCTGTATTCCAGACTTTCGACGTGATGAACAGGTCTTCCCGCTTCACGATGGAATTCCGTACCGCTTCCCCTACCTCCACTTCGTTGTCGTAAATGGTTGCCGTATCGATTGCTTTATAGCCTGCTTCAATCGCTGTGGTCATAGCTTTTGTTGCTGCTTCTTTATCCGTCATTTTATATACCCCTAAACCAAAACGCGGCATTTCCACTCCATTATGTAAGGTTTTTGTTGAATTGATCGTTAAATCCATTTTCATCATCCTTTCTTTCTTTTATTGTACAAATAATATTTGATAAATTCGACTTTAAAGATTTCCCAAAAGACCCTTGCACTCTTTCAATAAAGCGAATAATATATATGTTGTCGTTGAAAATCGTTCGTGTTTTGGAAGGAGCTTTTTGATGTTTCATTTAAAAGAAAATAACACTACTATAAAAACTGAAATCACCGCCGGCATGACGACGTTCCTGACTATGGCTTATATCGTCATCGTCAACCCTGTCATATTGGGTGCTGCCGGCGTGCCGTTTGATCAGGTATTTCTGGCAACCATCATCGCTGCCGCCATCGGTACACTATGGATGGCGTTAGCCGCCAATTATCCGATTGCCATCGCACCGGGGATGGGCTTGAACGCTTATTTCACTTCCATGGTACTCGGGTCGAACGGCGCCATTGATTACGTCACCGCATTTGCAGCCGTGTTCGTCGCCGGACTTATTTTCGTTGCTTTGTCTTTGACTTCCATGCGCAAAGTCTTGATTGAAGCCATTCCTGAAAACTTGAAACATGCCATCACTGCCGGCATCGGACTTTTTATCGCCTTTATCGGCATGAGACTGAGCGGCCTGATTGTTGCAAATGAAGCCAATCTTGTCGGCTTAGGTAATTTGACTTCACCGCCAGTAGCATTGACTCTTCTCGGATTGCTGGTTACAGTCATTTTCATGTCACTGAAAATTCATGGCGGCATTTTCTACGGAATGATCGTTACAGGAATTGTCGCGTTTTTCACCGGGCAACTAAAATTCGACGGCGGTATGATGCAGCTTCCCTCATTGCCTGAAGGCATCCTGGTTTGGAATCCGATTGAAGCATTCCAATTAGTCATTCAATATGGACTTTATGGCGTTGTCTTTTCTTTCCTTCTGGTCACTTTATTTGATACCACCGGCACCATGATCGGTGTAGCCAAACAAGCTGGCTTGATGAAAAACAATAAAATGCCGAGAATGCGGCAGGCATTGCTGGCAGACTCCCTTGCCGCGACTGCAGGTGCCATGGTCGGGACAAGCCCGACTTCCGCTTATGTGGAATCATCTGCAGGTGTTGCAGCGGGTGGGCGTACCGGCTTGACCAGTTTGACCGTCGCCATCCTGTTCATCATCGCTGCATTTTTCGGCCCATTAGTCGGCGCCTTATCGAATGTCGCAGCCATCACAGCCCCTGCATTGATCATTGTCGGAAGCCTGATGATCGGTGCCGTAAAACAGATCGACTGGGAAGAATTCGATGAAGCGTTTCCTGCATTTCTGATTGTCCTAGCCATGCCGCTGACTTCCAGCATCGCAACCGGGATCGCTTTCGGATTCATCACCTACCCGTTGATGAAAGTATTTGTAGGCAAAGGCAAATCGGTTCATCCGATTCTGTATATTTTTGCGGTCCTGTTTGTCATTCAATTGCTGATTGCACCCCATTGACCAAAATAAAAAAACCGCCAATTGGCGGTTTTTTTATTAGATGCGTGCTCTGCTTCCTGACATCGCTGCAGTAATAAGCAATACTGCTGCAGTAATCAAATGGAATACCCAGCCGATTCCTGGAATCCAGGCAATCAGGCTGGTGATGACCCCAAGTATCGATCCGGTTTTCGGTGAATATTCACGGAAACAAAAGAACAAGGTAATGGCGTGAAGCACGAACATGACGCCTAACGCTGAGTAGCCTGTACTGATGACGAAACCGCCACCGATTAATGGAATCGCCAGAAACGCTTCAGCCAAACCTGTAATCCAAAGCAAAGCGACAGAAATTTTCATTTTCATTCGTTATCATCCCTTCTTTGCCTTTCTTATCTATACTATACGGATGAACAGAGCCAAGGTTTCATTTCTCTGAATGTCCCCATCCTTTTCAGACCGTCAGAAATTATCCACATTTCACTTGATGTGGATATTTCATTTTTCCCGATTGTAAGCTATACTAAACAAAGATGCACATTTCAAGGAGGTCATTATTTATGAACTTAATCCTTATTTTGGGTATTTGTGTTTCGTTCCTAGTAGCTATTTTCACTGCTGGATACGATGACAAGCCTGGAACAAACGAAAGAGAATAGTACAAAAGGACAGCGGAATCCGCTGTCCTTTTTTCTATGCCTTTATTCCAATCCAGGGTAATCCTGTTGGCGCAATGCTTCATACATCAGTATCGCTGCCGTATTCGATAAATTAAGCGAGCGGATGTTGTCGTTCATCGGGATGCGCAGGCAATGATCCGGGTTCTGCTCGATCAATTCCTTCGGCAAGCCTTTTGTTTCCTGTCCGAAAACGAAGAAATGGTCTTTGCCTCTGTCTGAGAAGTCGAATGACGTGTGCGGCTGTGCCCCAAACTTCGTAATATAGTAGAACTCCCCGTCCTGATAGCGGTCAAACAGCTCCTGCAAGCCGTCGTAATAATGAATATCGACATGCTCCCAATAATCCAGTCCCGCACGCTTCAACATCTTGTCATCTGTCGAGAAACCGAGTGGGCGTATTAAGTGCAGCTTGACTCCCGTCCCTGCGCATGAACGCGCGATATTTCCGGTATTCGCTGGAATCAGCGGTTGGTACAACACAATATGAATAGCCAAATCTGTCACTTATCCTTTCAATCCTTCAGCAAAAAATGCCAATCCTTTTTGAATTTCTTCTTGAACTTCTACGTCGTTCTCTACCACTTCTGCTCTCTTTAAGGCTTGAAGCCCTTCTTCCGTCCCTATCTTGCCGAGTGCCCATGCCGCAGTTCCTCTGATCACCGGCCGCTCGTCGCTTTCCAATAACTTAATCAATGCCGGCACTGCAGACGTTTCCTTGAAATGAGCCAGCGCCAAAATAGCGTTTCGTTGAATCGGTTTTTTGCCCCGCCACGAACCGGATACATAGCCGAACTTATCCTTGAACTCCCGATTGGAAATAGCCAATAAAGGCTCAAGCAAAGGCTTGGCGATTTCCGGATCCGGCTCGAATTCCGCATGGATCCGATTGGCTTTGCCTTTATTTTTCGGACAGACCGTCTGGCACGTGTCGCAGCCATAAAGCCGGTTGCCGATTTTGCCTCGGAATTCATCCGGCAGAAATCCTTTCGTCTGCGTCAAAAAAGAAATGCAGCGCTGGGCGTTCAATTGGCCGCCTTCAACGATGGCTCCTGTCGGGCAAGTGTCGATGCACAAACGGCAATCGCCGCATTGATCTTCCATCGGCTCATCGAAACGGAATGGTATGTTGGTGATCATTTCACCAAGATACACATACGACCCGAATTCCGGCGTGATGATATTGGTGTTCTTGGCACTCCAGCCGATGCCGGCGCGTTCCGCCACTGCCCGATCAGACAGCTCTCCGGTGTCAACCATCGACCGCATCCGTGCTTCCGGATAACGAGTGGCAATAAACGCCTCCAACAGCGTCAGACGCTCCCTGAGCGCCGCATGGTAATCCTTGCCCCAGGACGATCGGGAGAAAATTCCCCGCCGTGCGCCTTTCACTCCTTGCGGTGCATCCGACATCCGTGATGGATAAGCGATGGCGATGGCGATGATGCTGACAGCTTCATTCAGCAATAGTTCAGGCCTCGTGCGCTTTTCCACATCCGATTCTTCAAATCCGGACTGGTAATTCAATTGCTGCTGGCGAATCAATTGATGCTTTAAGCTATAAAAAGGTTCGGCTGAAGCAAAACCGATTTTGTCAATTCCGATCTCCGAGGCATACGCAACAAGCTCTTTTTGAAACTGATCAAGATTCATGTCGTAACCCCTCACTCAATTCTATGATACGATAATGAAAACCACATACGTGAAAGGAAGATTGCAATGAAACTGACAATCGATCCTCAAATAAAAGAAATTCTAAGCGAATTTAAAATTGGTATCATTCATTATAACAATATCACCGTTTCCGAGTCACCTCAAATGTTAAAAGGCCGCCTCCAGCTTTTTCAGGAGCAGCTGTACTTTGATTTGGAGGATAAGGACATCACTGAATTCCCCGGCCTGCTGGAATGGCAATTGATATGGAAAGCATTGGGGGCAGATCCCAGCCGCTACCGCCCAGCTGCAGAAGCGCTTTACCGCCGCATCAAAAAGCAGAATTACTTAGCGACCGTCAACTCTGCCATCGATATGAACAGCTTCCTGTCGCTGCAATACGAAATCCCTCTGGGCCTTTATGATGCCGATAAAATTGAAGGTGATATTCAAATTGCTGTAGGGACCTCCGCTGACCGCTATGAAGGCCTGAATAACCGCGTCAACACCTTGACTGGGATTCTGGTATCCAAAGATGCCGCAGGCGCTTTTGGCAGCCCCTACGTCGATTCTAAACGGACCGCTGTTACCGAACAGACAAAAAATGCATTACATATCTTCTATCTCCGCCCTTCTATGGAAAGAGATACCGCTCTTCAGCTGTTGACTGCCGCATCAAATATGTTCACCGGCATCAACGGAGGAGAAGCCGAGTTTTATGTACTGTGACTGAAAACAAAAGGCCGACGCTCTGAGTGAGAGCGCCGGCCTTTTAAAATTCATTTTACTTTTTGACAACCACTTTCGTTCAATTCCATCACATAGGCATATTCTTTTCCATTCACTGGCGGATGCAGTAAACTCTTCTTACATTAATGAAAAAAAGAGGGATCCACACGTGAAACGAGTGCACAGCGACATTGTCCAGTTTCGAGGAAGCCATTACGATTTCGGCCGGATGCAGGGAGAACTGCTGAAGGAATCGTTGATTCTTTCCAACCGCAAAAAACAACGGCAGGCTTCCAGCCGCCATTTGATTATAGACGAACAACGCGCAAAAAATATATTGCTCACTTTAGCCCCTAGAGTATGGGAAGAAATTACCGGCCTAGCCGATGCACTGGAATGGCCCATGGATGAGGCCATTCGGGAATTCGGCGGCTATTACTTGGAATACACGCGGAGCGGCTGCTCCATCTATACTGAATCTGATTTCATGGTCCGCAATTACGACAGTTCACCAGAAGGCTACGAAGGGCGCTTTGCTCTGTATCAGCCGACTGACGGCGGATTTGCAACCATCGGACCGACCATGCAGATTACTGGCCGCACAGATGGCATGAACGAAAAAGGTTTGGTGATGGGCTATAATTTCATCAACCGCCGAAATTCAGAGGACGGTTTCATCTGCAATATGATCGGCCGTTTGATTTTAGAAAACTGTGCGACCATCGACGACGCCATCGCATTGCTGGAAGAACTTCCGCATCGTCGTTCCTTTAGCTACGTCCTGTTGGACCGCACCGGGAAATCTGTGGTTGTTGAAGCTTCTCCGCGTTCTGTCGTGGTTCGCGAGTCCGCGGTTTCCACGAATCATTTCGAATTGCTGGTGGAGGAAAACCGCTACCAGACAGACGATTCCCGCAGAAGAGAACAAATGATGCTCACCCAGCAAGAAAACCAAATCGATGCCTACAGTGCGTTCCGGCTCTTGAATGATTCGGATAAAGGCGTCTTCTCTAAAAAATACAGCACAGCTTCCGGCACATTGCATACCGCCTCTTATTTCCAACGCAGTCTGGAAGTGGGATTCGCCATTGGCCCGGACCGTTTGCCGCTCATGCTCGATTTCGACAAGTGGCTGCAAGGCGAACGGTTATACGCCAAACGCATCAACGGAAAAATCGATACGCACCTGCCTTTTGCCCATATGGTCGAACTTTAAAAACCAAAGGCGCCAGCATGATAGATGCTGGCGCCTTTTTCTATTTTTCTATACAAATTGTTTATCCACGTGTGCAAAACCGATATCCGTATCCACTGCTCCATGAATTTTTTGGACATTCAGACCATCTCCCTGCAGCCAGCTCCCAAAATCGAAAACTGTCGGTTGCTGATTTCCGCCAAGCGCAAACCAGACACTCTTTTCCTTCGGCAAATAAAGAGAGGTATGAATAGTCCCTGCCCAGCTTTTATACAACTTCGAGAAAACCCCTTTGTCGGTGTCGTTGAACAGACGGAATGCCTGCAGCGCATCTTCTGTCTGGCTCTCCTGATTTTGAATCACTTCCAGGCGGTCGAACGAATCCTTCAAGTAATTGCGGTTTTCATGTTGTTGGATTTCAAAATGATTGGTGCAGACATTGCTGACACGCACATCAACTGCACGCGGACTCGCTTCGATAATCCGTGTTTCTCCGCTTGGATCGGTCACGATATAACTAAATGAACCGCGGTGCGGAATCTCTTTCAGCAGCTCCACCGCCTCTTCAATCGTTGCGCAAGTTTCCAGGATAATGCGGCCGATCAAGTAGCAGACAAATCCATCACCCGGCTTTTTCCGGTGGGTAAAGTTATAGCCCATGGCCAATCCTTTTTCATTCATGCCGTCCATGCGGCCCGTAATTCGTGAAGTGGGGCCAATGATCGCATACCCCTGATCATTCGGCTGAAACAGGCTGAAACGTCCTTCATAAGTCTGCGGGTGGAAGTCGTAATTGCGGACCATAAAATCCCTTCCCGTGACAATTGAACAGCCAGACGGCATCGCATCGATCCGGTATCCCCCGAAATCACGCAGTACATCTTCCATCGGCAATTTGAGGCTTTCCTGCAGTCCCGTCAATTCGTCCCAGATTCCGGGGGCGAATCTGTGATAGGCCGCCTTTGTGTCCTCTACATCTATTTCAAACCTCGGCCTTTTCGCTTTCCACTGCTTTCTCCGGTTATCCAATATAATACTGTCTTTTAAAAGCTCACCTTGCCTGACTCCAAAATCATAATGGCTTCCTCTGAATTCCAAAATATCACTATGTATATCTCTCATCAAATTCTCCTTTATTTGCAGAATCACTCGTTATGTTTCAGCATACACATTTCCAGAATGAAACTCAAAAACTCCGCGCTGAAGAAATTTAGGCTACAAAAGAGCTGTCTTATAGAATGATAAGACAGGTACAGCCACCCCCTTTATTTTCCACCTTCGATATGCACACCTCAACTCAGCAAGATCCAATTTCTTCATTTTTATTGACGAATATGCCCTATTCTTGACTTTCGAGTGTATCTCTTCCATGAACTCTGTTTGTAAGATCATCTGAAATGTTAAGCCCAGCAAATGGATTCAATTCTACAGAACTACTTGCCAGTTAGATAAATCCGCGCTTAGATTGGGCAAAAGAAAAAGACCCTGACAGTGAAGTCAGGGTCTTTTGGGCTAGCGGTATACCGGCGGTCGGGGTCGAACCGACACTCCGGTGAAGGAACGGGATTTTGAGTCCCGCGCGTCTGCCAATTCCGCCACGCCGGCAAGTATTGCTTTAGCGGACAAGATTTATTATAGCACATCTTTTTTCGCTCGCCAATACTTTATTAATATAATAGATAAATTTCTTAAAAAACTTTTAAAGTTTTTTCTACATTACAAGATTGAGCAGCAAATAGAACATAGCAGCCAATAATGCTGAAATCGGCATCGTGATCAGCCAGGTGATCAGCATGGTTTTAGCTGTTCCCCACTGAACGCCTTTGACGCGATGCGCTGCGCCTACCCCCATAATTGAAGATGAAATAACATGAGTCGTGCTGACCGGCAAATGGATCAAGGTAGCGCCGAAAATCACTGCTGCCCCCGTCAGATCTGCTGCAACTCCATTGACAGGACGGATTTTCATGATTTTTCCACCCACAGTTTTAATGATTCTCCAGCCACCGATGGAAGTTCCCAATGCCATCGCCAGCGCACAAGTTGCCTGAACCCATAGCTGAACGTCATCCGAAGTTTGGTAGTTATTAACGATCAAGGCCATCGTAATGATCCCCATCGCTTTTTGGGCATCGTTCGTCCCGTGAGAAAACGACTGCAAAGCGGCAGTAGCAATTTGGATCAACCTGAAATTCCGATTGGTTTTCGTTAAGTTATGATTTTTGAAAACTACTTTAAAGATGCTGTACATTAGATAACCTACAACCAACGCAAGAATTGGAGAAAAAATCAAAGCCTGCAGGATAGCCAGAAACCCACTGTAATTCAAAGCGGCAAATCCAGCACCCGCAATAGCTGCTCCAGCAATCGAACCGATTAAAGCGTGCGAGGAGCTGCTTGGAATGCCGTAATACCAAGTTAATAGATTCCATGTGATGGCAGCCAGTAACGCTGCCAATATAACGACAGAGCCATTATCCAGCGCAAATGGATCGACAATGTCTTTTGTGATTGTTTTAGCAACTCCTGTAAAAGCCATTGCACCCACAAAGTTCATTACAGCAGCCAGCAAAATGGCACGCCTTGGCGTTAATGCCTTTGTGGAGACTGCCGTAGCTATCGAGTTCGCCGTATCATGAAAACCATTGATAAAATCAAATACGACAGCAAAAATGACAATTAAAACCGTTAACAGCAATATCATATCCATCAGCCATTTTGCTCCTTAAGCGTTTTTCATTATAATTGATTCGAATGTATTGGCGACTTGCTGGCAATGGTCAGCAATTTCTTCCAGTTCTTCGTAAATGTCTTTGTATTGAATAATCCGGATTGGATCTTTTTCAGTTTGGAAAAGGTTCTTAATCGAACGGCGCAAAACAGCGTCGCATTGTGACTCGTAATCTTTGATTTTTATTGCATGTTCTCTCATTTGAGGAAGCTTTTTAGAAACCATCAGCTCAACAGCTATTTCAATTTCAATTGTGCTCAATCGGATTGCTTCTACGAATTCGAGCATGTACTCATCTGCCTTTACGATTGAATACATTTCAAACAAGGCCGCTGTATGTTCCAAGCCGTCCAAAACATCGTCCATGCTCATTGCCAGCGCTAAAATATCTTCGCGTTCAATTGGTGTGATGAAAGCATTGTTAAGATCATGTATGACAGTGTGAACAAAAGAATCACCTTTTGTTTCATAATCTTTCATCGTGTTTGCAAAAATGACTACGTCACTGATTTTCTCCAGCTTATAATCTGCAAAATAAGCAGCACTTTCTTTTAAATTCAACGCAATATCACTCAACTGTAATGCAAACTTATCTTTCTTTTTGAACGCCATTTTCTTTGCCCCCACTATTTTTCTAAAATAACTTCTTAGCTAAATTATAATAGCTTATTTCACGAAAAAATAATACTGGCTTTATTAGAATTTACAAAACCGTAATAAAACAGAATTCTCAATTTAAAAGCGGCTGAATAATCGCTGGCATAACAAAAAAACCCTCCAGCTATGATTACTCATAGTTGGAGGATTTCTGGAAAGGGCAGGCAGGCCCTTTCATGATACCGGCGGTCGGGGTCGAACCGACACTCCCGTGAAGGAACGGGATTTTGAGTCCCGCGCGTCTGCCAATTCCGCCACGCCGGCAAATCATTATGGAGGCGGCAACCGGACTCGAACCGGTGATAAGGGTGTTGCAGACCCATGCCTTACCACTTGGCTATGCCGCCAATTATTGGAGCGGAAGACGAGGTTCGAACTCGCGACCTCCACCTTGGCAAGGTGGCGTTCTACCACTGAACTACTTCCGCAATAAAGCTGGGGTACCTGGATTCGAACCAGGGCATGACGGGATCAAAACCCGTTGCCTTACCGCTTGGCTATACCCCATTAATAAAAGATGGGGCGGACGAGGGGAATTGAACCCCCGAGTGCCGGAATCACAATCCGGTGCGTTAACCACTTCGCCACGACCGCCACTTTACTATTTTATAAGTACATTGAATGAAAATGAAAACATGGGGCGGACGAGGGGAATTGAACCCCCGAGTGCCGGAATCACAATCCGGTGCGTTAACCACTTCGCCACGACCGCCATCATATAATTTAAAATTGGCAGGGGCAGTAGGAATCGAACCCACATCGGAGGTTTTGGAGACCTCTGTTCTACCGTTAAACTATGCCCCTAAAAACTGGTGGTGGGGGGCAGATTCGAACTGCCGAACCCGAAGGAGCGGATTTACAGTCCGCCGCGTTTAGCCACTTCGCTACCCCACCTTAAAAATGGTGCCGGAGAAAGGACTTGAACCCTCAACCTACTGATTACAAGTCAGTTGCTCTACCAGTTGAGCTACTCCGGCACGGAGTTATTTCAT
>NZ_JASDCQ010000004.1:0-422862 GCF_030407825.1 Planococcus notacanthi | reverse complement strand
TCTATTTTTTTTTGGTCCCGTGGTGTAGCGGTTAACATGCCTGCCTGTCACGCAGGAGATCGCCGGTTCGATCCCGGTCGGGACCGTAATTTTGATGATGAACACAGCGATCCTGCTGTGTTTATTTTTTTTGTTTTCATTAAAAACCACTGACAAAACGATATATTTTGATTTACTTCAACAATTTCGCTAAACTATGTAAAGACTCAATAGAGGTGACACGATAATGGCATACACAATTACATTGAACTCGCCTGCAGAAACCGAAGCGTTTGCGGCCAGTTTGGCTGAACTGCTGGAACCTAGAGACCTCTTGACACTCGAAGGCGATTTAGGGGCTGGGAAAACGACATTTACAAAAGGCTTAGCAAAAGGACTTGGAATTCAGCGGATGGTCAACAGTCCGACTTTTACAATCTTAAAACAATATTCCGGTCGTCTGGAATTGAATCATTTTGATGTCTACCGTCTTGAGAACAGTGACGAAGACATCGGGTTTGATGAATTTTTCAGCAGCGAAGCAGTATCGGTAGTTGAATGGGCAATATTTATAGAAGAATACCTACCCACGGAGCGTCTGGAAATTACAATTACCCGGCAATCAGAGCAAGAACGCAAGATTATCCTCCACCCGATTGGCAGACGCTATGAAAATCTTTGCAAGGAGCTAAACTTATCATGATTTATCTAGGAATCGATACCTCGAATTCTCCTTTGGCGCTTGCGTTAATCGAAGATGGCAAGGTTTTAATAGAAGAAACATCTAATTTAAAAATCAATCATTCGCTAACTGCGATGCCGGCGATTGAAGAAATGATGAAAAAAGCGAAAGTGGCGCCTGCTGACCTGACGCACATTGCCGTAGCTGAAGGACCAGGTTCTTATACAGGTGTGCGTATTGGATTGACCATTGCCAAAACATTGGCCTGGTCTTTGAAAATTCCCCTTCATCCAGTCTCGAGCTTGAAGGTGCTTGCTGCAAACGGCCAAGGGTTTGAGGGGCTGGTTTGTCCACTGATGGATGCGCGGCGCGGTACCGCCTTTATCGGCTTATATGAGGGCAGCAGCTTGATGCCGGTGATTGGCGATCAGCATAGTGATGTAAAAGAGTTTTTATTGAAAGTGAAAGAATTCAATCGTCCTGTACTCTTCACTGGGATGGATGTGTCCTTGCACGAAGCATTAATCAGTGAAGTGTTGGGTGAAACAGCTCATTTCAGCGGAATGCAGAACCGGTTGCCGCGTGCTTCCAATCTCATTTTGCTGGCTCAGGAATCTCCAGAAAGCAATGTTCATCATGCTGTTCCTGAATACCGCCGCATTACAGAAGCAGAAGCCAATTATAATAAAGCGCAAGAAGGACAACCTCTATGATTGAAGAAGTGAGATTCAGAAAAATGACCATTGCGGACATCGACGAGGTTTATGAAATAGAGCGCCTGTCTTTTACCTTGCCTTGGACCAAAGACGCTTTTTACTATGAAATGATCAACAACGAACATGCATATTATGTGATTGCTGAAACAAGTGAAGGCATCGTAGGTTATTGCGGAATGTGGCTCGTCATGGACGAAGCACATGTGACGAATATCGCCATCCTTCCCGAACAGCGTGGTAAAAAACTGGGCGAGGGCTTGATGCAGGCGGCAATTGATACTGCGAAAGCGCATGGTGCGATCTTGATGACATTGGAAGCCCGTGTCAGCAACACAGTCGCACAAAATCTTTACCGTAAATTAGGATTTAAAAATGGAGGCATCCGTAAGCGGTATTATACGGACAATTATGAGGATGCCATAGTGATGTGGGTGAATTTTGATGAATAAAGACATTTATATATTAGGAATTGAGACGAGCTGTGATGAAACGGCAGCTTCGATTGTTAAAAATGGCACCGAAATCATCTCCAATGTGGTGGCTTCCCAAATTGAGAGCCACAAACGTTTTGGTGGGGTCGTGCCGGAAATTGCTTCTAGGCACCATGTAGAACAAATTACATTGGTTATTGAAGAAGCGCTTCAGTTGGCAGCAATGGAACCGCATCAGCTGAATGCCGTGGCGGTAACGGAAGGGCCAGGTCTAGTAGGTGCTTTACTGATTGGCGTCAATGCGGCCAAAGCGTTTGCTTTTGCCCATCAGCTGCCTTTAGCAGGAGTCCATCATATCGCAGGCCATATTTATGCCAATCGTTTGGAGCAAGAGATGGAATTTCCACTTCTGGCGCTGGTTATCTCGGGTGGCCATACGGAATTGATCTATATGAAAGAACATGGTGATTTCACTGTAATCGGAGAAACACGGGACGATGCAGCTGGAGAAGCCTATGATAAAGTTGCCCGGACACTGGATCTCCCTTATCCAGGCGGCCCTCATATTGATCGATTGGCACATGCCAGTGATGAGGCTATTGCATTTCCAAGAATTTGGCTGGAGGAAGGTTCTTACGATTTCAGTTTCAGTGGATTGAAATCGTCTGTCTTGAATTACATGCATAACGCAGCTCAGCGCGGCGAAAAAATAGCTCCAGAACATGTAGCAGCCGGTTTCCAGAACAGTGTGGTGGAAGTGGTGACTGGAAAAACGCTGCGCGCAGCTGAGGAATACAAAGTCCAGCAAGTGATTGCTGCTGGTGGAGTAGCCGCGAATAAAGGCTTGCGAAGCTCGTTGGAATCGGTATTCAAAGAAAAAGAGATTCCCTTCTATATTCCTTCTTTGCCTTTATGTACAGATAATGCCGCGATGATTGCAGCCGCAGGCACTGTCATGTACGAAAAAGGATTATATGGCACGATGGCAATGAATGGCCGGCCGGGTATGCCATTAACCTCATGGATTTAATAAAAGCAAGTAATTTCATCATTTCAGGTCATCTGGAATGTGTGTAATTACTTGCTTTTTTTTACCGTAAAATTCAGATATTTATGAAGATGGCAGAATTTTTCTGTCAAGAGAGAACATTTGTACTTATGCACAATTTGTGAATAAACTGTTTATAACTAGGGGGTAAATAGAGGATATCCTACATATTGTGTAAGTAGAAGTGGAAAACTATGTGGATAGTATTTTGTTAACCTGTGGATAACGGGGATAAGTCTGTTGACAGTTGATAAGACAACTTCGAAGTTGTGGGGAAATCTGTGGAAATAAATATTTTGCGAAACCCTATTGACCTATATATAGTAACAAAAAACCGGCTGAAAAACAGCCGGTTCAAAACTAAATACTTTCAATTTTTTCCTGTAGTTCTAACCATTGTGCCATGGTTTCTTCGTGAGAGGCTTTTAAGGATTCCAATTGGTTTTGAAGCGGCAAGACCCGCTCGTGGTCCTGGAAGATTTCCGGCTCACACAATTGTTCTTCAATTTCAGCAATTTGCTGATCTAGTTTCTCCATTACCTGTTCGGCTTCTTCAGATTGGCGGACCAGCTGGCGCTCCAGTTTTTTCGCTTCTTTGTTGATCTGCGAAGTGGAAGTTGCGGTTGGCGCTTTTACTTCCGTCATCGACTCTGCTTCATCAAGAGCTTTCAATTCAGCGATTTCCAATTTTTTCTCTACATAATAATCATAGTCGCCCAGGTATTCGGTTGTGCCGTCTTTAGTAAGCTCAATGACTTTTGTAGCGATCCGGTTCATAAAATAACGGTCATGCGATACAAATAGCAGGGTGCCGGGATAATCCAGCAAGGCGTTCTCGAGTACTTCCTTGCTGTCGAGATCCAAGTGGTTTGTCGGCTCATCAAGAAGCAGGACATTGGCTTTTTGCATCATCAGCTTGGCAAGGGCCACTCGTGCCTTCTCGCCGCCTGATAAAGTTGAGACCGGTTTAAGGACATCATCCCCTGTAAACAAAAAACGCCCAAGGATGCCGCGTATGTCTTTTTCATTGATGAGAGGGTAATCATCCCATAATTCGTTCAGCACCAGCTTATTGCCCTTTAAATTGGCTTGTTCCTGGTCGTAATAGCCGAATTGGATGCCGGTTCCGTAATGAATATCGCCATCAAGCGGTTTCAGCTCTTTCATGATGGTTTTCAGCAACGTCGATTTGCCGACGCCGTTGGGTCCGACCAATGCCATGCTTTCCTGGCGGTACAGTTTTAATGAAATGTTTTCGGATACAGGCTTGCTGCTATAGCCGATTTTCAGCGATTGGACATTCAAGACGTCATTGCCGCTTTGTTTGCCAATAGTAAAGCCGAAGCGGGCTGATTTTTCATTGCCGTCGGGAGCTTCCATCCATTCGGTTTTTTGCAGGGTCTTCCTGCGGCTTTGTGCCATCTTGGTCGTTGAAGCCCGTGCCAGATTGCGTTGGACATAATCTTCCAGCTTGGCTTTTTCGCCTTGCTGTTTTTCAAACTGCTTTTGGTCCAATTCGTATTGTTTAGCTTTTTCATTCAAATAACGGCTGTAGTTGCCGGTATACTTTTTGACTCGGTGTCTGGAAACTTCATAGATCAGCGTTACCACTTGGTCGAGGAAATAACGGTCATGCGAAACGATCAGCAAAGCACCCGGGTAGTTCTTCAAGTAGTTCTCCAGCCAGCTGAGCGTTTCGATGTCCAAGTGGTTGGTCGGTTCATCGAGAATCAGCAATTGCGGCTTGCTGAGCAGGTGCTTGGCAAGCATCAATCTGGTTTTCTGGCCACCGGATAATGACACCACTTTCTTGTCATAGTCTTCGGGATAGAACTTCATGCCATTCAGGATGGCTCGTGTATCCGCTTCATATTGATAGCCGCCTGCATCTTTGAAATCATGCTGGAGCAGATCGTATTCTTTCATGACTTTGTCGTTTTCTTCAGGATTATTGTATATATCAGGATCGGCCATTTGTGCTTCCAAGCGGCGAAGTTTCGATTCCTGTTCACGGAAATGATGGAAAATCGTCATCATTTCATCCCAGATGGTGGCATCCGACTCCAAATTGGTCTGTTGTTCCAAATAGCCGATCGTCAAATCTTTCGGCATGATGATGTCGCCGCTGTCATGGGACATTTCACCGGCGATGATTTTCAATAAAGTGGATTTTCCTGCACCGTTGCGGCCTACTAATGCAACACGGTCGCGATGCTGTACTTCCAATTTGACGCCTGAAAGGATCTCTTCTGCGCCAAATGATTTATGGACTTGATTCACTTGTAAAACTATCATGTAGGTCACCTCTATTCTCTCTAAGTGTAGCTGATGGGGCGTTGGTTCGCAATTGCACAAGCCTTTACATATCAAGGTTCCTAATGTAAGATGAAAGCGATTTGACAACACCTCAGGAGGATGCGAAAGCGTATGTTACATGAGACATCTAAAATTCCGCAAGCCACAACCAAACGGCTGCCTTTGTATTACCGTTTCCTTCAAAATTTTGCGAATGCCGGACAAAAACGGATCTCTTCGCAGGAATTGAGCGAAGCGATGAAAATTGATTCGGCCACAATCCGCCGCGACTTTTCCCATCTGGGAGCGCTCGGAAAAAAAGGCTATGGCTACGATGTCCAGGAACTGCTGCTCTTTTTTCGGAAGACTTTGGATCAGGACGAAGCTACCAATGTGGCGCTGATCGGTGTCGGAGGACTCGGAAGTGCGTTCTTAAAGTATAATTTCCATCGCAACCACAACACGAAAATCATTGTGGCCTTTGACTCGAACAGTCCGGTGGAAGGCGAAAAGATCAGCGATATCGATACCTACCATCCAGACAAGATTGAAGAGAAGATCAAAGAGTACGGCGTGGAACTGGTTATTTTGACAGTGCCGTCACGCTCGGCCCAGGAAGTGACAGACCGTTTGGCGAAGACCGAAATCAAAGGGATTTTGAATTTTACGCCTGTCCGCATTTCGGTTCCCGACCATATCCGTGTCCAGACCATCGATTTGTCCGTTGAACTGCAGACTTTGATCTACCAGATCAAGCAGCAATGACTTAAAACCTTCACATTTCAAAGGCCTTTGGAAATAGCCAAAACAGCTTGAATGATGTAAAATAGAGCCATAATACAGGAGGTGCCACGTATGCCAGGTCCAATGAGTATCATCGTTATCGGGGTTGTTGCCTTGTTAGTTTTCGGTCCTAAAAAGTTGCCGGAACTTGGAAAAGCATTCGGTTCGTCTTTGCGCGAGTTTAAAAACGCTACAAAAGGACTTGTGGATGACGACGACGATAAAGTAGATTTGAAAAAGAAAGATGAGCAAAAGGAAATACGATAGGATGTTTGTCTGATGACAGAAAAAGATATGACGTTAGTTGAACATATAGGTGAATTGAGAAAACGGCTGACCATTGTAGTCGTTTTCTTTGTATTAGCGCTTATTGTCAGCTTTTTTCTTGCCCAACCGCTGATCCAGTATCTGCAGTATACCGAAGAAGCGAAAAACCTGACGTTGAATGCGTTTAAAATTACGGATCCGCTGAAAATTTTTATGCAGGTTACTATGATTTTAGCGCTGATCATCACGTCCCCATTGATCATGTATCAGTTCTGGGCGTTTATCAGTCCAGGTCTTCTCGATAAAGAACGCAGAGCGACATTAAGCTATATTCCGTTCTCTGTTCTATTATTTCTGGGAGGCATCGCTTTTGCATATTTGATTCTATTTCCTTATGTCATCGGATTTATGCTGAATATCTCTGACAATATGGATATTCAAGAAACAATTGGGATCAATGAGTACTTCCAGTTTCTGTTCCAGATTACGTTGCCGTTCGGTTTGATTTTCCAACTGCCGGTCCTTATGCTGTTTCTGACAAGGCTTGGGATCATTACCCCGATGCTGATGACGAAATACCGCAAGTACTCCTATCTTGGTTTAGTGATCATTGCAGCGTTCATTACACCGCCGGACATCGTCTCGCATATGATTGTGACTTTGCCGTTGATTGTGCTGTATGAATTCAGTGTCATCATCGCTAAGATTGGTTACCGTAAGTTCTTGAAAGCGGAGCAACAGCAGATTATCGAAGAACAGCAACAAATCATTGAAGAAAAATAAAGCCTTCCACCGATCAAAATCGGGGAAGGCTTTTTCTTATGGGAAATATGTTTTTCGTCTCTTTACAGCTGATTAAAAGAAAGTAGAAAAACCGGTTGTTTGAAGTTTTTCCATCTGTTCCTGGAATTCCAAAATCTTATCCATATTGAGTTGAATCAGCATGACATAGCCATTCAAGCACATATGGGCAATAATCGGCGTGATGATCCGTTTGGTCTTCTGATACAGGAACGCCAAGATCAAGCCGGTAGTGAAGTAAAGCAGCAAATGCGTAAAATCAAAGTGAATCAAAGCGAACACTAATGCACTGATCGCTGTTGCGAAAAAGAAATTGGTCGTTTGGTTCAGTGAACCGAATAGGACGCGGCGGAAAACCAGTTCTTCGAGAATTGGTCCGAACAAGACGATTGAAACGATAGCGAGCGGCACCGCTTCAGCGATATAGACTAAGGAAGCGGTATTCTCAGAACCGGGATCAATGCCGAGAACCTTCATTTCAATTAAAGCGGCGACTGATTGGCCGATCAGCAGAAGCAGAAAGCCGAGAAAGCCCCAGACAACCGACATGAAGACTGTGGATTTTGTGCCTTTCCATATATCGAAAAAGCGCTTGTCCCGGAAAATGATCAGGAGCGTTAAAATGAAACCGATGCCCATAGTCAGGAAAATCAGCCAGCCTGAAGTGGCGGCGCCGGCAGCTTCCCGGTCCATGCCTTGGTCCAGGAAATAATTCAAGGTAGGGGAGATGAACAGAATCGGTGATAACTGTGCAGCAATAAAGATCAACAATACATAAAGCGGCGTTTTTGTCCCTTGTGCTTTCGGGCGGTAGCTGCTGTTCTTTTTGGTTTTCGGGCGAGAGGAGCTGCCGTTTTTCAAGAAACTGTCTATAAAGGTTTTTCGTTTGGTGGGCATGATGTAATTCCTTTCACTGGGGGATGCTCCTTCTATTGTAGAGCTTTCAAAGAACAACCGCAAAGAAATCAAAATACTAATGGTTACCGCTTGCAAAAGACTGAAGATTTTATTAAACTTGGTAGTGGGTTAGCACTCAGAGGTTGAGAGTGCTAATCGAGAATATTTAGATAATTTGAGGAGGGTGTTTCAATTGTTAAGACCACTAGGAGATCGTGTAATTATTGAGCTCATCGAAGCGGAAGAAAAAACGTCAAGCGGAATCGTCTTGCCGGGTTCAGCACAGGAAAAACCGCAGGAGGGCCATGTGATCGCTGTAGGAAATGGACTTATCCGTGAAAACGGGCAGCGCACAGAATTGGACGTGCAAGCTGGCGACCGCGTCATCTTCTCGAAATACGCAGGATCTGAATTGAAATATGAAGGCAAAGAATATTTGATTTTACGTGAAAACGATATATTAGCAGTTTTAGGCTAAAATAAACCAGCGAAACAGGAGGAAGCTAAACATGGCAAAAGATATTAAGTTCAGTGAAGACGCACGCAGTCTAATGCTGCAAGGCGTAGATAAATTAGCAAATGCAGTGAAAGTGACACTTGGGCCAAAAGGGCGCAACGTGGTTCTTGATAAAAAATTCGGTTCGCCGTTGATCACCAATGATGGTGTAACGATTGCAAAAGAAATCGAACTTGAAAATGCTTTTGAAAACATGGGGGCGAGACTTGTTGCGGAAGTAGCTTCTAAAACAAACGACATCGCCGGTGACGGTACAACGACAGCGACGGTTCTTGCGCAGGCAATGATCCGTGAAGGCTTGAAGAACGTTACAGCTGGCGCGAACCCTGTAGGCATCCGCCGTGGAATCGAATTGGCAGTGGAAAACGCGCTTGTGGAATTGAAAGCCATTTCCAAGCCAATCGAAGGAAAAGAGTCGATTGCACAAGTTGCAGCGATTTCATCTGGTGATGAAGAAGTCGGCAAACTGATCGCAGAAGCAATGGAGCGCGTCGGCAACGACGGCGTCATCACTTTGGAAGAATCTCGCGGCTTCACAACTGAACTTGATGTGGTTGAAGGAATGCAATTCGACCGTGGATACCAGTCTCCATACATGGTGACGGATTCAGACAAAATGGAAGCGGTATTGGATAACCCATTCATCTTGGTTACTGACAAGAAAATCGGCAACATCCAGGAAATCCTTCCGATTCTTGAGCAAGTCGTTCAGCAAAGCAAGCCATTGTTAATCGTGGCTGAAGATGTTGAAGGCGAAGCATTGGCGACATTGGTTGTCAATAAATTGCGCGGCACATTCAATGCTGTAGCTGTTAAGGCACCAGGCTTCGGTGACCGCCGCAAAGCGATGCTGGAAGATATCGCTGCACTAACTGGCGCAGAAGTGATTACAGAAGATCTTGGACTTGAATTGAAGACAACGAACATCGCTCAACTTGGGCGCGCATCAAAAGTGGTTGTTTCGAAAGAAAACACAACCATCGTGGAAGGCGCCGGCGACCAGGAACAAATCGTCGCTCGTGTTACACAGATCCGCAACCAGCTCGAAGAAACAACTTCTGAATTCGACAAAGAGAAATTGCAGGAGCGTCTAGCTAAATTGGCTGGCGGCGTTGCAGTCATCAAAGTCGGAGCGGCTACTGAAACAGAATTGAAAGAACGTAAACTTCGCATTGAAGATGCGTTGAACTCAACTCGTGCAGCTGTCGAAGAAGGCATTGTTGCCGGCGGTGGTACAGCGCTAGTCAACATTTACAACAAGGTTGCAGAACTTCTTGAAACAGAGGAAGGCGACGTAGCAACAGGCGTCAACATTGTGCTTCGTGCACTTGAAGAGCCGGTTCGCCAAATCGCGACAAACGCAGGCCTTGAAGGATCAATCGTCGTTCACCGCCTGAAATCCGAAGAAATCGGCATCGGCTTCAACGCAGCAAATGGACAGTGGGTTAACATGGTGGAAGAAGGAATCGTTGATCCAACCAAAGTTACCCGTTCAGCGCTTCAAAACGCAGCTTCTGTTGCAGCTATGTTCTTGACGACTGAAGCAGTCGTAGCAGACATCCCGGAACCAGCAGCACCAATGGGTGGAATGCCTGATATGGGCGGCATGGGCGGCATGATGTAAGTAATTCTTTAAGTCCTTGATTTTACCCGGGACGAAAAGATGCTTCAATAAACCGTGATTATTTATTGGTCATAGTAAATTTAAATCCATGAGCCTCCTCTCAATTCAATGAATTGAGAGGAGGCTTTTTTATTTGAACATATATAGCTCCTATTCTCAAAAAAGAAAAACAGCAATATATGTTCAAATCATGTCGGCCAATGTAGAACTTTTTCTGTATATGACGGCTGTCACTAGCACTCGATTAAACCCTCCTGTAAGTTAGCAAGAGCAGGCCACTTACGATGCTGATAAACTCACATTTAGAGGAGAAACGTTAATGAAAAAAATAGCTTGGATTACCGATACGGCTGCACAATTGGATGAGGCTTTCATCCAAAAACACAATGTACACATTCTGCCTCTTAGTGTGGTTTTTTCGGATGGATCGTTTCGGGAATCCATCGATTTTACACAAGAAGAGTTTTACGATAAATTACGGATAGCGAAAGTTTCACCTAAAACTTCACAGCCGGCAATTGGCGAGATGGTTTCCCTGTATGAAAAATTGGAGTCGGAAGGGTATGACTTTGCGATTGCGCTTCATTTATCGAGTGGCCTGTCAGGGACATTTGAAAGTGCTCAGGCAGCTGCGAAGATGACAAATTTCACTGTCTATCCCATCGATTCAAAAATCGGTTCTTTTCCGATGGGGAAGATGATTGAAGTAGGCGCAGGGTTGTTTGCAGAAGGCAAAGACGCGGAAGAAGTGGTGGCAACGATCAATAAAATGGCGACTCGGTCAAGGTTGTCCTTTATTCCTTCAAGCTTGAATCAATTGCATAAAAGCGGGCGTGTGTCTGGCACACAAAACTTCGTCACCAATCTGCTGAACATTAAAGTGGTCATCAGTTTTGAAGATGGAGTAACAGTCCTGAAGGAAAAAGTTCGTTTAAACAAACGGGCCAAAGATAAGGTGACTCATTCCCTTCGTGCGGATATGGAGACCGGAACTGTGCCGGAAGTTGCTGTTATTCACTGCAACAATGCCGCTGATGCAGAAACATGGAAGAGCGAGCTGTTGCAAGAGTTTCCAGCATTGAAAGTGCAAGTCGCTGCACTTAGTGTTTGTGTGGGCGTCCATGCAGGCGAAGGAACTACAGGATTAAGCTGGGTTTCTTATTGAGTGTTTTATTGCAAACTGTAACTGAACGAAAAATTGTTGCGATTAACAAAATGGCTGGAAGACCGTATTTTCAAGACCATCAGCAAAAGGGATGAAACCACACCGGTTTCGTCCTTTTTTATTAGGTGTAAATTAAGAAGCAATCTTTGCCGATGGGAAGAAATATTTTTGAATTCATATTAAATGCTTATCAGCTTGATATGTTAAGCTTTAAGAAATACAACAAGATCCCCGTTTTTTGAAGCAAGGAAATGATTTTAAGATTGCTTCATTTCCTTAAGAGAGGATGGATCGATAAAATGAAATTTGAAAATATTCGAGGTGTGCCATGGTAACTACGTATCAAGAATTGCAGATGTATAAAAATTTTGATGAACTGGCCAACGATGTGCTGGAATTGGCAAAAGAAATCTTGCCGGATCAATTGATCTATTTAACGTCACTTAGCGATAGCCAACAAGTTATTCTCAAGCTTTCTAATGAAGATACCAGTATTGCCGTGGCAGAAGGACTGGTGTTAAACCTGAATGAAACGCTTTGCAATCGAGTGGATTTTCAAAACAACCAGCCTCTGATCTATGAAGATATCCAAAAAGAAAGCAGCTTAGAGAAACTTCAGCAGAAGCTTGATGAAGTGAATATCCGGTCTTACTTGGGCTTGCCGATTTCTCTTGTGAATGGAGAGAAATTTGGAACATTATGTGCAATCAATGATGAAGTCACCCACTTTGATGCGAAGAGTATCCAATTGCTCCAAAAAATTGTTCGGATGTTTTCTTATTATTTGGATCTTGAGCGTTTTGCTTATCGGGATGCGTTGACGGATCTGTATAACAGACGGTATCTCTCTAATTTCTTTGACAATCATTCCAGTAAAGGTGGCGTGATTTTCTTTCTGGATTTGGATGGGTTTAAAAAGGTAAATGATCTCCATGGCCATGAAGCAGGCGATGGCGTGTTGAAGGAAGTGGCTTCCAGGCTTCAGAAGTTGGCGGCTGAACAGCCGGACGCTTTTGCGGTCAGATTAGGAGGCGATGAGTTTGTCATGCATTTTCCTTCTATAGGCAGTAAAGAAGACATAAGCCAACAGGCGCAGCATGTACTCGATCGCTTAAGTAAGTGGGATGCCCAGTATCAACTTTCTACTAGTATCGGAGTTGTCACATATCCGGCCAGTGGTACTGAAGAATTAGCGGCGCTTCTTAAACACGCTGATCAGGCTTTGTACGAGGCAAAAACTTCAGGAAAGAATACGTATAAGTTTTTCTGAAAGGGGTTTATAAGGTGGGCGAAGAAAATCAATTGGAGAGGGCCTATAATCAAACGGCCTACAAACTGGCGGGAAATGGTGAACGGAATATCCAGGTTTTAAAAGAAGCATTTCAAAATATAGAAGATGATCTGGAAAGTGATAAGTATGGTAAGGGCCGGATCATTGAGGATTTCCAAAAGAAAATGGCAGTTTTATTAGGAAAAGAGGACGCGGTCTTTTTCCCGAGCGGCACGATGGCCCAGCAAATTGCCTTGCGAATCTGGTGTGATGAAAAGGGAACCGGAAAAGTAGCGTACCATCCACTTAGCCATTTAGAGATTCATGAAGAAGGCGGTTTAAAAGAATTGCATCATATTGACTCGGTTTTCCTTACTAAACGTGATCAGGTAATCGATCTGAATGACGTCATCAAAATGGAAGACGGGGTTGCGGCTATCTTATTGGAACTGCCCCAACGGGAAATAGGCGGTCAGTTGCCAAGTTTTGAAACGCTTGAACAAATTTCTCAATATTGCCGTGATCGGCAGATTCGGCTTCATCTCGACGGTGCCCGGTTATTGGAAGTTCTCCCTTACTATCAGAAAACAGCACATGATGTCTGTTCTTTATTCGATAGCGTTTACCTTTCTTTATATAAAGGGATTGGCGGAATTGCGGGTGCTATATTAGCAGGTGACAACGATTTTATCAAGCAATCAAAAGTTTGGAAAAGGCGCCACGGCGGCGATTTAATCAGTTTGTATCCTTATATCATACCCGCAGATTATTACTTTGACATGCGTTCCAATAAAATGGAACAGTATTATGAGGAAGCTAAGGAAGTGGCTGAACGGTTTAATGCGTGTTATGGCATTTCAACACTTCCTGCTGTTCCGGTTTCTAATATGTTTCATGTCCAGTTCAGGCAAGCTAAAGAGCAAGTCGAACCGATTTTATTGGAGCTGGAACAGCAAACAGGAATAGGGATAACCAGTTACCTCAAAGAAATGGATGAACACTCCTGTTATTTCGAAGTACATATGGGAGACGGGTATTCAAAAATTCCGAAAGAATTGCTAGACAGGACATTCGAACAACTCGACGAAAGCATGAAGCACTGGTTCAACCAGTAGAGAACCTCTCAACAATGCGGTGAATTGTTGAGAGGTTTTTCTGTGCTTCTTGTTTACTAATTGCTGACGCGCTGCATGAGAACTTCTCTTCAAAGCACGTCTCTTTCCAGAAACGCACGATTCGTGTAAACTGTATAAGGTTAAGAAAAGTAGAGTGCCCTTATATCGTTGATAGTTAATGATTATAGAATAGATAAATGAAGAACATTTGGATGAAGGTCTGGCCTTCGATCCCGTAATGAAAGGATTGGAATTTGCATATGAAAGAAAATTTTTGGCGTGAGTTGCCGCGACCGTTTTTTGTATTGGCGCCGATGGAAGATGTCACCAATGTGGTATTTCGCCATGTAGTGGCGGAAGCAGCACGGCCTGATGTGTTTTTTACGGAGTTTACGAACACGGAAAGTTATTGTCATCCGGAAGGCATTTTCAGTGTACGGGGACGTCTGACGTTTACTGAAGATGAGCAGCCGATGGTGGCTCACATATGGGGCAACAAGCCTGAGCATTTCCAGGAAATGAGCATCGGAATGGCGAAGCAGGGCTTCAAAGGGATTGATATCAATATGGGCTGTCCGGTACCGAACGTTGCCGCCAAAGGAAAAGGCAGTGGACTGATCAATTATCCGGACAACGCTGCTGAAATCATCCAGGCGGCAAAGGCTGGCGGCTTGCCTGTCAGTGTCAAGACGCGCCTTGGCTACACGGATGTGGAGGAATGGAAAGGCTGGCTGACCCATGTACTGGAGCAGGACATCGCCAATCTGTCGATTCATTTGCGGACGAAAAAAGAAATGAGCGCAGTGCCTGCGCATTGGGAATTGATTCCTGAAATCAAGCAGCTTCGTGATGAAATCGCACCGAATACCTTGTTGACAATCAACGGAGATATTCCAGATCGCCAAACAGGCATGGAACTTGCCGAGAAATACGACATCGATGGCGTTATGATCGGACGAGGCATTTTCCACAATCCGTTCGCTTTCGAAAAAGAACCGCGAGAACACAGCACGAAGGAATTGTTTGATCTTTTGCGTTTGCAGTTGGACCTTCATGATAAATATTCGACAGACATCGAGCCGATTGCCTTCAAGCCTCTCCGCCGCTTCTTTAAGATTTATGTTCGCGGAGTCCGTGGAGCCGGTGAGTTGAGAAATCAATTAATGTATACCGAAACGACGGATCAAGTGCGTGCCTTGCTGGATGCTTTTGAAGCTTCGAATCAAGAAGTGGAGTTAGCAGAAGCGGTTGAAAAATAAACGCGTTTGAATGGAAGCAGGAGTTTCGTGACAAACATCTTCCGTTTTTTATTGCAGATTTAACAGTTAAGATGAGTAGCAACAAAATAAAGGACTTTCCACCGCTGGTGGGAAGTCCTTTTGTGATCTTTATTGTAAAAGTAAAAGGGATTTCCAATGTTTTAGGGAATTATGTTATTAACTATTCTGGCAGAAACGAAAAATGGTGCAGCTCAATCAAATCGCTAAGAAAGTTCAAATAGAGGCGAATAAGGGGATCTAAATGGATTGGAGGGCAGGGGAAGTACAGAAAACCAAAGAAGCTGCTGTTGCTCCTCGTTCAAAATGCTTATTTTAAAGGAAGTCATGAACGATTAAGGCGGGGGGAATTGATGAGATACAAAACTTCTTTTGAATATCCGGCAATCCAGCTTCAATGCAGTGAAAAGAAATGAATCTTCAAAAATTTGGTTAACAGAAGGGAGTTGCTTAAAGTGAAAAAGTATTTGGCGGAATTTATCGGTACATTTATTTTGGTATTCTTAGGGACAGGTGCAGCAGTTGTTCTCGGAGGGTACACAGGTGGAACGGATACAGGATTTCTTGGCGTTTTGGCCATCGCATTCGCTTTCGGTCTGTCGATTGTAGCGGGCGCATACGCCATCGGCCATATTTCAGGATGCCACGTCAATCCCGCAGTTTCGTTGGCTGTGCTGATTTCCGGTAATATGACAGCTAAGGAGTTTGGCGGTTATGTCGTTGCACAGATATTGGGAGCATTTGCAGGGAGTTCGATTCTGGCTTTTGTTGTCGCAAGTTCGACCAGCTTGGAAGGGTTTGGCGCAAACGGATATGGTGAGTTGAGTGCAGTCGGTTTGAATTTGACAGGAGCGCTTGTGATTGAAGTCATCCTTACCTTCATCTTTGTCCTTGCCATTTTGGGTGTCACTACAAGTAAAGCCACTTCCCACATGGGAGGGATTGTCATCGGCTTGACGTTGACATTGGTTCATATCATCGGCATACCATTGACAGGTACTTCTGTAAACCCTGCCAGAAGTTTAGCTCCTGCTATTTTTGCTGGCGGCGACGCACTTGCTCAATTATGGGTATTTATCGTAGCACCTCTTGTCGGAGCGGCTCTTGCAGCCTTCGTCTTTAAATCTTTCTTTGTCGTTAAAGACGAGACAGGCATTGAAATAGCTGGAGAATCCGATATGAGTACCACACGCAAATAAAGAAAAGACAGTTTCCTATTACTTTAGGAGACTGTCTTTTTCTGTCTTCAGGAAGTTTGTGGTTCATAAATTCTTGATAAAGAAGATAATCTGAATATACATTTCAGCCATTTGTGTAGGTGTTTCTGCTAAGTCATTATCCAGCCACTGCTCGATGAGCCCCAAAAAAGCTGAAGTGGCAAAAGAAGACAAATAGTCTTGTGGAACCGTGGTACTGTTGAAAAAAAGTTCGTTGCTGATCATTTTTTCCAGGAAATGCTCTACGAAGAATTGTTTCAACCGCTTATGAAAGCCGACGCGGTTATTGCCGCCTAAAAACACCTTAAAAGTTTCGGCATTCAGTTGAATATAGCGAAATACTTCAACCGCATGCATCGAGATGTTTCCTTTTTCTGCTTCCAGCAACAAACGATCAGGTTGGAGCCGTTCCAATTGGACTTCCAGTCCAGTAAGCAAGTTTTCTTCCATTTGGTCGAGAAGATCGTACTTATCTAAGTAGTGAAGATAAAAAGTTCCTCTGTTTATACCTGAGGCTTTTGCAATGTCCTGGACAGAAACTTTTATAAAGTTCTTTTCCTGAAGCAATTGAAGGAAGCTCTTTTGGATCTTTTCTTTTGTTTTTTCATTCATGTCATCGTAAACAGCCATCATCCATATCCCTCCACAGCTATCAACAGTTAAGTGTTTTTTGTTTATTGCTTTAATTATAGCAGACCTCTAAAATTAACCTATAACCACTCAACAGTGTGTTTAGTGGAATTCGGGGAAAAGGTGATGGAAATGAAAAAAACAACGATCGTCATGTGGGTTATGCTACTTATTGCGGCTGTCATGTTGTCGAAAGCTTTTGTATTAAACGAAGACATTAAAATGTTTTTACTGATCTTTTTTGGAATTGGATCAGCTCTCGCATTCTTGCGTTTGTTTGTGAATAACTCGATTAAAAAAATGAAAGGCAAGAATTGGAAAGTGAAAGTGTTATTTTTCGCTGTGCTCTTAGGATTCGGCCTCCCATTCCAATCGTGGTTCAGAAAGGAAGTTCTGTTTTCGATGGATTCAACTTATTTAGCAGGAAGCATCTCCATGTTGGCGGTCGGGATGGTGTTCATGACGTTATTCGTTGGGTATGCGAAGAATAAGCTGCAGGAGAGAAATGCTGGGGAACCATATACTATTATTAAAAGTAAAGATGAAAAACCTCTAGCCTAGAGGTTTTTTTGTTTGTTCATTAAATTTTGCTGAATATAATGATTGATTATTCAGATATTTATATTGAATTATCTTTGGGTCGCTTCTATAATAAGAGTGATATCAAAGGTGCGCAACAAGAACATTTGTAAAGCCGAAAGAAGAACTCATGTTATTCAATTAAACTTTTTCTACTGATGCAAAAAAAGGAGAGGAGAAGATGGGAATAGAGGAAGATTTGGTCTTCATCGACTTGGAGGCTGCAACAAAAGAAGAAGCATTGCAGTTAATGGGGACCCGTTTAGCCGCGGGAGGATTCGTCAAAGAAGGGTTTATCGACAGCGTTATGGAAAGGGAAAAAAATTACCCGACCGGATTGCCTACAGAACCTTTCGGGGTAGCGATTCCACATACGGATGGGGATATGGTCCATGAATCGAGAATTGCTTTTGCAAGCTTAAAAAGTCCCGTTCAATTTTTAATGATGGGTACAGATGACAAACTCGTGGATGTAAAGCTGATATTCATGCTTGCATTGAACAATCCGGAAGATCAACTGGAAACCCTGCAAAAATTAATAGAATTAATCCAGAATCCCGATATGGTTATAAAACTGGCACACACCAAAAGCGTTGATGAACTGAATGAACTAATCGAGGGCAGGCTGTAAACTTGCTCGGCTATCCCTAAAATGAGCCTTTTCTTTCTATCAATGAAAATATGAATAGAGGAGTGAACTTGATGGGGTTTCTGCAATGGTTTGTGGATCTAGGGGCTACTGTCTTACTGCCGATTTTGATATTTATCTTCGCGTTGGTATTGGGGACTAAACCGGGAAAAGCATTGCGTGCCGGGATTATTGTCGGGATTGGGTTTGTCGGAATCAATTTGGTCATTGGCTTGCTTGTCGACAGTTTGGGGCCAGCTGCCCAATCGATGGTCGATAATTTCGGTTTTCAGTTGAATACCATTGACGTAGGTTGGCCAGCAGCTTCTGCCATTTCCTATGGTACGTCGTTGGGGAGTTTGGCTATTCCGTTGGGGGTGGGCGTCAACATTCTGTTGCTGACTTTCGGTTTAACCAAAACCTTGAACGTCGATATCTGGAATTTCTGGCATGTGGCATTTACAGGATCGTTGGTCTACGCCTTAACTTCAGATTTTTGGCTTGGGGTATTGACCATAATTGTTCACTTGCTGCTTCTTTATCTGATGGCAGACGTTTTGGCAAAGCATATTGAAAAGTTTTACGGTTTCCAAAACATTACGTTTCCGCACGGGACATCGGCGCCATCCGCTTTTGTTGCCATGCCGATGAATTGGATTTTTGATAGGATTCCCGGTTTCAACAAATTGGAAGCCGATCCGGAATCCATTCAAAAAAGACTCGGGATTCTCGGAGACTCAACCATCATTGGTGTGTTGATCGGAATTCTGATCGGGATACTGGCCGGCTATGACATCCCGGGTATTCTGCAGCTGTCCATTCAGACCGGTGCCGTTATGGTTCTCCTTCCGCGTATGGTCGCTTTGTTGATGGAGGGCTTGATTCCGGTTTCGGAAGCTGCAGGCGAATTTGTTAAGAAACGCTTCCCCGGAAGAGATCTCTATATCGGCATGGACAGCGCTTTGGCAATTGGGCATCCGGCGGTTTTATCCTCCGCGTTGCTGATTATCCCAATTACGATTTTTATGGCTGTTCTGCTGCCTGGAAATTCTGTTTTGCCTTTTGCTGATTTGGCTTCAATTCCATTCTTGATTTGTTTAATGGTGCCGATTTTCAGAGGCAATATTATCCGTACCGTTATCGGAGGTTCCATTTACATCGGAATTGGTTTTTATATCGCTACGTGGATTGCACCCTTATTTACAGAAGCAGCCATTGCATCGAATTTTGAAATGGGCGAGAATACCAGTATTTCCTCATTGATTGATGGAGCGGTTTGGACCACCTTCATCTTTGTTTGGATACCTAAAATCCTTAGCTGGTATGGCATGATCGGGCTGGGGCTGCTAATCTTATTCGGATTGATTTACCAAAATAAAATCAAACCAAAGCGACAGAAACGGACGGAAGCAGTCGCAGAAGGGGAGGAAGTTAAGTGAAAAAGCTATTGATCATGTGCGGAACAGGCATCGCCACTTCGACTGTGGTTAAAGGAAAAGTGGAACAGTGGTTGAAAGACAATAACTTGAGCCAGGATGTGAAGATTTACCAATCAAAAGTCAGTGACGAGATAAACAGGATTGATGAATACGATGTCGTGCTGTCCACCACGTTGGTGCCAAATAATATAAAAGAAAAAGTGATCGATGGGGTGCCGTTGTTGACTGGCATCGGAATAGAGAGCATGTACGAGAAAGTAATGGCTGAGATCAAACGTGAGTAGCTTGTAAAAAAATACAATCAGCCAGTGGCGTGTAGTGAATCTCGCAACTGGCTGATTGTATTAAGGGTACTAAAGCTCTTCTCCACGTGTCTCAATTATTTGCCTATACCAATGGAATGACAGCTTTTTCTTGCGGTTTAATCCATTTTTGTGGTCGACGTAGATAAAGCCGTACTGCTTTTTATAGCCATTGAGCCAGCTTAACAGATCAATGGCAGACCAGGCGTAATAACCTTTCAGGTTAATGCCTTGGCTTATGGCTTTTTTGATGACTTTTAGATGTTCTTCAATGTATTTGATTCGCGGAATGTCGACAATTTCACCGGCGATGATCGGGTCTTCATCACCCAAACCGTTTTCTGTAACATACATCTTGACGTCCCCATAGCGCGCTTTCAGCATATGGAGTCCATCCAGAAACCCTTGTGGCGAGATTTCCCAGCCCCATTTGGTATAAGTTTTATCGTCCATTTTGACAGTTCGGTAAAAGCCATCGAAAGAAGGACTGCCAGGAACCAACGTAGAAGTCTCCCGTGAATGTTCGATAGAAGAAACGGCTTCATGATTTTTTTCTACACGGATGGGCTGGTAGTAATTGAGTCCGATAAAATCATTGTGGTCAGCGTTTCTTTTCAAAGTGTCCAGCTCTTCGCCAGTCCAATCGGGCGTCCAGCCTTTTTCCTCCAGGTGCTTCACAACATACGGAGGATATTCGCCTTTTAAAATCGGATCGTAATACCAGTGGGTCTCATAGGCATTGGCATGCTCGGCGGCTCTCGAGTTTTCTTCGGTGTCGTCGACGCTATAAGCCGGAAGAAAGACGTGGGTGATTCCGATTTCACCGTATTGCTTGAGCGATTTATAGGTTTCCACTGCCTTGGCGTGTGCATAGAAAACATGATGGGTCGCCTGAAAGTATTTCTTTACATCGTTCTGAATGCCTGGTGGGTGGGCGCCTTTCAAATAGCCCAATCCACAGAACATAACGGTTTCGTTGAAAGTGATCCAATGCTTGACGCGGTCACCGAACGATCGGAAACAGATATCTGCGTATTTGACGAAAGCTTCTGCTGTCCGCTTATTGGTCCAGCCGCCATCTTTTTCAAGTGCCAGCGGCAAATCCCAATGATACAGCGTGACAAACGGAACGATGCCGTATTTCAGGCATTCATCGATTAGGTTATTATAAAATTTCAGCCCTTTTTCATTAATACTGCCGTCACCGTCCGGCAAAATACGTGCCCATGAAACGGAGAAGCGGTATGACTCCAGACCCATCTCTGCCATCAAACGGATATCTTCTTTGTAGCGATGATAATGGTCGACGGCGATGTCGCCGTTGGTGCCTTCGAATGTTTTGCCGGGAATTTTGGAAAAGACGTCCCAATTGGTCGGCCCTTTACCATCTTCGTTGGCGGCGCCTTCTACTTGATAGGAAGCAGAAGCTGCACCGAATAAAAAGTCATGTGGAAATTTCCGTGGAATGTCCTTGTTTTGCATAACTTAAAAACCTCCATCTTCAGCTATTATTCAGAGTATAACAGGAGGGAGGGGAACCAGACCACTTTCCGCAAACTTGTAAGTATTTCTACAAATTGACTTCGCCAGATGGAATCGGTATATTAAATGGCGAAGAAGATGATAGGAGTGAACTGTTTGGCCCCGGACGCGGAATTACAGAAGTTGAATTTGATCGATTTGATAAGCGAACGCCATATAACAACGCGGAGAATTTCGGAGAAGGCATGGAATGATAATAGCGAATTCCATATTTCCAATTCTGAATGGTACATTATGGCACGCATTTATAAAAAACAGCCCACCATTGCCTACGTTACGAAAAATGTGGATATTTCCAGGCAGGCGATCCATAAGTTCATTAAAAATTTAGCTTCTAAAGGATTAGTGGAAGTAAGGAATGTGGAAAATAATAAAAAAGAAAAGTGTATCCGGCTGACGGCTTTTGGGGAAGAATGCTACGAGAAAAACGAAGCGCTAAAAGTTCAGTTGGAAAATAAAGTCGCTGAGAAAATCGGCCCCGATCACATGGAAATCCTCAAGGACATTTTGAAATCCGATTGGGGTATTTAGCCGAAAATTCGAAGAACGCCCTGCTTCATCAATCGGTTGATGAAGCAGGGCGTTCTTGTATAGTGAAAAGCAGTTATTACACGACCGGAAGAGGTTCATCTTCCTTGATCATGTCATTGATTTGTTTATTGATTTCCTCAAAACTGGTGCCAAGCGCACGTGCCAGTTCTTTGAAAAGAATGATTTGGGTATTGTTTAAAAGTTTATAATCGCGTTCATAGAGCGTCTTTTTCTCTAGTTGCGTTTCGAACTTCTTGCGCATCAGCGTGTTGACGACTCTCGCAATTTCCATGCGTTCTCCCGTATTGATAACTTCAGAATATTTCTTTAAGCGGGAGTTTGGATGGTTGGTCCACTCGCCTCCAGGCTGCTTGAACGTTTCAATGATTTCAAGGGCTTCTTCTTTTTGAAGAAGTTTCAGCATGACAACTTTTTCGTTGTCGACTGGTGTACTGATGGTCACTCGGGTATTCTCCAAAGGATGCAATTTGTAATACTGCTTGGTGACGCCAGAAACGGTTACGTCCTGAATATCGTCAATTCTACATAAACCATGGGCGGAATAAATGATGTGATCTCCAATAGTGAACATTTTTTTCCTCCTCAACTTATCTCAACTAAATTCATCATAACATAAAAAACCTAAATTGTAAACTAGGTTGACAATTTAATTGGATGTATCTATAGACACAGAAAAGACAAAAATAAAGGGTTAAAAAGGTTTAGAAAAGGGAAACTAGAAAAGAATAGGTTAGTTGGTCATCAAAGCGGAGGTCACAATAAAATGAAGAGTGTAGAAGAAGCGAAGCAATTGATCATTGCGGAAAAACTGAGGCATTATAATGAACGGTTTGCGGATATTGAACGGGACCTGCAGTTTTTTTATGATGAATCATTAAATGACCCTGAATCCCTGGAAATTATTACGGTTCTACAGGATAAAGTAAAGCAATTAAAAGACATTAAAAATAAAGAAAATCAAGAGACAGCGATATAAAGCTGTCTTTTTTTGCTGTCTTTCCGGAAGCCTGATGAACTGTGAATTATGTGCTATTATTAGGGATGGATTTATCCCGCTTTACGGTCAGTGAATCAACTAACAATCAGTGGGGGATGAAGAAAACCCCCACTGATTGAAGTTTCTCTTTATAGTGGATAAGCATTCATTACTGGAAATCAACAGGAGGCAAAGAAAATGGATAATAATGATTTATTGATCAGATTGCGTTATGCACTGGATATAAAAAATAACGATATGGTCGAGATTTTTAAATTGGGCGGCATTGATTTGAGCAAGGACGAAGTGCTGAAAGTGCTGACGAAAACACCTGAAAGCGAAGAAGAGGATGACAGCATTTGGGCCGAACAAGATAACGATGACTACATCCGAGCGGATGACCATCTGTTTGAATCGTTTTTGAATGGCTTCATCATTTTCAAGAGAGGCCGTCAGGAGCCGAAACCAGGGCAACCTGAATTCCCGGAATCGACAAACGAGCGTTCCAACAACTTGCTTTTGAAGAAAGTGAAAATCGCTTTGCAGCTGAACAGTGAGGACATGCTGGAGATTTGGGATTTGGCAGGCGTCACGGTGACAAGAGGCGAGCTGGGTGCATTGCTGCGAAAAGTGGGACATAAAAACTATAAAGAATGCGGAGACCGCTATGCGCGCAATTTCTTGAAAGGCTTGGCGATCAAGTACAGAAGTTAACGCTCTTTATCAGCTCAAAAGGACTTGGAATGAATTATTCCAAGTCCTTTTTATTATTCATCAAAAGCCGCAATTCCCGGAGTGACGCTTCTTGTGACGCAACTTGTAAAAAGGATTCATCCAGAAAGCCACGGAGGTATTCTTCTTTTGCGTTTTTTGAAATTGTTGTTTTCTTGAGAAGCTGCCTTGCTTCAAAAAGAAAATCTAGGTATTGTTCATAACTTTCATCAAACTGAGACTTCAGATCTTGCTTGATTTTCTTTGCAAGCATCGGGCTGGCGCCGTTTGTAGAAACTGCGATGCTCAATTTTCCCCTTTTGACATGAGCAGGGAAATGGATATTGCCAGCCTCCGCTTCATCAGAGGCGTTCACTAGGCAATTGGAAGGTGCAGCTTTTCTGGACTCTGCGTTTGTAGCCGGATCATCGGTGGCGATGATCATCATGAAAGCCTCTTCGGCATCCGCTGGCTCGAAACATTTCTGCTTCCAGAGAATTTTACCTTCATCATCCCAAGCGATTATGGCAGGATCGGCCACCGGACTGATGACCAACAGCTCTGCTCCACTATCTATCAAACCACTCAGCTTGCGCTTCGCGATGCGTCCTCCACCTACCACAATCACTTTTTTTCCTTTCATTTCAATCATGATCGGAATCACCGTCATCTTCTCCGCCTCCTCAACTCTTTTAATATTACCAAAAATAATCTCTATGCGTTTTGTGGCCGCTATTCAATTCATCCTGGTAATTCAGATCTCATTTTTTCATTAGAAAAATATTTTTTATCCATCACCTGTTGATAGACTAACTTTTCTGTATAGAAAAAAATAAAAAACTTAAAACATAGTTTGACACTAGGAATAGTCTATTATATACTTTGTGAAATCAAATATTTCAAACAATTCAAATGAAAATTGAATATGCGTTCTTATCAAGAGAGACGGAGGGATTGGCCCTTTGATGTCTCAGCAACCCTCCTTTAAGGAAACGGTGCTAACTCCAATAGGCTTTCAATAGCCTAGAAGATAAGAAGATCGTTTTGTTTTTTCGGACCTTCTTCTTGTCGAAGAGGGTCCTTTTCTTTTTGTCCGAACGCCTTGGAGATTTGGTTTCAGAACGTTTTTGAAATAGACGGCACTACATAAAACTAACCTTGGAGGTAATGAAATGACAAGCAAAGCACACGGTGGAGATTTGGTAAACAGACAGGTGACGGGCAGTGAAAGAGAAAAGGCATTGAAAAATGCAGAGTCGCTTCCTTCTTTATTCATTTCGGATTGGGCAATCTCGGATTTGGAATTGATCGGAATCGGCGGCTTCAGCCCATTGACCGGCTTCCTCGGCCAAAAAGATTATGAAAGTGTGGTACATACATCCCGTCTCAGCAATGGAACGGTTTGGAGTGTTCCAATTACGCTATCGGTTACGGCAGAAGAAGCGGACAGCTATCAGGTCGGGGATGAAATTGCTTTGAAAGGCGAAGACGGCGTCATTTACGGAACAATCGAACTGACGGAAAAGTACGCATATGACAAGCAATTGGAAGCACAGAAAATTTACGGAACAACAGAAGAAGCACACGCCGGTGTGAAGAAATTATACGAACGCGGCGATGTTTACCTAGCTGGTCCGATTACTTTATTGAATCGACCAGACCACAGCGAATTCGAGGAATTCCACTTGGACCCAGTTGAAACACGCCAGTTGTTCCAGGAACTTGGCTGGAAGACGATTGTCGGTTTCCAAACGCGCAACCCCGTGCACCGTGCACATGAATATATTCAGAAAGCAGCACTTGAAGTAGTCGACGGCTTGTTGTTGAACCCGTTAGTCGGTGAAACGAAATCAGATGACATTTCAGCGGCAGTCCGGATGGAAAGTTACCAGGTCATTTTAAAGCATTACTATCCGGCAGATAGAGCACGCCTCGCGATCTATCCAGCAGCAATGCGTTATGCAGGGCCAAAAGAAGCGGTTCTTCATGCCATTGTCCGCAAAAACTACGGCTGCACGCATTTTATCGTCGGCCGCGACCATGCAGGGGTCGGTGACTATTACGGCACATACGAAGCACAGGAGTTCATCAGCCAGTTTGAAGAAGAACTGGGCATCCAAATCTTTAAATTTGAGCATTCGTTCTACTGCAATGCATGTGAGAACATGGCAACAGCCAAAACGTGCCCGCACACTGCAGAAAACCACGTCCATTTAAGCGGTACGAAAGTGCGCGAATTGCTTCGCAACGGAGAAAAACCGCCAAAACAGTTTTCCCGTCCGGAAGTAGCCGATGTACTTATTAAAGGCTTGCGGGAGACCGTAACAAGTAACTAAATTGAAGGATGGTTGCCCATGTCAGTCTCAATGGTTTTTGTGCTAATTGTCATCATCGCTATGGTCAGTGCGCTCCTTTTTGAAATTGCCCGCCCAGATATGATTGTGTTTTCGGCATTGGTGGTTTTGCTGCTGTCTGGAATTTTAACGACAGAAGAAGCGTTGCGCGGCTTTTCCAATCCGGGAATGCTGACCATCGCCTTATTGTTCATCGTAGTCGGGACTGTACAAAAGCATGGCCTAATCGACCAGATGATGATTGGCTGGCTGAACAAGGGCAAAAGCCTGAAAGGTTCACTGTTCCGTATTTTTCTGCCGCTTCCGTTAATCTCTGCTTTTTTGAATAACACGCCGATTGTCGTGACACTGACCCCATTATTGAAGAAATGGTGTGAAGAAAGGAACATTGCACCATCAAAGGTTTTAATTCCTTTGTCGTATGTAACGATTTTAGGAGGGACCATCACGCTGATGGGAACTTCAACGAATCTGGTAGTCCACGGTATGCTGATCGATTATGGGCTTCCTGGATTTTCACTGTTCCAATTGGCGATTGTCGGCATCCCCATCACTATTGTCGGCTTGATCTATCTATTCACCATCGGCAATATGCTTTTGCCCGAGAATAAAGGATTCAGCCAACAGGTGGCTGAAGATTCCCGGAAATACATTGCTGAAATGGTGGTGGAAGAAACCTTTCCACATATCAACCAAACAGTGGAAGAAGCTAAATTACGTGATTTAAAGGGATTGTACTTGATAGAAATCATCCGGAATCAGACACGGATTTCGTCGGTCAGCTCCAAAACGGTCATCCAGTCTGGAGACCGCTTAATCTTTACCGGGCTCATTGCCACCATCGCAGATCTCCAAAAAAGAAAAGGTCTGACCTTAAAGACGGGTACAAACCTCCAATTGGATGACTTGAAAAACGGCAATACGCAGCTTGCAGAAGCTGTCGTTTCCCATGAATCGTCGCTATTGTCAAAAACCATCAAGCAATCCCAGTTCCGCTCACGCTTTGATGCAGGTGTAATGGCCGTTCACCGCAATAACGAGCGCATCAAAAGCAAAGTCGGCGATATCATTCTGCGGCCGGGCGATACTTTGCTATTGCTCGCCGGCAATGGGTTTGTGGAAAAGTACCAGCAATCCAACGACTTTTATGTAGTGTCTTCTATGAAAATGCCTAAGGCACTTGAGGAAAGCCGCTTGGTGGGCTGGTTTTCATTACTGGTACTTTTGGGGGCAATCGCCTGTGTCATTGTCGGTTGGTTGAGCATGTTCAAAGCCATGGCATTGGCTGTGCTGATTTTGCTGGTGACCAAGTCGGTTTCAATGGACGATGCAAAAAACGACGTGCAGTTCAATGTGCTGCTGCTGATCGCCAGTGCATTCGGGGTAGGAGCGGCCATGACCAAAACTGGTCTGGCGCAATGGGCGGCGGATGGCTTGTTGGCAATCGGACAGCCGTTCGGCCTGCTAGCTATTCTGATTTTAATTTACCTGCTGACCAGCATCTTTACAGAACTGATCACCAATAGCGCTGCGGCTGTCCTGATGATTCCAATCGGCATTGAAATGGCCAGCAACCTGCAGCTTGATCCCATGGGCTTCGCAGTGATCATCACGATTGCTGCCTCTGCAAGCTTTATTACCCCAATCGGTTATCAGACCAACTTGATCGTCTATGGGCCAGGCGGCTACAAATTCATGGATTATGTCAAAGTGGGCACGCCACTCAGCATTCTGGTTATGTCGGTGACCATCGGAATCGTTTACTATTACTGGTTTTAGGAGGAGAAAAGATGACCAAATCAACGAATATTGTATGGCATGAATCAAGTGTCACAAAAGAGGACAGACAAAAATTGAATAACCACAAAAGCGGGGTGCTGTGGTTCACCGGGTTATCGGGATCAGGAAAATCGACGGTATCTGTGGCCCTGGAAAAAGAGATCCACGCACTTGGAATCCGTACCTATCTATTGGATGGGGATAATGTCCGCCACGGATTGAATAAAAATTTGGGATTCAGCCCGGAAGACCGGACAGAAAACATTCGCCGCATCGGTGAAGTTGGAAAACTGATGAGTGATGCAGGGGTATTGACGCTATCGGCATTTATTTCGCCGTATCAGGAAGATCGCGACCAGGTGCGTGCCTTGCTTGAAGAAGATGAGTTCATTGAAATATACGTCAAATGCAGTGTGGACACTTGCGAAGACCGCGACCCGAAAGGCCTCTATAAAAAAGCACGAGCCGGCGAAATCAAAGGATTCACAGGCATCGATGCGCCATATGAAGAACCGGTGAATCCTGAAATCGTCATTGAAACCGACAAGCAGACTTTGGAAGAGTCGGTTCAGACAATTACAGATTACTTGAAGAAAGCAGGATATCTGGGCTGATGGCCAGTGGCATTGATCCAGTGAAATTGCTGGAAATCAGTCTTGCAGCCGGCAAAGAAATCATGGCGGTTTATGGACAGGAATTGATCATTGAAGCGAAGGCTGACGATTCACCACTGACCATTGCCGATCAGCGGTCGCATCAGACCATTGAAAGAGGACTGCAGATTGCCTACCCAGACATACCGGTTCTCAGCGAAGAGGGCAATAAAATCCCTTATGAAGAGCGGAAAAACTGGCAGCGTTTTTGGCTGGTGGATCCACTCGACGGCACGAAGGAATTCATCAAACGCAATGGTGAGTTCACCGTCAACATCGCTTTAATAGAAGAGAACTATCCGGTTTTGGGTGTGATTTACGTGCCGGCCATGGATGTTTTCTACTACGGTGAAGAAAACAGCGGCGCATTTAAATTGGAAGCTGCTTCAGCTCGAAAGTTTGAAAAAACCGATGAATTATTCGAGGGAAGCATTCTGTTGACTGCAAAAAAAGCTTTAGACCGGACTCGAATCGTAACAAGCCGTTCGCATATGTCCGCTGAAACACAGGAATTCATCGATCGGATAAACGACGATAGCCAACCAATCGAACAGATATCGGCAGGCAGTTCACTGAAGTTTTGTCTGGTAGCAGAAGGGGGAGCGGATTATTACCCCCGCTTTGCACCGACTATGGAATGGGATACGGCAGCCGGCCAGGCGATTGTCGAAGCATCTGGCGGAGTTGTGCAGAGCGTTAAAGACCAAACCCGCTTTTCCTACAACAAAGAAAGCCTGAAGAATGGCTGGTTTTTGGCAAGAATCTAAAAAGCTTAAGGCTAGTGAATGAAGAAAATGGAAACTCTGTATTGCAGAAAGTAAATAAATGATATTTTCAGAGTTTTATTGACAGTTATCTTTTATTGCTATAGTATTTAGAGAAATTATTAAAACCAAGTAATCTTATAAGGTATTTCTTATCATGAGAGGTGGAGGGACTGGCCCTTTGAAGCCTCGGCAACAAGTTCTGGTTTTTGACCGGATACACTGTGCCAATTCCAGCAGGTTCCATTGGGATCTGGAAGATAAGAAGACAGGCCCCGCAAACTGCGAATTGGTACCCTCTCTTCTTGTTCCATTGGAAGAGGGGGTTTTTATTTTAGTGGCACGGAGGAATATCCAACCAACGGGACTGCTTACTGAAAATCTTTAATTCAATATATAGAAGTTTAAAGGAGGAAGTTAGGATGAGCCACGCTGTTTCGTACGAGCAATTTACTGGAGATCCATTTAAAGATCTGGCACCGGCCGATCTCTTGAAAGGGGCTGCTGATATTCTGCAATGGGCCTATGAATCCTATGGAGAGGATATTGTCTATGCTTGCAGCTTTGGGGCAGAAGGCATGGTGCTGATTGATTTGATCTCCAAGGTGAAAAGCGATGCCGAAGTGGTGTTTCTCGATACCGACGTCCACTTCAACCAAACTTATGAACTGATTGAACGCGTCAAGAAGCGCTACCCGAAATTGAATATCCGGATGAAAAAGCCGGAATTGACGTTAGAAGAGCAAGCCAGCCAGTTCGGTGATGAACTATGGAACAGCCAGCCGGATAAATGCTGTGATATCCGCAAGGTCAAGCCGTTGGAACAAACACTTTCGGGTGCACAGGCTTGGATTTCAGGCCTTAGAAGAGAGCAGTCAGCCAGCCGCAGCAAGACGGATTTCATCAACAAGGACAACCGGTTCAAGTCGGTTAAAGTTTGTCCGCTGATTCATTGGACATGGGACGATGTTTGGCAGTATATCCAATTGAATAGCCTGGAATACAACATTCTGCATGACGAAGGTTATCCAAGCATCGGCTGCAAGCATTGCTCTTTTGCAGTGACGACTGATGGAGACAGCCGCGACGGCAGATGGAAAGGCTTTGCGAAAACTGAATGTGGCCTGCATACATAATTAGGCCGGCAATAGAGTAAATTACCGATCAGAAAATGGCATAATCATCGTTTCTCTGGTTGAAAAAAGGAGTCTAGGAAGCTTATGAAAAAAGTCTATTTAGTGGGTGCAGGTCCAGGCGACCTTGATTTGATTACAGTGAAAGGGTTGAAAGCCATTCAGAAGGCTGATGTCATCCTTTATGATCGCTTAATAAACCAGGAATTGCTGGACGAAGCGAAAGAACATGCCCAATTGATTTATTGCGGCAAAAAACCCGATAACCATTCCTTGAAGCAAGAAGAAATCAACGAGCTGCTTTGCCGGTTCGCATTGCAGGGGAAAATCGTGACACGTTTAAAAGGAGGCGATCCTTTCGTCTTCGGCAGAGGCGGAGAAGAAGCAGAGGCATTGGTGGACCACAATATCCCGTTTGAAATTGTTCCAGGTATCACAGCGGGCATTGCAGCGCCGGCTTACGCCGGAATTCCGGTCACTCACCGTGATTACAGTTCTTCCGTAGCCTTTATTTCAGGAGTCAGCAAAGTGGGCGTCGACCAGGATGAATACTGGGAACATGTCGTCAAAAGCATGGATACGTTGTGCATCTACATGGGTGTCAGCAAGCTTCCTGAAATCTGTGGCCGCTTAATGCGCCACGGATTAAAACCGACGACACCGATCGCCTTGATTGAATGGGGGACGACAGAACGCCAACGGACGGTTACGGGAACACTCGAAGACATTATCCGAAACGCCAAGGATTTCGAGAATCCATCGATGATTGTGGTGGGAGAAGTGGTTCGATTGAGAGACAAATTGCAATGGTATGAGCAGCTGCAGGACGAACAGCAATTCCAGCTTGCCGCCCATGTTGGATAAGGAGATGGTGACATGCAGGCTGTACTTTACGTAAGCCATGGAAGCCGTGTAAAAGAAACACGCGATGAAGCGATGGCGTTTATGGAGCAGGTTCATCAAAAGGTAGATGTAACTCTTCACGAAACCTGCTTTTTGGAGCTGGCCAGTCCGGATATTGGGGAAGGAATTGACAGCCTTGTCAAACAAGGCGCGACAGCAATTGCAGTCGTTCCAGTTCTGTTGCTGAGCGCCGGACATTATTACGAAGACATTCCAGATGAAATCAAAAAATCGGTCTTGCGTTATCCGGATATCCGCTTTACTTACGGAAAACCGCTTGGTGTCCAAGATCGGCTCGTTGAGATTTTAGCTGAGCGTCTGCAGGAGACGACAGTGGAGCGATTGCCTGAAGCGAAGATTCTGCTGGTCGGAAGAGGCGGGAAGAGCTCGGAAATCACCCGTTCGGTTGAAGAAATTGCTGCGAAACTGGCAGTGAAAGCAAATGTACCGAACGTGGAAGTCTGTTATTTGGCCGCAGCTGCCCCGTCATTTGATGAAGGATTGCAAGCTTCCATCAATTCCGGCAGCAACCAGATTTTCGTGGTTCCTTATTTATGGTTCACAGGCCTTTTGGTGAAATCAATGCAGAAGAAAATCAACGCTTTGTCTTCAGACGACCAGCAAGTCATCTTATGCGGATATTTAGGCGACCATCCATCCATGGTGGATGCCCTGGCCGAACGCACACAGGAAGCGCTGCAAAGTGAGCAACAATTAGCATGGTGAATGACAGAAGGAGAGATTGAACATGAATGGATTGGCCGGAAAGAAAATTGGCGTCGCCGCAGTCCGCGCTGCAAAAGAAATCAGCTTGCTGATCGAAAAGCAGTCCGGTACACCTGTCATTCTCCCGATTCAGGGAAGACAACGGCTGAACGAAGACATCAGCGCACAGAACATCACAGATTTTTTAGCCAAATCTTTTGACTGGGCCATCTTCACGACGGGGATCGGAGCAAGAACTTTAACCGATTCCGCAGAAAGCATCGGACTTCAGTCGCGTTATATCGACAAGCTGAAAGAAACGAAATTGGCTGTTCGAGGCAGCAAAACAATGAAATGGATCAAAGAACATGGCTTAGAGCCGGTCCATGTTTCAGAAGACGGAACCATGAATAACCTGCTCGGGGCTTTGGCTGAAGAATACGAAGGCAAGAGCCCGCAGCGGATCTTTTTACAAGCCTACGACCAGGACGACGATAAACTGAAAAGCATCTTGGAGGAAAAGGGCCACTCGGTTTACTTATCCCGGCCTTATTCCTATGAAAAACCAGATCTTTACATAGTGGACCAATTAAAACAATCCATCATCGCACAGTCCTTGGACGCCATCGTTTTCACCAGTAAAACGCAGGTGAGGAATATCTTCGCCGACGCTGAGCAAAGCCAAGAACTGGCCAACGCTTTCAATGACCGGGTGCTGGCAGTTGCCGTCGGAAAAGTCACCGCCAATGAGCTGGAAAGCAATGGCATCAATCAAGTGCTGCAGCCCGAACACCAAAGGATGGGGGCTATGATCGTAGCGATTGACCATCATTACCGCCAGCAGCAAATTCTTCAATAAATAAAAATAAACGAATTTCGAGGTGAAACAATTTGCAATTGCAGACAATGAACAGCCCATTCGATCAGGAGCAGGTCGAGCTTATCAATCGCTTATTGCCGATGCTGACCGACAATCAAAAAATTTGGCTGAACGGTTATTTGGCCGGCACCCAGTCAGCCGCCACAGTAGCGGTGCAGGAACAACCCGGATTGGAATGGTATGCACAGCAAGGCGGTGCACCGGTTGCCACGCGTGAAATCACCATTCTGGTCGGCTCCCATACCGGCAACTGCCAATCGGTTGCCAAAGAGGTTTCGAAAAAACTGCAGGACAAAGACTATCAAGTGAAGCTTACTCCAATGGATGAGTTTAAACCAAAAGACTTGAAAAAAGTCGAAGATTTATTGGTCATCACCAGTACGCACGGAGACGGCCATCCGCCGGATAACGCCATTGCTCTTTATGACTTCCTGCACAGCAAACGTGCTCCGAAGCTTGATGATGTCCGGTTCTCGGTGTTGTCATTGGGGGACAGCTCCTACGAATTCTTTTGCCAGACCGGGAAGGATTTCGATAAGCGTCTGGAGGAATTGGGCGCCAAACGCATTCATCCGCGTGTAGACGCCGATTTGGATTTTGAAGAACCGGCAGAGGAATGGTTCGACGGCGTCTTCAGCATCTTGAACAAAGACAAAGAAACAGATCGTCCTGGTCCGGGAGCTGCTTCGGCTGCTCAAGAAATTCCAGCTGCCAGCAAGCCTGCCTATTCCCGCAGCAATCCGTTCAACGCGGAAGTTCTGGAAAATATCAATTTGAATGGGCGCGGGTCGAATAAAGAAACGCGCCATCTGGAACTCGATTTGGAAGGTTCTGGCCTGCAATACGAACCGGGAGACAGCTTGGGGATTGTTCCTGAAAACGAAGACAAGCTGGTTGATCAATTGATTGCGGCGGCAGGATGGAATCCAAATGATTCGGTATCGATCAACAAGCAAGGCGATACGAGCTCATTGCGCGACGCATTGATTACGACTTTTGAAATCACCAGCCTGTCGAAGCCGTTGCTTGAAAAAGCGGCCGCTTTTGCAGAAGGTGATGCCCTGAAAAATTTATTGGAACCTGAAAACAAAGAACAGCTCCAGGCCTACATTTATGGAAGAGACCTGATCGACTTGACGGAAGATTTCGGCCCATGGCAAGCGCCTGCTGCTGAATTCATTAAAATCCTGCGCAAAATACCGGTTCGCCTGTATTCGATTGCCAGCAGTGCAAAAGCGAATCCGGATGAAGTTCATTTGACCGTAGGCGCATTGCGCTACGAAGCGAACGGACGGAAACGGACGGGCGTCTGCTCGACGCAATGTGCAGAACGTTCAGAAGCCGGCGCAACGCTCCCAGTGTTCATCCAAAGCAATAATAGTTTCCGTTTGCCTGAAAATCCGGAGACGCCGATCATCATGATCGGTGCTGGAACAGGAGTCGCTCCTTACCGTGCTTTCATGGAAGAACGGGAAGAAACGGATGCACAAGGAGACGCATGGCTGTTCTTCGGTGAACAGCATTTCGTCACCGATTTCCTTTACCAGACTGAATGGCAAAGATGGTTGAAGGATGGCGTCCTGACGAAGATGGATGTCGCCTTCTCCCGGGATACGGCAGAAAAGATTTATGTGCAGCACCGTTTGATGGAAAAGAGCCAGGAAGTGTATCAATGGTTGGAAGCTGGAGCGAATGTCTATGTCTGCGGCGATGAAAAATACATGGCCAAAGATGTCCATGCTACGTTGGCGACCATTCTGGAGCAGGAAGGCAATATGAGTGCAGAGCAAGCGGAAGAGTATTTGACTTCCATGCGCAGCGACAAACGTTACTTGCGCGATGTTTATTAAGCAGACCCGCTCAACATTGAAAGGAGCTTATCATGAAAATTAAAGAATTGACTGACATAGAAGGCACTCCAAGTGAAATGGAGGTCATCAAAGACCGAACCAACTACTTGCGGGGCAATATTGAAGAAAGCTTTGCGGAGCGCTTGACGGCTTCGATTCCCGATGAAGACACCAAGCTATTGAAATTCCACGGCAGCTATATGCAGGATGACCGGGATATCCGCAACGAGCGTGCCCAGCAGAAACTTGAGCCTGCCTACCAATTCATGATCCGTGTCCGCCTGCCCGCAGGCGTTGCCACGCCGCATCAATGGCTGACGATGGACAATCTGGCAAACACACATGGCAATGGCACTTTAAAGCTGACGACACGCCAGACTTTCCAGATGCATGGCATTTTGAAATGGAATATGAAGAGCACCATCCAGGAAATGAACCATGCCCTGATGGATACGATTGCTGCTTGTGGAGATGTCAACCGGAATGTCATGTCGACATCCAATCCCTATCAATCGGATGTTCACGGAGAAGTTTATGACATTTCCCGCGAATTAAGTGAACACCTGCTTCCGAAAACAAGAGCCTATCACGAGATTTGGCTGGATGAAGAAAAAGTTGTCGACAGCAACGAAGCAGAAGAAGTGGAGCCGATGTACGGGCGCTATTATTTGCCGCGGAAATTTAAAATCGGTTTTGCGATTCCACCTGCCAATGATGTCGATATCTACTCCCAGGATCTTGGGTTTATTGCCATCTTGGAAGGCGGCAAGCTGCAAGGCTTCAACGTTACGGTCGGAGGCGGCATGGGCATGACGCATGGCGACGCGAATACGTATCCGCAATTGGCGCGCGTCATTGGATTCTGCCCGCCGGACAAAGTCAATGAAGTCGGCGAGAAAATCCTGACCATCCAGCGTGATTACGGAAACCGGACGGACCGGAAAAATGCCCGTTTCAAATACACTGTCGACAGACTGGGCCTTGATTGGATCAGAAATGAATTGAATACGCGCTTAGGCTGGGAGATTGAAGAAGAGCGACCTTTCCAGTTCGACCGCAACGGCGACCGTTATGGCTGGATTGAAAGCGACGGCAAATGGCATTTGACGCTATTCATCGAGAATGGCCGTGTTAAAGACTTTGACGGCTACCCATTGATGACAGGACTCCGTGAAATTGCCCATGTCCACACAGGGGAATTCCGCCTGACAGCCAACCAGAACTTGATCATCAGCAATGTCACAGCGACAAACAAAGCGAAAATCGATGCTTTGGTCGAGAAATACGGACTGACTGATGGCAAAGGAAATTCAGCGCTGCGCCAGAATTCGATGGCGTGTGTGGCATTGCCGACTTGTGGTTTGGCAATGGCAGAAGCGGAACGGTATTTGCCGGTGCTGATCAGCAAAATCGAAGATACGCTGGACGAAGCTGGCCTGCGTGACGAAGAAATCATCATCCGTATGTCGGGCTGCCCGAATAGCTGTTCACGCCCTGCACTTGGGGAAATCGGCTTTATCGGCAAAGCGCCCGGAAAATACAATATGTATTTAGGGGCGGGTTTTGCAGGAGACCGGCTGAACAAAATGTATCGCGAAAACATTGGAGAAGAAGAGATTTTAGCGACGCTGAAACCGATCTTTTTCCAATTTGCAAAAGAACGCCAGGAAAACGAACATTTCGGTGATTTCGTTATTCGCGCCGGTTATGTAGCGGCGGTCACATCGGGTCTTAATTTCCATAGCTAATCATATAAAGTCCAATCGATAGCCCGGGGGTAGTTTCCGGGCTATTGTTGTCAGGAAAATCCATGAAAGAGGAGTGTTCACATTGAAATACAGTTACATATCCCATCTTTATTGCCCGAAATGCGAGGCCATTTACGATACGAAGCAACAGCATCAATTATGCACATGCGGTTCGCCGTTATTGGTGGATTACCATTGGGACGAACTGAAAGCGGATCTGAAACGCAATGAGGTAGAAAAAAGGCAGCCGACTTTATGGAGATACCATGAGATGCTGCCGGTGGAAAACGAAGCGAACGTGGTGTCACAAGGCGAGGGCATGACGCCACTGATAGCGATGCCAGCCCTTGGAAAAGACATGGATGTGGAAAATCTCTATATGAAAGACGAGGGATTGGTGCCGACAGGGACGTTTAAAGCAAGAGGCGCAGCTGTCGGCGTGTCCAAGGCGAAGGAAGTGGGCGTCAAGGAATTCGCAATGCCGACTAACGGCAATGCAGGGGCTGCATGGGCCCTTTATGGCGCCAAAGCCGGTATCCAATCGACCATCGTGATGCCGCAGGACGCACCGAAAATCACGCGCAACGAAGTGGCCTTGTCCGGGGCGAATCTGTATTTAGTCAATGGACTGATCAGCGATGCCGGAAAAATCGTCGGACAAGCTGTAAAGGACTTTGGCCTGTACGATGTATCGACGCTAAAAGAGCCATACCGCATCGAAGGCAAGAAAACGATGGGTTTGGAAATTGCCGAACAGATGGGCTGGGAAATGCCGGACGTCATTCTCTACCCGACTGGCGGGGGAGTGGGCTTGATCGGCATCTATAAAGCCTTGAATGAACTGAAGAAACTGGGGTGGATCGAGGGCAATCTGCCGCGCTTGGTGGCTGTTCAGGCGACGGGTTGCGCGCCGATTGTCAAAGCCTGGGAAGAAGGGAAGAACGAATCCGAATTCTGGGCAAGTTCTAGCACACAGGCTTTTGGCATCAATGTGCCGAAAGCGCTGGGCGATTTCCTGGTGTTGGATGCCATCTACAAAACAAAGGGCTGCGCTATTGCAGTGGACGATCAGGAAATGCTTGCTGAACAAGGGAAAATTGCCCGTCTGGAAGGATCCTTCATCTGCCCTGAAGGCGCGGCTGTTTTTGTAGCCATCCGCGAATTGCGGAAACAGAACTGGATTAAAGCTGGTGAAACGGTTGTCGCTTTGAACACCGGAGCGGGCATCAAATACCCGGATACCGTAAATATCGATGTGCCCATTTTGGAAATCGGTGATTCGATCACTGTGAAGTCATAAGGAAGATGGAGAAATTCAGATACGTTGAAGGGGTGAACGAATCATGAAAATTAAAGGGAATTTGCTGGCACAGATTTTAATCGCTTTTGCGGTGGCAGTCATTTGGGGAATTGTGTTTGGTCCGGCAATTGAGGTTGTCGCACCATTGGGCGATTTGTTCTTAAGGCTGATCAAATTTATCATTGCACCTTTGATTTTGGCGACCTTGGTAGTCGGAATCGCCAGCACAGGAGACCCGAAACAGCTCGGGAGAATCGGGATAAAAACCATTTCGTATTATTTGGCCACCACCGGGATTGCCGTTGTCATCGGTTTGGGATTTGCTTATTTGATTTCACCGGGCAAAGGGCTTGATCTCAGCATTCCGGATACGACGGTGGAAGTAAATGAAACAGGCGGCACCGTCGCCACTTTGCTGAATATCATTCCGGAAAATCCGTTTGAAGCACTTGCTTCAGGCAACATTCTGCAGATTATCTTTTTCGCAGTTTTTATTGGGCTGGCGATTACGTTGGTCGGAAAACCGGCTGCGCCCGTCCGTCGTTTCTTTGAAGGGTTTGCAGAGGTGATGTATAAAATAACAGGCATTATCATGCGATTCGCTCCAATCGGTGTTTTAGGGCTAGTGGCACCGGTTGTCGGACAATACGGGTTATCCGTCTTGCTGCCCTTGGCGAAATTGATTTTGGCGGTGGCCCTTGCCTGCTTATTCCATGCAGCTGTCGTCTATTCACTGGCGGTCAAAACTTTAGGGAAGACCCGTCCGTTGAAATTCTTCCGAGGAATTGCTCCGACTGCGGCCGTTGCGTTCAGTACGTGCAGCAGTTCGGGCACCTTGCCTGTAACATTCAAGAATACCCAGGAAAACTTAGGGGTTTCCAGAAAAATAAGCAGTTTTGTGCTGCCTCTTGGCGCAACCCTGAATATGGATGGCGCAGCCATCTATCAAGGCATCGCTGTCGTTTTTATCGCCCAGGTTTCGGGAGTGGAGCTTACCTTGTCACAATTGCTGATTGTTATCTTTACAACCATATTAGCTTCCATCGGTGCAGCTGGGGTACCGGGCGCTGGCCTGGTTATGCTGGCGATGGTAGTGAGTGCTGCCGGTCTGCCGCTTGAAGGCATTGCTTTGGTTGCCGGAGTGGACCGCATCCTTGATATGTTCAGAACATCTGTCAACGTGGTTGGCGACGCTTCAGCCGCCGTTGTGGTGGCTGCCACTGAAAACGAGCTGTGGATCGATGAGCCGGCAGCAGATATCAGCTCTGATGAAGTTCCGGACGGTGAGCTCAGTGCTTGGAACTTCAAGTGATAGTGGAATAAAGAACTTAACAACAAGCTGAATTCTGAAACCCTTCATCAGTCCTTTAACCTGGTGAAGGGTTTTTAGTTGGGTGAAATCGTCATTCATGAAAGGGTGCTGTGGAGTTGTCGCCTATCTTATTTGCTTTTGCTGTTCTATGATAAGGAAAGAAGAAAGCCAGAGCGTTTTTTGGAAGGAAGATTAATATGGCAGCGGAAAAATGGAAGGCTTTATTTTGGATTGCACTGGCAGAGCTGTTTGCGCTGAGTCTATGGTTCAGCGCGAGCGTGACAGGACCAGAATTAAAAGAACTGTGGAGCCTCACGACACGAACGGAAGCCTGGTTGTCGGCAGCTGTTCCAGTCGGGTTTATCATCGGCACATTGTTCAGCGTCTACTTCGGCATTGCAGATCGCTTTAATGCGCGGAAAGTCTTTGCACTTTCCGCATTGGCAGGAGCGCTGATCAACGGACTGTTGCCGATTGCCGACAGCGCTCTTACTGGCATTGCATTGCGTGTATTGACTGGGGTGTCACTTGCCGGTGTTTATCCGACCGCGGTCAAACTGCTCTCACTTTGGTTTCCGACAAAACGAGGGTTAGCCCTCGGGATTTTGATTGCCGCTTTGACCTTAGGCTCGTCACTCCCCCATTTTATCAGCATCTTTTTTTCCTCTGTAGATTGGAAACTGGTCATCGTTGTAAGCTCGCTGCTGGCATTGGCTGCATCGGCTATTATGAACTGGATTGTGAAGGACGCCCCAGCTTCTTCACAACGTATGGTATTCTCCTTTAAATTAATTAAAAAAGTCTTGCTTAATAAACCTGTTATGCTGGCGAACTACGGCTATTTCGGCCACATGTGGGAATTGTATGCGATGTGGACATGGTTGCCTGTTTTTATTGCTGCCAGCTTTGCAAGTGCCTTGCCTCAAGTCAGTTCGGCAACCATCGCTTTCTCGTCTTTTGCCTCAATTGGAATTGCAGGAGCGGTTGGCTGTGTACTGGGAGGTTTAGTGGCAGACAAGTTAGGCAGGTCGCGGCTGACCGTTCTTTCTCTCGGAGTCAGTGGTGCCTGTTCAGTCATCATCGGTTTCACGTTCGGACAGCCTTTATGGCTGACGTTGCTGGTCGCAGTGATTTGGGGGATGTCTGCGATTTCCGATTCTGCCCAATTTTCAGCAGCGGTAACGGAATTTGCAGATGCTCCGTATTTAGGGACAGCTCTGACATTCCAAATGTGCATCGGGTTTTTGATCACCATTTTCTCAATCAATTTAATTCCAATTGTGCAAAGCATTATCGGGTGGGAGTGGGTGTTTGCAGTATTGAGCATCGGTCCTGTATTGGGCTTGATTTCCATGACGAAATTCCGTATCTATGAAATAAAATCAGCTAAACAATAGTCTTTAGTACATAGACAAAAAGAACTATCGCTTTTGCGTGAAAATGATTATGATAGAGAGAAAAGAACGTAGATGGTTGCAAAGGGGATAGCAGGATGAATTGGTTGCCGAAGAGAAAAGATAAGGTAGCAGCTTTCTGGGAATGGTTTGAAGACAATAAAGAAGCCTATTTTGATTTGGACGATTCCGGTAGAGACAAGCTCTTTAACCAATTGGAAAAGAAGTTGCATAAAGTAAACCGGCATCTGGCTTTTGAACTCAGTGAAGGGCTGGTGGACGGAAAACGGGAATTCATCGTCAGCGCTGATGGCATGGTGGAAGCATTTGATGCTGTGATCAATCTGGTCGGCCAAGCCCCTGATTTGCCACTCTTTACGATCGTGGCGTTTCGTCAGCCGCAGGAAGAAGAGGTTTCCATCGAGTATGGGGAAATTGAACTGTCATGGGAAGACATTTTCTGCACCTTCGAAAAAGACAGCGATGAAGTCAACCTGATTTTGTACATCAAAGGGTTTACAGAAGACAATGAAGATGAATTCGTCTCGGCTTCATTTATTCTGCTGGATACGATCATCGGCGAATACAATGCCGGCATGCGCATCGGTGAAATCGAATTTACCAGTTACGAAGGGCAGCCGGACGTCCGGCCAGTGAAGGAACTGCAAAGCCTTTTTTAATGGAGAGCGAAACCGCACTGAATAACCCAAGCAAAAGGCCTGTCTGAAATCTTCAGACAGGCTTTTTACTTTTGAACTTATGAGGATTGTTCTTGCTTATTAAGGCGTTGTCGGGCAGAAGAGTTGGCAGATATGATGGCTTTTCTTCCAAGCGCTTTGGCTAAGCCGAATTCAGGCATATTCACATAAATCGATTCCGATTGGCCAGGAGAGATAAGGTAGGTTTCATGATAGATGCCGACAGCGTCGCTGTTTCTTGCTTTTTGATTGAAGGTTTTCCAGGCAGACAAATGTTTTTGTCCTTTTGAATAAGCGTGCAGCTCTTCTTCGGAACCCCAATATTGAACCATGAAAGTAAGCGGCAATTTGAAGAAGTTTTCAGATGACAGGCAGCCCAGTCCATTGCAGCCTGCGTTGTCCGTAATCCATAATCCAAGGTGATCAGCCAAAACGGGGCATTGGGCTGCTCCATTAACTGCGTTTGAATCATTTCTTGAATACCACGATAAGTGTTGAGGCGCTCAGCCAATTTTTCGCAATAAGCCTCTAAATGGTTGAGTGTTTCCTGAACATCCTGATTTCGGCTGAAGAACAGTTTGAGGAATAATTCGTTTTTTTCTGTAGGCAACTGGTGAATGGGCTATTGAATCCATTCTTTTAGAACACGTTCTCCTTCAGCGGTAATCGTATACTCCTTTTTATCGGGTTTACTTTCCTGAACCTGATTTTCTACTGAGGCATAACCTTTTTCCACCAACACTTTCAAACTAGGATAAACCTGTCCATAACTGATTTTCCAAAAATGGTTCAGGCTTGTATCAATCATTTGCTTGATCGAATAACCTGTGCGGCAGTCTGTTGTCAATAGACCAAGAATGGCATATTGCGAATGATTTTCTCTAGCCATTTATACGCCTCCCTATATCAAGTTGATATATATCACTTTGCTATAAAATACTCTTTTTTTGACCTTTCGTATAAAATTTGATAATAAAATGCTTTATGCATTCAATAAACAGGTATAGCAAGTAAAAGGAGGGAGAGTGATGGAGAATAAAGAAAAAGCTGGAAAGAAAACAGGTCGGGCAATTTCCAACAAACTGACAGCAGATATGATTAGCTCACTGCCAACCTGTATAAAAGTGTGGTTATCCGAAATTGGGGCTATTGGCCATGAACAAATCAATTTGGTGAGTCTTAAGCAATCGGGGTAATGAAACTGAAACCAGAACAGAAGCAGTGGACCGTAACCGAAGCAGAGCAAATCAGCTATACGGATCCACCTGCTTTCCGATGGATCGTGAAGCTGAAAATGGGCAAAGGCGTAGTTGTGACAGGAAAAGACAATTTCCTGGAAGGGAAGGCAAGTATGCACATCAAGCTTGCAGGCATCATTCCGATTTCCAAAACAGTTGATGATGAAAAGACCAATGAATCGGCACTCCAGCGCTACCTGATGGAACTCGCCTGGTATCCTTCGGCTGTCCTCAGTCCCTTCATTTCCTGGTAGGAGGTGGACGCACACTCCGCAACAGCGACCATGAATTTTGAAGGCCTTAAAGGTTCTGTCACTTATTTTTTCAATGAACAAAACGAATTGCTGAAAGTGGAAGCCTGGCGCTACAAAGACAGTGGAGAAGACGCCCGTCCCCTGCTGTGCGTGGGCACTGTTAAAAAGCAGCGGAAAGTGGGGGGACTGACCGTTCCAGTGAAGATGGAAATCAGCTGGATGCTGGAAGAAGGGCCGTTTACTTGGTATCGATTTGATGTACATGACATACGATTCAATTCTATCAATGGACAATTTTCATGAAATGATGCTTTTAAGTGATGGACTGCAGACAGGATCAGTAGGCATTCTTGATTTCTTCCAATCATATTTATAGAACTTAACTCCTTTTCCTGGTCCATTTTCAACGGTTAGTTGAACGCATTAAGCTGTTTTATACATTAAATGTATACATTGTGAAAAAAATCACAGAAATTTCATTGTTTTTTGACAGATTGCCTTGACCTGCTCTTCAGATACAGGTACCATATTTAGAATACTTAAAACTGAATAGTGAATTCTTATCGAGAGAAGTTGAGGGACTGGCCCTATGATGCTTCAGCAACCAGCCGAAAGGTCAGGTGCTAAATCCAGCAGGCAAGAAATTGTCTGGCAGATGAAAAGGAACGAGTTTGATATCGTAAAGCCTTCTTTTTCATGAAGGCTTTTTTTGTATATATGGGAGGTTGAGAAGAGTGGGTTTATTAGACGAATTAAAGACCAGGATTTTGACAGCGGATGGAGCCATGGGAACATTGCTGTATTCATACGGCATCGAGTATTGCAATGAGGAATTGAATCTGCAGCGCCCGGAAGTGATTGAGAAAATCCATTTGGATTACATCAAAGCCGGCTCGGATATTATCCAGACCAACACATACGGAGCGAATGCAGCGAAGCTGGCACGCTACGGTTTGGAAGAGCAAGTCGCTGGCATCAATAAAGCCGCGATCGACATCGCCAAACGTGCAGCAGCGCCGGGCGGCCAATTCGTTTTCGGAACCATCGGCGGAATCCGCGGAATCCGGAAAAGCGATGCCACCCTGCAGGAAATCATTGCGATGGTGGACCAGCAGGCAAGCCACTTGTTGGCGGGAAATCCCGACGGCCTATTGCTGGAAACCTATTACGATTTCGAAGAACTCGCAGAAACGGTCAAGCACCTGAAAGGGATGACGGATACGCCGTTGATTGCGCAAGTATCCATGCACGACCCGGGGATTCTGCAAAATGGAATGTCGCTGAACGAAGCTCTTCATCAACTGGAAAGTCTGGGAGCGGATATTGTCGGCGTCAACTGCCGTCTTGGCCCGCACCATACCATTCAGGCCTTTGAAGAAGTCACATTGCCTGAAAAAGCGTTTTTATCGGCTTACCCGAACGCCAGCCTGCTGGATGTGGAGGATGGCCGGATCGTCTATGAATCGGAAGCGGATTATTTTGGGCGTGCCGCTTTGTTATTGAGAGAAGAAGGGGTCCGTTTAATTGGAGGCTGCTGCGGCACGACGCCGAAGCACATTGAAGCGGTGAAAAAGCACCTGAACCATTTGCCGCCGATTGTCCATAAAGAAGTCACGGAAAGAAAACCGATTGTCATCCGTGAAGCGGAAGCATTGGCAGTCAAACCGCTTCATGAAAAAGCCAAAACGGAACGGACCATCATTGTGGAACTGGACACACCGCGCCATTTGGATACCACTAAATTCCTGGAAGGCTCTGCCGCTTTGAACGAGGCCGGAGTGGATGCCGTAACCATGGCGGACAATTCTTTGGCATCGCCGCGCATCAGCAATATGGCGATGGGCTCCATCCTCAAACACAAGCAAGACATTCGGGCGCTTGCCCACATTACTTGCCGTGACCGCAACCTGATCGGTCTGCAATCGCATTTGATGGGGCTCGATGCGCTCGGAATCCATGATATACTCGCCGTAACAGGAGATCCGACCAAAGTCGGCGATTTCCCGGGAGCAACCAGCGTCTATGACGTCTCGAGCATGGAATTGATCCAATTGATCAAAAAGCTCAATGAAGGGATTTCATTTTCCGGCAAGCCTTTGCGGAAAAAAGCCAACTTTTCAGTCGCTGCGGCATTCAACCCGAATGTCCGTGTGCTGGACCGGGCCGTAGCGAGACTGGAGAAAAAAATCGAAAGCGGTGCAGATTATTTCATTTCGCAGCCGGTTTACACAAAAGAGAAAATCATCGAAATCCACGAAGCGACCAAACACCTGGAAACACCGATTTTTATCGGAGTTATGCCGTTGACGAGCATCCGCAGTGCCGAATTCCTGCACAATGAAGTGCCGGGAATCAAACTGTCGGAAGATGCGCTTGAACGTATGCGTGCCTGCGGCGAAGACAAAGGCCGCGCGACGGAAGAAGGCATCCAGATTGCGAAAGAATTGATCGATACAGCAGCCGAACTGTTCCATGGCATCTACCTGATCACACCGTTTGTCCGTTACGATATGACCGTGGAATTGATCCATTACATCAGACAACTAGATCAACAGAAAGAGAGCGATCCTATACATGTCCAAACATCTTATTGAACAACAACTCGAAAAAAGAATATTGATCATCGATGGAGCTATGGGAACGATGATCCAGAATGCGGATCTTTCCCCTGAAGATTTTGGTGGTGATGAATTCGACGGCTGCAACGAATATTTGAATATTGTCCGTCCGGAGGTCATTGAAGAAATTCATGCGGCCTATCTGGAAGCGGGAGCTGATATTCTTTGCACCAATACATTCGGCGGAACGCCGATTGTGTTGGATGAGTATGGAATCGGCGATCAGGCAGCGGAAATCAACCGGCGTGGAGTGGAAATCGCCAAAAAGGCGGCTGCTGCTTTTTCGACGCCGGAATGGCCGCGTTTTGTGGCCGGCGCTATTGGACCGACGACAAAAACATTGTCGGTGACGGGCGGCGCGACATTCGATGAAATGCTGGAAAACTTTTATGTGCAAGCCAAGGCTTTGATTGAAGGCGGAGCGGATTTGATCTTGCTGGAGACGAGCCAGGACATGCTGAATGTTAAAGCGGCGACCATCGGCATCAAGCAAGCTTTTGAAGAAACCGGAATCGAATTGCCGATTATGGTGTCCGGAACCATCGAACCAATGGGCACCACACTTGCCGGACAAAGCATCGAAGCGTTTTACATCTCGATCGAACACGTCAAACCTTTGTCGGTCGGCTTGAACTGTGCAACAGGACCGGAATTCATGACGGACCATATCCGTTCACTATCGGAGTTGTCGGACGGCTATGTCAGCTGTTACCCGAACGCCGGCCTGCCCGATGAAGATGGCCATTACCATGAAACGCCGGAATCACTGGCGAAAAAATTGCGCGGCTTTGCCGATAAAGGCTGGCTGAATGTCGTAGGCGGCTGTTGTGGGACGACGCCTGCACATATCAAAGCAGTCCGTGAAGCAATGGAGGGGCTGGCACCAAGAAAGCCGGATCCGGTTGACCATGGCCACGTAGTGTCTGGGATTGAACCACTGCAATACGATGAAACCATGCGTCCGCTGTTTATCGGGGAACGCACAAATGTCATCGGTTCCCGCAAATTCAAGCGCTTGATTATCGATGGGCAGTTTGAAGAAGCTGCAGAAATCGCCCGTGCACAAGTCAAGAATGGTGCACATGTCATCGATATCTGCCTGGCGAACCCGGACCGGGACGAAGTGGAAGACATGACCAACTTCATGAAAGAAGTCGTCAAGAAAGTCAAAGTGCCATTGGTGATTGATTCCACGGATGAAGAAGTCATTGAAGTGGCGCTGAAATATTCACAAGGCAAAGCAATCATCAACTCGATCAACCTGGAAGATGGGGAAGAGCGTTTTGACGCAGTGATGCCGCTGGTGAAAAAATATGGGGCAGCAGTTGTTGTCGGAACGATCGACGAGCCGGGAATGGCCGTTACACGTGAGCGCAAACTGGAAATTGCCGAACGGTCTTATGATCTGCTGGTCAATAAATGGGGTCTGGCACCGGAAGATATCATTTTCGATCCACTGGTCTTCCCGGTCGGTACAGGAGATCAGCAATACATCGGCTCTGCAGTAGAAACCATTGAAGGCATTCGCCTGATCAAGGAAAAAATGCCGCGAGCTTTGACCATTCTTGGCGTCAGCAACGTATCTTTCGGTTTGCCGCCGGTTGGCCGTGAAGTGCTGAATGCGGTTTATCTATACCACTGTACGCAGGCTGGATTGGATTACGCCATCGTCAATACAGAGAAACTGGAGCGTTATGCATCGATTCCGAAGCAGGAAATCGATATGGCCAATGAATTGCTGTTTACGACAACTGATGAAACTTTAGCTGAATTCACCGCTTTCTACCGCGATAAGAAAAAAGAAAAGACCGAAGACGATATCCCGAAAACGGTGCCTGACCGTTTGGCTTATTACATTATCGAAGGCACAAAAGAAGGGTTGATTCCAGACTTGGAAAAAGCCCTGGAGATGTACGATGAACCGCTGGATGTTATCAATGGACCTTTGATGAAAGGAATGGCTGAAGTTGGCCGGCTGTTCAATGACAATCAATTGATCGTCGCCGAAGTGCTGCAAAGTGCCGGCGTCATGAAAGCCGCGGTTTCATTCCTTGAACAGTTCATGGAGAAGAAAGAAGACGATTCCGGAAAAGGAAAAATCGTTCTGGCTACCGTAAAAGGCGATGTCCACGACATCGGCAAAAACCTGGTCGAAATCATTTTGAGCAATAATGGCTTTAAAGTAATCGATGTCGGCATTAAAGTGTCGCCGGCGACTTTGATTGAAGTGATCCGCAAAGAAAAGCCGGACATGATTGGCTTGTCTGGCTTGCTGGTCAAATCTGCAAAACAGATGGTCATCACCGCCCAGGATTTCAAGGAAGCGGGCATCGATGTGCCGATTCTGGTAGGCGGCGCGGCTTTGTCGAGACGCTTTACGGAAACCAAGATTTCAGCGGAATACGATGGACCGGTCATCTATGCAAAAGACGCGATGCAGGGGCTGGATCTGGCCAACCGTCTCCAAAGTGGAGCCGGCAAACAGGAATTGCTGCTGGAATTGGATGCCCAACAGGAAAAACGCCAAGCTTCTGAAGCAGCGCGCGCAGCCAAGCCGGCTGTTGCTGTTGCTGAAAAGCCGGTCAAGACGGTTCGTGAAGACGTACCTGTTTACGTACCGAATGATTTGCGGCGCCATGTGCTGAAGGAATATTCAGTGGCGCACCTGTATCCTTACGTCAACATGCGCACCTTGATCGGCCATCATCTTGGGCTGAAAGGCTATAATGATAAAACCCTGGCAAATGGGGATCCGCGTGCGGTTCAGCTGCATGAACTGGCTACGAATTTCTTGGGCTCCGGCTTATTGAAGCCATCTGGCCTTTATCAATTTTTCCCGGCTCAAAGTGACGGCGACGATGTCGTCATCTACGACCCGAAAGACGCCAAAACGGAAATCGAACGCTTTACGTTCCCGCGCCAATCGGCTCCGCCATTCCTATGCCTGGCCGATTATTTGAAATCGGTCGACAGCGGGGTAATGGATTATGTGGCCTTTATGCAAGTGACTGCAGGATTCGGTGTCCGTGACGAAGCAACACGTTTGAAAGAACAAGGCAAGTTCCTGGAAAGCCATGCACTTCAGGCAACTGCGCTGGAATTGGCAGAAGGCTTTGCCGAACGCATCCATCAGGAAATCCGCGACCAATGGGGCTTCCCGGACGCAACGGATTTCTCGATGCGCGAACGCTTTGCTGCGAAATACCAGGGGCAGCGCTTTTCTTTCGGCTACCCGGCTTGTCCGAATCTGGAAGATCAAGAAAAACTGTTCAACCTCATCAAGCCGGAAGACATCGGCGTCCATTTAACAGAAGAATACATGATGGATCCGGAAGCTTCCGTATCCGCCATCGTATTTGCCCATCCGGATGCAAGGTACTTTATTGTGGATCAATGAAGAAAAGCGGAAACGGCCGTGTAGCTCTGCCGGGCATAAGGCAGACCGGCAAAGTGGCGCTCTTTGCCACGGCGCTGGGTTGGCTTATGACCCAAAGAGCTGGGCGCTGTAGCTGGACAAGAAGAAAAGCGGAAGTAGACGTGTAGCTGGACAATACGTAAACAAAATAATAAGCAGAAGCAGGAAATTAAATTTTCCTTGCTTCTGCTTTTAATTTTGTTTAAAAAAAGACACTCAGCTTGATGCTGAATGTCTTTTCGGGCAGATAGATCAATTAACTTTATCCAGCAAAAAGCCGTAGCCTTCTGCTTCCATTTCCGCTTCTGGGATAAACAGCAGGGCGGCGCTGTTCATGCAATAGCGAAGTCCACCTTTGTCTTTGGGTCCGTCATTGAAAACGTGCCCCAAGTGGCTGTCGCCGGCGCGGCTTCTGATTTCAGTCCGTTTCATGAACAGCATGCCGTCTTCATGCTCAGTGACGACAGCTGGATCAATGGGTTTGGTGAAACTCGGCCATCCGGTTGTGGAGTCGTATTTATCCGCAGAAGAGAACAAGGGCTCTCCGGTAGTGATGTCCACATAAATGCCCGGTTCGTAGAAACCATCGTATTCATTGGAGAAAGAAGGTTCAGTCGCGTCTTCCTGTGTCACTTCATATTGGATGTCCGTCAACTTCGCTTTCAATTCTTCGTCGCTTGGTTTCGGATAAAGCGCCGGATCGATCAATGACTGAGCGCCTCCTTCAATTTCCTGATCTTCCAACGTATCAAACTCAACGTGGCAATAGCCATCCGGATTTTTTTCAAGGTAATCCTGGTGGTATTCTTCTGCCAGGTAATAATGTTCAAGCGCTTCGACTTCAGTGACGATCGGATCGTCATAGCGTTCTTTCTCTGCAGCAACTGCTTTGTCGATGACAGCACGGTCGGCTTCATTTTCATAATAAATGCCGGTCCGGTATTGCTCACCACGGTCATTTCCTTGCTGGTTCAGAAGTGTCGGATCGATGATCATGAAATAATGGCCAAGCAACTTCTCCAAGTCCACACGTTCGGGATCGTATCGGACGTGGACTGTTTCGGCATGTCCGGTATTGTCATGGATCACTTCTTCATAGCTCGGATTTTCGGTGTTGCCGTTTGCATAACCCGAGGTGACGTCATAGACGCCGTAAACCCGTGCCATATAAGCCTCGACTCCCCAGAAGCAACCGCCGGCCAGCCAAATATCCTGCAGTTTGTCTGTATCGAATTCAAGGTCTGTGTTTGGATTGTCTGGAAATTTGGATGTGCTTGTATCCGCCGATTGACCGGTGGCTGCACTGCCGGAATTGAAGGTTGAACACCCGGAAAGCACCAGCAGCAATAAAATCAAAAAGCCTAAAAATGAGATCTTTTTCATGAGGAAGCTCCTGCCTTTCATAATTGAGTAAGTTCACATGGATGGGTATGTTGATCGCAGGCAAGGGCAGCTTAAAAGTCATTGATGGAATGGAAATGGTGTAAACGTTTTCTTTGTTTTTCTATCTACAGTTTAATCGAATGCCTGAAAAAGAGGAACTGAAGCGGTTCGAAACAAGCGGCTATTTTATGAAGTATGTCACAAAATGGATTCACGTTCTATTGCAGGGCGTGATAGTGGAGAGGATTCGGAATGACATGCTAAGATTTAAGGACTTGCGAAGGGAGATAGACAGATGATTTCATTGAATATCCTCGATTATTCGCCGATTGACGAAGGCGGCACGGCAGCGGCTGCCCTGAAGCAGACAACGGAACTCGTTCAACTGGCCGAACGTCTCGGCTATAAGCGCTTTTGGGTGGCTGAACATCACCAGGTGGAGTCGGTTGCCGGCAGTACGCCTGAAATGCTGATGATGCATTTGGCGACGTCCACTGAGACCATCCGAATCGGTTCGGGAGGCGTTATGCTGCCGCATTACAGCGCTTATAAAGTTGCGGAGAATTTCCGGATGCTTGAAGCACTGCATCCGGGCCGCATCGATCTTGGCATCGGCCGCTCCCGCAGCTACCGGATTGTCAATGAAGCTTTAAATGAAAGCAAAACGAAACGGCTGCCTTATGATCAGCAATTGACGGATTTGCAGAAATACTTTAGTGATGACATTAACAGCGAGCACCGCTTTCGATCGTTGAAGGCCATGCCGATTGTGGAGACAGCGCCTGAATTGTGGCTGCTTGGAACCGGGCAGGGCAGCGCCCGTCTTGCTGCTGAACAAGGAATGGGCTATGCGTATGCCCATTTCGCTAAGCCATCGCAGCAAGGCGTGGAGGTAGTGGACACATACCGTGAAGAATTCCAGCCATCGCCCTTTCTTCAGGAACCGAGAGTAATCATCGCTGTTTTTGCAGTCGTTGCTGAAACGCTGGAAAAAGCCGAGGAGCTGGCGACGGCTTTTGATCTATGGCTGTTGTTTGTTGAATCCGATTCACCGCCTCCTTATTACCCGTCCGTTGAGACGGCGAAAAAGCGCGGCTTCAGCGCCAGTGAACAGAAAAAAGTGGCACGCAACCGGCAGCGTATGCTGATCGGCACACCGGAACAAGTAAAAGCCCAGGTCGAATCCATTGCAGAACGCTATAAGACAGACGAAATCACCATCATTCCGAACATTTTCGGAGCGGATAACCGCATGGACACGCTGCGTTTATTGGCAGGTGCATTTAATCTCAATGGAAAATGAAACCATTTCTGCTGCTTCTGCGTATACATTAAAAAGCAGAAGAGGCGGGGATGATGGATGGCAATCAAAACGAGAAGCAAGGAGAAAAAAGATCGCTGGTGGATTTTTGATGTAATAGACTTTTTCACTAGTATCTTGGATGTGATTTTCTTTCTTCCGCGTTCAGTTTTCCGGTTCTTCAAGGAATTATAAGGAAATCTGCTCGTTGGGGAGTGGAAAATAGTTGTCCTGGAAAATGTGTATCCGCATAAACAGAAAAACCGCGTCAGCGAGTGAGCTGACGCGGCTTTTTCGTGTTCGGAAAGTATTTATATGAGTTTGGAAAGTATTTCATTCGAAATGGAAAGTATTTGCGCCGTTTTGGAAAGTATTTCACTCCATGCGGATAGTATCGCCAATTAAATGGAAAAAAACCGCCCGAAAAGGCGGCTTTCCACAGTTTTATAGCTTTGCAAACTCAGGATCAGCAACTTTTACCAATTGCTTGCCGAGATTTGTGCCTTTGAAGAGTCCGAAGAAAGCTTCCGGCGTGTTTTCAAAGCCTTCAACAATCGTTTCGTCGTATTTCAATTTGCCTTCTTGGAGCCATTCAGCAAGTGCCGCGGCGCCTGTCGGCAACTCTTTCGCGTAATCGCCGAGCGTGAAGCCTTTCATCATGGAGCTGGTCTTGATGAATTTCCATTGCATGCGCGGACCGACGTCTTCGCCTGGCGAGTTGTAAGACGAAATTGAACCGCATAGTGAAACGCGTGCATTTCTGTTCAGCTGATTGATGACCGCGTCAGATACGTCGCCGCCGACGTTATCGAAGTAAACATCGACGCCATCCGGAAGCGCGTTGATCAAGTCTTCTTCAAAGCTGTCTTTCTTGTAGTTGACGGCTGCGTCAAAGCCGAGCTCATTGACCAAGTAATCGACTTTGTCATCAGATCCCGCGATGCCTACTGCACGTGCGCCTTTGATTTTAGCGATTTGTCCGACAATCGAACCGACTGCACCGGCCGCGCCTGAAACGACAACCGTTTCGCCAGCCTGTGGTTTGCCGATGTCCAGCAAGCCGAAGTAAGCTGTAAGGCCGGTCAATCCAAGAACGCTGAGGCGTGCCGTAATCGGTGCTTGAGATGGATCGACTTTTTGCAATTTCTCTGGAGCTGCTACATTGTATTCAGCCCAGCTAAGGTTACTGTTGACGATGTCGCCTTTTTTAAATAAATCCGAATTGGACTCGACCACTTCGGCAAGAACGCCGCCGACCAATACTTTATTTAATTCGAATGGTGCGATATACGATTTTACGTCTCGCATCCGGCCGCGCATATAAGGGTCTACTGATAAGTAAAGTGTTTTCAAGAGGACTTCGTTTTCGCCCGGTGCCGGAACGTTTTTTTCGACAAATTTAAAATCATCGTTGGTCGGCATGCCTTCAGGGCGATTCACCAAATGAATTTCTTTATGAGTTTGTGCTGTCATGGAAAATTCCTCCTAATTTACGAATTCGTTGAAAAGCGTAACATTCGAACTGGGGCTGGTCAAAAATAATGTACCAGAAAAAGGGGGCGAGCGTGTATTCTTGATTCCTGAAAATCCGTATGCTATTTTGAAATACCGAAGCCTTTCGGAAGAGAACCTATATGCAGAAAAGAGGAAGTTTCATGAATCCACTATATACAGAATTATTTAAAGAAATTACATTGCCGAACGGCGTCGTCCTAAACGACCGCTTAGGTGTAGCACCGATGACGACGTATTCCGGAAATGAAGACGGCACCGTCTCGGATCAGGAACTAACCTATTACAACCGCCGCGCTGGACTTGGAAGCCTGTACATATCTGCGTGCATCGCCGTTTCAGAAAACGGCATCGCGTTCCCGAACCAGTTTATCGGTTTTGACGACAATGCAATTCCGCGTTTGACTCAAATGGCTAAAGAAATGAAATCAAAAGGCAGCAAAGCGATTCTGCAAATTCAGCATGGCGGACGACAAGGGCAGGCTGAGCTGATCAAGACGAATGAAACGGTTGCGCCAAGTTCAGTGCCGAATGCATCAGGCAAGCCGGCACCACGTGAATTGACAGAAGCGGAAATCGAAGCGATCATCGTTGATTTTGGTGAAACGACTAGAAGAGCGATTGAAGCGGGCTTTGACGGCGTAGAAATCCATGGTGCCAATACTTACTTGCTTCAGCAATTCATTTCTACGGCTACAAACCTGCGCCAGGATCAATGGGGAGGCAGTTTGGAAAACAGCATGAAGTTCCCGTTGGCTGTATTGAAAAAAGTCAAAGACATTGTCGCTGAATATGCAGATGAACAGTTTATCGTCGGTTACCGATTGTCTCCGGAAGAAAACAATGAAACGACAGTTGGCTATACTATAGAAGAAACAAAAATTTTGGTGGAAGAATTGATTCAAGGCGGCATCCATTATCTTCATGTATCGCTGATGGAATTCAAGAAAAAACCAAGAGGCGCTGAACAAGGCGACAGCATTGTCCGTATCCTCGCGAACCACATCAATGGCCGCATTGCTTTTGTCGCAGTCGGAAGTGTGAAAACACCTGAAGATGCATTGACGGCATTGGAAGAAGGGGCGGATATCGTCGTGATCGGCCGCCAAGCACTGATCGATCCGGAATGGACCGAAAAAGTGAAGCAAGGCAAAGAACAGGAAATCCATCCGGTCATCACACAAAAAATGGTCGGCACCTTGGATATCCCGCAAAATATGTGGCACCTCATCACATCGTACGGCATGGTCAAAGTAGCAGATAATTGATGCAATAACTCTGAACGCCCAACTCTGGTTGGGCGTCTTTTATTGGTAAGGAAAATAAAATGAAGACCCATTTTGTGGAATACTAGACGTTAAAATTAACTACTTTTTCCGACTTGGTTGATTTTGAAAGCACTTTCATTTAAACTATTACTAAACCGGTTTAGTAAACCGATTTAGTAATAGTTTAATTATTGATAATGAAAATATAAAATTGCTTATATATTGGAAGGAGCAACCAATTTGTCTGATATCTATAGTGTTTTTACGCTGGGCGATGCATTAATCACCTTCAATCCGTCAGAAACGGGCCCATTACGCTACGTTCCGAATTTCACAAGAAAAGTCGGAGGAGCAGAATTGAATTTTGCAATCGGATGCGCACGCTTAGGTTTGCATTCCAAATGGGCTAGCCGCCTTGGAGGCGATGAATTCGGCCGTGTCATCTATAACTTCGCGCGTGGTGAAGGAGTAGATATGGCAGATGTGAAATTTGTGGAGGGTTATCCGACTTCCTTGAACTTCAAGGAAATCCGGGAAGACGGGTCGGGCAAGACCTTCTATTACCGATACCAGTCGCCGATCTTGACGATGGAACCAAGTGACATTACGGCGCAGATGTTCGAAGGAATTCATATCATCCATTTAACAGGTGTATTTCTGGCCATCGATCCGAAAAATCTGGCCATCACCAAACGGGTGCTGGAGATTGCGGAGCAGTTGAATATCCGAGTGTCTTTTGATCCAAACATTCGCCTTAAGCTCTGGACCATCGAACAGGCGAAAGCTGCATATATGGAGATTTTGCCTTCAGTGGATATTTTGCTGACAGGACTGGATGAGATTCAATTGATTATTGGAGATGCTTCTAAAGGAGCGCTGGAAAAATGTGCAGCAGACTTCTCCATCAGTCAATTGGTCATCAAGGACGGCAGCAATGGCGCACGTGTCTTTGTGGAGGGTGAGTGGTACGAAAAAGAAGCGTTCAGTGTCACCCCGATTGATACGGTAGGAGCAGGTGACGGTTTTGATGCCGGATATATTTACTCGGTGTTGCACGGCTACTCTCCAGAAGCGTCGCTGGAATTCGCCAATGGCGTCGGCGCGTTAGTGACAACTGTCTCGGGAGATAATGAAGGGCTTCCTTATTTGAAGGAAGTGCAGTCATTGATCCGAAAAGAAGCCGTAATTGAACGTTAACCTGAAGGAGGAAACTAAATGATGTTAAAGCATGATATTCTATTCCAATTGTCTGAAACGAAAGTGGTCGCGGTAATCCGCGGAAATAGTGCAGAAGAAGCGGTTGAATTGTCGAAAGCAGCGGTACAAGGCGGTATTCGTGCAATTGAACTGACCTATACAACGCCACACGTCCAGCGGGTATTTGAAGCGCTGGAATATGAAGATGTCCTGCTTGGCGCAGGCTCTGTACTGGATCCGGAAACAGCACGCCATGCCATTTTGGCTGGTGCGAAATTTATTGTCAGCCCGTCTTTTAATGAGGATATTGCGCCGGTATGCAATCGTTACGGCATTCCTTACCTGCCAGGCTGTATGACAATCCGTGAAATGGTGAAAGCATTGGAATCAGGAAGCGACATCATCAAATTGTTCCCGGCAACTAATTTTGATCCTTCATTTATCAAATCAGTCAACGGACCGTTGCCGCATGTGCGCATTATGCCGACTGGCGGCGTCAATTTGGAAAATATTCAGGATTGGCTTGCAGCCGGTGCAGTAGCCGTCGGAATCGCCAGCGATTTGAACAAAGCTTATGCAACAGACGGTTTTGATGGAGCAGTTGAGCTGAGCCGAAAATACATGCAGAAAACTGCACAGTAGAAGGAGTGATGACGATGAACATGACATTTCGTTGGTACGGGCAAGGCAATGACACGGTAACACTTGAACATATCAAACAAATTCCGGGCGTTAAAGGAATCGTTTGGGCACTTCATGATAAACCAGCCGGTGAAGTCTGGGAAAAAGAAGACATCCAAAAAGAAGTGGCCTATATTGAATCACACGGTTTTCATGCGGACGTCGTCGAAAGCGTCAATGTCCACGAATCCATTAAACTTGGAAACGCAGAACGTGATCAATACATCGAAAATTATAAGGAATCCATCCGCAACCTGGCGGAATTCGGCGTTAAAGTCATCTGCTATAATTTCATGCCGATTTTCGACTGGACACGAACAGAAATGTTCCATCCATTAGAAGACGGTTCGACAGCTTTGTTCTTTGAAAAATCAAAAGTAGAACAAATGGATCCCCAGGAATTGATTCGTACTGTCAGTGAAGCTTCGGATTTGACGCTTCCTGGTTGGGAGCCGGAAAAACTTGAACGCATCACTGAATTGTTTGAGGCTTATAAAGAAGTGGACGAAGCAAAATTGTGGAGTAACTTGGAATTCTTTCTGAAAGAAATCCTGCCGGTTGCTGAAGAAGCAGGCATCCAGATGGCCATCCACCCGGATGATCCCCCATACTCGATTTTTGGATTGCCGCGCATCATCACCGGAGAAGCAAGCTACGAAAAACTGATCGAGATTTCCGGTTCGCCATCCAATGCATTTACAATGTGCACCGGCTCGATGGGTGCAAGCCCGCAGAATGACATGGTGCAAGTGGCTAAAAAATATGCCAGCCGTTCACCATTCGCGCATATCCGCAACGTCAAAATTTACGACAATGGCGATTTCACAGAAACGTCCCATTACACACAAGATGGTTCGATTGATGTAAAAGGCGTCGTCAAGGAATTGCATGCACAAGACTACAGAGGTTACATACGGCCGGATCATGGCCGCCATATCTGGGGTGAAGTATGCAGACCGGGTTACGGTTTGTATGACCGTGCACTCGGCATCATGTATTTGCTTGGATTATGGGATGCTTATGAAGCAGCTGGAAAAGAAGGTGCAGAATGATTCCAATTCATGAAAACCTGAAAGGCCGTGTAGCGGTAATCACTGGAGGCAGCGGAGTCCTTTGTTCAGAAATGGCGAAAGAACTGGCGCGTCAAGGAATGAAAGTAGCCATTCTTAATCGTACTGCCGAAAAAGGCAAAAGCATCGCAATTGCTATCAAAGAAGCAGGCGGGGAAGCCCTTGCGCTTCCAGCGGATGTATTGGACCGGGCTTCATTGGAACTAGCGAAACAGCAGATTCTTGAAAAATTCGGGCGCATTGATTTGCTGGTCAACGGTGCGGGCGGCAATCACCCAGATGCTATCACGGGACCTGAAAGTTATACAGAAGAATCGGTTGGGCAATCATTCTTCGATTTGGATGCAGCCGGCTTTTCTTCTGTATTCTCATTGAATTTCACTGGTACATTCTTGGCGTGTCAGGTGTTCGGCAAGGAATTGCTGAAAAGCGAAGCACCGGCCATCATTAATTTATCTTCGATGAGCTCATATGCACCGCTGACAAAAATTCCAGCTTACAGTGCGGCAAAAGCATCGATTAACAACTTCACGCAATGGATGGCCGTTCATTTTGCTGAAACTGGTTTGCGTGTCAACTCGATTGCGCCCGGCTTTTTCCTGACAACACAGAACCGCGATTTGTTGATGGACAAAGACGGCAATCCGACGGCCCGCACGAAAAAAATACTGGAAGCGACACCGATGAATAAATTTGGTGAGCCGGAAAACCTGCTCGGAGCCTTATTGTTCTTGGCGGATGAATCCTATTCTTCTTTCGTCACTGGAACTACGATGGCAGTAGATGGTGGTTTCATGGCTTATTCCGGTGTATAAAAATATGCCCGTGCATTTTCCGCGCGGGTCTCTTCTAAAGTTCGTTGAAAGCGATTGCAAATTTTGGAAAAATAAATCAACCATCTACCAGAGTCGATGCGGCATAAGAGTTGGATAGGTTTTAACGGAGGAAAGAATATGGAATGGATTATAGAATCGCTGCCGATTATTTGGGTGGCACTGGGCGTAGCCTTGTTATTGTTCTTGAATATGAAAGTGAAATTAAACAGTTTCCTGTCTTTATTGATTGTAGCGATCATCGTCGGGATTCTGAATGGCTTAAGCCTGAACGATGTAGTCGAATCTGTTAAAGCCGGTTTCGGAAGCACGCTTGGAAGCCTCGCGTTGATTATTGGATTAGGTGCTGTACTCGGTAAGCTGATGGTCGACTCTGGAGCTGCGCAACAAGTTGCTTCAACTTTGTTAAGAAAGTTCGGTGTTAAAAATATTGAATGGGCAATCATCATCGTCGGTGGGATTTTCGGAATCTCTGTTTTCTACGAAGTGGCTTTCATCATTTTGGCGCCTTTGGTCATCAGTATTGCTATTGAAGCAAAAGTTTCCTACATGCGCCTTGGAATAACAATGGTTGCAGCGGCGACTTTGGCACATAGTCTGTTTCCGCCACAACCTGGGCCAACTGCGTTGGTTGCAGCATACGGCGCGGATATGGGAATGGTCTATATATTGGGGGTCGTGGTCTTTATTCCAGCCGTCATTGCTGCGGGGATTATCCTGCCTCGTCTGCTCGGCAATATGGAAAAACCGGTACCGCCTCTTTTAAAAAAGCCGAAAGAATTTAAAGAAGATGAAATGCCAGGATTCGCAATTAGCATCCTTGTACCACTGTTGCCGGCAATCATCATCACCAGTACAACCGTTTTCAATATTTTCGTTGAAGAAGGGACGACGTTCCACGAAATCATCAACTTCTTCGGTACAGCTGAAATCAGCATGCTGCTGGCTGTTTTGGTTGCTATTTATGTCTTCGGACTGCGTCGTGGCAAGAAAATGCACGAAGTCATGGATTCATTCGGCAGCGCCATCCAAAGTATTTCGATGATTATTTTGATTGTTGGTGCAGGTGGTGCCTTTAAACAAATCATCCTGGATTCCGGCGTCGGCGATTATATCGCTGTACTGATGCAGAACACCAGCGTCTCACCGCTGATCATGGCGTGGGTCATTACTGCCATGCTTAGAATCGCAACGGGTACGGGCGTCGTTTCCGCCATCACAGCAGCAGGAATCGTGGGGCCATTGATCCCGACATTCGACGTCAACCCTGTGCTGATGGTACTGGCGACTGCAGCGGGCAGCAACACGATTACACATGTCAATGATGCGTCATTCTGGTTGTTCAAAGAGTACTTCAACTTATCCATCAAAGAAACATTCCAAACATGGGGGCTTTTGCTGTTGACGACATCTGTTGTCGGTCTTGGCGTTGTTCTTCTGTTGAGTTTGTTCATGTAAGGAATCGAAAAAAGTGCAGCATCCAGATTTTTGGGATGCTGCACTTTTTTATTTTCAACCGGTATATACCGAATCGTAAGGATATCGGTAATGTTCATTGCGCGGTTTCATTAAGATAAAGAACAAAGTCAACGGCCCGACACGGCCGGTGAACATCACCAGGCTCAACAGGATTTCGCCAAGAGGACTTAAATCACCGGTAATGCCCATCGACAAGCCGACCGTTCCAAAAGCGGAAACCACTTCAAATGCCAAAGGCAGGAACGGAATTTTCTCCGTCACAGCCAATAAAAACAGGAAGAAGATTACCAGCAATACACTGATTGTGGTGATGGCGAGTGAACGCAATATCGCTTCCAGCCGGATGGATCTTCCAAAAATCTCAGGTTCGCGTTGTGAACGCAAAAACGCAACAGCTGCCAGGATGACAACGACAAATGTGGTCAACTTGATGCCGGAAGCCGTCGAAGCGCTGCCGCCGCCGATGAACATCAACAGCATGGTGAACAGCAGAGTTGGATCTTCAAAATTTCCGTAGTTCAGCGTATTGAATCCTGCAGTACGCGGAGTTACTGCACTGAAATAGGAAGCCCATAACTTATCCGGCAAGGACATATGCCCGAGAGTGCCCGGGTTGCCATATTCCAAAGCGAAAATGACGATCATGCCAATCGCATTTAAAATTAAAGTGCCGCTGACCATCAGTTTGGTATGCAATGCCCATTGGCGAACTGCTTTTTTTTGATAGACATCGATGACAACGGTGAACCCGATGCCCCCTACGATAAATAACGCAGAGATTAATAGGTTCACAAGCGGATCTCCGGTAAAACTCATCAAGTTATCAGGAAACAAGGAGAACCCGGCGTTATTGAACGCGGAAATGACATGGAAGACACTGTAATGGAGTGCATCTTTAAAGCCGAATTCCGGTATCCAGTAGAGGGTCAGCAGTATGATGGCAACCGCTTCTACAGATAAAGCAAAAGTGAGAATCAGTTTAACAAGCTTGACGATGCCGCCAATAGTACTTTGCGACAGTGATTCCTGGACGTAAATCCGGTTTTGGAGCCCAATTTTCTTACGGAACAGAATGAGGATGGCAACCGCGAATGTCATCAATCCGATGCCTCCGCATTGAATCATCACAAGAAGGACCAGCTCCCCAAATCCTGTAAGTACCGTGCCTGGATCAAAGACGCTGAGTCCAGTCACTGTCGTGGCCGAAGTAGCAGTGAAAAAAGCATCGGTCCAGGAAATTGGCCGTGTAGTCGCGAACGGCATCTTCAACAAAATTGTACCTGCCAAGATCAACAACAAAAAGCTTCCGGAAATCACCACCGGGGGAGAAACGGCGATCCGCTTCTTTTTCCAGGAACGCATACGAGACCCTTCCTTCATCGAGAGAACTGAAATATGAGCCTACTCTATGCCTGTTTGAAGAAACTGTCAATGAAAATTATCCACTAATACAACCCTTTCTTTAAAGTTTTGAAAAGAGCATCCGTAGTTGCAGTCTTTTAGTAGTTAGTATAATCAGAAAAAAGTGAATACTTCCTATGAATCCATACAGAATATCGGTATAATTAAAAAAAACAAGGGGGTAGAGAGATGAAGAAAACGAAGGCAAGTGCATTTTCTTTAGTCATTGCCGGAAGCATGGTCTTGGCAGCTTGTGGAGAAGACAATACGACGACGAATCCGGAAGAAGGCGGTGGGGACACTGCTGGATTGGAAGAGAATATTGTCACCATTGCTACTGGTGGAGCATCCGGGCCCTATAACATCATTGGATCAACGCTGGCTGAAACCTACAGTTCACAGTACGGCGTCAACTCGAGAACCCAAACAACCGGGGCCTCTGTGGAGAACGTCAACTTGATCAAAGAAGACAAAATCGAAATGGCATTCACGATGAGTGACGTGGTCAGCCAAGCGGTGGAAGGAACTGAAGGCTTTACAGAGCCGACAGATAAAATCAGCCAAATCGCTGCTTTGTATCCTAACTATGTGCAAATCGTCACCACAGCGGATTCAGGTATTGAAACTTTCGAGGACCTGCGCGGCAAGCGAATTGCAGTGGGCGATCAGAACTCGGGAGTGGAAGTGAACGCGCGTACGCTGCTTGAAGGCTACGGCATCACCTACGATGACATTCAAGTGGATTATCTGGGGTATGCGGAAGCGGCTGACGGCTTGCGTGCCGGACAGATCGACGCGGCCTTCCTGACAAGCGGCCTGCCGAATGCATCACTGCTGGAGCTTTCTGAAACACTGGACATCCGCATGGTTTCCATCGCTCCTGAAGATGTAGAGCGGGTAGCGGAAGACCAGTCCTACTTTATTGCACTTGAGATTCCAGCAGATACTTACGGAAATGAAGAACCTGTTCCGACTGCAGCAATCATGAACGCATTGGTGGTCCACTCGGATATGAGCGAAGACGATGTCTACGAATTGACCAAAACCTTCTTCGAAAATCTGGACACGCTCGAGAATTCTCACCAGGCAGCCGCCGATATTACATTGGAAGCTGCACAGGAAGGCTTGGTGGCACCGTTGCATCCAGGGGCACAGCGTTACTACGATGAACAATAAAGTATTGGCGGGAGGAGCATGTGTGATTATGCTCCTTTTTTTCCTGTTGTGGCGGATCCCTGTCGTACAATTCAACTTTGGCGGGGAACGCTATTATTTGAAAGAAACGGATTTTACCTTGCAATGGATCCATTCAGTGGAAAAAGAACAGTGGCTGGAGTTTTATGAGCGGGACGGCGACAGCCTGTTGCTGGCAGAAACGAAGTTTAAAACTTACGGCGCAGGTGTCCCTTCAGATGGAAAAATCATCCCGTCAAAAGATGGCTATGTCCATATGGAAATCGGACGGCTCTTCAAAGAAATGAATTTGACGGTCTCACAAAATGCACAAACAACGATAAAAACCGCCAACAAGGAAATTCCATTATATGACTATACGGAAGATTACGAGATGGTGACGATCACGATTGAATTTATTGATCTGTGGGATTATATGAGGGGGAATAAACTATGACAAAAGACAACCGGGATTTGGATGTTGAAAGCGTTTCTGCCCATGAAGAAGACAAAACCCTCAGCCAGGAAGTGCTGGAGAAATACGATACAGATGCCAAAGTCCGCAAACTGAAAAATCGGAAGCTGGTTTTTCTGATAGCAGCGATCGCCATCGCTTATTCGATTTATCATCTCTATGTGACCTTCAATCCGATGCCTGCCCTTCAGGCGCGGTCGATCCACGTAGCTGTCGGGATGGGCTTGATTTTCCTTGTCTATCCAACTTTCAAAAAGCAGGATCGCACGAAAATCCCTTTCTATGACTGGATTTTATTTATCTTCAGTTTGGGGACCGCGGGTTATTTGATATACGAATACAACGATATCATGACCACGCGCGGAGGAATCCCGAATACGTTGGATATCATTTTTGCGGTTCTGACGGTTGTGCTGGTCCTTGAAGCAGCACGGCGCGTAACCGGCATCATCCTGCCGATTTTGGCGTTGGTGTTCCTGGCCTACCCATTCATCAGCCATTTCGTTTGGATGCCAAACATGCTGATGACGAGGCCATTCGACCTTGGCGATATTTTTGGGCAACTCTATTTGAAGACGGAAGGTCTTTATTCGACGGCCATTTCGGCTTCCCTGCAATTCATCTTCCTGTTCATCCTGTTTGGTGCGTTTCTCGCCAAATCGGGGATGGGCCAATTGTTCAATGACCTAGCTATGGCTTTAGCCGGCAGCAGGCAAGGCGGACCTGCCAAAGTCGCGGTTATTTCCAGTGGGTTCATGGGCAGCATCAACGGTTCGGCGATTGCCAACGTTGTGGGAACCGGTGCGTTCACCATCCCCTTGATGAAAAAAATCGGCTACAATAAAAACTTTGCCGGCGCCGTAGAAGCGAGTGCCTCTGTGGGCGGGCAAATTTTGCCGCCGATCATGGGGGCGAGTGCCTTTATCATGGCTGAAACCACGGGCATCTCCTACGGAACGATTGCGCTTGCAGCTTTACTGCCGGCAGTGCTGTACTTTCTGGGCGTCATCATGCAGGTGCATTTCCGTGCCGGCAAAGAAAACCTGAAAGGCATTCCGAAAGCGGATTTGCCAAGAACCAAAGAAGTGCTGAAAGAAAAAGGCCATTTGCTGTTGCCGATTGTGGGCTTGATCTTCATGCTTTATACGGGAATGCCGATTGCCTATGCGGCATTCTATACCATCGTGCTGACGGTCATCGTGGCTGCGTTCAGAAAATCGACGCGCATGGGCTTTAAGGATATACTCGAAGCGCTGGAAAATGGCGCACGGCAATCCTTGTCTGTCATGATCGCCTGTGCGGTCGTCGGCATCATCATCGGTGTCGTCAGCCTGACCAGTTTTGGTACGGTTATGACGTCAGCGATTACAAGCTTTGGCGCAGGGTCGTTGTTCTGGACCTTGTTCCTGACAATGCTTGCCTCTATTGTTTTGGGAATGGGCTTGCCGTCCATCCCGGCCTATATCATCACGGCTACCATGACAGCGCCGGCACTTGCTGAATTCGGCATTCCGGTACTGGTTGCGCATTTGTTCGTATTCTACTTCGGAATTTTTGCCAACATTACACCACCGGTCGCACTCGCCGCATTTGCCGGTGCGGGGATATCCGGAGGCGATCCGATGCGGACCGGTTTAAACGCGCTGCGTTTGTCGATTGCGGGATTCATTATCCCGTACCTGTTCGTCTATAACCCAGCCATGCTGATGATCGATACGACCGGCATTGCGGTCAACGCCACCGAGTTTGCCTTGCCGCCGATACTGGAAATCGTGATGATCACCATCACCGCTATAATCGGCATCATTGGTTTAAGTGCAGCTGCAGAAGGCTATTTCCAGACAAAGCTCAATGTGCTGTTCCGCATCGTTCTCGGGGCGGGAGCGTTGATGCTGATTGTCCCCGAAACCTTGACGGATATCATCGGCTTGGCTATTGTATTAGGGATTTTCGTCATCAATTTCCTGAAGAGCAAAAAAGAAAATACGGCAGCCGCTGCCTCGTAACTTTATATCCCAGCCGGACAACAGGACTTCTGTTGTCCGGTTTTTTCAAGATAAATGGAATAAAGCAGCAACTTACGCAGACATATACTTCATTGGGAGAAGTGACTCAACATCTGCAGGACTTTCATGTATGCTAGATAAGTTGAATGAAAAATCTTTACGCACTGCTTTGGGATTTGGATAGGCAATCAGTAAATCTCGAAAGCAGAATTACAGGAGGTTCAAAGATGACTTCTTTGATGCAGAAAATAAAAGAAGTACTGCCCCAGTTATCTGATGCAGAGGGACGGATCGGTGAGTATGTTCTTGAAAATCCAGAAGCTGTCCCACATATGACGATAAAAGAACTCTCTGAAAAATCAAGTGTCAGTGAAGCAACGATTATCCGCTTCTGTAAATCGATCGGCATTGGCAGCTTTAAATCCTTTAAGCTGGCGCTGATGAAAGACTTGACCTTGACGGATAGCAATCTCACGGATTTTTCGGCTTTGACTAAGAAAGACTCTCCTTACGATCTCTTCCATAAAATCATTCACGTCAATAAATCTGCGATTGAATCATGTGCAGACTCGATGGACCGAAAAGAATTGGCAAAAGCGGTTGAAGCGATTCAACATGCTGGGAAAATTGTCTTTTTCGGAGTTGGGGGTTCTTCGACTGCTGCAGTGGATGCCCAGTACAAATTCACCAAACTGGGCTATCATTCGATTACCTCACTTGATTTTCATTACATGCTGTCGGTCATTCCGCACTTAACGGAAAAAGACGTCTTTGTCGCCATCAGTACTTCTGGAAAAACGAAAGATGTACTGGAACTTACACGTTTTGCCCAGAAAAAAGGAGCAACGGCTATTGCCATCACCACGCTGAGCAAATCGCCATTGTACAAAGAAGCAGATATCCGGCTATGCACGCCGAATGTGGAACAGGATTTCCGCATTGGCAGCATTCCTTCCCGGATGACTCAATTGACGGTCATCGACACGCTGTACATGAGCATTTTCCAACAGATTGGAGAAAAGGTTTTGCAGCAATATTACGATGCGCGCAGTGAAATGGAAAATCTGCGAAGATGAAGAGCCGTTAATAAGGCTCTTTTTTTCATGAGAGTTATGAAATTAAAATTCATTATTTAATTAATTTATATTGACATTAAATTTCTTGAGGATAAAATGAAAACAAGAAATAAAAGTAAAAGAGGTGATCCGATGCTGGAGAATTTATCCACAGAGAAACGCAATACCAACACCATGAAGATGGATGAAATGTCAGTGCTGGAAATACTGAAGACAATGAACCAAGAGGATCGTCTCGTACCAAAAGCCATTGAAATGGAATTGGCAGCGATTGAAAAAGCTGTCCAAAAAGCAATCCGTTCTTTTAAAGCCGGTGGACGATTGATTTATATCGGCGCTGGAACGAGTGGCCGCTTAGGGATTTTGGATGCAGTCGAATGTGTCCCGACTTTCGGAGTTTCACCGGAGCAGGTTATTGGGATCATTGCCGGTGGCACAGAAGCGATCAAGACGGCAATTGAAGGTGTAGAAGACAATCCGGAACAGGGTATGGCAGATTTGAAAGCGGTTTCTTTGGCGGCTGAAGATACGGTGGTGGGAATTGCGGCTAGCGGACGGACACCTTATGTAATCGGAGCTCTTCAATATGCTAAGCAAGTCGGTGCAGAAACGGTTGCCATGTCGTGCAATAAAGGTGCCGAGATCAGTGACTATGCAGACACGGCAATCGAAATTGAAACAGGAGCCGAAGTATTGACGGGTTCAACCCGGTTGAAAGCCGGTACTGCCCAGAAGCTGGTTTTGAATATGGTTTCAACAGCTGCTATGATCGGCATCGGCAAAGTGTACGGCAATCTGATGGTGGATGTTCAGGCCACCAATGAAAAATTGATTGAGCGTTCGAAACGCATCATCATGGATGCTGCTCAAATCGATTACGATTCGGCTCAGCATTATTACGACAAAGCGGACGGGCAAGTAAAAACGGCGATCGTCATGAGTCTGCTGGATTGCACGAAAGAGCAGGCCATCGAAAAACTGGAAACGGCCGGTGGATTTATTCGAAAGACTTTATAACATTTGGGGGAGCGGAGGGGCAGTATGAAAAAAGAACAACAAATGGCACATGACATTCTTGCCAAAATCGGTGGAAAAGGGAATGTCAATCAAGTAGCACATTGTATGACACGCTTGCGTTTATCGATTAAAGATGACAGCCTCGTAAATCTAAATGAATTGAAACGTGTTGATGGCGTGATGGGCGTCATTGAAGACGATACACTTCAAATCGTTGTAGGGCCGGGAACAGTCAATAAAGTTGCTGCTGAAATGAGCAATGAAACTGGCTTGGCGATTGGCGAAATGGCTGATATCGATGAAAACGATATGGACTTTGAAGAAAAAGCCGCTTTGAAAAAAGCCAAGCTGAAAGAAAAGAACAAGACACCATTCAAGCTTTTCCTGCGTCGTGTCGGGAATATCTTTATCCCGCTGATTCCAGGCCTGGTGGCTTCAGGAATTATCAACGGAGCAGCCAACTTCGCTAAAAATGCTGGAGTGGATGCTACTGAAACCTGGATGCAGATTTTATTGCTGCTTGGAAGTACAGTATTCGCTTATTTGGCTATTTTGGTCGGCTGGAACACAGCCAAAGAATTTGGCGGAACGCCGGTGCTCGGAGCCATTGCAGGAGGAATCCTATTCAACCCAATGCTGGCCGACATCGTGATTTATGGAGAGCCGCTGGTCGTCGGAAGAGGCGGGTTGTTCGGCGTAATTTTTGCTGCCTGGTTGATGACATTTGTTGAGAAGAACGTCCGCAAAGTGATGCACAGCTCAGTCGATATCCTGTTTACGCCACTGATCACGCTATTGGTTGTCGGCTTCTTCTCGCTTTATGCTGTTGTGCCGGTCGCTGGTCTCCTGTCAGACGGCATCATGACTGTTTTGACGTCTGTACTTGATGTTGGTGGAGTATTGGCAGGAGGGATCCTGGCTGGATTCTTCCTTCCGCTTGTTATGCTCGGCCTGCACCATGGTTTGACGCCGATTCACCTGGAGTTGATGAACACGGTAGGGGCGACTGCTTTGTTGCCGATTCTGGCGATGGCTGGAGCCGGACAAGTTGGCGCTACGATTGCCGTATTTATGAAAACAAAAAATCAGCGCTTAAGAAACATCATTAAAGGAGCTTTGCCTGTTGGCTTCTTAGGCATCGGGGAACCGCTTCTTTACGGCGTGACCTTGCCGCTTGGGCGTCCATTTATCACGGCTTGTATGGGAGCAGCATTTGGTGGAGCTTTCCAGGCAGTGATGCATACAGCTGCGCTGGGAATAGGCGTATCAGGTATCTCGTTGATCCCGTTGATTGCCGAAAGCAAATATCTCTGGTATTTCGTTGGTTTGGTCGTTTCATATATTTTCGGCTTTATCTTCACTTATCTATTTGGATTTAAAGAAGAGATGGCAGAAGGGATTTAAAAGAAAGGGAGAGAAATCTCCCTTTTTTCTATTTAATAAAATGCATGAGTCTAGTGAAAAGGAGTTGGCAGTATGCGTGGAATTTCAGTTTATTTGGGGGACGAGTCGTTTCAGAAATTGGAAATTTATATTGAAAAGGTCAGCAAGCTCGGTTTTGCATCGATTTTCACTTCGCTGCATATTCCGGAGGACAATCCATTGCTTTACAAGGAACGGCTGCAGCAATTAGGGCGCTGGGCAAGACAGTTTGATATGGAACTGATGGCCGACATTGCACCGCAGTCATTGGCTCATCTCGGATTTGGCTGGGATAACGCAGAAGGGTTGCTGGAGTGGGGACTGACAGGGCTACGGATCGATTACGGAGTAGACAATGAAATAATCGCAGCACTTTCCCATCAGATGAAAATCGCATTGAATGCCAGCACCTTAACAAAGGAAGGGCTAGCTGAGTTGGAAGCTGCAGGTTTGAAGAAAAATGCTGTGGAAATGTGGCATAATTTCTATCCGCGACCGGAAACAGGTCTGGACCTTCTGGAATTTGTACATACCAATCGCTGGCTGAAAAGTGAAGGATTGACCGTGATGGCTTTTATTCCGGGAGATGGAATTCTTCGCGGACCTTTACATAAAAGACTGCCGACTCTGGAAGAACACCGGGACATGGCTCCTTTTCAAGCCTATTTGCATTTGAAGGAATACGGCGAAGTGGATAAAGTCCTGGTAGGCGACATTACACTCAGCGAAGATAGCTTAGAGCAATTCAGTTTGTTCAATCAAGGAGAAATCCGGCTGCGGGCACAAGCCCTCGTGGAGGTGGAACCGCTGGCTGTCCAAACCAATCGCTGGGACGCAGCGCGGGACTGCATCCGTTCCATGGAATCGCGCCAATACGGTTTGATCGGCACACATCTGCTCGAACCGAACAACACTCTTGCAAGAGAAAAAGGCAGCATTACGGTCGACAACGAGCGTTATGGCCGTTACCGGGGCGAGTTGCAAATTACGAAGCGAGACTTGCCTGCAGATGACAAGGTCAACGTCATCGGCAAAGTCATTGATGAAGATCTGGCGTTACTTTCCTATATAAAAGGCGGAATGAAGTTTCGGATAGAGTGGATTTGAATAATCGGGAAAAGAGCTGGAATCTTCTTGGGATTCCAGCTCTTTTTCTCCTAGTAGGCTTCAAAGAAACCGCTTACTTTATTTCTAAAATCACCAAAATTGGTATAGACAACTATACCGATAATAGCTATAGTGAAAATTAAGAATACATAAAAGGGAGGAAATTCTATGTTCAGTTTTCTGCAGAAAATAGGGAAATCGTTGATGTTCCCAATCGCTACACTGCCGGCGGCCGCTTTGCTGTTGCGTTTTGGGCAGGATGATATGCTCGGCATTCCGTTCATGTCGGCAGCCGGTGCAGGGATCATCGACAACCTGGCAATCATTTTTGCCATCGGGATTGCGATGGGCCTTGCCCATGATGGCAATGGTGGAGCGGCTTTGGCCGGTGCCATCGCTTACCTCGTTTTGACTTCGGCGATCGTGACAATTAACGAGTCGATCAATATGGGCGTTTTCGCCGGTATTTTGTCCGGTATTGTCGGAGGTCTTTTGTATAATAAATTCTATAATGTGAAGTTCCCGCAATGGCTTGCCTTCTTTGGCGGCAGGCGCTTTGTGCCGATCATCACTGCAGCAACCATGACGATTCTGGCTGGCGTGCTCGGTTATGCATGGCCACCGATCCAAGACGGCATCGACAGTGCAGGTGAGTGGATTTTAAATGCCGGCATGTTCGGTGTCGGGGCATACGGTTTCTTGAACCGCCTGTTGTTGCCGACTGGATTGCACCATGTCATCAACACCATTGTTTGGTTTGATTTCGGTACTTTTACGGATGCTTCTGGAGAAGTGGTCCGCGGGGAAATCAACCGTTTCTTGAAAGGGGATCCAACAGCAGGACCATTCCTGTCCGGTTTCTTCCCGATCATGATGTTCGGTTTGCCGGCTGCCTGTCTTGCGATGTATGCGGCAGCTAAAAAAGAGCGCAAAGCCATTGTTGGCGGAATGCTCTTCAGTATCGCCTTTACATCGTTTTTAACAGGAATCACAGAACCGATTGAGTTTTCGTTCATGTTCCTATCGCCTATTTTGTATGTAGTCCATGCTTTATTGACAGGCGTCTCGATGATGGTCGCCTATGCGTTGGATATCCACCACGGTTTCGGCTTTTCAGCTGGAGCGATTGACTATGTGCTGAATTATGGACTCGCGAAGAATCCGCTGCTCCTATTGGTAATGGGCTTGGTTGTCGGAGCCATTTATTTTGTCATCTTCTACTTCCTGATCGTTAAGCTGGACCTGAAAACACCCGGCCGTGAAGACGAAGATGAAGAAGGTGCAGAAAATGCAGGCACTGGCAATAAAGCCGTTGACGCCAGAGCTTACCACACAATTGAAGCGCTTGGCGGGACAGACAATATTGTCGCCGTTGATTATTGCACGACGCGCCTGCGCATGACTGTTAAAGATTCAGATCGTGTAAACGAAAAAGACCTTAAGCGCCACGGTGCAATGGGTGTCATGAAAGTCAATAAAACCAATGTCCAGGTTGTCATCGGCACAGCAGTTGAATTCCTGGCAGATGCCATGAAGCCGCGCCTCGCCAATGGCAACCCGGCTCCTGCAGCGGGATCAGAAGCGGAAGTGATTGAAGAAACAACCGCTGAAGAGCCGGCAATGAAAGCGATTGTCGCAGAAGATTTTGAAATGCCGATTACAGGCGAACTGATTCCGTTGTCACAAGTGCCGGATGAAGTGTTTGCAAAAGGCATGATGGGGCCAGGGCTTGCCATCTTGCCAACTGGAGATACGCTCTATTCACCGGTTGACGGACGTGTGGTCAGTGTTTTCCCGACCAAACACGCCATCGGCATTGAAACGGATACCGGCATTGAAATCCTGATCCATGTAGGACTGGATACGGTCAACTTGAAAGGCGAAGGCTTTGAGACTTTGGTGGAGCAAGGGCAGCTCGTGCAGCGCGGAGACGCGATGTTGAAGCTTGATCTGGAATTCCTGAAAGCCAATGCGCCTTCAATCGCAACACCGATTATTTTCACAAACTTAACTGAACAACAAGTCACTGTCATGAAAGAGGGCTTCCAGGAGCACGGAACAGCTTCCATCCTGAAAGTCGAATAATACTAGCAGAAAAACCAGGGACATCCACAGTGATTTTCCTGGTTTTTCGCAAGGAGTGGTTGAGATGAAGAAAAGCATATTGATTTCCGGCATCGCCATAGCGGATGCTGCAAAAGAAAGTTACGTGGGAGACATCCTGCTGGAAGGCGGAAAAATCAGCCGTGTCGCAGAAAAAATTGAAGCACAGGCCGATGTTCATATTGAAGCAAGGGGCAAAAACTGGACAGCGTTTCCCGGGTTTATTGATGTCCACATTCACGGTGCGGCAGGGCACGACGCCATGGATGCCACACCTGAAGCAGTAAAGGGATTGGCTGGCGTGTTGCCGAAAGAAGGCACGACGAGTTTTCTGGCGACAACAATGACCCAATCAGATGAAGCCATTTCAGCTGCATTGAAAAATATTCGGGATTTCCAGATGGAGGATGGCCAGGCTGAAATGCTGGGCGTCCACTTGGAAGGGCCGTTCATTTCCGATAAGCGGGCAGGGGCACAGCCGATTGAACACATTGCGGAACCTTCCTATCCGCTATTCCAAAAATGGCAGAAGCTCAGCGGGAACCAAATCCGGCTGGTGACGCTTGCTCCGGAAATAACAAACGGATTGGCATTCATCAAAAACCTGGCAGAGGACGGTGTGATTGCGTCGATCGGCCATTCGGATGGAACGCTTGAGGAAGTGCAGGCGGCTGTCCGTGCAGGCGCGAGCCATGTCACTCATCTCTATAACCAGATGAGCCCATTCCATCACCGCAATCCCGGTGTCGTTGGCGCTTCTTTGACAGAAAAAGGCCTGACGGTAGAAGTAATCGCTGATTTTATTCACAGCCATCCGACTTCTGTTGAACTGGCTTTCCGCCAAAAAGGGGCAGAACGGCTGATCCTCATCACCGATGCGATGCGTGCAAAGGGCTTAGCGCCAGGCGTTTACGATTTGGGTGGGCAGGACGTGCAAGTTACCCGGAAAGACGCGCGGCTTGCCGACGGCACATTGGCGGGCAGCATCCTGACAATGGATGCCGCCATCCGAAACGTCCAATCGATCACCGGCTGCAGTTTGAACGAACTGGTTTCAATGACTTCCGCCAATGCAGCAAAAGAACTCGGCCTTTCGAATAAAGGCAGCTTGCAGGAAGGGACAGACGCCGATGTGGCGATTCTTGACGACAGCTTCACTGTCCAATTGACCATTTGCCGAGGAACAATCGCTTATACGAAGGAGTGACTGTGATGAAACTGATACGAGTCGAAAACTACGAAGAGATGAGCAGCAAGGCGGCGCAATTGGTGGAACAACAGATCCGGGACAATCCCCGTTCGGTGCTGGGGCTTGCAACTGGGTCGACTCCGCTCGGCCTTTATGAAAAGCTGATTGAAGGCGTTCGGGAACGCGGCATTTCCTACCGGGATGTCCAAACGTTCAATTTAGATGAATACCGTGGCCTTTCTGGTGAACACTCAAACAGTTATCGCCATTTTATGAATGACAAATTGTTTCAATCCATCGATATTCAGCTGAAAAATACCTACGTTCCAAACGGCAAAGCGTTGCCGGTCGAAGAAGAATGCCGCCGTTACGAAGCATTGATTGATGAACTCGGTCCGCCTCATCTGCAGATTCTTGGCATGGGGACAAACGGCCATATTGGTTTTAATGAGCCAGGCACGCCGGAAACGAGCCGGACTCATTGCGTCAAGCTTGAACAGTCGACGCGCAACAGCAATGCGCGATTTTTCAGCGACCGCGATGAAGTGCCGACGCACGCCATTACAATGGGCATCGAGTCGATCTTAAAAAGTGAAAAAGTTCTCCTGTTGGCTTCGGGCAAAAAGAAAGCACAGGCAGTCAAACGTTTTCTGGAAGGGCGCGTCAGCAAAGATTTTCCGGCTTCATTTTTATGGAAGCACAGCGATGTTACACTGATTGTAGACCGGGAAGCATACGGGCTCGTGAAGGCTGAAGAGGAGTGATCGCTGTGCTGGACAAACAATCGCCGATTCCCATTTACATTCAAATAGAAGAACAGTTGAAACAGCAGATCCAGCAAGGGGATTTCCCGATTGGCACCACGATTCCTTCTGAACGTGAACTGACTGAACGTTTTGACGTCAGCCGCATGACGGTGCGCCAGGCCATCACCAATCTCGTCAATGACGGCTTATTGTACCGTGAAAAAGGGCGTGGCACATTTGTGGCATCACCGAAAGTCGAGCAGCCGCTGAATGGTTTGACGAGCTTCACGGAGGATATGATGGCGCGCGGTATGGTCCCGAGCAGCAAGATGATTAACTTTGAGATTCTGGAGCCGGAATCCGACATTTCGGCCGCTCTGCAATTGGCACAAGGGGAGGAGGTCTATTTCGTCGAACGCATTCGCTTTGCCGACGACAAGCCAATGGCTATCGAACGCACCTATTTGCCGGTCAAACAGTTTCCGGACCTGCACCAGGATTCGTTCAAAGGTTCGCTGTATGCTATGATCGAGAAAGACCAGCAACTGACCATCAGCCGCGCCACTCAACGGATGGAAGCGGGCTTGGTGAAAAAAGAAGATGCTGATCTGCTGCAAATCAAACCGCCGGCAGCCATCCTGATGATTGAACGCATCAGCTATCTCGCGGGTGAAATGCCATTCGAAGTGGTCCGCAGCACCTATCGTGCCGACCGCTACAAATTTACGACCGACATACAAAGATAACAAAAGAGGAGAAATGGACATGATTGAAAAAAGCTATACCATCACAAGCGACGAAGGTCTTCATGCACGCCCGGCATCAAAATTGGTAGGAGCGGTATCCCCGTTTTCTTCAGACGTCAAAATGGTTTATAAGGAAAGAGAAGTAAACCTGAAATCCATCATGGGCGTCATGTCACTTGGCGTTTCCAAAGGCAACAGCATCACTATCACAGCTGACGGCAGCGACGAAGAATCGTTGATGGCCAAAGTCGACGAATTGATCGTGGCTGAAGGACTTGGACAAGCGTAAGCAGCTAGACTGGAGCTGATCGGATGTTAAGCAGTTATTTCAAACAAGTACAGGAACGTCTGGAGCTTGTCGAGAAAAATGAAGCAAAGGCGATGCTTGAAGCAGCCGGGAAAGTGGCATCTGCCATTCAGTCCGGCGGCATCATCCAATTGTTCGGCTGCGGGCATTCGCATATTCTGGCGGAGGAAGTGTTTTACCGCGCCGGTGGTTTGGTGCCGATCAAGCCGATTTTTGTGGAACCGTTGATGCTGCACGAAGGCGCGGTCCAATCGTCGCAACTTGAGCGGCAAAGCGAGTATGCGGCAGGATTCCTGAAAGAACAGGACTTCCGCGCAGGCGATATAGTCTTTATCATCTCGACTTCCGGCCGCAACCCCGTGCCGGTGGATGTTGCATTGGCGGCGCGGGAAAAAGGGGCATTCGTCATCTGCCTGACGTCACTGGAGTATTCCGGTAACCAGCCCTCGCGCCACATAACAGGCCAACACCTGTTTAATGCAGTAGACCTGGTCATCGACAATCATTCCGTGGCAGGGGATGCGATCCTGTCATACGAAGGTGTCGACGTTCCATTCGGTCCGACTTCCACTGTCGTCGGAGCGGCCATACTGAACGGCATTTTCGCGGAAGCCATTAAGAAAATGGCTGATGCGGGCTTTGAACCGCCCATTTTCCGGAGCGGCAATATCGACGGAGCGGACGAACATAACACGCAAATGATCAAGAAATACCACGAACGGATTCCATTGCTTTCCTGATCGTTTTTAGTGCACGGCAGAGATTTTCTGCCGTGCTTTTTTTTGTGCGATTAGGGCTGAACGTGCGTATATGCCCATATTCCGCAAACAACCAAAGAAATCCACATCAAAAAGCCAGCCACAGGTCCACTGTGGCTGGCTCTTAAACTATTTCCTTACACAACGCCAATCAAAATCGAAATTCCAAGCAAGACGATACTGAATCCCCACATGATTGGAAGCGAATAACGGATATGGCGCCCCATTTCGAGTCCGGCCAATCCAAGAGCCAGCCAAAGAGCTGGAGAAAACGGGCTGACGAATGTGCCGATGATATTGCCGATGATCATGGCATAGGCAGCCGACAAGGATGAGACGCCGAATTCAGTAACCACTTGTTCCACAATCGGGAATAAAGCGAAGTAATAAGCATCAGTACTAAGCAATAAATCAAAAGGTACACCCAAAAATCCGATGATGATGTGAAGATACGGAATGACGAAGGCGGGCAGGATTTTCACCAGATCATTGGCGATTGAATCCAGCATCAAGGTGCCGTTCAAAATACCAAGGAACGAACCGGCTGCCAAAATGATGGCGGCCATCAACAATGCGTTTGGTGCATGGTCTTTGATTCGGTCCATCTGGTCTTTCATATTCGGGTAGTTCAATGGCAAAGCCAAGCTGACACCAATCATAAAGGCAAAGCCGGCAGGGATGATGCCCCAAACCAAAATGCCGATGACGGCAATGGCCAAAAGAGTATTGACCCAAAGCAATTTCGGGCGGCGAAGAGATGCGGCTTTCAATGAAGCTTCATCTTGCGCCCCTTTAACAAGGGGCTGTGCTTCTTCATAAAGTTCTTCATTATAATCTCCGCGTTTGGCAATCAAGCGCTTTTCACGGATGGCCAATAAAACAGCCAATCCAATCAACAACACCAACCCAATCACCTGGACTTTGATTAACGGGCGCCATAATTCTGTAACATCAACGCCCAGCACAGCTGCCGTACGGCCAAGTGGGCCGCCCCAAGGCAGCATGTTCATGATACTGGCGGAAGTACCGACCAATAGCAGCAACAAATAAGGATTCATTTTCAAGCGTTTATACAAAGGCAATAAAGCAGGGATGGTGATCAGGAATGTCGAAGCGCCTGATCCATCAAGTTGTGCGACTGCTGCAATCAGCACAGTTCCGACTGCCACTGCAATGACATTTCCACGTGATACCGCAATCATTTTATTGATCAGCGGGTCGAACAAGCCGACATCCTGCATGATGCCGAAAAACAGAATCGCGAAGATGAACATGATGACAACGCTCATCACTGATTCAATGCCGCTGTTGAAGAAATCGCCGATTTCAGCAAAGCTGAAGCCCGCTACAAAAGCAGCAACAATCGGCACAAGAACAAGCGCGACGATCGGTGTGATTTTATTGCTGATCAGCAATCCGACAATGACAACGATGGTCAATAATCCAATAAGACTTAACATAAGAATTCCTCCCTGTAGATAAAAGACTAAAATGAAGGAGGAATTGTAAACGCATACAAAATCGCATTTTGTGTAAAATTCCTCTGCTTCTAAGTTATTGTTCTTAACTTAGCATAGAGGGATTTGAAAAATAAGATTATTCAATTAAGCGAACTAAAGAGCATTAAGGAGGTTTTGATCATTTTGTCCACGGAATATAACGTCTTTCGGGCCTGCCGATTTCTCCATAATTCAATTGTGCTTTTGCTTCGCCGATGGAAACGAGGTGTTCCAAGTAACGCCGGGCAGTGGAACGGCTGACGCCCACCGCTTTTCCGGTCTCCATGGCGTTGAGGCCTTCCGGGGCGGAGGATTGCAGAATTTCGATGACGCCGACCAAGGTCAGCTGGTCAATGCCTTTAGGCAAATGGCCATCAGCCGTCTCGGAAAGAACGGCAATAGGTTCGATGCCAATCAGCCTGTCGATGTCCGTCTGTTCCAGTTCTTGCCGGGAAGCAAGCAATGCTTTTTGTTCGCCGAAGCGCAATAATGCTTGTTCAAAACGGGCAAAATCCACCGGCTTGACGAGGTAATCGAAAATGCCGCAGCGCAGCGCTTCTTCAATTGTGGCCGTATCTTTGACGGCCGACAGCATCATCACGTCAACAGCGTGGAAACTGTGCCGGATTTCCTGAAGCAGTTCCAGCCCCTTGCGGTCAGGAATAAAAACGTCCAGTAAAATCAAATCCGGCAGCTGTCCGCAACTTTGCAGGAACGCCATCGCTTCATCGCCTGTTTTGGCGACGCCATCGACTTGGTAGCCAGCGACCTGCTCCACAAGCTGGCGATTGATTTCGGCAACGCGGAAATCGTCTTCAATAATCAGTACATGAAGCATCTGTCTCATAACGCATTCTCCTTTTTCGGTAATGAAACGACAAAGCAGGCTCCGCCGAGTTCACTTTCCTCTGCATGCAATTCACCGCCGGCACCGGCAATAAGCTGTCTCGTGGTATTTAGCCCATAGCCGCGGTCTGGGCCGGTTTTCGATGAAAAGCCCTTGTCGAATAATTGTTGCTCTTGCCCATCCGGAATTCCCGGTCCCGAATCATCGATTTCCAGTAAGATATCATCTCCGACGTCCGTGAAATAGAGGCTGATTTGCTTTCTGTCCCGCGAACATTCCTTCACTGCGTCAAGTGCATTGTCGATCAGATTGCCGATGGCGGTCAGCAATGCACGGCTTTGCTGTTCCGACAAAGGTGTCTGCAGCCGGCTATCCGGGTCAATCGTGAGTTGGACCTGCTGTTCGCTTGCTTGATTGAGCTTGCCGATCAGAATGCCACTGATCAATGGATCGTTAACTTTGTCGATGACTTGCTGGATCCATTCCTGCTGAATGTCATTTTCCATCCGAATAAAATCAAGGACTTCCTGCTTTTTATTCAAATGGACCAGCCCTGAAATGGTGTAGAGCTTATTGGAAAACTCATGGGTTTGTGCGCGCAGTGCGTTGGCGTATTGCTTGATATGTGACAGCTCTTTTGTCAGCCGGTCGATTTCGGTTTTATTGCGGAAAGTGGAAACGGCGCCGACCAGCGTATCTTCATAATAAATCGGACCTGAGTTGACGTAGACCGCATAGCTTCCATAGACCTCTTCCTGATCAAAATGGCTCATCCGGGTTTTCAGAATATCCGGCAAATCGGAAGTGGGGAGGACTTGCCGAATGGGCTGGCCAATGAGTTTGTCCCCATCCCGTTCGTTGCCGAACAACAATTGCTGCGCCATCTGATTGAGCAAGGTAATCCTTCCGGTATCGTCCACGGCGATGATGCCTTCGTGTGTCGACTGCAGGATGGTCTCTTTCTGAAACAGCAGACGCGAGATTTCCTCAGGTTCCAGGCCATGCAGTTTCCGTTTAATGTAGGTGGCGATGGCAATCGCAACAATAATGCCAACTAGCCCAATGATCAATAGCATCAGCCATAACTCATGGTTGTAGTCGCCGATCAGCGTCTGGATGTCTTTAGCGAGAAACCCAACGGACACGACACCGATAATGTCATCTCCTGAGTAAATCGGCACTTTCGCGCGCAGTGAATTGCCAAGCGTTCCAGTAGCCTCAGAAACGTAGGATTCACCATTGTTCAGTGCTCGTTCATTGTCTTCGCCGACCATCTTTTTGCCGATCTGTTCAGGATTGGGGTGCGAGTAGCGGATTTCGTCCCTGTTTCCGACCACGATAAATTCAGCCGCGGTTGACTGCTGAACTGGGGAAACAAGCGGCTGAATAATCGCCGCGGGATCTTGCGTTTTAAAAGCCGCCGCAATATCGGGATTGAGCGCCACGCTTTCGGCTACGCTCAGGGCCTGTTCGCCCATCTGAGCTTCCAGCGTATCGGTGATGAAGTGATTGAGGAAAATGCCAATGACCAAAACGATCGACAAAATCAGCAGAGCGATCAATCCGATCATCTTCATTTTTAAATTTATGGTATCTTTCGGCTGAAAAGGCCGCTTTTGAATATCAGCTTTGTGAAATCGGATCATGGTGAAAAGCTCCTTCATACAGATGTGCTTTTTGTAATAATACCATATGTGGAAAGCGAGGGATTCATGCTTCTTCCAGGCGGAAATCTGGTTCAGTGGAATAAATGCTCGTTCATCAATGAAAAAAGCATCCTCCGCGAAAAATGCAGAGGATGCTGGCTTTATTCAGCGGATAATTCGCTTTCAGTGACCCATTTATGGTTTGTGACGTCTTCATCGGTGTCAGTTGTTTTAAAGTCGACCATGTAGACGGTGGTTGTTTCTGCCGAATCGATCGTGGCCGTGGCGCCGTCCATGCCTTCCATATGATCGGCGGCAATCACCGCTTCATCACCTGGAGAAAGGGGGGCGTCTCCGGGATTCTTCAGTTCTTCATGAATCACCCATTTATGGTTTTCGACCGGTTCGCCGCCTGACGTCGGTGTGAAACTCAACGCGTAGACGGTCGTGTCGTATGCACCGGAGATGGTCGCTTGAGCGCCGTCCATTCCAGGCATATGATCCGCACTTATGATAGCTTGGCTGCCAACAGGAAATGTCGGATTCTCAGCTTCGACCAGTCCTTCCGGCACTTCACCGGAACTGGAATGATCCATTCCGCCGTGCCCCATCTCTTCGTCCATTTCTTCATTCATCTCGATTTGGTTGTCGGGATCTGCCGGGTTCACTGCGTTTTCCGCCGGTTCATTGCAGGCCGCCAATGTGACAGCTGTCAAAGCGGACATCGTCATCAGGAGAAAGTTGTTTTTCTTCATGTGAATCCCTCTTTCATGTGTTTGGTCTTTACACTGTACCCAAAAAATATGCAAATGCTGTGCAGAATCTGCACAAAAAATCAAAACTTTTCTTGTACAATGAATCCAGATGGGAAGACGAAAGGAATGAGCGGAATGAACAGAAAATGGTTTGCAGCTCCTTTGCTGGCAGGCCTGTTGCTTGCAGGATGTGGAGAAGCCGAAGAACCGGAAGAGTCAAACCCGGAGACGACAACCACCGGCGAGACGGAGACGAATGAAACAGCCGAAACCACGGAGGATTTTGAAGTAGCTTTTGATGGCCGCATGGATCATGTCCACGGTATGGGTTATATTGAAAATGAAGAGGGCCTTTATTTTGCCTCGCATCACGGGTTGAAGATTTACCGGGACGGAAAATGGCTGGAAACCAGTGACCATCTCCATGATTACATGGGCTTTAATGCAGTGGATGACGGCTTTTATACATCAGGCCACCCGGGTCCCGGATCGATGATGCAAAATCCGATCGGTATCCAGCGCAGCAAGGACGGCGGCCGGTCGCTCAATCACATGGGTTTTGAAGGAGAAACTGATTTTCATGGCATGGCGGCCGGCTACCGCAGCCACCACTTGTTTGTTATGAATCCGCAGGAAAATTCACAGATGGGACCAGGGTATTTCCGCAGTGAAGACGAAGGAGAGAACTGGCAACAGGTAAGCGGAACAGGGCTTGAAGGCGAGGTTTCTTCTTTTGCGATGCATCCGAGCGATTCGCAATTGATTGCCGCTGCGACCACTGAAGGGATCTTCCTGTCGAAAGACGGTGGGGAAAGCTTCACCCGGCTGACGGAAGATGGAATCTACGGAACCGCAGTTTTCTTCAATGAGGAAGCGTTGTATTACGCAACATATGGCACACAAGCGGAGCTCATCCAGTATACTTGGGAAAAGGATGAAGAACAGGCGTTTGAACTGCCGGATATGCCGGAAGATGGCATCCTCTATGTTGCTCAAAACCCGTCGGATACTGATGAAATAGCCATCTACACAGCTGCGGGGCATGCTTTTATTTCTGAAGATGGCGGAGGTGCCTGGAAGCAGATCTTGAATGCTGGACAAGTTGAAGAATAACAGAAATTTCCTTGATTGGCGGAGGTCCACATGTTCAATAAATTATCCTTGAAAATCGGCTTGTTGTTTTTTGGTTTTATTTTAATCATCGAAGCGCTTTTATTTTCAACGCTTTATTTCACGTTGGTCAATGAACGCGTTGACGAAGTGATGGAGAATTTATTGGCGCGCGGTGAGACACACAGCGATGTGCTGGAGGATAGTTTTGAAGAGATGACGTTAACCCATGTCGGCATTATGGAATCGGCCTCTGATTTTATTGTCGTCATTACCGATGCTTCGGGTGAAATTCTAGTCAATTCCGATGCGTTGGAACCGGAAATGGTGGAAGTGCTCGAGCATACCGATTTCGAAGAGGTGCCTGTCGACGGAGCCATCATCGAGGAAGACTGGCAGGACAAGCGCTATATCGCGACGGACAGTCCCATTACGATAGACGGCCGCCATGAAGGGCATGTCTTTATGTTTGCGCCAACCACCAACATCGAGCGCATCATCGGCCATCTGAAAAACCAATTTCTGTGGATCGGCATGATTACAGTGGTCTTGACCATCATCACCATCCTGCTGCTGTCGCGGTTCATCACGCTGCCGCTGATCCGTATGAAGGAAGCGACGGAGCAATTGAGCCAGGGCAACAACCGGGTGGATCTGACAAATGAACGAAATGATGAGCTCGGGGAATTGGCGAACGCCATCACCAAATTGTCGACGGACCTCGATCACCTGAAAAATGCCCGCAATGAATTCCTGTCGAGCATTTCACATGAATTGCGGACACCACTGACTTATATCAAGGGCTATGCAGATATTCTGGACCGTCCGGACACGACAGAGCGGGAACGCGAAGAATACATGGGCATCATCCGTGAAGAAGCCGCTCATTTAACAGTGCTGGTCGGAAATCTATTCGACTTGGCAAAGCTGGACCGCAATCAATTCGCCATTGAGCAGAACGACGTTTCGATTGCAGCATTGTTGAAGTCGGTGGCACTGTTGGTTAAACCAGCTTTTGACGAACAGCAAATTTCATTGTCCGTCAATTGCGGGGAAGATATCCAGGCCTTTATTGATTCTGAACGCATTCAACAGGTGTTGTTGAACATACTCGACAACGCCCGCAAACATTCAAGTGCGGGTGGCCATGTAGATGTGGAATGCTGTGAAGAAGGGGATGGCATCGCCATTCGAGTCAGTGACCAAGGCCAGGGAATTCCCCAGGAAGAGCTGCCCTTTGTCTTTGACCGGTTGTACCGCGTAGAAAAATCACGGTCACGTGAACGTGGAGGATCGGGGCTGGGTTTGGCAATCGCCAAAGAAATCGTCGAGTCGCATGGCGGCAGAATCCGCATTGATAGCCAATTGAACAAAGGGACCGCTGTTACGATCCGGCTGAAAAGGGGTGGAAATCATTCATAAAGTATTATTGGTCGATGACGAAAAACGGATGCTCGATCTGGTGGCGCTGTATTTGCGGCCATATGATTACCGTTGCGTCAAAGCAGACAGCGGCAAACAGGCACTCGAGCTGTTGAATAAAGAAGCCTTCGATTTGGTGCTGCTGGATATCATGATGCCGGATATGGACGGTTGGGAAGTGTGCCGCGAAATCCGCAAATTCTCCAATGTGCCGATCATCATGCTGACTGCCCGTGAGCAGCAAGAAGACATCGTTAAAGGGCTTCGGCTTGGAGCGGACGATTACATGACGAAGCCTTTTGGAGAAGAGGAATTGCTGGCGCGGATGGAAGCTCTGCTGCGCCGCAGCGCCCCGCCAAAGCGCATTGAATTGGACGGCTTGGTCTGGGAAGAAGAGGGTTTCGAGTTGAGCTTTAACCACCAGCCGATCCGCCTGACACCTAAAGAGTTTTCCATGCTCGGCCTGTTGATGAAAAACCCGAATAAAGTATTCGAGCGGGACCGCTTGCTCGAATTGGTGTGGGGCTTCGACTCGGAAACGGAAGGCCGCACAGTGGATTCACATGTCCGCAACGTTCGAGAGAAAATTCGTCAGGCCGGCTTTCCAATCGACGACCATTTCCAGACAGTATGGGGCATCGGTTATAAATGGATCAATTAGAAAACCGCTGTTGAGAAACTCTCGACAGCGGTTTTCATTGTGCCTTTGGGCTGGTTCGTGCTTCAACTGCCTTACACCAATCGTTCACCCGATACCGACCGTGCTGCATGAATCCCGCTGGCGGCCGCGCCTATGGTTCCGCCGCCAGGGAAAATATGATCGCCGCAGACATACAGGTTGGGCAAACCGGAATGATGCGAAATGGAATTGAACAATGCCGCATCTAAAGTTTGCGGGAAGCCCCCGACGAAGCCATTCGGACGTCCTGCAAAACGTTCCCACGCTTTAGGCGCGCCGCTTTCCATATGGACGATGGCTTCCCGGAATTCAGGGATGGCATCTTGGATGGCCTGGAGCATGCGCTCTGTTAAAACCGCACGCGTCTCTTCGTATTTTTCTTTGCCAATCCACTGGTCTGTCCGCGAATGCGTAGAAATCGTCACGGTCTGAAAACCTTCAGGCGCACGCAATTCATCGCCGGGAACCGAGGAGGACATGAAAAAATGGCCGCCTTCTGCCAGCCCGTCACCTGTTGAAATCTGGCGGAAAGCCGGCAGCGGTTCTTTCAGCTTGGCCGAATCGACCGCCAGATACAGCGTCAGGGTCGCCCACGTCTCGCCGGCAATGCCGTCGCGCAACGAAACTTTCAGTTTAGAAACCAGCTCCGGCGCCAAAATCTTCGGCAATTGCTGGATCGGCACATTCAAGATGACATCCGTTGCTTCATAGACATTGCCGCGATGATCGGTTGCCATCCACAAGTTGCCTTTCCGTTCCAACTTCTCCAGCGTCCGCCGCTTTTTCAGGACACCGCCATTGTCTTTCAGGCTGTCGCCCATCAATTCGGAAAAACGGTATAAGCCGCCGGGCACATAATAGGCCCCTTCATGGTAAATATCAAGCGCCACTGCCGCCAATAAATACGCCACATCTTCGCTGCCGGTCTGCATGCTGTCGATCAGCAGGCCGTCGAGCATATGGCGAAACTCCTGCAAGTCACCAAGTCCATGCTTTTTCAGCCGATGGCCTAGAGTTTGATTAAAGAAAGGCAGAAGCTTGACGTGTTTTGGGCGTATGGATTTTGCCAGAAATGCCCATTCGGCCGCCGTTGAAGGAGGCAGGACAGGGAGCGGGTCCATCAAGGTACGCACAATGGCCGCAGTCTGGTAGATTTCCTTATAGAATGTATGAATCTGATCGCTGTATTCAGGGAAATGTGCCGCAATGCCGTCGACATGGCGTACGCGGTCTTTATGGAACACAAACGTTGCTTCTGGATGGACCATTTCCATGACTTGCTCAAGCGGTTCGATGGCCATCGGTTTGCCGAGAAACCGGAAGACCCGCTCGTGGATGCCTCCCGGTTCAATGCCCATGCCAAGCGTGGCACCGGCAGGAAATAAATACTTATGGCGCTTGAATTTCCCTGCACAGCCCCCGAGTTCCGAAGAAGCTTCGAGCAGCGTCACCGGCCATCCCGCTTTTGCGAGCAACGAACCCGCCGTTAATCCACCGATGCCGGCGCCTATCACCAATACTGTTCGAGCCATCCGAATCCACTCCTTTGGTTCCATTATGTCGAAAAACCCCTATTCCTGCCATCATAAAAGCCCGGCTGCCGGGAATCTCCCAGCAGCCGGGCTTTCAGTAAAAGATTAAGCTACGCTGCGGCAAGCTTCTGCACATTTCTTGCAGGCCTCCGCACATTTTTGGCAGTGGTCATGATCGTGTTTCGCACATTCATCGCCGCATGCTTCACAAATGGCTGCGCAAGCTTGTGCCAACTCAGCAACGAATGGAGAGTTGCGGGTAATGGCGTGTTCCAGATACGCACAAATATCTGCACATTCCCGGTCCAAGCGAATGCATTGCGCCATCATCTTCACATCGTCTTCCTGTAAGCACGCGTCAAAACAGTGGTTGCACGCTGCTGCGCAATCGTGCAAGGTTTTAATCAGTTCTGCATGTTGTTCATGTGCCATCAATAAAACCTCCAGTTTCAGATTTTGTTGCTTCTCTTTTTGATTTCCCTTTCACTTGCTAATTAAACGGAAATCGAGAAACTCCACAAAAACTGCACAATCAGTTTTTTGGCGGCCCTTTTAAATCACGCAGTTGTTCATTGTATTCTTCCTTGGTGATTTCGCCGTTGATATAGCTCTGATGCAGCGCATCAACCGCTCGGTTCGGTCCGCTTGGCTCTGTACTGGCTGATTTTTTGCGTGCTTTAAGCAACGTCAGCCAAAGCAATGTTCCGATTCCGGCTAACAGAACGATAAATCCAACAGCGATGGTTACGCCAAGTGCCGGGTTGCCCGGCGTGAAAAACTCTCCCATGGTCTCCAACTTCCTTTCTGTAACAGACGTTATGGTTTGGTGGATTGTTTCTCCAACTCTTTCATGCGTTTCCGATATTCTTCTTCGCTGATTTCGCCATTGGCATACTGTTCCGCCAGCAGCTTGGATTGCTTATTCTGTGGCGGCAGAATGTCGCGTGGCATGCTTTTGCGGCTCGTGTAGATGACCAAGCCGATAAACGCCATCACCAGAAACATCAAGAATAAAAACATCCACAAGTATAACGGAATTCCGGGGTCGACGGTTTCCATACTCTTCACGCTCCTCCCTGAAATAAAGTCACGCTTTGTTCTCTATTCATTTTACACGTTTCACCATGTGAATAAGAGCACAAATCTACAAATTAGGTTTTTCCTGCGCAAAAAATTACGGATGGAAAATTCTGATAGGTATGCTACGATGGTCTACATATAAAAAGGAGGAACCGCCATGTTCATACATAAAATTGACGAAGACCTGTCCCTCAAACTTCAGGAAATGCGGGATGCCGAACGGATTTTCGAACTAACTGATGCCTCGCGGGACTATTTGAAAGAGTGGCTGCCATGGCTAGATTTCACCACTAAATTGCAGGATACCCAAGACTTCATCAAGTCCGGCAGCAGCAACTTTGTTGAAGGAAAAAGCCTGGGCGCAGTGATTCTCTATCAATGGGAAATCGTCGGAATCGCAGGTTTCAACAACATCAACCATGCCAACAAGACAGCCTACATCGGCTACTGGCTGGGCCATGAATACCAAGGAAATGGCATCATGACCCGCGTCGCCAAAGCCTTGACCGATTATGCGCTGAAAGATCTCCAGTTGAATAAAGTCGAGATCCGTGCAGCAGTCGACAACCACAAAAGCCGCAGCATTCCTGAACGCCTCGGCTATACCGAAGAAGGCACCATCCGACAAGCCGAATGGCTGTACGACCACTATGTTGACCATGTGGTGTATGGGATGTTGGCCTCTGAATGGGAATAGGAAAAGCGGAGGCGGCCGTTTAGCTCTGCCGGGTGTAAGACGATCTGGCGAAGCGGCGTGTTTTCAGTCGCACAGCCAGATTGGCTTACATCCCGAGGAGCTGGCTGCCGGAGTCTGGACAAGGAAAAGCGGAGGCGGCCGTTTAACTCCGACAAGCGCTGGAGGCCTTGCCGGTAATGGCGTTTCTTCAGCCATTTCTGGAAAGGCTGAAGCGACTCGAGGAGCTGGCTGCCGGAGTCTGGACAAAGAAAAGCAGAGGCGCCCGTTCTATGCTGATGATTCTTATACACTTTCATTACCCTATTACCCAAAAGCAAAGCAGTAAACCCGCTGCTTTGCTTTTTTAAAAATGAGCGTAGAATACAAAGTATCAACAGGTTTTTATTCTGACTGGAGGGAATGCATGTGGACACCAGCATCTCCATCAATAAACTCAGCAAAACCTTTGGGAAAACGGCAGTGCTCAAAGAAGTCGACCTGCAAGTTGCAGGCGGCGAGATTTTCGGATTGATCGGTCCATCGGGTTCGGGGAAAACCACTTTGGTGAAGATGATTGTCGGCATCGATTCACCGAGCGGTGGTATGGTAGAGGTGCTCGGCAAACAAGTGCCCAATTTGTCGTTGCTTCAAGACATCGGCTACATGGCGCAATCCGACGCTTTGTATCCGGAACTGACGGGCAGGGAAAACCTGCGCTTTTTCGCTTCACTTTACAAAATGAATCAGGTATTGCTGAAAGAACGCCTCGCCTATGCAGCGGATTTGGTCCAGTTGACTGATGAACTTGGCAAGAAAGTAGCTGCTTATTCGGGAGGCATGAAGCGCCGATTGTCGCTGGCTATCGCTTTGGTCCACGATCCGCAAATTTTGATTCTGGACGAGCCGACTGTCGGCATCGATCCGGAACTTCGATTGTCGATTTGGAACGAATTGATGCTTTTGAAACGCCAGCAGGGAAAAACCATCATTGTAACAACGCATGTTATGGATGAAGCGGAAAAATGCGATCGCATCGCCATGGTTCGTGAAGGCGGAATCCTGGCAACTGGCACGCCGGACGAATTAAAGGCTGCATATGGAGCAGTTGATTTGGAAGGCGTCTTTCTGCAGGCAGGAAGGGGTGCGCAATGAGAATTTTGGCACTGATTAAACGGATCATGCTGCAGCTGCTGCGCGACAAGCGGACAATGGCATTGCTGTTTTTTGCGCCGCTCATCGTCCTGACCCTGATGTATTTCTTTTTCAACGGCGATAATGAAAACCCGCGGCTTGGCGTTGTCGGCGGCACTGAGCTGCTCACCGTTGCTTTGGAAAATGCGTCGATTGATGTGGTTCCCTATAGTGAAGCCGATAATCAAACCGTCATCGAAGATGAATTGGACGGCTTGCTGGAAATAAACGATGGCGGTTTTCAGGTGACATTGGAAAACAATGACCCAGGCACATCACGGGCTTTATTGATGCAGGTGACACAAGCTGCCGCTATGCAAGGGGGAGCGGGAGTCCCTGCAAGCATTGAAGCGGAATACATTTATGGAGATGCGGAGACGGAATTCTTTGATGTTCTCGGACCGATACTTGTGGGCTTTTTCGTTTTCTTTTTCGTCTTCTTGATTTCGGGAATCGGTTTGTTGAAAGAACGGGTGTCCGGAACCTTGGAGCGATTGCTGGCGACGCCAATCCGGCGCTGGGAAATCGTTTTCGCCTATTTGATCGGTTTCGGGATTTTCGCCATCATCCAAACCATCATTGTGGTGTTTTATTCCATTCGGGTTTTGGAGATGGTCATGGTCGGCCAAGTGTGGCACGTCATCGTGATAAATCTTATGCTGGCGTTGGTGGCCTTGTCGCTCGGCATTTTGCTGTCGACTTTTGCATCCTCCGAATTCCAAATGGTCCAGTTCATCCCGATTGTCGTCGTTCCACAAATCTTCTTCGCCGGCATCATCCCGCTCGAAGGCATGGCAGATTGGCTGCAGAACATCAGCCGCATCATGCCGCTGTACTATGCGGCCGATGCCTTGAAAGCCATCATGTACAGAGGGGAAGGGTTGGCGGATGTTTCCAGCAATTTGCTGGCACTCGCTACTTTTGCAGCGGTTTTCATCTTCCTGAACATCATCGCTTTAAAGCGGTACCGCAAATTATGAAATCAAAGCAAGCTGTTCGCTGCGGCGGGCGGCTTTTGCGATTCTTTAGGTTAAAGCAGCCGACTTTATGAGGAGAGGGATTTTAAGTGGTTGATTTGCAGGTCACGCAGGCGGACTGCATCATTTTTCGGGCTTGAACGGGGTTGGAATTCTTGAGGCTTGTAGGGAGCTGGATAGTTGAGGTAGCAGGGGCGGATAGTGAGGTAGAAACGTGGAGTGTTCATGTAGAGGTGTGGAATTCATGTAGAGAGTGAAATAGTTCAGGTGGCCGGCTGAATTAGTGAGGTAGGAGCTCCAGATAGTGAGGTAGAAACGTGGAGTGTTCATGTAGGGATGTGGAATTCATGTAGAGAGTGAAATAGTTCAGGTGGCCGGCTGAATTAGTGAGGTAGAAGCTCCAGATAGTGAGGTAGAAACGTGGAGTGTTCATGTAGGGATATGGAATTCGTGTAGAGAGTGAAATAGCTCATGTAGCGGGATGAATTACTAAGGTAGAAACTCCAGCTAGTCGTGTAGCAACGCGAAATGTTCATGTAGAGGTGTGGAATTCATGTAGAGAGTGGAATAGCTCATGTAGCGGGATGAATTAACGAGGTAGAAACCCCAGCTAGTCATGTAGCAACGTGCTATGTTCAGGTAGAAAGACAAAACCCCTTTAAGAACCTGAATAGCTCATATAGCCGGCTGAATTAGTCATGTAGAAACTTCAAATCACCTTCTAACAACCCATCCGCTCGAGCCGGGATTCAAAAATCCTCGTTAACAGCTACCTCTATCGGGTGACATTTGATAAAATTGATGTGCAGGGAAGTTTTAACCATCCACAGCATCTAAAGGAGAGAGCAATAGCATGAAATACTTTTTAACTGGAACAGTCATCGCTTTGATCGGCGTGTTGGTGGCCTATTTGATGAACGATTGGTCACTGGTCTACATCATCAGCGGCATCGTTGCAGGCGTTGCATTAATTTGGGGCGTCTTGGCATTGGGCACCGGCAAAAATAAGTCCACAAGAACAACAAGTTCAGAAAAACGCCGCGAAAAGCAGCAGCGCGTAACGAAAATGAAAAATTGGGTATTGTTAGCTGTACCGAATATCATCGCAGTCATTGTTAACTTATTTGTGATTTCATAAAGCGGATGGGGTGAGGGGGTGTTAGGGTATTACAGCAGGTTGTCGTCAGAAGTTTATGACCTCGATAAGCCGATCGGCAGTTCGTTCGGGGACATAGAATATTATTTGGAGCGGCTCGCTTCCTGCAACGGACGCATTCTGGAGCCGGCGACAGGAACGGGACGCATGCTCGTGCCCATGCTGGAAAAAGGCTTCCAGGTGGACGGCTTTGATTTATCCGAGGAAATGCTGGATACGTGCCGTGCCAATTGCAAAGCGCGGGGGCTGGAGCCGAAATTGTTCAATGCTAAAATGGAGTCGTTCTCGATGGATGCAAAGTATGCAGCTATTGTCATTCCGACAGGGACCTTCCTGTTGCTTCATGAACGCGAGGCATCGGTGCAGGCGTTGCGCAATTTCCATCACCATTTGGAAGCAGGCGGCCGCTTGATTGTCGATTTGCATGTGCCTTCAAACATCGAACTGGAGAAAACGTCGACGCGGACGTGGCAAGCTGCGAACGGCGATACGCTGACAGTGGAAAGCAAGAAAATCGAAGTGGACTGGATCCGGCAATACTTCATTTCGCAAGGGCGATACGAACGTTGGCGTGAAGGACGGCTTGTCGAAACAGAACTTGAACGTTATCCGATGCGTTGGTATGGCGTTGAGGAATTCAAGGCGGTTCTGGAGAAAGTCGGTTTCAACAACATCAGCATCTCATCAGGCTATCAATTTGGCCAGTATCCAAAAAATGCAGATTCCATCATCACTTTTGAAGCAATAAAATAGAAAAACGAGGCGGATTGCGCCTCGTTTTTTTATGTGTTTAAGGTTATTTTTCAATGTGCAGCAATTTGGCTGCCTTCGCTTTTCTTATCGTTCAGACTCCAGCGCCCAGATTCTAGAGTCATAAGCCCCCTTGGCTATGCGGCTGAAGAAATGCCGCTTCGCCAATGCGTCTTATGCCCGTCGAATCTACATGGGCGCTTCCGCTTTTCGTTATTTCCGATTCAATTCCACTGCATCCCAAATCAGCAGCTTCAGCTCATCCGCCTGGATGTCATCGGCCCGGTTCAGCCGGACATGACGCATTTTTTTGCCGTCGCCTTCCAGTAGATTGGATTCGTCGCGAAGTTCGGCGCCCCGGTAGAAACCGAAGTTGACGTGGTTTTTGGCGGTCTGCATATAGCACACCAGCCCTTCTTTGGCGTAGCTCGGCTTAGCCCATTTAAAGCCTTCGTCCATTTCGGGATAGGCTTCGAACACCAATGTGCGCAGCTGCGCCACGATTTCCTGTGTCGGGCTTTCCAACGCTTCGATAAATTCATCTACTTGCGGATCTTTGATTGGATGCATAGACGGACTCCCCTTAATTCGTTTTGGATGATACCAGTAAAAACCGTACATCTTGTTCCGTTAAGTTGAACCAATAATGTTTTTGGCGTGCATCGAACAGGATCGACTGCTGCTGGGCGAGCTCGGTGCGTTCGCCTTCGACTTCCACAGTCAACACCCCATCCACCACAAATAAAAACTCGTAGCCGCTGTGCGCAAAAGGATTGCCTTCCGAATCACCCGGCTTCAAGGTCACCAGCATTGGTACAAAGCTGGCTTCTTTTACTCCTTGTGACAAATCTTTGTAATAAAACCGTTCGAGGCGCTCGGCCCAATCGATTTCCTCGGTTTCATTCGTAAAAAACAGGCTGGGGTCCACGTTCAGGGCATCCGCTATTTTGCGCAGCGATTCCAGCGTCACGCTTGATTTGCCGCGTTCAACCTGCGACAGGAAACTGATGGAGACATCCGTTTGTTCCGCTAGCTCTTTTAATGTCATCTTGCGCTCCTTGCGAAGGCTTTTCAGTGTAATCCCAATTGTTCCGTCCGACATGCAGAAACCCCTCTTTGCTAAATGTTCTGTTTTCATCATACCGTAGATGGTGGAGAAATAAAATTATGACAAGATATTGACAGAATATTGCTAACTGACTAAACTGTTGAAAAGGGAGAATTAAAGTGTCACTTCAATTTATTCGCAAGGGGGAAATAGAATGGATAAAAAACAAACACGCAAAGTATTGACAGCAAGTCTGGTAGGAAGTTCGATTGAATGGTTTGATTATTTCCTGTACGGTACGATGGCAGCTTTGGTATTCAATCAATTGTTTTTCGTCAATGAAGATCCGACGGTCGGGCTGATGCTCGCTTATGCATCTTTTGCCTTATCATTCTTTATCCGTCCATTCGGCGGCATCATCTTCAGCCATATCGGCGACCGCATCGGCCGCAAAAAGACGCTGGTCATCACCTTAAGTTTAATGGGATTTGCCACGTTCGCTATGGGGTTATTGCCGACATACCAGGCAATTGGGGTTGCAGCACCCATTCTGTTGATTTCGCTTCGCTTGATTCAAGGACTTGGCATCGGCGGCGAGTGGGGAGGGGCGCTGTTGCTTGCAACGGAATACGCACCGCCTGAAAGACGCGGATTTTTCGGCAGTATTCCGCAAATGGGCGTCACCATCGGGATGGTTATGGGAACCTTGGCGTTGTACATCATGACTTTATTGCCGGAAGCGGCATTCATGAGCTGGGGCTGGCGCGTACCGTTCATCTTGAGTGCGTTCCTGGTAGTCTTCGGATTATGGATCCGTAAAGGCATTGATGAAACGCCGGAATTTAAAGCCGTTCAGGCATCCGGTGAAATTCCAAAAGTGCCGATTGTGGAAACCTTGAAATACCACTGGCGCGAAGTATTGATTGCCATCGGGGCAAAAGTTGTTGAAACGGCACCATTCTACATTTTCGGAACTTTTGTGGTATCGTATGCAACAACGAATCTTGAATTTTCAAGAACGGCGACGCTGGCGGCGGTTATGATTGCGACAGTCATCACAACGATTTTAATTCCAATCATGGGTGCATTATCCGACCGTGTCGGCCGCAAAAAGATGTACATTACAGGATCGGTGGCGATGGCGCTATTCGCTTTCCCGTATTTCTGGCTATTGCAGCAAGGGTCTGTAGCTTTATTGATTATCGCGACGATCATCGGGCTTGGCATCATTTGGGCACCGATTACAGCAGTGCTAGGCACGATGTTTTCAGAAATCTTCGACGCCAAAGTGCGTTATACTGGAGTTACATTAGGCTATCAGATCGGTGCAGCACTGGCAGGCGGTACAGCGCCGCTCGTCGCAACATTCCTATTGGCGACATTCGATAATTCCTATGTGCCGGTAGCGCTTTACATCATCCTGACGGCGGTCATTTCACTCCTGTCCATTTGGGCAGTGAAGGATTTGAGCGGCAGACAGGCTCAACCGGAACCAACTTTAGTAACAAAAGAAAGCCGCGTCTAAGCGGCTTATTTTTTTAGGGGGCTATTTACTGTGCTTATCATCAACGAACAGCAGATTCAGCAGCAATACCACATGGAAGACGCCATCCGTGACGTTACGGACATGCTTCGGGCCAAGCAAGAGGGGCAGATCAACAGCCCGCATCGTACAGTTCTTGATTTTCCCGAAAGGCAGGCATCGGCGTTGTACATGCCGAGTGCCGATATGGCGAATAAAATCTCTGGCGTCAAAATCGTCACCATCTTCCCGGAAAATCCGGCACAGGGCAAGCCGACTACGCAAGGCGTCATCTTATTATCCGACGGCGACAATGGCGAGCATGTCGCGATGATGACCGCTTCTTATTTAACCCGCTTGCGGACAGGGGCGCTCAGCGGCATCGCCACCGATTTGTTGGCACGCAAAGAAAGCCGTGTGCTGACCGTCATCGGCACAGGCGCGATGGCATTTGAGCAGGTGCTTGGCGTACTGGCGGTGCGGCCAATCGAAAAGATCATCCTGGTCAACCGGACGCCGGCAAAAGCGGAGCGCTTCGGGGAAAGCCTTGTGGCATTCGGTGTGGAAATTCCATATGTCGTTGAGACCATCGTCTCGTCGGCAGTTCAACAGGCAGACATCATCTGCTGCGCGACACGTTCGAACGAGCCTGTGTTTAACGGGGAAGACTTGAAGCCAGGAACGCATATCAACGGCGTCGGCTCTTACTTGCCTAGCATGCGTGAAATGGACGAAACCACTATCCTGCGCGCCAATAAAATCGTGGCGGATGACATTGCCGGCGTCAAAGACGAAGCGGGCGAACTGATCCACAGCGCGGCAAGCGGCGCCTGGTCATTCGACCAGCTGCATGCAGAACTTGCGCAATTGGTTGCTGGCGACATTGCCGGACGTGAAGCAGAATCCGAAATCACTTTCTTCAAATGCGTCGGCGCCGCTTATTTCGACTTAGCCGTCGCCAAAGGCGTTTACAGCAAAGCAGAAGCAAGCGGAGCGGGCATGAAAGTGGAATTGTAGTTTTTTGAAGAGGGGATCCCGTAAGCGGCAATTGGCGCTTACGGGATCCTTTCATTATGTGGAGGTTTTGGGTTTTACATGAGATTTTTGTGGTGCTACCTGAACTATTTGCGATTCTACATGAAGAGTGAAGATCTTTACCTGAACAAATCTCGTTTCTACCTAAAGCCTTCGCGGCTACACGAACTATTTGCGTTTCTACCTGACATATTCTCATCTTTACAGGAACTCCAACAATCCAAAACCTAGAATGCCGAAAAACGCAGTTCGGCTGCGCGAACTGCGTTTTGCTAAAAGCGGTAGGAGCTTACTCCAAACTAGATGGTTGAACGCAGCAACAAGCTTTTAGGGGATATCTCAAGAAAACGGATAAATATGCAAAACTCTCATAAAAACTTATACACTTCATGGGATATTTTGTATAATGATGGAAAGAGGTGGGAGAAGTGAAGCTGATTAGAGGAGACGTTCTGGGGTATAGAGGGATAACAGTCCCTTATAATTTTATTCGAAATTCTGGAAAGGCAAAAACCTTGGCGATTTTTTTCCGGGAGCAGGATACAAGACCACGTCGCCGTTGTTTCATTTTACAGAGGAAGTCTATCTAAACAGAGTTTATGATGTGCTGTGTGTGGACTATCGTTATGTAGACAAAGAGTACGATGATTTTACCAATGAAGAATTAGACCAGGCAGTCAAAGTGGATGTGGCTGCTGTTTTGGATAAGTTCTTTTTAGATGCTCAATACGATGAGTATTACATAGTAGGCAAGTCGCTGGGAACCATTGCGATGAGTTTGGAAATTAAGAAGCGGCGGTTTGAAAAAGCGAAGCTGATTTGGCTGACACCGTTGATCGACCAGCAGGGAGTGTTGAATGCGATGATTGACAGTCCTCATCCCGCCTTATGTTTTATTGGTGATCAGGATCGTTATTATTCTGAAGAAAATTACCGCAAGCTTGAGGCCAATCCAAACCTGACATCCAAATTGTATCCCGGGTTGAATCATAGTTTGGAGTACGGGGACAGGCCGGTGGATTCCATTGGCATGTTGCAGGACATTATTGCAGACATCGATAAATTTTAATCGAAAAAGCAACGCGCCGATGCGCATCGCTTTTATTCTTCAATATGGCCGATTGGTTTTGCGGGATTGCCGCCGACGATGGTATTGGCGGGTACATCTTTGGTGACCACGGCACCCGAAGCGATGACGGCGTTGTCGCCGATAGTGATGCCGGGATTGATGACAGCACGGCCGCCGATCCAAACATTGTGGCCGATGGTGACGGGTTTGCCGAATTCTTTGCCGGAATTGCGGGCAACCGGATCGAGCGGATGAGTCGCTGTGTAAATGTGGACACCCGGCGCAATCATGCAATTGTCACCGATCCTGATTTCGCAGACATCCAGAAACACACAATCGAAATTGGCGTAGAAGTTATTGCCGACGTGGATGTTAAAACCATAATCGCAGCGGAGATTCGGTTCAACATGGATCAATTCGCCGGTTGAACCAAAGAGTTTTTTCAGCAGAATGGTCCGGTCCTGGCCATCCATTTCGGTTGTTACATTGAACAAGCGGCTAAGGCGGCGGGCATTCATGCGTTTTTGGCGCAGCTCGGAATCCTGCGGATCATACATTTCACTAGCCAGCATCTTTTCTTTTTCCGTTTTCATTCGTCAACCTCCCAGCAATAATCATGATAATCTGATTGTATCATAGCTAATTCAGGAAACATTTAGTAAACTTATGGAATATTCTTTATAATAGAGAGAGATAGGAGTGGGAGTTATGAAAGCAATTAACAACAAAGTCATCGGCTACAAAGGAATCGAGGTTCCTTACACAGTGGTGCTGACAGAGGATTATACAAAGAAGTTGGCGATCTTTTTGCCGGGTGCGGGGTACACCGCAAAAAGTCCAATGTTTCATTTTGCAGAAGAGATTTTCTTGAATCAAAACTATGACGTCTTGCGGGTCAACTATCAATATACAGACAAAGCATACGATGAGTTCACCATGAAAGAATTAAATGAAGCGATTGTCCAGGATGTGCGTTTGGTAATCAGTGAAGTGCTCAAAGGAAGAAACTATCAGGAATTCTACTTGATCGGCAAATCCCTCGGCACCATTGCGATGGCTGCCGAAATGAAGCGTCCGGAATTTAACGAAGCCAAAGCCGTTTGGGTAACGCCGTTAATGAATCAAGAAGACGTACTGAACACCATGGTAAACAGCAGGAATCCTGCCCAATGCTATATCGGCGATAAGGATCGCTACTACTCGCCGGGAGCTTTCGAATTGCTGAAAACGAATCCGAGCCTGGAGTCGACATTGCTGCCTGACATCAATCACCGATTGGATTGCGAAACCGATCCACTCAAATCCATCGATGCGTTAAAGCAAATCATCGCTGGAATTAAGAACTTTTAACCATCCACCATCCGCATAACTGTGGGTGGTATTTTTTTTTAGCTTTGTCGTAGTATTTATTCTGCTATAGTCCAGCCACAAACAAATAAGAGGACGTGTGTTCTCTTTTTCTGTATAATAAGCCTAGTAAAACTTTGTCTGAAGTTGAAAATGATGAAGGGGTGATAAATTGAACAAAAATATGTTGCAATTATTTGAAGAATGCAGAGATGTCCACGTCCTGTATTCGTATGAGGAAACCGAAAAATATATCGAACAAGTCGTGGCTTATGCCAAGCACGGCGTTGAAGCGGGAGATTATGTCATTCTGATTGAAAATCCCCGTTTGACTCCCAAAATACAAACTGAACTCAAGCTTCAACTTTCTGAACAGCAAATGGAATTCATCCATTTTGTAAAAAGTTATGACTTTTATTATTCCAGCGGAAGTTATCATCCGCCAGCGATTCAGGCGTATTTTGAAAAAACGATCGAACCTTATCTGGCCAAACAAGCCACGTTCAGATCTTGGGCGCATGTAGAATGGGCGACGATGGAAGACCCGATCCACTTGGTGAAGGATTTTGAAAAGATCATCGATGTTGCGGTAAAAGAATACGAATTTCCACTGATTTGCGCCTACGCAAACAAATCAATGCCGAAAGATATTAAAAATATGCTGCTCGAAGTGCATCCATATGTTCTGGTAGAAGACGATGTAGTCGTCTCAGATTTATATGCCGCAGCAGAAGCTTAATCACATAGCCTGTGAAACGTGGCAAAATCTATCGTTAACCTCACACTACCGGGAAAGCCCGGTAGTGTTTTTTTGATTTATGCTAGACTCGCCATCGGAAAAATTTCAGCGGAAACAGTCAATGTTATCTATCTGAGCTATTGCTATCTACGGCTTTCTACAAGGATAATTTGTCTCGCTACATGCCCAAGTGGGGCTGCTACATGAACAATCGCCACTCCTACCGCGAAAGACGCCTCTTAAGAAAGCATCCTAATAAAAAGCGTTAGTCATCTTCAACCGAAACGCTTATAAAAATCAATGAATTGCCAACATTTAGTTGGCAATTCTGCAAATTCATGTATGATGTTAGAATAATATTCACTTTAAGGGGAAGAGGGGATTTTGATGGCAGAATGGTGGAAAAAGTCGACGGTGTATCAAATTTATCCGAGGAGTTTCATGGATTCGGATGGAGACGGCATCGGCGACATTAGAGGCATTATTCAAAAACTTGATTACTTGCATGAGCTTGGGGTGGACATTCTTTGGTTGTCGCCGGTCTATGATTCGCCGAACGATGACAATGGCTATGACATCCGTGATTATTATCAAATCATGAAAGAATTCGGCACCATGGCGGATTTTGATGAATTGCTGGAAGGGGTTCATGCTCGCGGCATGAAACTCGTTATGGACCTTGTCGTCAATCACACATCCGATGAACACGAATGGTTCAAAAACCATCCCGACTTTTACATATGGCGCGACGAGCCGACGAATTGGCGTTCATTCTTCAGTGGCTCGACATGGGAATTCGAGAAAGAACGCGGCCAGTATTACCTGCATTTGTTTTCCAAAAAGCAGCCGGATTTAAATTGGGACAATCCGGAATTGCGTGAAGCGGTCTACGAAATGATGCGTTGGTGGCTCGATAAAGGGGTAGATGGCTTCCGCATGGACGTCATCAACATGATTTCAAAAGTGCCGGTCATGCATGATGCACCGGGCGGCGACGGCAGCCATCAATTCATGAATGGTCCGAATGTCCACACCTACTTGAGAGAAATGAACCAGCAGGTGCTGTCGCAATACGATATTGTTACGGTCGGTGAAATGCCGGGCACAACGCCGAAAGAAGCGCGCGAGTACACGGCTGCAGAAAACCGCGAACTCAATATGATTTTTACATTTGAACATATGGGGCTCGATCAGGCATCTGGCGAGAAATGGGATTTGAAGCCGCTGGAATTGACGGACTTGAAAGAGAATTTGGAAAAATGGCAGCATGGCCTCCATGATGAAGGCTGGAACAGTTTATACTGGAACAACCACGACCAGCCACGCATCGTTTCCCGTTTCGGCAACGACACGGACTACCGTGTGGAATCGGCGAAGATGCTCGCTACATGCCTTCATTTTATGCAAGGAACGCCTTATATTTACCAAGGCGAAGAACTTGGGATGACCAATGTGCGCTTTGATTCGATTGCCGATTACAAAGACATCGAAACAGTGAATATGTACGCGGAAAAAAGCGAAGTCGGTATTCCGCACGCTGTCATTATGGAGAAAATTCATGTTAAAAGCCGCGACAACGCCCGGACGCCGATGCAATGGTCGGCTGAGCCGAACGGCGGATTTACAACCGGGACGCCTTGGCTGAAAGTGAACCCGAATTACACGGAAATCAATGCTCTGCAGCATAAAGATCCAGAGTCGATTTATCAGTATTACAAAAAACTGATCGGTTTCCGCAAAGACATGGACATCATCACGCACGGCAATTTTGAACTGCAGTACCGCGAAGACGATGAACTGTTTGCCTACACGCGTTCATGGAATGATGAATTGCTGACGGTTTACTGCAATTTTTCGGACCAGCCAAAAGCGGCAGCTCGCCCTGAAGGCCATGTGCTGATCGGCAATTACTCAGCTGATGCCGGTGAAGGGGATATTTTGTTGAGACCGTACGAAGCGGTTGTTTATTACAAATAAAAGCGTAAATGGAGGAAAAGCTATGGCAAACGTATTAGGCGTCGACATTGGTGGAACAAAAGTCCGCATGGGTGTCATTGATGACAAGGGACAGATTTTATACGACGAACAGATTCCAACCGAGATTCCGTTGTACCCGTATCTGGAAGCGAATATCCTGCGCATGCTGGAGGCGAGGCCAGAAATCGATGCAATCGGCATCGGCACACATGGCTTTGTCGATCCGAAGCAAGGCAAAGTCATCTATGCTGCGGAAACATTACCGGGCTGGACCGGCACACCAGTTAAGGAATGGCTGGAGAAGGCAACAGGAAAGCGCGTCGAAGTGGAAAACGATGCAAATGTTGTCGCACTTGCGGAAGCGAAGTTTGGTGCGGCGCAAGGACTGGACCGCGTGGTCGTCTTAACGCTCGGCACAGGCCTTGGCGGTGGCGTGTTATGGGACGGAAAGCTTTTGAGCGGCGGCCCTCATGGAGGAGCAGCTGAACTTGGCCATATGATCCTTTATCCAAATGGCGTGAAATGTGCATGCGGAAGACTGGGCTGCAGCGAAATGTACGTTTCCGGCACGGCATTGCGCCGCCGGATCCGCGAAGCGGGGCTGGACATCACGCCGCCTGAACTGTTTGAGAATGCGGAGAAAGATCCGGCAGCAAAAAAAGTAGTGGAAGAGTTTACAGGCGACTTGGCCCTTGTCATCAGCAGCCTGCAGGCAGCATTTGATATGGAAATGGTCATTATCGGCGGCGGTGTTTCCGAAGCAGCGGACTTATGGATGGAGCCTTTCCAACGGCAGCTCAAACCGATGTTATTGAATCCGTTGCAAGTGGAAGTGGCGCGTTTTGAAAACGATGCAGGCATTTTAGGTGCTGCATTGCTGGTGTTGGAAAATGAATGATCCGCAGAAAAGCAGTGACGGCCTAAGAGCTGTTGCTGCTTTTTTCTGCTCGTGCTAAAACGCAAATTAACCAAAAAAAAAAGAAATTATTTTTTAATTACATATTGTGCAAACGTTTTCATGGTGGTATGATACAAATAATTAATTATTGGAAACACGGTTCAGAGGGTTTCCATTTTTTATTTACGACTTTGTGCAAACGATTGCATAAAAACCAAAAGGGGGAGTTTGGGATGAAGGATTTTAAGTTCAGCAAGGGGTTAGTGGCATCATTGATGTTGTCGGCAGCAGTATTGGCGGGGTGCAGCAGCGACGGGGAAGAAGCTTCAGGTTCAGGAAGCGAAGATCAGGTAACGGTTGATATTTTCCAGTTCAAAGTGGAATTTAAAGACCAGTTTGAAGACGTAGTGGCGCTTTACGAAAAAGAGAACCCGGACGTCAATATTGAAATCACTACTGTCGGGGGCGGAGAAGATTATGGCGCGGCACTTCGTTCACGCTTTGCATCCGGAAACGAACCGGCAATCTTCAACATCGGTGGACCTCAGGACGTTGCGGACTGGAAAGACAATTTGTCTGACTTGGCTGAAACAAAAGCAGCGGGAGCCGCACTTGAAGGCACACTGGACGGCGTAACGGTTGAATCTGAAGTGCTTGGACTTCCTTATAACCAAGAAGGATACGGCTTTATCTACAACACACGCCTGTTTGAAGAAGCCGGAATCGATCCGGCGTCCATCACAGATTTCGCATCACTTGAAGAAGCTGTGAAAGCATTGGATTCGAAAAAAGACGAATTAGGACTTGAATCGGTTTTTGCTTTTCCAGGAAAAGAAGCATGGGTAACAGGACTTCACTTATCGAATACATTCCTGGCACCTGAATTCGACAACAATGTATTGGCGGCATTTGACGCAGAAACTGTCGACTTTAAATACGCAGACGGTTACAAGAAAATCGTCGATCTGCAAAACGAATATTCGAAACAGCCGACTGTGAGCCTTGATTATTCTCAACAAGTCGAAGAACTGTTCTCTCTTGAGCGTGTAGCGATCATCCAACAAGGAAACTGGGCTTACGGCTCAATCGCTGGAATTGACCCTGAACTTGCAGACAGCGGTGTCGGCCTGATGCCGATTCCTGTAGAAGGTCTGGATAACGCAGGCTTACCGGTTGGCGTACCGATGTACTGGGGCGTAAACAAACAAGCGGACGAAGATGTCATCAGAGAATCAAAAGAATTCTTGGATTGGCTTTATACTTCAGACGCTGGAAAAACAGCAGTAGTGGAAGACTTTAAATTCATTCCTGCCTATGAAGGGTACGATACTTCAAAAATCTCCGATCCAATGTCGAAAGCGATTTATGATGCATCCGAGTCAGGCAACACAATCGGTTGGGTGTTCATGGGCTATCCGACTGGATGGGGTGAAGATGAACTTGGCGCAAGTATCCAAAAATACTTGAGCGACGAAGCAAGCTGGGACGAAGTCATCGAATCAGCTAAAGAAGCTTGGAAAACAAGCAGAGCTGAATAATAACATAACAATCCGGTTTTCATCATGAGCGTGATAAACAAAGTAGCCTCTGTGCTACTTTGTTTTGTTACCGGAGCTTTCATGGAATGAGTTAAGGAAGGAAAGGTGCCTACATGCGTACAAAAGATTTATCCTATTGGTTGTTCCTCGCCCCCGTTTTACTGGCGCTAACGCTGGTTGTCATCGTTCCGATGCTGCTTGGAGTTTATTATTCATTCACTTCCTGGAACGGTATTGTAACTGGTGAATTCGTCGGTTTACAAAATTACATTGATTTGTTCAAAGATGAGCGGTTCTTGGATTCTCTGTGGTTCACAACAAAATTCTCGATTGTTTCAGTTATCCTGATCAACATCATCGGACTGTCGCTGGCATTGCTAGTGACGGGACGCGTCCGTTCAAGCAAATTATTGCGTACAACATTCTTTATGCCGAACTTAATCGGCGGATTGATCTTAGGATTCATTTGGCAGTTCATTTTCATCAAAGTATTCGCCAGTGTCGGTGAAATCATCGGCATGGAAAGCCTGCAAGGTTGGCTGTCTACGACAGACACCGGATTCTGGGGCTTGGTTATTTTGATGAGCTGGCAGATGGCCGGGTACATCATGGTCATCTACATCGCTTATTTGGAGGGGATGCCGAAAGAATTGCTGGAGGCTTCTGAAATTGATGGAGCTTCCACATTCCAGCGTTTCCGTTACATCGTCTTCCCACTTGTTGCGCCTGCGTTCACAGTCAGCATGTTCCTGACGCTGTCCAACTCGTTCAAATTGTATGACCAGAACTTGTCGCTGACAGGCGGCGGACCTTACAACTCAACTGAAATGGTGGCAATGGAAATTTTCAAGACTGCGTTCACGCAAAATGCCTTCGCTTATGCGCAGGCCAAAGCGGTCATATTCTTTGTCATCGTTGCAATCATCGCTCTTGTTCAAGTTTATGTGAACAAACGCAAGGAGGTTGAAATGTAATGCGGAAAAAGTGGGACATCAAACTGGAAGTCCTCGGGGGATTATTGGCGCTTTTATGGCTGGCCCCTTTTTATCTCATGTTCGTCAACTCGTTCAAATCAAAAAAAGAAATATTCATGGATACCATCAGCCTGCCGGCAGAATGGAACTTCGATAATTACATCACCGCTTTCGAAGAGCTTGATTTTATGCGTACGCTTTTCAATTCACTGCTGATCACTATCGTCAGCGTGGTTTTGATCATCGTCTTCTCTGCGATGGCTGCGTATGCGCTGTCCCGTGCGAAAAGCAAACTCAGCACGGTGCTGTTTTTTGTATTCGTTGCAGCGATGTTGATTCCATTCCAGTCGGTCATGATTCCGCTCGTGACGGTATTTGGCCAATTTGAAATGCTGAACCGCGGCGGCTTGATTTTCATGTATCTCGGATTCGGTGCAAGCCTATCGATTTTCCTTTACCACGGCGCCTTGAACAATGTTTCGCGCTCGCTGGATGAAGCAGCAACAATCGACGGAGCCAACCGCTGGCAGGTATTCTGGTACATTATCTTCCCGATTCTGAAGCCGATTACGGTGACTGTGGCGATCCTGAACATTATCTGGATTTGGAATGATTACTTATTGCCGTCATTGGTCATCAACACCCCGGGAAGCGAGACAATCCCATTGAAGATGTTCTTCTTCTTTGGGGAATATACGAAACAATGGCATCTGGCGCTTGCCGGCTTGACGCTTGCCATCATTCCAGTTATCATTTTCTACTTTATTGCACAACGTGAAATCATAAAAGGCGTATCGGATGGAGCAGTAAAATAAGGGGGCAGCATCATGGCAGTCACGATTAAAGACGTTGCGAAACAAGCTGGCGTGTCGCCGGCCACTGTGTCCCGTGTCATCGCCGATAATCCACGAATCAGCAGCAAGACCAAACAAAAAGTCCGTGAAGTCATGGAAGAACTGGGCTACTTCCCGAATTTCCAGGCCCGTAATCTGGTAGCGAAAAAGAGCCAGACGCTTGGCATCGTTATGGAAAATTCGGCGACACTGGCATTTCAAAATCCTTTCTTTCCGGAAGTGCTGCGCGGCATTTCAACACGTGCGCATGGCAGCCAGTATGGCTTGTATTTATCGACAGGCGCTACACAGGAAGAAATCCACAGGGAAGTCGTGGAAATGGCACAAGGGAAACGAGTCGACGGCATCATCCTGTTGTATTCGAAAATCGGCGATCCGGTTATGGAATACTTGGGACAATGCGGGTTGCCGTACTCTGTAGTTGGACGTCCGTATAAAGATCCGGAAACCATCTCGTATGTCGACAACGATAACATCAACAACGCCAAAGAAACGGTGGAATATTTGATTAGCCTCGGACATCAGCATATCGCTTTTGTTGGAGGGGCTACGGATTTCGTCGTTTCGCTGGATCGGATGGAAGGTTACCGGCAGGCACTGGACCAACACGGCATCCCCTTTGTTGAAGCCTACGCAGTGAACCAGGAACTCATGCAAGGCAAGGAACGCGAAGCAATCCGCCAGTTGATGGCGCTCGACGTGCCGCCGACAGCCATCGTCACACATGACGACATGGTCGCATACGAAGTGATCGGCTACCTTGAGGATCTGCAAATCAGAGTACCCGAAGACATTTCCATCATCGGTTTTAACAATCACGCCATTTCAAAACATTTAAAGCCGCCGCTCAGCACCGTCGACATTTCCATTTATGAACTCGGACTGCATGCAGCGGAATTGGTATTAGAGAAAATAACGGACGAATCGGTGCCTCCAAAGCAAGTCGTGGTTTCATCCCGGCTGATTGAAAGAGGATCTTGCCGCCGTCTTTGAGAGGGATCGGATATGAATAAAAAATGGTGGAAAGAAGCAGTCGTTTATCAGGTTTATCCGCGCAGCTTCATGGATTCTGACGGCAATGGCCTGGGCGACATCAACGGCATCACAAGCAAATTGGATTACTTGAAGGAATTGGGCATCGATGTGATTTGGGTATGTCCGATGTACAAATCGCCGAATGACGACAATGGCTACGACATCAGCGATTACCAGGCCATTTTGGAAGATTTCGGAACCATGGAGGATTTCGACCGCCTGCTGGAAGAAGTGCACACGCGTGGCATGAAATTGATTATCGACTTGGTGATCAACCACACGAGTGATGAACATCCTTGGTTTGTAGAATCGCGTTCCTCCCGCCACAATCCGAAGCGTGATTGGTATGTCTGGCGCGATGAGCCGCTCAACTGGGAAAGCATCTTTGGTGGACCGGCTTGGGAATACGACGAAAAGACCGGCCAATATTACTTGCATGTCTTTTCAAAAAAACAGCCCGATTTGAACTGGGAAAACCCCGAAGTCCGCAATGAACTCTTTAAAATGGTCAATTGGTGGGTAGCGAAAGGCATCGACGGATTCCGCGTAGATGCCATCAGCCACATCAAAAAAGAGTACACGAACGTTCCGGATCTGGACGGCCATCTCTTTGTACCTTCATGGGAAAAGATGATGAATGTCGACGGCATCCAACCGCTGCTTCAGGAATTATACGATGAAACCTTCAGCAAACACGACATCATGACAGTCGGTGAAGCGAACGGCGTTTCAGCGGATGAAATCCACGATTGGGTCAGCCCTGAGAATGGCAAATTCAATATGATTTTCCAGTTTGAAGATATCGGATTGTGGAACACAGAAGTGCGCAATGGCGTTAACGTGCCGGAACTAAAAGCGGTCCTCAGCAAGTGGCAGGAGAAAGTGAACGGCAATGGCTGGAATGCTTTATTCATCGAAAACCATGACCGTCCTCGCATCGTATCGACTTGGGGAAATGACCAATCGTACTGGCGTGAAAGTGCCACGGCACTGGGATGCATGTACTTCTTCATGCAAGGGACACCGTTCATCTACCAGGGCCAGGAAATAGGCATGACGAATGCCCCGTTTGAAGAACTCGATCATTTCGATGACGTCCATACGCATAATCTGTATTTCCATAAGAAGGAAAGCGGAATGGAGCATGATGCCATCATGACCGTTCTGCGCGCAACCAGCCGCGACCATTCCCGGACACCGATGCAATGGAACAGCAGCAACCACGCTGGCTTCTCAGATGTTTTGCCGTGGATGGGCGTTAATCCGAATTACGAATGGCTGAACGTCGAAGCGCAGGAAAACGATCCGCATTCGGTACTGTCCTTTTACAAACAGATGATTTGGCTGCGCAAAAACATGGACGTATTCGTCTACGGCGACTACCAGCTGGTGGACATGAACCACGACTCCGTATTTGCCTATACACGTGAAAACGAAGACGACAAGGTATTGGTCGTAACAAACCTTGCTCAGCATGCGGTCTTATGCGCAGTGGATCCAGAAGATTCCACACTGCTTCTGGCCAATCACCAAAACATCGACCCCGCGCAATTGCTTCCATATGAAGCACGCGTCTACAAAATCCCAAAAGATACAAACCTGAATGGATAAGACCAGGGGGCTGGAAAACGCCCCCGACGATAAAGACCGGAGGAAACCGTGGAGGTTTTCTCTGGTTTTTTGTTTTTTATAGGAGGGATGGGGTTTCTACCGGGGTCGCCACTCTTTACAGGAGGATACCGGTTTTCTACCTGCACAACTTGTGTTGCTACATGACAAGTGGAGCTTTCTACATGAACAATCTTCATTTCTACCGGGGTCGCCATTCTCTACAGGAGGATATTGGATTTCTACCCGCATAACTCGCTACGCTACATGACTAGTTGAGCTTTCTACATGAACAATCTTCATTTCTACCGGGGTCGCCACTTTCTACAGGAGGATACCGGTTTTCTACCCGCACAACTCGCATCGCTACATGACAAGTTGAGCTTTCTACATGAACAATCGGCGTTTCTACCAGGGTCGCCACTCTCTACAGGAGGATACCGGTTTTCTACCCGCATAACTTGCGTCGCTACATGACAAGTTGAGCTTTCTACATGAACAATCAGCGTTTCTACCGTGATTGCCACTTTTTACAGGAGGATACCGGTTTTCTACCCGCACAACTTGTGTTGCTACATGACAAGTTGAGCTTTCTACATGAACAATCAGCGTTTCTACCGTGATTGCCACTTTTTACAGGAGGATACCGGTTTTCTACCTGCACAACTTGTGTTGCTACATGACAAGTGGAGCTTTCTACATGAACAACCCCCATTTCTACCGCAATCCCACTCTCCACACAAAGGCTCAACGCTTCACTTCCTATGGATTCACCCACCCCAATCAAGGGTATAATTCTAACAAAGCAATCAGTATAAAGGAGTCGATCAACGTGGCGTTTGATTATGATTTGGATTACAAAAACTTGGATTTGCGGAAACATCCTGAGCTGTATCGTGTGGGAAAAGGTGAGCAGGGGGTGTTGCTGGTGGAGCCGTATAAGAGTGAAATTTTACCGCATTGGCGTTTCAAGACGCCGGAAATTGCGCAGGAATCGTGCGATAAGATTTCGGAAATGTTCGAGGACTACCGCAAGCAGGATGATTTTGTGGGAATGGACATGGCGCGCAAGTTCATTCAGATGGGCTATACGCGGGCGCGCCGCTACACCAATTACAAAGGCGGCCGCAAATACAATGAAGACGGCAGCATCAAGGAGCGGGAAATCGATCCAGTGAAGGCGGAATCGGCGGCGATTTTCAAAAAACGATGGGACGAAATCCGTGAAGATGAAGATTACTTGAAGCGCAAAAAGAAACACCAAAAAGAATTTGGCTGAGGCGCATCTTTTATTCCACTAAAGCGTCAAGTAGCTTGAGAACAACTTACAGAAAATGGGTGATTGGATGAAGAAGATCGTATTGGCTGGAGGCACCGGATTTGTCGGACAGTATTTGGAACAGAAATTCACAGACCAGGGGTATCAGGTTGTCATTATTTCACGGCAGCCCGGCCATTTGAATTGGAGTAACCATACCGGAATCGTCAATGCGTTGGAAGGCGCTGAGATGGTGGTCAATTTGGCGGGGAAATCGGTGAACTGCCGGTATACCGAAGCGAATAAGCGCGAGATTTTCGACTCGCGGATGGAGACGACGGAAGCGCTGGGAACCGCGATTCTGGCTTGCGACAATCCGCCTCCGCTTTGGATTAATTCCAGTACGTCGACGATCTACCGCCATGCGGAAGACCGGCCGATGACCGAAGCGAATGGGGAATTCGGCAGCGGCTTTTCGGTGGAGGTCGGCAAAGCGTGGGAGCAGGCGTTTTTCACGTTCAAGCTGCCGAATACACGGCAAGCGGCATTGCGTCTGTCGATTGTTCTCGGCAAAGACGGCGGTGTCATGCCGCCATACGAAAACTTGGTGCGCTTCGGACTTGGGGGCAAGCAAGGCAACGGACGTCAGATGTTCAGCTGGATTCATCTTGAAGATGTTTATCGCATCATCCTGTTTATACGTGACAATGAAAACATCAGCGGCGTCATCAATACCACGTCGCCGGAACCTGTCACCAATCGCGAACTGATGAAGCAATTGCGGCTAACGATGGACCGGAAGTTTGCTTTGCCGGCAACCAAGTGGATGCTGGGAATAGGCGCAGTGGTTATTGGGACAGAACCGGAATTGATCTTGAAAAGCCGCTGGATTTTGCCGGAGCGGCTGCAGCAGGCTGGATTTCGTTTTACCTACCCGATGCTCGATAAAGCGTTGGAAAACATTTTGAACAATTAAATGAGATAGATCGATAGCACTAGAAAACTCTGCGAAAGGCGGATTTTTCTAGTGTTTTCTATTTTATTTTAAAAAAATGCCTTTATTTCGAGATAGTTGGGTTTAGGACGATTGCCTAAAGGCAATGGCATAGGAGGGGGGTGACAAATTGACCATAGACGAGAAATTAATGATGGGCATACTGAACCGGGAACGACAGGCGCTGTCCGATTTGTATGACCGCTACCACCGGATCTTATGGCACATTGCACGCCAAGCCGATTCAGACTCGTCCGTCTGTGAGCAGCTTGTCGCTCAGGTGTTTCACACGGTTTGGAACGAGCCGAGAAACTTTATGCAGAACCGCAAACTGCTGGCGCAGCTCATTGACTGTTGCCATTCGCATAGCGCCAAATCCACCATAAAAATATGTTCTTGAAGCAGTCGCATCTCCGCTTGTTGGAGATGTTTTTTATTGCCATAAAAACCGGTACTCCAAAGTTGACGGACCGGACTAATCGGAGTAGCTTATAGGATATGCAATGATGGTTCCATTTGGAACGGTTCGAAAATGAAGGATGGTGCTATAGGTGAGTGAGAATAAAGAAATGGATGCGTATATGCAATTGATGCTGTCATTTGCCCATGTGCAGAAAAATATGGTGCGTTTCATTCAAAAGTCGGCAGTGGAAAAAGGGCTGTCGATTCCGCAATATTCGATTTTGATGACGATCATCAGCTGCAAGGAAATGACGCAGAAAAATATTGGGGAAAAAACGTTCCTGCCGAAAAGTACGTTGAGCCAGGCAGTGGACGCACTGGTCAAAGAAGGCTATCTTGACCGCCGGCAAGTCGAGGACAACCGCCGCGAAACCTTGCTGGCACTCAGCCCGAAAGGCCAGGCGTTGGTGGAGGAACTTCATCTTCAGGAAGATGGCCTGCATCAAGTGTTCAAAGCGGCCAGTGAACAGTTTACGGACGAGCAGGTAGAAGAGCTGCTGCAGGCGCACCGGAAAATTTCGTCGTATTTAAAAGAAGTGGAATTAGAGGTGGCAACAAAATGATTAAAATCCTGAAAAACCTCAATCCGTACAAATGGGTTGTGCTGGCAGTCGTGTTGCTGGTGTTCGGCCAATCGATGGCAGAACTATTTTTGCCGACCTTGATGGCGGACATCATCGACAACGGCGTCGTCAAAGGGGACATTCCGTATATATGGCGAATCGGCGGCTGGATGCTGCTGGTTTCGGCAATCGGTGCTGTCGCCGCGGTTTTTGCCAGTTTTTATTCGTCTCAAGCGGCGATGGGGCTCGGGCGCGATTTGCGGCAGAAAGTCTTCAAACACGTCGGCCAATTTTCGCTGCAGGAATTCGATGAAGTGGGAACGGCTTCACTGATTACGCGCACCACAAACGATATCACCCAGGTGCAGCAAGTGGTCATCATGATGCTGCGCATGGTCATCAGCGCGCCAATCATGCTGGTCGGCGGCGTCATCATGGCGGTCTCGAAAGACGCCCAATTGTCGCTGGTCATCATCGGCGCGATGCCGGTATTGGCCGTTGCGATCTTGTTGATCCTGAAATATGGAATGCCTTTATTCCAGGAAGTCCAAAAACGTTTGGACGGCTTGAACCTGGTTGTACGTGAAAACCTGACGGGCATCCGGGTCATCCGCGCATTTAACCGCGAGCCGCAAGAAAAGGAACGCTTGCAAAAAGCCAACCGTGAATTGGCCGATGTTTCCATTAAAGTCAATAAAGTCATGGCTTTCCTGATGCCGGTGATGATGCTGGTCATGAACATGACTGTCGTCGCCGTCATCTGGTTCGGGGGTATCCGCATCAACAACGGTGCCATGCAGATCGGGGATCTGATGGCTTTTATCCAATACGTCATGATGATCATGTTTGCATTGGTCATGGCTTCGTTCATGTTCGTCATGGTTCCGCGTGCAGCGGTATCGGCGAAGCGCATCAACGAAGTACTGGAAATGAAACCGGCGTTCGCGGACGACGGCATAGCCAAAGCGGACCGTGCACGCGGCACGCTGGAGTTCGAAGACGTCACTTTCTATTACCCGGGAGCGGAAGAACCGGCGCTGTCGAACATCAGCTTCACCGCCAAACCGGGAGAAATCACCGCCTTGATCGGCGGGACGGGCTCCGGCAAGTCGACGCTGGTCAATCTGGTGCCGCGCTTTTATGACGTCAAGAGCGGAACCATCAGAGTTAACGGTGTCGATATTCGTGAAGCTTCGCAACAGGAAATCCGTTCGAAAATCGGCTTTGTGCCACAGAAATCGGTTCTTTTCACCGGGACCATTGCGGACAACATCCGCTTCGGCAAACAAGACGCCACGCAAGCGGAAATGGAACACGCGGCAAGCATTGCGCAAGCGACGGAGTTTATCGATCAAATCAAAGGCGGCTACGCAGCTGAAATCGAGCAGGGCGGTTCCAATCTGTCAGGCGGACAGAAGCAGCGCCTGTCGATTGCCCGCGCATTGATCCGCAAGCCGGATATTTATATTTTCGATGACAGTTTCTCGGCGCTGGATTTTAAGACAGACGCCAAGCTGCGCAAAGCATTGAAAGACGAAACGCGAAACGCTACGGTCCTATTGGTGGCACAACGCGTCAGCACCGTCGTCGATGCGGACCGCATCATCGTTTTGGAAAAAGGAAAAATGGTGGGCATGGGCACGCACGAAGAACTGTTGAAATCCAATGAAGTTTACCGTGAAATCGCCTTATCCCAATTGTCAGAGGAGGAGATCGCATGACCAAGATGGGACCTCCTCATGGCGGAGCGAATATGCCGCCGCAAAAAGCCAAGGATTTCAAAGGCACATTCCGACGTCTTGTCTCTTATTTAAAACCGCGCCGCAAGAAATTGGCAGCGGTCTTCCTGGTCGCCATACTCAGTACGGTGTTCACCATCGTCGGACCGAAAATCATGGGAATGGCGATCACCGAATTGTTCGAAGGCGCATACGGCCAGTTGCAGGGCGTGCCGGGCGGCGGCATCGACTTTGGCGTCATCGGCCAAATTCTCGCTGTCCTTGCCGGACTCTATTTGTTCAGCAGTTTGTTCAGCTATATCCAGCAGTACATGATGTCAACAGTGGCACAGGACACGGTCTATGATCTGCGCCAGGACGTCAATAAAAAACTGGAGAAACTGCCGCTGAAGTATTTTGATGGACGTCCAAACGGCGAAACTTTGAGCCGCATGACCAACGACATCGACACCATCGGCAGCACGCTGCAGCAAAGCTTGACGCAATTCATTACTTCCATCGTCACCATTGTCGGGATCTTGGTGATGATGTTGACGATCAGTCCTTTATTGACATTGATCGCGGTTGTTTCGTTGCCGCTGTCTTTATTCGTCATCGGACCGATTTTGAAGAAATCCCAGAAATACTTCAGCAGCCAGCAAAAAAATCTGGGGCGCTTGAACGGCCACGTGGAGGAAATGTACACAGGCCACCAAGTCGTCAAAGCATTCGGCCATGAAGCAAAATCCAACGAACAATTCGATGAAGTCAATGAAGAATTGTACCAAGCGGGCCGCAAAGCCCAGTTTATTTCCGGGATCATCATGCCGGTGATGACGCTGATCGGCAATTTGAGTTATGTCGTCATCAGCATTGTCGGCGGGATCCTGGTGACGCAGCGCGCCATCTCCATCGGGGACATCCAGGCGTTCATCACCTATTCCAAACAGTTTACGCAGCCGATCACCCAAACCGCGAACATCGCCAACATCATTCAATCGACGATTGCCGCGGCTGAACGGGTCTTCGAATTGCTGGATGAGCAAGAGGAAGTGGAAGAAGTGACGACTTCCGTTCTGCCGCGTGCGAAAGGCGCTGTCGCTTTTGAAGATGTCGACTTCGGCTACGACCAAGACTTGCTGATCCACAAAATGAATATCGACGTACGCCCTGGGCAGACAGTTGCGATAGTCGGGCCGACCGGTGCCGGAAAAACGACCTTGATCAATCTATTGATGCGCTTCTATGAATTGAATGGCGGACGCATCCTGATCGACGGTCTTGATTCGCGGCAAATGTCGCGTCACGAGCTGCGCCAGAACTTCGGTATGGTGCTGCAAGATACGTGGCTCTTCAACGGTACGATCCGCGACAACATCGCCTACGGGAAAACCGGTGCCAGCGAAGAAGAGATTTTGGCAGCGGCAGAAGCGGCACATGCCGATCACTTTATCCGGACCTTGCCGGATGGCTACGATACCATCCTGAACCAGGAAGTCTCGAATATTTCACAAGGGCAAAAACAATTATTGACCATCGCCCGTGCGATTCTCGCCGATCCGCCGATCATGATTCTTGATGAAGCGACTTCGAGCGTCGATACACGGACCGAAATCTTCATCCAACAAGCGATGAACCTATTGATGAAAGGGCGCACCAGCTTTGTCATCGCCCATCGCCTGTCGACCATCAAGGACGCCGATTTGATTCTTGTAATGGACAAAGGAACGGTCATCGAGCAAGGCACGCACCAACAGCTTCTCGACAAAGACGGTTTCTATGCCGATCTGTACCACAGCCAATTTTCAACGGAAGTGGCTGTTTAAACCCAAAAAGGTCGACCGCGCAATTTGCGCACGGTCGACCTTTTTCTATTGATGGATTTCTTCAGGCGCTTTTGGCAAGCCGCGCCCCAGCCAGAAAATGGCGCCGATCAACAGCACCGCGCTGATGCCAAGTACTACGGCATTCGGAGCCGCTTTCGCATAGATATCGGCCAGACTGAAAATGGCGAGCGATTCCGGCCAAGTCGGTGCCAGAAACAATGCAGCCGCTGCCAATGAATTGTTGATGATATGCAATAAAATCGGCACCAATAAATTATTGGTCCGCACATACAGAAGTGACGCCACGACACCAAAAAGGAAGGCGCCGATAATATCCAAATGCAAAATGCCGAACAACAAGCTGGAAATCAAAATCCCGCCCCACATCGAGGTCTTGGCGATCATGCGCTTCAGCAGCACGCCGCGGAACATGAATTCTTCCACAATCGGTGCCAAAATGGCAATCGTGAAGATCGTGAAAACGATATACCCGGGCGTATTCGGCACCGGGAATTCTTCCAGCATGAAATTCACCAACCACGGAGCGATGGGTGCGAGCATGAACAACTGGAACCAGAACATAGAGATGGAGAAAGCAATCGACACCGCCACCAACGCGAATAAAGCCGGCAGCCAGTTTCGGATGCCGTTTAAAGACAGCACATTCCAGACGGAAGACTGGTGCTTCCGGAAATAATAGCCGAAGTAAATGCCGGGGACCACGGCATACAGCACCAATTGGCTGACGACATCAAGCGTGATATCGCTGACATCCAGCGCAATCAGGATAACCAGAGTGGCGATCATCCCCAATACCGAAAACAGGATCAGGTAACGCGCCTTCATTTGTTCAAACATGGAGCACCCCTTTCGGATAAGCAGTTCGGAATTAGTTATCTAGAGTATACGCCATTTAGCGCTTAATGGCTGAACCGGAAATCTCCTCCTTATCGGCTAACTTTAGACACGGCCAGGCAAACAAGGTATGCTTAACCCAGTTGACCTGACCGTTTTAACGGCGGGGGAAACGGAAGGATGATCTAAATGGCATTTCTAGACAAGCTGAATCAATTAAAAGACAAGTCGATTGAAAAAGGCAAAGCGCATTGGGAAGAAAACAAAGACGACTACAAAGAAAAAGCATCGAATTATAAAGATAAAGCCATGGTCATGAAAGACGACGTTGCGAATAAAATCAAAGAGAAGACAAAGAAGTAATTTGAAGGTTAGCCAAGCGTGTATGCGCTTGGTTATTTTTTTGTGGCGTGGGAAAATGGGTTGTTTACCTGGAGATATGCGGTTTCTACAGGTGCTATTTGAGTTTGTACCTGAGATATCGTCGCTCCTACATGAACAACTCACATTCTAATCGGGATAGCGGGAGTCTAGATGAGGATATGCGGTTTCTACAGGTGCTATTTGAGTTTGTACATGAGATATCGTCGCTCTTACATGAACAACTCGCAATTCTACCGGGATAGCGGGAGTCTAGATGAGGATATGGAGTTTCTACAGGTGCTAATCGAGTTTGTACCTGACATATCCTCGCTCCTACATGAACAACTCACATTCTTACCGTGAGAGCAGAAGTCTACCAGAGGATATGCGGTTTCTACCAGCACTATTTGATTTTGTACATGAGATATCGTCGCTCTTACATGAACAACTCACAATTCTACCGAAATAGCAGGAGTCTACCAGAGGATATACGATTTCTACCAGCACTATCCGATTTTCTACCTCACCTATCCTCGCTCTTACATGAACAACTCTCAATCCAACCACGAAAGCAGCATCCTACCTAACTAATCTCCCTTTCTACAAGCACTATTCCCATCTCTACCTGCACACTCCACGTCTCTACCTAAACTATCAAGCCTTCTACTTTAACGCCCCCTCCAAATCCAACCACTCCTATACAATAAAATTAATGCAGAAAATTCAGTCTTTATATTCTGGCCCGTTCAAGCGATAATAGGAGAAAGCTAAAGAGCGGAGGTCATGTGATGAGGAAGAACATCTTAACAGCCATCTTCTTTCTATTGATTCTCAACCTAACAGCGTGTCAGGAGGAGGACGCGCAGCCGGCACCTGAACCGCAGCCTGAAGAGGCGGTCGAGACGGTCGAGTCGCCGGAACCTCGGGTTGCCGAGTTTATTGAACTGTGGAAAGCCGGCGACTTTACCGGCATGCACATTAATTATTTGAACCAGGGCACGCAATCGGTTTACGGAGAGGAAAACTTTGTCATCTGGCAACAGGAGCTTCACGAACAGTTGGGCATCGACAATTTAGAAATCTCCTATACTGCACCAGTGGAAGATGCTGAATGGACCCCAGAACAGCCAGCGGATTTCCCGATCCGGGTAACATTCGATACGATCATCGGTCCGGTGGAATTTGAAAAGACGCTTACTTTATTGTATGAAGCGCATGGTGAAGTGGAGGACTGGTTTGTGGAATGGGATCCGTCTTTTATTCTGCCAAATCTCGAAGCGGGAGACCAGGTGACGACTGAAATCACCGAGGGTCCGCGCGGGGAGATTGTGGACCGCAACAGGCAAGCAATCGCTTCGAGCAGCACCGGCTATGAAGTCAGTGTGATTCCGGAAAACTTCGATGAGTCCAAAAAGCCGCAGCTCGCGGAACTGCTGGGGATGAATGAGCAGGCGCTGGATGACAAGCTCAACCAGCCGTGGGTCCAGCCGCATTTCCTGGTGCCGATTGCGCAGATCAAAGCGGACCAAAAGAAGCTGGATGAATTGTTTACAATTCGCGGCACGACACGGGACGAAGTGGCGATGCGTACGTATCCGTATGGCGCCGCACTGGCGCATATTACGGGTTATATCGGCCCTATTACTGCCGAGCAGCTGAACGCGTGGAGCGGCCAGGGCTATTCGGCTGAAACGCTGGTCGGGCGGCAGGGGCTTGAAGAAATTTTGCAGGAGCGGCTCCGCGGAGAAGCGGGCGGCCGCATCATTTTGAAGAAGCAACGGGAAAATGCCGTCATCACGTCGGTGGACAATGAACCCGTGCCTGGCGAAACGGTGGCGTTGACCATCGATGCCGAATTGCAAAAAGCACTCTACCATGCAATGAGGGGCAAGGCGGGAACCGGTGCGGCAATCGATCCAGATACCGGTGAAACGCTGGCGTTGGTTAGTTCACCGGGCTTTGATCCCAATGAATTTATTCCAAGCATCACCAATAGCCGCTTTCAGGAACTTGCGAACGATCCGCTGCAGCCGTTCTTCAACCGGTTTGCGGCAGTGTATACACCGGGGCCGGTCATACAGCCGGTCACCGCAGCGATTGGACTGGAAAGCGGTACGCTCGATCCGGCGGAAGGGCTCGATATCACCGGTAAGTCGTGGCAGCGCTACCGTTCGTGGGGCGATTACCGAGTGACGCGTCCGCATGACGACGTGCCGAATCCGATTGATTTGAATAAAGCGCTGGCCCATTCGGACAATATCTATTTTGCCCAACAGGCACTCAATATTCCAAATGATGAATTCCGGAGTGGCTTAGAAGACTTCGGATTTGGGGAAGAAATCGCCTTCCCGATCGAGCTCGCACCGTCGCGGATTTCCCGGGACGGCACATTCGGTTCGGAGGGCCAACTCGCTGGAACGGCTTCCGGACAGGGCCAGATGCAAGTCAACATCCTGCATCTCGCCACTCTCTACAGCCCCATTTTGGCAAACGGCACTCTTTACAAGCCGACGTTATTCCTTGATGACGCAGACCAACAAGTATGGAATGAAGGCTTGCTTGACGCTGCAAATGCCGAAACGCTGCAGGCAGGATTGGTCAATGTGGGCAGCGAGCTGGGGCTGGAGCTCGCAGGCAAAAGTGGCACCACACGCGAAAACGGAGAGCAGAACGCCTGGTTTGCCGGCTACAGCCTGGAAAGTCCGGATCTCATTTTCACGATGATGATCGAAGGGGAAGAATCCATAGGTGGGTTGGTGGAACAAGTAATCAAAGGACGGGAATAAGTATGGAGCCAGGCAGATGTCGCCTGGCTTTTTATTTTATTTCTCGGCAAAAAAAGCGCCCCAAAGGACGCTTGCTGCCAACAACTGCTATTCAAATTGCTGATTTTCCGGTGGGCCCAACCGATCGGTCAACACTTCCAAAATGTCATCGAAATATTTTCCTTCGTACCACATTTCCTTATACGACGCGGATCGGATAATCGCTTTTTTGTCCACTTTCGTCACGTCAATCTGTGCGGTATGGCTGGACCCCGTCTCCTCGATTTCCTTTTTCTTCTCGCGGATAAACGTCTCCATGTCATCTGCTTCGTAATGCTGGAACGTCTCCACTACCTCATCAAACAGCGGCATGGTATCCTCCGGGCTCTCGAACAGCCAGGAATACCCTTTATTTTCATCAGCCAAGCGCAAAGTCAGTTGATATTCCAAAAACGCCATCTCCTTTTCAATGCTATTTGCCAAATCTCAAAATCGATTTTACGAATAAACCCCGTGGCTAAAGACCGTTATCCAGCAAGAAATTGCTGTATTAGAGCTATACCCGATTGGCCGGTAGTCAGTCCTGAAATTGAAAAATAAACGGGAGAGAAGCCAGAATGACGGAAAGACAGGTTTGTTGCGGAATAACCTGTTTTATTTGCAGAATCCGTGAAGTTGTTTGCAGAATCACCAAAACCATAATTGGAAAAAGAAGAAAGACCACTTCAGGCACTCCGTGCCCGAACCGTTCTTTCGCTAAAACCGCCTCTCTAAGCAAAAAATGTCGATATCATGTCAAACCGTCTAAGTAGTTAAACATTTCTATCAAAAAGCAGCACGTGCAACTGTATGCTTTTTGATGGCATGTGCTATATTTTCTATTACAGAGAGAAACTGCTTTTCCGCAGTTGATCAAAACGGATTTCAGCTGCGTAAGTTTTGCGGTTGAACGGAATCAAAAAGAGAGGCGTCTGCATTGGGAAGGGATTAATGAAAATCGGAGAAGTTGCAAAAATGAGTGGGGTATCAACAAGAACCATCGATTACTACACGGTATCCGGATTGCTTCATAGTGAACGTTCTGAAGCCAACTACCGGCTTTATCCGGCTTCCACTTTGCAGACGATTGAACGGATCCAGTTGCTGAAGAAACAGCGTTTGTCGATTTTAGAAATCAAAGAAATCCTCAACGCGCCGGAAATGTCGGAAACAAATGAGCTGGTGGACGAAGTGACCGAGGAATTCGAGTACCTGCAACAAAAAATCACGCGCTTGGAAGAGCAATTGAAAGACGCGCCAAGTTCCGTGAAGCTGCACATCAGCAAAGCGCTTGAGCATCAAGTGGCAGCAATTGCTGCCTTAATCGCTTTGCTGTAACCAACTTTGGAGGTGAATCCCTTTTACAGGGAGAACACGTGGATATAGTTACCTTATTGAATTTAGTGTTATTAGTGATTTTGATTGGCTTGACGGCCTTTTTCGTCGGCTCGGAATTTGCGGTCGTTAAAATCCGCATGTCGCGGCTCGACCAATTGATTGCGGAAGGCAATAAAAAAGCAGTGATGGCAAAAAAAGTGGCCAGTGACTTGGATTATTACCTGTCTGCCTGCCAGCTTGGTATTACCGTAACGGCACTCGGGCTCGGGGCGCTCGGGAAACCGACTGTCGAACGTTTGATGTACCCGATCTTTGAATTTTTTGCAGTTTCCGATGCTTTAGCATCTGCTGCTTCTTATGCAATTGCGTTCCTGCTTGTGACTTACCTTCACGTAGTGGTCGGTGAAATGGCGCCTAAAACCTTGGCGATCCAATTCGCTGAAAAGATGTCCTTGCTGTTGGCGCCTTCGCTTTATTGGTTCGGTCAAATCATGAAGCCCTTCATCTGGGCATTGAACGGAGCTGCCCGCGTCCTGTTGAGGCTTTTCGGCGTTCAGCCGGCAGGGCATGAACAGGCTTATTCGGAAGAAGAGCTGAAAATCGTCATGGCCCAAAGCTATGAAGGCGGAGCGATCAATGAAACCGAGCTTTCTTATATGGAAAACGTTTTTTCATTCGATGAGCGCGTGGCTAAAGATATCATGGTGCCGCGTACCGAATTGGTGACACTCGATAAAGACATGCCATTGAAAGAAATCATCGAGATTTTGGATGAGAACAATTACACACGCTACCCCGTCACGGAAGATGGCGACAAAGACCGCGTTCTCGGTTTTGTCAGTGCCAAGAAAATGCTTCCGCATATCGTCGCAGGGCGCGATTGGCAGCTGGAAGAATTCATTTTGGAATTGCCGACCGTCTTTGAAGCGACAGGCCTGCAAGATGCGTTATTGCATATGCAGAATGCCCGCGTTCACATCGCATTGGTGGCGGACGAATACGGCGGTACCGCTGGTATGATTACCATGGAAGACATTTTGGAAGAAATCGTCGGCGAAATCCGCGACGAGTTCGATGCGGATGAAGTTCCGGACATCAGTAAAATCAATGAAAACCAATATTTGATTAATGGCCGTGTCCTGCTGAAAGATCTTGAGGACCGTTTCGGACTGTCTTTTGATGACAGCGAAGAGATCGATACCATCGGCGGCTGGATTCATTTCAAGAGCCTGGGAGAAGTTCAGCCAGGCGAAACAGTCACAGAAGACCAGACTCTATGGACTGTAACGGAAATGGACAACCAACAGATCAAGCAAGTCATGTTCCATAAACAACCGACAACTTAATCGAATAAACTGGACCGTGAAATAGCCAGTAGAACCTACAAAATATATGGAGGTGAATCCCTCAATTGAGGGATACAACTTGGATGGACAAATAGTAATTAACTTGATACTTGTGGCGTTGCTGATCATTGCAACCGCATTTTTCGTGGGTGCCGAATTCGCCATATTGAAAGTGCGGATGTCACGGATCGACCAATTGATATCAGAAGGCAATAAAAAAGCTGTACGGGCAAAAGAAGTAGCCAATAACCTGGACTACTACCTGTCCGCCTGTCAGCTCGGAATCACCGTAACCGCTTTGGCCCTCGGTGCATTAGGGGAGCCGACAGTGGAACGCATGCTGCACCCGCTATTTGTAGCCTTCGAGGTTCCGGCAGCGTTATCGACAGTTCTTTCCTATGCGATTGCATTGAGTATCGTAACGTTCCTGCACGTGGTTATCGGAGAATTGGCGCCTAAAACCTTGGCCATCCAATTCGCTGAAAAGATGACCTTGCTCTTGGCACCGTCGCTTTACTGGTTCGGAAAAATCATGAACCCGTTCATTTGGCTGATGAATGGTTCGGCGCGCCTGTTGCTGCGTTTATTTAAAGTAGAGCCAGCCGGCCACGAAGAAGCCCATTCCGAAGAAGAACTAAAACTGATTATGGCTGAAAGCTACCAGAGCGGTGAGATCAATCAAACCGAATTGACGTACCTGAAAAACATCTTCGCTTTCGATGACCGCATTGTCCGGAACATCATGATTCCCCGGGAGAAAATGGTCACGATCGACGGCAATTTGACCCGTGATGGTCTGTTCAATGTCATCGATGGCCACGAGTACACACGTTACCCGGTCACCGATGCCAGCAATAAAGACCAATTGATCGGCTTCATCAACACCAAAGAAATATTGACGAGCATGGCGGCGGGACGGATTCAAGAACCCGAATCGTTTATCCATGAAATGACCAGCTTTACAGAAACCACGCCGATCCAGAAAGTCCTGACAAAAATGCAGCAAAGCCGGACGCATATGGCGGTCGTCACCACAAAAGACGGCGTCATTTCCGGCCTTGTCACGATGGAAGACATCCTGGAAGAAATCGTCGGAGAAATCAGCGACGACTCGTACGAAGTGAAACCCACTTAATTGGATCAGAAGAGAGGCCTTCGGGTTTCTCTTCTTTTTTTATGCGACTTGGAAAATTATTGATATAATGGTTGGAAAAGAAGCTTGGTAAGGAGAGGTTAAATGGAGAATGAAAACGCAAGGAAATCAAAGCAAGCTGTCCTGTTCTTCGGCGCCTTGACCTTTTTCGTCGCTGCCACATTCATCAGCCTCTATGAAGGAAGCCAGCTTGATGATATTTCCTGGGAGTGGCCGTACTCTGCAGTGTTCACCAATTGGTTGGGTGGAGGAGTGGGCTCGGCAGATGATATCCTGGCCATCGACTACCTCGTCTACGCCGCAAAATTCGAGCCGTTGTTTCCGCTCGTCATGTTCGTTTCCGGCATGATTTTGTTTCTGCAACTGTCTTTCTGGATATTCAGAAGAAAGAAGGCGACTTTAAGCGTGTTTCTCTTACTATGTGCAATCGCGCTGCTGGTACTCAGCGGGGCGTTGATGGCCTCGCCGACCGCCGGATTGGAATTGTTTTCGAGGGTTTTCCTTGGAACCGGCATCTTTATGATAATTTTCACCATCTGGTGGTTAATTAAAGCAGGGAAGCTGCCGTCTTAAAGCGGTTGCTTGCGAAATCGTGGAGTTTGTTTGCAGAATCGGCGGCGTAGTTTGCAGAATGCATGAGGTTGTTTGCGGAATATGCGACATTGCTTGCGGAATCCCATATGTTGTTTGCAGAATCGCTCATTTGCGGAATAAAAGACGAAAACGCTTCAGGCACTCACCATGCCTGAAGCGTTTTTTAGGTTTTTACAACAATTCTTCTCTGCCATAGGCCTTTCCCGCGCAGCTCCAATCTGTTTAAAAAGCAAATAGCGTCGTGTCGCACTTGAATTGCAGCCAATCGGGTCTGTAGTTTTTGGTAAGCAGCAAATACTGAGATCTAACTGTGAAGCGCCTGCTGTGCGCGGTGCTTCTGCTCTTTCGCTACATAAAAATCATATTGCGCCGAATTTGCCGCATTGTTGAAAACGGGCGGAGTGGCATTGGCATTCACTTTCAATACTGCATCGTAAGCGACACCGTGAGCGGTGAGCTTGCCAGCTGCTTTATAGTACATATCATCGCCAAAAACCGTATAAGCCAAATGCTTCTTTTCAAAAAACAGCCACCGGATCAATCCCACATCTTCCAACCCCTCTCGAGAACTACGGTCTCCGCTTCAATTCTTCAGCAATCGCTTTCAACTGCTCGTTGCGCTCTTTCGCCAATCTCAGGCCGGTGACCACGGCATAAATCACAAAGCCGAATACCACTAAATAAAAAAGAATGGTCACTATCGGAATCAGGAAGAAAAATTCATTCATCATACACGCACCTCCTCGTACCTGTTATACGGCAGGAGCGAAGAAACGTTTCAAAAAGATTCCAGATACTCCTTCAAGCAGAAGATTAGCGCCTGAAAGGAGGTTTTTTGTCGCTGATCAATAAAAAGTGGTACTATGTCTGTAGATTGGCACAAGAGAAATAGAAGCAGGTGCCGAATGAAGAAGATGTTCAAGTCCAGAATTTTTTCTTATGGGTTACATTTTAAGGGGGTATATTCATGGGAGAAATGTGCAAAGTGTTGATTGTCGATGACGAGATGCTGATCAGGCAGGGAATCATCAATTATATTGATTGGGAACAGGAAGGGTTTCAGATTGTTGGGGAAGCGTCGAATGGCCAAGAAGCGATGGAAATGATCGGGGAATTTTCACCACATATTGTCGTGACGGATATCGTTATGCCAATTATGGACGGCATCGATCTGGTCCGAGAAGCCAAGAAAGCCTATCCTCATCTTGAAATCATTGTGTTGAGCAGTTTTGAAAACTTCGATTACGTGCGTTCGACTTTCCAGAACGGAGTCGCTGATTATATCCTGAAGCCGAAGTTGAACGGCGCTGAATTATTGCGGATTTTGAAGCAAATCGTCAACAGGATACCAGGTTTGCAGGAAGCCGACTCGCTGGAAAAGCCGAAGCGTTCCACCGAAGAAATACTTGAAAATATGTTGCTCGGCTACGACTCATCAGCGGATGGAACGGTCTTTTCCAACAGCCGCTTTGTTTTGGTGCGCATACACGGGAATAACCTGGATCCCGCTCAGCTGAAATCCGTCTTCAACCGGATCCCGTTTGAAGACATTGCCATTTATTCGTTTGCTGCCAGTGATACGGAATCGATGCTGTTGCTGAATTTCAATCCAAATCAACTGGAAGTTATCAAAGGCACGATTGAAAGCCACGCGGCCAAAACGCCGCTTGCCACATGGATGATGTTCGAACCGTTCGAAAAAATCGATGACATTAAACAGGTCCACGATGAAGGCTTCGCGAAGATGAAGAAGTATTTATTTTATCTGCCGGAACAGAATGTATTCGTCTACGACCACCTGCCGGAAGAAAATGAAAAACAAACCAATTTTGATTTGAATCATTTTATCGAGATGTTCAAAGATGGTTTGTTCAATCCGGCTTTTGCTTATCTTGAAAATCATGTGGCGGATTTGGCGGGACGATACAACAACGACAGCTTTGAATTCAAATCGTTTTTAGGGAATATCGTCTTTAACATCATCGTATTGCTGGATGCCATGAAATACGACAACAAGGAAATCGAGCAGAAGAAATACGGTTATTTCTCGGCGATCAACGAAGCGGAACATATTCACGAAGCGTTGGCGCAATTCAACGCATTCCTGGAAGAAGTGCGGACCAACATCCTGTCGCTTAATAAAGCAGCAGACCAGGCCAACAACATCGATAAAATCCTGGCGTATATTGAACAGCATTACACAGAACCGCTCCGTCTGTCTGAAATCGCCAGCCATTTTCATTTCAATGCGTCTTACCTGTCTTCTTATTTCAGCGCCCACCATAAAGAAGGGTTCAGCGAATACCTCAACCGGGTGCGGATCAAGAAGTCCATGGACCTCTTGGAAAACAGCCTGGTCACCATTTCGAACATCAGCGGAATGGTCGGCTATTCGGATCACAGCTATTTTTGCAAAGTGTTCAAACGCATAACCGGGACGTCGCCAGGCAGTTACCGAAAGGAGTTCCGTGCCCGACATGAAAATGAAGAAAATGGCCTTTCTCATCTTACGAAATAACAGCCTGTTCATCAAAATGTTCCTGATCATGATGCTCAGTATCGTGGCCGTATCTTTATTGATCACCTTCAGCTCGATCCGGATGTCTTCCAACTTGTTTATGGAAACCTTCAGCATTTCAAACACGAAAGCCCTGGAACAGATCGAAATCAGATTCGAAGATTATAGTTTTGCCATCGTCAATGCCACGAATGAAGTCCAGAACAACGGCACCATCAAAAAAGTATTGACGCAGGAAAATACAAACGCTATCGAAACATCGAAATCCTATCACGACATCAGCCGGCAGATGGAACGCATTTATCCGACGGTCGAGTCCTACGACACCAATATGATTGTGCTCGGCAACAACGAACGCCTGTACAATATGAATTATTCCAATTGGCCGGTGTCTTGGGACGTACTGCGAAACCATCCCATAACGAAGTACACCATCAATCGGCCCAATACGCTGCTTTATCAATTTATGCCTTCTACGTCGTTTAATGACAAACCGATGATTGTGGCCACAAAAGCACTCATGGAACGGTCGACCGGCGAAATTTACGGCGTGCTGTATTTTCCGATTCTCGAAGAGCAATGGAAAGGGCTGTATGAAGGGTATACCAGTACGGAAAACGAAGTGCTGCTGGTCAACCGGGCAGGGCAGATCGTTTCCAGCAATAAAGAAGAAATGATCGGTGACAAAGCTGATGAGCTTCTGGCATTGGCGGAAAAAGTGGAAGATGAAGGATTGGAATTCAAAGATGTCACCATCTCTGGCACAGATTATATGCTGATGTCGCAATACCTTCCGACCTATGACATGTATTTGGTGAATCTGGTGGATAAAGACGCAGTATTGGCCAATTTGATCAACACCAAAGAAATTCTATTGATCAGTCTGGGCATCGTCTTGTTGGCTGTGATTGTGGTGTTTCTCATTTCCCGGCGGATAACCAACTCCATCAGCCGCTTAGTCAAACAGATTTCCACAAGTGGCAAACACGATTTCACGAAGCCGATTGACGAAACGGGCGGCTACGAAGCCAAGAAAATTGCCAATGCTTTTAATTCCATGCTCAATGAATTGCAGGAATATGTCGGCCTTGTTGTCCAGGCGCAGCAAAAACAGCGTTCTGCGGAACTGATGGCGCTGCAGCATCAAATCAATCCGCATTTTCTTTACAATACTTTGGCTTCCATCAAATTTATGATCCAGCAGGGCAAAAAGGAAAAAGCGACGGATATGATCCATGCGTTGATTTCGTTATTGCAAAATGCCCTGAGCAACGTCGACCAAACCATCACCGTCGAACAGGAAATAAAAGACTTAAAAAATTATGTGCTGATCAATCAGGCGAGATACGGCGAAGGCATCAAAGTGAATTTCTTCATTTCGCCCGATTGCTTGGATTACCAGTTGCCGAAGCTGATTCTTCAACCGTTTATCGAAAACGCTTTTTTCCACGCGTTCAACATCCAAAAAGAAGGCTTTGTCCAAATCCTGGTTTCTGAAAAAGGAGGCAACCTGTTATGCGAAATCGTCGATAACGGCGATGGCATGGAAATCAAAGGCGACCATACCAAAGAAGACATTAAAGAGAAACGCCACTTGTTCAGCGGCATCGGCATCCGCAATGTCCATGAGCGCATCCAGATGCTGTATGGAGAAGAATTTGGCGTAGAAATCACCAGTGAAATAGGAAACGGCACAAAAGTGAAAGTCGAATTGCCGCTTCAGATTTCCGCAAAACCTAAAGAAATTACCAGCATCTAAGAATAGTTCAACTAAATTATCGGAAAGTTTGAAATATCTAAAAATTATCAAACAAACACCTAAAGATTGTGCTAACAATCTTTTTTTTTGTGTCGTTATACTGTAGACAAGGTGCAAAGTTAAGCGCTTACAAAAAAGGGGGATTTTCAATGAAGAAATTTTATCTTATGCTTGTGCTGCTTGTCGGTATGGCAGTTTTAGCGGCTTGTTCTTCCGGGGATGAAGAAGCAAGCGGCGGCAGTTCAGAAGGTTCATCAAGCGTAGACGCCATTACCGCTTGGGCTTGGGATCCAGCATTCAATATTGCCGCTCTTGAAAAAGCAAAAGAAGCTTACAGCGGAGACGGAGATTTTGAAGTGAACATCATTGAAAATGCGCAAGACGATATCATTCAAAAATTAAACACAGGACTTAGCTCGGGTACAACAAAAGGAATGCCGAACATTGTGTTGATCGAAGATTACCGTGCACAAAGTTTCCTTCAGGCCTATCCGGATGCTTTCCATCCATTGACGGATGTCATCAACTCAGACGACTTTGCGGATTACAAAATTGCCACAACCAGCTTTGACGGCGAACAATACGGATTGCCATTTGACTCAGGGGTTGCTGGATTGTACGTACGCACAGATTATTTGGAAGAAGCGGGCTACACACCCGAAGACCTGACAAATATTACTTGGGATGAATACATCGAAATCGGTAAAAAAGTAAAAGAAGCAACAGGCAAAAATATGCTGACATTGGACCCGAACGATTTGGGTCAAATCCGTATGATGATTCAGACAAATGGTTCATGGTATGTGGATGAAGACGGTTCAACGCCAAACCTTGCAGGCAACGAATCACTTGAAAAAGCATTTGAAACATACAAAAAGATGATGGATGCGGATATCGGAAAAATCGTTTCTGACTGGAGCCAGTTTGTCGGTGCCTTCAACAGCGGCGATGTAGCAAGCGTTCCAACAGGAAACTGGATCACGCCAAGTATTAAACAAGCAGCAGATCAATCAGGCAAATGGGCTGTCGTACCAATGCCGCGATTGGACATGGAAGGCGCAGTCAACGCTTCTAACTTGGGCGGCAGTTCTTGGTATATCTTGAACGTCGATGGCAAAGAACAAGCAGCTGATTTCATGCTGAACACATTTGGATCGAATGTTGATCTTTATCAAACACTGGTAAAAGACATCGGCGCTCTTGGAACTTACTCCGCGGCAGCTGAAGGCGATGCTTATGCAGTTGAAGACGAATTCTTCGGCGGGCAGCAACTTCTTACTGACCTGTCTTCATGGACAGACGAAATTCCAGGCGTCAACTACGGTCTACACACATATGCAATTGAAGATATCCTGGTAACAGGAATGCAGGATTATTTGAATGGCACAGAGCTTAAGACAGTACTTGAGAATGTCCAAGGACAAGCTGAAGCACAACTCAAATAATTGATTGGAATTAACTAAAGCCTTGAGTTGCCGCCGATGAACTGGTAGAAGTGCTTTATCGCTCACCAGCCAGGCACAGCTCAAGCTTTTTTTATAGGAGGAATGAGAAAAATGAGCCAGCAATCTACAAAAAAAGGTGAACTGGATCTCCCGGTCAGCTTGCGCTATAAAGAGACAAGACGCGAAAAAAACGGTGTATTCTTCAGGAAAAAAGTCGGTTGGCTGTTTGTCATTATCTCCGTCATCGCTATCACAATCTTCAACTTCTACCCGATGGTCCAAGCATTCCTGCTGTCATTCCAATCAGGGATGGGTGGGAACTTGGAATATGTCGGCTTTGACAACTGGCAGCGATTGTTCGGTGATCCGACGTTTATCGCAGCGCTAACCAATACATCAATCTACTTGCTCATTCAAGTACCCTTGATGATTGTCTTGGCGTTATTCTTCTCGGTCTTGTTAAATGATCCGAAATTGAAATTCAGAGGCTTTTTCAGAATCGCGATTTTCTTGCCCTGTGTCACGTCACTGGTTGCCTACTCAGTTATCTTCAAGTATTTGTTCGGCATCGATGGCATCATCAATCAATTCCTGCTGAACTTCGGTTTTATTTCACAAACGATCAATTTCCTGGCCGATCCGTTTTGGGCGAAGGTGGTCATCATCCTTGCCATCACATGGAGATGGACGGGCTATAACATGATTTTCTATTTGGCGGCATTGCAAAACGTCGACAAGTCAATTTACGAAGCGGCAAGAATTGATGGAGCGAACGCTTTCCAGCAGTTTTTCCAGATTACGGTTCCGATGCTGAAGCCGATCATTTTGTTCACATCGATCACGTCCACCATCGGTACCTTGCAGATCTTTGATGAAATCGTCAACATCACCGACGGCGGACCCGGGAATGCGACGATTTCGATTTCGCAATACATCTACAACCTGTCGTTCGAATACACGCCTGACTTTGGTTATGCGTCAACCGTATCTTACGTCATCGTGATTTTAGTGGTAATCCTTTCGATTATTCAATTCAGAGTGGCGGGTGAGAAAAAATGAAAAACTTGAAAAGCATCTTCATCTACACGTTTCTAAGTCTCGCAGCCATCGTTTCCATTTTTCCGTTCCTGTGGATGCTTGTCAGCATCACCAATAAATCGGTGGATGTGACGCAAGGACGGTTGATTCCGGGAACTCATTTGATTGAAAACATGAAGACTTTATTTGCGACAGTGGATATTGTCCCGGCATTGATGAACTCGGCGATCATCGCAATCATTACGACCATTTTGACGCTGTTGTTGGCATCGCTTGCCGGCTATGGTTTTGAAATCCACCGCAGCAAAGGAAAAGACATCGTCTTCAACATTTTGTTGCTGTCGATGATGATTCCGTTTGCGGCGATCATGGTTCCGCTTTACCGTATGTTCGGCAGCATCAGCGACACAGCACCATTCCTTGGCATCGACTCGCTCGGCGCAGTCATTTTGCCGACGGCGACGACCGCGTTCTTCATCTTTTTCTTCCGGCAGAACACGAAGATGTTCCCGAAAGATTTGGTGGAGGCGGGAAGAATTGACGGGTTGAGTGAAATCGGCGTCTTCTTCCGGATCTACATGCCGACAATGAAAACGACGTACGCAGCAGCGGCCATCATCTCGTTCATGAACAGCTGGAACAACTACCTGTGGCCATTGGTCATCCTGCAATCACCGGAAAAAAGAACAATTCCGTTGTTGATTTCAAACCTGGGCTCCAGCTACGCACCGGATTACGGCGTCATCATGTCAGCCATCGTCATCGCCACTTTGCCGACTGCACTTGTCTTCTTCCTCATGCAGAAGCATTTTGTTGCAGGAATGATGGGGTCGGTTAAGGGTTAAATAGTAGTCAGTTATATCCAATTAGTAGCTGACTACTGCTGTTATACACCGCTTCGGCCGCTTTGGGTAGGCTCCTGCGCAAGCTCGTCGCAAAGGAGTCACCAGGGGTGCCTGGCAACCTCCTTGGCTCCCGCAAGAAGCCAGGAAAACCGCCTGTCTTCTTGCTTCGCCTGGCCCTTGGATGCGCCGGCACTAAGAGATTTACTCTGCTAGCTATGACATTGTATTTTTCATCAACTTACTTATTGATATGGAGCAAAACGGCGGAGACGCCTGCGGGATAGCGAGACAGCCGAGACCCCGCAAGGAGCAAAGCGACTGAGGAGGCTTGGCGCTCGCCCGCGGCAAGCACAGCTGTTTTGCGGAATATCGGCAATCGGAGCTTACTAATTCAACTTATTTTAGGAGGTAAATTGTGCCGATTTTATATAATGACTCCACTCAAGAGTTTCATCTACAAACAGAAAAAGTGAGCTATATTTTCAGCGTTTTGGACAATGGCCAGTTGGGACAGCTTTATTATGGCAAGAAGCTGCGCCAGCGGGAGTCGTTCCAGCGCTTGTTTCATGTGGAGGCGGCTCCGAATACGGCTTGTGTCAATGAAGGGGATTTGGTTTTTTCATTGGATTTGATCAAACAGGAATATCCGGCCTACGGGGCGACGGACTTCCGGGAGCCGGCTTATCAGGTGCTGCAGGAAGGCGGCAGCCGGATTACGGATTTGGTTTATCAGGACCACCAGATCTTTAAAGGCAAAAAGAAACTGGAAGGCTTGCCCGCTACGTATGCGGAAAGTGATCAGGAAGCGACCACTTTGGAGATTTATCTGTATGACAAAGAAATCGATTTGGAGCTCCGGCTTTCTTATACGGTGTTTGAAAAGTCCAATGCGATTGCGCGTTCTGCACAGTTCATCAATCGCGGGCAAAGGGATTTAAATTTGACTAGAGCATTGAGTGCCAGCATCGATTTGCCGGATTCAAATTTTGAGATGGTGCAGTTGTCGGGTTCGTGGGCACGGGAACGGCACATCAAAAACCGCAAATTGGTGCCGGGCATCCAAAGCATTGCCAGTACACGCGGGACGAGCAGTGCCCAGCAAAATCCGTTTCTTGCCTTGAAACGGCCGGAGACGACGGAACATCAAGGCGAAGTGTACGGCATGAGCCTGGTCTACAGCGGCAATTTTCTGGCGCAGGTGGAAGTGGATCATTACGATGTGACGCGCTTGATGATGGGCATCAATCCGTTTGATTTTAATTGGCTGCTGGAAAGCGGCGAAAGTTTCCAGACACCGGAAGTGGTGCTCGTGTATTCAGATGAAGGCTTGAATGGCATGAGCCAGACTTTCCATCAGCTGTACCGTACTCGCTTGGCGCGCGGGAAATGGCGCGACCGGGAACGTCCGGTGCTGATCAACAACTGGGAAGCGACGTATTGGGATTTCAATGATGAAAAAATATTGGAGCTCGCCAAGTCGTCCAAAGAATTGGGCGTGGAATTGTTCGTCCTGGATGACGGCTGGTTCGGCAAACGCGATGACGACACCACGTCTTTAGGGGATTGGTCGGCAGACAAGCGCAAGTTGCCGAAGGGCCTTACGCAATTGGCGAAAGACATTACCGGCTTGGGCATGGAATTCGGCCTTTGGTTTGAACCGGAGATGGTCTCGAAAGCCAGTGAGTTGTATAAAACCCATCCGGACTGGGTGATCCATGTGCCCAACCGGAAAATGTCGCATGGCCGAAATCAGTTTGTGCTTGATTTTTCCAGACAGGAAGTCGTGGATTTCATCCATAAGATGATGGCGAAAGTCTTGAGGGAGACGCCGATTTCGTATGTGAAATGGGACATGAACCGCTACATGACAGAAGTCGGCTCTTTGGAATTGCCGGCCAACCGCCAGCGTGAAGTGGCGCACCGCTACATCCTGGGCGTCTATTCCTTGTATGAACGGCTGACGACAGAGTTTCCGCATGTCTTGTTCGAATCCTGTGCGGGTGGCGGGAGCCGGTTCGATCCGGGCTTGCTGTATTACGCGCCGCAAGGCTGGACCAGTGACGACACCGATGCGGTTGAACGCCTGAAGATTCAATACGGCACGTCGCTGGTGTATCCGCTCAGTTCAATGGGCGCCCATGTATCCGCGGTTCCCAACCATCAAGTAGGCAGGATGACGAGCTTAGAGACCCGGGCAAACGTCGCTTATTTCGGCGCATTCGGCTACGAACTCGATGTGACGGCGATGACCAATGAAGAAAAAGAAGAAGTAAAAGAACAAATCGCTTTCTACAAAGAAAACCGGTCGCTCATCCAGCAAGGCCAGTTTTACCGGATCGAAAGCCCGTTTGCGGAAGATGGCAATCAAACCAGTTGGATGGTCGTATCAGAAGACCAAAGCGAAGCAATCCTCGGTTATTACCAAGTCTTATCTCGGCCGAATCCAGGGTTCACCCGCATTTTCTTTAAAGGACTGAACCCGGAATTTGAATACACCATCGAAGGAATAGACGACACCTTTTTCGGAGACGAATTGATGGGTGCTGGTCTGCAGCTGAACCGGTACCGAACGGACCACCATCCGGCCGACTTTTCGTCGGTTGTTTATAAAGTAAAGCGGGTGTGAGTAAAGAGTTTTACAGATAGAATAACTTTTAAAATCGCGCCGGTCGCTTAGCTCGTGGACGCGTCGGTGCTAAGTGAGTGCTGTAAAAAAGAGACTATATTTGTTTTGCGGAATATCAACACTAAAAATATCTCCACCTACATAGGAGGCGTCGACGTGCTGACTGTTAAAAACGATTCGTTTTATTTTGAGGGCGAGCCTTTCCAGATCTTGTCGGGCGGCATGCATTATTTCCGGACGATGCCCGAACAATGGGAAGACCGCTTGCTGAAGCTGAAGGCTTTGGGGCTGAATACGGTGGAAACCTACATTCCGTGGAATTTCCACGAACCGAAAAAAGGACAGTTCAACTTTTCGGGAATGGCGGATATCGAACGCTTTATCGAGCTGGCGCACACGCTCGGGCTGTATGTCATCCTGCGTCCGGCGCCGTATATCTGCGCGGAGTGGGAAATGGGCGGCTTGCCGTCCTGGCTGCTGAAGCACAAAAGCATGGTCATGCGAAGCAGCCATCCGTCTTTCTTGAAGCATGTGGAAGATTACTTCAACGAATTGCTGCCGAAGTTCAAAAAGCATCTCTACCAAAATGGCGGGCCGGTCATTGCCATGCAGATCGAAAATGAATACGGTGCGTACGGAAATGATCTGGCTTACCTTCATTTCTTTAAAGAACAGTATGAAAAGCATGAACTGGATACGTTCTTGTTCACATCAGACGGTCCGGACTTTATTCAACAAGGCTCGCTGCCGGATGTCACCACTACCTTGAATTTCGGTTCGCGGGTAGCGGAATCATTCGACGCACTCGAAACGTTCAAAGCCGGTTCGCCGAAGATGGTGGCGGAGTTTTGGATCGGCTGGTTTGATTATTGGACCGGTGAACACACAGTGCGGAGCGGGGACGATGTGGCTGCGGTCTTTAAGGAAATCATGGAGAAGAACATCTCCGTCAATTTCTATATGTTCCACGGGGGCACGAACTTCGGTTTCATGAACGGCGCCAACCATTACGACATCTATTACCCGACGATCACCAGCTACGATTACGACAGCTTGCTGACGGAAGGCGGAGCGATCACCGAGAAGTACAAAGCGGTCAAGAAAGTCCTGAGTGAGTACCGGGAAGTGCCGGCGGATTTCGAGGAGACGGCAACGGCGGAAGCTTATGGAGAAGTGGCGCTTTCAGAGTCTGTCAGTTTGTTCGATGTCCTGCAAAACATCGGCGAAAAAGTCGAGCACATCGTGCCGCTGGCGATGGAAGACATCGATCAGGCCTACGGCTATACGCTGTACCGGACGACGGTCAACCGCCAAGGCGAATTGAAAGTCAACTCGGGCAACATCCGCGACCGGGGGTTCATTTACATCAACGGCCGTTATATCACCACAACCTACATCAACGATCTAAATAAAGAACTGACCCTGGAGTTCCCGGACCCGGTGAACACGCTGGAGATTCTCGTGGAGAACATGGGGCGCGCCAATTACGGGGAGCATTTGACAGATCCGAAAGGGCTCGTCAAAAACCTGTGGCTCGGCGAACAATATTTCTTCCACTGGGAAATGTACAAAGTGGAGCTGGACCGTTTGCCGGAAGCCTATGAGCTGAGCGGCGAAGACCGCTTCCCGAAATTTTTCCGTGGTTCGTTTGATGCGGCAGAAGGGCTGGACGCTTATGTCGACACCGAGGGCTTCACCAAAGGCAATGTCTTCATCAACGGCTTCAATCTCGGCCGCTACTGGAATACTGCCGGTCCGCAGCAACGCCTTTATTTGCCGGGCCCATTGCTGAAAAAAGAAAACAATGAAATTGTCGTGCTGGAACTGGAAAACACGGCGACTGATAAAATCCACTTGCTGGACCAGCCAAAACTCGGCTAAACACTATTGAAGCAGAAGGGATGGAATAAAATGATCAACGATAAATTACCGAAGATTTGGCATGGCGGGGACTATAACCCGGAACAATGGGATTCAAAAGAAATCTGGGACGAGGATGTCCGGATGTTCAAATTGGCTGGAATTGATGTGGCGACGTTAAACGTCTTTTCATGGGCATTGAATCAGCCGAATGAAGATACCTATAATTTTGACTGGCTGGACGACAAAATCAACCGCTTGTATGAAAACGGCATCTACACGTGCCTAGCCACAAGTACAGCCGCGCATCCGGCGTGGATGGCGAAGAAATACCCAGACGTATTGCGTGTGGATTTCTACGGCCGTAAACGCAAGTTTGGCAGCCGCCACAACTCCTGCCCGAACAGCCCGACGTACCGCAAGTATTCCGAGAAAATCGCTGAAACATTGGCGGAGCGCTATAAAGACCACCCGGCTGTCTTGATTTGGCATGTGTCCAATGAATATGGCGGCTACTGCTATTGCGACAATTGCCAGGACGCGTTCCGTGGCTGGCTGAGCGACAAATACGGCACGATCGAAAAGTTGAACAAAGCATGGAACACCGGATTCTGGGGGCATACGTTCTACGAATGGGACGAAATCGTCGCACCGAATATGCTGAGCGAAGAACGCGAAGACAACGTCTCCGACTTCCAGGGGATTTCACTGGATTACCGTAGGTTCCAATCGGACAGCTTGCTTGATTGCTACAAGCTGGAGTACAACGCGATCCGCAAGCACATTTCGAACACGCCGATCACCACCAACTTGATGGGCACCTACCCGATGCTGGATTATTTCAAGTGGGCGAAAGAAATGGACGTCGTATCCTGGGACAACTACCCGGCGATTGATACGCCGGTCAGCTACACGGCCATGACACACGATTTGATGCGCGGATTGAAGAACGGCCAGCCGTTCATGCTGATGGAGCAGACGCCGAGCCAGCAAAACTGGCAGCCGTATAATTCCTTGAAGCGCCCGGGCGTTATGCGTTTATGGAGCTACCAGGCAATCGGCCGCGGCGCAGACACCATCCTGTATTTCCAGCTGCGCCGTTCAGTCGGGGCTTGCGAGAAATACCACGGAGCGGTCATCGAACACGTCGGCCACGAAAACACGCGTGTGTTCAATGAAGTCGCCCAATTAGGAAAAGAATTGAACGGCTTATCCGATACCTTGCTCGATGCACGCGTCAACGCCAAAGTGGCCATCGTCTTTGACTGGGAAAACCGCTGGGCGACGGAACTGTCGAGCGGCCCTTCTGTATCGCTTGATTATGTCAATGAAGTCCATAAATACTATGACGCATTGTACAAATTGAATGTCCAAGTCGACATGATCGGCGTCGAAGAAGACTTGAGCCAATACGATGTCGTCATTGCACCGGTTCTGTATATGGTGAAAGAAGGCTACGCAGCGAAAGTCGAGGCCTTTGTCGAAAACGGCGGAACTTTCCTGACGACGTTCTTCAGCGGCATCGTCAACGAAACCGACATCGTGACACTTGGCGGGTATCCAGGCGAATTGCGCAACGTGCTCGGCATTTGGGCGGAAGAAATCGATGCGCTGCACCCGGACGAAACCAATCAAATCGTCATGAAAGAAGTACGCGGCAAGATGAGCGGCAAGTATTCATGCAACCTGTTATTTGATTTGATCCACACAGAAGGCGCAGAAGCGGTTGCGGAATACGGCTCTGACTTCTATAAAGGCATGCCGGTCCTAACCGTCAATAAATTCGGCAAAGGAAAAGCGTGGTATGTGGCATCAAGCCCAGATACGGAATTCCTCGTCGACTTCCTCAAGACAGTGTGCGATGAAGCAGGTGTTGAGCCACTGCTTGCCGTACCGGAGGGCGTTGAAACCACTGAACGCGTAAAAGACGGCCAGACGTATTTGTTCGTGTTGAACCACAACAACGAAGAAGCAACGATCGAATTGAAAGATGACCAGTACAGAGAAGTGCTTACGGATGAACAAGTGAGTGGCAATCTGGTGCTGAAAGAAAAAGGCGTATTGATTTTGGCGAAGGTATAATAACGCACGTTCCGCTGTGAAAAACGCTTAAGTTTATATACTGTCGAACTAACCTGCTCAGGAATTTCCTGCTGAGCGGGTTATTTTGATGGATTTATGCAAAAAGCAGAAGAGGGCGTCCTTTTACACCAAAAAATCCTCGAAACTCATCACCAGCTGCATATCTATAAGCCATATTCGCTGATTCGGCGAGAGATTTAAGCGTTGTTTGCGGAAAACGATGGTTTGTTTGCGGAATAAAAAATTTGTTTGCAGAAAACCAGGTTTATTTGCAGAATAAAAGCCATTGTTTGCAGAATACCGCACTTTGTTTGCACAATGATTCCTCCAGTCGAAAATAGGCTTGTGAGAGGGGTCCTGCTTACCCGTAGCCAAGCAGTGAAACAAGTATGTGGAGAACGGAAGTTTTCAGGAAGGAAAACGGGCTTTCATTATCGAATATACTGCTAACTTATCTATTCGGACTAAAAAAGGAGAGGTGGGACCGATGAAAAGAGTGGGAAAATTCTTTTGTGTGAGCGCAGCGCTATTGCTGTTGGCGGGCTGCGGTGAAGAGGATGCGCCGATCATGGACGCTTCAAAAGCCAGAGGCGAGCCGGAGGAAACGGCATTGGAAGAAGGCGGAAAAGAAGGAGCAGGAGAGGAGGATTCTACGGTGGCGACTGACTCAGGTGAAGATGCCTTATCCGAGTATTCCAGCAAACAGATCGAATACGCCAGAGTGTGGCTGCAGCTCGGACCGAATCAGGAAATAGACGGGCTTTACGTCCAACAAATCCCTGAAGGTACTCTACTCAATCCTGACGATGACACGAGCGCCGCTTATCCGGAAGCGGTCATTCAACTGGCAGGCTCGCGCTTGGTGGATGGGTCTGTGACGTATAGCGGAAACGGGGACGGCACAATCACTCTGTACAATGTGCCATTGCGTTGGGATGGCGAGTATCCTGCAGGGGAAGATTTCTACAACGACATCATCGAGAACACTGAGCTGGTGGAGATTGAGACCGGAGAAGATGAAGAAGTGATCCGGTTGATTGAGCTGTTGGAAGAATAACAGCTGTCGATCATCACTGTTCGTTGTTCAGAGACAAACATGTCGGGGAGGTTGAATATGGACCGGCTTTCATCAGAAGAACAGCCATTGCAGATGAAGCGTTGGCCGAAAAAGACCATAGCGGCAGGCTATCGCCATACTGTCGCGCTCCATTCGGATGGTACGGTGACTGCGGTGGGCGATAATAAATACGGCCAATGCCAAGTGAACGGCTGGCGTGACATCACAGCGGTGGCAGCGGGAACGGGCCATATCGGAAATTCCCATACGGTCGGACTCCAAAAGAATGGAAAAGTCGTCGCAGTCGGCTGGAATAAATACCAGCAATGTGACGTAAATGATTGGCTGGATATTAAAGCGATCGCCGCAGGATGGCGCCGAACACTCGGACTGAAAAAGGACGGAACGGTAGTGGCAGTGGGACAGAATAACGAAGGGCAATGCGATGTAAGTGATTGGCGCGAAATCGTCTCGGTTTCTGCGGGTGACTGGCATACCCTCGGACTTCAAAGTGATGGGACAGTGGCGGTTGCAGGAAACAATCGTTACGGACAAGGCAATGTGAAGGACTGGCGTGACATCGTTGAAACGGGAGCGGGCTATCTTCACAGCGTTGGACTCCGCTCGGATGGAACTGTCGTGGCTACTGGGTTGAATAAAGATGGACAACGCGATGTAGACGGCTGGCGAGACGTTGTGGAAATAGCAGTTGGCAGCAATCACACGATCGGGTTGAAGGCTGATGGAACAGTGGTGTCTGCCGGGCGAAATACTGAAGGGCAATGCGAGACGAGTAGCTGGCACAATATTGTAGCGATCTCGGCAGGCAGTGCTCATACGATTGGTCTTAAAGCAGATGGAAGTATGGTAGCGGTGGGGCGTAATGATGAAGGGCAGTGTGAGGTGAGTGGGATTTAATAAACATAGTTGATTAAACCTTCAATAAAATAAGTTTTCATATAATGAAATGTAGAATTACAACAAAACCCCTTTCAAGCAGCAGGACTGCCTGGAGGGGGTTGAATTAATTGCCATTCAATCATCTGTATCTTCTAATTCAACCTCTAATTTGCTAAGTTCCAGAAACATGTTCTGAAAGCCCGAGTCTTGCCAGACCAGATTATAAGTTTCCTCAGGTATATGAACAAATTGACTTTGCTTTAAATCATACAATCGATCTTCACTCTGGTTAAATAAAAAAGGGTAAAGCATGAAGTCTTTAACATTCGCTGTGACAAGAATGCTGTCTTCATAATAAGCACTATAAAGAATACGAGAGTCTGAAACACCACCGTATGCGATAGAGAAATCGCCAAGAGCATTCCGGAAATTGGCCCGCAGATATGCAGACATTATTCTGACATGATGTTCCAATTTTATCGAAACAGAAGGGGATATTTCCTGGCAATTAGCTAAAAGACGTTGGATTTTATTATTTTCTCTGTCAGACAAGATATAAGATTGTACCTCTAATTCCCTTTTAACTTCTGCAGGAACGAGAATAACCGCCTCGCCTTTTTCTATTTCTTCTTTTGCAGTTTTCCAAAAATGAACAGCTGCTCTCCGTAGATTAGTGTCGCCATTATTATAGGCGTGGTAACGAAAAAAATTCGTATCTACTGTATACTGCTTGAATTCAGCCATAGCTAGCTTATTCTTCTTCCTGTAACTGATTCAGCATTTCATCAGCAAAACCAAGTGACTGATTTTTAATCCGAGCACGTTTTTCAATAAACCGTTCCCAGTTAGGCTGATCCATTAATTGTTTGGTCTCAATCCGCCATTTCCCGCTGCCTTCGAAAGTTTGTTTCGCCAACAGTTTCCCTTCGCTGCAATGTCTACGGACCATTTGCTGGCTGACACCTATAATGTCTGCCGCATCGCGTACAGTTACATATGGGGGGAGGTTGTATTCCTGACTTAGTGCCTCAAACGCCTCTTGTTTTTCATCTTCTCCAAGTTCATTAGTTCTTCTTTTTAATTCCCGTTCTACTTCTTCGGCTATTCTCATGAGTTGCACATACTCTTTTACCCGCTTATTTTTAATCGCTTCATCAGAAGGGCGGGGTTTTATGTTATCGAGTAGATTAACCATAGTAATATCTCCTTATTACCTTTTTTTCAATTATACAACTATTTACAAAGAAACTAAAGAAATAAACGAAACTTTCGAAACTTGTATTCAGTTATCTATCTTACGGGAAACTCGCTGCTGATTAAGATATTGTGTAGTGATATGTAGGCTGTTTTAATCGAATAAAGGCAAAAAGATTGGACGATTCACGCTGTCCAATCTTTTGGGGGCATAAAATCAAATTCTTTATATTACTGAAGCAACTGAACCTTCTCAACCGGCGAAAATCCTTGGGTCTTCCGGAATTTCATATTGTGCTGGAAATTTGCCATTGAATCTGAACAATCAATGGCTTCAAAATTCAGGCTGTTCAATGTGGCTTTATCAAAACGAACAGAAAGAATCGGAAGGATATCTGTTCTGCCGGTTGAGGTGTCCAAAACTTCATCCATCGCATGGACAACAATCAGATCAAAAGGCAGGATGGCGAACATATCTCGGGCAATACGGATTGCACAACTGCAGACATAATCCTGTGTAATGTCATAGTATTTGGTTTTCGGCATTTCTTTGACGGTTAACTTGCCGGTTTTTGTCAGAGATTTTTGTTCTGTAGGAACGATATCTTTTGAATGAACATTGAATTCAACCTCAAGTGTTTTAGGATCCTCGATAATAAATTCAAAACCGCTTCCGAATTCCAGCAGGTCGTCCAGTGGTGAAAGCTCTTCGATAACTTGTAGATAAGCATCTATGTCCTGCTGCAGAATACGGTTGGCCAAGCGGGTGGTTCGAATGAGTTCTTTCGATTCTTCAGCATCTTTTTCTCTTGCCAAAGATACTTCCTGACGTAACTTCTCTTCTTCTTTATTCGCTGTCTTCAGCATCTTTTGCATCATAGAAGGCTTGAATGCATTTAGTTTTTCCTGTGCTTCAAGCTCGTGGAATCCAGTTTCTTTCAAGTGATGGGGGTGCTTGGATCGACTGATGTCAAACCAATCAAAATGATCGTCACATTCCTTGTGGATAGAATGTATCAGATCGATTTTGTTTTCAAAAACCTGTACTTCGTACCGGGCTCTTTCCAGCTCTTCCTGCTTAGCAATTTCTTTTTGTTGCCGGGCAAGTGCTTGTCTGTTTTGTTGAGCGGCACTTTTATAAGTACGGTTTGAATTGGATCGGCTTGAACTGGTTCTGGTCGAAGATAACCCAGTGCCTGGAATGCTGACAGTTGTTCGTCGTTGTCCACGTGAATTCACCGAATAGCGAAGCCCTTTTACTCCAACGCTTGCACCGATTCCTCTGCTCGAAACATTAACTCGCATACCTGGAGCCACTTTAAAACTTTTTCGAAACTTCATAGCCATCCAATCCACTCCTTTTCCCAAATTGTAAAGGTATTAACCAAATATAGGAAGTAGTAAATTTGAATTTTTTTATTTTTTAAACAGAACAATTTTTCATTTGAAACAGCAGTGTATCAAGTATTAGAGCGGCAATCTCCAACATGTCTTTATTTCAAGATAATAAAAAATCTCAGAAAACTTAGTTTAGTCATTGCACGAAGTAATGGAATATTGGTACAATAACTGATAACGCTTACACCATGAGAGGAGGAGAGGGCAGGAACGTATTCTGCTCTCGCTAGCCAAATGAAGAATACCAAGCTTTTATACATTGTTGGGATTACCTTAGTTGCTACATTAGGTGGCCTGTTATTCGGCTACGACACGGCTGTCATCTCTGGCGCAGAAGGTGCGCTGCAGACGTATTTCACGGATAGCCTGGGACTCAGTTCCTTTATCCACGGATTGACGGTTTCCAGTGCATTGATCGGCTGTATCATCGGGGGATTTTTATCCGGTACGTTCTCTTCGAAATTCGGCCGGAAACTCACATTGATCATCGCTGCATTTTTATTCCTGGCTTCGGCACTCGGCTCTGCTTATCCGGAGTTCCTGTTCTTCACACCAGGTGAGCCTTCCATCGCTTTACTGGCGACATTCAACTTCTACCGGATCATCGGCGGAATCGGAGTCGGGCTGGCTTCTGCCGTTGCACCGATGTATATTGGGGAAATTGCACCTCCGAACTTGAGAGGACGTCTTGTCGCCTTGAACCAATTCGCCATCATTTTCGGTATGCTGGTCGTTTACTTCGTCAACTGGGGAATCGCAAGAGGCGAGAGCCTGGCGTGGATCAACGAATTGGGCTGGAGATACATGTTCGCTTCTGAAACGATTCCGGCTTTATTGTTCCTTCTATTGCTGTTTTTTGTTCCGGAAACACCGCGCTACCTCGTTTCTCAACAGAAAGACGACAAAGCCATGGACATTTTGTTGAAAACCTACGATATGACCATGGCAAAAGCGACTCTGTATGAAATCAAAAATTCCTTTGACCACAAAAAGGAAAAGCTCTTTGCCTACGGCAGAGGAATCATTGCCATCGGGATTTTGCTGTCGGTATTCCAGCAATTTGTCGGCATCAACGTAGCGCTCTATTACGCGCCGCGAATCTTTGAAAGCATGGGCGCAGGACGCGATGCTTCACTCATGCAGACCATCATCATGGGCTTGGTCAACGTCATCTTCACAGTCATCGCCATTGTCACTGTAGACAAAGTCGGCCGCAAGCCGCTGCTGATCATCGGTTCCATCGGGATGACCATCGGGATGTTCGGTGTAGCCGGACTGGCGTACTTCGAACAGATCGGCACCGCCACACTGGTCTTCATCATCATCTATACGGCATCATTCATGATGTCCTGGGGACCGGTCGTGTGGGTCTTGCTGTCTGAAATCTTCCCGAACAAAATCCGCGGACAGGCATTGGCGATTGCCGTGGCTTTCCAATGGGCAGCCAACTATTTCGTCTCTTCCACTTATCCGCCGATGATGGAAATCAGCGGTGCAATGACTTACGGAATCTATGGCCTCATGAGCCTCCTTTCCGCGCTGTTTGTCTGGAAGTTCATTCCGGAAACCAAAGGCAAGTCGCTGGAAGAACTCGAAATCATCTTGAAAAAATCACAAGCCGAAAAAGCAGTAACCAATCAATAAAACGGCACCGAGCCGCTCTGACCAGGGAAAGACTGGTTGGAGCGGCTCGGTTTTTTAAGTTATAGGGGTATAAAAAATTTAGGTTGGAGCATCTGGTGGAAATAAAAGAGAGTAAAAGAAAAAAACAATACTAACTTTTTTATGCAGTTCATCTCTAAATAGGTTGATGAGAATCTAGCAGGTATAGTTACTTATTATTCTAAGAAGAAGTTGGATTAAAAAGATTTAGTGATTTTGAATCTATCTTATTTTACTAGTTTTCTGTAAATATAAAGAAGAATAGTTGATTGTATATAGAAAAAAATAGGATTCTATAGTATATTTACCTATAGAAGGTTGAAAAATGATAAAAGAATAATTTTTCAACATTTTTCAATTATGAAGTTTAACTTGTTTGGTATTCCTTCTAATTAATAGCAGGCGGCCGCTGACAGTATAGTTGATTACATTATTATTTGCGACTCAAAATGAAGGAGGATTTGATTATGATAAAAAAATGGTTTATTCCAATTATCATCAGTTCTGTAGTTCTAGCAGGATGTGGATCCGATACCGCAGAGGTTAACGAGGAGTCCGAAAACACAACAACAGCTAGTGAAGAGACATCAGCCAATACGGAAGAATCTGAGAGCACAGAAGAGACTGAAGAGGTCGAAGAAGCTGTGGAAGTCGATGAAGACGTACAGGAAGATGACAGCATGAAAGCTACTAATACGTATACCAATAAAGAGTTGGGCATCACTGGAGAAATTGGTCCAATGAAATACGAAATTCCTGGAATTCAGCTGAAAATTATCGAGCCGAAAGACCAAGCGACAGCTGATCTTTTTGAAGTTGCTGTAGGAGATGAAGTACACGCCTTTACTATTCAATTTGCTGGAGAAAATACATCTGAGGAAGACATGAGTTTTTATCTTGACCAAGCCGTAGCAATTACCAATACTAAAGAACAGTTAGATCCTGATATGCTCTTGTCTGAATATATTGACGGAGAATATTTAGGACAGGTTCGTCATGAAGGACATAATGTATACATCTTAAAGAATTCAACAGTAGATGAACTTAAAAGTATTGAATTAAGGATTATGGCTCCGTACGATACTAACTTCGAAACTGTAGGGGAAGACGTTTCACATACAATTGAAGTAAATAAATAAGCAAAATGAAGCGCTGACCTCAAACAATAAAGTTTTTGTTTGAGGTCTTTTTAGGTATATAGGTATATAGGGGTTGAAAATAAATATATGACATGAGTTGCAATAATATTGCGAAAAATTAGTGCTGGTATAGTCAAAAAATGTTAAACTGAAAATAAGTTTCATACAGGATTTTACATATATAGAAGAGAGGAGCACCCTCATGATCATCTACAACGAAAGCTCTTCAAAATTCATCAACCACGTGCTTGAACAGCGCATCGAATCTGTGCTCCTTGAAAAAGTGCAGGAAAAGATGAACCACTCCGTGTCCCCGAGCGAAATCCGTTCATGGACCAACTCCTTGCCGCAAATGGCCAAGATTCTGCGGGACGCGGAATTGAAAGAAGGGACCCATGTCCTGCTGGAATACAAGTTGCCTTCCACCGAAAAGCGCATTGATTTCCTGATTACCGGGGAAGACAAGACCGGCCGGCAAAACGCGGTTATCGTTGAACTGAAGCAATGGAATAAATCACAGCTGGCGGAAGGGGACGGCATCGTCAAAACCTTCCTCGGTGGGAGGGAGCGCGAAACCGTTCATCCGTCTTATCAGTCGCTGTCCTATAAACGCTATCTCGAGAATTTCAATGAAGCCTTATACGAAGATACATCCATCAGCTTAAGCTCCTGTGCATATCTGCATAATTACATACCGGACAAACTGGCAGAGCCTTTGCTCAATGAACGCTATACGAGCTACGTCGAGCAGTCGCCGATCTATTTCCAATTTGATGATTTGCTGCTGCGAAAGCGAATCAACGATGCGGTCTCAGAAGGAAAAGGGACGGAAATCGCCCGGAAAATCGAAGAAGGAAGAATTCGTCCATCCAAGAAACTGGTCGAAGCCGTCAATTCCTTATTCGAAGGAAACGAGGAATTCATTCTCCTTGATGAACAAAAGGTCGCTTACGAGAAAGTGCTGTCCATCTACAACGGCATGGATCTGGAAACGGACCAGAAGCACACCATCCTCATCAAAGGGGGACCGGGAACAGGCAAATCGGTCATCGGCTTGAACTTGATGAACTTCCTGTTAGGCGAAGAAGCGACGATTGAGTATATTACACCGAACCAATCGTTCCGCGAAATACTCCGGAAGAAACTGATCGGCCGGAGCGGCTTTGTGGAAATACGGAGCCTTTTTAAAGGTTCTGCGTCGTATGTGGAAACGCCTTCAAATTACTACGATGTCCTGGTCTGTGACGAAGCGCATCGCCTGAAGAACCAAGGACATATGAAGCGCAAAATCGAAGGCGAAAACCAGGCGACTCAAATCATCCGCTCCAGCAGAGTCAGCGTCTTCTTCATCGATGATGAGCAGGTGATTTCGAATAAAGACATCGGCCGCTTCAATCTATTGAAAGAAGAAGCCGAAAAGCAGAACTCAACGGTCCATGTCGTCGAACTCGATTCACAGTTCCGCTGCGCTGGTTCAGGCAATTACCTGGAGTGGCTCGACGATGTCCTTTACGACCGCAAGCAGGACATCCAGCTGGATGGAGACTTCGACTTCCAAGTCGTCGATTCTCCGCACGAGCTTTACGAGAAAGTAGTGAAAGAAAAAGGCGGCCGGCTGCTCGCAGGCTATGCATGGGAATGGAACACCAAAAGAGTGGATGGAGAGCTGCCGAAAGATGTCGTCGTCGAGGTTCATGACTTCGCTATGCCGTGGAACGATCCCGCACGTATCGACTGGGCCATCCACCCGGAAGGCTCCGAACAAATCGGCTGCATCCACACCGTTCAAGGACTTGAAATGGAATACGTCGGTGTAATCATCGGCAATGATCTAACCTATAATCCAGAAACTCAGTCTATTGAAGTGAAGCGGGAGAACTTCAAGGATAAAGGCGCCAGACCGGCGAAGCCTAAGGGTAAGTATGAGGTTGATCCGCTTGATAAGTTGGTGAGGAATACGTATAAGACCTTGATGACGAGAGGGATGAAGGGGTGTTATGTTTATTGTATGGATGAAGCTCTAAGAAAATGGTTATCAAATAACTGAATTTAGCCACTTGAAAGGAAGTTTTTAATGCTATTCAATAGTCCTACTTATGTTAATTGGTTTAAAAAAACCAATATTCTTTCTCCAGCAGAAGGGGAAGAGAAAAATTTAGAAGAAAATCAACAAAAAAAATTGCAAGAATCTATGAGTGAACTTTTAAGACGTATTGATATAACTAGAAGAGCTCGCTTCGCTTGTTCAACAAGATTGCGAATTTATTTTAATAAAATACAAAACTTGATAGTATTTTATAATATTTTAGTGGTTATCATCTCTATAATTACACTCTATCAATTTTATAATAATAGTGCTGAATGGTCGACATACTTAACCCTATCAATATCTATTGCCCTATCATTCTTTGCTACACATATGGGGGGAAAAAACTATAAGGAAAAAGCAATTATGATGGAAAGTAACGGGCATCATCTTTCTAAATTATATGGAAAAATTGAAATGATGAAAGTGAAATCGAAAATTGACACTGACAAAGTAGCAGATCTATATAAGGAATATGAACGTACTTTAGTTATTGTAGAGAATCATGAACAAATAGATTATCTACAAGCGAAAAAAGTTAAACGTACTGCAACATTGGACGAAGAGAAAAAGTTAGACAAGTATTATAAAAAAGAAAGAAGAATGTTTTACTTGGCCTATATCATTCCTTTAATTTTAGGCTTAACAATTTTAGTTACTCCATTTTTTCTTTAAAACCACGTCCCTGGGAAAGAAAAAATTCTAAACGATTTTGACAATACACTACAATTTATACTTTACACATAGCCATGCTTGCTACATCAACATTTTGGTTGTAATTTTTTCTTTTTATTCACTAACATAAATTTTTTGGGAATTGTACCGCTCCTAGGGAAGCGAATTATGATTATTTCTTAGGAGATGATCGCTACAAGCTACAGAACAAGAGTCAGACTGCGCAAATCGTCACGCACAACTACCATAACAAGGAATTCTACGACAAAGAGATATTCAATGATATATGGAAAGAACTATTGAAAAGGAAAATGGTTAATAACCCTGCACATGTAATCGAAAATAGGGACATCTTCAAACTTTCTCCTTTTAAAGAACTGACAATGACACAACTCGAGCTTAAAACAAAAATTCTAGAAGTATGCGAAGAGCACAGCCATGATGATGAAACGTTTGTGTTCATGGTTAAGGGCGAAGCAGGTGTAGGGAAGAGTGTGGTCCTAAGTTCCGTGTTCAATAGCATTCAGGAACGGGCAGTTGATATAAGTTCTAACCTCCATAATACAAAGAATTTTTTGCTGGTTAATCATTCAGAAATGCTGAAAACGTATAAAAACATTGCGGCTAATGTGAAATCTCTTAAAAAGAATAACTTTGATAAGCCTACAAGTTTCATTAACAAGCAAAAGAAAGCTGCAGAAAAAGCGAATATTGTATTGGTCGACGAAGCGCATTTATTGCTGAGCAGAGCCGATGCTTTCAATGGATTCAATGAAGACAATCAATTGTAAAAACCGCTTCCCTGTGTTGAAGCCAATTCAAGACATACTACAATACTGCATAAGAAAATCGACAAAATCAGCAGTAGAAAGAATCCCGTTGCATTTATATGGCGAAGGGTAATTATTCATAATTGAGCAGCGCACAGGGACCAAATGGAGACTGCTGGTAAAATGTTAAATGATGTAACTTGACTTGTGGGGTAATCGGGACTAATCATCTCAACTCCACTCGTTTGAAAAAAAGCGGGACCGCATTTTAGAAAACGACACAAAACTAAACAATTTTGTCAGTACACTATAATTTATACTGCATGCATCGCCGCTCTGAGAAAATCAACTTTCCTCAAGCGGTTTTCTTCTTCTTATGAGTGGTTCTCTGATGTCCTAAGGATTACTCAAACATGTCCGCCTTGGTTCTATTTCATGACACGACTAGTTCTCGAGCTTTTCTTTCTTCAATAAATGATTCTAACTGTAGGTGTTAGCAAAGAATAGCTCTAAATTATTGTAGTCCAGGGCTATTATAGTAATAAATGTTTTGCGAAATAGATAAGTCGATGTGTTATAATATTTTGACTATAAAATGTTAATTTTATACATAAAAGATGGGGGACATTATGAAAAGAATTTTAATATTTCTGTGTTTGATAGGTATGATTACCAGCATTTCAGCTTGTTCTGATGAACAGGATCCAAATGTACTAAAAGTGAATAAATCTTCCGATGAAATGGGCGGTGAAAATTATCAAACAGTCGTTTCGGAATTAGAAGAAAGTGGATTTACTAATATTGAAACAAAGAAACTGGATGATTTGATTACTGGTTGGCTAACAAAAGATGGAGAAATTGAACAAGTAGAGATTAATGGAGCTACCGAGTTTAGCGCAAATGATAGTTTCCAAAAAGATTCTGAAATAGTCATTACATATCACACATTTCTAGAAGAAGAGAAAAGTGACACCGAAGCCACTGATGAAAAGAATTCTGATGTAGTCGAAAAATCAACCGAAGAAAAGAGTCCTGAGACAGTTGACCAATCAACAAATGATGCATCTGTGGAAAGCAAACAAGAAATACTAACAGAAAAAAACAGCAAAGATCTGGCAGCTCTTTTGGCAGTCCAAGATACTAATGATCTAATTGTTGTTGAATTTGCAAAAAAATATGCTGGTAGAACCATTGAATTCAATGGATATATCGCACATATGATGCTACATGGAGATAATACAACAAGATACGATATTTTAATCGCAGTTGGTGATTCTAGTCAAACAACCTATAGTGGTCCTGATTTTAAGTTTGAAGATGTGAATGTTTTTGATTTAAATCTTATTGGTTCTGAGGTGCCGGAAACTATTGGTATGGGCCAAAATCTACGTATTACTGCTGTAGTTGAGGAATATGAAGAAAACTCCGGACTATTTTTTCTTAACCCAGTTTCTTCTGAAATAAGATAGAAGTAATATATAGCGATAGGTAAGTATTCATAATTGAGCTGTAAAATTCGAGTCCCTGTGTAAAAAACAATTCTAAATGAGTCTGACTATACACTACAATTTATAATGTATACATTGCCATACCCGTTGCTTCGGCATTTAGAGCGTGGTTTTTTCTTTTTATTCATTCGTATAAATTGTGTGAGAATTGTATGCGACACAGGGAACATTTGGGGACTGCTGGAAATTCAATTTAGCTGTTTCGTCCTGAACATCTCATGAATGAAGCCCGACAAATCATCAGTCAGTTGAAGGAAGGCGAACCTTTGGCAACAGTCAGCCTGCAATTGCACAGTGTTTTCCGTCCGTCGGTCCAGCCCTATAAGATTTCCTGGCTGGTGTACCATCCGCAGGAAGAAGTGGCGGCACTGGAGATTCCGGTCCTGACTATTGGTGGTACATCTGATTCGCATGTGTCGGTAGCCGATGCGGAAAGTTTGCATGCGGCGCATCCGGAATCAGAACTTCTGATTATTGACGATATGAACCATGTGCTGAAAACGGCATCGGATGAAGACGGGAAAGAGACGGCATACAGTAATCCTGATTTACCTTTGGCGTATGGGTTGATGTAGGGGATTGTTGGGTTTTTGGAATAGAATAAGCCAATGATTATTGAAGAGCTGCGAAGAGATTCGCGGCTTTTTAATTTACACGTCAAAATTTTATAATATCGTAATGATTCTAGGTAAGTCAGATTAATTATTTAAATTAAATTTAATAATAATTAATTAAAAATATTACAGTATTTTCTATTATTTATAGAATAAATATTTTTTTTTGTAGTAATATGATTGTAAAAGGTCATTAAAGAATTCAGTAGAAAGAAGGGAAGATCAGAATGGCTATTGAAAAGAAATTCACGAACCTTAAATCCTTATCTCCAGTTATAGCGATTATTGAAGAGGCTGGAAAAGGACTAGCCGATAAAAAACGACATATTAAAACTTCTGATATACCGGAAGTTTTAGGAGCCGTAGTAGGCATAGGTGCTGGAGGATTAGTGGGATTGGGTTTATTAAATATACTTGGATACGCTGGATTAGGTGCAGCAGGGATAACCTCAGGCTTGGCAACGGCGGGTGGTATCATTGGCGGAGGTATGGTTGCCGGAATTGGCGTACTAGCTGCTCCAGCAGTGATTCTAGGAGTTGGTGGATATGCAACTTTATCGCATTTTAAAAAGAAAGCTTTAAAACAAGAAAAAGAAACGTTGCTACAAGAAGCGATAATCAAACATGACGCTGTTTTAAATGAATTAAATAGCAATATTAAGGCTTCAACAGAGAGAATGGAGTATCTCAATTCGCTCAATATATTACTTCAAGCAGCAATTAAAGATTTATCAGAGGATTTAAAAGCAGAGTGACGAAATCGGAGTGATTAAATGAGCAAGCATGAATCAGAATTTCTTAGAGATGAGTTAAAAGTATTAATTCATCAAAAAAGAAAAAGTGAAAAGCTCCAAGCTGATTTATTAAAGCTTGAGGACTCATCTTTGAATGCGATTCAAAGTACTGAAGAAATCTTGGGAAATTTAAATATTGCTTTGCCCAATTTAAAAAGCCTCTCTTCAAATGAAAATAATCAAACAATCTCTAAATTGAAAACTAGAAGTTGGAGCGATTTAAATGAAGAAGTTCAATACATGGATGATTCTGATGTTAATATTTCTGAGCTTTTGAATAAACAGGAAATTATTAAGGTAAAAGATTCTTTAAAATATATTCGAGCAGATTTCAACTCTTTAAATAAATTGGATAAGTATGATTATATGATGATTGGATTAGCGGGAACCTTAGCTTCTTTGGTTGATATAATATTTGTTCATATGCCTAAAAATCCAGGATTTCTGGGTGCAGAAGGATCTGGGGGAGGTTCATTATCTAATTTCATTAGAGAAAAATTGAACACTTCCTTGACGCCAGCTGAACTAAGTCAGTTAGAGCGGGACAACTGGGTGCCTTACGATGCTTCTCACTCAAAAGGGTTAAATCGAGTAGTAGAAGGATTAGGTCCAAGAACACATCGTTTTCAAACACTAGGGCATGATCCAATTCTTGCTTTTATTTTTGGAGTTAAAGATATCTTAAAAGGTGAAATGACTGCAATAGATAAACATGGGAAAATTATTATCCAAACTGTTAACACAGTAGATAAAGACATTATTGGAATGAATTTATTCGAAGCTATAGGTAGAGCTTTTGGTCATCTAAAGTCGGATATAGCAACTAAGGGTGGTTTGCCAGTGCCTTTAATGATGCTCGTTCAATTTTTACAATTCGGCAAAATTGGGGATAAAGATTACACTTTTGGTCAAGTGACTAGAATGATGTATCGATCAGGGTATGACTTTGGACATTTTATAAGTATGTCTATACCAGTTATGATAATAGAAGTTTTGGTAAGAGTTTATTTCTTCATCAAAAGCATTCTTGATGGGAAATCAATTAGAGAATCTCTTCCTTTTATGCTTTCAAAGAAAAACAGCAACCCCAAATTGAATACGATGCTATTTACTGCGCATGCTATTGCCGCTTCAGTAAACGCTGGGAAAATAGCTGTGACTCAAAATCCATTATCAATTAACTACACTCAATGGTTAGTGTTTGCGAGGTATTCTTATAAAGAGATAAAGTGGGTTGCATTTGAAAAGCAGGCCAAGCAGTATGATTATGTCCAAAAAGAAATAGATACAAATTGGATGAAAGTTCATGAAACTTTAGAACAAACAATGTTGCTTGTGGAAGATAGAACTTTGAAACTTTGATAATTTAAGTAGTTAAAATCATTTCCTTGAAAAAGAAATAACTTTAATCATTTATGACAAACCTACAAAAATGATGAAAATAGTTGAGGTTCTTGATATCAATACGAAAGGTTTTGTCGTTAATGTCTCTAACGTTTATCTAAGATTTAAACAGTGTACGAATTATCGTGCTCTCTGGAATGCAGAAATTAAACCTACAAGATGTGAGGAGCCATTCAGATGAAAAAACTGTTAGTTGGGGTTATGATTTCAATGTTACTTATTGTAATCGTTGGTTTAGTTATTTTTATTCAATTCAAACCATTGGGAAGTACTGCTAGTCAAAGTTCTCATACCTCATTAATCCAGGGAAAAGTCGTAGAGTTATCAGAGCTAACGACATTGAAGTATGAGTACAGTAAAGCAATGGTAAATCGGGATGACAAGAAAATTCTGCTGACTGATATTCGCTTTGCAGAGACGATAAAGCTCGTAGAGTACACGGGATATCTGAAAGCTGGGTCGGATCTTTCGAAAGTGGAAGTGGCCTATGATGAAGTGGGCAAACAAGTAACAGTCAAAGTTCCCAAAGCGAAAGTTCTCGATAATGTTGTCGAGCTCGAAAACATGAAGATAGAAGATGTGAAAGGAAATATTTTTTCAGATCCTCCTACCCAGAAAATTATTGAAGACATCAATAATGAAAAAAAGAAATTTGAAGAAGAGAAAATCGAGCAAGGATTTTTAATGGAAGCTGATAAAAGAACAGAGGAAGTCTTAAAGTCTTTTTTGAGCTTCAATGAAGAAAGTGAGATTATTATCGAATTTTACTGAGAAGAAGTGTTGGCGATCTTTTATTTTCTGATGGATTAAATCGCTGAGCTTTGTCAATCCCAATTCAGTTTATTAATTAAAAGTGTAAAAAGAAATGCCGTATCCAACAACCTCAATGGTAGTTGGATACGGCTTTCGTACTTTTATCATAGAAGTTAGTTATTTTATCCACAAATTATTCTGCCTAATACTTGCTGTAAATGATAAACTGAAAAGAAAGAAAAATCATTGAAAAAATTTGGAAATCTCGACATTTAGTTAAATTCTAAAGAGAAAATAAGGTTTGTAATCACGACTTTAAATAATAGCATTTTGAAGGAAAAAGAAACTATAACAAAAGAAGTGAGAGTTTTTTAGAGATAAATTGTAATGAAGATACTATATTAATAGAGATTTAAGGGGGAATTCTAATGTCTCTTATGGACACAGAAAAGCAAGTAAAATCGCAATCAAATTATGTGCAACACTTTTCAACAAGAATTCCATGGAAGGACAACGATTACACTGGACGAATTGATAATAATCCTAAATACAATGTAGCAGCGCAAGTCATTTCTAATATTGCATCATCTCGAAACCTGGAGTTTGAAGAAAAAAATAAAGGCAAGTGTTACGAGGAAGTGGGACCACTAAGTATGCAGAACTGGATTACAGAAAATGCTGCATTTATGAGTAGCAACAGACTTTCTCTCAAAATGAATCATCCATATAAAAGTGGAAATGATAAGTTCCACCATTTCCAGGAAACATCCTTTGAGACAGATCCCTATTCATTCTTACTGCGTCCCTTTTCGTGGACTTTGAAGGAAAACGCTAAAGAGAAACAAAAGTATTACAATTTTCATTTTGACTTAGACAAGACAGAGCGGATGCTGAACTGGTCAAGTGCGTGGGTATCACATGGAGAATCTCAAAAGGGAATTTTTGATTACTTCTTTTCGGGTATTAGTCCGCACCACTCATTGATATTTCCGTATTATAAACAAGTACCATTCATCGAGGATAGTCGGCGTATAATTGCTGGAGTTGGAAATATAATAGGAAATACTAAAATTCGCGAGTATGAGTCTGATGGAAGCAGTGAGGAAAAAAACTATATTTGGGAAACGAACGCAGCCCATTCCATAAGAGTTGATGGCAAGGACGGCTTTTTAATGCCCTATCTTGAAATTTCTGAGTATGTGAGAAAGCATCCTGATTTTGACGTATCGAGCGTTATACTATTCGAACCGGCAGGTTTCAGAACAGAATTTTCTTATGCTGCTGAATGGGTTAGCTACGATGCCTCAATAGACGTACTAAACCAAGCTAAGATTGCATTGAGAAATATAGCCGAACTCAAGCTAAGGGAAGCCAACCAAAAATGGATCAATATTCATTTGGAATACATTGATAATCAACTTAAAAGTGTTTGGAATCAACGGGGTGTTTTCCCGGGACTAGGTTCGGCTCTATCAGCATTTGGTGTTAGGTACGGTTTTGATATAGCTCGCCATGTCAATATTTCTGAACGTGGATTAATTTCTGAATTAGAGTTGTATTTTTCAGGAGAGAAAGAAACTGGAAATGCCAAACTGGATGAAAGTTTGGCAGACAAGGAGGATGAGTTTTCTGGTTTACTAAGAAACAAAAATAAGGCTCGATTCTTCGAGCTCTTGTCCAGGTTGAATCTTTCTATTGAGCAAGCTATTTATGCGTGGGATAAACTAAAAATTTGTGCAGCAGAAATTGTTGAAAACCCATATCTTCTTTTTGAATTGACACGAAAAGAGAGTAATGAACACCAAATTACTATTTCTCAGATTGACAATGCAATGTATGTAAATCCGTTGGTGTTACATAAGCAACCACTTGAGAAACCTACTAAAATGAGAACAGAGAGCGATAAGCGCAGATTCCGAGCTATGGTAATATTTGTATTAGATCAAGCAGCAATTAAAGGGCATACTTTACTCAGTTATGACCAGATCGTTGAAAAAATAAATAAATTGCCATTAGATCAAAGAACAGATTTTCAAACCGAAAAAATTGAAGGCATTTTAGAGTTCTTGCAGGAAGGTGAGTTGTTCGTTGATGTAGAAAGTGCTTACATCAAATTAAAAGAATACCAAGATTATAAGCAAGTAATCTCCGATGTAGTGAATAGCCGACTAGAAAAAAGTTTATCAAACGAACAAAATTGGAGAAACATTATTGATGATCAATTTGGCGAACTTGAGAAGAACAATGAAGAAAACGACGAATTGGCTCGTAATGAAAAAGCAGTAGCACTAAGGATTCTTGAATCATCTAAAATATCTGTCCTCTTGGGTAGAGCCGGGACGGGTAAAACAACTGCACTAGGGATTTTGGCTACATCCAAAGAAATTAAAGCTGGCGGGGTATTGGCACTGACTCCTACTGGGAAGGCGAGAGTCCAACTAGAAAATTCATTTAAGAAGAATAATATTAATGCTGAGTTTAAAACTGTTGCACAGTTCTTAATACGTTCAAATGGTTTTAATGGGAAAACGATGTCTTATAAGATGCCGAGTAAAACGAGTTCAAGTATTGCTAAAACGGTTATCATCGATGAAAGCTCAATGCTGACTGAAGATATGTTTGCAGGCATACTAAAACTTGTTGATTCTCACGCCGAGAGAATCATTTTTATAGGCGACCCGAACCAATTACCTCCAATTGGAGCAGGGCGCCCCTTTGTGGATTTGATGAATTACTTACAGACAAATTTCCCTGATAAGGTGGCAACATTGAAAACTGAGATGAGGCAAGGATCCGGTGGAGATGATTTATCATTTGCTCAAATATTCTCTAATTCAGATTCAATCGATAAAGAGGTAATTTACCGCATTCAAAATAATCAAACTGATAGTCGTTTTAAATATATTCAATTTGCTGATTTAGTTGAATTGGAAAAAGTGTTCTTTGAGGAATTGTCCGAAGTTGCGGATATGGAAAACGTAGATGATATCGATGGCTTTAATCGGAGCATAGGTGGTATTAAAAACGATAAATATATAAATTATAATACCGGAAACCACATTGAAAATTGGCAGATTCTATCTCCTACTAAATTCATTGGCGCAGGAAGTTATTACTTGAATAATCAAATTCATCAAAAATACCGTCAAGAAATTGTGGAGAAATGGAAAGCGTCTTGGTGGTCAAAGTACAGTCCTCAATCTGTTCAAAATATTGTTTATGGAGATAAAGTTATATCTAATGCAAATGGTGAGAAGGATTATTGGGATGGTTCATCCGGGAAGGCCTATATTGCAAATGGTGAAATTGGTATTATGACAGGTTACCCATTCCAATATGGCAAAAAGGATAAGAATACTAGTTGGTATAAACTTCGTTTCAGTTCATTTGAAGGAAAAGTATTTTCCTATACTAAAGCTGATTTCGGTGGTGACAATAACGATTCAAAGTTAGAACTTGCTTACGCTCTTACAGTTCACAAATCGCAAGGTTCTGGTTTTGGCAAAACAATAGTGGTTATAAATGGAAAAAGTTCATTTATTACAAAAGAGCTGTTATATACGGCTTTCTCTCGTCAAAGAGAAAAGCTAATCATATTGAGTGATTTGCCAGTCCAAGAAGTAGTACAATATGCAAATGACTGGTATTCGGATATTAAACAACGATATACAGATTTATTTGGTGTTCCAAACATCATTGAGATAGAATCAGGCAAGAAAAAAAGATACTTTGAAGAAAAGTTGATCCATAAAACGGTACGTGGTGAAATGGTAAGATCAAAATCCGAAGTGATTGTAGCTAATATTCTCGATAAGCTGGGAATTGAATATTCATATGAAGAACCATTAGAGGCTAATGGCAAAAATTATATTCCGGATTTCACTTTAAGAAATCAAGGCAAAACTGCTTATTTAGAGCATCTTGGAATGCTAGGAAATGAGTCATATCAGAAGCATTGGAACGGAAAAAGAGCGAGTTATGAAAGTGTTGGAATTTCAGAAACTCTCGGAAATTTAATAATTACAAGGGATGGATTAGATGGCAGTTTGGATGCCTCATTAATAGAAAGTGAAATTCAAAGTTGGATAAATAACAATTGATTTATTCTTCCGCTTACACATGAGAAAATGGATAACTTCATATGTTATCTTTACATTTGTTATTTAGATAGCTAACTCGAGTTGTTTTCATCGCGTTTAGTCGTGTTTATGTGTTAGACACCATTCACTACAATTTGACTCTATTCTCGTTTCTGCCCGACATCCTTGCCGTAATGGCGACGACGATACGTCAAATATGGAAAATTGCGCCCCTGTGTCAAATCCAATTCAGTTTATTAACTACAATTGCATGAAGAATAAGCCGTATCCAGAAACCTAAATGGTTAACGGATACGGCTTTCGTATTTTTATCTCAAAAGGTAAATATTCATAACTTTGTCTTACACAGAAACAATCTGGGGACTGCTGGAAATAATGATATTTGGAAGTTCAGTGCAAAATTTTGGCTTTATTCCTGTGGTTGGTTACGGCAAGGCTGATCCGTTCGCTGCACTGCAGGAGAAAGAGCTTGATTGGATCAATGCTTCAAGAACCCTGGGAAGTAGCCCGATCAAAATCATATTTTCACAGATGATGCCGAACCTGGTGGGTATCATCATCGTAAACGGAACATTATTACTCGCTGCAAATATTGGCATAGAGTCAGGGCTGTCTTTCCTCAGCTTCGGTTTCCCTGAAGACTACCCGTCTCTTGTGGAACATTGCTTTCTTATGCGCCCAGACTCAGACACTGAAACACAGATGGTGGGTATGGCTGCCGGCAGTATTGAGAATCTATGTTTACGTAACATCGGCGAAGCATTACGCCGTGCAGGGGATGCGAGACAAAGACAGGCTTCATACATCACAAAAGGCGGCAACTCCGATTGTTGTCTTTTAATAAGATAGTATTACAAGAATTTAGTAAATGTCATAAAAAAGTAATATAATTGTAACTTTTCGGAAAATTATGATAACATCATTTTCAAAGGAGTTTCATATTTTTAGTTATGATATGAAAGCCTTAACCAAGTTTTGATACTGGGGTTTAAGAGGCTTCACTTTAATATATATTCAATTAAATATTTTAGAAAAAGGGAGGAAAAACGATGACGAAAGTTTCGTGGTCAAGATTAATGTTCTTTATAATGCTGATCTTTGTATTGGCTTTGGCAGCATGTGGCAATAATGAAACTTCAGACCAAGAATCAACGGATGATTCTGAGGCTACAACAGATGAGAGTGCTGACGAGAGCCCTGAAACAGCAGAAGGTACTGACGAAGGCACTGAGGAAAGTGCCGATGGAGAATCTGCAGAAACTGAACCAAAAGTTACTGAGTTTGAACCAGCATTTCCAGAACAAACAAGAGCACCTGCAGTAGTGACTGAAACAGAACTTAATGAGGAAGTTATTGCTGAGGGTCTTGGCGTGTCTTGGGGTATGGCAGAGTTTGAACCAAACCGCTTACTTGTTACGCAAAGAGATACAGCAGAACTTCTTATTGTAAACATTAATGAGTTCGCTGTTTCAGAACCAATCGAAGGTACACCAGAAGTAAATAGCGAAGGTCAGGGTGGTTTACTTGATGTAGCCGTTGCACCTGATTTTGACGATTCAAGATTAGTATTTTTAACGTTTTCTCAAGATGTCGAAGGTGGTACTGTAACTGCTGTCGGTAAAGGTATTTTATCAGAAGACGAAGCCTCACTTGAAGATTTTGAAGTAATCTTCCAAGCAGAACCGGCATATGAGGGTGACTTACACTATGGTGGACGTATTATCTTTGATGAGGATGGCAACCTATTCTTAACAACTGGTGAGCGTTCAGATGATCCAATTCGCGAACGTGCACAAGACTTGGATGCTTACTTAGGTAAAGTAATTCACATTACACAAGATGGAGAAGCAGTAGATACGAATCCATTTATCGACGATGAAGAAGCACTGGATGGTATTTACAGCTACGGTCACCGGAATATTCAAGGTATAGACTTCCACCCTGAAACAGGAGACTTATGGATTGTTGAATTCGGTCCACAATCTGGGGATGAACTGAATATTGTTGAACCAGGCAATAATTATGGATGGCCAATTGTTTCTTATGGTATCGAGTACACAGGTGAATTGATCAATGATGGAATTTCAGAACACGAGGCGCAAGGCTTTATTGAACCAAGATATTATTGGGATCCAACAAGTGCGCCAAGTGGTAGCTCATTTTATGATAACGACGCAATTCCGGAATGGGAGAACAACTTGTTCATCGGTGGTTTAGTGTCGAGCTATATTGCACGTGTTGTTATTGAAGGTGACACCATCGTTGGAGAAGAACGTCTATTAACTGATAAAGGCGAACGTTTCCGTGATATTCTTGTAACTGAGGATGGCGCGCTTATTGCATCCACTGATGGCGGTGTGATTTATAAGATTACTGCAGCAGGTGAATAAACACGCGCCTCTGTGTCAAAAAGGATTCCGTTGATTAACTGCAATTGGATGAAAAATAAGCCGTATCCAGAAACCTCAATGGTTAACGGATACGGCTTTCTTATTTGAATCCTACTCCTGCTATTTTTCTCGACTATGGAGCAGGCACATTACAAATGGCTTGCGCTAGAGACGATTTTAACGCTCTTTCGCCTTTTTATTTAAATATTCTAATATTTTTAATGTTTTTACTGGTAATCGAACATAGGTTCTGTTATATTAAATGCATACCACTATGGAATGAGGTGTATTTCGATGGTGCTTGCAATCAAAGAAGTGAACGGATTTGAAAAAGGAAAGAAATATACTAAGGAACTTGAGTTTGTTTCTTGCTTTAAAAGCGACGAATATCGAGTGATCGCTTTAATAGATAGAGATGGCAATGTTGTTTATTGGACAACTACAGAAGATTCGCTTGAATATCGAAACTTCCGCAAAAAAGCTACTTACACATTCAAAGTTAGCTATATTTCTACAATAATCGGTCCTTCCAGACCAAAGGTTATTATTGCAGAACTGAATGATGTAACAGCTGAAAACGGCATGTATGGTGAAACAGCGCAATATAAATTAAATGCTTAATATATATTTTTAAAGAACCTTGACACTCTCAAGGTTCTTTTTTCTGTAGTGTCGAGTCTTAGACATATAGGATTTTTGAAAAAATTCGATGAAGCTGACCCGTCAAACTTTATAAATATGGCCTTTATTATTTCTGCCTCACTCCGCTCCAAAAGCCACAATCCCATAAGTCTCCAAATACAGTTTCAACACACGCAGCCATTGCTTTTCAGTTGCAAGCCCGACATGCCCATCCGGTCGAATCAGGTACAGCGCATCTTGCTTGAATCCTGCGTCTTTCATCTTCGCTTCCCATGCAAACTCATGGAGCTGGAGCGACTGCGAACGGGCAAAGTCGATGAGCTCAGGCTGCGCTTTGCCGTATATGTGAATTTGCCAATCGACGGAGCGCAGCGGCGAAAAATTATCGCCTTTGTCAGTTTCAATCCACGGCAAGCGCATACCGCCGTAAACTTTGCCGGCTTTGCCTTTGCTCAAGAGGCTGTTGCGGTAATTGATGTGGATTTGAGACAAGATCTTAAACGCATTTTTTGAAGGGAAGGAAAATTTGAATACGGACGGCAAGACGTAAGGTACCGCATACTCCCGCAGCAACGTGCCGGGCAGTTTTTGGTTGACGATCGTTTGGAACGCTTTGTCGGTCGTCGCGATCAACCGGCGCGCAAAAGCGATGCGCTCTTGTTCGTAAGTGCTCAATATGCTTGGCGCAGCTTTGCCTTGAACCACCGCTGCGAGTTTCCAACCCAAATTGATGGCGTCCCCAATGCCGGTGTTCATGCCTTGTCCGCCGGTCGGGCTGTGCAGGTGGCCGGCGTCGCCCAGGATAAAGACGCGCCCTTTAGCAAATCGCTCGCTGACTCGGTTATGGACGCGGTAGGTCGAAAACCAATTGACCTTAGCCGCGCTCACGCGGATTTTGTTTTCAATGTAATTGGTGATTTCACTGTATTGGACATCGGTGCGCTCGTTGAATTCCTCGGGCACAATGCCAAGGATTCGTTTGGTGTTGGCGTTGCGGACGTTCATATACAGCATAAAGCCGTCATTGTCCATGTACATGTCCATCTTTTCCATATCGTCTACCGGCTGCTCAGTTTCGATATCCGCGACAAAGAATAATTGCTTGTACGTGCCGCCGGAAAAGTCGAGTCCCAGTCCTTTCCGGACCATGCTGCCGGCTCCGTCGCATCCGCATAAATAGGCGAACTCCGCTCTTTCTTCTGGCTGTCCTTGCTGCTGCATCACGGCGTTCACGCCAACTCCTGTGTCTTCAAACGAAAGCAAGGAGGTGTTCCATTCGACTTCGACGCCGATTTTATTTAATTCGTCCACGAGAATTTCTTCGTGTTCGTCTTGCGGCAAGCTCAAGATAAACGGAAACGGGCTCAGCCCTTTGCCCAACTTATGGAATTTTACCGTGGCTCTCACTCGTTTACCATCGCTGACATCCAGCGACAAAATCGGATGCCCCCGCTTGATGTTGCGTTCGGCCAGACCCAGTTGGTCGTACTGCTCCAATATGCGCGCATGCACGGCGAGTGCACGTGACGCTGTGCCGGTTCCTGCGTTTTTATCGATGATCCGAAACGGCACGCCTTGACGCGCCAGGCTATAGGCAAGGGCCAGGCCAGTGGGACCAGCTCCGACGATTAAGATTTGTGGGTTCATCCTGGAGACCTCCTAATGAGTATCGCGCCTGCTGATCGATCTAGTTTCAAGTGTCGTGTAAAGCTGAAAAATCGAGTATAGGAAAAGTTCTTATAAGAAAAAATGTGTGATACCGAATCGAAAAGATCTTGTACAGCTACTATATCCTTAATCGGCGCATTTCAAGCAAAAAAGTGTCCCCGTGCAAGAAACAATTTTAAGCGATTTTGACAGTACACTACAATTTAAACACGGAGCAATCAGCGGGACGTGATAGAATAACAGGTAGTGGAACAGAAAAATAAACGGTATGCCTTGTCTAGCAGAAAATGCAGCAGTTATGGTTGATAGATGAGTTGAAAGGAATGGGATAGCAAAATGAACAAGATGGTAGAACAAAAAATGAACGAGATGACAGAAGTATTTAACAGCCTGCCGAATTGCCGGATTGAAACCGATGAGGCCGGCCGGATTTTGATTGTGAGCGACAATCCGGTTCCCTGGAGTGACACTGAATCGACGCATAAAATTGGGTCCATTACGCCTCATAAAGCGGCGCTCGGACTCTATATTGATTTCCCGCATAATTATATAGAGATTGATCGGTTAGATGACATCATCGATCCCGAATTCACATTGACTTATTATGAGCCAGGCACCAAGACATCAACAGTGAAAAGCTGGTGGAGGTTCCGATCGGACGAGAAATTCGACAGCATCCACCTGGTTCTGAGAAAAACAGAACTGGAATTGTATGATTTTAAGAGAGACGACTGGGTTGGATTGATGGGAGAGATTACGGCTGTTCATAAATGATGGATAGCTTAGCTGAATGGCGGAACTCCAATAGCGCTATTATGCCGAACAAATTTCAGGTTACTAACTATATTTACACACTTGCTGAATCAACCTGGCAGGTGTGTTTTTTTATTGTCCCGCACTCAGTAAATGGCCTGAAGGAGTGAGGAAAGTAGATTGTATCCTTTATATCTAATTGCTTAGTTAACTATACAGTACAAAGAAATGATGTATAAGGAAAGGAGTATATTTGCACCTCATTGCTTCAAAATTTTTGACATTAATTGGCATCTTTCGTTTTATTAAAAAGAATGAAGAAGCGTCTGCGTATATAGTAGCAACACCTGTGGTATAGAATAGGAAGAAACTAATACACTGAAGGCATCGGGGGATGAAAAATGAATGAGTTTATTGAGTTCAGAAATCGTGTTTATGACAATGAAAGTAATGATAGTTATCCTCTCCAATTTTTAGATGAGTACATAAATAACAGTAAGGCGATAAACTCCGATGAAGCAAGAGTGGTCGAGCAAATTCGAACGATAAAGCAACTGGAGCTGAACAAGCAACTAGGTGAAAAAGAAATAGATGAATTGATCTCGTTTTTGGGAGAGCATTCCTCTACAGACCGATTTACAGTAGATGCGGTTTTAAACTTGTTCAATGATGAGATCAAGCAAATAGTAGAGAAGAAAATAAAAGACGTACTATTGAACCAACAGTACGATGGTCAAAAGCTCTATCACGTTTTGGATATTTGTATTGAATGTGGTATCGACATTTTAGGTGATAACGATCTCTTATTTATGCTTCAGCAATACGAACTGGATTTAGAGATCACTTCTATCTTACTGGACTATATGGATCGTTTTAAAAGACCGGGATTTAAAGATGCTATATACAAATTATTGACCCTGGATTACCCTGATGGGATAAAGATCCAAGGAATCAATTTATTGATGAATTTGTATCCAATGGAGACTGTTGATCAATCCTTTGTGGAGAAGCATATAAGAAATGAGAAAAACAAAGTGTTTTTTGATAGTTATATGGACTTTCTCAAGACAGATTTTGCCTTTGAAAAGCAAGGCACTTCAATTTTGCAGGCCATGTTCTATGGGGATTTTGAAGATAGCGGGAAAGGGAATAGTGGAGGGTTAGCCGTATTATTAAAAGGTTTGGGTGAAGAGATCTCGAAAGACAGCCGCATCTCCCATGTATTTACGATTACGATCACTCAAGAATTAAACAAGCCCTTTATAAGCTTTCATGGAGATAAACACGTATTTATCAGATTGCCAATCTATTTAGATCAGTCTGTAAGGGACAAGTTCATCAAAAGAGAGTTATTTATAAAAAGACAGATAGCCAATTATTTAAATCGGTCAGAAATAAAGCCCGATGTCTTTCATATCAGATTTTTAGATAACGCGTCTAAAGCTGTGGCTCATCTAAGCAAGGATTTAAATAGTAAACTTGTCTTTACACTAACGCCAGACCCGCACCGAAACATGTTTGATGGATTGGGGCAATTAAAAGAACTTGGTTTCAACGAGCTTATTGAAAAACTGAACAAGATAAAAATAGGCGACGAATTAATCCGCACAAGCGATGGAATCGTTGGCATAGGGAATGGAGATGTGAAAACAGAACTTGCGGTCTATTTCCCTCAATTTAAAGATGACATTGTAAATGGAAAAATTGAAATGATCGGTGAAGGCATACAAACAGGCCAATCAATTGATGGAGAGGCCATCGCTGCCTATTCAAATCGCCTTATCGAATGGAATGAAACAAATAAAGGCTTTTTTGAAAAACCTGTCATCTTAAACGTCGGGAGATTAGCTGTTTTAAAAGGGCAGATGGAACTTTTAAAAGCCTGGTCAAACTCCAAGCTTTCGGAAACCCATAATCTTCTCATAATTGGTGGAGACTTGGAGAGACCGAGTAAAGAAGAAGAAATGGTGATGGAATTTTTCAAGAATTTCTTACAAAAGCATCCTCAATTCAAAGACAGGTTCATACATAAAGGTGCCATGTCGAACTTGGATATAAGACTGCTTGAAAGGGAGATTATTGAGAGAGACTTTGACTATCCTCACATCTATCTGTGCTCCAGTGTAAAAGAAGAGTTTGGCATCGCTATTTTGGAAGCGATGTCGATAGGGTTCCTAACCCTGGGCCCGATAAAAGGTGGAGTTAAAAGTTATATGGAAAATGGGGAAAATGGATTTTTGATCGACACAAGCAATGGGGAAACGATTGCCGAAGAAACGGAAAAACATCTGTATGATTCTAAAATCGACAAAGACGCAGTGAAAAAAATTCAAGCTGCAGGACAAAAAACAGTGGATGAAAACTTTTCTATTCAAAAGATCTCACATGAGTTTGTGTCATTTTATTTGTCTTTAGAAGGAGAAAAAGAAAATGAAATATAAGAAAATCTTTGTTATCAGTCCGCCTTTTTATTCGCATTTTAACCCCTTGCTCGTATTAGCCAAAAGTTTTCAAGAACAGGGTGCAGAAGTGACGTTTGGCTGCAGTATCGAATTTAAGGAAAAAATCTTAAAAGAGAATTTGGCTTTTTATGAAATCGATATAAATTCAAATAAAAATATCGGGAAAGGTGAACACGCAATACAACCGGATACCGAGAGAATCAGATTGGAAGAATTTTTTGAGTCGACAAAAAAAGGTGCAGTAGAAACACTGATTACCCAATCCCGCCACCGAAAGGCTGATATGCTTTATAATCCGCAACAGCTTATCGATAAGATAAAGTTCATAGATGAGGCCATGGATGTTGATCTGTATGTGGTCGATATATTGTCATACTCGGTTACGCTTAGCTTGTATTTTCTAGGGCTGCCTTTTGTGACATTTTGTCCGCCTCATCCCAATACCATTCCAAAAGAAGGAAGGTATTTTAATGTACCCAAAAGCTGGCCTGAGGCGATAACGGTCGAGGAAGAAGATTTGAAGATGTTAAAGCAGGTTTCCACCCAAACACAAAGGGAATTTACTGAAGTTTTCAATAGTATTATCGTTGAAAATAAGTCGATTAAAAAAATTAGCAATGCGTTCAGTTTAGTCTCTGAAATAGCGGTGATCTACAACTATTTTGATTTCAACGACATTGAAAAAAATGAAGAAAATCCGAAGGAACTATTTATCGGGAATTCATTTGAAGCGGTTTCGTTAGATGAAGAATGGATGGAAAAAATAGATACGAAAGAACAGAAAATCATGATCAGTTTAGGGACTTTTTTATCGAACAGAAAAGACGTACTTGAAAAACTCATCCTGTCGGCCAGAGAAAGTAATCCTGATGCGCTATTGATCGTTTCTGCAGGCAGCAATGCGGATGAACTTAAGAAATACAGCTCGCCCAATACAATAATCGAAGGTTTTATCCCTCAAATAGCTCTTATGCAGTATGTAGACACAGTTGTCTTTCATGGTGGATGCAACACCTTAACAGAGGCTATGTACCATGGGAAAAAGATGGTCATCTTACCATTTTCCAGCGATCAATTTAATATTGCATATGATGTTGAGAAGAATAATTTAGGGAGAGTACTGGATCCGAATAATTTCAGCACAGAAGAATTAGCAAAGGCATTTAATGATCTAGAAGAGGCTTCTAAGGACAATTTACTGCATTGGAGAAACATCTCAAGAGAAAGAGGCGCGGATTATGCAGTGAAAAAAATATTGGAGATCGAGGCTGTCGACAACGTCTAATATAAAGTTCAGTTGTCTACTACTTGCATCGAATAATATCTAAATAAAAGTGAAAAGTGGTGTTTTATGAAAGAAATAGTTGGAGCAGACACGAAGAGTAAGAATACAAATAAATACGATGTGGATGGTGTACCTCCACTAACAGAAGCCATACCTTTAGGGTTGCAGCATATTTTTGCAATGTTTTTAGGGAATGTCGCTGTCCCTATCATCATCGCAGGTGTGGTTGGCATAACAGGAACTGATTTAACGATACTGGTTCAAAGTGCAATGATCATGGCAGGAGTTGCAACGATTATCCAATGTTACCCAATATGGATGATCGGAGCACGACTCCCAGTAGTTATGGGCACTAGTTTTGGGTTTCTGTCTACAAATATCGTAATCGCAAGCTCCTATGGCATATCAGGATTATTGGGTGCAAGTCTTATAGGGGGGTTATTTGGCGGCACTTTAGGATTTTTCATAAAGAAACTAAGAAGATTCTTTCCAAAGATTGTAACAGGTACAGTAGTGCTTACGATTGGTTTGTCGCTTTTGCCTACAGGTATTGTATCGATGGCAGGAGGAAGTGGATCTGAAAATTTTGGATCGGCTAAAAACTGGATGGTGGCTTTACTGGTATTGGCCATTGTGCTCATTCTAAATAGATATGCAAAGGGAATGGCGAAAACATCCTCCATTTTAATAGGAATTTTCATTGGCTATATGGTGGCTTTGCCGCTGGGGATGGTGGAATTTTCAGCAATAAGAGAAGCTACCTGGTTTTCAGTTCCACAACCCTTTTATTTTCCCATGGAATTTTACTGGGGAGCTATACTCCCTATGTTAATTATGTTTATCGTGACATCTGTTGAGACAGTTGGAGATGTTACAGCGATGACTACTGGGGGAGCAGGCAGAGAACCCACGGAAAATGAGCTTTCCGGCTCAGTCATAGCAAATGGTTTTACCTCTTCCCTGGGAGCGATTTTTAATTCTTTGCCAAATACATCTTTTAGCCAAAATGTAGGAATGATCGCATTTACAAAAGTAATGAGCAGATATGTCGTAGCTGTTGGCGCTGCATTTTTAATATTGGCTGGTCTTATTCCTAAGATTGGAGCGCTTGTATCTACCATGCCACCAGCAGTTATTGGCGGTGCCACAGTCATTATCTTTTCTCAGATTACGTTAACAGGAATAGACATATTGACGTCAGAGCCTTTAAATGAAAGAGCAAAGATCATCATTGGATTATCTTTAGTATTTGGACTCGGATTAAGTCAAGTACCCGATGCGATGAACGCGTTCCCAGAAGTTATCAAGTTGTTGTTTGGCGGATCTGGAATAACAATCGCCTGTTTTGTTGCTATTGTATTGAACCTAGTCATTCCAGAGGATTCAATGAAGGAAGCCGCATAGACGAAATCAGGTCCCTGTGTGTTAAACCCAATTCAGTTTATTGGTAACAATAACATGGAGAAAAAGCCATATCCAGTGAGTTTAAAAATAGTAGAAAAAATGAACTTCCTATCTATATAGATGTGTATATTATGTACGTAACGTACGTTATGTGCTAATATATAAGAAAAGGAGGAATGGTGATGTTATCGACTCTTAATGCTACCGATGTCCGCAAGAATTGGGGGCAATTCAATGATGATGTCATTCGAGTAGGTCCCCGTTTTGTAAAGCGCAGCCGCGACGAATGGGCAGCTCTGAGTTCCGAACAACTTAAAGCAGCTTTTGACTCTTTTCGATTTAAAGCAGAATTTACCAGAGAAGAAGACAATAGTACAACTATGACATTAGAAGGATTTGATTTGGTTGAGAACGCGGAAACCAAAGATGAGGTAATTGATCTAATGGCTGATTCATTGGCGGATTATGCAGAAGATTATATGGCTCAATTTACATTGTATAGCAATTCTCCCAATCGTAAGAAACACTTCCCTTACTTGATGAATGTGATGGCTCAGTCTGATACTGAGGCAGTAAAGGCTTTGATAGATGCCTAGTTTCAGAGATATTGAACGTTTTTGTCGCCGAGATGGATGGGAAGAATACAAGAAAAAAGGTCATCACATCTATTTTATGAAGGTAATGGAAGACGGCACTATTAAAAGAACCAAGGTATCAAGAGGTACTGGTGAAGTTAAAGGGCATCTATGGAAAGAAATTTTGAAGAAACAACTTCAGGTTACAGAAGAAGAATTCAATAACATTAAATAAACCACTAAAAAGCAAATTATATTCGATAAATTTCCACACCCGCTGCGTCAGCATTTCGGGTGTGGATTTTTCATTTTATTCATCCTTACCCGAAAAAAATGTCCTATTCAACCTCGAACCCCTACAGGTTATAATCGATTCAGGGGGAATTCTCATGAACTTAAAAAATTTGAAAACCTACGTGCCGGCAAAGCTCTATAAGCGCGGCCTTGATTATTTTGAGCAGAACTTTGTGGAGCAGTTGACAGAAGATGCGCCCAATCGCTGGCATGCGCGGGTAGCGGGAACCTGGGATTACGAAGTGTCGATCAATTTGACGAAAGATGGCACGATTGTGGGTTCTTACTGTACCTGTCCGTTCGAATCCGATTCGCTGTGCAAACATGAAGTGGCGGTGTGTCTGGCGATCCGAGAACATAAAAAAGAAAACGGTTCGTCTGCAGTGGATGTGCTGACGCAATTAAAGGCGCTGAAAAAAGCGGAGCTGTTGGAAATCCTCGAGGAGCTGGTGGAGAAACAGCCATCCGTCCACCTCTATTTGACAGAGAAACTCTCCGATTCGAGTGATATGAATGAGGAAAAGGCGCGTCGGATCATCCGGAAGTCGGTGAACCGAGCCAGCCGCAGCGGGTTTATCGAGTGGGGACGGACGGATCAGGCACTTGAAGGGGTGTGGGAAGTCCTCGAATATATAGATGGATTGAATTTGCAGCACGATGCCGAAAGGATTATCCGCCTCAGTTTGATTGTCATTGAGGAGTGTACGGGTATCCTGCAAATGGCGGACGATTCATCCGGGGGTATCAGCTCAGCGATTGACGAAAGCTTGGAGAAAATTGACGAAACGCTGGCGAAGTGGCCGGGAGAACTGGATGAAGCGACTGTCGATCGTATACTCGTCCTGCTCTATCCACATATCCTCTTCGCGCTGGAGCAGGACATCACAGAAGCGGCGAGTTATCTGGTGGAAGCGGTTCTGCAATGGAATGAAAGAGGCGATTTCACCGAAAAGCTATATAATTATATTGCTGATTTGATTGCCAGTGACGAGATGCAAAACAAGACATACGATTACACAGAAGAGCGGTTTCGCATGTACCAGCTGGTGATGTTGCAACAGCAAGGCAAGCAGGAAGTGGTCGAAGCATTTTACGTGAAGTTCCATCGCTATCCCGCAATCCGCAAATCACAGACCCTGCAGGCGCTGGTTGCGGGTGAATTTGAAAAAGTAATCCGGTTGTGTGAAGAGTCGGAAGGGCTGGATGCGAACCTCGCAGGACTTTTGCACGATTGGAAAAAGCTGCGTTTTGCAGCCTACGAAGGAATGGGCAGCACTGCGGAAATGATCGACCTCAGCTTTGAGTTTGCGCTGGAAGGGGAGGAAGAATATTACGTTAAGCTGAGAAGTTTGGTGGATGCGGAGCAATGGCCGGAGAAGCTGGAGGCGCTTCTTGCCGAGACGAAAAACAGCCCGCGGAGTCTGCCTTTGTATCTCAAAATTCTTATTGATGAAAATAGGTTGGAGGAGCTGTTGGATTATTGCCGGAAGGATGTCTCTGCAATCGGGCACCTGTATCCGCACCTGCTAGCTGATTATCCGCATGAAGTGAATGAAATCTATACGACTTATATTTACCGCCTGATTGAGCGGGCTTCCAACCGCAAGGCATACTGGACTGCCTGCCAAAGGATCAAAGCTTTCCAGCAGGCGCTGGGGGCTGGAGCTGCGGCGGGGCTGATTGAAGAGCTGAAGTTCATGTACCCGAAACGGAAAGCGTTATTGGATGAATTGGGGAAGATTGAGTAGCAATAATTGTTTGGCTCCCTGGGAAGTGAAATCGAATTATAAATAATAGAACCTAAAACCCAATATACTCTAATTTAGACACACAAAAAACCAAGTGCGTTAACACTCGGTTGGTGCAGTGGACGCCATATAAGAGCGGCTGCCCAAATTGAAGATGTTTTTAAGCAAAAGAGTAACCACCTACAATCCTGGCAGGGAGAAGGTGGTTGCTTTTTTGAGTTGATGGCAATTGCGAATATCGCCATCTTTCAACAAATATCGAAAACGATAATATTACGACTTAATGATTTCATTATGCGATTTCGTTATTATCTAAGAACCGTTGGATATAAGGTAATTATTATATTCTATGGGAAGCGAATTCTAATCTTATATAAGTTGAACTAAAGAAATAGCATTTTATATACCACTTCGACTCTGAGAAAAAACGCTAAAGATATGGAGTAAAACAGCGAAGACTCCTGCGGCTTAGCGAGACAACCGATACACCGCAGGGAGCGCAGCGGACGAGGAGGATTGGGCGCGAGCCCGCTGGAAAGCGTAGCTGTTTTACGGAATCTCGGCTCCTACAAATCATTAGTTCAACTTATATAGATATTAGAAAATTCTGTATTTACTTATATTGGAACTCACGTATAATGAAAATAAGGAAGTAAAAAGATAGCTCCTGCGCGAAACAGTTTCCTGCTTCCGACCAGAAATAAAATTCCTGAGAAAAGGCGGTATGTGTAATGATTGAAAATCAATTTTATTCACAAGAAAACCAAGGGCCTTACGAGATTTATGACTTAGGGGATTTTGAATTGGAAGAAGGGGGACGGATACCGGACTGCAAACTGGCTTATGCGACGCATGGAGAATTGAATGAACAAAAAAACAATGTTATTTTGATTCCCACCTGGTTTTCCGGCACCAGCAAAGACTACGAGACTTACATAGGTGAAGGAAGGGCACTGGATCCAACCAAGTACTTCATCATTGTGATCAACCAGATTGGAAACGGCCTCTCCAGTTCGCCGCATAATAGTCCTCATCCCATCGGTATGAGTGATTTTCCGAATGTCCGCATCGGGGATGATGTCATAGCGCAGCACCGGTTTATTACAGAAAAGTTCGGGATTGAAGAGCTGGCACTGGTGGTGGGCGGTTCGATGGGAGCCCAGCAAACCTATGAATGGGCGGTCAGATTTCCGGATATGGTGAAGCGAGCGGCGCCGATTGCCGGAACGGCGAAAAACACCATCCATGATTTCCTGTTTACACAGACGTTGATGGATGCGATCACATCCGATCCAGGATGGAATGGCGGAAACTACACCTCTAATACAGAAGTAGCGGACGGATTGAAGCGCCATGCCGATATATGGGCCGTGATGGGCTTCACTCCGGAATTTTTCAAAGAGGAAAAATGGGTCTTGTTCGGTGTGGAGACTGCGGAAGAACTGGTGCAAGGTTTCCTTGAGCCATTTTTCCAGATGATGGACCCCAATGCCTTATTGACGATGGCTTGGAAATGGCAGCGGGGTGACGTCAGCCGTTTGACTGAAGGGAATCTGGAAAAAGCACTAGGCCGCATTAAAGCCAAGGTGTATGTCATGCCGATTGATACCGATATGTTTTTCCCGCCGAGTGATTGTGAACCCGAACAACAGCTGATTCCGAACAGTGAGCTGAGAGTAATCAACAGCATTGCCGGCCATTTCGGTCTGTTCGGCGGCGAAGGGGAAGGGTATCACAGCCAGATTGATGGGCATTTGAAAGAATTGCTGGAGGTTTCTGTAGAAGAAGGTGTGCTTGAATAAGCTTCTTAGAGGGAATTCAAGCGCTGGAAGAGGAAAGTGAGACAAAGAAAGCAGTACGCGGCCGCGTACTGCTTTTTTCATTTGATTCACGTTTAAAATAACTCCTGCGCCAATAAACGGTAGACATCCAACCGTTTTTCCTGGGAATGCGGAATGCTGCAGATCATGGCTTCTTCAAAACCGTATTCAAGCTGCTCCCGCTGCAATTGATCGGCTACGTCTTTGGCGGAACCGACTAGATGGAGTTTGCGGCTTGCCTGGATCTGCATGCGGTCCATTTCCGAGAGCGCCGAGTTTTGTGCTTCTTCAGGTGTCATGAGGGGCATGATGCGTCCTTTCATCAGCATGAGGCGCGCAATGTCCTGCGGCAATGCTTCGTATTCTGCTTCTTCGGCTGTTTCAGCTGTTGTCACCAAATACGATACCGAGATTTCGGGTTTTTCCATGAAAGCGGAAGCCGTGAAATTTGCCCGGTAGGAATCTAAAATGTCTTTCGTCATGCCGCCGTTGAAGAATTGGGCAAACGAATAGCCGACACCCATTCGGCCAGCTTCCAGTGCACTGTTGCCGCTTGAACCGAGCAGCCAGGCTTCAGGTAATTGGATATGGGTTGGGGAAGCGATGGTTTTATTGTACATATTGTCTTCCGGCGTTTCGTCGTTGATCAGTTTCAGGGCCGTGTCGAATTTTCCGTACATATCGTCCGTCATGGTTCGGCGTCCTTGGGACAAGGCGTAGATGGAACTGTGGTCGCCGCCCGGAGCACGTCCCGCGCCGAAATCGATGCGGCCTGGCGCCAGTGCACTCAATGTTTTAAAGACCTCCGCAAGTTTCAAAGGCGAATAATGCATCATCATCACGCCGCCGGTGCCGATTCGGATCTTTTCCGTTTTGGCGCTTAGGTAAGCGGCAGTGACTTCGGGAGCGGAGCTGGAAAATGCGCCGGAGCCGTGATGCTCCGCCATCCACATCCGGCTGTAGCCTAATTTGTCGGCGAGAACCGCGAGTTCCACTGCTTTTTGCATAGCCGCTTCAGCCGTGTTTCCTGTCGTGACAGGCGCTTGGTCCAATACACTTAGTTTCATCTATCTAACTTCCTTTCGTTAACTGCAGGTTTGCATATAGAGGAGTATAGCAGTCCGGCATCTTGAAATCATGCGATCTGCCTTCCCGCTTTTTAGGCCGGAAATAAATAGAAAAACAGCTGTGCCGGAAACATTTCTGTTTCAAGCACAGCTGTTCTTAAGAATTCTGCAGCTCTATTACTTCTCCGCTTCCCGAGCGGCCTTCACACTATTCGGATCAAAGAAATTATCGACTAAATCATAAATGGTGATGAGTTCGTAAAGAATTTTGAATTCGGGCGGGAACAGGATGGGGTGCATGGCATCGCTTGTTGAGACGCCTTTGCTGTCTTCCCAAAAGAAGTCAGTGATGATTTTTAATTGCTGCTGATGCGTTTCTTGGTCGTATTCATTGGCATTCTGCAAGTCTTCCGCCAGCTCCGCAACGGCACGCATAATGATATTTCGCTCGGCTGGTGACCACTTGATGCTGTACAGCGGGATGCGAAGCAAAGCGTTCAAATGGAATTCCAGGTTGTGCAAAAACAGCAATTGCCTTTCTGCCATCTGGAGTTCTGTTTCCCGATTGCGTACCCATGGATAGATGCTGAAATCATCCCGGTGGTACTGAATCAATGTCTCGGTCTTTCTGATTTCCGTCGTCAGCCGTTTTACCAGCTCCTGATCTTTTTGGAGGTTCGCATCACCTTCAAAGAGGACTGTATGAAATGTGTGTTCCAAGAGTCTTCCTGCACGCCGGCTGATGCTCTCGATGTTTTTCAGAATGTCTGTCCGGTAGTTGGGCGGAAAAATGAGCATGTTTACCGCAGTGGATACAAGCAACCCGACAGTCGTTGTCCCCAAGCGAATGAAGAACGAGATCAGGACATGATCGTGAATGACTTCGACCATCGCGACCGCTGTTAATGTGGCAACCAGTAAGCCGGCATGCAGCTTCAGTTTGTAGCAAACTAATATGGTGAAAACAGCAGCAAGTGTATAGGTAATCGGGGAATTCCCGAAGAGTGTAATGAAAAGAACGGCGAATGCGGAACCAATTGCAGAAGCCGGGAACCGTACGAGCCCCTTTTTGATCGAATCGCTGACGGTCGGCTCAATCGTCACAATGGCCGTGATGACCGCAAAGACAGGCGGCCAGCCGAACCATAGACAAATAGTAGCCGTTAAAAATATGGCTATACCTGTTTTCAGAATTCGGCTGCCCTGGAAGGATCGTGCCATATATTTACCATCATCCTTTTTATGTAATTTTTTTAGCTGTAGTTTAGTATATCATCTACTTTTAAATAGACGCTACGACAATTTAAATTCAATGCGAAGACACATCCGCTGCAAGACGATTGCGGATGTGTCTTTTTAGTTAGGTGATTAACATATACTCAACCAATAAAATCGTGGAAATCCGGTGCCTGCCGTTTTCGAGTGGCTTGTTCATAAGCGTAGGCCAGTTCGATTAGACGCGGTTCGCTGAAAGCTTGTGCGCTGAACGTGACGCCGACCGGATGCCCGCTGCTGGTGTAGCCGACAGGAACGGTGATGGACGGATAGCCCGCTCTTGCCGGTTTGGCGGCGCCGCGGTTGTTTTGGAATAGCAGTGCATCCAGCTGGTGTTCTTTCATGACGAGGTCCAGTCCTTCGGTCGTGGAAGAACGCAAATCGATTTCTCGGTGTTCCATATACGTCGGATCAGTTGGATCGCCGCTTAAGGATTGTGCTTTTTCCAATTCCGCCTGGCCGAATTTCATGCGGCGCTCCGGATCTTGTTTATTGAACGCGATGACATCGGCCAGTGATTTGACCAGCACTTCGTCCGGCACGGTACGCAAATAGTCGTTGACGCCTCGCTTGAATTCATACCACAAAACGTTGGATTCGAATGTCTGTTGGGGAATCTTCACTTCTACGACAGTGGCACCAAGCAGCTTCATTTGTTCGATGGCTTCATCCATAATGGCGATTTCTTCCGGTTCTTCATTGTTCATATAGGAACGGTCAACGCCGATGCGGGCGCCTTTCAGACCGTCCGTTTTCAAATGCGGCGTGTAATCGGTCAATGCACGTCCAGCACTTCCAAGTGTTGCCGGATCCTGTTCGTCGACGCCGGTCATGGCGCCTAATAGAATCGCAGCATCCGCCACGGTACGTGCCATCGGTCCTGCGGTATCCTGGCTTTCAGCAATCGGGATGATGCGCGAGCGGCTGATGAGTCCGACCGTCGGTTTGATGCCGACGATGGAATTGGCGCTCGCCGGACTCAAAATCGATCCGGAAGTTTCAGTGCCGACACCGACAACCGCAAAATTCGAGGCGATGGCAGCGCCTGTCCCTGAACTCGATCCACCGACGTCTTCAGCTTTGAAAGTGCCGACTCCATAAGGGTTCAGCACTTGGCCGCCAAGTGAACTGTAGCCGCTCACGCCGTCTTTCGACATGAAATAAGCCCATTCGCTCATGTTCACTTTGCCGAGAATAATAGCGCCGGCATTGCGCAATTGTGCGGCAACAAAGGAATCCTCTTTGGCAAAGTTGTGCTCAAGTGCAATGGCGCCGGCCGTTGTTGGCATCCGGTCCGCCGTTTCAATATTGTCTTTCAGCAACACGGGAATGCCGTATAGCGGCCCTTGTCCATCCTGGCCGCGCAACTCATCAAGCTCAGCAGCGATTTTCAAGGCATCTGGATTAACAGTTAAGACGGAATTGATCTTCGGGCCGTTCCGGTCGAATGTTTCGATGCGGTCAAGGTAAGCCTGCACCAATTCGACTGAAGTCAGCTTGTTTTCCTGGAAAGCCTGTTGAATTTCTTCTATTGTCGCTTCGATTGGTTTAAAAGAGGTTGTCTTCATCTCTGGGCTCCTAACTGGTTATGGGAATAGAGTTAAGTGTACACCAATTCTTAATTTTAAATAAAGTCCTGGCTTAACCGGAATTCTATTCAGAGCCATTTCTTTTTTCTTAGAGATTTCAGTGTGTCCAACAAGGGGCGAATCGTTTGAGTTTGCGATGAGGGAAGAGTAATCTGAAAATAGAAACGAGAGGAGTGAAGGTGAATGAATAAAGCGATACCAGAAGTGACGTTGAACGATGGAACAACCTTGCCGGTTACGGGACTCGGTACATACGGACTGTGGGGCAACGTCGGGGCGAACGCAGTCAGCAGCGGTATCGATGCGGGTTACCGGTTGATCGACACCGCCTATAATTACGAGAACGAAGGCGCAGTCGGGGAAGGCATCAAACGAAGCGGCATTTCCCGCGAAGAACTGTGGGTGACGTCCAAGCTGCCGGGCCGTTACCATCATTACGACAAAGCGATGGTGGCGATTCAGGAATCTTTGTACCGTTCCAATCTGGATTATTTCGATCTCTATGTGATCCACTGGCCGCTTCCGAACCAAGATCTCTATGTAGAAGCGTGGCAAGCCTTAATTGATGCGCAGAAATGGGGTCTTGTCCGGTCAATCGGTGTCAGCAACTTCCTGCCGGAGCACCTGGAGCGCATTATTCAAGAGACCGGAGTGACGCCGAGTTTGAATCAGGTTGAATTGCATCCGTTCTTTAACCAGGAAGAACAGCGGCGCGTGCACGCAGAACACGGGATTCAAACGCAATCGTGGAGCCCCATTGCCAGAGCGGCAGACATTCTGTCGAATGACACGGTGCGCAAGATTGCCGAAATCCACAATATAACAGTCCCGCAGGTTGTGCTGCGCTGGCAATACCAGATCGGTTCTGTTTCGATTCCGCGCTCCACTTCTCCTCAGCGCCAGCGGGAAAACCTGGCCATTTTTGATTTTGCATTAAGCGAAGCCGAAATGGCTGACATTGCCAAATTGACCCGTCCGGATGGCCGGCTGTTTGGTATGGACCCGGCTACGCATGAAGAATTTTAAAATTAGACATTGGCCCGAACCTATCTTGGGTAATGAAAATCTTAGGCGAACAGACAATCCGTCCTGTAGCACTACACTGCACAAAACAGTTAAGTATATAAGCTGAACTAAAGAAGCTAACCTTTCACAGAGATATGGAGCAAAACAGTGCAGACGCTTGGGGGACCAAGCGAAGTATCGAGATCCACTCGGGCCTGAGCCCGAGTTAGCTCGGCGCGAGCCCTGGCAGCTGGCACCGCGACGTCCTGTTGCGCCAGCTGCATGCCCCGCATCCGGCGGGCCTGGAAGCGGAACTGTTTTGCTGAATATCGGCAGTGGGGGATAATTAGTTCGATATACAGCAATTGATTTTTTTACTGAAAATTCTAAATATGGTATTGACAGCGCTTTCTTTTACGTATAACTTATAGGTAACAAGTTAAAGATTGTGTTGGAGACCGAGAGATTCGCACATCAATGAGAACTTCTGACAAGGAGAGCTTTCATTGAGTGCGAATTTTTTTATGGCCTTTCAAACGGTTTTTGCTTTAAAACAGGAAAAAGGAGTGATAATTGATGTCGGAGTTTTTAGCAGAAGTGATCGGTACCATGATCCTGATTATTTTTGGTGCGGGTGTAGTCGCTGGCGTGGTATTGAAAGATTCCAAAGCTGAGAATGGTGGCTGGATCGTCATTACGATTGCTTGGGGATTGGCAGTAACGATGGGTGTTTATGCAGTCGGCGGTATTTCGGGAGCCCATTTAAATCCAGCGGTGACGCTTGGGTTTGCAGCAGTAGGGGATTTCCCATGGGCGAAAGTGCCGGTTTACATAGCAGCACAGCTTTTGGGGGCGATCATCGGGGCAACAATCGTCTTTTTGAATTACTTGCCGCATTGGAAACGGACAGAAGACCAAGGAGCAAAATTGGGCGTATTCGCCACGAGTCCTGCTGTGCGCAGTCCGTTCTCGAATTTGGTCAGTGAAATCATCGGGACTGCCGTTCTCGTGATGGGCTTATTGTTCATCGGTGCCAATGAATTCACGGAAGGCTTGAATCCGCTGATTGTCGGCGCATTGATTATTGCGATCGGGATGTCGCTCGGCGGCACGACGGGTTACGCCATCAACCCGGCACGTGACCTCGGACCGCGTATTGCGCATGCATTGCTGCCGATTCCAAACAAAGGCAGTTCAGACTGGAGCTATGCCTGGGTACCTGTAGTCGGGCCGATTTTCGGCGGTATCTATGGAGCCGTTTTCTACAAAGCCATGTTTACAGGAGACTTTAACCTGCTTTTCTGGGGACTCAGTGCAATTATGGCCTTGATATTAGTCGGAGCGGCTAACGCAGAACTGAAGAAAGGCCATACAGTGGCCAATGAAATTGAAGACACTTTAGTGGAAGATACCGAAGTGACGAAAGTCCGTTCATAAAACATCTGAGGAGGAATAGAGAATGAGCAAAGATTACATTTTGTCGATCGACCAAGGAACAACGAGTTCACGTGCGGTATTGTTTAACCATAAAGGGGAAATTGTCGAAACGGCACAACAGGAATTTGAACAGTTCTTCCCGAAACCAGGCTGGGTAGAGCACGATGCCAACGAAATCTGGACGTCTGTTTTAGCTTGTATGGCGGGTGTATTGCGGAAAGCGGATGTGGACCCGGACCAGATTGCAGGAATCGGAATTACGAACCAACGCGAGACGGCTGTCGTTTGGGACCGTAATACCGGAAAGCCGATCTATAAAGCGATTGTCTGGCAGTCGCGCCAGACAGGTGACATCTGTAAAGAGCTGAAGGAACAAGGACATGAACAATTGTTCCGCAAGAAAACCGGTCTTCTGATTGATGCCTATTTCTCCGGGACGAAAGTCAAATGGATTCTGGACAATGTGGAAGGGGCGCGGGAAAAAGCGGACAACGGCGATTTGATGTTCGGGACCGTCGATTCCTGGCTTGTCTACAAGTTATCAGGCGGAAAAACCCATGTGACCGATTACAGCAACGCTTCGCGTACCTTGATGTACAATATCTACGATTTGGAATGGGATCAGGAACTTCTGGACATCCTGACCGTGCCGAAGAGTATGCTGCCGGAAGTCCGCCAGTCTTCAGAAGTTTACGCGCATACCATTGACTACCATTTCTTCGGACAGGAAGTGCCGATTGCCGGGATTGCCGGTGACCAGCAAGCTGCTTTGTTCGGACAAGCTTGCTTCGAGAAAGGCATGGCGAAAAACACGTATGGCACAGGATGCTTTATGCTGATGAATACTGGCGAAGAAGGCGTGGTTTCGGAGCACGGCCTATTGACTACTTTGGCTTGGGGTGTTGACGGCAAAGTGGAATATGCGTTGGAAGGCAGTATCTTCGTTGCCGGTTCCGCCATTCAATGGCTGCGTGACGGTTTGAAGATTCTGGACACTGCACCGGAAAGTGAAGCGTATGCCACGTCAGTCGAATCGACGGACGGCGTCTACATGGTGCCGGCGTTTGTCGGCCTCGGAACTCCTTACTGGGATACAGATGCCCGCGGCGCCATTTTCGGCTTGACGCGCGGTACGACGAAAGCACATTTTATCCGTGCGACACTTGAATCACTAGCCTACCAGACAAAAGATGTTGTGGATGTCATGATCAAAGATGCCGGCATTGAACTGAAAACCTTGCGTGTAGACGGCGGGGCGGTGTCGAATGATTTCCTGATGCAATTCCAAAGCGACATTCTGGATGTGCCGGTTGAGCGTCCGGTCATTCAGGAAACGACAGCACTGGGGGCAGCTTACCTGGCCGGACTCGCAGTCGGTTTCTGGAAAGACAAAGAAGAGATCGCCAAGCAATGGCAAATCGACAAGACCTTTACACGCGATATGCCAACTGAACAAAGCGAGCATCTATACGATGGCTGGACACAAGCAGTAGCGGCGACAAGAACATTCAAACAAGAAGCGAAGAAAGCGCCGATTGTCCTGTAACGGCTAGAGTATTCACGTCGTTTTGCGTTACCTATAAAGTGCTATGTTAAATGAAAAATGCCCATCCGATTTTCCGGATGGGCATTTCTTGTTGGAGCACACAGTGCCTAAGTTTTAAACGTATTACTTATATAAGCGATGCTACGAAAATAAGGTTTTCTAATATTCCCCGTATAACGCCGTCCACGTATTCGTGCCGACTATGCCGTCGACTTTCAAGCCTTTGTCGGCCTGGTATTGGCGGACGTTCTTATTGGTTTCGGGTCCAAAGATTCCATCAACCGTTGTTGTTAGTCCATATTCATTCAATGTCCATTGGAGAAGTTCTACTTCAATGCGCGCACTTCCCTGACGCAGGATAAACTGATGCTCCGGTGCAATATCCATTAAGTTCCGGAGTTCGGCGGGCAGTTCTCCTTCTGGGTCTGCAGGTTTATCATGTTCTCCGTACAGTGCGGCCCACGTATTCGTACCGACAACGCCATCAACTCTCAAGCCTTTATCGGCCTGGTATTGGCGGACGTTTTTTTCTGTTTGAGGCCCAAAGATGCCATCAACCGCGGTTTCGAGTCCGTAATGATCCAACGTCCATTGGAGAAGCTCCACTTCAATGCGTTCACTTCCGTTGCGCAAAATAAACTGATGCTCCGGGGTGATGTCCATTAAATTCTCAAGGTTGGCTGGCAGTTTGTCTTCGGTGACTGCAGCTGCATGGCTTGTAGCTTCCGCCGGTTGGAAAGTGAGGGGAGAGGCAACCAATAACCCAAATGCCAGCAACGTTGGAATCCATTTCTTCTTCACGGCTGATTCCTCCAGAATTTGTATTTGCCTCCTGTGTACCCAGTTTATTTTTAAAGAAAACCAGTATTCAGCCCGTTAAGGAAATAAATCTATTGATGCCCTTTGAAAATTCTTGCTTCGTCATTGTTCTCGTGCAAACTTACTCTCCGACCATTCCATCGTGATCATTGTCCCGCATGTATGGATATAACCAATGATCACTCATAATGGGCATGCTGAAACCGGCTGCTTTTGCTTCTTTGATTGTCACCTGCCCATTGCCGTTTGTATCAACGCTGGATACGTCTCCGCCTGTATCTGCAGGGGCTGACTCGGCAGGTTCACTGTTTGTGGCTGCACTGAATGAAGCATCAGGCTCACTGTCTGTTAAACCGAGAGAGGCGTTTATTTCATCCGGGTTCGCGTTGTCAAATGCATCGACGACTTGGTTCCCTTTGATCGTATAGCTGTATTGATAGCTTGAAGGGATCTGCGTTTCAGTATCGGGATAGGTGATGATGGCTTCAAAATTCGTTGCTCCGCCTGCGTCACGGATGCTGTCTTCCATATAAGCTTGATCCCCGTGCCGATTGAGCGTACTTTCTTGCGGGGTAATATTGTAGGCATTCGACACTCCTCCAAGAGAATCAGCAATGACATGCCCTTCATCCAAGATGTCGCTTTCGACGCCAGGAACCTTTGCCTCATCCGAATAATACCTGCCGGATGATAAGACCGGTTCGCTGCTGTCATCCTGTACAATGATTTCCGCAGCAACGACACGCTCCAGTTGCCCGTGTTCATTGGTAAAGGCCCAATATTCACGGTCTCCATATCCAATGTCAACGACAATGTTGGCTTCACGGTACCCAGACACATCACCGCCATCCACTTCGATCAGCTCGTATCCTGCGAACCGTTCATTTTTTTGCTGGGCTTCTTCTTCAGCTTTTTTCTTTTTCGCTGCCAGTTCCTGTGCTTCTTTCTCTTTCACAAGTTTCTCGGCCGCTGCTTTTTCTTCAGCTTCTTTCTTCGCTGCCAGTTCCTGCGCTTCTTTCTCTTTCGCCAGCTCCTCAGCTGCCGCTTTTTCTTCGGCTTCTTTTTCAGCTGCCAGGCGTGCTTCTTCCTTTTCTTCTGCAGCCTGGATCTCGGCTTCTTCCAGGGCAATGCGTTGTTCTTCAGCTTCTTTTTCTTTCTGTGCTTCCATTTGTTCACTTTCGACGCCAGCCGCCGTATCGACTTCGTCTGCTGTAAAGGCGACTCCAACGCCAGAACCAATTATTACTGCGAATGAAAGAGCAGCCGCAAGACCAGCCTGCTTAACAGTTAACCCTTTTTTGAACAAAGCACTGACGAGCAGCAAAACAATACTCGCAGCGAAAGCCAATAAGGCAACCAATATCAATAAAACAAATACCACATCCATTTAATATGTCCCCCCTGATTTTTCTCATTCTAGATCTATATTGCTATTTTCCAAAGGTGAATATAACACGATTTAGAAGGTAAATACTAGGGTGTGGTAATTTTTTGTATGGAAATATTTAGTTTCAAGGATTTATTCATGCATTCGCTTTAATAAAATCTGAAGCTCTGGGCGGGTTTCTGTATTTTTAAATTATGGCGACAGACAAATTACACTAACGTAACTAAATAGTTTTAGCTTAGGAGAAGTAGGTGACGTCGGTTTGTAATTACTGATAGAAGGGATTGTGTGGAGATTTTGGATTGATGGAGTCTATATATGGAATGAATTAGAGAAGAAGTCATGAATACTGAAACATTCAAACATGCACCCAGTTTTTTAATTAAACTGGGTGCATGTTTTGACTTAAAATGGACTGTTCTACTCGGCCTATTTAGCGATACAATAAATGGTAGAATCTTTATCTTTTTTACATGCGGGAGGCAGCTATGAAAATTCAAGCAGTGGTTGTAAATGGTCAAAAAATAATTCCATCCATAGAAGTCGGGCTTCAAAAGCAGAAGGTCATTGGCATTCAGACGAATGTCCAGCGCAAGAAAATCCTGCTGGCTGAATTGGCCGAGCAGCCGGATACGTACGTGTCGCTTGTTGAGCAGGGCGAGTACAAGCGCCTTACGGTGGAAGAGTTGCTGCGTTTTATGAAAAATATCAGTGGACATGACAAACCAGTTGGCACGATGCTACGCCTGTTTCAGCTAGAGGATCTGAGGAAGATGAAAATTAACCATTTACCTTCGTCGAAACAAATCTATTTGTCACTGCTTCGCATTTATTACGCACACCAGCAAACAATTGTATTAGAAGAACCGTATTTCCAGTTGGAAGAACAGGAGAGGCTTGTGTTTGCGCGATTGCTGCAGGAGCTTTCAGCAGAAAAACGAAGCATTATCCTCACGTCCAATCTGGAAGATGCGCTCATCAGCTGCGATGAAATTTTCCGTTTAGATAACGCCGGACTGCATCAGCTGGATTTTGCCGATTCAGACAGTGAGCCGCCAGTGCAGGAAGAGATTGAGGAAGCGGAATTTAAGGTTCAAAAGATCCCGACAAAAAAGAACGACAAAGTTATTTTGTTCAATCCTCCGGAAATTGATTACATTGAAAGCATCAACAGTATGGCCGTGGTACATGTCGGAGGCGAAACCTATAGTTGTGCACTGACTTTGGCCGAGTTGGAAGAGCGTCTTCAACATTACGGCTTTTTCCGTTGCCACCGGTCGTATATCGTCAATCTGCAAAAAGTGCGGGAATTGATCACTTGGACGAAAAATAGCTATAGCCTGCGCCTGACAACTGGCCAGGATTCGGTCGTGCCGCTGTCACGGACTAAATTAGTGGAGTTGAAAAAGCTTCTGAACATTTAAATTTCCCAGGAAATAATTGGTCAAACCGGCGCTTTCGGGGTACAGTTCAGCCGGAATAGGGTACATTTTAGCCTGATTTGGAGGTGTTCTTCTCTTTTTCTTTATATGCTTATGCTATCAACGAAAGGGAGTGGGACACATGAACACAATTTCCGTCCAAAACATTCAAAAATCATTCGCTGGCAAACCGGCATTAAAAGATGTCTCATTTGATATTCCGAAAGGAGAGATTTTTGGTTTCCTGGGGCCGAGTGGTTCCGGCAAAACGACCCTGCTGAAAATTTTGACTGCACAACTGGATCCGACAAGTGGAAGTGCAACCGTGCTGGATAAGCCAGCCAAACTGATGCAAAAAACCGATCAAAAAAGACGCTTCGGCATTTTGACCGATAACAGTGGATTATATGAACGGCTAACGATTGAGGAAAACCTGGAACTGTTTCGCGGCTTGTACGACTTGCCGAAATCATCCATTGATAAAGTACTCAATTTCGTCAATTTGACTGCCGACCGCAAGAAGCGGATCAGTGTCCTGTCAAAAGGGATGCGCCAACGCGTCACCTTGGCCTGTGCCATCATCCACGAACCGGAAATGCTGTTCCTGGATGAACCGACGTCTGCGCTGGATCCGGTGAATACAGCACATATCCATAAAGGGTTGCGCTATTTGAATGAAAACGGCACAACTATCTTTTTGACGACACATGACATGACCGAAGCGGAAACGCTGTGTGAACGGGTAGCGATTTTGCACAAAGGTGAAATCCGCGCAATCGGTGCGCCCGCTGAACTTAAAAAGACCCACCGCGACGGCACGCTGACAGTGGAATTGACATCTGGCCAGAGCGAGCGGCTGCCGATGAACGAAAATTCGGCAACCCAGGTTGCCAACTGGATGAGCCAAGGCCAAATTGATCGCATCTACACAAATGAGCTAAGTTTAGGCGATATTTTCATTAAACTGACAGGGAGTGAATTGGTATGAACGTGTCATTGAAACGGATCCAAGCCATAATAGTCAAAGATTATAAAGAGTTTTCCAGAAACTATGCAATTTCAGTCATGATCTTATTCCCCTTGCTTTTTGCCTTTATGTACCGTTCAGACGGTGCTGAACAAGCCACTATGTACGCGTTTGTCATAAACTTTTCGTTGGCTATGCTCACCAGTTTTGTCCAGGCTTGTTTGATTGCTGAGGAGAAAGAACGCAACACGCTGCGTTCGCTGATGATGACACCGGCTTCTATGCTGGACGTGCTGATTGGGAAAAGCGCACTTGTATTCATCATTTCTGCGGCAGTGCTGGCGCTGTCGACATACATTTTCGGTTACGATACTTCGAATATGATGGTGCTAGTGGCGGCGATCGGCATTTCCATTCTGCTTTATACGGCAGTCGGGACCATTTGTGGTTTGTATTCAAAAACTTTGATTGAAGCGTCCCTTTCGATTTTCCCGGTATTGATCATCTTTACCATGGGGCCATTCGCTTTGGTATTTGAAGAAGATTACCCGTTTGTGAAAGTCCTGCGCTATTTACCGAGCAGCCAATTGAGTGAATTGGTGGCTGCTTTGGAAATCGGGGCGGCGACCAATGAACTGGTTATGCCTTTGGTTATTATTTCCATCTGGGCAATTGTGTTGACAGTGATTTCGTTTGTCCTGTATAAAAAACGTTTGATGGATCGTTAAAGAAATGAAGAAAGCCACTATCTGAGGTTTTTTCTGTTATAGTCTCACACCCGCAACCTTCTTGTTGCGGGTGTGTTTTTTATATTCGCCTTCCTCATAATCAGAAAGACAGTTGTGTGAATCCATCCAAAATAGGGAAAGCTTTTAGTAGTAGGGTAATTCCTGGATTTGATTAATAAAGGAGAATATCAACATGACAGATAAAAGAGACGAGATCATTTTAAGAGGACTTCAGGAAAATAACTTGAAGAATATTGATTTAAATATCCCGAAAGAAAAAATAAATGTCTTTACCGGCTTGTCGGGTTCAGGGAAAAGTTCGGTTGTCTTTGATACTTTGGCGACAGAAAGCAGAAGGCAAATGACTTTGAACTACCCGTTGTATGTCAGACACCAGATGCCAAGGTACGAAAGGCCGCATGCCGATTTGATGCAGCATTTGAGCCCGGTCGTTGTCGTGGAACAAAAACCGGTGAGAGGCAATTCACGCTCAACTGTCGGCACGTATATGGACATCGATCCGTTGATCCGGCTGTTGTTTTCACGGATCGGCAGCCCATCGATCGGTTCAGCCACTGAGTTTTCCAGTGACAGTTCTTTTGGGAAATGCCCGGAATGCAGCGGGTACGGAGAAATTGTCGCGCCGGATATCACCAAACTCATCGATCACACGAAGTCGCTCAGGGATTCCGCAGTGAGATTCAAGCCGTTGGCGCCGCCCGGCTGGCAAGGCAGATGGATGGTGGACGGCGGATTGTTCGATCCTGATCTCCCCATCAAAGATTTCTCGCAAGAAAAATACAATCTTTTAGTCTACGGACCGCCGGAAGGCGAGCGGGCATTCAGCACTTATTATTACAAAGTAGGCAATAGGGACATCGAATGGGACGGCATACTTCCCCGGTTTGTTCGCCTGTACATTAACCGGGACCTCACGAAATTGAAAATAACGTCTCAGGAAGATGTCTTGGCAATGACCACGCACACAGCGTGTCCAACGTGCGAAGGTTCGGGACTGAATCCAAAAGTGCTGGAATGCAAAATCAACGGGTTGAATATCGCTCATTATGACCATTTGGAACTGACGGATTTGCTGGAGGAACTGGCGAAAATCCAAGATCCCGTCGGAAAATCAATTGCCCAGCAAGTATTGCCTAACGTCAGACAATTGGTGGACTTGGGCTTGGGTTATTTGAGTCTGAAACGAAAAATGGGCACACTTTCCGGTGGAGAGGCACAGCGCGTGAAAATTGCCCGCCATTTAGGAAGCAGTTTAAATAACATCACTTATATTTTCGATGAACCCAGTGCAGGGCTTCATCCGGAAGAAATCGAAATGCTGACGAAGATGCTGAAAAGTTTACGGGACAACTACAATACCGTAGTGGTCATCGAGCACAATTTAGCCGTCATCAAAACTGCAGATGAAATCATCGAAATGGGCGCCGGTGCGGGAGTGAGCGGCGGGGATGTGGTGTACCAAGGCGAACTGGAAGGCTTGAAAAAAGCTTCAGCCATCACTGATTTAGATCACACACTGACACTCAATCAAAATCCGAGAAAATCAGAAAACAGCTTCTCTATAAAGAATGCTTCAGCCAACAACTTAAAAGATGTAAGCGTGGAAATTCCAAAGAATGTCCTGGTCTCGGTCTGCGGGGTTTCAGGTTCCGGCAAGAGTTCGTTGCTGTTTGATGCCTTTACAGAGAACTATCCGGAAACCATCTCGGTTGGCCAAGGCAGCATCGGGACATCCAGCCGTTCGACACTCGCGACCTACATGGGCATTATGGATGACATTCGATCGATTCTGTCAAAAGAAACAGGACAGCCGGTGGGATTGTTCAGCTTTAATTCAGCGGGGGCTTGCCCTGTCTGCGAAGGCAAAGGCGTCACCACACCGGACGTGGCTTTTGCAGATCCCGTTACCGTTACATGTGAAGCATGCAGAGGGACGCGGTATTCGGAAGAAGCCCTGTCTTATCGTTACAAGGGAAAAAACATTGTGGAAATTCTGGAACTGACAATCGATGAAACCAATCAGTATTTAGATATGCCGAAAATCACCAAGAAAGTGGATACATTAAAAGATGTCGGGCTCGAATACCTGACGTTAGGGCAGACTACAAGTTCGTTGAGCGGCGGAGAAGTTCAGCGTCTTAAACTGGCCAGTCACCTTAAAAAAGAAGGACAAATCTATCTGTTGGATGAACCATCTTTAGGCTTGCACACTAAAGACAATGAAAAACTATTGGACGTTTTCCAAAGGCTCGTCAATAAGGGGAATTCCGTGATCCTCATCGAACACAATTTAAACTTGATTGCAGCAAGCGACTGGGTTATCGAAATGGGACCAGGCGGAGGGAAAAATGGCGGAGAAGTCCTGTTTGAAGGAACACCGGGAGACATGCTCAAGGCTGAAACTGTGACGGCGAAGTGGCTGAGAGAAGGTATGGGAGAGTAGTTTTTTCACTAGCTGAGAAAAATGCAGGAATTGTCAGTTTGTTTGAAGCGAAAAACATTCGGGAAAGCCTAGTATTAGGATGATTTATAAACTTGAGGAGGAAATTAAAAATGGCTAAAGTGTTAGCAGTTCTATCAAGTGGACATACGGATACAGAAAATAATTACGAAACCGGCTGGTGGGCCGAAGAATTATTTGCGCCGATGGAAGTATTTCAGAACGCAGGACATCAAGTCGACCTGGCTTCACCAAAAGGTGGGAAACCGACACTTGACCAAGCGAGCATCAGTGAAGATTATGATCCAGACGGCAAATACAAAAAAATGTATGAATCGGGATTAGCAGATGACACAAAAAAACTTTCGGAAATCAATCCGGAAGAATACGACGCAATATTTATCGTCGGAGGCCATGGAGCGATGTATGACCTGGCTAAAGATGAAACCTTGCATAAAATCATCAATGCCGTTTACGACAACGGAAACATTGTGTCAGCGGTTTGCCACGGACCCGCTCCATTGCTTTGGACAACACGTCCCGATGGCAAGAGCATTATTTTCGGCTTGGACGTAACCGGGTATCCGGAAGCGGTTGAACCGGAAGGCCTTCCGGCAATCCTGCCATTCAGCTTGGAAGGTGAAATGAGCAAAGTGGCTAACTATTCCGCTGAGCAAAAAGTGGTCTGGGGCAATGATCAATTGGTGACCGGCCGTGACCCGTTTTCTTCTGAAGCACTGGCTGAGGAATTGGTGAAAGCTTTCGATAAAAGAACTAAATAGGAAATCCGGGTGATGGAACTTCTCATCAACACCAGAAATGCCGAACTTTGCGCAGAAACAGCGCGAAGTTCGGCATTTTTTGTGGGGAGAGCATTCTTTTCCAATGGTAAAATCCGTGAAGTAAAACTCTTCTTTTGCTTCACGGATTTTCAGTTTTAAGCTTAAGTTGAAATCGATAGAAGGGAGCCAGTAGTAGAAACTCTTGAAGATTTCCTCATGCAATATAATCTTCTTTCCGGACATCTGTTGCTTCCTCTTTCTGATAGTAAGCGCCTTTGGTAAACAGCGCGAGTGCCACTGTCATGGCGGCAGCTAACAGCGCCGCTAAGAAAGCCGCAGTGCTTTGGAGGAAAAGACCGAAATACCCGAGTGAGGCAATGGTACCGAGAATCGTTGGAACCAGCAGGGAGACAACGCCGACGGGATTCCATTTGAAGAGGTTTTCTTGTCTCGCTTCGTAATAACCTGGACCGATCTTCAATAATTTCTTGACGACCAAAGCGTCCGTCACCAGGATGGATGCCCAAGTCATTAGCGCCACCCCTTGGAATGTCATGGCCGTTTGAAGATGGTCAATGATGCCGCCGAGCATGAGTGCCATTGCCGCAACAGCTGCTACGACTACCCAGAATCGTCTGCCGGGTGTAAATCGGAACATGTTTTCAAAAAAACTGGACAGGGAAAGCGAGCTGCTGTAAATATTTGTGATGTTGATGCGCACCTGCGTTAATGTTGTAAACAGCACACCGCCAAGTCCAAGCAGGATGACGATGTAGACACCCGGGTTTGATTCGCCCAGACGAACGCCGAACCAGATGCCGAGTCCTCCCATGACGCCGAAACAGAAAATCTGCGGAATAAAGCCAATCGCGATGGAGCCGACTTTTAAGTCTTTCGGCTTCAAAAAACGCGCATAATCGGAAGCAATCAACGACGTCAGCCCCATGATTCCGTGCTGCATCCCGATACATAATAAAAGAGCTGTGCCACCGATTTGGGCGCCTTCTGGCATATAGGTCCAGAAACTGTCGGCGTATACGGACGGTCGATTGTAGGCGACGACTATTGCCGCAATCAGGAAAAAAGCGAAAATGGGCAGCGACCATTTTTGGAGCTTATTCAATTGTTTGATGCCGAACCAGTTGAGGGGAATGACCAAGGATCCGAAAATGATGATCAGAATCCATTGGGGGAATTCCGGGAAATAGGCATGAATTGCAGAGACCAGGATCATTCCTTCAAAGGCGCAGTACATAATGAAGTTTGATGCGTAAATCAAAGAAGTGAGGGAAGCTCCGACATAACCGAATCCTCCGCGGGAAAGCAAATTGACATTCATGCCCGACTTGGCCGACAGGTAGACGATGATGGAGCCGACAATCCCCGCTGCAATAATCGCATAGCCCGCAGAGATGAGCGCATTCACCGCTCCGAACTGAAGCGCCATGACACTGCCCATCTGAAAATAGAAAATGGCCGTCGCGATGCCGAAGGTGATATTTGTGATGCTCAGCCAGCCCATTTTCCGTTCCTCCCGAGGAACTTTGTCCAAAGAGTAATCTACCGGTTTTTCTTCTTGTACATGGTTTGCATCCGTATCTGTTTTCATGTCATCTCCTTCTTCCTATATGAGTTTCAGCATTACTGTTTTATCCTTATTCTTTTGTACCCGTCCATCCCATAATTTAGGCATATTTTCACTTAATTCACTTTTGACATTCTAAGAATTTCAGAAAGCATAGGGAACACCAAAAAACTGTGGTAAGTAGAGAGACTTCCTCGAACAACTATTTGTTTGTCGCTATTCAGTTCATCAAACAGTTCCTTTGACGAACTCTCGAGTTCGTCGTATAGTTAGGGTATAGTAATTATCTTGATATAAAGATATTTTAATTCGAGATAAAAAGAAAGGGAGATCAACTTGAAATTACAAGACAAAGTAGCAGTTATTACAGGTGGCGTTTCCGGTATTGGGGCGAAGACAGCGGAGCTTTTCATCGAGGAAGGCGCGAAAGTGGTATTGGTCGATATGAATGCTGAAAAAGGTAAAGCCTTTGAAGCGGAACTGAAAGCAAAAAATGCAGACGTGCTGTTTGTTGAAGCGAATATTACAGATGAAGAGCAAGTCAAAAACATCTTTAAAGAAACGATCGCGAAATACGGCCGTGTGGATGTGTTGTTCAATAACGCAGGCATCGGCCGTGTACAACCGACGGAAGACCTGGAATACAGTGAATGGCGCAATACAGTCAATGTCGATTTGGACGGTGTTTTCCTTGTAGCTCGTGAAGGGATCCGTGAAATGCTGAAAACAGGTGGCGGTACCATCGTCAATACCGCTTCGATGTACGGTTGGGTCGGTTCGCCGGGATCTGCAGCATATAACGCAGCGAAAGGCGGCGTACTGAACTTGACGCGTTCGCTCGCACTTGAATATGCGACCAGAAACATCCGTGTGAACTCACTGGCACCGGGCTTCATCGATACACCAATCATTCCGGAAGAAAGCAAAGAGCAGTTGAGATCCATGACACCGATGCAGCGTCTTGGGAAATCGGAAGAAATGGCAAAAGCCGTTTTGTTTATGGCTTCGGATGATTCTTCATTCATGACAGGCAACACGCTGACGGTTGATGGCGGGTATACTGCACAATAATTTCTGTAATGCTTTCTGAAAGAACCTCCAGAAAAATAGAATTCTATAAGAAGAGGAGACGGCCACATATGGGGGCTGTCTCCTTTTTGGGTATGCCTGCCATGGGTCCAATTGCTAGAATGCAAGTCCCTATTCATAAATGATTGTTTTTTCGTTTCAGTTTGTTCCCAACGATAAAATGTTGAAAAGTATAGGAAGCCACTCGTTTTTTAGAAATCAGTTTATAATGGTTAACACCATATAGAAGAGGGAGTTGATATTTATCTCTGGTTTGTTACGCTAGAGTTCACACGCTTCGGAAGGGAGTTCTTCAAATGGAGCCGTTGATGGACATCATTCTCATTGTTTTGCCTATTGCGTTTGTAGGGGCGATTGCCCTATTTATCATTACCCGGCTTAAAGCCAAACAAAAGCGAGGCACGCTCGGTAGGAAAGAAACAACAGAAGCTCAAACGTTGTTGGACAGTTTGATTCCGCTTGGCATGATCTTCGGAAGCGGAGTCGGTGTAGTTGTCGGTATCGTTTTCAGCATTTCATTGGGCAACGCCATTGTATTAGGAACAGGAATCGGCATGCTGGTCGGCTACTTTGCTTACGAATTTTACAGTAAAGAAGAGAGCCATTCATAATGGGTGCTCTTGGTGAGCTGATGAAACTTTTAAATTCTACCTACGTATTAGAATCAACAAGTCTAATAAAAACAGGAGGTAATTTCATGGCTGCAATCATTCCAGCATTGTTGGTTATCTTTTTAGGCGTTTACGCTGTTTCAACCAAAAAGAAGAAACAAACGCATTAAATTACTTTCTTGTTACTAACCTAATTCAATTCAATTGCATGCAAAGAAAACCGTATCAGGGAGCCATAAAGGTTTCGGGATACGGTTTTTTAATAAGGCAAGAATATAGAAAAATCACTAGCAGAAAAAATCTCTCGTACAGTCCCCTATTAAATAGTTGAATCTTTTTAGCATGGCTTGCGTATAATTAAAGCGATAACGCAAAAGCAAATACGCGCCTTTAACCGGCTTCTCTTGATCCACTGGCTTTTTAACGTTTCTCACTTACTCTTTTCGAAAGGCATGATTGAATGGGCACCATAGCACTTGTCATCTTCCTCTTTATTCTTCCATTCATCTGGTTTTTCTGGACCAGCATGGGTTTAAAAAGCGGAAAAAGGAATAAAACACATTGGAAAATATCCTTGATCGCTCTTATTGCAGTGGTCCTTATCAGCGTCGGTTTAAATTATTATTTCTCCGATGCATACCAGCTTTCTTTTTTTCAGAATGGCTTTGAAAGCAAAGTTGCACTTGTTGTCTGTGCCGCATTTCTGCTGGTGATTGTCGTCGTCAATCTGATCGCCAACCGTCTGTTCAAAGGTGCACCTAAATCATTCCATAACCCTGAGGTCGTATGGCGTCTCGCTGCGGTATTCTGCGCGATTATCCTGTTTTTCACCATGTGGGTTTACCCATTAGGGGAGAAGACATCGTATATCAACAAAATCGAAAATGCTCTGGCACTGTCCGAACAGCAACAAGGCGACGAGGAAATTATAGTGTTGTTTATGAGCTCTGAAAGAAAATGCATGCGGACGAATACATCAAATTGCCATTCCCAACCGTACCAAAACACATTTTTCCTTAAAAACAACTTGGATATACAAAAAGAAGTCCAAGTGCGTATTCGAGCGCTGGATTCCGAACAAACAGAACTGAAGGTAATCGAGTCGGATATCATGACGCTGGAAGCAGGCGAATTAAAGTTGGTCGAGACGGAGGAATCATTTGATGAAGCGAGCATCTGGAGCCGCTCTTCCTTTGAAACGGATCGTCGAGTCCAATCCTACGAATCGTTGTACAGATACCGCGATCGAGATTAATTAATTCTTTTTATGCTTAATTGAGAAAGAGAAAAACCAGTACGCCTATGCAATACATACAACCACGTTTCTCCGAAATCTGATAAACTTAGTGATATTGAGATGTAATTACTATAGAACAGCACATAAAGAATATGCAGGGAATACTAAAAGTAAATAGGTAAGCAAAAAGAGCTTTTCAGGAAACTGGAAAGCTCTTTAAAAAACTTGATGTTTAACTATAGCTGGCTTCAAAAAGCTTAAAAGAAATGAGGGATAAGATATGGAAAACATCTTTTTACTAACAGCCGTCTTAGCGACTTTATTGGTGATGTTTGTTGTTGTTATTTATTTCCGCAGAAAAAACAGGACAATTCCAGATGCTGAACAAACATTGCCTCAGGAAAGTAGCGCGCCAAACGACAATGAGAAACCGGATGTGGAAGAAGATGCAAATGAACCGTTCCTGCCACAAGTTACAGAAGTTCAAAATAAAGAAACCGTAAAAACCAACTACAAAAAAATTGAAATTCCGTCAGTGTTGAAGATGGATATCCAACAAACCCTTGCAGCTGGATCGATGATTATCGAAGATTACAAAACGTATAAGGTGGAATTTAGCCCTGAAGTTGTAAAAGGTTTGAAGGATAAAAGCATGACGCTGATTGAAAAGGCAAATGGCAAAGGCTATCTTCCTGCGGTAAATAAAGAAGGTGTGAAAGGGATTTATAAGCAAGGGGTACTGGTGAGAAAAATCAATCCAGGATTAGTGGTACATGCGAGTTACGGCCTATTAACAGCTGTTGTCGGACAACAACAATTGGTTGAAATCCAAAGTTCCTTAAAAAGTATGGAAAGGAAATTAGCTGTCCTTGTTCAAAACAGAGAGAATGATTTTGCTGGAAAAATCGAATCGAAATTTGGCTATTTTAAAGAAGTAATAGAGCGTTACCGAAGAAACGGGATTACCCTTGGCGGAGTGGAAGACCATCAAATAGAAGGGTTTTACGCAGACACGCTACAGGATTTGAAAGTTCTAATGAAAGACCTTAAAGCGATCGGCGCGCGTATTGAAGGATTAAAGGAATATGAAAACATTCGCAAATGGGGTGAAGCCCCAGTGAAAAAAGACTATGAAAACCTCATTGAACAGTTTGAAAAGAAACAAGAACTGGTTCGATTAAATGTGAGGTTCATTGAAGAATGTTATGAACCGTACCTCAGTACCATAAGAAATTACGAGGAAGTGAATGTGAAATCTCAAACCTTGGCTGATTTGATTGTTGAGAACAATTCAATTATCAGTACCATTGAAGACAAAGTCAGAAGTATCGAAGAGAATTACAAAGTAAAGATCAACTTAGGCATAAAAGCTTTGAAATACCGGGATTTGGAAAGCTTAAAAGAACTCGTTCCAGCGAGAATCAGTCAGCAAAAAAGCACTGCTCAAGAAATTCCTTCAGAGATATTAGTGGAGATGGCCGATGAAGGCAAAGTATATGCGTATGTGCCGAAGTAAAGTTTTGGAGCTTGAACTAGAAAAATCACGCGCTGTGCAAAACACAATTCAAAATATAGGCCATCACTTGCCTAAGTTCATTGATAAACAGTAAGGGACCGGGCAGCCTTCCGGTTTACAAACTTCGGTCCCATTGGTATATTGAGCGTTAATACACTGGTACACAAATACGGACAAGGAAAAGAGGTTGTGAAAATGGATGTAAAATTTCCTATTGGACAATTACAGGTTCCGGACAACGTGAAAGCTGAACATATCCAGGAATGGCTCGGAAAAATCGGAACATACACAACACGGTTGAGAGAAGCCGTCGACTCATTGGACGAAGAGCAATTGGGCAAGAAGTACAGAGAAGGCAGCTGGACAGTGCGTCAGCTTGTGCATCACATTGCGGATTCGCAACTAAATATGTATCAGCGCCTGAAACTGGCGTTGACGGATGACAATCCAACGGTTCCTGCTTTCGATCAGGAAAAATGGGCGGAACTTCCGGACAACAGCTTGCCGGTGGAAAGTTCGATCCGCATATTGGAAGGGTTGAACGAACGAATCGTCGCACTGGGTCAGCATGTCGCCGACGAGCAACTGGACCGCGTCTTTACCCATGAAACAAACGGCGAAATCAGCGTTGCCACAAAACTGGCGAAACTGTGCTGGCACGAAGAACATCATTTGGAACACATCAAGATTGCATTGGCAAACTAGATTGTCACGAACGCACCTTTGAAGTCAGATTTTTATCGCTGACTTTTGGGGTGCTTTTTCTATGGCGAAATAAAAGGCTACTTTATGTATTTTCTTCACCCTTTAAATCGCTCCTTGGGAAGCAGAATAATAGCCGCTAAAATATTTTCTGAACAATTAAACTATTAGTTGCAAACATACGTTCCCTTTTGTTAAGGTGGAATCAGTTAACAATGGAATGGCGGGTTCCTTTGCCGCTCATTCAACGGATGCCTCTTCAATAAAGACAGCAAAAATTTGGAGGGGGAATAATATGTTTCAATCAGGTAAGGAACTGGAAAATCTTTTTTGTACAGAAGCTGCTTTCTACAAACTGCAGACGCACGGGAAAATTCAGATTTGCCGAAGTCTCGCTGCCATCAGCCGAATAGGCACAGAAAGCGAAGAGGTCGATGCGTTATTTGTGCTCTTGAATCCCGGAAAATGTCTTCCGTTGGATGGAGAAGACTCGATTCCTTTGCTTTCGGGTGAGGTTGCGGAATTGCCGCTTATGCCCGCAACTCCTGATAATACGCTGTACCAGCTGATGCGCCTGATGGAACGGATGAACTGGAATTCAGTCCAAGTCATCAACCTTACTGATCTGAGAACGGGGAAATTTGACGAGCACAAAGAAAGCCAGAAATTCATGAAACAATGTGGTGATAGCCGTCATACGATCTTTTCAATGGATCGGTACGTTGAACTATTGGATTGCATGGAGCGGGCAGAAACGGTTATCGCGGGATGGGGCACCAAAGCGTCGATTATTCCTGCTGCGGAAAATGCTTATACGATTTTGATGGAGCTTGAAGACATCAAGGGTCTGTCCTATAAAACGCATCCGCTGTACTATCATCCATTCCCGTGGCTGCAGAACAAATGCATTAAGTGGCTGGATGATATGGAAGCGCAGCTGAAAAGAACGGCAGAAGTGGTTTAGAAAAGGACTTTTAAAAGGGGTATATAAGTTAGAAACAGCTCGAAAAAAAGCTTTTAAGATGTATGAACATTATTTAAACTTTTTAGGGATGAAAAAATAAGAGTGTGAAGGAAGGTGGAAACCATGGCAAAAGTCGTTGATCATCAACAAGCCATTGTCAAGAAATGGGGGAATAATCTGGGGGTTTGATTCAATGCGTCCATCATCGATAAAACTATAATAGAAGTCGATACAATAGTAGATATTTCCGTATTGGATGATGGGACAATCATGATTAAGCCATTGAAAAAACGTAAGTCACTCAATGAAATCATTGAGAGTCTTACAAGCCATAATTAGGGCGAAGAGCTGATCAAAGATACAGTTGGGGAAGAGTTATAGTAGGTACTTATATGCCGGCACAAGGAGATTTGATTACTTAAGAGTAACCTCCTACTTTCCTAGCAGGGAAGTGGGCGGTTACTTTTTTTTCTTTTATTCCTCCGTCTGAACTGCAGGGGAATTCTCTGGTACACAGTGACGAAATGGAAGATTACCGGAAGTATAACGAGCAATCCCATTTTATATGCGGTTCTCTGATGTCTGAAGTGGTTCTAAAACGTGCCCTTCTTCAGGTGGACACGTCGCGAATTGCCTTAGAAATTCAATTCCAAAAAACACGAGTTTCTTTTATCTTATTCTCTAACCCTCTTGCAAGCCATGCAATGATCAACAGCAGCAATACCAGACTCGCAATCAACACCACAAGGTTCGGCACACTTTTTGAATACAGGTCGTTGATGTTCGACACCATGAGCCATTGCGGAAAAAATGGGTTGATGAAGCTTTGGTAAACGGCGATTAAGTTGTTGGCGATGTGCAGCAAAATCGGCACGAGCAGATTGCCGGTCTTCAGATACAGAAGTGACGCTACTACTGCAAACAAGAAGGCACCGAAAAAGTTGACGTGGAACAGGCCGAAAATCAGACTCGACAAACCGAGTCCGCTCCAAAAGCCGAATACCGCCATCAATCGGTTCAGGATCAGTCCCCGGAATACGAACTCTTCTGCAATCGGCGCGATGATCGACAAGATGAAGCTGGTCGTGATCAAGTACCATAAAGCGTCGGGGAATGGCTGCGGCGTCAGCGCGAAATGGACCGCAGTGGGAGCGATGGAGATGAACGCCCTCAACTGCAGCCAGTAGACGCTCATGGAAAATGCCAGCACCAGCGCGGTGAGCCCGAAAATCGGCAGCAGCCAGCGCATGGTGCCGCGGAAGAAAATGACTTGGTGCAGTTTTACACCGCGCGTCTTAAAATGGTAGCTTAGAAACGACACCGGCAAGACAACATAGAAAACCAGCTGCATCGCGATGCCGATGAGAAGCACGTTTTGTGTGGCCTGCAGCAAGATGAACATCGCTACAATGAATGCGCCCGCCATCCAACCGTATACAAACCGGGACCGTTTTTCCTCAAACATTCTCCTCGCCGCCTTTCGCTTCAGATTGCAGCAGACAGACATCATTAAAAGGATGAGACTAATAAAAGGAAAATGATACTCTCTTATCATTAATGTGCAGTGTGGATAATATTTTGATTTAATAATAGCATGACTTTGGATTTTTAAAAATGTTTACACGTCATTGGATGCGTGAAGAAATGAGGCTTTTATATTGGTAGACCCTAAATTAAATACACTTCTTCTGAAGAACTTTGAACAGGGCCTAAAGATGGGGTGGAAGTTGTCCAGATCAAGATATTCGGGTCTAAAAAAAGTAAAGAAGGACGCGATAATTAAGACCTTCCAAAGAATTTTCGGGCAGATCTTCATTTCTTTTGCGGAGAACAGTTTTGCGGCCGAGCCAATTAGGGAAGAGGTAATGTAGAAGGTTTATATAGGAATTATTTTATGCTGCCTGGAGTCGGCCGTGTTAAGCGGTGTTCACGGAGCAATAGAAAAAATAGCTACTGAAAGGATGAGTTGCGATGAATGAAAGTACGGTGAAAAAAACAACAATCTTTGCCCTAGTAAATCTGTTTTTTTATTTTTTGACGCTCGTTGTCAATTACCTCGGATCTTCTGGATTTTTCAACGGCCAGAGCCAAGGAGACATCTCCGACCAATACCTGACGCTGATTTCCCCAGCGCCTTTTACGTTTTCGATTTGGGGCGTCATCTATAGTCTGGTGCTGATTACGCTGGTCTATTTGTTTATCAAACGGAAAGATGCGAAAGTCAGCAAGCTGGTCTTGTTGATCTCGCCATGGTTTATCGTGCTTTCGCTGTGCAACATGGGCTGGATCGTTGCATTCTCTTATGAACGATTGGGCATTTCCACGATTTTAATAATCGGCATGTTGTTCTCGTTGCTCCTCATCATCGGGAAAATCTATACGCATCGCTTTGAAGTTCCATCGACGCTGGCAGGGCTCAGCTTCACGTTCTACTGTGCATGGGTGACCATCGCGACCGTCGTCAATGTCTCGCTGCTTTTGGTGCAGCTGGAATGGAACGGTTTCGGCATTTCCTATTCGGTGTGGACGCTGATCATATTGGGGGTAGCCATCGCGTTTGTCCTCATTTATTTGACGAAGTATAAAAATGCCGCCTACCCGCTGCCTTTGGCATGGGCGTTCTTCGGGATTTACGGTTCGTATGCAAGCGGACGGGTCAATCCGGAGTTATCGACGGCCATTCAAGGGGTTCTGATTGCCGGCATCGTGATCTTCTTGATTGCGGCGGTGTGGAGATTTATTAAGAACGGGAATTCTCTTTTCTTGAGACATTCAGAATAAGAAAATTCTCCAAATAAAACAGACACAAAAGCTCTTTTAAAGAGTTTTGTGTCTGTTTTTTAATTCTGGCCAATTAATGAATATCCCGTTTTTTGAAACTTCCGCCTCGAACTTCAGCTACGTCGTAAACGGCAACGAATGCGTTCTTATCGATTTCGTAGATGATTTCTTTCATTTTGCTGTCTTCGAGCCGGTTAATGATGCAGGTGATTTCTTTGTATTGCTCGTTCGTGTAAGCGCCGTTGACGATGTTGTAGGTGGCATTGCGGCCAAGTCGGTCATAGATGGTCTGGACAAGCAACTCCGGTTCCTGCGAGATGATTTTATACGTTTTGGAGCCACTGAATCCTTCTTCGACCAGCTGGATCACTTTGGAGGCGATGAAATAAGCGATTCCGGAAAGGAAAGCGCCTTTCAGGCCGAAGACAAAGGAAACAACGATAAAGACGAATACATTCAGGAATAAGATCATATCACTCGTTCCGAATGGCAATTTGCGTGAAAGCAGCACGGCCAGCATGTCGATGCCGTCGAGCGCACCACCGTTCCGCAAGGCTAGACCCATGCCGAAACCAATGATGATCCCGCCGATGACAGTGACCAATAAAGTATCGCCTTCGACTATGGTCGGGATATGGTGCATAACCGTTGTTGCATAGGCGAGGGAAGCGATGCCGATGATGGAGTAGATGGCAAAGCTTTTTCCAATCTGCTTATAGCCTAAATAAACGAATGGGATGTTCAGGACAGCAATCAGCAAGCCAAGCGGCAAGCCGAATAATTGAGAGCCGACGATGCTGAGGCCTGTGATCCCTCCGTCTGACACATTGTTCGGAATCAAGACAGCTTCAAGGCCGTATGCGGTGATGAACGCACCGATGATAATGGGCAGCGCCCGTAACATTAATTTCGCTTTGTTTGCTTTTCGTTTTGTTTCTGGTGCAGTCATGCTATTCCTCTTCTCTGTCAATTTCATAATGGCATTTTTTCACTCTAACTATTAAATATAACCCTTTTTTTGTTATTTTAGTAGGGGGAATTTGAAGATCATCAATACAATCTGAATAGATTCTTAAAAATGGCCGCTTCTATATAGAATGAATAATTCTTAACGATACAGGAAAAAAGCCTCTTTATAATCCATAACCGATGCATAAAACCCTTTTCAGATAGGAGAATATGATGCTGTTGTCGAAGTTAGAGGAAGCGGTGCTGCAAGAAATGCGGCTACTCCGAGTCTTACAACAAGCAAAGTACGAAACGCCACAGATATATTCTTCGGTTGAAGGAAGAATGCCAAAGGTCTGGTCTGGCATATGAAATCACCAATCCACTTCTATCCAACTATGCAAGGAGGGCTAACCATGAACATCGGAATCATCGGAACCGGCAATATTGCTACGTATTTATTGGAACAAGTGAACCATAACGGGCTGGCGAACGGAAGAATAACCGCAGTTTTCGGGCGCAACGAAGAAGCAGGCCATCGGTTGAGTGAACAGTTTCAAGTCGATTTCTATACAGATCTTCAAGCATTCTTGAAATTGCCGCTTGATATCGTAGTGGAAGCAGCTACTGTGGAAGCGGCCAGCCTCTACTTGAAAGACGTGGTGGCTCAAAAGAAAGACCTCGTGGTCAGCAGCATCGGGGTGTTTAAAGAAGCTGCTTTTTTTGAAGAATTGAAAAGTCTGGCGGAGTCTTCGGGTACGTATATCTATCTGCCGTCCGGTGCTATCGGTGGGCTGGACGTCCTGCAATCGGCGAAAGCGGCTGGTGGCTTGGAGCGGGTCCGAATCACAACCAGAAAATCACCCGCCTCGCTTGGCATGGAAGCAGATGTAGAAAAAGTGATATTCGAAGGTTCTGCATACGAAGCCGTCGGGAAATTTCCGAAGAACGTCAATGTGGCACTGGTGCTTGCGATTGCTGGAATTGGTGTCGACAAGACAAAAGTCCGCATCGTCGTCGACCCGTCCATTGAACAAAACACCCACACCATCGAAGCGGAAGGTGAATTCGGGAAGATGCAGCTGCAAGTCGAAAACACTCCGATGCCTAGCAATCCGAAAACGAGTCTTCTCGCGGCATTGAGCATTCTGGCCGTTCTGCAGAATAAAGATTCCGCGTTGAAAATTGGAAACTGAGTTTTTATTTCATGTAGAGCTTAAAGGGGGGAGACAGTGTGAAGGCAACGCGCAAAATGGTCAATAAGCAATTGAGGTTCAAAGGGATGCTGCTGGATAAGTTGGTAACGAAATCGTCGGAAAAGGCGTTTATCCAGTCGATGCACAATTCGAAAAAACAGATGGACAAACGGTTTAAAGGGAGAGACAAGGAAGGCTTGGCGTGCAGCGAAGAGTGGGTGAGCCGTGGAGATGGTTCTTCTATTCGTATACGAATCTATAAACCGCTCCGTCGGGTGAAGAATATACCCGGAGTCTTATGGATTCACGGCGGCGGTTACGCGCAAGGAGTTCCGGAGATGAGCGACGACTTGTACAAGCGTTTGATCGACACAAGCGATTGTGTCATTGTGGCACCGGATTACCGGCTGTCGATCGACGCGCCTTATCCGGCAGCGCTGGATGATTGTTACAAAGTCCTGTTATGGATGAAAGCCCATGCAAAAGAACTGGGAATTCGCGACGATCAGCTGATGGCGGGAGGCGAAAGTGCGGGTGGTGGATTGACGGTTGCACTGGCATTGCTTGCGCGTGATAGAGGAACTGCAAATCTGGCATTCCAGATGCCGCTTTATCCGATGCTCGATGACCGGATGCTGTCGGAATCCGCACGGGACAACAACGCCTATGTGTGGAATTCAGACACGAACCGGTGGGGCTGGAAATTGTATCTTGGTGAATTGTTCAACAAAGATGTGCCCATCTATGCCGCTCCTGGCCGTGCAGCGGATTACCGTAACTTGCCGCCAGCTGTCACGTTTGTCGGAGACATCGAGCCGTTCCGTGATGAGACGATCCAGTATGTCACTGATTTGAAAGCTGCCGGTGTTCCTGTCGACTTCAGGATGTACAAAGGCGCTTACCATGGCTTTGACATCATCAGTCCAAAAGCAGACATCAGCAAGGCGGCAAGGGACTTTTTGATGGAATCTTTCAAGTATGCGGCTGTACATTACTTTGCGCCTCAACGTTAATCAACTAGGGGAGATTGTGGCTATCTTATAATAAAAATAAACCGCCATTCCTTTTCCGGAATGGCGGTTGTTTCTATTGTCCGTATTGGGTTTTTACCAGCTCCAGCAAATCGGTTTTGCTGAGGTATTTTTCGGGAGCCAGGAAGGTTACAGTGACGACGCCCGGATGGCGGCCGATTTCGATGGCGCCGGTGATGGTTGAGCGGTTCATGATTTCAGGAACAGTGACGCCGAAGAAATCCGCAGCTCGCTGGAGTCCGTTTTCCGTAGCATCGTTCAAGTTCGGCCCGGATCCGATAAAAGACACCGGATAGGATTCTTCAATTTTAGTGACGTTCCAGGTGTCTGCAATCTGCTGTGCGGAATGTTTTTCCTCTGCGGTGAAGGGTTTCGCCGTGTAAGGCAAGTCTTCCACGTTCGGCAGCAAGATCGGTCCTTTTATGTTCAAGCCTTTCAGCACATGAACCTGGAGGTGGGCGATGCCCGAAACGTCTGCAGTGTGGCCAGCGATTTCACCGTCACCTTGCATGGCGTGCATATCGCCGAGGTAAACACCGCCGCCGGGAACTTTCACTGGACAAATCAATACAGCGCCGGCACGCACCCGGTTGACGTCCAGATGGCCATCTGTCCGGTGGGTTTCCAACTCTTCCTGTGTGCTCTTGTAATCATGTGCAGCACCTACCAGAAAAGAACCGAAATCGCCGGCGTTGTGGGAATCGGGGGTCGGGCGTGATGGTGTGGTCCCTAATTGGCCAAGAAATGGCCGCATGCGTGCCATCGTGCCGACTAAGTCGTGCGGTGCGAACGTCACCACTGGGTTCTGGACGGAAGCTTCGGGTGTTTTCATGAACGTCCGTCCAGCTTTCGCAATGGTTTCGGCAGCTTCCTGAGGCAAGGTCAAGCCGACATCGCCTTTTTCACCGAAAAAGATGGTATAGCCATTGGTGAAGACAAAAGGAGTCGCATCCGCTCCGCAGTTAGCACAGCGTATGGCTTCCATGCCGATGCCTTTGATGACTGTTTCGGGATTTTTTGTGCCGCATTCCGGACACTTGGCTGCTACGTAGCCATCGCCGTCTGCACGGTCTTCGATCATTTGGTCGTTGCCGGAAGCCGTGGCTTGTGAAGTTACGGTAATGGATTGAATCCGGATGGCAATGGCATCTCCGGGTTCAGCCCCTTCTACGTAGACGGGCTTGGTCACTTCGTGGCCGCCTTTAATGCTTGGCGTAATCATCGGTCCCCAACAGCCCGGCGCCGTATTGGCGATGATCGTTCCGCCGTCTTTTACTGGTCCCAGCATTTCTTTTCCGGGATCCAGAATGCCATCTACAAAATGATTCACGAATAATGTCTCAACCGCTGTTTTATTCACAAAAATCCTCCTCTTTCCTTAAATTGTCTGACTACTTGAATTATAGTATGTGGAAAACATCTTTAATAGTTTTCAGCTTCGGCATGTACCGTTTTCTGAAAAGAGCTATAAAGGAGGTGCTGCCTAATGATGAAAATATTCGTACTGTGTTTAGCTTGTTTCTTTGGAATTTCAGGTCTGTGGTTAGCGTGGATTAATCTACATCTAGTGGGTGGGGGTGAAAGTGAGGCGGAAATCATGTATAATGGTCTGATGGCTCGTTACAAAAACATGGGAAAGATCACGGGAAGAGTGGTTTTGGCTGACAAATGCCGTTCGCTTCCGTGATGAAAAAGCAGGAAGATAGACCGATTTAACAGGCGTTAGGAACATCTAGTTAAGTGGAAAACTGTCCGGTCCGTTAGCTGGCCGAAACGGTTTACAAGGGTTAAATACGATTGCTTCTTCAAAAAAAATAAGAGTTATATTGGTTTTTGCATGTATACATATGTTGTCCAATGGAAGTAAACCCGCCGCTAATAATTTAAGACGGGAGCTATACACTAAGATGAAAAAAGTTTCAGGAGTATTTTTTAGTTCAGTGGCTATCATGTTGGTGCTTGTTTTGTTCGGTATCACCATGCCGGATACACTGGAAAAAGTAACAGGCAATATGCAGGCGTTTATCACGACGCATTTTGGCTGGTATTATTTATTGGTTGTCACGTTTTTTGTAGCAGTTTGTGCTTATTTCTTATTCAGCCCGGTTGGCCGGATCAGACTTGGAAAACAAGATGAAAAGCCTGAGTTTTCACGCCCAACTTGGGTCGCAATGATTTTTAGCGCCGGTGTCGGCATTGGATTGATTTTTTACGGAACAGCTGAACCACTCAGCCATTTTGCCATCAGTTCACCAACCGGAATCACAGGAACTGAAGAAGCCGCAAAAGACGCCATGCGGTACACGTTTTTCCATTGGGGCATCCACGCGTGGGCGATTTATGGGATTGTCGGACTGACTGTCGCTTACTTTACGTTCAGAAAAGGCGAACTCGGTTTAATCAGCAAGACATTGCGCCCGCTATTAGGCGATCGTGTTGACGGATTCGTCGGAAAAGCGATCGATGTCATCGCTGTGGTGTCAACCGTAATTGGGGTAGCGACTACCCTTGGCTTCGGTACCGCGCAAATCAACGGGGGCTTGACCTACTTGTTTGGCATTCCAGCAAGTTTCTTGATGCAGCTTGTCATCGTACTTGTGCTGACGGTTTTGTTTTTGGTTTCAGCATCAACCGGTCTGAGCAAAGGAATCAAGATTCTAAGCAACGCCAATATGGGATTGACGGCTGTCCTGTTTGTTTTTGTATTGATTTTTGGGCCGACTTTATTAATTATGAATTTATTCACAGACACGCTTGGTGCGTATGTCCAGACATTCGTCAATATGAGTTTCCGCTTGGCTCCGTTCAATGAAGAAGGCCGCGAGTGGATCAATGGCTGGACCATCTTCTATTGGTCTTGGTGGATTGCCTGGTCACCGTTTGTCGGTATTTTCATTGCCCGGGTTTCAAGAGGCAGAACCATCCGGGAATTTGTCGTTTACGTCTTGTTGATTCCTTCGCTTATCGGGTTTATTTGGTTCTCGACATTTGGGACAGCAGCAATTTCAGGAGAAAATACGGGTGCTGTGGCTCTTTCCTCATTACCGACTGAAGCTTCGCTCTTCGGTTTGCTGGAGCAGTATCCATTCAGTTTAGCGTTGTCGATTTTGACCATTCTGATCATCATCACTTTCTTCGTCACATCTGCCGATTCAGGCACTTATGTTCTGGGAATGATGACGTCGAATGGATCACTTTTCCCGAGCGTACGAATCAAATTGATTTGGGGCTTTTTCCTTTCTACTACAGCGCTTGTCCTTCTCTATTCGGGAGGGCTGCAGGCATTGCAGAATACGATGATTATCGTGGCTTTCCCATTCTCCATGGTTATTGTTTTGATGACTTTCAGTCTGATCAAAGCAGTCAACCTGGAAGCGAGAGAAATGGGCATTGGCCAGTTGAAAAAGAAAGAATCCAAAAAAGAAGTAAAAGTTCGATAAGAAAGAAGGAGTTTGCAGTGTACGATTTCCCAAAAGACACGTTGACGAGCTGAACATTTGGTCTGTTGTCTCTCTTCCTGCTTATTACTCTTTCATTGGTGAAAATTGAATCATAAAAAAGGGGATACCAACGACTTAACGAGTTGTGGGTATCGCCTTTTTTGTTGAAACGTATTTGGAAGAGGAGACGAAGTTCATCAACTGGAACTGCATCTCCTTTTCTTTATGATTTGTCCTGATAGATGGCTCTTGTACCTGGAGGCAGAGTCAACAATTCCAGCAATTGATCCACCACTTTTTTTCTTGTCTCAAAGTCGAAAGGCTCGCCGCATGGACGGCCCATTTTAAAGGGAACATGGAGCGTGCGCGGAGCTCCGACTTTGTCCGTGATTTCCGGGAACAAGGTGACCATCGCTGTTGGAATATGTGAAACTTCTAAAGCCCGGGCATACAGCCCAAGCACGTTATGGCAAGATCCTCAGCCAGGCACCAGAAGCGCTGCATCAATGCCTTCGTTATTGAACAGTTCGACCACTTTTGGAATGAAATCTTTTTCGGCTATGGCCGTATCCAGAATGCCGCCGTTCAATCCAATGTTCACATTGGAAGCCACGCCAATCTTTCCATCCGCCGCTGCTTTTTTCAGCTGCTGGAGCGGAAACACGATGGACGGATCGGTTTTGGCGAACTTTGTATCGATATAGATATGCGTCACTGTCAGTTCCTGTTCGGTGACGTCTTTGGGGATGAGCCGAAACGAAGGGTCTCCAGCCGGGTTGTCCACATCAAACGGTTCGTCCGATTTCAAGTGGACGCCAGCAGTCGAAACAAGTGCCACTTTACACTGAGACAACGGCTTTTGCAAAAAGGCTTCGGGCAGACTTTTGTTTTCTTTCATATGGTTCATGGTGAACTTCTGGTAGGCCTTCGTGAAATTACTTGAAAATGTCCGTGACAGCTTCGATTTGACTTGTGTCTTCATTTTCATGATCAGCCATTCCTCCAGTTCCATTCGTTTACTGGATAGTATTCGCTGGCTTCTCGGAAATTCCTTTAAGATTTTTGTGATTTTATTGCGTGGAAATAACATAAAAAAGTAACTGGAAATGTGTTAGGAATTATTTCCTGCTATGTTACTATTAGACTGTGTAAACGAGTCAGCTGGTGTTGAGGTGAAGGCTTGGAAGCAGATCTGAAAACTGGAAGGGAGCCGCACAGGTGGAGTTCAACTACAATATATCCGAAGAGGCATATCTGCAATTTAACGACTACTATGCAAAGAATTCAGAGACAGTGAAGAAATCGTTGATGATTCAACGAATAACAGTACCGATCATGTATTTGGTGATGGCCGTTTTTTTGTCTTTTGTATTGGATATGCCGGTTCTCTTTTTAATGATTCCGTTCTTTATTCTTGGGGTTTTATGGACTGTTTTTTATCCTGCTTATTTCTATCGCCTGATCCGGCGCAATGCCCGGAAGATGGTTCGAGAAGGGAAAGGTGAAGGGATATTGGGAGACCATACAATGATTTTTACCGAAGAGGGCCTTCGGGAAATCAGTTCTACAGGTGAAAAAATGCAGTCTTGGTCAGGAATCGAAAAAATAGGCGAAGACCCATCCAACTTTTATTTATTCAATAGTGGAATGTCTGCTTATATTGTATCTAAAAATAAGATGGATGATGTTGATGGCGTCAGAAGATTATTGCATAGCAAGATTACTAAAAAAGTGTAAGTCCTATACTCATCCACTAAATGTCATGTATCGATACAGTAGCAGCTCCTCCAACAAAGCAGCCCGGCAGATGAATTCCATCCGCCGAGCTGCTTTTGCATTTAAAAGAAATCGATAACCCGCTTTAGCTTCTTAGCGCCAATGCCAAATACATAGCGACCGCGTCTTTGAACTCCGACGGGTCCAACCCGGTAATGTCCCGGATCTTTTTCAGGCGATAGCCCAAGGTATGGCGGTGGATTTTTAAGCGGTCAGCGGTTTCACCCTGGCTTTGATTAGCGGCGAAGTAGGTGGTCAGTGTCTGGCATAGGGATTCGTTCAATCCTGCAAGAATTCTGCCGGTGAATTTGGCGACTTCATCTTCGGGATTCCGTTTCAACAGCGCCAACAATTCCACATCTTCGTAATAAATCAATTGCTGGCCGGGGGTTCCGAAATCCAAGGCATTCCGCGCTGCCAGGTAAGAAGTCCGGACATCGAATATGCTGTCGACCATAATGCCGACGCCGATTCTGCCTGGTGCGTTCTTTTGCAGAAAATGAAGCATATTGTATAGTTTGGCTTCCAACTCGGATGGATTGTCATTTGCTACCAACAGGAAAATTTCATTGAGTTGAGAATGGCCAGCGACAACGGCATGTCCTGAAAATTGTTCTTCCAGCTGTTCGATAATCCGATGGGAAAGGGAAGGCATTTTCTTCAGTTCAATCAGCAGTGTGACAAATGAAATCTTGCCTTCCAAGCCCATTTGGAAAATCCGTTCATGCACAGCGGCGGACAAGGGCTTGCCGCTGGTCAGTTCATCGAATATCAACTCGTTGCGTTTTCGGTTCCATTCGACATGGGAAGTGATGAGGGATTGGTGGACCATCATTTCCGTCGTCAATTGGACCAGCGTTGAAATCTCCTGGAGTTCTTCCGGCTTGCCGGTGATGCCGATGACCCCGACTAATTTTCCTTGGAAGTGGATTGGCATATTGATGCCCGGTTTCACGCCGTGCCAATTGTTTAAATCCTCTTCTGCGATGGATAATGTCTCACCGCTTTTGGCTACATGCGCGGCGCCTTCGTGAATCTTTTCGATTCGTTCGGCTTCGCCTGAAGCCAAGATCATGCCATTGGGGTCCATGACGTTCAAATTGCGGTTCAGGCGGATCATGGTTTGTTCGACGATTTCTTCGGCTAACTGTTTTGTGATCATAACTTCTCCTCTATGTATATTTATTCTAACTATTCCGCCAAAAATATATACATCAAGTATAATGTATCTCCTGACCTTTTCATTATAATTTTATGTAAGCGCTTTAACAGAATAGCAAGGAGGTTTTGCAGTGAAAATCATAGTAGCACCCGATTCATTTAAAGGCAGCTTGTCTGCAACAGGCGCGGCTCAGGCAATGGCGGCAGGAATCCATGAACTGGACAGTGGAGTAGACGTGGTTCTGCTGCCTGCAGCCGATGGCGGTGAAGGGACGATGAACACGATGGTGGAAGCGACTGGCGGAAAATTGGTCGCTAAGCAAGTCGAAGATCCGATTGGAAGAACAATTTCTGCAAGCTACGGGATTTTGGGCGACGGCAAAACCTGTGTGATTGAAATTGCGGAAGCGTCCGGATTGCCCTTGCTTAAAAAACATGAACGGAATCCGCTCATCGCTTCTTCTTACGGCACGGGCGAATTGATTCGGCATGCATTGGACGCTGGTTTTAGGAGCTTCATCATCGGACTCGGCGGCAGTGCCACAAACGACGGCGGTGCCGGGATGCTCGAGGCACTCGGCATGAAACTGTTGGACGAGAACGGCAAGGCATTGGCACGCGGCGGAGGGGAACTTGGGCGACTGGTGACACTGGATCGTTCTGGATTTGACTCGCGCATTACGGAAAGCACTTTCCTGATTGCTTCTGATGTGGAAAATCCATTGGTCGGTGAACACGGAGCTTCTGCGGTATTCGGACCGCAAAAAGGAGCGACTTCTGAAAATGTTCGGCAACTCGATGGCAACCTGCGAAATTTTGCAGACATCACCGAAAGGCTCACCGGCGTGAAACTCCATGATAAAAAAGGATCCGGTGCAGCAGGAGGTGCCGGTGGTGCGATGCAGGCGTTTTTCGCAGGGGAGATGAGGCGCGGCGTCGATGTGGTGTTGGAGGCAATTTCGTTTCAGCGCTATGTGGAAACGGCCGACTTGATCATCACAGGAGAAGGCAGAACAGACAGCCAGACCTTATCCGGCAAAACACCTTTTGGCATTGCAGAAGCTGCGAAAACAGGGGGCAAGCCCGTAATCTTAATTTCCGGGATGGTCGACCGCCGAAGCCTTGTCTTGCTGAAACCGTATTTTACTGAAATCCACTCGGTGGTGAGCGGTGACATAACGGCGGAACAATCGAAAAAAGATGCGTTCCGCCAGTTGAAACACAAAACACACAAGGTCGTTGAAACGTACCTGAAAAAATAAAAGGGGTGTTGAGATGTTATTCGTGATTATTGCTATAAGTGTTGTATTGGTTGTGTTGTTGACAGCCGTATTGAAACTCCATCCTTTCCTGTCCTTATTGATCGGCGCATTCTTCATGGGAATCGCCTCCGGCATGCCGCTTGCGGATGTCGTACTCAGCGTCAATGAAGGCTTTGGCGGATTGATGACCAGCATCGGGATCGTTATCGTCGCCGGTACCATCATCGGTGTCATTCTGGAAAAATCCGGTGCTGCTTACCGGATGGCGGAAGTGGTTTTGCGCCTGATCGGAGAAAAGCGGCCGCAGCTGGCTATGTCGATCATCGGCTTTATCGTTTCAATCCCTGTTTTTTGCGATTCTGGATTCATTATTTTATCAAGCTTGAAAAAAGCCCTGGCGAAACGTGCGAAAGTGTCGATTGCTTCCATGTCAGTAGCGCTTGCCACCGGTTTGTATGCGACGCATACATTGGTGCCGCCTACACCTGGGCCGATTGCAGCTGCCGGCAACATCGGTGCTGAAAATTACTTGGGAACAATTATTCTGATCGGTTTGGTTACCGCCATTCCTGCAGCAATTGTCGGTTATTTCTGGGCAGTCAAAGTCGCTTCGAAAATCGAAGTGCCGGAAGACACCGTCAAAAACGGCGATTTAAATTATGAAGAAGTCATCAAATCCTTTGGGGAAATGCCTTCTACATTTAAAGCCTTCCTGCCGATTGTGCTTCCTGTCGTATTGATTGGAGCAGGTTCGATTGCCAGTGTCCTTGGCGGAGAAGATTTGTTGACCAATATTTTGAAGTTTTTAGGATCACCAACTGTAGCTTTATTGATTGGTGTATTTGCGGCTTTCTTCTTGCTTCCGAAATGGAACGAAGAAACCTTGTCTGGTTTGGTCGGACAAGGACTGGTCAGCGCAGCACCGATCTTGTTGATTACAGGAGCTGGTGGAGCATTCGGCCGTGTCATCACGAATTCGGGCGTGGCAGACGTCATTTCAGGAATGGACCTGTCTGCACTGGCAGGCGGTTCGGTGTTCCTGCTGATTCCATTCTTCATTGCTGCAGCATTGAAGACAGCTCAAGGGTCTTCAACGGCAGCACTTGTCATCACGTCGACTTTGGTTGCGCCTCTTTTGCCTTCACTTGGCGTTGAAGGGGCAGTGCCGCTTGCGCTTGTCGTCATGGCTATCGGAGCCGGTGCGATGACGGTGAGCCATGTAAACGACAGCTTCTTCTGGGTCGTTACACAGTTCAGCGGAATGAAAGTGACGGATGCGTATAAAGCCCAAACTGCGGCTACGTTGCTGCAAGGGGTAACAACGATCGTCTTCACGATGATTTTATGGACGATTCTTGTGTAAATAATAGTAAGTGTATGCGAAACCATCTTTCTTTGGAAAGGTGGTTTTTGTGTGGCATTATTTAGTGGGCCGAAGTATTTACCTTGTTCTATGCCTATTGATGCAGAAATATGAAAGTGGATAAAGCTTAAATGATACTAAAGAATTGAATATTCTAAATATATTTACTATTTTTTCTTTTATTGCTATGCTATTTTCCAGTTAAGTAAAACAAAAGAAGGAGTGGGTGTTTTTGAAGAGAAGATGGGCGAGTACGGTTGGGGTATTAGGGTTATGTACGGCATTAGCGATGCCGGTGTATGCGGTTGAAAATGAGGCGAAGCCTGCACAGCATCACCATGATAACAGCATCTCTGGATTTATCGACTATCAGGAGCTGCAAAAAAGCTTGAAGCAGATTGAATCCAATAGTAAAGGGACCGTCCAAGTGAATGTAGCCGGACAATCGCATGAAGGCCTGGACATCTATACCGCGCGCGTTGGAACCGGGGACAAGGTTCTTTTAATGCAAAGTGAAATCCACGGCAATGAAAAAACGGGTACGGTCGCTATTCTTAACTTGCTGAAAACCTTGTCCAACAACTCGAAACAGTCAAAGGCAATCCGCGAAGAAGTGACGATCGTCTTCATGCCAATGATGAATCCCGATGCGTCGGAAGCGGATAAACGCCGCAACAGCATGACGTGGAACGAAACGCTTGAAAACTTCCCGCAGCTTGCAGGGGCATCGCCTTCATGGAATTATTTGGACCGCGGCATCAGCCAAAGTTATGATTACGGTGCGAATCCCGGGTTTGACGTAAACCGTGACTTCAACCCGGACCTTGATTACGTGCCGCAAGCACAGGATTTCCCGGGAGCATCAAACCAACCCGGCTGGTTCATCACACCCGAAGCGCAAACTTCCCGTGACGTCTATAAATCCCTCCAAGATGAATTCGGCAACGTAGATGTCTTTGTCGATTTGCACCATCAAGGGCTTTACTATGTCGATGGCACTGCCGATCCTGTAACGCTTTCCCTGTCGGCTCAATTCGTACCGGATCCATCCACTCCGGAAGGCGCGAAGTATGCCGAGTATGCGGATAGCTACGATTACGACTTTTCAAGACAATTGAACTTGCTGGCATACAACGAACTTCAGTCTTACGGCCAGTCGAAATTCACCAACATCTCGCTTTATTCGCAAGGCTTGGATCTGCCAGGAACAGCGCTTGGCACCTATGCATTGAATGGCAGCGGAACGGTGCTCTTTGAAGTAAGAGGACAGACGCAAAGCCTCGGGCAAAAGGAAAAAGGCCAACTGGTCAAATCAGTTGAACGCGGCTTATCCGGAATTATTGAAGGCGTCGCAGACGGGTCAGTTGATCAACTGGATCCGGAAGCGTACGAAGACATTCCGCTGACAGCTTACCAGCCGGCATTTTAATCATGGCGCCACCCACCTGTTCTTCCTTTGGGGAAAAATAGGTGGGTTTTTGTGTGCGGTGATTTTCTGTATGGGCTATTAAAGGAAATAAATAACCCGATATGCTATCTTGAAAGTAGCGTATAATTATTATACAAAGTCTATACAAAACAGGTTTTTAAAGCATGAAGTCAGGGAAATAGAAGGATTATGACTATATTTTGAAGAACTTTAATCTAAGGGCATCATGAGGAACATAAAGGCTCGTATGCGTAAGTGAATCTGCTGTGATGCAGATCTGTTAAAAAATACAGTGGAACAGAAGGGCGGCACATGTATGATGAATCCTGGTAAATCCGTAATCGTGATCGGCGGCGGCCTCGGCGGCTTGTCCGCAGCGATTTCCCTGGCACAAAAAGGGTACGCGGTTTCTTTATATGAGAAGAATGAACACATCGGCGGAAAAGTAAATCGCTTAGAGCAGGATGGCTTTGGTTTTGACTTAGGACCGTCGATTTTAACCATGCCCCATATTTTTGATAAATTATTCCAAGGCAGCGGCAAGCGGATGGAGGATTATGTGCCGATCCAGCGCCTTGAACGGGAATGGCGTTCTTTCTTCCCAGATGGCACAGTGCTTGATTTGTATCATGACCTGCGCTTGATGGAACGGGAGAATCCGGCCCTGTCGAAAAAGGATATGAAAGAGTATTATGCGCTGTTGAAATACGCGCAACGCATCTATAAAACAACGGAACACAGCTATTTGAAGGAAGGCTTTGAGTCGCCGCGAGAGGCAGTTGCGCAAAACGGAATCCTCGCGACTTTGACCGGCTTCGACTTGACGTCGACCATGTACGGCGCCATTTCCAAACGCATCAGCAATCCGCATCTGCGCGACATGCTGTCCTACTACGTCAAATACGTCGGTTCATCTCCGTACAGTGCGCCGGCAGTGCTTAACATGATGATTTACATGCAGCATGCACAGGGCTGCTGGTACGTCAAAGGCGGAACGCATAAACTGGCAGAAGGCCTTGAGCGTTTGGCAAGAGAAGAAGGCGTCCAAATTCACACAGGGGTGGGCGTGGTCCGGGCCCATACCAATCAAAACAAACAAATCGCAGGCGTTGAATTGGCGGATGGTTCATTTAAGACTGCCGATTATTATGTGTCGAACATGGAAGTCATTCCGTTCTATCAAAAGATGGTGGATGCAGACAAGAAGTTTGTTGCGAAACTGGTGGAAAAATATGAACCTTCAAGTTCAGGACTTGTCCTGCATCTCGGCGTCAAGAAAACCTATCCATTCTTGAATCACCACAATTTCTTCTTTTCGGAGAACCTCCATGAACAGATGGACAAAGTGTTTGAGAAGCACGAACTTCCGGACGACCCGACAATTTACTTGGTCAACGTCAACAAGACCGATCCAACCCAGGCACCACCTGGGCATGAAAACATCAAAATCTTGCCGCATATCCCGTATATCCAGGACAAGCCTTTTACACCGGAACAGTACCGGCAGTTTGAAGAACGCGTCCTCGATAAATTGGAACGCATGGGACTGGAGGGGTTGCGGGAGAATACTGTCACGCGCGATGTCTGGACACCGCATGACATTGAACGCGTTTACGGTTCGGACCGCGGAGCCATCTACGGAACCGTTTCCGATAAAAACAAGAACGGCGGCTTCAAGCACAAAAAACAAAGCGAACTCTATGACAACCTGTATTTTGTCGGGGGCACTGTCAATCCAGGAGGCGGCATGCCAATGGTGACACTCAGTGGCCAGCAAGTAAGCGATAAGATTGTGAAGCGGGATTTGGGGAAGAAGTAAAGATTTCAATGGCCGCGTAATTGACATGCTCATTGATTTGCGAAGAAAAAAATAAAGGCAAAAGCAGCCCTTTGGAGATCATTCCACAGCGCCGCTTTTGTCTTTTTCTGTTTTAATGAAGCCTTCATGCAAAGAAAGGCCGACAGGAATCCATGGTATTTTTGTAGGTGTTTTAAAAGGAAATTACTGAAAATACAAGATTCGATACAGTTCTTTTGATTTGTTTATCAGAAAATTCGGGTACTTTATTCCTTATTTGTTTTTTAAGGAAGGATTTATCCAAGATGGAAAGGAATAACTGTTATGGCTTAATAAGAGCCGACCATCACAAAGGGGGAAGGGAATTTGAAAAATGTGAAGTTGAAAACCACGTTTTTATCCGCTCTACTTGTTACATCGAGCCTTTACATGGCTCCTGCCGGTGTTTTCGAACCGGCAAAAGCGGTAGCAGCACCCGGACAAAGCGCGGCAGCGTTTGATCAGAAAGTCATTAACCGAATCAGTGCAGATCGGATGTATGAAGATGTCTATCATCTGACAGAAACGATAGGGCCGCGTGTGGCAGGTACGCCGGCAGAGAAAGAAACAGCTGATTTTATTAAAGAGCGTCTGTTGTCCTACGGATACGACGTCGAGATTCAGGAGTTTGCCATCAGCGACACGGTACTTGGCCATTTACAGACTGATGCAGGAAATGAAGTGCTTGTGAATGTTCCAGCTGGATCCGCAGCGACAGCCGATACCGGATTGACTGCCTCTTTATATGATGGCGGCCTGGGGTATCCGGAAGATTTCAGCACAGAAGCTGTTGGGAAAATTGCCCTCATTTCGCGTGGCGGAATCCCATTTGCAGAAAAAGTGAATAATGCTTACGCAGCTGGAGCAGTTGGTGTATTGATCTACAATAACATCGATCAGCCTGGGCCAATTAATCCATCACTGGGTTCTGCAGCTGTGCAGATTCCTGTTGGAGGCATTACAAAAGCGAGTGGAGAAGCATTGCTTGCCGATGTTGAAGCTGTTGGAGGCAATGTGACACTGACCGTTTCGGCGATTGAAAATGCCACGTCCCAGAATATCATTGCGACCCGTACTCCGAAGAAGGGTGGAGGGGATGGGATTGTCCATGTGACCGCACATTATGACAGTGTTCCTTTTGCGGCTGGAGCAAGTGACAATGCCTCTGGCACATCCACAGCCCTGGAAATTGCACGGGTCTTGAAAAGCTATCCGATTGATGAGGAAGTCAGATTTGCTTTTGTAGGGGCTGAAGAAATCGGGCTTGTCGGTTCACGCTATTATGTGTCGCAGCTGAGCCAAGATGAAATTTCCAGAAGCATCGGGAATTTCAATATGGATATGGTCGGAACTTCGTGGGAAAATGCAACCGCTATCTACATGAATACTTTGGATGGCCAACCGAACATTGTTTCAGAAACAGCAGCGGCCACTGGTAAACGAATCGGTACCCCTTCTGAACTCATTCTTTATCAGCGAGGGGCATCAGATCATGTTCCATTTTATGAAGCGGGCATCGCGGCTGTAAACTTTATTCGCCGGGAACCTGGAACCGCTAATTTAGAGCCTTATTATCATACACCGCTCGATACGATTGAATTTGTCAGTGCAGAACGGCTGAAAGAAGCAGGAGATTTGGTGGGGGCTTCTGTCTACCAGTTAATCAAAAAATAAAACCAGGAAATGGAGCGATGATTGATGAAAAAAATTTCATGTTCTGCAGAAGCTAAACCGAAAAAAATGAAAAAGGCATTGTTGAGTTATACACTTGCAGGGGCTATGGTGCTCAGCCTATCGCCGTTCGCATCGCCGGTTGCTGATTTCAGTGCCGCTACAACTGCCTATGCGGCAAACGGAAATTCCGGAGCGGCGCAGGACCAGAAAATTGTTAACCGCGTCGATGCGGAACGGGCAATTGACCACATCCGCTATTTATCGGAAGAAATCGGTTCAAGGCCAGGCGGAATGGAAGCTGAGAAACAAGCGGCGGACTATATTGCAAATACATTGAAGGGCCTCGGTTTTGGCGTGGAGTATCAGTATTTCCCGGTGGCGGATCAGTATATCGCGGCTGTGAAATTCGCTGATGGAACGCTTTGGGAAATGGGAGCTTCCAGCAATGGAAAAGTCAGCAATGAAGCCGTAGAAGCGGAAGTGATTTATGTAGAAGGGGGACTCAATCCTGCTGATTTCCCGGCAGATACTGCGGGGAAAATTGTTGCGTTGACGCGTGAAGCCTCCACTGCTGCTTATCGGACACAAGTCGACAATGCAGTGAATGCAGGTGCAGCAGGTGTCATCTTGCAGAGTGTTGTGGGAAGCCGCGGCAATTATGGCTCCACCTTTAATCCGAGCCTCACGAAGAAGTACGATGTTCCTGTATACGGAGCAGCGTTTATCCAAGTGGAGTGGCTGAAAGAGCAGCTTGCAGAAGGACCGGTCACATTAAATCTGACAGCAACTCATTATTCAAATCTTCAATCAGTCAATGTCATCGGAACGAAAAAAGCAAAAACAAAGACTGCTTCCAGTAAAGAGGTACTTCTAACTTCTCATATGGACAGTGTTGTGGGGGCGCCAGGTGCAAGTGATAATGCTTCCGGAGTTGCATTAATGCTTGAGTTGGCTCGTGTATTCAAAAGCTACAACACCGACAAAGATTTGAAGTTTGTGGCATTCGGTTCTGAGGAAAGGGGATTATTGGGATCACGCTATTACGTGAACCAATTGTCTCAGTCTGAACGCGATAACATCGAAGCCGTATTCAATCCGGATATGGTGGCAACAAGCTATGAAAAAGCTGAAAACCTCTATGCGATGACTGTGGATGGCAGCACGAATATCATCACAGATTCCACCGTTGCCGCAGGAGCACGTCTCGGTAATTCAGATATTTTACCAGGTAAATTCGGATCCAGCGACCACGTACCTTTCCATAATGCCGGCATCCCTGCTGCGTTATTCATCTGGATGGGCATCGATAGCTGGGATCCGCTCGTTTACCATATCGAGAAAGTCTACCACACACCTGAAGATACAATTGAAAACAACATCTCATCTGAAAGAATGCAATCGGCTTTGGAAATCATAGGTTCGGGGCTATTTGATGTTGTGCGGAAAGATGTGCCAGCTGCAAAACCTTAATCAGGACAACTACAGCGGTAGTCAATTCTTCTTAAAATGCATATTTTTTAAACATCTCTAACGATCTTTCCAGGTAATAACTAAAAACCAGGCGCCTCCATCTAAGGAATGACAGATGAAGGCGGCTGGTTTTTATCTGTCTTAATGATAGGATCACATTAATTAGTTAAATCAATTTGAACTAAGTCCCTTGATTTACCATAATTAAATATACCTTATATTGTCTGTATACTAGTCTTAAAGTTGTGGGTGTAATAGCCTTATCAGTCTTGGCAAAAGGAGGAAATCACAGTGAATAAATCATTGAAGGCAACTCTAATTGCTAGTTTATGTATCTGTGCAGTATTAGCAGGTTGTTCATCAAATATGCATGGACTGTCAAATGAAGAGTACAGGCTTGTTGATAAATACATTGATGCAGACGAAATGGTAGAGGAACTCCAATTATCTGGATATAGTGAGGAAGAAATTGAAAAAGAGTTACGAGCTGCCTTGGATCAAATCAATTACGAAATGGAAGAATAACATAAAAAAAGTATTTTCCGTATTTAGTTTGATGGAATACTCAGTAAAAATTTATAAATGAGTTTGAGAAACAATAATTTATTCAAGAAAAAAAACTCACCCAGTCTGTACTTCTATAAACTGGGCAAGATTTTCAAGTGTGGAACCGAGTCCTTCGTCATGATCTTCTTTCCGTATTCCTTCAGGGACATTTTCGCAAACGATGGTGACTTTTGTGCCTTCTAAAACGGCTTCCAAATACCAGGTCTGAATCATTTCGCCGGCAAATGCCGGATCTTCAGAATCGAACTTCCCGGCCAGTACGATTTTCGTGTCAGGCACCAATTCCAGAAATCTTCCTTGGGAAACGTCGGTATGGTCCGAGGTCTTTCCAGGGTTTGAATTATCGGCTTCATACACTAGCGTCAACTTGTAGGAGCCGCCTTGGCGAGGCTCGAACATATCAATACGTGCCGACATACCTTTAGGCGGCAGCCAGGAACTTAATGCTTCCTGATCCAGAAATGCCTGGTAAATGGCTTTTGGCGATGCCAAGATCACGCGTGAAGCCGAATCGATTCTGTTGTTGGATGGATGTGGCATGATCAACAACCTCCTGAAGTATAGTTGATATACTATACCCGCCTTGAATCAAAATCTACCTGTCTACACGCTGCAAATAGATCAAATGCAATATTTTATATTAACGAGTTATTCTTTATTCATAATATTTCTGCTTAATCAATGATTTTCACACAAGCTGATAGTACAATCCAAACTGCGTGTCATACCATAATAATTTCCCGTGTTTGCGTTTCGGAATGCGGGATTGCATACTCCATTCGGGAAACTGTTTGATCAGCTGGACTTGGTCGCCTGTTGCAAAAGCGAGGAACGAGATGTAATGGTCTTTTGTCATCGGGTGGTTACTCGAAATGAACCATTCCTGATCGCTTTCAGTCATAATCAGCTTTTCATCTTCTGTTGCTTTTTTCGCTTCCAAAGGCTCTAATTTTCTGCCGCAGCACGACAAGGTAATATCGCCGGTTGCAAGGACGATGTTGGTACATGACGGACAAACAAAATAATTCGATTTTTTCATATTTCCTCCTATGAATTCATTCGACGGCAAATCGCCACCGAGAATATTTTCGATATTTACCCCAAACACCGCAGACAAGCGGGGAAGGAGAAAAACGTCCGGACAGCCATGTCCGCGCTCCCATTTTGAAATTGTGCGGTCCGAGAGATTCAGCTGATCCGCCAATTGTTTTTGTGTGAGTTCTTTTTCTTTTCGCAAACGATAAATTAATTCTCCGACTTTACGAGTATCCATTGTTTTCCCCTCCTGCACTCTTCTCATCTTATGAAATTGAAATGCCAATCGCAACAAACGCTTCGTGGAGTTTCTAAGGAAATGCTTATAGGGTCAGATCATACATTAAAAAAAGCACAATCACAAAATGCGTTAAACGCGGCTGTATTTGCCTTGCAAGAAATAGAGGCGAACGTATATTCCTATAAAATTTACAACTTTCAAGCTCTTATCCACCAATTGATGATATGATTAGATGAAAACAGATCAGGTGGACAGAACCGGTTTGAAATTTCTTCAGCTTTAAAAGAACAGGTGATTAGATGGTTAAAGCACATACAGCAACAATCAGAACGTCAATACGGTTGACCAAGACGGCTATGGAAAAAATGGGAGGGTTCGGCATCAGCGAACGCTCGTTTTTTGTTGCGGACAAAGCGTTTAAAGTCTTTATTGAACGTTACCCATCCAATGCGGAAGGTGAGCTTTCGGTGGCACTGATTTTGGACAGCAAGGAGAACGTCCGGCTGGCCGGCAAAGACCTGCAAGGATCGATCGTCCTTCACGGCGTCTTTACCAATCACAATTTGCTGATTACCAACCTGACTCTCCGAAAATCCTATCAGGCGCTCGGAACCAACTGGCAGCGCGAGGAATACATGGTGTTCGACCGCTCCCGTGATCCGGCTCCGGTATCGTTGATCAATCTCGTCAACCGCATGACGCCGGCCAAAGACAGTTCAGATTATGTCAAAAAGCGAATCGGCAGCTGGGAAGGCTATTTGAAGATCCAGGAACGCGGCATGGATATTCCGGACATTAAGACTGGATACTCCAGTTTGTCGTTCAGCCATGATTTCAGCCGCATCACGCTGAAAGGGTGTCAATTGAAAGACACGGAATGGAAGTCGCTGAAAAATTTGACCGTTCGGCTCACGGGAATTTCGGGGGACATCGGCACAGTCATCAAAGCGGCAAACCGCATAGTCGAAGTGGAACTTCAAAGTTACATCGTCAAACAACTCCGTGAAAAAGGGCTGGCACTCGATAAAAAAGAAGTTGTTTTCAGCAATTTCGCAGCGTTAAGCCAAATCAGACGGCTGCGGCAGGGCTTTGCCAATTTGGAGAAAGGCCTTGCAGTCAATCCGAATCTCGACCGGATCTTGTTCGAGGAAAAACCGCCGGTTAAGCCGCTCCAAACTATAGGAAAACTGACTTTCCATAACCGGCTGAACGAATTTCAGCAAAAAGCGGTATCGGGGGCGATAGCAGCAGAGGATCTGTACGTCATCCAAGGGCCGCCGGGAACCGGGAAAACTACGGTCATCTCGGAAATTTGCCTGCAGAATGCCCGGAAAGGTTTGCGGACGCTGGTTGCGTCACAATCCAATCTGGCAGTCGACAATGCACTCGGACGCCTGCTTGCCAATAAGGACATCCGCATTTTGCGCGTCGGGCGGACCGAAAGCATCGAAGAAGAAGGCAAGAAATTCATTGAAGAAAATGTCGGGCAGTATTGGAAAGACCATACACTGGCAGAAATTACCGATCAATACGAAATGCGCGAGAAGCGGGAACCGGAACTAAAACGGGAACTGACAGCCAATGAGCAGGCGGCGCTGAACCTGCAGCCGGTTTATGAGAGTTTGAAAGTGGCCGTGGAAGAGAAGAAAGCAGCACAAGGCAAACATCAGTCAATTCAAAAACTGCTTGAACAAGAGCAGGTGAAACTGTCGGCATTTGAGTTCGAGAAAGGCAAAGCGGTAAATGTAAGCCGTGAACTGGCTTACCGGCTGCATGAACTCGAGGATCTGATCGATGAGGCTTCCATTGTTATTGCCGGCAAACAAGACAGCGCATGGTTTCAGGAACAGCAACAGCCCATAAGAAGTCAGCTCAGATTACTCGAGCGGGCACTCGGCCTTCCGCGTCTTGAACAGGACCTGGCGGAAAAAAGACAGGAAATCGCTGCCACTGTAGAACGGCGCGATCAAATGGCCGCGATCATCGAACAGAAAGAAGCCCTTATCCAAAACATGGACAGCGTCAAGAAAATTGACGGCTTGCTTCAAGTGATCAAAGATCAGCGTGTTGAAGAAACCCCTTCTTTGACTTATTTGATCAACCGTTTGGAAGCAAACCGTGAAAACATGGCGGAATGGGGCAAACTCAATGAATACAACGAGCTTGTCAGCGCTGCGATTTCGTATCTGGAAAAATTATTGACACCGACTGGCTTGTCGTTTGCCGATTTTAAACAGCAAGCATTGGTGCAGGTGGGAGCCTACACGTCTGCAGAAATCGATGAGTATTTGGAGAAGCTGCGGACCCTGTTGAAAAGTTCGCAGCGTACCGATGCAGCTGTGCTGAAAAAAGCACTTGCCGGATTGTACAGGCGTCAAAATAACCTGTGGAGCAGAGGCGCCAAACTCAAGTCTTTCGATGTCTATGCCGCAGAGTCGAAGCGGGCCTTCCAGGACTTGAAGCGCGTGTTGTGCGAGCAGCTCGTCAAACAGCAAAACCAATACCGCGTTTGGGACGAGAAATGGTTCGACAAACTGGAAAAACAGCAGGAAGAGATTGCGCCGCTTGAACAGCGCTACCGGGAAATGCCGGATCCAGCTAGTTTTCCGGACGACATCGAAAGCGCGATCCGTGAGCAAAAAGCAGAACTCGCAAGACTGGAAAAAGAAAAAGCTTCCTATGAAGAGATGCAAAAACGCATCAACGAACATCAAACTGAACAGGCCGTCAAAACAGCAGAACTGGAAACCAGTGATGCGAAGATCATTGGGGTGAATAATAAAATTACACAAGTTGAACAGACGATAGCCGGTTACGGACAAGAGCTGCTCGCGTTAAATGAAATCCTGTCAGCTGATCCGGAAGGGCAGCTTGAACAGGCGGCGAGAGAACTTGCCAGCCTGTCGTTTACCAAGGAATCGCTCAAGCAGGAAATGAAGAACCTTCCTTTATTGCAGTCGGTACAGAAAAAATGGCTGGATTTATTGGCAGGGGCGAACGAGCACGATTTGGACGAGATCCGAAAACTGTATATCAAGCACGCCAATGTTATCGGAACGACGTGCGTCGCTTCGGCGCGCAAGGATTTCATCGACAACTATCCGGAATTTGATGTGGTCATCATTGATGAAGTATCAAAAGCCACGCCGCCGGAATTGTTATTGCCGATGCTGAAAGGCAAGAAAATCATTTTAGTCGGCGACCATCATCAATTGCCGCCGCTTCTGGGAAACGATACATTGGAAGAAACGCTGCAGGAAATGATCGAGGAAGACAATGGCTTTGAAGAAAAGAAAGAGCTGGAAAAACTTTTGGAAGAGTCGTTATTTGAGCGGCTTTACAAAAACCTGCCGGCTGCCAACAAGACGATGCTGGCGATCCAGTACCGCATGCACGAAGACATTATGGAAACCATTGCGCCGTTCTATAGAATGGAAAAAGACCAGCTGCAATGCGGCATCGGGGATTCGGACCGGGAGCGCGACCATCTGCTTGAATCAACAGCAGTAACCCGCAGCAATCACCTCATGTGGCTGGACCTGCCGAACGAATCGGCTTATTTTGAAGAACGGATGAGCGGTGGGAAGAGCCTGTACAATGCTTCGGAACTGCAGGAAATCCGAACGTTATTGGTTGATTTGAATGAAGCGGCCGGTGAAGCGAAACGTGCGGGAAGAATTCATCCGGAGCAGCAGAAGAGCATCGGCGTCATCAGCTTTTACGGCGAACAGGTCAAACGGCTTCAGCGGATGATCGACCAGGAACTGCGCCTGCCGCATCTGACAGTGCGTACCGGAACGGTTGACCGTTTCCAGGGAAGCGAACGGGACATCATCGTCTTGAGCATGGTGCGCAATAACCAGAACAAGCATGGCGACATTGGCTTTGCGAAAGATTACCGGCGCTTGAACGTGGCGCTGTCACGTGCCAAGGAGTTGCTGGTATTGGTCGGCAGTTCCAAAATGTTCACCGAACGCGCCAAACAGCCGGACACCAGGAAAATGTACCGGCATGTATTGGAAGTCGTCAAACAGAAAAATGGTTTGAAAGTGTTAGAGAAGAGCAGGGGGTGAGGAGTTGGACAAGCTGATTGAAGAGTTGCGGGCAAGTGTAGCGGAAGATCCGAATCGAACGATTATTAATGAAGCGGTGTGGAAGCTGCCCGTCGTCTTGTACGATGTCAGCTTTGACCGGGTCAAGCGGCTGAAGATGGACATCTTGATGAAGATGCTGCTGCTGACTTTTCAGGAAGCCGATATCCGCCGGGCCGCCACCTTATCCGATATGTTGTTTGTCGAGGAGCTGTTCATCAGCGACTTGATCGACAAGATGCAGCGTACGGGCTTGATTGGATTGGAAAAGTCAGGGTATAAACTGACGCCCAAAGGACATGACTATCTGGGCAAAGGGATTTTTGAAGAAGAAATGGAAGGCAGCAAGACGGTCATTGCTTACAGTGCGGTTCACGACGATTACCGCTTGGCAGCAAGTGAAGCGCATCCGGAAGCAGGAGATACAATGCCGTTGTATCGCTATCCCGTCAAAGGCAGTTTGAACAAGGACCGCATGTATCAGCTCTTGTTGAAGGAAGGGGCTGATCTTGGGGAAGAAAGCTTTCAAACGGTCATCACCGGGATCACTGCCTGCATCGAAAACGACACGATCCATATTCCATGCATCGAGTTTCAATTATACGACCAAAAGCAGGATCTTTTTTATGCCCGCATCTGGAATACCTGGACCTCGAGCTGGGACGAAACGTTGGAAAAGCATATTGAAGCACGGGAACTGGTGAAATGGCGCAAGGCGATGGAAGAGCAGGAAGCGGCTTTGGAAATCGGTGTTTAGATGAAGAATAAGTGATTTTCTAAAGGAGCAGGCAGACTATTTAAGGTCTGTCTGTTTTTTTAGGTTGAAATGGATGATTGGAAAATTCCGTTCAAAAGCGTATTGTAAAAAAATGGTTGGTCTGCTACGCTGTTCACTAGAAGAACGATTACGAATTAGAGGAGACCGGATCATGTCGAATTTATCATTGGCAGAAGCTGTGAAATTGAAGTCTGTTTTGGCAAAACGCATTCATGAATTGGAAGAAGAGATGGACCGTGTGGCATTTGTGGAAATGGAAAAAGGCAGCAAGAAACCGAAACAAGCCCGTTCGCTGTCACAGGTCGAAGAAGAAATCGATGATATCCGAAAAGATTTTCGGCTTTTGGATAAACTGATGTACCGTGCCAACTTCGAAAACGAAGTGAGCTTTAATGGAGAAGAACTGGCGATTGTCGAGGCAATCGAACTGGCCACACAACTCCGCGCCAAAGCACGGAAGTTCAAGGAGTTTGGTGCTGCGGCAAAAGAAGAGATCCAATACGGATATGGAGAAGGCACGCCAATCGTCAGACGGGCGATGTTCGATCCGGAAGAATACCGCGTAAAAGCGGTTGAACTGGAGCGGCTCGCCAATCGGCTGTCCAATGCGGTCAACACCAAAAACTATTCCATCGTGTTGGATTTCGACAGCGACAAGTATTTCTGATCCTTGGGGTGGTGAGACTCCACTCCAAGGCATGGAAGGAAACCTCTTTTGTACTTCGGTGCAATTAACTCTAATGGCTGCTGGCAAACCAATGACCCATGCCCCATTACGATTTCACCTGTTACCGATAACCAACCAAGAGCAAACGACGGTCGATGACCACAGTCCTGTTTTCACGTTCCTTCCATGAATCCTCCTGCTTTTTTGCAGGAGGATTTTTATTTGGTTATTATAGAAGAAAACGGCTGATAGCATAAAAAGGGCATTCACATATAAGACCAGAAAGGGGGGATCGGCTTTGGACAAGGTATCTGGTGACATCCGGTTGGAATCGATCAAATCCTTCCAATCAACCATCCGCAAAACTGAAAAGGCTGTCGTTCAAATGAAAGTCAAAGGCGCACAGACAGGTTTGGTGGAAAATCGGCTCCACGCACTTCACATCGGACTTACTGTACTGGAAACGGTTTGGAATGGAGAACCGAATTCTTTTAGCACAGAAGAACTGGTGCAAGCCCGCGCTGTGCTCTCTGGTTTATTGCCATCTATAGAAAATCAGTATAACAAGTCGAAGGCAGGCAGCTCCCAACGGACGCTGTTGGAGAGGCGGATTCAATCACTGGAGTTGGCTATCATGGCAATTGATGATCTTTCCAACTGAATCAAAAATAAATACCGCCACCGGCAAAGATTCTTTGCTGGCGGCGGTATCTTCTATTGTTTTCTTCTGTTAAACCTTCAGAAATTTGCGGATATGAATAAAGGCTTGATTTTCTTTACAAATTTTAATAGCTGGCCTTCGTTGGTTAAACGCTCCTTAAATTATCTGAAAAGAACTTAAACTGTAATTTTCTAGGGTATTAGCGTATAATAGAGATTGTGATTCTTTTTACATGAAATTTACTTGAGCTTAACACGCCGAGTCCTTGAAACTTTATGTCCCTTAAATCCTCGTGAATACCCAATATGAGAAGGTGCAATATGAAAAAAAGTAAACTGACGAATAATGAAAAGATAAATAAATTTGTTCCAATTTTCCTCCTGGCCGTTTTCATGCTATGGATGAAAACCTATGTTTCCCAAAATACACAATTTAAATTAGATGTCGATGGAGCGCTTCAGGAGTTCCTGCTGTTCCTCAATCCGCTTGGTTCCGCTTTGCTGCTGTTGAGCTTGTCGCTGTTCTTTAAAGGATTCCGGAAATACATAACACTTTTGTTCATTTATGTCGGAATGTCTGTCATGTTGTATGCGAATGTCGTGTATTACCGGTTTTTCAGTGATTTCATCACCTTGCCGACTTTGTTCCAGACTCAGAACTTCGGTGATTTGGGAGGCAGTGTCGCAAGTCTGATCCAGCCGACCGACTTCCTTTTCTTTGTGGATGTGTTGGTGCTGGCTGCTTTGATTTTCTCCAAACGAATTAAAAAAGACCGTGGAAGTTTCAAAACCAAAGCAGTTCTTCCCGTCATCACCATTGCGCTCGCCATTTCGTTCTTCAACTTGGCATTGGCCGAAGCGGATCGCCCGGAATTATTGACACGCGGTTTCGACCGCAATTACATCGTCAAATATTTAGGCATGTACAATTACGCGCTTTATGACTCTGTTGAGACTTTGAAATCTTCTTCACAGCGAGTGCTTGCTGACAGCGATGACGGCACGGAAGTACTGAACTACACCAAATCCAATTACGCCAATCCGAATGAAGCTTATTTCGGAGCAGCAGAAGGCATGAATGTCGTTTACCTGCATTTGGAATCGTTCCAGACATTTTTGATGGATTATAAATTGAATGGGGAAGAAGTGACGCCGTTCCTGAATTCCATGATTGATGACGAGGAAACACTGTATTTCGATAATTTCTTCCATCAAACGGCACAAGGTAAAACGTCGGATGCCGAGTTTATGTTGGAGAACTCCTTATTCGGACTTCCGAAAGGTTCTGCATTCATTACCAAAGGCCAGAACACTTATCAGGCTGCGCCTGCTATGTTGAAAGATAAAGGCTATACTTCGGCCGTGTTCCATGGCAATAATGGAACGTTCTGGAACCGTTCAGAAATCTATAAATCTTTCGGCTATGACCATTTCTTTGATATTGAATCCTATACGAACCTTGAAGAAGGCGATATGGCGGAGTACGGCGTTATGGACAAGCCATTCTTTGAGCAATCGGCACCTCTTTTGGAATCATTGCCTGAGCCGTTCTACACGAAGTTCATCACCGTTGCCCACCATTTCCCTTATAAAATGGACCAGAACTTGACTACGATTGGAAAAGGCACAACCGGCGATTCAAGTGTTGATGATTACTTCCAAACGGCCCGTTATGCGGATGAAGCGATTGAGCAGTTCTTCACGCAGCTGGAGGAATCCGGCTTGGCTGACAATACGATGGTTGTCATGTATGGCGACCATTACGGGATTTCCGATAACCATAACCAGGCGATGGAGCAGGTGCTTTCAAAAGAAATCACACCGGTGGAAAATGCCAAGCTTCAGCGTGTGCCGTTGTTCATCCATGTACCAGGTGTTGAAGGCGATATAAATCATACGTATGGCGGCCAGATTGACTTGTTGCCGACTGTGATGCATTTGTTGGGCGTTGAAACCCAAAACTATATCCAACTGGGAACGGACCTGTTGTCTGAAGAGCATGAAGAACTTGTAACGTTCAGAAACGGCGATTTCGCAAGCCCTGAAATCTACTCGATCGGCGATGTCTTCTATGATCCGAAAAGCGGTTTGCCGCTGGAAGAAGACCAGTTGGAACAAGCGAAAGTGCTGCAAGAGCACGGCAATTACGAATTGTATTTGTCGGATCAGGTAGTCAATGGAGATTTACTGAGATTCTATACACCGAACGGCTTTACGCCAGTCGATCCAGCAGATTACAATTACCAGGCAAATCCAGCTGGAGCAGTAGAATAAAAGACAAATGAAAGAGCTATCCTAAAAAGCGGATTTTCCGTCTTATAGGATAGTTCTTTTCTATTTATTTCTCTATTCCAATAAGAAGGTGGTTTTCATTTGATGGAGAATACTACCAGTAGAATAAAGCATAAATCGAATGGAGGATGTTGGATGAGCGAAGACAAAATGATTTCATCGTTTGATGGAACGCAATTATTTACCCGCAAAGATCAGGCAGAAAAGCAAAAAGCAGCAATAGTGATCGCCCATGGGTTGGCTGAGCATTTGGAACGATACGATGTGTTGGCCAAAACTTTAGTGGACCATGGCTTTACCGTTTATCGCTACGAACAACGAGGTCATGCACGTTCAGAAGGGAAGCGAACGTTCTTCAATGATTTTAATGAAATGCCCGACGATTTGAAAACCATTATGGATTGGGCAAAGGAAGAAAATCCGGAGCAGCCGGTCTTTTTGATCGGCCACAGCATGGGGGGATTTACTGCAGCTGCCTACGCCACAAAATATCCGGGAAAAACGGGCGGTGTCATTTTATCCGGTGCGTTGACTCGTTACAACAATGAACTTTTCGGTCCACTGCCGCTGGATTTGCCGGCAGATACTTATTTGGATAATGAATTGGGGGAAGGCGTGTGCAGTGATCCGGAAGTAGTCAAAGCTTACGAAGCAGATCCGTTGGTGGAAAAGAAAATATCGGTGGGGCTTATCAATGAGTTTGCTCCAGGCATTGCCTGGTTGAAAGAAAAAGCAGCAAACTTTACGGACCCTGTACTGGTGCTGCATGGCAATGAAGATGGGTTGGTTGCTGAAAAAGACTCAAGGGATTTTTATGGGGAAATCGGTTCGAAAGATAAAACCTTGAAAATTTATGCTTCCCTGATGCACGAAATTTTCAATGAACCATCCAAGGACAAAATCTATGAAGAGATGATTGTATGGATGGAAGAGCGTCTCTAGAGAGGAGAAAAGGCATTGCCGAAACCAGAATAGGTTTCGGCAATGCCTTTTTAATTGGAAAGATTTACACTCTTACCAATCCGCGGAATCCTCTGGCTGCGTAATACGAGTCGGCTCCGTTATGATAAAGAAAGACATGGCCATAACGGGAATCACAGAACAGGGCGCCGCCCTTATCCCGGATATCGGGAGGCGTTTGCACCCAGCTGGATGTTTTGACATCGAATGTGCCGTGCTGCTGCATGAGGCGGTATTGTTCTTCCGACAGCAATTCGATGCCCATTTCCTCGGCCATCACCATGGCACTGTTCTCGGGTTTGTTTTTCTTCCGGGAATCAAGCGCTTTTTGATCGAAGCAAACACTTCTTCGGCCGCTTGGGCTTTCGGGGGAACAGTCATAAAAGACGTATTCATTATTGGCTTCATCAAACTCCAGGACATCCGGTTCTCCGCCAGTCCGTTCCATTTCATGGAGCGACCACAGCTTTTCGGGATTAGCTTCCAACCGTTCTTGAATCTTATCCCACTGCATCCATTCGTGGCGCTCAATCGTCTTCTCAAAGCGTTCCTTCAATGTAATAAGCAATTCTTGACGTTGTTCGGCAGTTAATTCATGTTTCGGGGTCATGGCGTTTTCCTCCTCTTTGTAATAAATGCTACTCGTCATGGCTTAAGTATAGTAAAAAATCAGGAGGAATACGACTACGGTTTAACGGGCTGTGCTTGATCGAATCGAATGCTACTCAATGAACTTTTAAAAAAACAGCAGAAAATAGATACAACAGACTACAGAAAAAAACCAGTAAACAAGAAAAATTCCAGACGAAGGCTCGTCTGGAATTTCTTATTGATATGAGAAGCTGACATCTTATTTGATGCGCAACTCTGATTCAAGGTCGAAGAAATGAGCTTTGTTCATGTCGAATGCCATGTCGATGGTTTGGCCAGCTTCTACATTGAAGCGGGAATCCACACGGGCGACGAAATCCTGTTCGTTCACTTTTGAATAAAGAACGATTTCCGATCCCATCAATTCAGCGACTTCCACAAATGCTCTGATCTTCGTATGAGGCGAATGCTCAAGGAATAACGGTTCATCGTGAATATCTTCCGGGCGAATTCCCAATGCGATTTCCTTACCTGTATATCCTTGGTCACGCAGCATAGAGAGTTTGCCCTCTGGAACACGGACTTTGATGCCTTCCATCACAAATGAATCGTCAACGATTTGTCCGCGCAGAAAGTTCATGGAAGGAGAGCCGATAAAGCCGCCGACAAACATATTATCCGGTTGGTCATATACTTCTTTTGGTGAACCGACTTGTTGGATAAAGCCATCTTTCATAACAACAAGGCGAGTAGCCATTGTCATCGCTTCGGTTTGGTCATGCGTTACATAAACCGTAGTCGTCTGCAGGCGGCGGTGAAGTTTCTGGATTTCCGTACGCATCTGTACACGCAATTTGGCATCCAAGTTGGATAACGGCTCATCCATCAAAAATACTTCAGCATCGCGGACAATCGCACGTCCTAGAGCAACACGCTGGCGCTGACCGCCTGATAGCGCTTTCGGTTTACGGTTCAAATATTCATCCAAACCAAGGATTTTAGAAGCATTTGCGACACGTGCTTTGATGTCGTCTTTTTTCATCTTGCGCAATTTCAAACTGAACGCCATGTTGTCATAGACACTCATGTGCGGATAAAGTGCGTAGTTTTGGAATACCATTGCGATGTCGCGGTCTTTCGGCGATACATCGTTGACTCTTCTGTCACCGATAAACAAGTCGCCTTCTGTGATGTCTTCCAGACCTGCGATCATGCGAAGCGTCGTAGATTTCCCGCATCCTGAAGGGCCAACAAGTACGAGGAACTCTTTGTCGCGTATTTCAAGGTTGAAATCCTGTACGGATACCACACCTTTTTCATATTCTTTTCTGATATTCACTAAGTTCAAGCCTGCCATTTGATTCCCTCCAATTTGTGTAAGTGCTTTCATTGATTAGTAAAAGCATACCGCCTAGTCGGAATTTTATGAATGGCAAGTATGCACAAAATTAGGAACACTCTTCGTGCATATTTGCCAATCAACATCAAAGCATGGTATTTCCGTTCATTTATTCAGCGTATCGATAAAGCGCTTGAATGCTTCGACATCTTTCAAGACGCCTGCATCTTCAAGGACTCGGACGAATTTTTTTCCCACTTCTTCCCGCAGGAGAACTTCCGCTTCTTCCCGTCGTGAAACTGGACCATACTGAGCTTTTAATTGTTCGGCCCATTCGAGGTGGGAGGAGGCGACATTATGAGCATTGCCCAGCAAAAACTCTTGGATTTCAGCCAGTTCCTCTTTTAAGCGTGGCGGCAAAACGGCAAGCCCCATCACTTCAATTAAACCGATGTTTTCTTTCTTAATGTGATGGACATCTTCATGCGGATGAAAGATTCCCGACGGATATTCCGCAGTTGTCCGGTTGTTCCGCAGCACCAAATCGATTTCGAACAGCCCATTGCGGTTTCTCGCGATCGGGGTGATGGTGTTGTGGGGCGTCTCACCGGTAAAAGCGAGAACGTCCACGGAAGGATCGGAATAATTTCGCCAAGTCTGCAAAATGTCATCAGCCGCATCGACCAAGGCGACGATTTCCTTTCCTTTCAAACGGATAACCGACAGCGGCCATTTTACGACAGATGCCACAATGTCAGGGTAGGCACTCAAACGGAATGAAAACAGATCCTCCGCTTTGGTCATGGCGAATTCATAGCGGCCGGCCTGGTAATGGTCATGGCTCAAAATGGATCCGCCGACAATCGGCAAGTCGGCATTTGAACCGACAAAATAATGAGGGAAAAGTGCCGTAAACGTCAGCAGCCGCTCAAATCCATTGCGGTCAATTTTCATGTCCCGGTGTTCTTCGGAGAGCAGGATGCTGTGCTCGTTATAGTAGACATAAGGTGAATACTGCAGGTACCAGTTTTCTCCGGTAAGTGGGACGTTGATGACGCGGTGGTTTGCCCGCGCCGGATAGCCGACACGTCCTGCATAGCCTTCATTTTCCTTACATAACAGACATTTAGGGTAGCTGAGCGTTTGCTTCATCTCGCGTTCTCTTTTGATTTGTTCCGGATCTTTTTCAGGTTTTGACAGATTGATCGTAATGTCCATCTGTCCGTATGGCGTATCGGTTTTATAAGAAATGTTTTTCTGGATACGGTTCATCTGGATGTAATTGCTGTTTTTGCTTAATTCGTAAAAGTAGTCAGTAGCGGCTACCGGCGATTCAGCGTATTTCTCATTAAAGACAGCATTGATGACAGAAGGCCTGGCGACAAAACAATTCATGATAGTTGCGGACAGCATTTCCTTGTCATCAAAAATGTCCTCAATAACGTCTTGTTCTACAGCATACGCAATCATATTTTCCAGCAGGTTTGGAATGGTGTCATCTGCCGGTTTGATTTCCTCATCAGGAAAGGAGGCCAGACCAAGCAGATTCATCACTTGGTTGCGGACGTAATCGGTATCTGCTCCTTCTATCAAATGGGTGTCGAGTGCTTTTTGGATAAGCCCTGCAAGAGTTTGGTGGATCATCGTTCCACTTCCTTTTCATAGCCTGTCGGGTGTGCAGAATGCCATTTCCATGCATCCCCAATGATTTTAGCCACTGATGTATGGCGGGGATTCCAGCCTAAGATTTGTCTGGCTTTCTCTGAACTGGCAATCAAAATGCTGGGGTCTCCTGCCCGGCGTGGACCTGTTTTTACCGGAATGTCTTTTCCGGTGACAGAACGGGCAGCGGCAATCATTTCATTCACTGAAAAGCCTTGGCTGCTGCCAAGATTAAAGACCTCACTGTCGCCATCATTCCTTAAATAATCCAGTGCCAACAGGTGTGCAGAAATCAAGTCTTCCACATGGACATAGTCGCGGATGCAAGTTCCGTCCGGCGTGTCATAATCATCGCCGAAAACCGTAATTTCCTTTCGCTGCCCAAGTGCTGTCTGCAAGATGAGCGGAACCAGGTGGGATTCAGGGCGATGGTCTTCTCCAATTTCAGCTGTTTCGCGCGCGCCCGCCACATTAAAATAGCGCAAGGAAACGAATTTCAACCCATGGGCTAATTCCGTCCATTTCATCAATTTTTCCATTGTCAGCTTTGTTTCGCCATAGGTGCTGGTCGGATTGGTCGGCATCGTTTCAGTGATTGGTACAGCTTTCGGCTCGCCATAAGTGGCAGCAGTGGAAGAAAAGACGATTTTCTTTACATCATGATCGACCATGGCTTTCAATAGAACCTGTGTGCCATAAACGTTGTTGTCGAAATACTTTAGAGGGTTTTCCATCGATTCGCCGACCAAAGAGTTGGCCGCGAAATGAAGGACTTCGTCAATCTTTTCTTTTTTAAAGACGCTGTCCAGAAATTCGGCATTCCGAATATCGCCTTCGTAAAAAACAGCTTCGGGGTGAACGGCTTGGCGGTGCCCGGTTTCTAGATTATCAACCACAATGACATTTGCCCCTCGATCAATCAATTGATGGACTGCGTGGGAACCGATATATCCGGCTCCGCCTAATACTAAGACGCTCATGTTCAAAACTCCTCTGCAAGTTCTTTGGCACCGTCCGAAATTTTTGCTTCGTAAAAGGAAGGAGGGTATCCGAATTCTTCGCTGTAGGTTTCCGACAACTTCTCCTTAAAATGTTCAATTTGCGTCTGATGAACGATGGCAATGGCGCATCCGCCAAATCCAGCTCCCGTCATTCGTGCTCCAATAACTCCAGGGTGGTTCCATGCTGTTTCTGCAATCTGATCGAGCTCCGCGCCAGTGACTTCGTAATCGTCACGAAGAGACACATGGGACGCATTCATCAATTGCCCAAACGCTTCAAGATGGCCTTTTTCAAGTTCTTGAAGCGCAAGCAAGGTCCGTTCATTTTCATAGACGGCGTGCTTGGCCCGTTTGCGATGGATGTCGTTGGTGATCAAGTGTTTGTACTGCTCAAACTTTTCGGATGTCAACTCGCCTAAACTGCCGATTGGCAATTCGGTACGCAAGTCAGCCAGTGCTTCTTCACATTCAGCGCGGCGCTCGTTGTATTTTGAAGCAGCCAATGTCCGTTGTTTATTGGAGTTGATGATGACAATTTCATGATCTTTTAATTCGACTGGAGCATAGTGAAACTCAAGCGTTTGGCAATCCAATAAAATCGCACAGTCTTTTTTTCCTTTGCCGATCGCAAACTGATCCATGATGCCGCTGTTTACGCCGATATACTGATTTTCAACATGTTGCCCCATTTGAATCATATGCAAGCGATCGATCTCCAAATCGAATAACCCCTCAAGTACCACGCCTGTCGCCATTTCTATTGAAGCGGAGGAGGAGAGGCCGGCACCGTTCGGAATATCTCCGTAAAACAGAATATCCATTCCATGAGAAATTGAATAACCGTTTTTAATAAAATAATAGATCATGCCTTTTGGAAAGTTTGCCCAGTCATGATCCGGATTATAGGATAAGTCAGCCAGATTGCACTCAATTTTTCCGCGTTCCGGGAAATTCATCGAGTAAAAATGCAGTTTTTGGTCCGCACGTTGTCGGGCGACGGCATAAGTGCCAAAAGAAATGGCGGCGGGAAATACGTGGCCGCCATTGTAATCGGTATGTTCCCCGATCAAATTGATGCGGCCAGGTGCAAAAAAGAAACGCGGTTTAGTAGGAGCTGTTCCGAAGATTTCGTGGAACGTCCGAGACAAGTCATGCTGATTCATGAAATTCCTCCAATACTTTATAAATTAATTTAATTAACACGAGTATAAAGTAATTTGTTAAACTATTCAATAATAAGATTGAAAGCAGTTACAAATGATATCAGCATGATAAAAACGGAGGAGTTACAATGCGCCAAGGTACCTTTCAATGGATGAAATCGGTGAACAAATCGATGATCCTCAATAAAATAAGAAAAGATGGGCCGATATCGAGAGCGCAGATTGCACGGGAGACAAATTTGACGCCTCCCACAGTCAGCAGCAACGTTAAAGAATTGATTGAACAGAAAATGGTGGAAGAGAGCGATGTGGGCCAGTCGCTGGGCGGGCGGAAACCGACGATGCTCGTCATCAACAACGAGGCATTCTATATTATTGGTGTGGATGCGGGACCCGAAAGCATCGAATGCATTGTGGCAGATCTTGCAGGCAGGAAGCTGAAACGGTCAGAAACGAAATTGCAGCTGCCGATCAACAACCAGCAATTCATGGATGCCATCAAACAGGGCATTGCCGACTGTTTGCAAGGGATGTCGGAAACGCAAGATAAAGTCATCGGCATCGGTGTGGCCATGCACGGAGTGGTGGATGTTGCAGCAGGTGTTTCCTTATATGCACCGAATCTCGGATTGTCCGATATTCCGATCAAAGAAGAATTGGAAAAGGCATTTGGTTTGGAAGTAAAAGTAGAAAACGATGCCCGCGCCATGGCTTTGGGAGAATACTGGTTCGGAAATCACGGAGAACTGGAGAGCATGCTGGCCGTCAATATCGGCAGAGGGGTTGGAGCCGGCCTTATCATTGAGGGGAAACTGTATCACGGTTCTTCGGATATAGCAGGAGAAATCGGCCACATGACCATCGATCTGCATGGAGAGATATGCGAGTGTGGAAATCAAGGATGCCTTCAAACATTTGTTACTGGGCCGGCGATCACTCGAAAAGTGGCTGGCAAAACATCGACAGATTCTCTTACAGCAGAGGATGTGTATGAACTGGCTATCCAGGGGAACGATGATTTTGCTGCGATCCTCACAGAAGCCGGAAAAGCGATGGGCGTCGGTTTGACCAATTTGGTTCATATCGTTAATCCAGAAAAGATTGTCTTGGGTGGCGGTGTCTCCAAAGCGGAGAAGTTCATTTTGCCGGCAATACGTGAAACCATCAGAGCATCTGCTTTGACGCCTTCAGCAAGCCAGACAACAGTGGAGGTCTCCAAATTGGGAGACGACGCCACATTGATCGGCGCCATCACACTGTTGTTGGTGGATATTTTTGAATGAACGCAAAAAGATAAAATCATAACTACAAAGATGTGAAGGGTGGAACAGAAAATGGAAGTCAGAGAACAAGTAGTGGGGCGTAAAGATAATGAGGACATCACATTATATACAGTAAAAAATGACCAAGGATTTCAGGTATCCTGCATGAATTACGGCTGCATCATCACTGAAATGCTGGTTCCGGATCGTGATGGAAAGTTGGGAAATGTCGTGTTGGGTTTTGACACATTCGATGAATACGAAAACAATCCGCATTATTTTGGCGCGATGGTTGGACGTTTTGCTGGACGGATAAAAGAAGGAACTTTTACAATTGGAGAAACTGTTTATCAAGTAGCCCAAAATTCCAATGGCCAGCATTTGCATGGAGGCCCGAAAGGTTTTCATTCTGTGGTCTGGAATTCAAAAGTCATCAAAAATGAAGAAGAAGCAATCATTGAATTCACGTATTTCAGCCCGGACAGCGAAGAAGGATTCCCGGGCAATTTATCCATGGCCGTTCGTTATATTCTCAAAAACGACAGCAACCAGCTGACCATTTCCTATTCGGGTAAATCAGACAAGACCACCTTATTGAATGTCACCAACCATTCGTATTTTAATCTGAGCGGGAATTTCAAACGGACCATCCTGGATCATGAATTGACGATGAACAGTGATCAATACTTGGAGTTGGATAAAGCGTTGCTGCCGACGGGGACGCTGGTTTCCGTGGATGAGGATGAGCTTTTCGATTTCCGCAACGGGAGAAGCATACGGGCAGCAACAACAGCGGAACATCCGCAGACCGAACTTGCGGGAAATGGTTATGATCATCCGTTTCTATTAAATAGCGGCGAACAGCCGGCGATCGAATTGGCGGATAGAGAAAGTGGCCGAAAACTGCGGGTAGAGACAACTGAACCTGCAGTGGTTTTATACACGGGAAATGGTGTGGGCGGACCCTACTCAATCAAAGGAACAGAAGCACAAGACTATCTGGGGCTATGCCTTGAAACGCAAGGGCCACCGGATTCGGTGCGCCATCCTCACTTTTCATCTGCTGTCTTGAACGCTGATGAAGAATTCAAATCGGAAACGACGTATTCTTTTTCTTCTATGTAAATGCTATTCGAACCGTCAATGAATCTTTTTGGAGAAAGAAGTGTTTGTATGATTGAAAACCTGAAGAAAATTTACCCTTCATTGATCCTGAATGAGGAGGGCAACCAGGACTTGGATTTCAGTCATCACTGGTTCATGACAGACAACAGTGAAATCGTCGGAATTCCTAAAAGCCAAATGACTTCGAGGGATTTATCGGTAGTAGCTGCCTTTCTGAAGCCGTATCATCATGAATTTCCGGTCCAAACAAGCGAAGAGCAGAAGTGGAGAAAAATGATCGATTCGGAAGAGCCTGCCGGAGCGGAAAGCGTAGAAGCCGGGAGTCCTTATCGCTTTGTCTATTTTTCAATTAAGAAAAACCAAATCAGCCCCGGTGTATTCAAAGACGCCATCCACGATTTGTTTCCGGAAAAAGTACCGATTCTTTGGGAGAATGGACACGAAGGAATCCTTGTGGAATATGGATCTTTGGGGAAAGAAGCGATTCGTTATGAAGAAATCATCGATGTCTTGATGAGTGACTTGTATATAAAAATCAATTTTCTGGTCGGACCGTTCAAGGAAACGATGGAAAATGCGTCTCATTACTATTCATTCATGCTGTCGGCCGCAAAATCCATTTTTTCCAATTCCAATAAGGCTGTGGCGAATTTTAGTGACGCTGTTCCTTATTTGCTGATTGACCAAACGGGAAAAGAACAAGCTCGAGGGATTCGTGAAATGATTTTGCAAAGTTATACAGATGATGAAGAAACCCTGAGAATGATTGAAGTGTTTACACGATGCAATTTGAATATATCGGAAACGGCGAAAGCTTTGCATCTTCACCGAAACAGCCTTCAATACCGGCTCGATCGTTTTACAGAAAACACAGGAATCGATATCCGGAAATTCCATAACGCCATGGCTGTTTACCTTGCGTTGCTTGTAAAACCGTCAGTCAAATAAAGTGATGATAAACACAAATCAGACTATAGGCTACGTTTTTATTCCGAATTAAGCGCTGGTTTAATTTGTCATAAAGCTGACTTTTTTTGGTGAATACTAGACTTCTTCCTGCTTTATAATAGGAGAATTGGAAGGAGTTTTTGTTGATGGCAAAGTATTTATATAGATTGGGCCAATGGTCGATCCGGCACGCAAAGGCTGTTATTTTCGCAGCTGTGGCCTTGCTTCTCGTCATGGGCGGCCTTGTATTGGGGTTTGGATTTGAATTTGATGAGGATTTATCGATCCCTGGTACTTCTTCTCAGGACACCATTGAATTATTGAAAGAAGAATTTCCGGAAGTAGGGAATGCCGGTGGACAGATTCACATGGTCTTTAAGGCACCTGAAGGAAAAACATTGCTGGATCCGGATGTACAGGAAAAGCTTAGCGAAGTAGTCGCGGAAGTTCAGTCAGACAAAGCGGTGGAGATGATTTATACGCCGGAAATGCTGCAGAACTATAACGCCGATCAAACGATTGCATTTGCGATGGTTTCCTACGATTCAGTCGCAGTAGAGGTCTCACAGGATTCGATTGACCGGGTTCAAGAGGCGATCCAAATTACTGAAGACGCTGGAATCCAGACGGAATTATCCGGTGACGTCGAAGTAAATCCATTCAAAATGGAATTCGCGACAGAAGTCCTGGGTGTCATGGCAGCGTTTATTATTTTATTCTTTACTTTCGGTTCACTGCTGGTTGCAGGAATGCCGATCGTAACCGCCGGAGTGGGCTTGGTGATCGGGCTTCTCGGAATTGTCTTCGGGACGAATTTCACATCGATTTCAACAGTCTGTTTGTCGCTTGCAGCGATGCTTGGACTGGCAGTGGGAATCGATTATGCGTTATTCATCCTTTCGCGTTTCCGCCAGGAGTATGCAAGAGGCTATTCCGTTAACCAGGCGATTGCAATTGCCAACGGTACGGCAGGAAGCGCGGTCGTGTTTGCCGGCTTGACGGTCGTCATTGCACTGATTGGTTTAGCGATTCCGCAAATTCCGTTCCTTGCCATGATGGGCTTTACGGGTGCACTTTGTGTATTCATTGCCATCATCGTGGCCATTACGGTTGTACCGGCTGTTATTTCTTTATTCGGCAGTCGCATGACACCGCCGGTTGACCGCAAGAGAACATTGGGTGAAGGTTTTGCAGAGCGGGTGAAATTATCCGGGAAGTACATGAACGGCTGGGCGAAATTGATTAATAAATTCCCGGTAGTTGTTGCACTTGCAGGTACGCTGGTCCTCGGTGTGATTTCAATTCCGTTTTTCAATATGGAACTGGGCTTGCCGGATGACGGTTTCTACGGTGAAGATACCAACGAACGGCAAGCGTATGATTTATTGAAAGAAGCATATGGTGAAGGCTATCATGCTCAACTCGTTGTTGTGGCGAAAGCGACAGATGAAGACGGCGAAGTGATGTCGAAGCTCGAAACTTTGCAGCAGGACATTTCGGGGATGGACAATGTCAATTACATTGCCAATGTCATTCCGAAAGAAGCCGGTGATATGGCGGTTATCCAGCTGTATCCGGTAACAGGGCCAAATGACTCGGAAACCAAGGATTTGGTGAATGAAATCCGCAGTGCTTCTGCGGAATATGAAAAAGACGGCATGGAATTATTGGTTACGGGAACGACTGCCGCGAATATCGATATTTCCGATAAACTCAGTGAAGCTCTGCCGGTTTTTGCGGCATTGATCATCGGTTTGGCGTTTATCTTATTCATGATCGTCTTCCGTTCGATCCTGGTGCCATTGAAAGCGGTGCTTGGATTTGTGCTGTCACTCGGTGCCACTCTCGGATTTGTGACATGGGTGATTCAAGACGGCAATTATCATGAACTGTTCGGTTTTGCAGCAGCAGGACCGGTGCTGAACTTCCTGCCGATTATTGTAGTGGGTATTTTGTTCGGCCTGGCAATGGACTATGAGATGTTCCTGGTCAGCCGCATGCGTGAAGAATATACCCATTCCGGCAACGCGCGAAAAGCTGTACTTGCTGGACTGCGGGACAGTGGCGGCGTAGTCACTGCTGCGGGACTGATTATGATTGCCGTATTTACTGGCTTCATGATGGCTTCGGACCCGATGGTCAAAGTGATGGGCATGGCGCTTGCATTCGGTGTATTGTTTGATGCATTTATTGTTCGGATGATGATCGTGCCGGCTGTTATGATCCTTTTGGGAGACGCCGCATGGTACTTGCCGAAATGGCTGGATAAACTTCTTCCGAACATCGACGTTGAAGGCGAAGCCATTATGGAGACTATGGATGAGCCTGAGCGTTTGAATAAGAAGAAGCCGGTTGAAGTGGAGAATATTTAACTTTCACTTCCTGCTTTAGCCAAACAAAATAGTACTAAATTAAGCTGTTCAAAGCGGTTCGCCGCTTTGGATAGCTTTTTTGTTTTGAGTTCACCAACTTATTTCAATCTTCTTAAAAGATTTTTATTGCTATGTAAATTGAAGTAATAATGCAATATAGTCGATATTCCGCAAAATAACTGTGAAGACATTATCCGTAGCTTGCAAGGACAATGTCTTTGCGACGTAGTGCGCGGCACGAAGGAGCACGGTTTTTAAGGCTAGGCTGTGATAGCGAGATGGTCTACGCTATTTTGCTCCATATCTTTAGAGATTTCTCTCAACGCCGGCGCGGCCGTTTTGTTTATATGCTAGTTCACTATTTAAACTTTGGTAGGAATTAAGTACTGAATCATAGTTAAGGAAAAATTTAAAGAGCTTATATTGTCTGAATTTTCATGTAAATTAGCCAGTGTAGTCGGTGTTATTTATACGCTGAAAAATTAACATGGATTATTAATAAGAGTAATAACTATATAACGGTCTGGAGGGAGATGTACATAAGCGAAAAAAAGTCTTTACGGCAGGCTCAGGATCAACTCGACTTCTTTAAATGGATTCTGGATTAAAGTGTAAGCGTTAACATTCGGAGGTGCATCCAATGCAGGCAGAACAGGCCAAAAGCTGCTGTGCAGCAAAAAGAATGGCAGTAGAGAAAAATTCAAATCAAAAAACTGAAGATATCGAAGTACCTTCGATGACTGGAAAAACGGTATCAAAAGAAGACATGGCCTTTATACCTGGCGGACAGTTTCTTATGGGAACTGAAGATACGGACGGGTTTCCAGCCGACGGTGAAGGACCCATCCACAAAGTATCGCTAAAGCCTTTTTACATGGACAAATATGCTGTCAGCAACCAGGACTTTAAAGAGTTTGTTGAGGATACCGCTTACGTTACAGAAGCAGAAAGGTATGGCTGGTCATTCGTTTTCCATCTTTTTCTTCCTGAAGCCATACTGAAAAAAATAAGTCAAAAAGTGCAGCAGACGCCGTGGTGGATTGTTGTAGAAGGGGCAAATTGGAGATCTCCGGAAGGGCCAGGAACAGGTATAGAATATCGGCTGGACCACCCCGTCATCCAGATTTCGTGGAACGACGCCAAAGCATATTGCAAGTGGGCAAACAAGCGGCTGCCGACTGAAGCAGAATGGGAATTCGCTGCAAGGGGCGGCATTGAACAGAAAAAATATGTGTGGGGGGACGAACTGACACCTGAAGGAAAACATCGCTGCAATATTTGGCAAGGTGACTTCCCAAAATCCAATACTGCAGAAGACGGTTATTCAGGAACTGCGCCAGTCAGTTCTTATGAACCAAACGGTTACGGTCTTTTTAATATGTCCGGAAACGTCTGGGAATGGTGTTCGGATTGGTTCGTCAAAAACGTCAACAAAAGAGGAGGGCGATACAATCCGACCGGACCAGATAAAGGACTTGAGAAAGTCATGCGGGGAGGCTCTTATTTATGTCATGAATCTTACTGCAATCGTTATCGAGTCGCTGCGCGTACCTCAAATACGCCAGATAGTTCGACTGGAAATATTGGATTCCGATGCGTAACAGAAGCTTAACTTATTTTTAAAAAGATATATTTGAGGAGGAGTACAATGGGAGAGAAAAAGGTGTTTTCCAGTTATCTCACAAAACTTTCTGTATTTAGCACGGTGGCTCTAATGGCTTCTGCATTCACTCTTGCCGGCTGTTCTACGGAAACAACCGTTCAATCATCTCCGACGAAACAAAAGGTCCAGCCTGTTTCGGCCAGCAAGGCGGATACAAATGTTATTTATATTGTAATGGATGATACAGGATACTCGGATTTCGGAAGTTATGGTTCGGAAATAAAAACACCGAATATCGATCGTTTAGCTGAAAATGGCTTGCGATATAACAATTTTCATGCCACACCTGTCTGTTCTCCTTCAAGGGCATCGATGCTCACTGGACGGAATAATCATGCCGTAGGGATGGGGCAAGTGGCGAACTTTGATTTTGGAGAAGAATATCCAAATCGCAGAGGAGCGATTGTGCCCGAAGCCGGAACAATCGCCGAAGTTCTTGGAGAGAACGGATACATCAATTATGGCCTTGGAAAATGGCATCTCGCGCCTACTACTGAGCTGACACCAGCCGGACCTTTTGATAACTGGCCTCTTGGCAAAGGATTCGACCGGTATTATGGAAATCTGGAAGATTCTTCGGATCAATACAGACCGGAGATGACAGAGGATAACAGTTTACTGCCATGGGTTGAAGAGGAAGGTTATCATTACTCCGAAGACATTGTAGAAAAAGCTCAGCAGTATATAGTGGACCAAGTATCGGTCAGACCCGATCAGCCCTTTTTCCTAAACTTGGCTTTTGGTGCTCAACATATGCCTCACCAGGTGCCGCAGGAATACATTGACGCTTATGATGGTGCATATGACGAAGGATGGGATGTTATTAGGGAACAGCGTTTCGAAAAGCAGAAAGAACTGGGAATCATTCCGGAAGAGGCAAAATTAGCTCCTTCCAATCTTGGTGTAATTCCATGGGATGAATTGACTGAAGAAAAGAAAGCTGTATACACACGCTTTCAAGAAACATATGCTGGATTTTTAACTCATACTGACGAACAAATCGGCAAACTACTGGACACATTGGAAGAAACAGAGAAATTGGATAATACCCTTATAGTGTTGATTTCTGATAATGGGGCCAGTTCTATTGGCGGTGAAAATGGCTCGACGAATCAATCAATTGCTTATAACACTTTAACAGAGAGTTTTGAAGATGTTGAAAAAAAAGTTGACCTTATAGGTGGAGAATCCACCAGCAGTGATTATCCAGCAGGGTGGGCTCAAGTCAGCAATACTCCATTTGGAAAGTATAAAAACAGCACTTATGCCGGTGGAATCCGCACGCCCATGATTGTTCATTGGCCGAATGAAATAACTGCAAAAGGCGAAATCCGTGATCAATTTGTGCATATTAGTGATATCACTGCTTCAGTTTATGATGCGTTGGAAATAACGCCGCCGAAAACATTAAATGGAGTAAAACAAATGCCAGTGACAGGAACGAGCTTTGTCGAAACGTTTAATGATGCCAAGGCCGTTACGAAAAAGAAAACACAGCATTTTGAAATGAGTGGAAATCGGATGATTTATCATGAAGGCTGGAAAGCCATAGCCGTTCACACAAAAGGCCAGCCATTCGAGGATGATGTATGGGAATTGTATGAGATGGAAAAAGATTTTACTGAATTGAATAATGTAGCAGACAAGCACCCGAAGAAAGTGAAGCAGCTTGTTAAGCTATGGGAAAAAGAAGCCAAAGAGAATAATGTTTATCCGTTAACAGATCATTTCTTAAATGCCATAGCAAATTTGCCGCCCGATAATTTAAGAGCGCGGAAAACATTTGTTTTCTATCCGGAAATGAGCCATTTAAGTGAGTCTGCTGCTCCGCTTACTACCAATCGTTCATACGATATCACCATTCCGATTACGCATTCTGCTGAAGATGAAGGAGTCCTCCTTGCACTTGGCAATGACAAGAGTGGATATACGCTTTACATCAAAGACAACAAACTTGTATACGAATACAATGCAGGAACTGTACGTTATCGAATTGTCTCTGAAAAAGAGCTGGTAGCTGGAGAAATAGAGGTGCAGTTTAGTTACGAAAAGACTGGAAACAATCAAGGAATCGGAAACTTATTGGTTAATAAAGAATCGGCAGGTCAAGGAGAAATGACAACTCTGCCTTTCAAAACTTCTTTCGAAGGCTTGGACATAGGACAAGACTTATATTATCCAGTCAGCGAAGCTTATGCAGAGTTAGAAGAGTTTTCTTATACTGGAGAAATTGATCAAGTGATTTATGAATTTGAGGAAGCAAGCATCGATACATTGCAATAGCAAAGAAGGGGCTGTCCTATAAGTCTCTAAAATAAAACAGCCGGAGAGAAAGAAAGCCTTTTTCCCCGGCTGTTTTTTGATGGGGGAATACGTTTTCTGAGAACAGCTGGCTGATGGGAATGGAGGCGGCGACTCCAGCGCTTGCTGGAGCCACTGGACTGAGCGCAGCGAGGGAAGCGGCAGAAGTCGTGCCCGCGGAACGCGTCCGCCGCAATGGGCATTTGCCGGGTCTTTCAGGAACGACAAAAGGGCTGTCACCAAAAGTCATTTTTCATGACCTTTTGGGACAGCCCCTTTTCGTCTAACTCTTTACAATTTAAGAAAATTAATTTTTCAGACAACTTGTGTCAGTCCATTCATTCTTTATCAGCAGTTGGTGTCATTGATAGCGTTTACATTCAGTTGTATAGTTTGAACAAATGTATGGCCTACATTAAGAACCCAAAAATGAATTGGAGTGATTGTATGTTAACGGGAGAACAATATCTTGAAAGTTTGCGTGATGGGCGTGTGGTGTACCTCAATGGAGAAAAAATTGATGATGTAACAACTCATCCAGCTTATCGGAACTCAGCTTTGTCATATGCACGGATGTACGATGCGTTGCACGATCCTGAGAAACAGGATGTGCTGACAACGATTACTGAACACGGCGACCGCACACACAAATTCTTTAAGACTCCACGTACAGCAGAAGATCTGGTCGGTGCCCGGGATGCCATTGTTGAATGGTCGAAACTGAACTTTGGTTTTATGGGAAGAACGCCGGATTACAAGGCCTCCTTTCTGGGCCATCTTGAGGCCTATTCGGATTTTTATGTAGGTTATGAAGAAAACGCTAAGGCCTGGTACAAAAAAGCTTCAAAAGAGCTGCCTTTCGTCAATCACACAGTCATCAATCCGCAGATGGACCGCTCCAAATCATTGCATGAAAACAAGGAAGTGTTCGTTCGGGCAGTTGAAGAACGTGAAGACGGAATTGTTGTAAGCGGTGCCAAAATGGTGGGGACAGCAGCGGCTTTGACAAACTACAACTTCGTGGCCAACTACGGCCCGAAAGAACTTGGAGGCGGAGACATCAGCCATGCGTTGATTTTCCTGGTACCGATGAATGCACCGGGCTTGAAGATGATCAGCCGCCAATCTTACGAACTGCAGGCTAAAACTAATGGTACACCGTTTGATTATCCATTATCCAGCCGATTTGATGAAAACGATGCAGTCATTGTTTTGGACAATGTATTCATTCCATGGGAAAACATCCTGGCGTATAACAACGTTGAAGTATCCAATAGCTTTGTCGCTGAAACGCATTTCGTTAACCGTTTCAGTTTCCATGGCTGTGCCCGCTTAGGGGTCAAGCTCGATTTCATGACAGGTCTGTTGATGAAAGCGACTGAAGCATCAGGAACGCATCAGTTCCGTGGTGTACAAGCAAATATCGGAGAAGTCGTCGCTTTGCGCAACATGATTTGGAGCTTGTCGGACTCAATGGCAATGAATCCGGATATTGGGCGCAACGGTGTCGCCATTCCAAACGGCGTGGCTGCCAGCGCTTACCGGGTACTCGCACCGGAAGTATGGACCAAAGTCAAAAAGATTTTCGAACAGGTGGTTGCCGGCGGTTTGATTCAGCTGCCATCAAGTGCTGCGGATTTCCTGAACCCGGAGATTCGTCCTTATTTGGATCAATACTACAAAGGCACCGGGATTACAGCTGAAGATCGCGTCAAATTATTGAAAATGGTCTGGGATTCAATAGGCAGTGAGTTCGGCGGACGCCATGAGTTATATGAAGTGAACTATGCAGGAAATCACGAGAATATTCGCCTGGAAGCCATGTACCACTCGTTCGGTTCAGGCAACGCGGACTCGTTTAAAGCATTGGTGGATGAAGCAATGAGCGATTATGACTTGAACGGTTGGACGAATGCCGTCTGGAAAGAAAAAGTTCCTACAACTTGAGGAGGGGTCTTAATGGATAGTCGAGAATTCCGTAACGCAATGGGCAAATTCGCAACCGGGGTAACCGTGATTTCAACAGACGTGGAAGGTGTCTTCCACGGAATGACAGCCAATGGCTTCATGTCGATTTCTCTTGATCCGGCACTGGTTGCCGTCTCCATCGGCGAAAAAGCACAGACGCTCCAATTGATCAAAGCGAGCGGTCGCTTCGGCGTCAATGTCTTATCTAAAGATCAATTGGATATTTCGAAACAGTTTGCAGGGCAAATTCCAAGTGATGAAGCCTTCCGGTTTGATGTAGCTACTGGCTTTCCGATGATCAAGGATGCACTCGTCCAGATTGTTTGCGAAGTCGAACAGGAAATTTTAGCGGGTGACCATACCATCTTTATCGGCAAAGTCGAAAAAATGGTGACACAAGACGGTGAGCCCTTACTGTTTACATGCGGCAAATATGCAGAACTGGATCCGCAATACGCGGTCCTTTAAAAAAGGGAGGAAATAAAGATGACAAGCGAATTGACAAACCAGTTTAAAGAACCCATTTTTGATGTTGCACAGATTGCCCATGTGGAAGTGCTATCGCCGACACCAAAAGAAACGGTTGCATTTTACACAGACATGCTTGGGATGGAAATAGTAGATCAGGTGGATCACAAAACGTATTTAAGAGCCTATGAAGATAACTATAAATATTCCTTGATCGTGACGGAAGGAGAAGAAGCGGGTCTTGGCCACGTAGCTTGGCGCACGACTTCACCGCAGGCTTTGGAACGCCGCGTCAAAGCGTTAGAGGAAAGCGGACAAGGCATTGGGTGGGCAAATGAAGAATATGGCCACGGCCCAGCCTATCAGTTTACAACACCAGATGGCCACAAAATGGAGGTTTTCTGGGAAGTCGAATACTACGATTGCCATGAGGACAAGCATTCGAAACTGATGTCGAGAAGCCAGAAACGTCCAAAACACGGTGTTCCTGTACGCCGCTTGGACCACATCAACTTGATGTCGAGCAATCCAGCAGCGGACACGAACTTCATGGTGGAAACACTTGGCTTTAAGGTCCGTGAACAGATTGTGGACAATGACCACGTTATCGGCACGTGGAACAGCGTTTCCAACCTGGTGCATGAAATCGCCTTTATGCAAGAGCCGACTGGAGCCAAAGGGAAATTGCATCATGTCTGCTATTGGTACGGCATTCCCCAAAATCTTTACGATGTAGCGGATCTGCTTAAGGACCATGATTACTTTATTGAAATTCCGCCGAATAAACACGGCGTCAGCCAGGCTTTCTGTATGTACGTTTACGAGCCAAGCGGAAATCGCGTCGAATTGTTCGGAGATGCCGGTTATTTAATTTTTGATCCGGATTGGAAAACACTTACTTGGGAAATGGAAGACGTTCCCGGCAACGGTGATACGTGGATTGGCGCGGTATTCCCGGATTCGTTCTGGAATTATGGCACGCCCGCACCAGCAACCGTTCCAGTAAAAGTAGCCGCTGAATAATAGGAGGTACTCATGGATAAAATCAAAGTAGCCATATTGGGATCAGGGAATATCGGAACAGATTTGATGTATAAAATCCTCAAGACGGACGGTGCGATGGAATTGGCTTTAATGGCCGGTATCGATCCGGAATCAGAAGGCTTGAAGCGTGCGGAAGAGCTTAATATCCCAACGACTGCCGAAGGCATAGAAGGTGTTCTGAATACTGAAGGCATCCGCATCGTTTTTGATGCCACCAGTGCAAAGGCTCACATAGCCCATGCGCCGCGATTGAAAGAAGCTGGCATCATCGCTGTCGACTTGACGCCGGCAGCAGTCGGACCATATGTGGTTCCAGCAATCAATCTCGGAGACCATTTGGAGCTGGATAATGTCAATATGATTTCCTGCAGCGGCCAGGCGACAACGCCGCTCGTCTATGCGGTAAACCGGATAGCGCCTGTAAAATACAGCGAAATCATCGCAACGATTTCCAGTGTTTCCGTTGGCCCGGGAACCCGACAGAATCTTGATGAATTTACGATGACTACGGCCAATGCCTGCCAGAAAATCGGTGGAGCGGAAACAGCGCGTGCCATACCGGTCATTAACTCTGCGGAACCGCCGATCATGATGAATAATACGGTCTATGCAGTGCTTCAGGAAGAAACAGACGAAGCGGCAGTGGTTGCTTCGATTAATGAAGTCGTTGCTGAAGTCCAGCGTTATGTACCGGGATACCGGTTGAAAGGAAAACCGTATATCGACGTCCGCCACACGCCATGGGGCGAACTGCCAACTGTCATTATCATGAATGAAGTAGAAGGTGCCGGCGATTTCTTCCCGAACTATGCGGGGAATCTGGATATCATGACGGCAGCAGCCCAGCAGGTCGGGGAACAGTTTGCCAGCCATTTATTGAAGAAAGGAGGCGTGATTGCATGAAGACGCCAATCGTAACTGACACAACATTACGGGACGGCTCCCATGCAGTCAGCCATTCCTTTACTCCGGAGTTTGTAGGCCAAATCGTCAACCGTTTGGCAGAAGCCAAGGTGCCTGTCATTGAAGTCAGCCATGGCTCAGGTCTTGGAGGTTCTACGATCCAGCAGGGATTCTCGACTCATGACGAATGGCTGTTGATAGAACAGGCAGTCGCCAATAAGAAGGATTCGAAGGTTGCATCGCTATTTGTACCGGGCATTGGCACGCGTCCGGAAATCCTAAAAGCCGCTGAATACGGAGTTGATATTTTGCGTGTCGCTGTGCATTGCACAGAAGCGGATGTTTCCCAACAATATTTTGAACAAGCGAAAAAGAGCGGGCTTGGCACGGTCGGATTTCTGATGATGAGCCATACCCAACCGCCCGAAGCATTGGCTAAGCAGGCAAAACTGATGGAAAGCTATGGCGCAGACTGTGTCTACGTGGTGGATTCCGCAGGAGCCTTGGTTCCCGAAAGCGTCCGTGAACGGGTTTCGGCATTAAAAGATGCTTTGTCCATTAACGTTGGCTTCCATGCCCATAATAACTTAGGGCTGGCTATAGGCAATACGGTTGCTGCATTAGAAGCGGGAGCTGACCAAATAGATGGAACACTGCGCGGGCTTGGCGCCGGCGTGGGCAATGCGCCGACTGAAGTATTGGTCGCGGTATTGAATAAAATGAAAATCGATACAGGCATCAACTTGACGATTCTGATGGATACAGCAGAAGAGCTAGTTGCACCCGTATTTCAATATCCGAACGTCATCGATCGGGATAACCTGGCGTCAGGCTATGCTGGAGTCTACAACAGCTTCCTGCTTCATGTGCGAGAAGCAGCTGCCCATTTCAATATCAATCCAGTAGCAATCATTGAAGAGTTGGGACGCCGCGGTGCAGTTGCTGGCCAGGAAGACTGGATTTTGGATGTAGCGCTTGAATTGCAGCAAAAAGAATTAGTTAAATGAAAAAGCGCCGTTGATGAGTTTTCGTTGACGGCTTTTTCCCTAGAAGAAAGGAGTGCAGATATGGTTGTTGTTGAACAGCTTGCAAATGAATTAATCAGAGCCGAACGAACAAAAACGCCCATTGCACCATTCACTGAACGATTTCCAGCGATTTCCTTGCCGGATGCCTATCAGATTCAACTGAATTATGTAGAACAGAAAAAAGCGCAGGGCGCACGTGTCGTCGGAAAGAAAATCGGTGCCACGAGCAAGGCGATCCAATCCATGTTCGGTGTCAATCAGCCGGATTATGGCCATCTATTCGACACGATGATGTACGCGGATAGGGACACGGTACCGCTCGAAAGCTTGTTGCAGCCAAAAGTGGAATGTGAAATCGCCTTTGTCCTGAAAAAAGATCTTGTTGGTCCGAATATCACAGCACTGGATGTTATCGAAGCGACGGATTACATCGTGCCTGCCATCGAAATCATCGACAGCCGCATTGAGGACTGGAAAATCCGTTTTGAAGACACGGTTTCAGATAACGGCTCTTCAGCTCTGGTGGTGATGGGGACAAAACCGACAAAACTCGAAGGGTTGGACCTCAGCTGTTTGGGAATGAACCTTTACCAGAATGGGAAATACCTTGAATCGGCTACCGGAGCTGCTGTACTCGGCAATCCGATTTATGCCATCGCTTGGCTGGCCAATGCCTTGTCGGAATACGAAGTTTCATTGTTTGCCGGTGAAATCATTTTGACGGGTGCTTTTACAGCCGCTCTTTCGATAGAGGACGGAGATACATTTACTGCTGAATTTGCTCACTTAGGTTCAGTATCTGCAAGTTTTTCGAATGGAGGCAATTTGAAATGAAAACAGCATCATTGGAAAAAGCAGTAGAAGATTTATTCCAGGCGGAAAAGAATGTCCGGACCTTGCCGCAATTTGCGACGGAATTTCCGGATTTTGACGAAGACAAAGCTTATGACGTCCAGGAGCTCCTGATCGATAAAAAATGCCGCGAAGAAGAGACCGGGATTTCCGGATGGAAACTTGGGCTGACGAGCAAAGCGAAGCAGCAGATGATGGGCGTCCATGAACCTTCATACGGCGTGCTATTGAAAAACATGAGCCTGGATGAGGGACAGACGCATTCGATCGACCGTTTTATCCACGGCAAGCTGGAACCAGAACTCGCTTTTGTCTTTAAAGAAGATATTCAAGGCCCTCATATAACCGCAGCTCAAATCATTCAATCGACGGCCTATGTGCTGCCGGCATTTGAAGTGATCGATAGCCGCTTTGAAGCATTTAAATTCACCCTTCTTGATGCAGTGGCGGATAATTCATCTTCCTGCCGCTACATACTCGGCAATCAGATGCTGCCACCGGATGCTGTAGATATGAGCCTGACTGGAATCGTCTTCCGGAAAAATGGGGAAGTCATGGCAACCAGCACACTGGCTGCCGTCATGGGCAACCCGGCAAGTGCCATCGCCTGGATGGCCAATAAAATTGCCAAACGCGGCCAATTCATCAAAAAAGGCCAAGTTGTTTTGAGTGGGGCCATCACACAGGCGGTCCACATCGAACCGGGGGATCATTTCTCAGCTGCATTTGACGGCTTCGGAACCATTAATGTCAATTTCAAGGCGGGAGAGTGAAAGCTATGCCATTTATCCAAGTCACGATTGCTGAAGGACGGGAACCTGAGAAGGTGGAACAGCTGATTTCTGGTCTTACGACGACCGTATCAGAAGTTTTGGATGCTCCAAAGGAAAATGTCCGGGTATTGATCACAGAAGTGCCAAAAACACATTGGGGAATTGCAGGCCAGTCTATTTCAAAAAGAAAAGAGGAATCGCGATGACTACAGTCGAAACAACAGTAAGGGAAGTTCAGCATTTCATCAACGGGAATTATGAGGCTTCATCTGACCAGCAGACATTCAAAGTCAAAAACCCAGCGACACAGGAAGTGATCGCCGTTGTTGCAGAAGCGACGGAACAGGACGTAGCAAAAGTATGTGCGGCTGCACGGGAAGCATTTGAAAACGGCCCTTGGCGTACGATGACTGTAGCGGAACGTTGTGCGAAAATCCGTCGCATGGCAGATATTATTTTGGAACGCAAAGAAGAAATTGCGCGTCTGGAAGCATTGGATGTCGGAAAACCATACAGCCATGCATTTGCAGCGGAAGTTCCGCGTGCAGCGCATAACTTGAAATTTTTCGCGGATTTTGTGGAACAGCAAGGCGGGGAAACCTATCCGATGGAAGATGCCTACATCAACTACACGCGCCATGAGCCGGTAGGGGTTGCAGGACTGATCACGCCGTGGAACGCTCCTTTTATGCTGACGACTTGGAAACTTGGTCCTTGTTTGGCAGCTGGAAATACAGCCATCATCAAGCCTGCTGAAATGACGCCCTTGTCGGTTTCTTTACTGGGCGAAATTGCAAAACAAGCAGGCATTCCAGATGGTGTCGTCAATATTGTCCACGGTAAAGGCAGTGTTGTCGGAACGGCGATTACCAAAAATACCGATGTCGATTTGATTTCATTCACCGGCTCAACAGCGACTGGAAAAGCGATAATGCGCAATGGTGCCGATACGTTGAAAAAGTTTGCCTTTGAACTTGGCGGCAAAGCGGCTAATATTATCTTTGAAGACGCAGATTTGGATAAAGCGATTCCAGTTTCGATTCAAGCCGCTTTCCTGAATTCCGGACAAGTATGTCTTGCGGGTTCACGGATTCTGGTACAGCGTTCAATATTAGATACATTCATCGAAAAATACAAAGCTGCAGCAGAAGCATTAGTAGTAGGAGATCCGCAGGCAGCCGAAACGAAAATGGGACCGCTTGTCAGTGAAGAGCATTTCAATAAAGTGAAATCCTATTTGGAAATCGCCAAAGAAGAAGGGGCCACTTTGATCACGGGAGGCGGCACACCCGAACTGGCATCCCATTTAAAAGAAGGTTATTACCTTCAACCGACGGTTTATTTGCACGAAGATCCTAAGGCCCGCATTTGCCAGGAAGAAATTTTTGGTCCGATTGTAACGATTATTCCGTTCGATACGGAAGAAGAAGCATTGCGGATTGCGAACGATACAGATTATGGATTGAACGGCGTGATCTGGACAGAGAACTTGAAACGGGCTCACCGCATCTCCCATGGCGTAAGAGCAGGCACAATCTGGGTCAACTGCTGGTTTGTACGTGATTTGCGTGCGCCATTCGGTGGTTTCAAAAAGAGTGGAATTGGTCGCGAGGGTGGACAACACAGTCTGGATTTCTTCACGGAAGCGAAAAACATCTGCATTGCTTTAAACTGAAGGGTGGAAAAGTGAATGGGACAAGAACTGACTTCTAACCGCGAACCGTTGAGAACGATGGGGAGTGAACAATCTCAGAGACTTCAAAAACGTGATTCAGTAGCATTGCCGCTGTCAGCTTTTTCAGCTTGGCAAAAGCAATTGGTTAAAATGCTTGGCATAGCAACCGTTAAAAAGAACTTCTTTCAGTTTGGCTGGTCACAGGGTGTCGAAGTGGCGCAGACTGTCAGCCGACGAGAGGATTTGGACTTGATTTCTCAAATGCTTCAAGGGGCTGAACTGCATGAAGCGTTGGGACAGGCAAATGTATTTATTGACGTCAAGAAGGTTGAAATTGTTGGGAATGAAGTGGTTTCTGTCCTGTTCAAAGGCCGATGGACCGATTCTTTCGAAGCAGACCAGTATATAAAAGAAGATACAACCGCTGTAAAACCTACGTGCTATATGCTTTGTGGGTTTGCCAGCGGTTATATCTCTACACTGATAGACAAAGATGTATTTTTTAAAGAGCATGCCTGTCAAGCAAGTGGAGATGCCGCCTGCCACTGGGAAGGGAAATTGCTCGAGCACTGGGATCCGAAAGAATATGAACACTTAATGGGCGCGGATATTGAAGAAGAGATTCTTCCTTATACTAGGCTTGAAGAAGAACGTAACCGCCTGCAAATGGTTATTGATATTCATAACGAACTGACAGATGAGCTTATTCGGTCGAATAGTTTAGAAAACCTGTTAAGTATTTTAAAAAAATACATTTCACACCCCATCATTATTGAGAACCAGAAAGGCCAAATCACGGATTATGAAAACATCACCCTGGAAGAGGCAACTGTCCTGCAGGTACCTTTTCACCGGCGTTTGAAGGAATGGCCGATTCACAAAACAGATTTATTTCAATTCGAAGATACTAGCCGGTTAACGGCTCCAATATATATACAAAACCAGATTGCCGGCTATTGTTCATTTATCTATGGGCCGGGCGTTCAGCCTAAGGAAGAAATAGACCGGATGATTCTTGGCAGGCTGACATCGATCAGTACGTTGGTTCATTTAAACAATAGAAATATCATGGAAGCCAATGCGCGGACGAAAGGTATTTTGTTCGAGAAAATGCTGACGGATGGTTTCGAATCGAAAGAGCAGATTATACGGGAGTTGAACTTGCTGAATATCGATGTGTCGGGTGATTATCATATCGCTTATTTAGCACTTGGCTACAACGAATTCAATAAAGAGGACAATTTATCGATTTTCACAAATATCTATGAGGAAGTGGTGCAGTTTTTCCAGGAGCGCAGCTATGAAGTGCTGCAGGTTCAGCGGGCAAACGGGATTCTGTGCTTTATTCCGGAGTCAGCTGATCATGCCTTGATGGAAAATGGGCCGACCCTCTTCTATGAGCGCATTAAACGCGCCTATCCGAAAATCCAATGCCATGTCGGTGTCAGTTCTACGTCCAATGACCTTAGCTGCGTGACCGATCAAATGCAGGAAGCGATGACAGCAGCCAGGTTTACGACAACCTGTCAGCCGACGATGTATTTCAAGGAGTTGGGGATTCTTGGCATTCTTGTGCATTCGCAGGAAGAAAAAGCGATACGCAAAATCGCTGAACTTCAATTAGGTGAACTTTACGGGACTTCCGAGCAGCAACTCGATTATATGCAGACACTTTACGAATTCCTGATGAATGGCGGCAATTTGGAGATTACTTCTGCTAAGCTGCAATTGTCAGTGAGCGGCTTGCGCTACCGCATCAACCGGATTGGTGAAATCATAGAAGTGGATCTGCGTGATTCCGAAAAGCAATTCGATCTGCTGCTGGCTTTGAAGGCATTGAAGGTGATTGGGGAGTTTTAGGCAAACTTTATTTCAGGTAAGAGTTGGAACTATTTAATGATCAAAACAACTATTCTTATATATTCAGAAAAAATCCACTGAAGAAAAAGCTTGGCTTTTTCTTCAGTGGATTTCTTGTTTCCTATTCTTTTTCCGTCAAGAACGTAATGACCAAAAACAGCAGGAACGCCAGCAATAGCAAGCTTCCGCCTACGATGAAAAATATCATGACGAAGGTTTCATTCCAATTGAATGGATTCAGGTTATACAACCACATGCCACTTGTCAGTGTAAAGGCGCCGACCATGCCGAGTATGCTGTGGATGGCGACAAGTTTTTTGAACTTGATTGTATAAACCCGGTAGAAGATGCCCCAGGCAAAGACTGATAACCAGCCGACGAGCAAGATATGGGCATGGATTGGACGCAAGCTGTAATCCATTTCTCCAGCCATTTGTGAACCAAGAAACGTGCCGAACAAGCCAAAAATGGCTGAAAAGCGTATTAAACGAAGACTCCAAGTTTTTTCCATAATAAAACCTCCAACTTAGTATTGTGTGGGAACGGGATGCGGGAAGGACAGGATAAATTCACTTCCTGTGCCTAGCCGGCTATTAACCCGAATGGTGCCATGGTGCAAGGTGACGATTTGGTGCACAATCGACAGACCCAGTCCGGTGCTGTCTTTTTTGCGTGCGGCATCGACACGGTAGAATCGGTCGAACAACTGCGGCAAGGCGTCTTCCGGAATGCCTTGTCCGCTGTCTTTAAATGTAACGGTAATGCCGGTATCGTCCGACTGCAGGATGATTTCGATGCTGCCGCCAGGTTTATTGTATTTGATGGCGTTGGTCAGCAGGTTGTCCCAGACATTATCAAGCAGTTCGGCATCGCCGCGGAAACGTGTTGGAGCGAGCTGGTAAGACAGGTTGATGTCTTCTTCTTCAAGCCGCCAGCGGTATTTCCGGACGACGCCTCTCAATTGTTCATCCAGCTGGAACTCTTTTGTTTTCATCGGATAAGCACCTTGGTCGAGCGATGTCAGCAGCAGCAATTGGCGTGTCAGGCTGGACAACCGCTTGGCTTCCTGGTCAATGATGGACGTATAGGCTAGACGGTCGTTGTCGGAAAGGCCGGGTGACTTTAACAGATCCGCGTAGCCCTGGATGTTCATCAACGGCGACTGGAAATCATGTGACACGTTGCTGATGAACGATTTACGTGCCGAGTCGTTGTGCTGCAATTGTTTCTGCATCAAATTGAAGCTTTCAGAAAGCTGGCCGATTTCATCATTGCGCCGAATATCAAGCGGAAAGCTGTAGTTCTCGCGGGCAATATGTTTGGTCGCTTCTGTCAGCTGGACAATCGGCCGCGTCAATTGCCGCGCCATCCAGATCATGCCGATGATGCTGACAAGTGCAATTGCCACTACAAAACCGATTAGGACAGAATGGATATCCGTCGACACCAGCTTGGTATCGGGACGGATGAACAGGCCATAAGGTTCACCGTTTCTTTCAAACGGCACGCCGACTGTATTGTGCAGTTTATTGGTGAAGTGGCCGATCATGAAAATGTCATCTGTGAAATTGTCCAGTCCCGTATAGACTTCATTTTCCGACAGAACAAGACCGGCCTGTTCAGGAAACGCCGTATCGTCAAACGGTTTTCCAAAAAACTGCATCTCTCCGGAACTGTCGACTAGCGCAATCTGGTAGCCAAGCTTTGCGACTGCCTGCAGGTAATTGGTGAAACTTTCATCCGAATACGGCACGTTTTGTACGGTGCTGATAATTTCTTCGGCAATGGCCACGTTTTGTTCGATTGTTTCATCTTTAGTGACCGTCACATAGAAGATATTGGCGATGGAAAACCCAATGAGGATGCTGATGGCCAGAATGAACAGCGTAGCGACAGTGAATTGCCGGTACAAAGTTTTCATTTTGAAGCCTCCAGCTTATAGCCGATTCCACGCAATGTGTGGATTTCAACATCAGCTCCGTAACGCTTGAGGCGGTCCCGGATCCGGTTGATGTGGGTATTCAAAGTCATTTCGCTGCCTTCGTGTTCTTCGCCCCAGACATAATCCATCAGCAATCCGCGGGGAGTGGCCAGATTGACGCGCGAAACCAGCAGCGACAGCAACTCGAATTCCTTCAGCGGCAAAATCAGTGTTTCTTTGCCGATGGTCACTTCGAAGTTCCGGCGATTGATCGATAGGTTTCCGGCCTGCAGATTCTCCTGGACAGAACGCTCCGAGCGGCGCAGGACAACGGCGACGCGAAACAGCAATTCCTTCGGTTCGAAAGGCTTGACCATGTAATCCTCGGTTCCGGACAGGAAGCCTTTTTCCTTATCCTCGAGCTGGCCTTTTGCTGTCAAGAGAATCACGGGAATATTGAGGTCCTGGGTCAGGATACGGGTCAGCTGAAACCCGTCCATGCCCGGCATCATAACGTCGACGATGGCCAGGTCAACAAGTTGGTCCTCAAGCAGCAGCAAGGCCTGTTCTGCATCATTTGCTTTAAAGACGGTATAGCCTTCTTTGCTGAGGTGAATTGCGACCAGCTGCTGGATATAAACATCATCGTCCACGACGAGTATTTTCATGCGGATTCCTCCCATTCAATCAGAAAGCCCGGCACATGGGTGGCCGGACTTTCCACTCTCTATATTATGCAGGGTTTACTTGTCTTTTTCAAAAAACAATATCAAAGCTGGAAGAAGCATGCCGCGCACCAGGAAAGTATCAATCAAGATTCCGATTGAAACCATGAAACCGAATACGAACAAATCAGCGATTGGCATAGTAGTCAATGCGGCAAAAGTGGCGGCCAGGATGATGCCGGCAGAAGAGATGACACCGCCTGTATGGCTGATGGCGATTTCCAGGGCTTTTTTGACTTTGTGTGATTTCCGTTCTTCGATAAAGCGTGAAACCAGGATAATGTTATAGTCAATGCCAAGTGCTACCAGGAAGATAAACGCATATACCGGTACACGTGTACTGATGGCCTCATAGCCGAACAACACATCGACCAGGAAAATTCCCAAGCCGAGCGCCGACAAGTAAGAAAGCAAAATCGTCGCCATCATATAGATCGGCATTTTCCAAGAGCGGGTCAGGACGAACAGCAATACCAAAATCAATAAGGTTTCAAGTACAACAATTTTGTAGATATCGCTATTGTTGACTTCCCGTTCATCAACGAGTTTCGGTGTAATGCCGCCGAAGTGTATATCGCCATTAATGGACGCGCGATCCAGCAAAGCGCCGCTGTCGTTTCGCAGTTGTTCCACGAAATCAAGGGCTTCTGTAGAATACGGATTCATCGATAAGGCAATGTTGTATTTCACTGCTTCACCGTCGTCCGTTTGGCCGGACAAACGGGCAGAAGCGATTTCGTCATAAGCAGTCAGCTCTTCAGAAAGAGCGGCTGCGGCTTCTTCTGTAATCGGCTCATCCCCAACAACCAACAGGGTGGAAGGCGCGATTTCGCCCTTATCGAATTTCTGTTCAACAATTTCATAACCGACACGCGAAGGCATGTCTTCCGGGAATGATTTCACTGTATCGAATTCAAACTCCAGATTCACAATATTCAATGCTGAAACGATCATCAGAACGGCGACAAGTCCGCCGGAAATCAATGGCTTGTTGACGACGAATTTCGCAACAGGCCCCCAGATGCCGTGCTTCACTTCTGAGGATTGGCCATATTTCGGCACTTTCGGCCAAAATGCTTTGCGGCCGAATAACGTGAATAAAGCCGGAATCAGCGTAATCGAAGCAATCATGATAACGAAAACAGCCGTACCGAAAATCGGTGCAAAATTTGCATAGTCACGGAAGTCCGCAAAGAACAGCACAAGCATGGCTGCAAGAACAGTACCGCCAGCGAAGAACACCGGTTCACCCGTTGCCCGCATGGCATGTTTCATAGCTTCGTGTTTGCTTTCGTAATGGTTCAATTCCTCACGGAAGCGGGAGAAGACGAACAGCGAATAATCAATTACCGCTGCAAACAGCAGGATGCTCATGATCGAAGTCGTTTGGCTGGTCAGTTCCAATCCGCCAGAGCCCATGAAGGCAAGCGTCTGGTTAACCACCTGATAGACGATCACTGTCGCCAGAAGTGGAATGAATGCGAGTAGCGGCGAGCGGTAGATGACGATCAACAGTACAAGAATGATCAGGACTGTTGCAATCAACAACACAAAATCCGCTTCTTCAAACAATTTGACGGTATCGCCTGCAATGCCGGCAGGACCGGTAACGTAGAATTCTATCGAACCGGAATCAGCTGCGATGTCGCTGCCGATTTCAGAAGCTTCGTCATTGATTTCCGCAAAGTCGGCACTGCCGAGCCCTGCTTCAAGTGACATTGGAATAATCATTGTTGTATTGTCTTCGGAATAAAAACCTTCCAAAGCAGGAGGTGGCAATTGGCTTATGTCGACAATTGAGTCGATGCCTTTAATGTTTGCCTCTGTAATGCCTGTCAGAATTTCTTGGACAGTTTCGGGATTGACATCGCCTTCGCTGTTATGGAAAACGAGAATGCCAGGCGTTCCTTGGTCGTTCGGGAAATATTCTTTCAGTTTCTGGTCCGCGATAATTGATTGTGCATCATCGGGCAGTGATTGGAAATTGGCCACTTTGTAATCATTGAGTCTCGGTCCCATGCTGAGTGCAATCATTAGGACAAGCCAGACGATGATGGTGATCCACATGCCTTTTTTGGTCGATACCCAATCAGTGATTGGATTCAGGAATCTGTTCATTGCTTATTTCTCCTCTCTCTATAACATTTCTGATTCATCATAACGTGTGAATATAAATTGAATATCAACTATTGATGGCAGAGATTTGAACAATGGAAATTGTGTGTGTGCCTGGCACACACACAATTAACGGATCTGCATAAATAAAAAGAAGACCTTGCCGAACTTCCTGAGAAGGTCGCTAGCAAGGTCTTTTTTATTTCTTACATCTTGATGGTAATGCGTTTTGTCATCAGGCGCGTGGAAATCAGCAAGACCGCAATCAAAATGAGTGAACCGGTGATGGCTAAAGCTGGTCCAGCTTCTGCAGGAATATAAGGTACCCAAGGAATAATGGAACTCAATCCACTGTCTCCAAGGAAATAGCCATTGAGGCTGAGAGCAGCAACCGCAATTCCGACGAAAACAAAGCCGATGATCCAGCCAAAGCGGTAGTAGCCGAGTCCAATCAGCCAACCGATCAAGTAATAAGTGAAAGCGTTGATAAAAAACGTGACGGTGGCCGAAAGCCATCCGGATGACGGATAGAACGCGCCGACACCATCTGTGCCAATGGGCAGTGCAGCGAAGCCTGAAATAAAATGCTCAATGCCGTTGACAGCGAGCGGCACTAAAGTGACAGCCGCCGCCAATGCAAGTGCGGATAAAACGGTACCCATATACAAATCCTTGCGTGTGATGCCTTGCTGCACATAGTAGCCAAGAAAGCCATAGGCTGCGATAATCCCGCAGACCAGCATGAAAATCGCTACAGAATAGCTTGAAAAGGCGAAGAAGGGATCAACGCTGGCATCGTTTCTGACTACGATGAACATGCCGATGATGTGTGCGGCAATCAAAAATGAGAAAAACCAAATCGCCCATTTAAACTGTTCGTAAAAGAGGTCGAAAGCAACTTTTGGATACAATTTTAATTGTTTCATCTTAATGCGCCTCCTCTGTTAAGTGGATGAACAGGTCCTGCAGCGGCACTGGGCCGATTTCAAGGCCTTGTTCCCGTGCGGCGAGTTGGTTCTGTTCAGTCAGCGTACCGTAAACCATAACTGATTTCGTGCCGCCCAGCCTTTGTTCGTTCAAAACTTTCATGCCGGCGACAAAATCATCAACCTGATCGGCTGCTCCTGTAATCGAAGCACCTTGAGCAGAAAGGGTTTCATATTCCTCGTTCAGCAAGAGGTTTCCTTGATCGATGATGACGACCTTATCGAAAAGGTAATCCATTTCCGACACCAGATGAGTGGAAAGAATGAAGGTCCGCGGATATTCTGCCTGGTCCGCTAGAATTTCCTCATAGAAGATTTGGCGTGCCGGTGCGTCCATTCCCAGATACGCTTCATCGAAAATTGTCACGGGCGTGCGGCTCGCAAGTCCGATGACCACATTCAACGCTGACTGCATGCCTTTGGATAATTTATGGGCAGGCTTGTCGAGCGGCAGTTTAAAGCGCTTCAGTAAATGGTTGGCGTAATCTTTGTCGTAGTTTGGGCGATACCTTTCCGGAAATTCAAGCAAAGCAGGAATTTTTTCGTATTCGTCTGCATAGTCCTTTTCATAAATGAACGAAATCTGCTGCATCTTCTCTGGATTTTCAAAGACTGGTTCACCATCAATCTCTATTTGGCCGGTTGTCGGTTCACGGAAAGCCGCGAGCAAAGACAGAAGGGAAGTCTTGCCAGCACCGTTGCGCCCGATGAGGCCGTGGATCTTGCCAACTTCCAGCGCCAGTGAAATGTCCTTTAATGCTTCAAATTTCCCGAATTTCAACGTGACATTTTTCATCTCTATTTTGGCAGCCATCATCCTTCACTCCCTTTCGTGTTTTTGATCAGGTCAATAATTTCTTGTTGGGAAATGCCAAGCTTCTTTGCTTCCTGAATGAGACTCCTGACGTAATTGTCGACAAATGCTTCTTTGCGCTGTCCGACCAATGTCTGTTTTGCTCCTTCTGCTACAAACATCCCAATCCCTCTCTTCTTAAATAAGATTCCTTCTTCCACCAGCTGGTTGATCCCTTTTGAGACAGTCGCATGATTGATCTTATAAAAATTGACGAGCTGATTGGTCGATGGTGCCTGATCTCCTTCTTTCAGCTGATCATTGACAATTTGGTCTTCAATCAATTCACGGACCTGCAAAAAAATCGGTTTACTCGAATCAAACGCATTGCTCACTGAAAACACCTCCTGAACCCTTCTGGTTGTATGGTTATATACTTATGTGTATAACCATATATCCGCTTGACTTATTTGTCAATTATTTTGTGTCATTTTTAAAACAATAGAACGAAATAAAAAGGTGTTGCACAAGCTGCTTTTCGCAGTTCAGGCAACACCTTTTGTTTACACTATTCCTGCATCTTAAAAATAACTAGTTATTTTCAGTTCTTCACAATCTGGTCGCCAAGCTTTTCCTTGCTCATCATAAACGCGACAATGAGCGCCAGAACAGCAGGGACGATCGCCCATAGGAATGTGCTCGCAATGGAAGAAGAAAGGGCATCCGTCAATTGGGCTGACAGTTCGGCAGGAATATTGGCACGTCCTTCAGCAGACAATAGGGCACGGGAGTCTCCAGTAAAGCTGGCAGCTCCGGCTCCAAAATTTTCGGTCATATTACGCGTGAACGCATGGCTTTGGATAATCCCGAAAATGGTGATGCCGATGGTCATCCCGAATGTACGCAGGAAGCTGACGGTGGAAGTTGCGGCACCGCGTTTGCGTACTGAAAACGGATGGATGGCGGCTGATGGCAGCACGGAGAAGGATGCGCCAATGCCAAGTCCGGCAAGAATCATAAAGAAGACCACCAGGAATCGCGATGTATCAATTGACAAAGTGGCTAACAAAATCATGCCGACTGTCAGTAAAGCGAGCGTTGGAATCAAGAATGAGCGATAAGCGAATTTGGCCATTAAAGCACCGCCAATCGACGCACTGACAACCGATCCGACCATCATGGGCAACAAGACAAGCCCTGAATTTGTTGCATTCCCTCCTTGAACCCCTTGAATATAGAACGGGATGTAAACCGAAGCCGTGATGAAAGCAGCACCGCTGAAAATCGAAATGAGGCCACTTGTCGCAAAGAGGCGTTCTTTGAACATGCTGAAATCGATGACCGGTTCATCAGCGCGACGTTCTGCAATGATAAAGATGATGGCGAGTACAGCAAAGCCGGCGAATAAACCGAAGCTTTGAGGAGATACCCACGCAAATTCCTTGCCGCCCAGTTCCACTGCAAACATCAGGCAGACAACTGCGCCGACAAGTGTAGCAGCACCGAGCCAGTCGATTTTTTGTTCGGCATGTTCGAGTGACTCTTTATAGAAGAAAGCCACCATTATGAAAGCAATTAAGCCAAGTGGAATGTTGATATAGAAAATCCATGTCCAGTTGATATATTCCGTGATATAAGCACCCAGCAAAGGACCAAAGACGCTGGAAATCCCGAATACGGCACCGAACATGCCGCTCATTTTGCCGCGTTGTTTTAACGGCACAACGTCAAACATGATCGTGAATGCAATCGGCATGAGTGCTCCGCCGCCGATTCCTTGAATCGCACGGTAGATGATCAATTCATTGATGGTATCGGCTGTACCGCAAAGCACCGAACCGATCATAAAGACCAGTAACCCGAAAATGAAAAACCGCTTGCGTCCATACATATCGGAAAGTTTACCGAAAATCGGCATCCCGGCCATCTGTGCGACCAGATAAGCGGAAGTGACCCAGACGAATTTATCGACTCCGCCCAGTTCCCCGACGATTGACGGCAGCGCCGTCGTGACGATCGTGTTGTCCATAGATGCCACCAAAATCGCCAGCAGCAATCCGCCAATAACTACTTTAATATTGCTTTGTCTTTTATTGTTCATCTTTTTCGCCTTCCATTTCCTTCAATTTAATTTTGGATGTTCATATCATAATCCTATAGAATAAAGAAAACCAAATTTGAAGACTCGGATTTTTCAAGATTCGAAAGTTTATTTGAATCTTTTTGATAAAGGCATGCTTTGTATAAGTCCTTGGTTCTTTTGTTCTGTCTGGTTTTTATCTTTTAGAGCCAACAAAAATGAACAAAAGGAAAAGTGAAATTTAATTGACAGAAATGTTTAATAACTCTTTCCGGAATATGTTACTGTAGAATAGCAACAAGTTAAATCATAAAAAGGAGGGATTAGGTGGTAAGCAGAAATCAAACTGCCGAAACAAAAAAGAAAAGAAAAAATTGAAAGTCCCACATATTTTCGTTATTTTATTTCTCATGATTGCATTGGCTTCATTGGTCAGCTACATCATTCCAGCGGGGCAATTTGAGCGGGTGGCAAATGAGAGTGGAGCAGAAATCATTCAGCCGGGAACATTTGAATACATAGAAGCATCTCCAGTGACATTTTTTGAGTTTATGTTCGCGATTCCGGATGGCTTTATCCAGACCGCTGAAATCATCTTCGGGATCATCATGATTGGAGGCATGTTTGCGGTCATCGAACGGACAGGCGTGATTTCTCTCGCTGTCAATAAATTGGCCAGCAAGTTTTCCGATAAAGGCTTATGGATTATTCCCACCTTAATGATTCCGTTCGCTCTTTTCACTACGTTTACCGGCCAAGTGGAAATGTCGTTGATTTATCTCCCGGCAATTTTGCCTTTGGTATTGAAGCTTGGATTCGATCGAATCACAGCGACAGCGATTGTTCTGGTTGCCACGATTTCAGGTTTCACATTGGCTTTAGCGGTTCCGGCTAATCTTGGGGTGGCACAGGAAATCGCCGAACTGCCGCTTTATTCCGGTATGTGGTACCGAATTGTTCTGTTGGCGATTGTACTTACAGTCGGTATGGCTTACGTATGGCGCTATGCCAGAAAAGTACAGAAGAATCCGGAGTTGAGCATCGTATTTGATGAAAATGATGATGACTTGGAGATAAAGGAGCTTTCGGCTGGAAAAGCAACGAAGCGCCAGATGTGGACAGCAGTTACTCTATTGGTGGGGTTCGGTGTTTTGCTGTTTGGACTCTTGAATTACGGTTGGTATTTCCGCGAACTGACCGGGCTTTATGCGCTGATCGGAATTGCGGCAGGACTTGTTGCGGGATTGAGTTCGTCTGAAATTGCTGATGCCTTCAATGAAGGGTTTAAGAAAATCCTTCTGGGAGCAATTGTCGTTGGGATAGCACGGGGCATCGCGGTGGTATTGGACGCCGGGGATATCATGGATACGATTATTTATGCGCTCGGAGAATTTGTCGGGATCATGCCTGATTCGTTGACAGCAGTCTTCATGCTCATTGTTCAAGCAGCATTGAATTTCCTTATTCCATCCGGGAGTGGCCAGGCGATGGTGACCATGCCAATCATGTCCGGCCTTTCCGACATCAGCGGTGTGACGCGCCAGACAGCTGTCCTGGCTTTCCTGATGGGAGATGGCTTTACAAATATTTTCTATCCGACCTCGGGTTATTTCATGGCAACATTAGCTGTTGGTGGGGTACGGTGGGAAAAATGGTTGAAATTCATCTTCCCATTGCTCATCGTGTGGTACTTGATCGCAGCTGCGGCTCTGGTGATTGCGCAATTTATTGATTATGGACCACTTTAACTCTGTAAAACGAAGCGCCTCTATCTTAAGAGGCGCTTTTATTTCGCTTATCCGGCTTTAAAGAATGGTAAGGTTTTACTAAAAGATAATTAAGTGAAACGTTTTGAAGTGCCGTTGTCTCTAATAAGTAAAGGGGGAATGAGGCGGATGCAGCACGATGAAGAAATGATTGCAGCAGCAATTCGGGGCGATCGTTTGGCGCTTCAGAAATTATTGAAATCAGAAAAAGAGAAATTATACCGTATGGCATATACATATGTGAAAAACGAAGATGAGGCGTTGGAAATTTTTCAGCAGACTGTTCTTCAGGCCATTGAGTCGGTCCATCAATTAAAGAATCCGGCTTACTTCTCAACTTGGTTAACACGCATCTGTATCAACAAAGCTCTGACAGCTTTGAAGAAAAACAAAAAGCTCGTTGTAATGGATAAAGTGGAAGAACAAGTACTGGAGATGGATTCCTCTGCAGATATAGCTCAACAATTGGATGTGGCAAATGCCTTGGGTTTATTGCCGGAGAAATACAAGACGGCGCTGATGCTGCGGTATTACCAGGATTTTTCTGTAAAACAAATAGCGGAAGTAATGAACTGCGCGGAAGGATCGGTAAAGACACTTATCCACCGGGGGCTGGCATTGCTGAAAAAGAATTTGAAGGGAGTGTATGCAGATGAACGGCAAAGAGATTTCAATTAAAAAAGCGATGGAACAGGTCCATGTGCCGGAAGATCGTTTGGATGCAATCATTGAACAGGCATTCTTTGAAACTTCTGCTGCTAAAAAGAAACAGCGTAGATGGCTGGCACCGGCTGTCGCAGCCTCAGTCTTTTTTATCGGCAGTTCTGCTGCAGTTCTTACAGCCTCACCAGCACTTGCCAATTATATGGCACAGATCCCGGTCATCGGCAATGTGTTCGCCATCTTTTCAGAGGAAGAAAGAGGGCTGTTGGAATACGAACGCTTCAGTGAAGACGTGGGGCTGTCGCAAACAAGCAACGGCATTACGATTTCCATTGAGCAAGCAGTGTATGATGGAACAAAAGTGACGTTCACCTATACAGTTGCATCAGATGAAAAACTGGATTCTTCAGCACATTTAACGGGTTCTCCAATCTTACTTGAAGCAGAAGGGCCCACTGGCGGCATGGAATGGGAGCCGGTGGAAGGCGGAATTGCGGGTATTGCAGAAATCCTCCATCTTGATGAGGAGGCAAAACAGGTCAATGTCCAGTGGGAGCCTGTAAGCCTCTATACTGAACATGGGGAAATTGTGGGAGACTGGAAATTTGAGTTCGCGGTGGCGCAGCTGAAAAACTTAGAGCCTCTTATTTTAGATCAGAAAGTGAGCAATAACGGCGTCTCTGTACACTTCGATAAAGTGACTTTTACAGACATCTCAGTAAATATCGCTTACCAGCAATTAGTGGAACCATCATTATTGCAGGACTGGCAGTATGTAGAAGCTGAACTGCTTGCCCAGGACGATTTGGGAAATGTTTATCCTGTTCCGTATAATGGCGGAAGCACACCGGCAGGCTCCAGGACAGCAGAAGATTTTGAATGGACAGCCACCGTTCGTGGATTGTCTCCAGAAGCGAAAACGTTGACTTTTTATCCGTTTGCGCACATCAGCAGGGTGGCTGAAGAAGGAGAACCAGATGCGAAGCGCATTGAATTTGATGCAGTAGAGATAGATTTGGTTGAAAGAACCCACTCTCTAATCGAAAATCCGGTATTCCCTGAATTGGAAGAAAAACAGGAGTGAAATCAGAACGAAACCCGCATCTGCCTGATCGGTAAGAGCGGGTTTTATTTCAAAAAAACGACTGATATCGGTGAAATACAAGTGAAAGGATTAATATCCACGGCAAGGGGTAAACTATCATTAAAATCTTTATTATTGGAGGAATCAGCAATGGCTAGAAAAGGCACAGCAGGGAAAACACCAGAAAAACATGTAGGCGCACCTGAATCGGGAATCGATAAAGCCATCAATAAAACAAAAGAAGTTTTTGACGGTGAAAACGAAGCCACTGATTATGAAGAAGTCAAAGGGAAAGAAGAAATGAAAGACGCGAAAGAACATTCTAAAAAAGTAGCGAATAAGAAGAATGAAGATAGCGATAGAAATATTTAATCGAAAAGTGAAAAGGCACTGCCCTTACCCATTCAGGTGAGCGGCAGTGCCTTTTTAATTGCGCGGGTGCCTGGCACTCATACAATTAATTTTATTTTCATATAAAGTATAGAACGTTGAATAGTAGTTATTCTCAATCGGTTTTCTCACAAGGTATACACGCGATAAGCCATTCAATTTGTTAAAGGAATAAAATGAATAAAATCAAAACCTATTCATTCGACTGTCTGGTGGAAAGGTCGAGATGAGTAATTGCTCGAAAACCTGGCAGAGCAACTGCAGAAAAGGGAAATCCTTTTTAAAGTGCTTAATGGGAAGAAGATGAATAAACATGAATAATAGCTGGAGATGCCTGTTATTTTTCTGGAGGAAGGTTTTTAAGAGTGCTGCCTGAAAAAATGAATAAAAATATGAATTATAAGAATATAGATTTGGCCGATTATTAACTGCTATGGATGGAACCTGGTTCGTAGATTGGTTTCCCGGAAGAAAGTAAATCGGGCCTGACCCTTTCTATCGAAAGAAAAAGGTCTTGTTTTTCGATAGAAAGGGTAGAGTCAAAGAAAGGAGTGATAGGAATGCTGACTGCAGAATTGCTGAAGCAATTAGATGCCAAAGAACAGCGCATCATTGACATACGGCGACACCTCCACGAACATCCGGAGCTGTCGTTTGAAGAAGAGAAGACAGCTGCCTATATTGAGGATTTCTATAAAGGGGTGGCGGTTGATTCGGTGGAGACGAATGTCGGCGGCCACCGGGGCATTGTGGTAACCATAAAAGGCGAAAAACCTGGCAAAACCATTGCGGTCCGTGCAGATTTCGATGCCTTGCCGATTCAAGAGGAAACGGATTTGCCCTTCGCATCCAAAACAAAAGGTGTTATGCATGCCTGCGGACACGATGGGCATACGGCTTATATGTTGGTTCTTGCTGAAACACTGGCTGAAATGAAAAAGCAATTGGCGGGGACGATTAAGGTTATTCATCAGCCGGCTGAAGAAATGCCGCCGGGCGGAGCGATCGGCATGATTAGAGCTGGCGTTCTTGACGATGTGTCGGCCGTATTCGGCATCCATGTTATGTCGACGATGGAAGCCGGAAAAATTTTTTACAGAAGCGGCAATACGCAAACCGGGCGTGCACGCTTTAAGCTGCATATCCAGGGAAAAGGCGGCCATGGTTCTTCTCCGCACATGGCGAATGATGCCATTGTGGCAGCAAGTTCTTTTGTCATGAATTGCCAGACCATCATCAGCCGACGGATGGATCCGTTTGATACGGCAGTGGTGACAATCGGCTCATTCGACGGCAAAGGGCAATTTAATGTCATCAAGGATGCTGTCGCACTGGAAGGCGATGTCCGGACGATGTCGCAGGAATCCCGTGAGCTGGTTGAAGCGCAGGTGCGCCAGTTTGCGGAAGGGCTGGAAACTTCTTTCGGCGTTCAGGCGACACTGGAATATGCGAATGATTATCCGGTCCTCTATAACGATCCTGAAATTACCGGGCAAGTTCGCCAAGCGATTGAAGAAGCGAATATCCCGGAAGTAACAGCAGTTGAAGAAGTGGCGCCCCAGCCCCCTTCTGAGGATTTTGCCTATTACCTGCAGGAAAAGCCGGGCTGTTTTTTCTATGTGGGTGCAAAACCCTTAGGAAAAGAAGCATATCCACACCATCATCCGAAGTTTGAGATTGACGAGAAAAGCCTGTTGATCAGCGCGAAGGCAATGGCTGCAGTGGCAGCGGATTTTTGTGGAGAAAAGAAAGATGATTGAGTTCTCTTTTCAAATAAAGATCTGAATAATCTTGCAACTTATTTACAAACCTCTAATACTGGTTTAAAGTGACAGTAAGGCGCGCGCAAGCATCAACTGTTCTTGCCGGGCACTTAGCGAATGTATACCAATGAAAAGATATTGCCAAGTCTGCAGAAATTTCACGATGAAATTTTTACGCGTAGATAGAAGCCAGTTCATCCAGACAAGCAGTCTTGCTGTTGTCTTTTTGAGCTGGCTTTTTTGAAGAGCAAGAAAATCGGGAGGGGCGATTCATTATGGATTTTTCATTCACAGAAGAACAGGGGATGCTGCGAAGCACGACGCGCAGTTTTGTCGACAAGGAAATCATGCCGTTTATCGAAGAATGGGACCGGGCGGGCAAGTCAGACCCTGCCATTTACGGCAAGCTTGCTGACCTTGGACTGATGGGCGTTTGTATTCCGGAAAAATACGGCGGGAGCGGCATGGATTATAATTCGCTGGCGATTGTCTGCGAAGAATTGGAGCGAGGCGATACGGCATTCCGTACGGCGGTATCTGTCCATACCGGATTGAACAGCCTGACCATTCTTCAATGGGGGACGGAAGAACAAAAGCAGCAATACTTGATCCCCCAGGCGAAAGGCGAGAAAATCGGCGCTTTTGGATTGACGGAGCCGGGTGCTGGATCAGATGTGGCGGCGATGAAGACGACTGCTGTGAAGCAAGGCGATCATTACGTATTGAATGGGCAGAAGACCTGGATTTCTCTTTGCGATGTGGCAGACCATTTTCTGGTCTTTGCCTACACAGGTGAGCAGGAGCAAAAGCATGGAGCGATTTCCGCTTTCATAGTAGAACGCACTTGGCAGGGCTTTTCTTCCAAGGCCATTAAAGGAAAACATGGCATCCGGGCGGGCAATACGGGTGAATTGTTTTTTGAGGATGTGAAAGTTCCGGCAGAAAATCTGCTGGGGCACGAAGGCGAAGGGTTTAAGATAGCTATGTCGGCCCTCGATAACGGGCGCTTTACGGTGGCCGCCGGAGCTGTTGGACAAATCATGGCGTGCCTGGAAGCGAGCGTCAGCTATTGCCATGAACGCCAAACTTTCGGCAAAGAAATCGGCAGACATCAACTGGTCCAGCAGATGATCGCAAAAATGGAAGCCGGTTTTCAAATGAGCCGGCTGCTTGTTTACCGGGCGGGCGAATTGAAAAACCAAGGAAAGCGCAACACCCGTGAAACTTCATTGGCGAAATGGCAGGCTTGTGATTTCGCCAATCAGGCAGCGGACGACGCATTCCAAATTCACGGTGCTTATGGTTACTCCGATGAATATCCGGTCAGCCGCTACTTGCGCAATTCCAAAGCACCGGTCATCTACGAAGGGACGCGTGAAATCCATACCATCATGCAGGCGGAATATGTGCTGGGCTATAAAGAAGACAAAACTTTGTCCAAAACATTGCCGGCTTGGGAACAGCAAGCCGATTCAACGGCAAATCGCTGATGCGGTGAAGAAGAATAGCAAGGCCAAACAGATCTTGTCGGCTGGCACACCCACAGACCGGAAATTCGGAAGAGGATGGCAGGCTTAATCTCTGCCGGTATAGGGTACTTTTTCATTAGGAAGAGAGACTGCCCGGCAGTCCAATAAACCACACAAAGAGGAGAATGATCATGGAAATTCTAAAACGGTTCAAAGACATTATGACAAGCAATATTAATGCCCTGCTGGACAAAGCAGAGGATCCGGAAAAAATGATCGATCAATATTTGCGTGATTTGAACAGTGACTTGGGGAAAGTGAAGTCGGAGACGGCTGCGATTATGGCTGCGGAAAAACGGGAGCGCCGCGAGCTCGAGGAATTTGAAAAAGAAATCGGTGACATGCAGCGCTATGCGGTTAAAGCATTGGAAGCCGGCAATGAAGATGATGCACGCAAATTCCTGCAGCGCAAAGCAGAGCTTTCCGAGAAAGTGACGGATAAACAGACAGCTGTTGAACTTGCGGCTGCCAATACGCAACAGATGCGGCAAATGCACGACAAGCTGGAATCGGATATCGGCGAACTGGAATCCCGCCGCTCAGAGCTGAAAGGCAAAGCGTCTGTGGCAAAGACACAAAAACGCATGAACGATTTTGCTTCATCTGTGGATGGAGCGGGAGAGCGGATTTCCGCTTTCGACAAGATGGAACAGAAAATCAATCAGGAGCTTGATGAAGCCATTGCCATGTCCGAATTGAACAAGGGCTCCAGTACAGATATCAAGGACCTGGCTTCAAAATACGACAGTGATTCATCGGTTGATGACGAGTTGGAGTCGCTGAAAGCAGGCATCAATGTAGACGATGAATTGGAATCATTGAAAAGCCAATTGGGCAAAAATGAATGAGAGCGGCTGTACGGACAGTTTCCTTTGACCTGAAGGGAGGCAGACACCATGGTCATTCAGTATAAATGTCCAAACTGCGGATCAGATATGGCGTTCGACAGCGAATCCGGACATCTGTCCTGTCCGAGCTGCGGCCGGCAGGATAACATTGAAACATTTCCGGAAACCAATATCCTGCGGAAATTCGACCCGGAGGAAGCGAAGGAATATCATTGTGAAAATTGTGGGGCGGTCATTTTGACGGAAGCGGAAACCACTGCAACCCATTGCAGCTTCTGTGGGGCGCCGGTGCTATTGGCAGACCGGCTGACAGGTGATCTGGCTCCGGCCAAAGTGATTCCTTTCACCATCAGCAAAGATGAAGCCGTCGCCGCTTTTCGGAAATGGACGAAAAACGGCAGGCTGACACCACCGGGTTTTGCCAGTGGCGACCGGATCAAAAAGATGACGGGGATGTATGTGCCTTTTTGGCTGTATGACATTGATGGGAAAGCGGATGTGGCGGCACTTGCAACCCGGGTGCGCAGCTATACCAGAGGGGATACGATCTACACGGAGACGGATTTCTATGATGTGCGCCGCGAAATGGACCTCAGCTATTTGAAGGTGCCAGCAGATGCTTCGGAAAAAATGGACGACGAATTGATGGACAAGTTGGAGCCCTATGATTACGGGGAATTGAAGGATTTCAAAATGCCTTATTTGGCGGGATACCTTGCTGAGAAGTACGATTATGACGATGACGCGTTGTTTTCCCGGGTCGAATCGAAAATTGTCCCCTATATCGATTCGTACATAAGCAGCACCATTTCCGGCTACTCAACCGTCAGCTATACGAATAAACAAATTTTAGCGAATAAAAAGAATGTCTACTATACATTGTTTCCAGTATGGATGGTTTATTATGATTTCGATAACAAGGAACATACCTTTGCGATGAACGGGCAAACCGGCAAAGTGGTCGGGAAGCCTCCGATCAGTGCATTCAAGGTCGCTGCTTGGTTCGCCGGCATTGCTGCCTCCGCTTTCGCTGTGCTGAAAGCAATTTCGTTTGCGGTAGGAGGTGTGCTTTGGTGAAACAGTTTCAATTGAAAGGGCTAATGATGTTTTGCCTGCTGCTGTTTTTTATTGGCATCGGCGGAACTGCAGCTTCAGCAGCTGTGGAGCAGCGCGTATACGATAACGCCAACTTGCTGACCGGTTCAGAAATAGCCGAATTGGAAGCAGTGGCCGCAGAGCACAGCCGGAAGCACGGAACAGACTTTCTGTTTTTGACGTCTGAAGAGCAAGCACCTTTTTTCATCGTGGATTACATGGGGGATTTCTTTGACACATGGGCAGTGGAAAATGGCCAGGAAAATGCCGTCTTGCTGACTATGAACATCGCCACGCGCGACGTTTACCTGGCAGGTTTTGGAACTGCAGAAACGACATTGAATAATCAGCGTGTCAATATGGTGCTCGACCGGATCATTCCGGACATGCAGCGGGGCGATTACGCAGGAGCTTTCCGTGAAACTGTAACCACGTCAAGCCGCTACATGGAATTTCGTCCTGGGGTCAACCCGGAAAATATTTTCTTCAAGACCTGGTTCCAGCTCGCCGTTGCTTTGCTGCTGGGCGGAATTGTTGTCGGCTCGATGCTCTACAATTCGGGTGGACGTGTGACGACGACAGCCGGTACTTATTTTGACGGCGACAATTCACGGGTGACAGGCAAGCTTGACCAGTTCCGCAACAAGACCGTATCGCGCCGCAGGGTTCCGAAGAAAAGCAGTGGAGGCGGTAGTGGATTTGGCGGTGGCGGCGTCACGGGTGGCGGCCGCTCTTTCAGCGGAGGCGGGCGCAAATTCTAAAATCAGTTTGAACCAAAGGAGGAGACCGTGAGAATGGGGTTTTTCAGCAACCAATTTTCAGATGTAGTGGAATGGGAAGAATTCAGAGACGATATGATCTTCTGGAAATGGAACAACAACGAAGTCAAAAAAGGCAGCCGGCTGATTATCCGTCCAGGACAGGATGCTATCTTCATCAATAACGGCAAAATTGAAGGAATCTTTGAGGAAGAAGGCGAGTACGACATCGAATCGGAAATCGTGCCGTTCCTATCGACTTTGAAAGGCTTTCGCTTCGGCTTTAACAGCGGCATGCGCGTGGAAGTGCTGTTTGTAAACACCAAGGAATTCACCGTCAAATGGGGTACGCAGAACCCAATCAATATTCCGGCGCCACAGCTGCCCGGCGGCATGCCGATCCGGGCGAACGGCACGTTCCAGTTCAAAGTCAGCGATTACGTCGGCTTAATCGATAAAATTGCAGGTGTCCGCGACAGTTATCTGGTGGACGATGTGAAAATTCGCATCACGGCAATTCTGGATCAGCTGTTGATGCGATGGATCACAAAAGAAGGCAAGGACATGTTCAACTTGCAGGCCAATGCACATGAAATCGGCCAAGGAATCCAAGATGACTTGAATATGCAGCTGATGGACGACGGTATGAAAGTCACCGGGTTCCAGGTCATGAGCTTTAATTATCCGAAGGAAATCCAGGACATGATCAATAAAAGCGCCTCGCATGGCATGGTCGGGGATGTCGGAAAATACCAGCAGATCTCAGTGGCCGATGCCATGGGCAAGTCATCGGGATCCAATACAGCATCCGACATGGCCGGCATGATGATGGGCATGAACATCGCCAAAGAAATGATGGATGGCCAGAAAGAATCTGATTCCGGCAAGCAGCAGAAAACAGACGATGCAGGCTCGAATGATTCAGACACGAGCGGGCAAGCAGCACCGAAATTCTGTCCGAACTGCGGCCAAAAAAATGAAGGCTCCAAGTTCTGTCCGAATTGTGGGCAGAAGCTGAGTTAATGAATAGCAAAAACCGCCACCTGGATAAAAAATCGGGATGGCGGTTTTTGTCTTTGAGTTTCTAGATCGTTAACTTATTTTCTTCTTTCAATCGGATGGCTTGAACTGTCAGTTTCTCGAGCAAGGCTGCAAACACGCAGACCGTTGATGATGCAACAATGCAGATCAGGCTCATCGTGAATATGCCTGCAATGTCGCCGCCGATAAAGACAATCAGAAACACCAATCCTGCTATAAAGCAAAGAGCGATTGCGAAAGCACAGTATTTGATTTTCTTTAATGCGCTCACCGAATCCATTGAAAATGCCTTGTTTCGGCTGATGGAACCCAGCAGTTTAAAGGCCTGGTAAAGGGCGATAAAAAACAGGCTGAACAATAGATAGGCAGACAGCATAAAAGGGTATTGCAGATAAGCAGTCTCCGGATGGGCAGCTGCGTCTCTACTGGCCATTTCAGGAATAACGAACAGACAAAAAGCAAGAGCGGGAAGGCAAAGGAGGGCCAATACAGTTCTCAGAAAAAGCAGGGAAGCTCTCATGAAGCACACCTCTTTTATCAAGTGTTGGCTGGAGCCCGGTTATGAAGAGGAATCATCCTCTTCCGGCCGGTATTCCAGCACATCGCCCGGCTGACAATCCAAAGCTTTACAGATTGCCTCCAAGGTCGATAATCGAACGGCTTTTGCCTTGCCATTTTTCAGGATGGACAAGTTGGCCATGGTAATGCCGACTTTCTCTGAAAGCTCGGTTACGCTCATTTTTCGTTTAGCAAGCATCACGTCAATGTTGATTATAATTGCCATATCATTTCACCTCAGACCGTCAGATCATTTTCTGATTTTATTTCAATCGCATTTTCCAATAGCTTTTGAAGAACTGCCGCAAAGACGGCAATTACAAGGGCGCCAAAGGTAATGACCATCCCAAGTCCACCAAGGCCAGGAGCGTCATCCACTTGAGCCATGTACAAAATAATCGGCAAACACAACAAGTAAAGGCCTGCGATGGTAAGGGCGCAGTATTTGATGTTCTTCAATGCTTTCACGGATCGTTCCGAGAAAGCGATGTTGCGGTCAATATAGCTCAAGAGCTTCATGGACTGGTATAAAGCAATAAAATAAGCAACGGCTGTGCCATACAGGGCAATCAGAAAGACATATTGCAGAAATGCCCATTCCGGCAAGAGTTCTCCGACAAACTGCGACAGCGGCGGCTCCACAAAAATGCAGACAGCGATTACCGGAAGAGCCATGAGAAATAGAACGATTTTCAAAAACAGGGTTTCCCGTTTCATTTTTAAAGCACCTCGATTGTATAAGATTAGATTCAGTATAAAACATTATTTATCGAATTACAATATATAAATATTGATATACGGAATTAATAATCCAAATAACGATAGAGAGTAAAGTAGAAAATAACTGTTCTTCTGTAGGCTGTTGGAATAGAATACAGTTTAAAGTTCATCCCCCAAAAATATTAGATAAAGGTACCGGAATTAGAGAAATTAAAGAAAAGGCTCTGCCGCTGATCTCGATGGGTGATGGCAAAGCCCTTTGTATGGACGATAGCTTTTCAGTTCATAAAACCTAATTCAAGTAGACTGAAAAATCGAATAAATTTAATTGTTTTTTGAAAAAAGAGGAGTATGATAAAGGTAAAAGGAGGAGGAGTTAAAATGGAAGCCACCTTTGGTCTTGTGCCGATGCTGGTTTTGTCAGCCATTGTGATTCTGCTTATCGTGTTTTATTTCTTCTTCCACCACTGGGCAAAATGAATATTCAACAAGAAAGCCGCATGTCAGCATGCGGCTTTTTGTGTTGAACTGATAGGTAGTATGCAAAGCCATAGAATAGAAAAGAACCTAGATAGTCATAAATTCAGTACCAGTCACCGCATCTCTGGTGCTTGCTTGATCAAAGAAAGCTTAAAACAAGGGCTGCGACGAGAAGAACGGCTGCCACTTTTCGGTTTGGAATTTTAAAGCGCGGCAAACTGCCGTTAACCAATGCGACAATGGCAATAATGATGACAAAAATGACCAGGAGATCGACAATGCTGCCGATACCGCCGCCAAAGAGTCCCAGTAATACAAGCAGAGCGACCAGCAAGTAAAGTGGTGCCACAAGAACTTTCTTCCATAAAGCGTTTGAGCGAAGACCTGGAAGATCCAGGATAAAACTAGTAAAGCTGGACCTTGGTCTTCGTCTTCGAAAACGATTGGGGTCATTCATTCAGATTCCTCCTTGAGCTTTCAAATTGTAACTTAAAGATATTCTCTTATTGTGACAGAAACTCTCTAACTTAGATATGGTTTTGGGTGAACAGAAAATGCATCCAATCGTGAAAGAAATCCATGTATCATCTTCTATACCTCTAAAGTTTATCTGGCGTTTGAAGGGAGGCGTTGGCAATACAAAAACGTTGAATAAAAAACGCCACTTCCAGATTCGAGATGCTGGAAGTGACGTTTTTCTTATACGAACAAATGGCCGAACAACACAAGAATCGGCAATGTGATGATGGTACGCAGTATAAAGATGACAGCCAGTTCCCAGAATTTCACCGGGATATTCGAGCGCAGGATCAAAATGCCGATTTCAGACATATAGATGATTTGCGTCAATGAAACACCGGCTAGCACAAAGCGTGTCAATTCGCTTTCGATTCCACTGCCAAGGACGGCTGGCAGGAACATATCCGCGAATCCGACAAGGAAGGTAGGAGCGGCTTCGGCTGCTTCCGGCAATCCAAGCAAAGTCAGAACCGGAATCAGCGGATAGGAAATGATTTTGAAAAGCGGTGTGTATTCCGCTACCATCAACGCCACTGTTCCCAAAGCCATGACCAGCGGAATCAATGCCAACCAGATATCCAGAACAGTTTCAATTCCGACTTGAGCTAATTTTTTTGGGCTTGCAGCGCCGGCTGCTTTGCGGCGGGCTTCATCGAATCCCCATTTGGCTAGGGGTACGCCTTTAGGAATATAATCGTCGATCTGTTTGCCTACCGGGGCGTAATAGTCATCCGGTTTGCGGGAAAGAGGCGGGATGCGCGGCATAATAATAGCAGCTACCAAGCAAGCAACCGAAACTGCTAAATAAAAGGGCAGGAACAGGTGCCCAATGCCGACCACATTTGCTACGACGAGACTGAAAGCGACAGAAGCAATGGAGAAGGTAGTGGCGATAACGGCTGCTTCGCGCTGCGTATAATTCCCTTCGTCGTATTGCTTCATGGTCACGAGTACGCCGACTGGCGCAGCACCCATCCAAGATGCCATCGCGTCGATGGACGAGCGGCCCGGCAAGGTGAATACTGGGCGCATGAACTTATTCAGCAGGGCACCGACAAATTCCATCAAGCCGAATTCAACGAGCAGCGGCAGGAGGATCCCGGCAAACAGAAACCATGTCAACAAGACCGGCGCCAAATCGTAGAGAACCACACCACCTGTATTGCGTGAGGAGATTGCTTCAGGACCGATTTCGTAATAAGCCATGATGCCGAATGCGAAAGCGAGCACACGGACGATCAACCCGAAAGGTCCATTGATGAAAGTAGCTCGCAAGAAAGGCGAGTTTCGGACGAAAGCAGGCTTTAAGGCAGTTGCCGTTAAGCTGGCGATTGCGGAGAAGCCAAGCAGGATGACGATGAATGGCGGAATGACCTCGCCAAATGCCGTCAGCAGGAACGACGCCAAGATGCCGACACCGATGGTCACTTCGCCGTTGTAGGAAATCGGGCAAAGGAATAATAGCGCGCCGATGATGGAAGGAATCAGAAACTTCCACGTATCAGCGGGTTCAATGGTCTTTTTCTTTGTTTGAAGCATGGTCATGTAATTTCCCCCCCAAGTGATGTGCTTGTGTATTTTTTCAGTTTGCGGACGACGGATGGCTGGCTGATGCCGAGTACATTTGCCATCTCGGTAGTAGTCCGGTATCGTTTCTGTGCGTTCAGCAAAATTTTCTTTTCTACGGATTCCAGTATATCCGGAAGCGTTTGGCCATCGAGTTCAAAGCCGATGCGCTCATCTGAATCCGGCTGATAGGCGAGGGGCAGGTCGTCGAGTGTAATTAGAGCCGATTCACTTTCGATAAAGCTTCGCTCCAAAACATTGCGCAATTCCCGGAAATTTCCTTTCCAGGGCAGCTGCAGCAAATGAAAATGGAGGTCATCAGAAACTGCTTTTTGTTGGTCGTAAGTCTGGTTCAGCAATTCAAGAAAATAGCCGATGGCCCGGTCCAGATCATCCGGCCTTTCCCGCAATGGCTTCAGGTCGATCACAGCCACATGCAGGAAATAAAACAGGTCTTCCCGGAAATTTCCGGCAGTGACTGCTTCTTCAATTAACGCACTGCTGATGGCGATGACACGTGCCGCGTGCGGCTGCTTTAGGATCTTGAACAACGCCGCCTGTGAAGCGGCTGAAAGCTGATCCAGTTCATTCAGCACCAGAGTGCCTCCGGCAGCGAGAGGGAGATAGCCATCGCCATCCAAGCCTGTAAAGCTGATGTCGAACACCGATTCCGGGATAGCGCTGCAATTGACCTCAATAAACGCAGCATCTCGTCTATTGCCCTGTGAGTGAATGAATTTAGCGAGTGCTGTTTTGCCGGTGCCTGGCTCTCCCTGGATCACCACTGGTACCTCCAGCTGCGCCATTTTAATTGCAGTCTGGAGTGCACGACTGGAAGAAGGGCTTTCCATAACACAGCCTTCCACTTGCAGCTGCTGGTTGCGAAGATGGGCAAGTTCTCCTTTGACTTTCGACATTTCCAGCTCCAGGTTGCCGAGGTATTCCTTCATAACCATGAGCTGTGATAGATCGTATGAATAGCTGACTACAAACTCCACATCCCCTTCGTCATTGAAAAGGGGGATGCCCGTGATCAGAACCTTTCTGCCGGAAGGCGTATCCTGCCGAAGCACGACTTTCTTCTTTTTTTCGAGAACCAGCGGTGTAATGGCGGGTGAGAAGATTCCTTCTGCTTCCAACGCATAGACGGATCTTCCGAGGAGTTCTTCAGGCGCTACTCCGTACGGTTCTCCACTGAGTGGGGAGACTTTAATGATGCGGCCTTCCCGAGTAGTGACAATAATGTCTTCATCATATGTATCAATAATTTCTTCATGGGTATTGGGAAGCAAAAACAAACTGTTCATTGGCGGCCTCCGTTATTCATTCTTGTATAGACTATACATGATTGAATAATCTATTTACAAGAAGAATTTATATTATTTCTCTATAACTTTACAAGAATACTGATTTATAGGGATTCTTTATTTTTTGATAGCAGGCGTGGTGTGGAAAGGTGGAGTTTATTCTTATGAGAAGTAGAGTATTATTATGAATTGGTATGATGAAAATAGGAGAATAAAAAGGCAAACCCCAAAATGGAGTTTGCCTGTAAACTTTTGATTGTCATTAATTTATTTCGTGTTTGTAAAACCGCCGTCGATACGGATGACTTCGCCGTTGATGTAATTGGCTTTTGAAGTCAGCAGGAACGTCACTAATTCAGCTACTTCTTCCGGTGTGCCAAGCCGTTTCTGAGGAATGCCGGAAGTGGCATTTTCTTTCATTTCCGGATTGTCACGGTAAAATGCTTCAACCATCGGCGTTTCAGTCGGACCTGGGGCAATGGAGTTGACGCGCAAGCCATCTTTGGCATATTCCGCTACCATGCTTTTCGTCATACCGACGATGCCGTGTTTCGTAGCCGAATAGGTCACGACAGAGTCCTGTCCAATTACGCCAGCGCTCGAAGCAGTATTAACAATCGAGCCGCCGCCATTTTTCAACATCACTTCAGCCACATAACGCATGCCATACAAAGCGCCGAGCAGGTTTATACCGACAATGCTTTCGATTTCACTGATGTCGGTATCCAGAAAGAATTTTCCACTGCCGGAAATCCCTGCATTGTTGAAGAAATAATCGATGCTGCCGAAATGCTCCACTGTCTGGTCCACATAATTTTTTACATCATCCGCTTTGGAAACATCTGCTTTAATGAAAATAGCGTCAGGCCCCAGTTTCTTTACCATCTCGACTGTTTCATTTCCACCTTTTTCACTGATGTCGACCACCGCGATATTAATGCCTTCCTGTGCCAACCGAACCGCTGTAGATTGGCCCAGGCCACTTCCGCCGCCTGTAATGATTGCTGTTTTGCTCATGAAAAAATCTACCTCCAACGTATAAATGATTTTGTATCTACCTTATTAGTAATACCCGGAATTTGGGCGCTATAACCAAGTAAGAATAATGGAAACAACGTTTAAGGAAGTCCAAAAAGGGAACTATAAAAAGTAGAGACGTTTTACTTAATCTGAAATTTATAGGAGGAAAAGAATAGTATGGTAAACAATTCAACTGACAATCTGGAAGCAATCAAAACGGTAAATGAGTTGATCAAAGACATTGAAGTGGCAATGTTCACCACGATTTCTTCGGACAACAAAATCCTTTCACGCCCGATGCAGACACAGGAAGTGGAGTTTGATGGCGAACTATGGTTCTTGACTATGAAAGACACAGATAAGTACCAGGAAATTGCCGCTAATCCACATGTGAACCTGGCTTATGCAGGGAAATCCTATGTCTCCATCAGCGGAACTGCGGAATTCATTGAAGATGAAGCGAAGAAAAAAGAATACTGGAATCCAGTGTTCGATAAAATGCTGGATACAAGCTATGACGACCCGAATGTCGTGCTCATCAAAGTGGATGCTGATTCAGCAGAATATTGGGATTCAGGAAATACATTGAAATCCGTCAAAACGTTCGTAAAGAAATTGACGAATAATGAAACAAAAAAAGATGAAAAAGAAATAAACGATACGGTAGATTTTAAATAAAACCAGTTAATTCAAAAACCCGCAGACAAAAACTTGTCTGCGGGTTTTTTGAGTTGCTCAAAGAACTTCTGTTTTTAAAGCAGAATCTGGTTCTGTCGAGCTTCCTGCTTTTCTGTCTTGCGCTTCATGCAGCTTGACCATAGCGAAGCGGGCAACCGGTTGGATGACCAGGCTTTCAGCGATCAAGACGATGACAAAGTTACGTGGCCAATTTGCCAGCCAGTTGCTGAAAAGCTCCGAGTGGAAACCGTGGCCGACAATGTCGCCAATCAACGTCATCGCCGCGGACATGCCAAGGACGGTAAACAAGATCCGAAACAGGATTTTAGCGTTGAAGCTGTCTGAAGGTGTTGTCAGTTTGGCGGTCAATGCTTCTGCCAGACGCCCAAAAATAACCGGTTCGATGATCATGACAATGAGCCACATGATCGGCACCATTTTGACGATGCTCCAAGCAACGGCGGCGTTAAATTCTCCTGCAAAGTAAATGGTGCTGAGCGAAGTCATAAACAGGACAGTCATAGTGGAGATGAGTCCTCCGTAAAGAAGACCCTCTTTTCCATTGTGCGGCAATCTTTTTTCCAGGTGCATACTCGTCTTCCTTTCAAAATGCGTCTATTCGACTTGTTGTGCGTTCAATATTTGAGCTGATGGAGAGAAGGACATTCATTAAAGAGAGGACAAACTAATGGAGATGTTGAAGATTTCCGTATATCAGCCGACTGTTGTGAAGGTTTCTATCCCTTATTACAGAAGCGGCGATGCTCTTTTATAGATGGCCATGCCCAAAACTAAATATGGTACGTTTTGAAGTCTGTTTGTAACTATAACAAGCACTGCATTTTTGGTGTAAGTGTCGATTGTGTGTCATTTTTTGCAGGGCTTTATTTCTGCTCTTCTTTAAGAAAGACTGAAAAAACCGGCTGCACTCGGGCAGCCGGTTTTCGATCATTTGGGTTTATTCCACAGCAATCAATTCTTTTGTGACCGTGCCATCGAGTTTGACGGACTTCACTTCGCCGAAACCTTCAACCATATAGTAGGTGTGGCCTTCTTCCAGAAATTCGGGATTGGGGTCGACTGTTATTTCTATAGCATTTGTGAACGTTTGAAATTGGGTTTCCACGGTCACACCGATCCCGCTGATGATGCGCGGAGCAGCATACATCGTATCTGTGTACCAGGCTCGTCTCACTTCAGCAGGATATTCCAATTCAGAATAGGATTCCGAATACGGCAATCCGAATGTATAGTGTTCATGCGTCTCGATTTCAGTCGAATCGGTCAACAACGATCCATCGTCTTTATAGATGCTCCAAATGAAGCCCATCGGCAAGCCATTGCGCGCCGATACGTAATTATAGGCGTGGCGCTCAATGCCGTATTCCGTATCATAGACATAGTTTTTTGTTTTGTCTCTCAAATAGGACTGTGCAATGGTGGCGTCATTTTTAAATTTCGGTTCCAGGCCACGGGCCATAAATGCTGAAAATTGTCCGCGTGTTACAGTGGCGTTCGGGCGGAATGTCTTGTCGGGATATCCGATGGTGATATTCGCCGCTAGTATTTGTTGAACCGGTTCATAGACCCCCATATTCGGCGATACATCTGTAAAGCTGACATCTGCCCGGAATGGGACGATAAACAGCCGAGACAGGATAAATGCCATTTCAGCTCGTGTAATCGTGTTTTCTGGGCGATAAGTTCCATCAGGATATCCTTTGATCAACTGCGCTTTGGCTGCTGCAGCGATAGAGCCGCTTGCTTTATGGGAAGCAGGTACATCCGGAAAACCTGTGGCACGCGGCGTAACATCAAATTTTTTCAAGCGGCTGATCATAATTGCTGCTTCTGCACGCGTCACCCCTGCGTTCGGCCGCATGGTGCCATCAGGATAGCCTTTCAACACATCACGGTCAATCAAATAAGTGATTTCGTCATAAAATTCATGGGACTCGGGCAAATCGGAAGCTCCTTCAACAGGAGCGGCCAAACTCAGCATCACAATCAGTATGGTCAACCATGAAAACTTCTTCAAAGTCCTCACTCCTTACCCTTGTATTTCACCGCCCTATGCACCTCGAGCCTTGTCCTCAACTTCCCGGCTGCTGCTTTTAGTTTTCCATACCCCCTAAAGGCAACTTTTAACGGGAATTTGAGATTTTGTTCTTTGATAGAAAATACTATTTTATAGAAGAAACAGTATAAAAATAGAGAAATTAGTATGTATAAGACAAATGAATCTCTTAAAATCCACCTAGTAATTAAAAAAAACTCAATTTGTCACAAAAAAATTAAAACAGTGAGCTACTGCCAATGATAGCGTTTTCTTCTGTTTAGAAACCTCTTGCTTTAAGGGAAGATAAGCTGTTAAAGGCAAATATTAGTTTGCGTCAGCTTTAATCAGTTTGTATAATTGAACTTAAATATCAAATAGTGCGAATAATTATTCAAATATTCCACGTTATCATAACAAGAGGGGATTGAAAACATTTGCCATATGCACAACAAGAAAATCCAATCAAACAACAATCGTCTTCTGAATATATAAAAGCCATCCATAAAAAACTTAAAGACCGTAATCCGGGTGAATCAGAATTTCTGCAGGCTACCTGGGAAGTATTCGATTCGTTGCAGCCGGTGTTTGAACAGCATCCGGAATATGTGGAACAGGGAATTCTGGAACGCATCTCCGAGCCGGAACGCTTTATTGCTTTCCGTGTAACCTGGGAAGACGATGCGGGCAATGTCCATGTCAATAGAGGCTATCGGGTACAGTTCAATAGCACACTTGGGCCTTTCAAGGGCGGCTTGCGCTTCCACCCCTCTTTAACGGCAAGTGTTGTCAAATTCCTTGGATTTGAACAAATCTTCAAGAACGCTTTAACCGGTCTGCCAATCGGCGGCGGTAAAGGCGGTTCTGATTTCGATCCAAAAGGAAAATCGGATCGTGAAATCATGCGTTTCTGCCAAAGTTTCATGACAGAACTGACGCGCCATATTGGTCCGGATATCGATGTGCCAGCAGGCGATATCGGCGTCGGAAAACGGGAAATCGGTTATATGTTCGGACAGTATAAACGTCTTCGCAATGCTTCTGAAGCCGGCGTCTTCACCGGGAAAAATCCCGACAACGGAGGAAGCCTGATCCGAAAAGAAGCAACCGGCTATGGAACTGTCTATTTTGTTGAAGAAATGCTGAAAGAGCAAGGGCATTCATTTAAAGGCAGCAAAGTCATCGTTTCAGGTTCCGGAAACGTTTCGATTTATGCGATGGAAAAAGCCATTGAATTCGGTGCTACAGTTGTAGCCTGCAGTGACTCGGAAGGCTTCATCTACGATCCTGAAGGCATTGACGTCGAAACGGTTAAGCAATTGAAGGAAGTGGACAGAAAACGGATTTACCACTACCTTGAAACTCACCCGAATGCCCAATACGGCAACGACAAATCGGATATCTGGAAAATCCAATGTGATATCGCATTGCCTTGTGCAACGCAAAACGAAATTGATAGAGAAAGCGCGCAGGCCATGGTCGAAAATCTGGTGAAAGCAGTAGGCGAAGGCGCCAATATGCCTTGTACGGAAGAAGCCGTTCGTGTCTTGACTCACAATGGCGTGCTATTCGCTCCAGCAAAAGCGGCCAATGCAGGCGGTGTTGCAGTTTCGGCGATGGAAATGTCCCAAAACAGCATGCGCTATTCATGGACAGCTGAAGAAGTGGATGAAAAACTGCTGCAGGTCATGAAGAACATTTATAAAACATGTACCGAAACGGCGTCGCAATATGGCGCACCGGGCAATTTGATTGTCGGTGCCAATATTGCCGGCTTTAAAAAAGTGGCCGATGCGATGGTCAGCCACGGCTTGAATTAATCTGTTCGAAATAAAATCTGATAAAGCAATTTTGCAACGCCCCTGGCATCTAATTCCGGGGGCGTTTTTTGCATTTGGTTTGATGGTTTATTAATCGCGGCAAATCGCTTACAGTAAAAGGGAGAAGAAAGTGCAAAGGATGAGTTATGTGAAAGATTTCGCCACCCACGCCGAACAATTGGAGATACTCGAAGAGCGTGGCCTGAAAATTACTGACAAAGCGGCTGCCAGACGGATTTTGTCGCGTGAGAATTATTACGCGTTGATCGATGGCTATAAAGAGCCTTTTCTCGAACACGACATAGCGCTTAATCCGTACGGCCGGGAACAGTACCAGGAAGGCAGTGAGTTTAGCCATATTTATGCGCTGCACCGGTTTGACCGGAAACTGCGTCTGCTTTTGTTGAACGATCTATTGAAATTCGAAAAAAACATCAAATCAAAAGTGGCTTACCGTTTTTCGGAGAAGTTCAAAGGCGCGGACAGCTTTTTGGATCCGAATCATTACAGTCCCGACTGCAGCCATCACCACGAGCGTGATCGCATCATTTCCACGCTTGCGAACTTGATCAAAAGCCATAAAAAACGCGACAAAGTGAGATACCCGGCCATCCGTGAATTTTATGACAAGCATAAGAATGTCCCGCTTTGGGTGCTCGTCAATTTTTTGTCGCTTGGCCAAATCACTCATTTCTATGCGGTGATCGACGAAGAGCTGCGTGACCGCATCGCATGGGATTTTTCGGAAGAATACAGCGACGAGTACGAAAGTATCCGTTTGAAAGCCCGTGACTTGGACGCTATCCTCCACATCGTCTTTCCGTATCGGAATAAATCCGCGCATGAGGAGGTGCTGTACCGTTACCATCTCCCGCATCCTGTAGAACTGGGCGAACTTGAATCGGTGCTGAACAAAAACAAAGGAAGTTTGAGCGGCGCTACCGTTTTTTCTGTGATCAGTCTATTGAAAATGGTTCTGGCAAAAGAGGATTACGAGTTGTTTGCGGGAGACTTGGAGAAAATCGTCAAGGAATTGGAAGCCTCAGTGCCGGTTCGGCCATTCGAAAAAATCCTGAAGGATGCGGGCTTTGCCGGAACTGATTGGAAATAAAGCGGGATCAGTCCATTCTGTAGTATAAGGAGAGGGTTTCCATGATGTATGTGGCATTGCTGAGAGGCATCAATGTAGGCGGCAAAAACAAAGTGGACATGAAGCAGCTGAAGCAGGCGTTTGAAGAGGCCGGGATGTCTTCTGTCCTTACCTATATCAATTCCGGCAATATTCTTTTTGCTGACAGCAGCCATTCAAAAGTCCAATTAGCGCCTTTATTGGAACAAGTGATTTATAGCCATTTTGACTTGCAGATCAAAGTGTTGGTTTACGATGAAAACGAGTTTAGAAAAATTGCAGAGTCAGTTCCCGAAGACTGGTCAAACGACCAGCAGAAGAAAAGCGATGTCTTGTTTTTATGGGAAGACGTCGACAAGGAAACCGTGCTTGACCAGTTGACAGTCAAACCGGAAATCGACCGGGTCCAGTATGTCCCGGGCGCCATCCTGTGGTCTGTGGACAAAGACAAAGTCACGAGAAGCGGCCTGCTGAAGATTGTGGGATCCGGGCTTTATCAGCGCGTCACAGTCCGCAATGTCAATACGGTCCGGAAAATCCTTGGCTTGCTGCAGAAAATGGAACATTAAAATGCCGTCCTCTTTTTACAGGAGGACGGCATTTTCATTAGATGTACCGGTTCAAACCACTGTAAATTTCTACAATGTCATCCAGCTTCATGCGCACCAATCCGCTGGAGGAAGGTGCCACATATTCAACAATGCCCGGAATCACCGGTTCTTTCTGGGCGCCCCAGGAAACTGTTTTCCGGTTGCTGAATTGCTGGTAGACGCCTTTGCCGACAAAACAAACGGCTTTTGGGCGCAACAGCCGGATTTTTTGCTCCAGCTGTTTGGTGCCTTCAGCATATTCCGCTTTGGAAATTTCTGCTGCTTCCCTGGTTGGGCGGGCAACGATATTGGTCAGGCCGTATCCGAGTGCCAGCAAGTCGCTATTTTCGTCAGGCCGGTATTTCCGAGGGGTTAACCCCGCTTGGTGAAGAATCTTCCAAAATCGGTTATTCGGATTGGCGTAATGAAAACCAGTTTCTGAAGAGCGGATGCTCGGATTGAAGCCGACGAATAAAATTTTCAGGTTTTCCTCTAAATGATCAGGAATTGGTTCAAGCTGCAAGATCTAGTGCCTCCTTAAAGCTGTGCGGATATTCTGATGGATTAAACTCTGCCGTGTTTTCTCTGGAAATCCTCTTCAGATTGCAGAAGATAGAGAATGCCTTCAATTACTCCAATGACTGCAGGTATGCCTGTCCAGAAGAACAGCAGATAGAAAATCCCCATGCCTGGTTTGCCAAGGTAAAATTTATGTGCGCCGAAGTCGCCAAGGAAAATGGCGAGAAGTGCGGCTGCCAATTTGCTTTTCATTGTCCATCATCCTTTCTTATCTATAATAATGTATTCCCAAATTTTAAAGAACTAACAGCTAAAAGTTATTCTTTCCAAATGAAAAAGATGAGGGATAAATAAAACAGCTGCGGTAATTTAGGCCTTGGGTTTTATTACGGAAAAGACAGATTGAGGAAATGAACACCATTTATATATCAGTAAGTGTGAAGAATTAAAAATGAAAACGGTATCATTAATTTATTGTAAAAAAGTTTATGGATTCAGGTTTTTTTATTTGTACAGGGGTTATACAGAAAGATATTAAAAAGGAAGAAGGTGGCTGCTCCAGCTAGTGTCCATAAAAAGTTCAAGAAGATGCCTTGGTAATTATTTGCGGTTTCTGCTACACTATCAACTTGTAAATAGTTTTTCTAGAAAAATGTTGCTGGATAATGGAAAAGAACAAAAGTTGAAATAGGCGTTCGGACATCTTCAAAAAAGATCAGGGGTTACGGCCGATTGATTGATAGGGAGACTGGCCAAGGTCTTTGTGAGGGATCAGTTATGAACAAAAAATGGTGGAAAGAAGCAGTCGCGTATCAGGTATATCCGAGAAGTTTTAAGGATTCGAACGGTGACGGCGTTGGCGACATCAACGGCCTGACCAGCAAGCTGGATTATTTAAAAGACCTTGGGATTGATGTTATCTGGATTTGTCCGATGTATAAATCACCCAATGATGACAACGGTTACGACATAAGCGACTATCAGGAAATTATGGAAGAGTTCGGAACGATGGCGGATTTTGACCGCCTGCTTGAAGAAGTGCACGCGCGGGATATGAAGTTGATCATCGACTTGGTGATCAACCATACAAGCGACGAGCATCCGTGGTTCATGGAATCACGTGCTTCACGCGATAACGACAAACGCGATTGGTATATCTGGAGCGATGAACCGACCAACTGGGAAAGTATTTTTGGCGGTTCTGCCTGGGAATACGATCAGCAAACCAAACAGTATTATTTGCATCTATTCTCCAAAAAACAGCCGGATTTGAACTGGGAGAACCCGGAAGTGCGGCAGTCTTTATACGATATGGTCAATTGGTGGCTGGACAAAGGGATCGATGGATTCCGAGTGGACGCCATCAGCCATATCAAAAAAGAAATGAGCGATATCGAAGACCCGGAACAGAATTTGTATGTGCCGGCTTGGGAAAAAATGATGAACGTCAAAGGCATCCAGCCGCTGCTTGCGGAATTGCGCGACGAGACGTTTGCGAAATACGACATCATGACGGTCGGTGAAGCGAATGGTGTGAAAGCTGACAACATTAAAGAATGGATTTCCGAAGACGATGGAAAATTCGATATGGTGTTCCAGTTTGAAAGTATGGGACTTTGGGATACTGACTCCACAACGAGAATTGATGTGCCGAAGCTGAAAGAAGTGCTTACGAAATGGCAGAAAGCGGTGGAAGGCCATGGCTGGAACGCGCTGTTCGTGGAAAACCACGACAAGCCGCGCATCGTATCCTCGTGGGGCAACGATCAGCAATACTGGCGGGAAAGTGCGACAGCCATCGCCTGTATGTATTTCTTCATGCAAGGGACACCGTTCATCTATCAGGGGCAGGAAATCGGCATGACCAATGCGCCGTTTGAAGAATTGGCGCATTACAACGATATCCAAACCCACAACCTGTACCATTTCAACCGTTCGGAAGGCATGGAACATGACGCCGTGATGACGATCATCAAAGCGCAAAGCCGCGACCATTCCCGCACGCCGATGCAATGGGATGCCAGCCCGAACGCAGGATTCTCAAATGCTGAGCCCTGGCTGCGGGTCAATCCGAATTACGAGGAAATCAATGTGGCGGCACAGTTGCGCGATCCGCATTCGATTCTTTGGTTCTACCGGAAGATGATCTGGCTGCGCAAGCAGCAAGACGTCCTCGTCTACGGAAACTACGAGCTGCAGGATGTCGGGCACGAATCGATTTATGCCTATACACGCACAGATGAAGAAAAGACCTTATTGGTCATCACCAATTTGACGGAGTACGCCTGCTACTGGGACGAACCGGAAGCAGCGCGCTGCCTGCTCGGAAATTATCAACAGCAGGATCCGAAACAATTGCTGCCTTTTGAAGCACGCGTTTACGAATTGTGAATTTAAAAGCCCCCGTCCTTAAGCAATTTGCTTGAAGACGGGGCTTTCTTCTTTAGGAGAGAGGCGGATGTTTTATTTTCGGCTAAAATAAGCCATTGCGCAAACAAAGTAGGGGATTCTGCAACCAAGCCTCAATATTCCGCAGATAAAGTCAATTATTCCACAAACAACCACGCCTATTCCGCAAACAAATCAAGAATTCCGCAAACAACCACACTTCAAGTGCTATAACTATAAAAACAACGTGAAAACAGTTTTATTCCATTTCACGCACTATAAATGCGGCTTTCCAGTTAAATGACTAAAATTTCGTCTCTATCTGCCAATAAAACAGAAAAAAACACCTTGCCCGAGGGCAAGATGTTTTCGATAGTTTGCGGCGTATCAAGCCACGCTCCACAACGTGTTTCCAAAAAGGAGTGCTTGTCCGTCTTACGCAAACGAGCTCATCGCGTAGTTAACAATAGAGGATATTGATGAGTCTGTCAATGTTTTTGCAGGTAAAGCGCAATCGCCGCAGTATTTTTTGCATATATTTATCACTATCGAGAAGGATCTTGGCACGGGTCTAGTTCGTCAACCTATACACACTGGCCGCAATGGATTTTTAGAAATAAAGGAGAGATGTTATGGATCAATCATGGCAAGAGATAGCGAAATTGCTTTCAGCGATTAATGTAGTGGCGCATCCGAATAATGAACCGGTAACGATAGAAGGCATTACGGAAGGTTTTCGCTGTATTGGAGTAGGGACCGATGCAGCAGTGTTTCAATTTTTAGAAGCTCCGGAGTATGCCTTCAAGTTATATGCGGAAGGAAAAGAAGGGAAACTTGACGCAGAAGCGAAAGTTTATGATGAAATCGGCTCTTCGTTCTACTTCTCCACTTGTTATGGCGCAACTGACCGCATGTTAGCTATTAAGTATGAACATGGCATAACCTTGTTCGATTGTCTGTTGCAGGGAATCCACGTACCGGAACAGGTAATTGCAGACGTAGAAGAGGCACGGGGCTACATCCGGAAAATCGGATTAAATCCACGGGATATCCACTTAAAGAACATATTATTGCAGAACGGCCGGGCAAAGTTGCTTGACGTTTCCGAGTATATTAAACAGGGCAATGATTTTAGATGGGAGCATTTGAAAAAAGCATACGAAGAGTATTATCCAATTATCGACAGCAAGCCTATGCCGTTCTGGCTGTTGGATACCATCAGGAAATGGTACCATCACTGGAACCGCTACTCTTCTTCCTTTGATGAATTCATGAAGATTGTTTCGAAACAGATAAGCTATTGGAATTAAGGGCACTGCCTTAAAATTATCTCCCTGACCCAAAAAAGGCAGGAACAAGAGTAAAGCGACCATATCCGTACAGGAAAAATCGGATGCGCCGTTTTTATTCCTCTTAAAATAGAAAAGGAAGGAGGGGTGTGCATGGACATGCTGAAAGATATGAATGAAGCGCTGCACTATATCGAGGAACACTTGGACAGCGACATTGATTTCGGCAAAGTGGCGAAGATTGCCGGCGTGTCGGAATTTCATTTCCGTAAATTGTTTTCGTATTTGTCGGGGATGGGGTTGAACAGTTATATCCGCAGCCGGCGCTTGTCACAGGCAGCCAGCGATTTGCAGCGGGGGAAGGAACGGGTTCTGGATGTGGCCATCAAGTACGGCTACGACTCGGCAGACGGCTTTAGCCGGGCGTTTCGTGAATGGTCGGGGATGAACCCATCTGAAGTGAAGAACAGCGATCAGTTTAAAGCATTTCCACGCCTTACTTTCCAATTGACGATTCGAGGAGGAATGGATATGGAATACCGCATTGCAGAAAAAGACGCCTTTAAACTGGTGGGCATTAAAGAACGGGTGCCCATCGTTTTTGAAGGACAGAATCCTGAAATTATGAAAATGGTGCAGGCTATCACAGTGGACCAGCGTGAGCAGCTGCAAAAATGGCGAAACACAGAAGTTCAAACGGTAGTCAATGCCTCCTTTCATTTTGATGAGGGCCGCTTAGAAGAAAAAGGCCAGCTGGATCATTTGATTGGATCGATTACGACTTTAGAAGGTGATTTCGATGATTTTGATGTTGTGGAGGTGCCAGCGGGAAGCTGGGCCGTATTCAGTCTTGAAGGTCCGTTTCCTCAAAAGCTGCAGGATACTTGGAGCAAAATTTTTTCCGACTGGCTGCCCTCGTCGAATTACGAATTGGTCGAAGGTCCGGAAATTTCCTTCAACGGCGATATGGCGAATCTACAGAACGTCTATAGTGAAATTTGGATTCCGGTAACAGAACGGAATGAATAAAACATGCTCTCTGCGCATTCTCGGTTTAAAAACCATTGAAGGCTGCAGAGAGTTTTCTTGTTCAAGAAAATAAAGTATGTCTTTTCTCTTATTAACGCTTATATTTCCAAATGGTAGAATAAGACTATTCAAGTTATTTTTCCAATAACAGGTGAAAATGAAACTTCTCTACAGACAGAACCGTAAACTTATGAAAGAAAAACGAATGGAGTGAATTCCCAGTATGACGAAATTCAATAAACTGATGCTGTTTGGGGTATTAACCGCTGGAATCCTTACAGGTTGCTCGGATAATCAAAATGCAGGTGCAGCAGAAGAACCAGCTGTAAAGGAAGAGCACCCTTCTGAAGAAGAAGCAGTTGAAGAACAACAGGCGGAAGAGCCGGCCGCAGCAGAAGCGGCTGTACATAATGTGGAAGAGATCGTAAAGGAAAAAGGCAAATACGTCCTACAAGAAACGGATCAGCAAAAGGAACAATTGCAGGCAGAGCTGGAAGCGGCGCCTGAAGGGATGACAGGAGAGGAAGCGTATTCCTTCGCAGTATCATTAGTGGCAGCGGATGTTGAAGAAGCTGCAGAAAAGTTTGAAGCCATTAATCCAGTAATCACCATCGATTCCGCTACGCCGGAAGACAGCATCACCTTGCCTGAAGAAGAGACAATCAATGTGGCCATCTTGTTGGATGCCAGCGGAAGCATGGCTGGCCATGTATCGGGCGGCGAAAAGATGAAGCTGGCCAAAGAAGCGGTGCAGACCTATGCAGGAGATTTGCCGGAAGGATCGAACGTCATGCTGCGTGTCTATGGGCATGAAGGAAGCGGTACGAACGCGGACCGGGAAATGTCCTGCAGCAGCAACGAAGTAGTGTATGAACTAGGGGCTTACGATGAGCAGCATTTCAGCGAATCCTTGGATCAGTTTGCACCGGCTGGCTGGACGCCTTTAGCGGGTGCCATCCAAGCTGCTGAAGAAGACTTGAAAGAACAAAAAGGCGAACATGTACGCAATGTGGTGTATGTGGTCAGCGATGGAATTGAAACCTGTGATGGAGATCCGGTGGCAGCTGCGGCTTCATTGAACGCATCCGATATCCAAGCGGAAGTGAACATCATCGGTTTTGATGTCGACAACGAAGGCCAGGCGCAGCTGGAAGCTGTAGCCAAAGCAGGGAATGGACAATATAAGTCCGTTTACTCGGAAAGCGATTTGAATGATTATCTGAAGCAGGAGCACAGCCGGCTTTACTGGGAATGGCTGGCCTGGAGCAATGACCGTTATTTGGAAATTCTCCAGCAAAGCAATGACATTGCAGGGGATCTATTGAAGTACAATAACGAAATTTACGGCAAATCCCTTTCGGAAAACAATAGAATGCACAGCCTGCAATACAAGCTGACAGAGCTTGGAAAATTTAAGGACAATGAAGCCGCTGATAAGTTTAATGAACTGGCAAACATCAGGCATAAAACCCTTACTCAATATTTCAGACAGGAAAAAGATCGGAAAGATACGATCCGCAAAGAGATGCATGAAGAACTGGAGAAGAAAGTGAAAGAGACAAGTGAGGAAAAAGAAGGAGATTATGCTTCTTAACGAAGGAAACTACTCTTTATCACCTATTTTAGCGAACATTAAACCGTTACTTAAGTTTAATGTTCGCTTTTTTGGTTGACCCTTTGTTTTGCCTTTGCTATAGTTGCCAAGTGACAGACAAACAACATAATCGCTCGTATAAATTCGGTAATACGGTCCGAATGTTTCTACCAGGTTCCCTTTAAAGAATCGGACTACGAGTCGAAGTATGCGGTCAGCCGGCTTTTCAGCTGGCGGCTGTTTGATTGGTGTGCCTCATCTTGATGCATTCAAACGTGCTTCGGCTTACTGGATTCCACAGGCAGAAATAAATGACTGTTTCAGGCGCTATTTTTTGGCTCCAATACCGGCAGAGCAGACATCAAGGGGGAAGTTCGCATGAAAAAGATACAAATGAAGACAAAATTCAGCAATCCAGTTTTATTAACCATCTTGGCCATGATCTTGTTGGCCGTAATGGCTGGGTGCAGTTCAGCGGGAGAAGCTGAAGCAACTGAAGATAAAGAAGCGGCTGGAGAAACCAAACGCCCGATCCTGATTCAAGGGCCGATGCCGATTGAAGCGGAAACCTTCGCGGAGCGCCTTGAGAACGTTACTATAGAAGAATCAGGTTCGACCTATGAATTTTACATCGGCACAGTAGACGGCTACCCGGTCATCGTTTCAAAAACCGGCAAAGGCATGGAAAATGCTGCAGCTTCTACAGCGATCGCTATTGAAAAATACAATCCGGCCGCCATCATCAACCAAGGCACGTCTGGCGGACACGATCCGGAATTGAATGTATTTGATATCGTTCTCGGTGAACGTACCGTCAACATCGGTTCGATGAAAACTGGAGACCGTGCAGCAGGTGAAGGCATTGAACCGACTGAATGGAAGCCGATGGACGTTATGGCATCTGAAGGCAGTGCTGGGGAAGATCCAAATGCAGAAAAAGCCCGCTATTACGAAGGGGACGCTGACCTATTGGCTGCAGCTAAAGCAGTGAAAGACAGCTACACCAAAGGCAAGATCGTTGAAGGCACGATTGGCTCGGCTGATCTTTGGAATAACGAAGTGGATCGCATCAAGTGGTTCCACGAAAATTACGGCACATCGGTCGAAGAGATGGAATCGGCATCGGTAGCCATGATTTCAAAAGCGTACGATGTACCATTCCTGGCAATCCGTGTTCTGTCGAACAATAAAACCAACGACGGTGCCTATAATGCAGATACGGCCATAGCAAACCAGGAATATGTTTACGAAGTTGTGAAAGAGTATATTTCCTTTTTGGAAAGCAACTAACAAAAGGCATCTTGTCTCTCTGAAAAAGAGGTGACAGGATGCTTTTTTTATTCAAAGGAAATATGAAAACAATAATTTAATGTCTAAAAGCAATATTTATTTATTGTAAAACAATAAATAATAAGCTATTATAAAGGCAATACAAATAAGTGAGGTGCTTTTCATGAGCCGAGGATCTACTCTATTTTTAAAAACAGTTATTATTCTTATGGGATTGCCGGTACTGGCCGGCTGCATATACGGCTTATCAAGGTTTGATCCAAATTCCCCTTATTGGGCTTCTCCTGAACTGGAAAAACTGCAATATCCATTATTGATCGGCATGTACTTGGCGATGATTCCATTTTTCGTTGCCTTGTATCAGACATTGAAGCTTCTCAGCTATATTGACAGGAACGAGGCATTTTCAAAGCTGTCAGTCAAAGCGTTGAAGACCATCAAGTATTGTGCAGTCGCCATCATCATTGTGTTTGCGCTGGAAATGCCATTTTTCTATCTATTGACAAAAGCTGACGATGCTCCGGGCATTTTGATTGGCCTAGTAATCATATTTGCTTCGCTTGTCATTGCTGTATTTGCGGCTGTGCTTCAACGGCTCCTGCAGGACGCCATCGATATAAAAGAAGAAAACGATTTAATCGTCTGAGCTGAGGAGAATTCCATGGCAATAATCATCCATATCGATGTGATGTTGGCTAAGCGGAAAATGAGCGTTACAGAACTTTCGGAAAGAGTCGGCATCACTATGGCTAACCTTTTCGATCCTGAAGAACGGCAAAGCAAAAGCCATCCGCTTGTCCACTTTGGAAGCTGTCTGCAAGGCGTTGGACTGCCAACCGGGGGACGCGCTGGAGTACCGGCCAGAAGAATGAAATAACAGGCAATCAAAAAGACCACCCAGTTGGATGGTCTTTTTGATGGTCTATTTTATTCCACGACATGTTCGGTGGTGACTTCATACGTTTCGCCTTGTCGGGGTGTCAGCCAAGCGGTCAGTTCATAGGTTCCGGGTTCAAGGTCGAGCTGCGGAATTTCGAATTCGTAACTCAACTTGTCGCCCTGGTCGACAGATTCTTCACCTAAAGCCTGCAGATAAGTGCTGACGGATGAAAAGAGGAAAACTTCTTCGCCGCTTTCATTTGCTAGGGAAAAATCATAGCGTTGGCTGCTGGTAAATTCAAAGGTATGCGGTTCGCCGCTTTCGTTGATCACGGTATAGCGATAAACATCACCATCGACGTGTTCGATTTCAGGTTTCATTTCCCCATCGGTACTGCCTCCTGTGGTTTCATCGTTCGTTCCGGATTCTTCAGTGTTCGGATCTTCAGGGGAGGTTTCTGTTTCGTCTCCTTGCCCGGTGCCGCACGCTGCGAGAATCAAAGCGGCCATCAAGATCAAAAAGGCTCTCAGCCAAAATTTATTTTTCATGGATATTCCTCCTCGTGGATAGAGAGATAAGTGAATCACTTACACATAAGAACGTTATAGCGCCTGAAAAGTTACAATGTCCATTTAGGATAGGACAGTCTAAATATCGGATGGATTTCACTGACAGCCTACACATTAAGAGAACTACCCTGTAGAATGAAGAATAAGAGATTTCACATAATTCCATCAGCTAGATGAAAGGGGCACAACCTACTTGAAAACAACATTCCATTTTTCAAAAGATATTGAAATGGCTTTTAAAAACGATCCACCCGGGCAATGGCTTTCCACCTTGCCGGCAGGCTGTCTTCGTCTCAGCTCAGGTTATCCTGAACCGGCATTGGTTCCTTCTGAAGAAATCAAACTGGCAGTGGCACGGTTGCTGGATGAGGAACGTGATTTACCGCTTCATTATTTGGGCAGCCCAAGGATTCCGCAGCTGAAGGAGTTTCTTCGCAAACGAATGGCGACGCGCGGGGCAGAAGCTGCAGAGGACGAATTGCTGGTGACTTCAGGAGCCTGCCAGGCTATTGATCTGATTGCCCGTGTCCTTTTAGATGACGAAGCTCTAGTGGCTGTTGAAGCACCGACCTATATGGAGGCTTTGGAGATTTTCCAGAACTACACTGAGCACTATCTGACGATCCCGATAGATGAAAAAGGGCTGCAGACAGAATTGTTGGCGGATTTGTTAGCAGACCGGAAAGAACAGGGACAGCCGCTGCCGCGATTGCTTTATACGATTCCGACCTATCAAAATCCGACAGGCACTACGCTGTCTCCTGAACGCCGGAAGCATTTGCTTGAACTGGCGGAACAATACGACTTCCTGATATTGGAGGATGACGCATACGGAGAACTGGGCTTTCAGAATCGCCCACAACTTCTGAAAGCGATGGATACCAACAACCGTGTCCTGTATGTCGGTTCTTTATCAAAAGTCGTGGCTCCTGGCATGCGGATTGGCTGGGTGGTGGCAGATCAACGCATCATCGACCCGTTGAATTGGTTCAAGAAAGACCTGAACCACCCATTTGACCAGGCAACGATGGCGTCATTCCTTGAAGCCATCAACTTTGATGAGCACCTGGATGGATTGGCGTCCGTCTATGAAGCCAAATGCGCCACGATGTTGTCGGCGTTGGAAGAATTTCTGCCTCCTGCGGTTTCATGGTTCACGCCAAAAGGAGGATATTTCGTGTGGGTTAAAATTCCGGGTGTCGATACCTCAGAACTGCTTCCGAAGGCATTGGCTGCAGGCGTTTCTTTCGTGCCGGGCAAATACTTTTTCCTGGACCAGCAGGAGGGGCTGCCCTATCTTCGTTTGTCGTTCAGCTATGCCAGGGAAGAAGAAATTGTCAAAGGTGTGGAATTACTGGCACAAGTCATCGGCATAAATATTCCGGAGCCTGAACAAGAGACGGACCGGCAGTAAAGAAACTATCTATTTTGAACGCGTTCGGTTGCATCTGCAGCCGGACGCGTTTTTTAATCTTCTAAGCTTTTCGGGAAAACCGTTTTACAAATCTTTAATTGACTATATTTTCTGAATACGATACAGTTAAATATACTAATTAAGGAAATAAGGAAATTTCTAACGTCTTTCGAAGCTTTGGAGATTTCAAAGGCAGGAGGGTTGATTATCGGGACAGTCGATTACTAAAAAGAGGGGGAAATCCAAATGAACATTACGACAACACTTGCACAGAATGCGAAGCGTTTTCCGGATAAAATGGCCATCGCTTTCGAAGGACAACGTTATTCCTACCAGGAGCTGAACGAAGAAGTAAATCGGCTGGCAAATGGTTTACTCGAAACAGGGATGCAAAAAGGGGATAAGGTTTCGCTGTTCCTGAAAAATTCCGATCATTATGTACTGGCTTTTTTTGCTGTGCTAAAGGCTGGGGGTGTGGCAGTGCCGGTCAATTACCAGCTAAGTGCAGATGAAAGCGGCTATATTTTCGGACAATCTGAAAGCGTATTCGTCATATGCGACCACGAATTTGAAAAGACTGTAACTGAAGCGAAAAAGCAGGCAGCTCAGCTTCGACAAGTTATCGTCCACCCGGCACCTGATAATAATGATTATCTGAGTTGGGAAAGTGTATTGAGTGATAATGCGCTGGAGCCTTCTGTTGAAGTATTGAGCAGTGATGATGCGGAAATCCTTTATACTTCCGGTACAACCGGGAAACCAAAAGGGGCATTATTTGATCATCAGCGGCTGACCGCTGCCAGTTCGTCATTCGTGTTTGGCGTGGAACTCGGGGCAAAGGACCGCATTCTTCATGCAGTGCCTTTATTTCATTCGGTTCAATTGAATCTGTTTTTGGTAACCGGCATCATGTTGGGTACATCCAACATCATTCTGCGTGACTTCAATCCGGAAAAAGTGGCTGAGGCCATCACCGAATTCCAGATTTCCATATTCTTCGGCTTGCCGGAAACGTACACCAGGTTGTTGCAGTTGCCGAATATCGAAGAGGCAGATCTGTCTTCGGTTAAAAAATGCATGTACGGGGCAGATCCAATTGATCCGGAACTTGTCAAGCGGGCAATGGAGGTTTTTGGCCATCAGCAGTTCTATAACCTATGCCTGTTGACGGAAGGTGGACCGGGAGGTGTTTTCTTATTGCCTGAGCAGCATGAACACAAGGTAGGATCAGGCGGAAAACCGATGTACTTCACAGAAGTGCGGGTAGTGGACGATGAATTTTTGGATGTCCAGCCGGGAACCATCGGTGAATTTGTCATCAAAGGCGATACGGTCATGAAGGAATACTTCAATAAACCTGAAGAAACCGCAGAGGCTTTCCGAAACGGCTGGCTGTTGACGGGCGATTTGGCCACAATTGATGAGGATGGGTATATCTCTCTCGTAGACCGAAAAGCGGATCGCATCATTTCAGCCGGAGAAAATATCTATTCCATTGAAGTGGAACAGGTCATCAACAGCCATCCTCAAGTGGAAGAAGCTGCGACAGTCGGCTTGCCGGAAGAGGAATGGGGAGAGATTGTCGGTGTGATCATTGTTCCGAAAGAAAGTGAGACCATCGACGAAGACCAATTGATGGACTATCTCCTGGAAAAACTTCCAGGCTACAAGATTCCGCGCAAGTACTTGGTCACCGATTCCTTGCCGCGGAACTCCTCGGGGAAAATCATGAAATACCAATTGCGTGAACTTCACATCAGTGAATTCGAATGGTTCCGGAAAACTCCGGCCAGCCGTTACTGATTCTCAAAACAAAAATGCCCTGCAGCGTTAATCGCCGCAGGGCATTTTCGTGGATTCATGTAATGGAAGCTTCGTAAATGCCTTTGATGGAGTTTTCCAGCATGGCATTGAACTCTTCATCGGATTGGCTGGCGCTGACGCCTTCGGACAAGGCGCGAGAGAAGCTGGCGATCAGCCCTTCGTTGGCAGCCAATTTCTGATTGGCATCATCTCGTTTATAGCCGCCGGACAAAGCCACTACGCGGAGTACACGCGGGTGGTCAATCAATTCCTTGAAGAAGTTATCGACTGTTGGAATGGTGATTTTGATCATGACGTTCTGATCTTCACTCAATTGATCCAAGTGCTTCAACATTTCCTCTTTCAGGATTTGTTCGATTTGTTCTTTGTCCGTGCTGTTGATATCGACTTCCGGTTCAAGGATCGGCACTAACCCGGCTGCCAGAATCTGCTTGCCGACTTCGAATTGCTGCTCGACCACTTTCTTGATGCCCTCTGGATTGGCTTTCTTGATGACCGAACGCATTTTGGTGCCGAAGACGTTTCGTTCGTTGGCGCGTTTCAGCACATCATCCAAATCGGGGATCAGCTTCATGACCTGGACGCCGTTTTCTTCTTCTGCCAGCCCTTTGTCGACTTTCAGAAAAGGCACAACACCTTTTTGCTGCCATAAATAATCAGCTGTGTATTGGCCCTCGACTTTACGGTCCATCGTCTGTTCAAAAAGGATTGCGCCGATAATCGAATCGGAATTGAAGGAAGGAGCCGTCATGACGCGTGTCCGCATTTCGTGGATCAGGTCATACATCTCCTCTTCTGTTGAATATTGGTCTTCTGACACCCCGTAAAGTGCGAGTGCTTTTGGTGTGCTGCCACCACTTTGGTCAAGCGCAGCAATAAAACCTTTCCCATTTTTCACGAATTCCAATTGTTCTTGATTCATCGTCCCAGCTCCTTAGATAAATTTTAAAAAAAGTTAACCGCTTCATCAGAAAAAATTTACTGCAAAGAACCTCTTTCACTGAATATTGTAACAATATAAAGAGGAAACTACAAAAAGAAATTTTTTACTGATTAAGCTGTACTTAGGATGTTCCCTTATTGAAGTTCTACAAACGTTAGCCGGTCAGATGAAAGAGAAGAAATTATGGATCTGCTGCCCCATAAACCCTAGAGAATAGAGAGCTTGTTGAATCATCATTACGTTCCGCAGAAAGTCTGATACGGCCCGTTTGTCGGCTCCGGCGGTTCCGTATAGGCTTCCTGTTCGGCAGAATGGGCATAAGGGTCAGCCAGGACTGTAAGCAGCCGGTGAAGGACGCTGTAATCTCCCTGGAATTCTGCTGCGGCCAGGGCTTCTTCCACCCGGTGATTGCGGGGGATGATGGCCGGATTGTTGTTGAGCATCAATTGCTGGCTCTCTTCCTGCGACTCCTCCTGGCGCTCCAGACGTGCCTGCCAAGAACTGCGCCATTCCTTGAACTCTGGCGTTTCAAACAATTCACTTCCCTGGAGTTTCGTGAAAGTCAGCGCACGGAACAGATTGGTGTAATCGGCATCGTGTTGGTGCATCAGATTCAGCAATGCTTCCACCAATGTGGAATCTTCAGCTTCTTCATTGAAGATCCCGAGTTTTTTGCGCATGCCCGAAAGCCAGTGGTTCTGGAACTGTTCAACATAGCTGGTGAGTTCTTCCTGTGCCATATTGACCGCTTCCTCCGGAGTATCATGCAGCAAAGGCAACAGGCTCTCCGCAAAACGTGCCAAGTTCCATCCGGCAATCATCGGCTGATTGCCGTAAGCATAGCGGCCTTGAACATCGATGGAGCTGAAAACCGTCTTCGGATCATAGCTATCCATGAATGCGCAAGGTCCATAATCGATGGTTTCTCCACTAATCGCCATGTTGTCAGTATTCATGACTCCGTGAATAAAACCGACGAGCTGCCACTTGGCAAGCAAAGCTGCTTGCTGTTTGATGACTTCCTGGAATAAGGCAAGATACGGGTGCGAAGCGTCTTGGACATGTGGAAAGTGACGCTCCAGCGCATAGTCAGCCAGTGCTTTCAAGTCTTCCTTCGTTCCAAATCGCGCGGCGTATTGGAATGTGCCGACACGCAGATGGCTGTCGGCGATCCGTGTCATGACCGCTCCAGGCAATGCTGTTTCCCGGCGGACCATTTCGCCGGTTTCGACAACGGACAAGCTGCGGGTCGTCGGAATGCCCAGCCCGTGCATCGCTTCACTAATGAGGTACTCGCGAAGCATAGGCCTTAACGCAGCGCGACCATCGCCGCCGCGGGAATAAGGTGTTCTGCCGGAGCCTTTCAACTGGATATCCAATCGTTTGCCGGATGGTGTGAGCTGTTCGCCAATCAATAAAGCCCGGCCATCGCCAAGCATCGTGAAATTGCCGAATTGATGTCCCGCATAAGCCTGGGCAATCGGTGTGCTGCCTTCGGGAATCTGGTTTCCGGCCAGGATGGCTACGCCGTCTTCAGCTGTTATCTCTGCGGAATCCAGACCCAATTTTTCTGCCAATGCCTCATTAAAGATGACCAATTTGGGCGACTTCACCGGATGGACCGTGATTTTTCTATAAAAAACTTCAGGCAACCGCGAATAGCTATTTTCCAGCTGCCAGCCGGTATGGGTTAGTTCCTTTTTATTCATAATGGACCTCCTATTTTGTTGAAGTGTTACTTACATTATACCCGCTCTGTCCGCCGATCATGTCTTTGCTGTTTGAGGGATTCTTTGCCTGTGCTATAATCTCTTTAATAATAAATCGAATATTCAATCAGAAAGGAGGCAAGAAAATGAGCGATCAAAAAGTTTTGTTTGTGCTGCTGGACGAGTATGCCGACTGGGAAGCAGCTTCATTGGCTGCGGCGCTTAACGAAGAGCCGGAGGGCCAGGGGCGAAAATTCGATGTCAAGACGGTGTCGCTGACAAAGGAACCGATCCGCTCGATCGGCGGCTTTACGGTGCTCCCGGATTACGGACTGGATGATGCACCGGAAGAGTTTGCGGGACTGATTCTGATCGGCGGCAATTCTTGGCGAAAAGAAGGCAGCGAGCGGGTCATGGAGCTGGTCGACAAAGCCGTCGGAAAAAAAGTGGTGCTTGGTGCAATTTGCGACGCGACGGTGTTCTTAGGCAGAAATGGCTTGTTTAATAAGATTCCGCATACCAGCAATTACCTGGAAGACTTAAAGGAAACAGCAGGGGACAGCTATACGAATGAAGCAGGCTACCTGCAGCAGCAGGCGGTTCGGAGCGGAAACGTCATCACTGCCAACGGCTCGGCATTTTTGGAGTTCGGCAAAGAAGTGATGGAAGCCCTTCAATCGGCTCCACAGGAAGAAATCGATGAGTGGTACGACTTTTTTAAACAAGGCTATCACGAATACATGAATACTAAACAATAATGTCAGCTGAATAGGTCACCTTCGATTGTGAGATTAGGCACAATCGAAGGTGGTTTGTTTTTGACGGTGCTTTTGCATGTCAGCCAAAAGGCTGAATTTATCTATTGCAAAGCAGATGCGCTTTCAACTGGCTGCTAATCGGATACGATGTAAATAAAGGGGCCAGGCTTGTCGGCACCAGTGTAAGGGTAAAGAGATAGTCAAGGAGGAATTTAAATGGCCATTACCACACAAAATATATTTGAACCGTATACGTTTACATCCGGTTTGTCTGTCAAAAACCGCATTCTGATGGCACCGATGACCACATCATCTTCAGATCCGAATGGCGATGTGACAGAAGACGAACTAATCTATTACAAAAGGCGTGCCGAAAGCGGACTGGGAGCTGTCATTACGGCTTGTGCACATGTCGAGCCGTTGGGTGTCGGATTTCCGGATCCATTAGGGGCAGACAGCGATGAACGAATTGCCAGTCTGACCCGTTTAGCAACATCCATTCAAGACGGAGGCGCTAAAGCAATCCTGCAGCTTTATCATGCCGGACGCATGTCGAATGAAGACTTGCTGAAAGGCGAACAGCCGGTTGGACCAAGCGCAGTGCCGGCGCCGCGCCCCAATGCGGCGGTTCCGCGTGAAATGACCGAGGAAGAAATTGAAGCAACGATTGCGGCATTCGGAGAAGCCGCCAGACGGGCTATCCAAGCAGGCTTTGATGGAGTCGAAATACACGGCGCCAATACGTATTTGATCCAGCAATTCTTTTCTCCCCATTCCAATGTCCGCACCGACAAATGGGGAGGCGATGTGACTGCGCGCATGGCGTTTCCGATAGCCGTCATCAGATCGATCCAGCAAGCTATTGCTGAATATGCAGAGAAGCCTTTTGTCGTGGGTTACCGGATCAGTCCGGAAGAACGTGAAGAACCGGGCATCACAATGGATGATACATTGAAGTTTTTGGAGGCCATTGCTGACGAAGGCATCGACTACATCCATGCGTCAGTCGGCAGATTTTTCGGCGGATCAATTCGTGAGGAGGACAACCGATCGCGTGTGGAAATGATCCAACAGCATATTGGCGACCGTGTACCGGTGATCGGGGTAGGGGGCTTACAGACCCTCAAGCAAGTGAAAGAAGCATTGGAAGTCACGCCGTTGGTGTCGCTTGGCCATGCATTGATCATGGACCCAGACTGGTTGGCGAAAGTGAAAAAGAGCCGGGACGAAGAGATTTTCCAGGCAATCCACTTGAGCAAAAAAGAACAGCTGGACATTCCAGAGAACCTGTGGAATATGGTGACCAAGGCACCGGGCTGGTTCCGGATTGAAGAGTAAGAAAACAAGGGACTAAAGGAAGCCGGGAAACTCCGCACTTTAGGGCTGATCTAATAAAAAACGCTGTCTGGATTGATTCCAGACAGCGTTTTTTTGAGTTTCTATAACGAGTTTTCCGCAGTTTTACCGGAAAGTACCGGGCGTTTTCTGCCCATTAGATTGACGATCATGACCCCGCCGATTGCAATGACGCCACCGATAAGCGACAAAGCAGTCGGCAGTTCATGGAGCCACATCCAGGCAACGATAATCGCTACTGCCGGTTCCAGATAAATCAGGCTTGAAACAGAGCTGGCATTAGCAAGTGACAAAGCTGTTGCCCATGTGACATATGCGATTGCCGCAGGGAATATGCCCACATAAAGAATCGCTAAATGGGCTTCCAGTGTGGCGCTTTGCATGGCAGTGAAGAGGCCCGGTGAAAAAATAAGAAATGGCAAAGTGCCGGCCCATGTAAAGTAAGCGGTCAATTCAATCGCCGAGTAGCGTGTCAGCAGCGGCTTCTGGAAAACAAAGAAAATTGCTGATGCAAACGCAGCGACCAATACCAGCAATGCACCATTGGTCAAAGTGAGGGATGCACCTGCAGATCCGAAAGCGATAAACAGAATACCGATAAACCCAATGCCCAGACCCATCCAGCCAAGGCCAGTCAATCTTTCCTTTAAAACAAAAGCCGCAATCAGCGCTGTAAAAATCGGTCCGGAACCGACCAGCATGCCGGCGGTGCCGGCAGAAATCGTTTCCATGCCAAATGTAACGAAGATATGGTACACGCTGATGCCGATCCAACCGAGAATAAGGATTCGAACGGCATCGCCTTTTTCGGGCAGCCGAAATTTGGTTCCCGGCCACAGTGCATAAATCAGGAACAATGCCGAGGCAATCAGGAAACGGACCAGCACATTCTGTCCTGCGTCATAGCCGCCCTGCAGTCCAACGCGAATGGCGGCAAAGGAAGAGCCCCATATTAAAACTGAGAATAATGCCAATGAAAAAGCTTTTGCGTTCAAGTGATCTCCTCCATTAACCATTGATTGAACCAATGGCTATCCTGCCTGCAATCATAAAACAGACAAAGATTATTATATTCTTTTCAGGAGGAAAAGTCTTCAAGAAGAAACGGCCATTTTGGAAACTCGAACCTGTCAGACAATTTTTCGTCCGCTTCGGCCAAGTGCATAGTAGATGCCATGCTGGAGGCTTTGCAGCGATTCAAAAGTATTCAGGCTGTTTTGGGATTGTGCAATGATAATGGCGAGTTCCGGGGAGATGCCGACAAGAATGACTTCAGTTCCCAACAGCCTCGCAGAAGCGCCAAGTTTATCGATCAACGATGCGGTATGCTCCGTGATGTGCTGATTCAGCCCGCTTAGATCTACCAACAGGTAATCCGCTTTATGCTTCGGCAACTCGGTCAGAGTTTTAAAAATCAAATCTTCAGTCCGCTGTTCATCGTAGCTGCCGATCATCGGCACCACAATAATGCCTTCCAGCACAGGGATGATGGGAGAGGATAGTTCCTTCACCAGGTTCTGAAGAGATTGTGTATGCTCATTGACCCGGGCTTCCAGCTTTCGGATTTGTTCAGCTTCCTGTTTGCGGGACAGCTCATGGATGTTTTGCTGGACGGTCACGGTTGAAGGGAAGTACTCCACAATGCTATATGGCGTACTGTCATTTTGATGCTGAATGATTTTATACCAGAAATTGATGCCGAACAAGCCGGTTAGGACACCGGCATAGTGCGAAGGCACAAAAATGCCTTTTGAGTTTTTGTTTTTCAGCAGGTTCATCTTATACTCCCAATCGTTCTGGATATGCATCGTAAATGTATTTTTTTCATTATCCATTTCAACGATTTCAACTTTGCCCCAACCGGCAGGAGCGTATGTATTGGAGATCCATTCAACAACATTTGATGTATCAATTTGCTTCATGTCTTTGAACCCTTCTCCAACAATGACGCCTTGGCGAAATCCGGTGGTTTCCAAAACCAATTGTGTGGCTTCGATTCCAGAAATGTCTTTAATTGTGTCAAAGAACGTTTCCATTGCCGAGGTCCAAAAGAGAACCACATCTCCTCCTTCAAACAGAACTTCGCCAGTTTCCAAATTCCATTCCAATTCGATGCCACCGACCGTAATGTTTTTTTGGTTCATACCATAAATTCCTCCATCTTTTAAAAATAATTGCAACGTAAATCCTAACTCGTCTTTTCAGTATTCCCGCAAGAATAAACAATATGTCTGGATATGGAATTTTTTTACCCCGGATGAAGCTTCTTCTTTGAGAAATGGTATGCAGTAAATATCTTTTAATGGGAGAGATCAAAAGGATAACTGACCTGAGTCAATTTTTCCGATACGTCCCACAGCCTTCGGGAGATTTCCTGGTCCGTTGCATTGGCATGGGGCGTGCCAAGAGCAGGGTAGCCTTTTCGTTGAAACTGGCCGAGAGGACCGATGTATTCGCCGCCTGTCAGGTTCGGTTCTGTCGCCGCATAGATTGTCGATAAAGCACCCATGCCGGGAGGCTGGAGGAAAAGATTGGCGATGCGTTTAAGAGCTGACGGTATTTCACGCGTGCCAAGCTTTAGGATATTGGTGGCAGAGACGCCCGGATGGCAGGCGATGCTGATGGTTTGGAAGCCATGCTCTTTCAAGCGTTTATCCAGTTCCAAAGCGAAGTACAAATTGGCCAGCTTGCTCCGGTTATAGAATTTCTTTGCATGGTATCCTTTTGCTCCGTCGAGGTTGTCAAAGTCGATTGAACCCCGGCTGTGTGCCCGACTGCTGATAGTGACAATGCGGGAGCCAGGGGTGTTGGCCAACAGCGGCAAAAGCAGCCCGGTTAATGCAAAGTGCCCCAGGTGGTTGCTGCCGAACTGCATTTCAAAGCCGTCTTTTGTTTTGGCATAAGGCGGTGCCATGATGCCGGCGTTATTAATCAACATGTCGAGCTGGTCAAAAGAACTTTGGAACTTGTCGGCAAAGGTTCTGACACTTTGCAGGTCCGCTAAATCGAGGTGCATCACGTCGATTTGAGCCATAGGGTGGTGTTCAGCCAATCGTTCTCTTGCGGCATTTCCTTTTTCCGTATTGCGCACAGCCAAAATGATTCTTGCGCCCATCGCCAGCAGCCCTTTTGCCGTTTCCAAACCGATGCCGCTGTTGCCGCCGGTGATGATGGCTATTTTTCCTGTAAGCAAACGATCACTTCCTTTTTTCAGCCCATTCAATTGGGTTTAGTCTTTAAAGGTTATTTTATCGGTTGTGCGGATTTTTTGGAAATCCCAGGGGAAAGATGTGAATATCACTTTATTATTTATTCAGGAGACTTAGCGGTAGAATGGAGAAAAGGAGGCGGTAGCCGGTTTATGGAGATTAAAATTAAGGAATTGACCAAAACGTTCAAAGATCGAGTTGCCGTTGACCAGCTTTCCCTGACAATTGGGAAAGGGGAGTTTTTTGCCCTGTTAGGTGAAAATGGAGCGGGGAAGACCACCACCATCAAAATGCTGAGTTGCCTCATGGAACCGACAAGTGGGGACGCCATCATGCTGGGCGACAGCATCGTGGGGAATCCGCAAGCGGTTAAGAAAAAGCTGAACATTTCACCTCAGGAAACGGCAGTGGCGCGAAAATTGTCTGTACAGGAAAACCTGGAGTTCATTGCCAGGATTTATGGCAGCACGAAACAGGATGCAGAGCAAAAAGCGATTCGGCTGATGGAGATGTTCGGCTTGGCGGACCGGGCCAAAAGCAAAGGAAGAAATCTGTCAGGAGGAATGGAGCGCCGCTTGAGCATCGCAATGGCGATGATTTCAGAACCGGAAATCATTTTTTTGGATGAGCCGACCGTCGGGCTGGATGTCCGGGCGCGTTTGGATCTGTGGCAGATTCTGCTGGATCTGAAAGGGCAGATCACTATTATTTTGACGACGCATTATTTAGAAGAAGTGGAAGCGCTGGCGGATCGCATTGGCATTATGCATAAAGGCAGGCTGCAGGCACTGGGGACATTGGAGGAATTGAAAAACCAGACCGGGCAAACCAAGCTGCAGGATGTATTTCTCCAGCTGACAGCTGAGGAGGAAAATCCATGAAGGCTCTGACATTCGCACAGCGCAATCGAAAGGAAATTTTGCGTGATCCCATGACGCTGCTTTTTGGAATGGTTTTGCCGGTCCTGATGCTATGGCTGTTTTCGATGATGGCTGAAAATATGCCTTTTGATCTCTTTACGCTGGAAAAGCTGGCTCCTGCCATCATCGTCTTCAGTTTTTCGTTCATCACCTTATTTACCGGCATGCTCATTGGGCGCGACAAAAGCAGCTCTTTTTTAATGAGGATTTTCGCGTCGCCGATGGCTGCAACCGATTACCTGATCGGCTATGCATTGCCGTTATTGCCGGTAGCGCTTATCCAGATGTCTGCCTGTTACGGAGCAGCGCTGCTGCTGGGGATGCCGTTTACATATGACGCCATTCCAGCGTTTGGACTGCTGGTCATCATTTCATTTCTTTATATCGCATTCGGCCTGTTCTTCGGAACTGTTTTCACGGATCGGCAAGTCGGGGCGATTTTTGCAATCTTCGTCAATGTCACGACCTGGTTTAGCGGAACCTGGTTTGGGCTCGATATGATCGGCGGTACTTTCGAGACGGTTGCTTACCTGCTGCCATTCGCCCATGCGGTAGATGCTGTGAGGGCGGCGTTTGCCGGCAATTACAGCGAGGTCTTCATACCGATGCTGTGGGTTATTGCGTATACAGTAGTGATTTTCGGCGTAGCGGTATGGGGATTCAGGAAAAGGATGCGCGGATAACTCGGTTTTTGGATGGAACTGTTTAAATTAAAAGACAAGGAGTTTTGAAAATGGGTTATGTAGAAGAACTTCGTGCAGTCGTTGGTCACCGGCCGCTCATCTTCGTGGGCGCAGTTGTGGTGATTGTGGATGGGGAAGGGCGCTTGCTTTTGGAAGAGCGGAAATTTCCGAAAGATTTATGGGGGCTGCCAGGCGGATTGATGGAACTGGGAGAGTCGACGGAAGACACCGCAAAGCGGGAAGTCATGGAAGAAACCGGCTTGACGGTCGATGAGCTGAATTTGATCAATGTCTATTCAGGGCCGCAGCATTTTGTGGTTGCTGAAAACGGAGACGAGTTCTACGTTGTAACGCTTGCCTATTACTCGAATAAATACCAGGGTGAATTGATTGTCGATCGTAAAGAATCGTTGAGCTTCCGATTCTTTTCACCGAATGAACTTCCGGATAAGATGGTCGGCAGCCACCGCGTTGTGATTAAGGAATTTCTCCACAAGCATTATTCATCTGTATTTGCAGAGTGACAAGACAATAATGAACAGAAAAAGCCACTTTCATGAATGAACATGAAAGTGGCTCTTTTACTGTGCAGAGGCATTATTGAAATCAAACGTTACACCGGTCAGCTTTTCGGAAACTTCCCAAAGTTTCCGGGAAACGGCTTCATCACCGGCTGATGCATGGGGCGTATCCAGCGCCGGATAACCTTTGCGCTGGCCTTTGCCGTCAGGGCCGATGTATTCACCGCCTTTCAAATTCGGATCTGTAGCTGCATAAATGGTCGGCAAAGCCCCCATGTCAGGCGGCTGCAGAAAGTTATGCATTAAGGTTTTCAAGAATTTGGGCGCATCCCGCTTGCCGAACTTAAAAAGGTTGGTTGCGGAAATGCCGGGATGGCAGGCCAGACTCATCGATTGCAGCCCATACTGCTTAAAGCGCTTATCCAGTTCCTGTGCAAACAACAGATTGGCCAATTTGCTTTGGCTGTAGAACTTCATTGGCTTATATCCTTTTGTGCCGTCAAGGTTATCGAAATCGATACTAGCTCCTTTATGGGCAAGACTGCTAAGAGAGACGACGCGTGAACCAGGCGTATTCTTTAGCAAGAGCAGCAACAGTCCGGTTAATGCGAAATGGCCGAGGTGGTTGCTGCCGAACTGCAATTCAAATCCATCTTTCGTTTTGGAGTAAGGAGGAGTCATGACGCCGGCGTTATTGATCAGCAGGTCGAGTGAATTATGTTGGCGCTTAAAACTGTCCGCAAACCCATTGACGCTCGCCAGGTCCGATAAATCCAATTTCATTACAGATATCGATGCTTCTTTATTGTCGTTAAGGATTAACTGGCGCGCAGCTTCACCTTTCTCCGTATCGCGCACGGCCATGACGATGGTTGCACCGCGTTCTGCCAATACTTTAGCGGCTTCCAATCCAATTCCACTGTTGGCGCCAGTGATGATGGCGGTCTTTCCGGTTAACCGTTCCAAACAATCAGCTCCTGAATGATGTATTTGTTCTTCTGCTAAAGTACCATGCAGCTGATCGTCTAACAAATAGTAAGCTTTGAAAATTTATTTCTCATTTACATAATTATTGAATAAGGAGGGTAAAGAAATATTATCTGTAAGAAATGGGAGCGATAAGATGGAGAAAAATGAGAAGTTGGCGGGCTTGGCTTTTTTGTTGCTGCTGGGCGGACTTGGTCTGGCTGCCTTGTTTATTGTGTTGTTTGCAGAACTTGCTGAAGAAGTGATGGAAAAGGAACTTGGCCAATTTGACAGTTCGATCATAGACAGCTTTGGGGCCATAGCGGGCGGAACAATGGATAATGTGATGTTCATTATCACAGAAATGGGATCGGCTTGGTTTTTGACCGTGTTGTCAATACTTATTCTGATCGTACTAGGAGTTAAAATGAAAGACAAATGGGGCATGTTGTTTTTTGCTATTGCAGTTGGAGGCGGTTCACTCTTGACGCTGTTGCTGAAGAATGTATATGGCAGACAACGTCCGAGCATCAATGCTGAAATTGATGCTGTCGGATACAGCTTTCCAAGCGGACATTCGATGGGATCACTGATTTTTTATGGTTTTGTGATTTACCTGGTTGTCCGGACGCACCAACGGCGGTGGATCCAATGGCTGACCGTCACTTTGTTGGGGATGCTCATCTTGTTGATCGGCAGCAGTAGAATCTACCTCGGTGCCCATTTTCCCAGTGACGTACTCGCCGGCTATGCAGCAGGTCTTATCTGGTTGATTTTAAGCTTGATCGCTTTAGAGTGGATTCAATGGCATAGCAGAAGTCCGGTGCCGCCAGTCCAGGCATTGCGAAAATTATTAGGTCCTCTCTACAGAACAGTGCGGACAAAAATACCTTTCTTCAGGTAAAGAAGAAGTAGTTGGGTGAATCGATAAGGAGGAAAAGAGGATGGATTACAAAAAGATTACAGTGGCAGGAAGCGGCGTGTTGGGAAGCCAAATCGCCTATCAAACAGCGTTTAAAGGATTCGATGTGGTGATCTATGACATCAATGAAGAAGCGATCGAGAAGTCGAAACAACGATTGGCCAAGCTGATGAAAAACTACCGCAAAGATTTTGGCTCAAGTGAAGCGGAAGTGGAGGCTGCATATGGCCGCTTATCTTTCAAAACCAATTTGGCTGAAGCGGTATCCGATGCGGATTTAATGATTGAGGCGATTCCTGAAGTAACAGACATCAAGATGGCTTTCTATAAGGAACTGGGCAATGCAGCTCCTGAAAAGACAGTGTTTGCGACCAACTCCTCGACGTTGCTGCCAAGCCAGTTTGCAGAAGCGACGGGGCGGCCGGAAAAGTTTCTCGCCTTGCATTTTGCTAATACCATCCGCATCAACAACACGGCTGAAATTATGAAGCACCCGGGAACGGCTGACGCCGTGTTTGAAGATATGATTGAATTTGCTGAAGCGATTGGCATGGTGCCACTGCCTTTACATAAAGAACAGCCGGGCTATATTTTGAATTCCCTATTGGTTCCGTTCCTTGAAGCAGCCGAACTGCTGCTGGTTAAAGAAGTTGCAGACATTGAGACGGTGGATAAGACCTGGATGATCGCAACGGGTGCGCCGCTTGGGCCTTTTGCTATTTTGGATGTGGTCGGCATCAATACGGCCCATAATATTGTCCAAGCGAAAGCTGCGGCTACAGGCAAAGCGGAATTCGTAAAACTCGCCAATATGCTGAAGACCGAATACCTGGATAAAGGCAAACTTGGAAGAGAAACAGGCGAAGGATTTTACAGCTACCCCAATCCAGCTTTTATGAAAGAAGATTTCCTGAAAACCTGATGAATGACCGCGAGATTGATCCAATGAATCTTTGAATAAAATAAGCAGAAAAAACAAGCCGTAATTGAAGGGAGTCCTTCAATTACGGCTTGTTTTTCATTTCCAGATAGCTGTGTATTTTTTCTTGTATTTCGGATCATCCACGTTTTCAATCAAGTTCAAGGCAGTTTGTTTAATCTCCTGATCCAGCGTTTCATCATACAACTGCCGAAGCCCCTGCAGAATATCGGAACGGATGAGTGTAAAGTTTTTTTCGTCTTCACAAGTGCGGAAGCGTTCCGTTAAATAGTTGAGAACCATTTTTTTTTGAGCGGACCCGGCGAGCGCCACTTTCCAGATTGCCTGCAGGCTATGACGGGCTGTAACGAACTTTTCATCTTTAGTAACTTGCCAAAGGAGAGGGAAGTCTGTGAGGATGCGGTTCTCCGGATCGCTCTTGGCCAGATTAGCCAAGTATTGCGCAGCCCTGGAACGCTGATGATTGTTCGGATGCTTCAAATCTTCAAGCAATTGCTCCCACACTTCATATGCCCAATCGACTTTTTCTTCGGTCAAGATCAGAATTTGTTGATAGGCTTGGTAATTCACGTCTTTATCCGCCGATTTTGAATCCAGAAATAGGTGTTCAATTGCTTCATTCATATCGGTCACCTCCTCCCTTCAGTTAGACAGAATAACGTCCGGGAGTAAAGTGAGTTTTTGCCAAACGTTTATAAATCTCCTTAAATGCTGACAAATTTCCAGCAACAAAAATGTTTCTTACTGTCATCAGGCTATCAGAAACAGATTGAATCAATTGATGGCGTCAAAGCTTTCTTTAATTTCAGCATTGCCGACATGGCCGGTCAGACTTTTGACGAGTGTACCGTCTGAGCCGATATAGACAGATGTCGGGTAGCCGATAACGCCGTATTCATCGAAAAAGGTTCCGCCTTCGTCCAATAACACGGTAACATTTTCAGCATTCGGAAGCCCTTCAAACCATTTGGCGAAGGACTCGGCGCTTTTTTCTGCATTGGAGCTGGGTGACACAATCGTCAACACAGCAAAATCATTTTCTTCAGCAGCTAAGGTATTCAGTTCTTCCATGCCTCCGAGGCAAATTGAACACCAGGATGCCCAAAATTTCACGTAGACTTTTTGGCCGGCATAATCGGCAAGGTTATGCTGGTTGCCATCCAAATCGATCAGTTCAAAGGAAGGGGCAGGATTGCCATCGTTCAATTCTCCAGCACCTTGGGAACTGCTGCAGGCGCTCAATACGATAAGAAGAAAGAGCAGCAAGATGGATTTTATCGATGCGTTCATTGCAATCATCCTTTACTGTGGAATTGCGGCTCATCTTTTTATACCCCCATCATATAGCGGAACTCCGATAAAAGAAATTAGAGCGCCTCAGGAAGTTTAGAAAACCCCTCTTCTTCTTTATACGAAGAGGGGGGTGGTCAGTCTCCATCGGTATTCAATTGGTCAAGGGCATTTTTCTGGATAATTAAATCCGAAATCCGAAGCTGTTCTGCTGCTGTTTTGACATGAGGTTCACATTCTGCAAATTCAACTTTCTCGCCGGATGACGTGTCGTAACATGTGCCGCTTCCGCTTGGAGAAGTGAGGTCAGGCTTGAAATAAAATTCCTCGACGCGGAACGAACCATCACGGAAAACGGTCAAATTATTGTCTTCGTCGAGCAGAGATTGTCCAAGCATATAAGGAGGGTCGATGTTTACGATATCCAAAATGGTTGGGGCAATATCAATTTGGCCGCCGCTGTTTTCAATGACGCGACCCTCTTCCATGCGAGGTTCTTTAATGAAGAGAGGGACCTGTTGATCCAGTTCGAATAACTCGACTTCGGTTTCAGCCCCCAGTTCTTGGGCCATTTCACTATCGGCTTGTGTTAATCCACTGTCATGGTCACCATAAAACAAGATAAGAGAATCATCCCACATATCCTTTTCTTTCAGCTCTTCAATCATCACTCCAACAGCTCCATCCACGTAATGGATGGTTTCGTAATAACCTCTCAGCAACGGATCTTCATAACCGGTCAAATCCAATTGTTTCAAATCCTCTGGAATCTCATAAGGGGTATGGCTCGACAATGCAACTAAGAAAGCGAAATAAGGTTCTTTCAACTGTGCTGCATGGTCGATGGAAGTTGTGAAGAAGTCCTCGTCATTCACAGCCATGCCGATCTTCTGGGTGTCCGGGAAATCCGGTTGGCTGAAGAATTGATTAAAGCCAATGTTTTGATAGAAATCATCACGATTCCAAAAATCCTTCTCGAAGGCATGCATGGCTGCCGTATCATACCCGGCGTTTCTCAACAGCTCCGGCAATCCATCAAATTCATTTTCGGCGTATTGTGTGTAAACGGATCCTGATTTCAAAGGCTGCAACGAAGCCAGTGTAATGAATTCAGCATCCGACGTTCGGCCTTCGTGCGTCTGATGATAAAACGATGGGAAGAACAAAGTTTCTTCTTTTAAGGCATTTAAATGGGGAGTCAGTTCCTGCCCATTCACTTGTTGTCCAATCACTGAAGTCTGGAAAGATTCCAGTTGCACAAGGATGATGTTGGGTTTTTCAGAGTCGGATACAGCTGAAGGCGTCTCGGGATCCAGGTCTTTGATCCGTGAGGCTTCCTGTGCTGTGATGCTGTCATTAGTGAACAGCCCACTGACACCTTTTGCAAAATCCAATCCATGGTAACCCCAAAATCCAAGCTGGTAATACTCACGCATATTTGAAATCGGTTCATCGACCAGCCACTTTTCTTCGTTGATGTAGCTATTTGCCAACGGAATGGCAAACAAGAGAAAACCAAGGGCAAAGCCAGCTCCCGCAAGAAGTCTTTTTGTCTTACGGGTTGAGGTTTCCTGATTTTTACGGCCAGCAAAAAGGACCAGGGAAAAGAGGAGCAAATCAGCAAAAAAGAATAGATCTTCGGCTTGGATCAAAGTCATAAAGCCGCCCCCGACATCACTCATCTGCGTGACATCAGAAAGCAGACTGATGGACAACAGATCATCAAAATAACGGTAGTACCAAAGGTCGGAAACAAGCAGTGTACTGTGTAAAAACAATAAAAGCATTAAAATCCACCGGCGTTTCCGATAGCTTAGTAAAAGCGTCCAACTGGACAAAACGACGATGGAAGCAAGGTTTAGGATAAAGAAACTGAATTGGAACTCAGTTCCGGAATAAACACTGAAGAGGAAAATTTTTGATATGGACAATACCAGGTAGATCCAGTATTCAAGGAATTTCATGGCGCACCTCCGAACAAGTTAAGCCGCTTTGCCTGTGTAAATGAAGCACTTGCCAGTGAACCATTTTTTCTTCCTGCAAAACGAGTCTGTTCTTTTTCATTACCACTTAGCGGGCAAGCAGAAACCTGTAGAGATGTCTGTATTGTGTCAACTAGAGGAGGTTCCTGTTTAGTTTGAATGGAAGGGGGTTTCGGGTATTTAGAAAGAGAGGATAATATCAGATTTAAAGGGATGTTCAGCCAGTGGGATTGCCATTATCAACAGTTGAATTACAGCAGTTAAATGAAGGAGTGTTTAATGTGGATCTATATAGGAACATGCACAACGGCCCGCCGCCAGCCCGCGCAGAATGCCAGTATCCCGTGTTGCCTGTCGGGCAGAACTTTGTAGTGGACTTTGGTAGGCAAAAAGCGCTTCATGGCAAATGGCAAGTCGTAGTGAACGACGAAGCCCCCTTTTACTTGTGCCAGCGTGTTTTTGAAAATGGTACATTGTCAAGGCGAAAATCAGCAGACCATCGACGCAAATTTTTCGAAAGGGAAATTTATCTGGCATTGGAAAAGGAAGAATGAGGAAGAAGAACAGACCGATGAAACCGTCCTGTAACCAGTGGACGGTTTTTTTGTGAGGTTTGGTTTCCGGCAGCTGCAGGGATTTACATCAAGGACTGAAGGAATTCTTTAAAATATAGATAGATTATTTCAAATTTTGCTGTAATATAAAAACATACAACATACAGTAAGGGGAATACATAAAATGAAGAAAAAACACCAAGAGATCGAAACACCTTTTTTATTGGCACTTATTCCGTTAGTGGCCATGATTGCATTAATGGCCGTCACCATTATCGTATTCGAAGGCAGTCCGCATATTCCGTTGGCTGTTGGAACAGTGATTGCAGGGCTCATCGCCTGGCGCATCGGTTATAAATGGGAAACCATCGAAGAAGGCGCATATAAAGGAATCCGTCTTGCTTTGCCCGCAGTGCTCATCATCATCGTGGTGGGCATGATCATCGCATCTTGGATTGGCGGTGGGATTATCGCTACCATGATTTATTATGGTCTGCAGATCATCACGCCTTCATTATTTTTGATGACGATCTGCATCATTTGCGCCATCGTGGCACTTGCCATCGGAAGTTCCTGGTCCACAATGGGAACTATCGGTGTTGCTGGCATGGGAATTGGCGCGAGCATGGGGATCCCGGTTGCCATGGTAGCGGGAGCCGTGATATCCGGTTCTTACTTTGGAGACAAAATGTCGCCTTTATCGGATACCACAAATCTGGCGGCGGGCATTACCGACACCAATTTATTCGAACACATCAAACATATGATGTATACAACAATTCCAGGATTGGTTATTGCATTGGTGGTGTACTTTTTCCTTGGCCGCCAATTTGCAGGAGCGGCTATTGATGAAGGCAATATCCAGAACATCTTGTCGGCATTGAACAGCAATTTTGTTATATCCCCCTGGCTATTGCTGGTTCCTGCGGCGATTGTTGTATTAGTGGCGTTGAAAGTACCGGCTTTGCCAGCATTGGTGGTCGGAGTATTCCTAGGTTTCATTTGCCAGATTTTTGTGCAAGGCGGAAATATCGGAGAGGCTGTCAATACACTTCACGACGGTTTTGCCATTGCTTCGGGCAATGAAATGGTTGACGAGTTGTTTAACCGCGGCGGCATCGCTTCTATGATGTTCACGGTTTCGCTGACGATTTTTGCCATGGTCTTTGGCGGTGTGCTGGAACATACCGGCATGCTGAAAGCCATTGTTAAACAAATTCTGAAAGTAGCCAAATCAGCCGGCAGTCTGATTGCAGCGACAATCGTTTCCGCATTCTTCACAAACGCTACTGCTTCCGAGCAGTACATTTCCATCCTGTTGCCGGGAAGAATGTATGCTACAGCTTTCCAGGACAAAGGCCTGCATTCGAAAAACCTTTCACGGGCCCTTGAAGACGGAGGAACATTGACTTCACCATTTATCCCCTGGAATACTTGCGGGGTCTTCATACTTGCCACTTTATCGGTCAGTCCATTTGCGTATGCTCCCTATGCGGTGCTGAATTACGCAGTACCGATCATCGGCATCGTCATGGCTATAATCGGCTATAAAGTTCAATTTTTAACAGAAGATGAAATGCAGCAGTTGAAAATAAAACAGCAACGAATCGATCGCGAAAACGAATTGACAGAAGGCGTTTAGTTTTTCCTTTCCTGCTCTTATGCAAATAAAGCGAGCCACCCTCTTTTGACATTGAAGAGGGTATGGCTCGCTTTTATTTTTATTCTATCCTCGAGCAGGCTCCAAGCCTACAGCCGATTGCTGCGGTTAGTTCCATACAATATCCAGGGAGATGGGAGGTCAAAGGGATGATGTGCCGGCAAACTGCTGACTTGATCAGGGGTTAGATCCATCCAGATCAATGTTTCGGATTTCACTTTTTCGCTTAAGCGATGCTGCGCTGTTGAAATGGTTTCCCAAAGCCCAGGCTGTTCCATGAGGTCATCCCATGGATAGACGGCATGCAGGTAATAATTCCGTTTATAATCCTTTTTGGCAATCAACACACGGCTCTTATCCTGATTTTCAAAAAATGCCCATTGGGACAAATCGGCATCAGCAAACAAGGCTTGAGAAGCTGGGAACGTGTAGTAGCACTCATAAGGGAATACTTCCCCAGTTTGAATATATAGCTGATTGATCCACTCTTGCTTCTGTGTGAGGTCTGAGAGTTCCTGCCAAACAGCATCACAGGCTGCAAGTGAAGCAACATTCGAGGAAACAGCACTGTAGAGCGTAGACACTTCTGTGAGCCCCAATTTGTCCATGACGCGACGGGCAGAGCCGTTTTCCACTTGTGTATTCGCACCCACCCATTGCACAGCAGGCAGGGACAAAACCTCTTTCATGATATGGGCCATCAATTGTGTGGATAGATTATTGCCGCGGTAGCGCAGATCACTCCGCATTCGGCCGAGCATAGCGTATTGATCGGCGAAAATTGTGTATCCCCCAATGCTGGCAAGCTGGCCATCTTGGAACAGGCCGAATAGGCGGCTGGAGCCTCCGGCTATGCGGTTGTATACCCGGAGAATGTAGTCATCTTCTATTCCAGTCTTCATTTTTTCCAGGTAATGCAGATCTTCCAGGTCCAGCTGGCGAATTAATTTTTCCATGTATGGGCACCCCTTGCTCATGTTGAAAATACTACTTGTATTATATACGGAAAAAACCGTAGCGTGCATGCGTGAGGCCTGCCGAGTTCAGGAAATGAGAAGCTTGCAGAGGGCCGTATGTTTGAGGAACGCGAGCGAGCGGGAAAAGAAAAGACATATTCTAAAGGAGGTTGCCGGCATGACTGTTTTTTCAACGGAAGCATTAGCGCATAAACACGTATTGATTACCGGGGCCACTGGAGGCATCGGCATGGAAACAGCTCGCATATTGGCCGGGATGGGTGCGCGCATCACCATTACGGGCCGGAATAGAGATAAGCTGAAAGAGTTAGAGATGGAACTTCTCGATCAGGTGTCAGCTGATCGGATTTGTGTGGTGGAAGCGGATTTGACCAAACCGGAAGACCGGTTGCGCCTGATTGAACGAGCAGAAAGTGAACTTGGCTTCATCAATGGGCTGGTGAATTCAGCCGGCGTTTCGGGAGGAAAAGTCGTGGAAGACATTGATGAGGCATTTCTTGCCGATATGATGAACTTGAACTTCGTATCGACGTTCCTGCTGACGCAAGAGGTATACCGGAAGATGATGGAACGTAAAGAAGGGGACATCGTCAATTTGGCTTCCTTATCGGGACTGAGGGGGACCTACGCCAACACGGCTTATTCAGCCAGCAAATTTGCGGTTGTCGGCTGGACCCAATCGATGGCGGTAGAAGCCATTGAATACGGCATTCGTGTCAATGCTGTCTGCCCAGGGTATGTGGATACTGAAATGGCGCGAAATAGCCTGCGCAGAAAAGCGGAAAGAAATCAAACCAGCTTTACGGAAGAATTGGAGCTGGCTGAAAAGTCGATTCCCTCTGGACGCTTGTCGACTGCTTTGGAAGTCGCTAATACCATCGCTTTTTTACTGACGGATGCTGCCCGGAATATCGTGGGTGAATCGGTTAAAATCTCAGGTGGAAGCGTCTTGAGATGAAGCAGCAGCAGTACTGCTTAGCAGCAAGTACAGCGTTGTATTATCTTTTGCCCTTATACTTGTGTATAGTTAATAGAGTAAAAAAGGAATTTGGACCATTAATGACTTGTTGATTAAAAGGAGACCAGCCATTTGAAAAAAGAAATTGCAGATATTCAGGACATTTTAAAAAAGTCTGAAGGTGTCCATATTTTTTATTATGTGGAAGAACTGGAGCGGTACATTGATAATGCTGTTTCTTATATCGTTTCAGGAATTGAACATGGAGATCAGGTTCTATTCGTCGAAAGCGAACGTTTGTATCCGATCATCTTTAAGCGTGTGAAGGACCTCGTTTCAGAAGAACAGCTAAAGAATATTCATTTCGTCAATAATTTCACCTTTTATTGGCGGAAGGGGAACTTTCATCCTCCTACTATTCTTGCTTATTTTTCAGATTTGGTCAGCCCTTTTATGGAAGAAAATTTGAGCTTCCGTACATGGGGGCACGTCGAGTGGCGGGATGAAACGGAGATTAAACAGAAGATCAAGGAATATGAAAGTGCTGTGGATCAGCTTGTTCCTCAAATCAAGGCCGTTTCGGTATGTGCCTACGATGCGCCAAGGGTTTCAGATTCACTCAAGGAAATTTTGATGAACTCCCATAAATTTCTTATGACAGACGATGACTTTTCATCGATTTCTATAAATGCGATTTAGCATCAATACAAACAGAAAAACCTTTCCTTATTTTATTATCAGGAAAGGTTTTTTGTTGCAAAAAATATTGACAGAATATTGACAATTATACAAAAGGGCATGCTATATTAAGTAACAAGACCTTAAAAATGAAAATTGTTCTTGGGAATAAAGGCGAAGTTTGATGGAACGAAGAAAGGAGGAGCCACAATGGCTGAAACTGGAAATAACCGTCTTTCTTCCATCATAAACGGTATGGAATTGCCTGAAGATGGCCGCAGTAAATTGATGGGCGTTAATCCGTTCACCCATGAAATCATTTCCAAGATTATCTGTGCTACACCTGAGGATGCAAGGAATGCAGTGGCAGGCGCTCATCGTGCATACAGTATGAATATAAAGAAAGTGCCTGCTCATCTGCGGGCTGAAATATTGAAGAAAACAGCCGAATATCTGCAGGCTGAAAGTGATGAATTTATACATCTCCTGTCAAACGAAACTGGCAAGACCGTTAAAGAAAGCCGTCAGGAAGTGGAACGTGCCATTCAAGTGCTGCTTTTTTCTTCGACAGGAGCACAGTCAATCTACAGAGAATTGATTCCTTTGGGAAGTTCGGGAGGTGCAGAAAGCCGACTCGGCATGTCGAAGCGGGTTTCAATCGGAACAGTGGTCATTGTCATGCCGTTTAATCTTCCGCTCAACCTTGTGCTTTATCATATAGCGCCAGCAATAGCAGCAGGAAATACAGTAGTCTTTAGGCCTTCATTAAAAACGGCACGTTCTTCCGTATATCTGTACCGGTTATTCGAAAAGGCCGGATTGCCGAAGGGAGCTTTCACCATCGTTCTGGGGGTGGGAGAGGACCTAACTCAAGCATTGGTGACTCATCCGAAAGTAAAAAAAGTGTTTTTTACCGGGAAAGATGAGACGGGTTGGAAAGTGAAGGAAATGGTGAAGCGGAAAAAGTTGAAACTGGAGACGGAATCGAAAGTCGTGAATGTCATCTTTGATGATGCTGATTTGGATACGGCGGTCAATGCAGTCGTCATTGGCGGATTTAGGTTTGCCGGACAATCCTTTGTATCCACTCAACGGGTTTACGTACAGGAGATTGTCTATATGGAATTTTTGGATAAGCTGTCTTCCAAAATGAAAACGCTTAAAATTGGTGATCCACTGGATGAATTAACTGATATAGGCCCGATGATCACCAAAGAATCCGCTGAAAAAGCGATGTCTTGGGTGAGGGAAGCTATTGAACAAGGTGCGACTCTTTTAACCGGAGGGAACCGGCGTGAAGCTTTGATGGAACCGACCCTTATCAGTCATGCGACAATCCGTATGAAAGTCGTCAGTAAACAGATGCTGGCGCCGGTTGTCAGTGTCATGCCTTTCGATAAAGAAGAACAAGCCCTGACTGGTATCACGGAGTTGAACTTAGACAGATATGCAGCCGTATTCACAGCAGACATCAAGAAGGCGGTGCGTGTGGCTGATGTTCTGGGGAGGGAGGCAGTCTGGATCAACGAAGTGGCAGTTAACCGTTATGATCAAATGCCATATGGTGGTGTAAACAATAGAGGCATGAGACGAAAAGAGACGTATCGTGCTATTGAAGACATGACAGAATTAAAATTAGTCAGTATGCAATTGAAACAGCAATGAGTTTGGAAAATTTGGCGGAGGAGAGGGTGGCAATATGCAAGTGAAATCAGCGGTACTGCGTGAAATTGGGGCATCTGTCCCTTATGAGGAGAGCCAGCCAATAAAGATTGAAACATTGGAATTGGATTCACCGGAAAAAGACGAAGTATTGATTCAAATAAAGGCGGCCAGCTTGTGCCATTCCGATTTATCGGTGATGAATGGCAGCCGGCCACGGCCGGTACCGATGGCGCTGGGCCATGAAGCGGCAGGAGTGGTCGTTGACATAGGGCAAGAAGTTACGGATTTGGAGCCGGGAGATCATGTTGTCTGCGTCTTTGTTCCAAGCTGCGGACAATGCGGACCATGCCGGGAAGGACGCCCAGCTTTATGTGAGCGAGGGGCCGCTGCCAATACAGCTGGGACATTGCTGGGTGGCGGGCAGCGTCTTCATAAGGAATCCGAAACCATCAACCACCATCTAGGCGTCTCTGCATTTTCGGAATACGCGGTGGTTTCAAGAAATTCCATCATTAAAATAAGCAAAGACATCCCTTTTGAAAAAGCGGCATTGTTTGGTTGTGCTGTCATAACAGGAGTTGGTGCAGTAGTGAATACTGCAAGTATTAAATTGGGCAGCACAGTCGCAGTGGTCGGACTTGGTGGGGTAGGGCTGAGCGCACTGCTGGGGGCCATCGCTGCTGGGGCGAGCCGGATTGTCGCGGTGGATATCAACGAAACCAAGTTGAAGCAAGCAAAAGAATTAGGGGCTACCGATGTCTTCAATTCCAAAGACCCAAATGTCATTGAACAGATACGGCAAGCGACAGGCGGGGGCTTGGATTATGCTTTTGAAACAGCGGGTGCCGTACCGGCAATGGAAGTCGCATATGGGATAACCAAACGAGGGGGAACTACTGTAACAACCGGTTTGCCTCATCCGGAACACCAATTTTCATTTCCATATGTGTCGCTGACCGCTGAAGAGCGCACATTGAAGGGATCCTATCTGGGAAGCTGTGTGCCGAGCCGGGATATTCCGCGTTATATGAATCTGTTTCAGGAAGACCGGCTGCCTGTCGATAAATTAATCACGGACTTTATCACTTTGGATGAAGTGAATAAAGGATTCGATATTTTGGCAAAAGGCGAATCTTCACGGATCATCATTAAGTTTTAACTGATTCGATTACCGGCAGTATTTTTCGCCTGTTCAAATGAAATTCGCAACGGGGATAGAAAATAAGAAAGGAGGCAGCCCGAGTTTCTGTTGCCGCAGAGCCAAGGGAGCAAGTACAAACAAGGAGGATTTACCATGTCTGCAAATAAGGTTTCTTCAAGAGTTGAGGGGTTGGCACTTTTGATGGAAAGATCGTTTGACGCGCCAAAAGATCTGGTGTTTTCAATGTTTACAGAACCTGATCATCTTGTTCGTTGGTGGGGACCGTTTGATTGGGAAACAGCTGTTTATAAAATGGATGTCAAACCAGGCGGCATCTGGCATTATTGTATGCGCTCGCCGGATGGACAGGAAGCCTGGGGGAAATCCATTTACCAAGAAGTCGACCCGCCGAACAAATTGGTTTATACCGATGCTTTTTCCGATGAGCAGGGAAACGAAGTTGATGGTATGCCGAAAATGCTGATTACGATGGTTTTTTCTTCCGATGGACCTGGATGCACAGTTAGTTCCAGCACGAAGTTCGATTCAAAAGAAGAATTGCAAAAGGTAATCGATATGCAGGCTGTAGAGGGCATGGCCCAAACTTATGACCGACTTGAAGCCTATCTGGCTAAGCTTCAGCCATCCGAATAAAATCTGATTTTTGGAGAGTGGAACTCTAATGATTACAAAAGTTTTTCCCTATCTGAACTTTGAAGGCGAGGGACAGGAAGCTACTCATTTTTATGCGGAGGTCCTTGGTGGAGAATTGGCTGGAATATCCACATACGGCGAAGCCCCTGATATGGGTGGTGGTGAGGTGCCGGAAGAAGCAAAAGACATGGTCATGAATGCGCAGATCAATTTTAATGACGGCAATACCTTAATGATTTCAGATGTGCCTCCCGGAATGGGCATGCCATTCAAAAAAGGAAACAATGTATCAATTACTATCCTTTATGACGACATAGAGGAAGCAAGAACCGTATTCGGCAAGTTGGCTGAGGGCGGCACTGTCATCATGGAATTGCAGGAAACGTTTTGGAGTCCATTGTATGGGAATTTGACAGATCGTTTCGGAATCGACTGGCAGATTTCCGTGGAAGGGGAGATGGAATAGATTTTTGTAAACCGCACTCCTTTCAAGGGTTGCGGTTTTTTGTCAGCTTTTTTTGGATAGCGGGAGGTGAAGAAACTTTTTTCTGTTTTAAGAATCCTCTGTATCAGTGTGTTAGAGTCTTCACATATGAGGGTATGGAAGAAAGGGACAGCCAATCAGGCTAAAGCTACAAAAAGCACAAAGGAGGATGACCATGGATACCGATAAATACTTAGTCAAAAAAGACAAGAAGATCAAACTCTCTGATTATCCCACGACAGAAAAAGATAAATACAGTGAAGAAGAACTGAAAGAAAAATTAATTCCGGAAAGTCTTGAAAAGCTCAAGGAATTGCATATGAAACTGCATGCTCAAGAAGAGAAAGGAATTGTAGTGGTGCTACAGGCGATGGATGCTGCTGGGAAAGATGAAGCCATTACATACATCTTTTCGAACTTGACGGCACAGGGACTGAAAGTGACGTCATTTAAAAAACCATCAGACACTGAACTTGCCCATGACTACTTATGGCGTTTCAAGGAAGGCATGCCTTCCAGAGGACAAATCGGTGTCTTGAACCGATCCTATTACGAAGAAGTGATTGCACCAAGGGTCCATGACCTGCTCGGAGAGACACCGCTTCCGGACGAACTGATTGACGAGAATATTTGGGCAGTCCGTTATCGCCAAATTACGGATTTTGAACGCTATATGGGGGAGAACGGTTTCCCCGTAGTGAAGTTCTTTTTTAATATGTCTTTTGAAGAACAGCGGAACCGCTTGCTTGAACGCATGAAAAACCCGGAGAAAAACTGGGAGTTTTCGTTCAATGATGTAAAAGAACGTGAGCATTGGGACGGCTATCAAGAAATATTCGAAGATCTGTTGAACCATACGTCGACTGAGTATGCGCCGTGGTATGCCCTTCCTGCCGACGATGAATGGTTTTCACGCTATATCATATCAGAAGTGATGGTCAAAACCTTGGAGCAAATCGATCCGCAGTACCCCGAAATTACGGGCGAGGAAAAAGAAGAACTGGAAAAAGCGATACGCAAGCTGGAAGAAGAGGATTAACTAAGAGGGTTCGGAATTGTCATTCCGAGTCCTTTTTTAATATGTGAAAAGAACGTGTCCAAAAGAAGAAAGGCTTGCATTTGTATCCATAAAGCTACTATAATATGAAACGTTGGTTCACTATAAAAAGAACAATTTATCTTTTTCACGTAGTTTTTATTGCAAAGTAAGATTACATAAAAATAAATGCTCTTAAGGTGACGTGCCTCTGCACGGCCTTTTTTTGTGGCTTGAACAAAATAGAATGATTAAGAATATCCTTAAGAATGGAGTATGGACATGAATAAATGGACGAGATTAATGATTATTTTTATTTCTTCAATAGTGCTTGGATTTGCGTTTAATATGTTTTTGCTGCCCCACGAAATACTGGCGGGCGGAGTAACGGGAATTGCGATGATGCTGGGCTTAGTGACGCCTTTGAATGCCGGGATTTGGATGATTATTTTGAATATCCCGATTCTGATTGTGGGCTGGATGAAACTGGGCAAGACGTTCATCGCCAATAGCCTGTTTTCTGTAGTCGTGACATCCGTTTCAATGCTGTACATTCCAGTAGTCAAGTTGACGGAAGATGCATTGCTGTCATCCGTTTTTGGAGGAGTAGTGGCAGGAGTGGCCATTGGGCTTATCATCCGTTTCTACAGCTCGACCGGCGGTTTTGATGTGATTGGATTGTTGTTGTCGATGAAGCGCGATATTCCGCTTGGAACCTTGGTATTTATCTTGAACAGTGCTGTGGTTTTTGTATCTGGATTTATCTTTTCATGGGAATTGGCGATGTATACGATGGCTTCCATCTACATCACCGGTTTGGTGATCGACCGAGTCCATACCCGCCACATTAAGCTGAGCTTGATGGTAGTGACAAATCAAGGCGAAGCAGTCAAAAAAGAGTTGCTTGATAACCTTTACCGCGGCATCACCGTAGTTGATGGTGAGGGGGCTTATTCATCGGCAAAAGTAAAAGTGCTTTATAGCGTAATCAGCCGCCATGAATTGGCTTTTGTACGGCCATTGATTAAAAACATTGACCCGAAAGCATTTGTCAGCATCAGCGAAACGATGGAAGTCATGGGGAACTTCAGAAAAGACGATAACTTCATGAAACTTCCGATGTAACGAAAAACCACCTTTTCTGTAAGCCGAGCTTACAGAAAAGGTGGTTTTTATTTTAATGAAACCGAGCTTAACCAGTGCTAGAAAATCAAGTATTCTTTCAGTGCTTGCTGCAGAGTACCAGCAGTTTTCGTTTTTTCGTCGAATTTCATCCCTGAATGAATCATTTGGCGGACTACTTCTGCACGCAATCCTGTGATGATTGTGCTGCACCCCATTAAGCTTGTCCCATCGATAAGTTTCATCAAGTGGTGGATGACCTGCGCTTCCATTTCAGCAATCCCGGACAAATCGATGATCAATGTCTGGATCTGCAGTTTTCCTATTTCAGTCAACACTTTTTCTTCGATAATCGAGGCCCGTTGAGCATCGACTGCACCGATAACCGGCAGGATACAGACCGTACTGTTAATCGGGATGATGGGAACTGAAAGGTTTTCAACCAATTGGCGATGTGCCTTCAACAAAGTGTCTTTGTATGTAGAATAGTTCAGGAAAAAAGAATTCAAAAATGAGTCGATTCGCGTGTTAACATCTTTTTCCATGCGGAAAAAATCCATGTCTTTTCCTGCTGGAACATCCTGATTGAACTTTTCAATGAATTTCCATAAAGTACGACGAATGGCTTGCACCCATTCGAGCTTGAATGAAAGTTCAATCGAATGAGTTGCCCATGCAATTCCTTCTTGTTTTGCGAATAATTCCAGTTCTGCTTCCTGTCCATCAATAATATAAATAACCAGTTTATGGGCGTTCGTCACCAAATCAATGTTGCCAATCGATAAAATTTCCTCAATTTTATCTTTGACGTTCACAGCCTCCATTAAGAGGCTATCTTCAAATTCTTGATTATGGGTATCAAAAAAAATTTGCAGCTCTAAAGAATTCTGCAGAGAGTGTGCCATTTCTTTTCTCCTTCTTTCTTTCAAATCTAACAAACTGCTATGATGATTTTCTAATTAATATCAAATCGTTTATTGAAACAGCAGGTAGTCTGATTCGGACAAAAAATCATTGCTGATATCAACGAATAAATAACAGTCCTCTGATAAAGGATAACTGAATGTACGAATTATTTCACCTGTTTCAATATCCGAATAGATGTCCGATAATATCCCTTTATGCCAGGTTTTCATCTGCATCGTGTTTTCCAGGAAGAAAGGGCGGAATGCCCAATGAGATCCAATTTGATTCCGTTCAAATCCCCACTGCTTATTGTGTTTTCTGAAGTTGGATGACACTTGTTGCCCATCGCTGTTGCAGATATACAAACGGAAACTTTCTTCATCGAAAGCCTCGGAGACCAATTCAATAAAATCATCAGCTTTTTCAGGTCCGTGCCAGTTGGAAATCAATTTTTTTACTTTTTCTTCACGGCTCACTACAAAAGCATAGCGCCCTTCCACCATCGATTTTTCCCGTTGGACAAAAGCCTTAATCTTATCTCCCACATCAAGTGACATGGCACCGTTTATCGGCAAGTCAAAATCAGGTTTAGCCAAATAGAACCCCTGGTAATAATGGCCGCCGTGTTTCCAAGCAAAATACAATTGGTAGTCGTCTTCAATATTTTCATAAGACAGCTTAGCTCCGATGCGGCGTGCCAGTACTGACAATGTCTGAATGACGTCTTGGAACACATCTGAATTAACATTTCGGACAAAACTGGTATCAATTTTTAAGATGTGGGGTCTGAGTTGGCGGATCCGGTCAATATTGGAGCTTTTTGCTCCTACATGATCAACGGCAATTTGTATGCCGTAGGTTTTATAGTAAATCAATAAATGCGCCAGTTGATCAAAGTCTTCATCAAAGTCATGTTCAGTGATTTCAAGAACGATCCGGTCCATGGCAAAACCCTTCTCCACAAACGCTTGCAGCGTTTTCAAAAAATCTTCCCCATTGTTGATCATCAATTGCCTGGCGTTGCGGTTGATGAATAGCAGTCCTTCATTGCCGGAATCGAGCATTTGGCTAATCGCCAACTTCAATAAATGTTGATCGACTTCTACTTTGTATTCATCCGGAACATCATTGTCTTGAAAAAAATCACCCAAGCTGCTCCAGTCGTTCTCAACTTGGAACCGTCCCAAAACTTCATAGCCAATAACAGTATGCTTAACTGCACTGACAATCGGTTGGAAAGCAGGTTTTACTTTATCTAAGTTCTCGAGTATATCTAATGGGTCCATAATTTGTTCTCCTTTGCTGCCAATCTGTAAAGCATCAATGGACAGCCTACATGATCATAAAGAAATAAATGATGACCATGATGATCATGACTGCCAACATTGATGAAATCAATGTGATGTGCATATTTGATGGTGTAAAGGTCTCGTTGATGATTTGCTGGCGTTTCTTTTTATAATTTTGTGTTGCTGAAAAAATAACAGTGAGCCCGAAAATACAGGCAAAAATGCCGAGAGCGATGGTAAAGACATCGACAAATTGATTGCGCGTCACGCCCATCGTGAAATGCAGGCTTGTAGCCAGAAAACCGACGCCGACAATTGAAATAACTGTCCGGATCCATGCCAGATAAGTGCGTTCATTGGCAAGGTGCTGTTGAGTGTACATCAGCTGATTTTTTTCTTTTCGATATGATTGTCGCGACATTTCATTTCTCCTCTCGAAAATAAGTGGTTTCAGAAATTCGGCAATCCGAAATCGTAAAAACTGATGATCTTTTAAGTATAAAGGAATGAGGAATAAAAAGAAATTTCGAATAATGGGGTGATTAAGTTTCTGGCAAATCATAAAAGTGGGTTGTTTTTTTATATTTAGTATATTAAGATGACTTAAAGCATACTAAGTTGATAGGGTTTATTTGCATTGAGAAAGAGGTGTTGAAAATAGCTATTCCTATGATGGAAGTAATAAATGTTGATAAGTCGTTCGGTTCCGGAGAAAAACAGGTGAAGGTCCTTTCACAGGCAACATTCCATGTGAAGAAAGGAGAAATCGTCACTTTATTCGGGAAAAGCGGATGCGGAAAAAGTACATTGTTGAATATCCTCGGAGGCTTTGAAAAAGCAGACAAAGGATCAATCCGGCATAATGGTGAACCGGTTTTAAAACCGACCAAGACGTGTGTAATGCTTTTCCAACAAATTAATTTATTGCCTTGGCGTTCGGTGCTGAAGAATGTAGAGCTTGGACTTGAAGGTGAGAAATTGAAGCCAAAGGAAAAGTGGGCACGCGTCATGGATGCCTTAAAACTAGTCGGCCTTGAGAATTCGTTGGATAAGTTCCCGCATGAATTGTCAGGTGGAATGCAGCAGCGGGTGGCAATTGCACGAGCTTTAGCAATTCAACCTGATGTGATTTTAATGGACGAGCCGTTTGCTGCACTAGATTCGTTTAATCGCTATAACCTTCAGCAAGAGTTGCTGCGTATCCAAAAGAAGAAGAATACAACTATTGTTCTTGTCACTCATGATATTGATGAAGCGGTGTATCTATCAGATCGCGTAATCATAATGAGTTCACATCCTGGCAGAATTCAAAAGGAAATTACAATTACTCAGATGAAACCAAGGAGCCGAACGCATGCTGATTTTCAGTATTTCAGAAGAAAAATTCTGGACGAATTCCAATTGAGTACGGAATTAATAGCTCCTGAATACAACATTTAGGGAAGAGGTGGATGCGTGAAGAAAAGAAAAATCATCTTGTCTTTATTAATGGTTACTTTATTGTTTTTTTTATCGGCTTGTGGGCAAGCAAGGATGCAGGCAGCAGTAGAGAAGCCAGTTATCAAAATCGGCTACTTGCCCATTACGCACGCCGGGCCTCTTTATATGGACGAACATATGGAAGAAGGGAAGTACGGGGAGTATGAAATTGAAATGGTCAAATTCAATTCCTGGCCAGATCTTATGGATGCTTTAAATACAGGTCGGATAGACGGGGCATCGGTATTGGTTGAACTGGCGATGAAAGCTAAAGAAAAAGGCATTGATTTGAAAGCTGTTGCACTCGGCCATAAAGATGGGAATGTCGTGATTGCAGCTGAGGAAATTGAAAGTGCAAAAGATCTGAAAGGGAAGACATTTGCAATTCCCCATACATACTCGAGCCATAATATTCTTTTGTATGAGATGTTGAAAAAAGAAGGTCTTTCACTCGAGGATGTCAATATAGTGGAGATGGCCCCCGCCGAAATGCCGGCTGCATTATCGGAAAAGCGGATAGCCGGTTATGTAGTGGCTGAACCTTTCGGCGCCTTGGCCGTAGAAAATGAAATCGGTAAAGTGCTTCACCATTCTGATGAGATATGGGCCGATTCTTATTGCTGTGTCTTAGTGTTAAGACAGGAGTTTATGGAACGTCAGCCGAAAGCTACGCAATCGCTGGTTAGCCAATATGTAGAGTCCGGGGAGCATGCGGAGAAGAAGGATGAAGCGGTTTATGGCGCGTTTAGCCAATACATGAAGATGGAAAGAGAAGTGCTTGAACTTTCCCTTGGCTGGATATCATTTGAAAATCTGCGGATTGAAGAAGATGAATATAATACATTGCGTGATTTTGTTCTTGAAATGGAATTGATGGAAAATCCTCCTGTTTTCGAAGACTTTGTAGACAATACTTATATTGATGAAGCGATGTGACAGCAGATGAATGTGATGAAGAAGCTTATGAATTTCGCCATTGGAATGGCAATCCTTGTATTCATTTGGCAAGCGGTGATTTGGATAGGGGATTATCAGGAAGCGTTGCTTCCTTCCCCATTGAGTGTTGGCAATGCAATTATTGACTTGATTGTTGATGGCATCATTTTTGTCCACCTGCAGGTAAGCCTGGGTAGATTTGCAGCAGGCTACTTAATGGCTGCGATTCCCGCAATTCTACTAGGGATGTTTTTGGGGAGATCTCCAAAAATTTGGCAGCTTATCGACCCGATTGTCCAAGTGCTTCGCCCGGTAGCTCCGGTCGCTTGGTCTCCGTTTATTGTGTTATGGTTCGGAATCGGAAATATGCCGGCAATCGCCATTATTTTTATTGCTGCATTCTTTCCAGTCCTGCTCTCAACGGTAGCAGGAGTGAAAAAAATCAACCCTTCGTATTTGAAAATTGCAGAGAACTTGGAAATCCGCAATTGGGAGCTGATGTATAAATTTATTTTTCCTGCCGCTTTTCCGGCTGTGGTGAGTGGTTTGCGTCTTGCACTAGGCACGGCCTGGATATTCCTTGTTGCCGGCGAAATGATTGGTGCACAATCCGGGCTTGGTTTTCTGATAGTGGATTCTCGGAATACGCTGAACCTTGACTATGTGCTGGCAGGTATTATTTTTATAGGAGTCTGTGGGTTCTTGCTGGATCGCTTAATCAGCTTGCTGGAGCGGTGGGTGGGTAAACAATATGGAATTACCGCATAAGTAAATTTAATTCGTCTGATTGATTCCTAGTTTTGGCATGGAAAATAAAAACAGAATGGAGAGGATCATTCTCCATTCTGTTGCAATTCGTATTCAACTGACTTGACCTGAATTGTTTCTACCCGTTCACCTGTTTTTTTCGAGTAATAGCCGATTTCAAGCTCTTCACCAGTCGCAGGATCTACCAATGTCTTATAGCATTTCTCCAGATTACTGCTTCCCCAGACGACTAGCGCATTAAAAACAGGCTCCAGTTCTTTGCCTTTTTCGGTTAGGGAGTATTGATAGCGAGGCGGATGTGCAGAATAGAGTTCGGAAACGACTATTCCTTCTTCTTCCAACTCTCTCAGCCGTTCAGATAAAAGATTGGATGATATGCCATCCAAGGATTTCTTAATGTTATTGAAGGTCTGTTGACCAATTAAAATTTCATGGATAATCAATAAAGTCCAGCGATCGCCGATGATATTTAATGATTGGGCGATATTGCAAGGCAAATTGTATCTTGTTTTCATATTCAGCACCCCTTTAATTTATATAGTAACATAAGCTAAATAAAAGTGAACAAGGTTGATTTAATTAACTAAGTATAATAATATTACTTAATAGAAGAGAGAATCTTCCAAAAAAAAGAAAAGAGGGATTAGCATGACATTATATCTTATTGAATCATCATTAAAAGAAGTCGTTTCGAATAAAGAAGAATTGGAACAGAAGGTGACTGCTTTACAGGGACAGTTGAAACAAAATTCTGCTGAATTGATTGAAGTTCAAGTATCAAAAGATTTCGCGCGTTCATTCTTCATCATTGAAGGCACTGACCAGTCGACAGCGGTTAACGTATTGAAAAATGAAGGAATCGCTGCAGAACTAGTAAAGGATGTACGTTTGGTCGGTAAAGAATTGGACGATGTAAAATCCGGCAACGATGTCATCAACTATCTAGTGGAATGGAATTTGCCTGAAGATTTGACAATGGATCAATATTTAGCAAGAAAGAAAAAGAATTCAGTCCACTATGAAGAGGTACCGGAAGTGGCATTCTCCAGAACCTATGTCTGTGAAGATATGTCCAAATGCCTTTGCTTCTACGATGCTCCGGATGAAGCTGCCGTTAAACGCGCTCGTGAAGCAGTAAAAACACCGATTGATTCTATTACTGAAATTCAGTCAAACTAAGAAAAAACAAACAGCAGGAGTTGGTTGAGATGGTAAAAAGCGGATTGGAAAACACTTTAACGCTTGAACAGATAATTGAGCAGGAGTTAAAGCCTTATGTGAAGAAAATCGATACGGAAGCTTTTTATGCTGAAGGTTTTCTGAAGAAAATCGGACAGGCTGGCTTGTTGTCATCTGATGGGAAATCACAGAAGGATCTCTTGTTTGATGAAATGGAATTGGTGGAACGTGTTGCACGAGTATGTATGACAACCGCTTTTTGTCTTTGGTGCCATCTTGCTGCTCTAACATATCTTCGGAATACGGAAAATATACAACTGAAAGAAAGGCTTTTATTTTCATTGGAAAGTGGCCAAGTGCTTGGAGCGACAGGACTGTCAAATCCGATGAAGCATTTTGCAGGACTTGAAAAACTTCATCTGAAAGCAGAATCGACAGATGGAGGTTATACCGTTTCGGGAATTCTTCCTTCTGTTTCAAACCTTGGTGAAGGCCATTGGATGGGTTTTGTAGCAAAAGTGAACGACAACAAGAAAATTATGGGTCTAGTCCAATGTGGAACTGATGGGTTGAGCATGAAGGAAAAAGTGAATTACCTGGCAGTGAATGGCAGTGCAACCTATGCCTGTTCATTCAAAGATGTCTTTATTCCAAACGCGTGGATTGTTTCTGAAGATGCGGGAAGCTATGTCGAAAAAATACGTCCCGCATTTATCTCGTATCAGATTCCGCTTGGCCTTGGAGTCACTCAAGCATCCATCGAATCGATTGATAAAGTCAGCAAAAAGCAGAATGGCTGCAACAGCTTTTTGCAGACACAATCGAATGAACTGCAGCAAAAAGAAATGCTTTTGAAAGGGAAAATAAGCGAGTTACTGAATCAGGAAGACATACACTGGAAAGACATTGCGGGCCTTCGGCTTGAAACCGCGTATCTAACATTGGAAGCGGTCCAAGCAAGCATGCTGCACAATGGCAGCGCAGGTTATATCCAGGACAGTGCACCATCTCGACGGATGCGGGAAGCCTATTTCTTTGCGAACCTGACCCCGACTATTAAGCATTTGGAGAAGCTGCGCCAATTATAGATTTTGCAGAAAACCGCCGATGAAATCGATACTGATTTCATCGGCGGTTTTCATCGGGTTTCTGATTTGAATTTGGCATCATTCAAAGGACTATAAGATTCTTTACTCCATGATAATATCACCATTCACAACATCCACTTTTAGCTTAGGGAACTCCCCGCCAAATGACACGTTCCCAGAATCATCACCGAAAATGTCGATCATGCCATTTGAAGCTTTCGCTTCAACATAACCTTGCGTGGGTTTGTTTTCTGTATGAATAGTGACATCTCCATTATCTGTTGTAAACTCGATAGAAGAATTCAGCATTTCAGTTTTCATTTCGATGCTGCCATTGGAGGAGTGGGCGATTAAATTTACGTCTGAAGTTATATTCTCCAGTTGGATATCGCCATTTGAAGAGTTTGCCGAAATCCCTTGCGCTGCACTGTCTTTCATGAAAATCGAGCCATTCGCTGTTTCTGCTGAGAAATATTTGGCATAGACATTTTGTATGGCAATATCTCCATTGGCTGTGTATGCTTCGAATTCATAGGGACCGATATCAGCCAGATTCAAATTGCCGTCGCCGCTATTGACTTTGAGAATCGTGGTGTTGGCTAAAGGAATATGGACCGTTAAGACGGGGGGATTGGAAGAGCCAAAATCAAAAAAAATTGAGTTGCTTCTGGCTTCAACAGTAAGCTGCGTTCCCTTAAGTTGGGTCAATAATTTGGAGTCATTGTTGCTGTCGGACAATTCGATCGTGGTGCTTTCGTTTTCAGAAGAGAGCATGATGACATTCGCATTTTCAACCTTGATGGTGATGTCACGGATTTCTTCATCGAAAAAAACTTCCTGTGAACTGCCGCTTGCAGTAAAGGTGTTGAATAAGAAGATGATTAATCCGATGGCCAAGAGTAAAAAGAAGACAATCAATAAAATGATTCTTCCAGATTTCCTCATAAATGACCTCTCCTTTATTCAAATCTTAAGAGCGAGGGGGAACTGGCATTCACGATTTGAAGCTCTTTCCTTGGGCAGCAAGAGTCTCGCGCAAAATCCGCAACGCCTTTGGTCCGAAGCCATGCAGTTTCAGTAAATCCTGTTCAGTAGCAGAGGTCAAATCCTGCAAGTGTAGATAGCCCGCTGCCAGTAAAGCCCGCTTTGCCGGCTTGCCGATGGTGCTTGGGAAGTCGTGCACTGTGTCAGATGATTTTCCTTTCATCACAATTCCACCTCCTATTTAATGAGTGCTGCACATAGGTTGACGCCATATTCGAGACAAGCGTTGAGGAAGGCAATGGATAAATCTTTCCTTCCCTATGATCGATCAGTTCAGAGATGAACTCTATAGCGGCTTCGTCGAATACTTCTTCTATGACTTTGTATTTCCAGCACCATTCGTTACCGCTATTTTATCAGGAATGGTGCAAGAAAGGTATGTTTGAAAAAACGGGTAACGGAGAAACAAGTAGTGAAATGATCTTTTGGGTGAGCAGTTTGATGTACTGACAGGAGAAAAGATAAGGAGGTGGCTGCGATGGTGCAGCAGGTTTTGTTCATTCACAGCGCCGGCCCTCAAGGTGAGCAGGAGGGGAGTTGGGGCTTAGTGCACTATTTGCGAAACGAATTAGGAACAGCTTATGAAGTACGTGCTCCAGCCATGCCAAACCCGGAAGACCCAAAGTACGAAAACTGGAAGAAAAGATTAAAGGAAGAGATTGCTTCTTTGGGTGATGGAGCCGTTTTGGTCGGGCATTCCATCGGTGGGTCGGCTTTATTGAAATTCTTATCTGAAGAAGAAATGGGCAAGTCATTCGCAAAGCTCATTTCGGTGGCCGCACCATTTTGGGGAAAGGATGAAGATTGGCAATTAGAAGATTTTACTTTGGCGGAAGATTTTGTTTCCCGAAATTCACTTTTGCCGGATGTTGTTCTTTTCCACAGTATTGGAGATGACACGGTCCCTTTCAAGCACTTGGAAAAATACATGGAAAATCTGCCAAGCGCAACCATCAAGCAAATCCCCGGTAATGATCATGTTTTTCAGGAAGGCCTTCAGGAGCTGGTGGACGAAATTCGAAGGAACTGATCAGCAAACCCGCTCTCATGACTAAGAGGGCGGGTTTGTTTTTTTGTCTAAAAAAACAGCAGGTTCAATAAAATCGTCAAAATAATCGAGAGAATAATTGAAATGAGCAGGCTGCCCATACAGGAAATTCGCATAACCATCCCACCTTTTTAATGATAATATCAAATACCCGAACTATAAAGGAGTTCAAACCCCGTTTGTTTTTATAAAAAAACACATAGAGCTATTGGCTCTATGTGTTTATTCAATAAACTGAAGATCGCTGATCCAAGTGGAGAGATGATTTTTGGTGACTGTGTTTAAAGCGGGATCAACGTTTTTCAATAAATCCACGTGATAGCCTTTTTCATTTGAGCTTCGGACAAATGTTGGTGTAAAAGCTGGATTCTGAATGGTGATGGCAGTTGAATCAGCCGTCACTTTTTTTTCAATATCAAGATGGAGAATCGCGCCGATTTGACGGTCCGGTTCATCTTGGCCAGACAGGAAATTCCCAAGAGAATAAATCACGAACACTTTGCGTCCATCTGCAGTGTCAATCCATTCAGGGGGCTGCAGCACGTGAGGATGATGCCCGAGTATAATATCGGCTCCATTTTCAGCGGCAAACTGTGCCAGTTCAATCTGTTCGGCATTAGGCATTTTTTGATATTCTACTCCAAAGTGAAGATTTAAAACGACCACATCTGATTTCTCTCGTGCGCGCTTCAAATCCTGCTGAATGATAGCCGGATCAATCCGGTTAACTAAATAGTCCCTGCCAGCGGGTGTCTCGATTCCATTCGTTCCATAGGTATAGGATAAGAAAGAAAACGTGATATCATTTCGTGTCATCAAAGCGATTTCCGAGCGGTCATCAGCGGATAAATAAGAGCCAGCATGGACCATTCCGATTTGGTCCCAATAACGTACAGCATTTTCAATGGCTGGAACTCCACGATCGAGTGTATGGTTATTGGCGAGAGTCACGACATCAACGCCTGCCTGCTTTAAAGCATCTCCCACTTCGTAAGGGCTGTTGAAAGCAGGATAGGTGGAGAGGCCGATTTCGCTTCCTCCAATGATGCTTTCCGAATTGGCAACGGTAATATCCGCTTGTTCCATGAAAGGTTTCACTGTTTCGAGCATAGGATTGAAATCATAGCCTTCTTCAGTTAAGGCATCTTTATAGACGCGTTCGTGTATGAGTATATCTCCGACTGCTGACAATGTGGCAGACGCAGTCAAGCCCACTTCCGAAGGGGAAGTGGCAATCGGAAGCTTGCGTGTTTCAAAAACAAGCTCCTGGTTTTCATCAGCAACGGAAGTCTGCTCTGTGGTACATCCAGTTAAAAGAAACAGGGCAGTAATAATGGATGAGAAAATGGACTTTTTGCGGGCATTCACTGGTTTCACTCCTTGAAGTTAGTAAGATGGCGAGCGGAATGTCCCTGAGTAAAAGTCAAATAAATTCCATCTGTATATCTTTTCCAATAATAATATTTAATCAAATAGTCTTTAATTTAGAATACTACGGAATTGGCGTTTTAACCATAGGCATCGAATGGATTATTTTTATGCCTTTATTTTTTTGTGATCCATAATGTGGGGGATATGAAAAGATCTTTGGAAATTTCATAAAACGCCTATCTGGTATCGACAGGCGTTTGGCGTATATATACTTAGAAACGGCTGTTTCGCCTTGGCTGTTCTTTAAAAACAAAGTACTTCATCATAAAGAAACTGGCTGTAAAGGAAGCGAACATTGCCGCAGCTTTTGCTGAATTATGGCGAATCCATGCTGGCATGCCAATGAATTGGAAAAGGAAATTGAACAACAGGAAAACGCCGTTATTAATCAACAGGCTGAACAGGGCTTGCAGGAAAAAGCCAAACCGTTGCTTAGAGTTTCCTCGAGCGGTATGGCGAAAGGTGATCATGGAGTTCCAGAGATAACTATTACTTACTGCTAAGCAATAGGCGATGGTATTGAAAGTCGTCAAAGTGAGATTTTGATTCGTCGGGTGCAACAGCAATAACAAATTGAGCGAACCGATATCCACCGCCGCATTCGATAAACCGATAATCGTAAACTGCAAAGTTTGGATAGAAGTTTTTGATTTTTCGTTGTTTCCCATGAGGCTCCTCAGTTCTGGCGGAATGCTGAATCCCTTATTCAGCTGCTTCCAAGGAATTCGCGGTCTTCGCATCGGCTACCTGTCTGTACAAATCCCGAATTTGTTCTGCGGCGGCAGCCCAGCCCAATTCTGCCACATCAGCAACTGCTTGTTGAGCCAGCTGTTTTCGAAACACGCTGTTCTCCAATAAGTGAATGGTTTCCTTGAAACTGTCCGGATCTTTTGAATTATAGAGCAGTCCGTTTCTCTGATGGGTAACTTGTTCTTTTGTAGGTCCACTTTCAGCTGCCACTACCGGAAGACCCGAAGCCATCGCTTCCATGATGACCAGCCCCAGGGTCTCGGTAGTGGAAGGGAAGATGAACGCATCAGATGAAGCAAAAGCTGAAGCCAGTTCCTGTCCATGAATAAAGCCGGTAAATACGGTGGGTGTACCAGCAAAATGTTTTTCGAGTTGCTTTCGGTGCGGGCCATCTCCGACAAGTGCCAAACAAAATTGGTTTGAGGCAGTTAAGACATCCCGGATTTTTTCGATTTCTTTTTCAGCTGCCAGGCGGCCAACGTAGAGAAGGAGAATTTTATCCGGTTGTCCCCCGGATAACCTGCTGCGCATAGCTGTACTGGAATGCTTCGGATGGAATTGTTGTGTATCAACGCCACGCTTCCAGACTTGCATCCGTTCAAAGCCCTTTTTATTTAACTCCTCCAAAACAGTATGCGAAGTGCATAAGTTGAGGTCAGCCTGATTGTGCATCTTTTTCATAAACCACCACATCAGCCAATCCAATTTGCCCAATTTGTAATAGGACATATACTGAGGGATGTGGGTATGGTAGGAAGCAATCAACGGGATGTCCAGCTCTTTTGCGTAAGTGACTCCGGAATAACCGACAACTGCAGGATTGACGACGTGAACGATATCCGGATTAAACGCTGCCATATATTTTTTGACTACAGGATTGGGGAAAGCGAATTTTTTGGAACGATAAAATGGGAACGCGAAAGCAGGGACTCCTTTTATGAAAGCCCCGTCAAATTCACGAACACCTAAATCTGGTGCAACGATTTGGACTTCGTGGCCATCACGGTGAAGCCAACGGATACAGGCTGTCAATCGCGTAACGATTCCGTCCGTAGAAGGCAGAAAAGTTTCGGTGACGATCATGATCTTCATAGAAACAGCTCCCTCCGAAAATATTCGGTTCGGCGCCGACTACTTACTTCCAGGTAACAGTCGGCAGGACGTTTTCTTTGATGACACGATCTTTATGATCAACAGCGGTCTTTAAAATACTTCCAATAACATCTTCAGTCAATAGATGCGGTTTTAATCCCAGATCTAGCAAGCTCGTATTGGTTGCTTCATAGAAATGCTCTTCTTTTTCAACCCGAGGATTTTCCAGATGAGCAATGTTCACGGACAATCCTACTTTTGCTGCTGCTTCTTTGACCATCTGAGCCAGTTCCGTGACCGAGAATTCTTCTGTAAACTGATTGAAAACACGGAACTCCCCGACGTCAGCTGGGTTTTCAGCTGCAATTTCAATGCAGCGCACGGTGTCTTCGATATTCAAAAAGCCGCGTGTCTGTCCGCCTTTTCCGTAGACAGTCAGGTCATGGCCAATGGCTGCCTGAATGATAAAGCGGTTCAGCGCAGTACCGAATACAGAATCGTAATCGAGGCGGTTGGCAAGAATCGGGTCCAAGCTGGTTTCGTTTGTGGATAGCCCGTACACGACCCCTTGGTTCAAATCAGTTGCACGAATTCCCCAAACCCGGCAAGCGAACATGATGTTATGGCTGTCGTGTACTTTGGAAAGGTGATAATAAGAACCTGGTTGCTTTGGAAAGGGCAGCCGGTCTTTTCGGCCTTTATGCTCGATATCCAAATAACCTTCTTCAATCGGAATATTCGGTGTCCCGTATTCACCCATGGTCCCCAGCTTGATCAAATGGCAATTCGGTACAATGTCTTTTATCCCATAAAGTACATTGAGTGTTCCGACCACATTGTTGACCTGGGTATAAATCGCGTGTTCCCGGTCAATCATGGAGTACGGGGCAGAACGCTGCTCCGCATAATGGACAAATGCTTCGGGCTGCTCTTTTTCAAGGACCATCTTCAAGAAATCAAAATCCTGCAGATCGCCTTCATATGTACGTATTTCTTTTCCGGTTAACTCCTTCCATTTAGCTACCCGTTCTTCGAGGGTGGCAATCGGTGTGAGTGAATTGGATCCTAACTCTTCATCAATATGCCTTCTGACCATACTATCCACAATTGATATATCGTGTCCTTTTTGAGATAAATACAAAGCAGTGGGCCATCCGCAAAATCCGTCTCCTCCTGCTACAATAATCTTCATCTGAAATTCCCCCATTCCGACAATTTGTCTGACGGTCCTGATGTTACTCTTTTATTAATATCAGATTTTTCAGATTAATACATATATCTTTTGTACCACTTTAAGGTGAAAAGTAAACATTCAAACCAAAAGGTCATCCCTTACAGGATGACTTGCAATAATACAGTGATAATAACTAGGCCAACGACAAATGAAGGATAGCTGCTGTTTTTCTCGACTGGAAGTTCATCGTTTAAGATATTCAAAATGACGCCTCCAGTAAGGAATGCAGAGAAAAACGCAATATTCAACTCGGTAGTTTCCGTGAAATTATAAAGTACCCATCCAGCTAATACGGACAAAGCAAGGGTCCAGCGGCCAATTCGGGTATAAAGTTCTTCGTGGGTCAAATGCAGGACCCGATTATTGGCGATAAAATGAAAGGAAAAAACAATAAAGTAAATGAAGTAATCGATGAGCTTGTCGCCGCTCAAATCAATAAGCAAATAGCCGATCAGCACGTTATAAAGGGAAAACGAAAGAATATCCAATGCGAAAACCGGTTTGCTCGGTCGTGTGAGGTCTTTTTCTCTTTTGTTTCTTTCTTGGGATTTGTCATTCAATTGACTGATTCCGTAGAAAAAAGCGATGCCGGCAAGAGTCGCAAGGTAAGTCACATAATCAAGGTTTTCCAACCAAGTCGGCAAATGAGCCTCTTCGGCTACTTCTTGATAATGGGTCAACTCAGGGACCAGGTGCAGGAAGACGTAAGCAATCGAGCCGCCGGATACAAAAGACATTAACCTGTTTTTCGGTTTGCGATCCAGGAACTTAATGTAATTCGTAAAGATATGAATTATCATGAAACCGATAATAAACGCCAGGCTCAGATAGAACATGGAAGCACCTCCTGAGTATTTTAACTACCTATACTCGAATTCACATAACAAGATCTTTGAGTTGAAGAAAATAATTTAACAGAAACAAAGGGCTGCAAGATCAAAACTCTGAACGAAATACTCCGAATCTGCGTATGCAGCAACAGATTTTGGGTATACATAAACTACTCATATTGAGAAGGCTCAAAATTAGAGCGGAATGGAGAACAGTTATGGACTTATTGCTTACCATCTTTCTTTTGCTGATTTGTCTACTTATTTCAAATGTCGTGAGCCATTATATTCCTTTTATCCCTACCGCATTAATCCAAGTGGCTCTTGGAATTATTTTGGTTTTGGTTTATCAGGACATTTCCTTTGAAATCGAAACGGAATGGTTTTTGCTGCTGTTTATTGCACCGTTGTTATTTAATGACGGCCGCCATTTTCCGCGGGAAGAACTCTGGCAAATGAAAGGTCCTATCTTAGGCAATGCCATTATTCTAGTGTTGCTGACAACCATCGTCGGCGGTTATTTTATTCACTGGCTGATTGATGAGATTCCGCTTGCTGCTGCATTTGCCTTAGCGGCTATCCTGTCGCCTACGGATCCGGTGGCAGTGAACGGTATTGCACAGCGAATTCGGATTCCGCAGAAAGTGCTGAGTCTGGTGAGAGGCGAGTCACTGATTAATGACGCCTCAGGTCTTGTGGCATTTAACTATGCGGTGACGGCTGTTGTCACGGGGTATTTTTCGTTGTCGGAAGCTGTTTTGGACTTTTCTTATAAATTTTTTGCTGGCGGTTTGTTGGGTCTCCTACTCGGATTGCTGATTATTGGAATCCGTTTGGTTCTCCGTAAGCAAGGCATCAATGATGTAACGTTTCATACCCTGTTGCAGATCATGACTCCGTTTTTGATTTTCATTGTCACAGAAGATATTCTCCATGCTTCCGGTGTCATCGCGGTGGTGGTTGCGGGAATTGTGCATTCCCTGGTTAGGGAGCAGACTGAAACCTTTATAGCCGAAGAACAAGTGGCGACTGAGAATATTTGGACAATCATTCTCTTTGTTTTGAACGGTATTGTGTTCCTGTTGCTTGGCTTGAATATCCCCACCTCAATGAGCGGTGTTCTGGAAAATCCGAATTCCAGCTTATGGCTGATTTTTTCATATGTGGTTGCTATCGGTTTAATGATTCTTGGAATCCGTTTTGTTTGGGCTTATCTGTTTTCCGTTTACGAATACCGCTTCGGTAAAATGGAAGAAGCCGCTAAACCAAGTTTGAAATTAACCTTATACGTCAGTTTAACGGGAGTACGCGGAACAGTAACGATGGTCGGGGTCTTGTCATTGCCTTTTCTATTGGATACCGGAGAGGCCTTTCCCAATCGTTCACTCATTCTCTTTTTAGCTGCAGGGACGATTTTATTTACGTTGATCGTTGCGACGATTCTGCTGCCGCTGCTCAGCAAGGGGCAGCTGTCCGAAGGGAAAGAAGAATTGAAAATGGATTTGGAAGAAGCACGGCGCCGCATTTTGCTTGATTCAATCAAAAAAATCAAATCTGAAATAACAGAAGAAAATGAAGCCGCCGCTTACGAATTGATGGATGAATACAAATTGCGGTTCCAGCAGATTCAGCCAGAAGAAGATGCGGCAGAGCAAGCGAATAAAAAATATCAGCGGAAAATGCGGGAAGTCCGCCTGCAGGCACTGAAGCTTGAACGAAAATACATTCAGGAGCTCCATCGCAAAAAAGACCTGACTGGTGAAGTTTACGAAGCCTTTGAAAGTTCTTTGGACCGACGGGAAGAAGTGATTGCTGATACTACGCGTTCAACGTTCTTGTATTTGCAAGGTAAGCTGATTCGGGCATGGCGGCGCTTTAGAGGACAGAATCTCAAAGAAGAAGAGACGCGTTTGGTTGAATTCCAGGAAGGGCGCGAAATTCAGTTGCACGCATTGCAGGCAGCGTTGCAAGGGCTTGAAAAAACAGCTGGAAAATATAAACCTAAAAAAATTGTGGATGCAGTCATCTCTGATTACAAGCAGATGATCAGCCGTTTGAAAAAGCCGGAAGCTTTGTATGATGAGAAATATGAGCTGCAGAAAGAAGAATTGCGGGTCATTGTCATGGATATGGGCCGCTCAGAGATTTATCAGATGTATGCTGCAGGCGACATCACAAGAGAGCAATCCAAAGAATTGAGGCGCTTCATCAATTACATTGAAAGTGTCACTTTGCACGAGCACGGAGAATGATTGGCATCTGTATAAGAAATTTTGTTAGTAGAGCTATCTGGTCTATCCACAGTTCTCCCGCTGGCTTGTTTATCACATGTAGCAAAAAAACAGTTCTCGGCCTAACTGAATAGGGTTCAACGCTTTTGAAAGGGATTTAGACTTTTTCGTTGAATCTTTATTAATAATATGCGAAGGAGGAATGTTGGATGATCAATCGTTATTTACAGAACGGGCTGCAAGGAAAGTATGCACATTATCAGACGGACATGCTATTTGATGGTTTGAGTTGGGAACAGGCTGGCGAAAAACCGGAAGGCAGTCCCCATTCTGTCTGGGAACTGTTGTTTCATATGAATTACTGGCAGGATTTTATATTGGTGGAGTTGAATGAAGAAAAAACGGAAAGTCCTGAAGATTTAAAATCATGGCCCAGTTCTCCGTCTCCTTCAAACGAAAAAGAATATACAGACGCGGTAACCCGATTTTTGAAAGGCTTGGGAAGAGCGACGCAGCAAGCTTCCAAAGATTCATTGGAAGAAGGAATCGGGGGAAGAAAAAGAACGCCTGCAGATTTGTTGATGGTTCTCATCAATCACAATAGCTACCATGGTGGACAGGTGGTCTTTGCCCGCCGTTTGATCGGTGCCTGGCCACCGCCTTCTACTCAAGACGACAATTAAAACGAGTGTCAATAAAAAAACAGCGCCGGAAATCGGCGCTGTTTTTTACTATTCATGAAGCAAAGAGAAGCTGTAGCCCTGTTTTTTGATGGCTTGGATCAGTTGAGGCAGGATAGCTACGGTTTGCTCTAATTCATGCAAGAGAATGATGGCGCCATCCTCCAGGTTTTCTGCCACATAGCGAATGATTTGATCGGGATTGTCTTTCAGTTCCCAATCCATCGAGGCAATTCGCCACAAGACGGTTGTTAAGCCTAATGCCTTTGCTGCTTTTAAGGTATTGGAATCAAAACGTCCATAGGGCGGACGGAAATAATTAACCGGTGTGCCGGTGATGCTTTCAATATGGGTTACGCTGTTCTTGAGATCCAGGTATTGTTCCTCGTAGGACAGCTGCACCAAATTGCGGTGTTTCATGGAATGTGTGCCGACAACATGTCCCTCGTCCAGCAGCCGTTGCCATGGCCTTGCCGGATATAACAGGCGAGACTGCCAAAAGAACAGGGCAGGCACGGCTTCCTGTTTCAGGATGTCTAAAATCTGCGGCAGCACTTTGCTTGGGCCATCGTCAAAACTGAGGACCACAGACTTGTTGCTGCCGTCTTGATTGAGCGTTACGATTTGCGGGTGAGTAGAGTCGTACACGACCCTGGATTGGTCAACTGCTCATGGACTTTTAATCACGAAGATCATCTCCTTTTGCTGTCAAATTCCAGCATCGAAATAAGCCGTTTGCGGTTCGGATGTATAAGTTTCCCGGTATTGGGAATCAGAGAATTTTTCAGGTGGCCCGTCGAAGATCAACTTGCCGTCTTTTAACGCCAGGATGCGGGTAGCATAGCGTTTCGCCAATTCAATGTCATGAACATTGATGATGGTCAGCAGGTTCAAACGCTCATGCATTTCCGTCAGCAGCGTGAAGATATGATTGGAAGTGCCGGGGTCCAAGCTTGCGACCGGTTCGTCTCCAAGCAGAACTTTGGGCTGTTGTGCCAGAGCGCGGGCAATGCCCACGCGCTGCTTTTGTCCGCCGCTCAGCTGCTCGACTTTCCGATAAGCCATTTCCGACAAGCCAACATCCTCAATGACTTTTTTAGCCAAAGCCAACTCCTCGGCTGTGAACCAACCAATCAGATTTTTGAAGGAAGAACGGTAGCCGAACATGCCGGTCAGGACATTTTGCATGACGCTTAAGCGAGGAATCAGGCTGAAATGTTGAAAGATCATCCCGGTCTGCCGGCGTACTTTGCGCAGCTGTTCTTCGTTATGAAAAGAAATGTCTTGTCCATCGAAATGGATTTCCCCGCCAGTCGGCTTTTGGAGGCCGTTCAGGCAACGGATGAATGTTGACTTTCCCGCACCACTTTTGCCTAGCACACAGACGAAATCGCCTTTTTCGAGAGACAGGCTGACATCAGCAAGTGCTTCGGTTTTCATATCCGGGTAACGTACAGTTAAATTCTTCACTTGAATCATATAGCCACTCCTTTAAATGACGCGATTTCGAATGGTACTGGCCAAAAAGTCGATGGCAATAACCATGATCATGATGATCAAGACATCCAACGACACGGAAGAGTATTGAAACGTTTTAAAGTCATTGAATAGGCGTTGGCCAATACCGCCGCCGCCGATGAATCCTAAAATAAGTGAAGTGCGGATTGCGACTTCAAAGCGATAGAAAAACTGGGACAGGACATTCGGCCAAATTTGTGGAAGGATGCTGAACAGATTGGCCAGCCAGTTTTTGGCGCCGACTGCACGCATCGCTTCCTGTGGACCCGGATCGGCGGCTTCGATCAACTCGGAAACAAGCTTCCCAAAAACGCCGATATTATGGAACATAATGGCGATGACAGCGGGAAATGGTCCGAGACCGAGTGTTGTCAGCAAAATCAAGCCGAATACAATTTCAGGGATGGAACGTACAAAGCTGAGTGTGACACGTGTAAATTGGAAAAGGGCCTTTGAAGGCGCGGTATTGCGTGCCGCAAGGAAGCTGATCGGCAAAGCGATCAATAAACCGAAGACACTTCCCAGAAAGGCCATGGCCAAAGTTTCGAATGTATCTTCCAGCATACCCGGCAACTTGGAAAAATCCATCGGCCACCATTGGGCCAGGAAGTCGATCATGTTGCGGAAATCCTTGAACTTAGTGAGGTCGAACTCCGTAATCCTCATGCTGAAATAAATCAGCACCAGAACGATTAATACTGTAATAAAATTGCTTTTCTTAAACCACAAGCTAATCAACTCTATTCTTCAATGATTCCTTGCTTTATCGCGGCTTGTTTGATGCTTTCGTAATCTGCATTGTCAGCTTCCGTAAAACCGGTTGCGCCGAATGCATCAAGGATTTCGGGATCTTCTATCGCCAAAAATGCTTCCCGCAGTTTTGCGACAGTTTCATCATCAGTGCTTTCAAGCACAGCCCATGGGTATTGGAACAAAGGCTCAGACTCCCAGATGATTTTTAATTGGTCTTCATCGATTTTACCTGATTCCAATAATTGATTATAAATGGCGCTGTCGATAGCACCTGCATCAACTTGTTTGTTTTGAACAGCCAATGCCGTTGCATCGTGTGATCCGGTAAAACGGACAGTTTCAAATTCATTTTCCTGCTCAGACTCATAGACACCGCGGTCCTGCAGTTCAATAGATGGAATCAAGGAACCGGAAGTTGAATTTGGATCGCCGAAAGCGAACTGCACTTCACCGGGATTTTCCAATAACTCGTCTAAAGAAGCAACTGGATTGTCTGTATGAGTGATGATATAGGCATTGTAGAAAGGTTCGCCATCAACCAATTGGGTAATGATGGCTTTGGCATTGCTGTTTGCTTCAGCGATTACATAGGTTAACGGACCAAGGTAAGCCATATCAATTTGATCGTAATTCATGGATTCAACGACGCCATTGTAGTCGGGATATACTTCAATTTCGACTTCGCGATCCAATTCTTCAGCAAGGATAGTTTGCAGTTTATCCATTGCCGTCTGCATTTCACCTTCTGTTTGGGCTGGAATTACACCGATAGTGAAGGGTTCCTGGGTGTCGCCTGTTGTTGAACTTTCTTCTTCAGCTGAATCGTTTCCGCAGGCTGACAGGAACAAGGCCAGCAAAAGTATAGAAACGGTTAAAATCCATTTTTTCAATACAAGCACCTCTTTATCGTTTTGGGTATAGAGCATATATCAAAACAAGGACTCCTGCAGAGTCCTTGCACAAAGCTTAATTTTAAGCTTTTCATTCTTTTGAACAGCCGGTGATCTTAAACTACTTGGATCCGTCCGGCATTGTCACTGCTTACATTGCCGATAATGGCTGATTGGACGTGGTTTTCCAACAGCTCCTGCTGCAAAGCCTCGGCTTCTGATTCAGGGACTGATATCAGCAGTCCTCCAGAAGTGACAGCATCACATAAGATCAATTGATCGATTTCACTGATGTTATCGGCATAATCGATGTCATCTGCAAGCCATTGACGGTTTTTTCTCGTGCCGCCTGGAATGACATTTTGTTCGGCGAGCTCTTTTGCACGCTTCAGGACAGGGACATCCTGGTTTGTCACGGTTACGCCGACATTGCCGCCTTTGGCGATTTCCATCGTATGGCCAAGCAAGCCAAATCCGGTCACGTCCGTACAGGCATTGACGGTGTATTTTTCCATCACTTCTGCTGCGGTTTTATTCAATGTGGCCATGACATTCATGACTTCATCCAAATCCTCTTTTTCCAAAATACCTTGTTTGATGGCAGTCGTTAAGATGCCAACACCAATCGGTTTGGTCAAAATCAGCCGGTCTCCCGGTTTTGCACCGGCGTTGGAACGGATCCGGTCGGGGTGGATTGTGCCGGTTACGGAAAGTCCGAATTTCGGTTCCTGATCATCGATTGAATGGCCGCCGACCAAAGTGGCGCCTGATTCCTTGACCTTGTCAGAAGCACCAGCCAGGATATCAGCTAAAATGCTTTTATCCAATGTGTTGATTGGGAAAGCGACAATATTCATGACAGTCAGCGGCTTGCCACCCATCGCATAAACATCGCTTAAGGCATTTGCTGCACCAATTTGGCCGAACATATAGGCATCGTCCACAATCGGGGTAAAGAAATCCAAAGTCTGTACTAATGCTGTTTCATCATTGATTTTATAAACACCTGCATCGTCAGCTGTTTCCAGGCCGACCAAAAGGTTGGGATCATCTACATTTTTCGGTAAGTGACGCAGAACCTGCGCCAGGTCCTCAGGACCAATTTTGCAGCCTCAACCGCCTTTTGTAGATAAAGAAGTTAGTTTTACAGTTTCTTTTTCAACCATGTCAATCTCTCCTTTTCAAAATCATATTCTATTATACAATGTAAATTTTTTTATTTTACAATACGCTTGTAAATTTCCAGCAAAGTTTCGGCTTCGCGTTCACTTGAATGATGTTTTCTCACATAAGCTTCAGCGGCATGGCCAATACTTTCCCTTATTTTGTTATTATTCATGAGCTTTTCAGCATAATCAAGGAATTCGTTTCGGCTTTTGTATAAAAGCCCTGTTTCCCCATTGGAAAGGATGCTGCTGTTGCCGGGAATATCCGAAGCAAGCACAGGCACAGCATAGCCCATCGCTTCAAGTATCGTTGCAGGTTGCCCTTCTGACAGGGAAGTGTTCAAGACCACGTCTGCCTGTTGATAAATAGCCGCCATGTCTTCATGCGGCACTTGACCAAGATAACGAATCCATTCTTGATGGCGGTTAACAAGGCCGAGAACGGTTTGCCCTTCCGCTTCTTCCAGAACGGGTCCCACCAGCCAGAGCCGAAGCTGTGGATAGCGCAAATGCAAATCATGGAGCATTGAAATTGCAGCAGGTATGTTTTTGACTTTTCGAATGCCTGCAGGCAAGAAAAACAAAAAACTGCCCGGTTCTTTTTTGACAGGAGAAGTTCCTTCGGGAGCAGGGAGATTGCCTTGGGGCATAATAAACACTTTATCAGCCACTCCCGGAACTTCTTTCAACAACAGATTTTTGGCTTTTTCATCGAATACATGAATGGCTTCTGCTCCGTGCAAAGAAGCGAGGACATCTTTTCGTTTCTCCGGATCAAAAAGGTCATGGTTGAGATCAGTGCCTGTGATCGTGACAATGTAATGGTCGGGCATTCGATCCAGCTTTTGCAGAAATTTATAGAAATTATAAGCATGAAATCCATGGACAATGTCGGCTGGTGGAAATGAACGAATGATGTTGTCGTCTGTAGTCGAGATGATTTCTGTATTTATACCCAATTTTTCCAGGTTATCTGCAATACGCTGAACGGTAATTGTATTGCCGCGCAATTGTGGATAATTTGGTGAAGCTAAAACAATTTTCATCTTCTTCATCCTTTAACTCGGTGATTAGAAGTTATAAACACTTCTGGTCTATTAGATTATCCGTAAGCCTTTATGGCTTGTCACTTAACTTGTCTTTCAGCAAGAAAAAAAGACTGCCTGTAAGGCAATCTTTTGATGGCTGTGCGTCTTATGCCCGTCGAATCTACATGGGCGCTTCAGCATTTCGTTATGTCCAGCTTCGGCGCCTAGCTCCTCGGGACGTAAGCCACTCCGGCTATGCGGCTGAAAAGATGCCGCTTCGCCGGAGCGTCTTACACCTGTCGGAGCTGAACAGGCGCCTCAGCATTTCGGTATGTATTTGGCGGGATTGTGTGGGAATCGAACCCACCGAGCCTGGCACGCAGGCCCCTCAGGGTTTTGAAGACCCAGGAAGACACCAGTCACCCATCCAACCCCATATAGTAGTAGCGGACTTGTACAAGTTTATACTGAAAAAAAGTTCTGTGCAAGACAGGTGCTTAAATATGCGTTTGGATGTGAGGCTCAGGCTTGAAACCGCCTTTAGTGAAGACTAAAGTAAAGGGAGAAGCAATAAGAGAAGGCGTGTGAAGAAAATGGAAGAACGGTATTTTACCATCGGCATGGCTGGGCATATCGATCATGGCAAAACGAGTTTGACGAAAGCTTTGACGAATGTTGATACGGACCGATTAAAAGAAGAGAAAGAACGGGGCATTTCCATTGAATTGGGCTATGCGCCTTTGCAGTTGGAAAACGGTGTCTTCGCGTCGATTGTGGATGTGCCGGGTCATGAGCGGTTTATCCGCCAGATGATTGCGGGCGTTGCGGGAATTGATTTGGTGATTTTGGTGGTGGCAGCGGACGAAGGCATTATGCCGCAGACAGAAGAACATCTGGAAATTCTGCAGTTTTTGGGAGTGAAACGCTGCATTGTGGCCATTTCAAAAATCGATCGGGTTGATGAAGTGATGCTCGAATTGGTGATGGATGATATCAAAGAACGGTTGTCGGGAACTGTTTTTCACGGAGCGCCTTATGTCACGCTCGATAGCCTTTCAGGTAGTGGGGTGGATGAATTGAAGCAGACGATTCTAACAGAATTGAATACTGCCGAATTCCGCGACGCTTACGGTTCTTTCCGGTTGCCGATTGATCAGGTTTTTTCGGTTCAAGGACAAGGGACAGTAGTCAGAGGGACCGTGTATGAAGGAGTAGTCCGGAAAGCGGCGCAGCTGCTGATCTTGCCGGGAGAAATTCCCGTGAAAGCGAGACAAATTCAAGTGCATCACGAAGAACGCGAACAGGCACGGGCAGGGCAGCGGACAGCCATCAATCTTGGCGGCATCGATCGGACAGCTGTAAAACGTGGAGATGTATTGGTGGATTCCGAGAATTTCCTGGTGACGGATACTCTCGATGTTGCATTGCAGGTGATTGGCCGTAAATTCACTCCTTTAAAACAACGCACAGCTGTCAAAGTTCATATCGGCACATCTGAAGTGATGGGGAAGATTGTCTTTTTTGACCGCAAGGAACTGGAGCAGACACCGGACGAAGTACTATGCCAAATTCGCTTGGATGAAAAAATTGTAGTCCGCCGGGGCGACCGGTTTATTTTGCGCCGGCCAAGTCCAATGGAGACGATTGGAGGCGGTTGGGTGATCCAGCCAACTGGCGGCAAGTACCGCTTTGGCACAGAAACCATTGAAATGCTTCGCCAATACCAACAAGGGACGCCGCAGGATTTGGTGGCGGATGCACTGAACAAATATCAGCTGCTTGATGAACAGCAGCTGATGCAACAGACTTCACTGGATGCTGGCATCCTGAAAACTGTTTTAGGAGAAGGAGTGGCTTCGGGATTGTGGATGGAAATTCCGCGACAAGGCTATAGCTTAAGTAAAACCTTCATTAAAATAAAAGATGAGTTTCTGGAAAGGCTGCGGGAATTTCATGAGGAGTTTCCAATGCGCACCGGCATGGGCAAAGCGGAAATGATTCAGTCGGCGAGTGGGGCCTATCCGAAGCCGCTTCTTGAATACAGTTTGAACTTATTGGGTGAACAACAGGAAATCAAGCGAACTGGTCAATTTGTAGCGATTGCACATTTCCAGCCGCATTTACCGAAAAAGTGGCGTGCGCGAATGGAACAGGTAATTGTTGCGTTAGAGAAGGACGGTTTCCAAGTGAAGAAATGGGAAGAGTATTTCCTTGGATCACCGTTGCCTAAAATGGAAATCGCTGAATTGACAGTTTATTTGCTCGAAACTTCTCAAGCTTATCGATTAAAGGAAGATACGTTGATCCACCGGACTGCGTTTCAAGAAGCGTTTCAGCTGTTGAAAAATAACACGGGATCTTCATTTGATTTGAAACAGGCAAAGGATATCCTTAATTTATCGAGAAAATACATGATCCCGTTTTTGGAATTGCTGGATGAGCAAAACTATACGAGACGGGCAGAAGACCAGCGTTACTGGATGGAGGAGAAGTGATGAAACAGTATTTGCGGCAGCTTCCGGCGATCCATGAATTACAGAAAGACCCCCGCTTTAAAAGCCTGGAAACGGAATTCAATCTGAGCGATGTGCAGCTGACTGAATTCCTGCAAAAAGAAATAGGCAAACTGCGGCAGAGTTTGCTGGCGGAAGAGACGCTGGTTAAAGAAAAAGTTCCGGATTTTGCCGGGCAGCTTTTCAACTTGGTTGAAGACCGGATCAGTGAGTGGCAGAAAGACCGTTTGGAACGGGTAATCAATGCGACGGGTACGGTTCTGCACACCAATTTAGGGCGTTCCCGTTTAAGTGCCACGTCTATCGCCCGTGTTGTAAAAACAGCAGAAAATTATTCGAACCTGGAATATCGCTTAACGGAAGGAAAGCGTGGATCGCGCCACGATATTATTGAAGATTTATTAGTGGAAGCAACCGGTGCTGAAGCTGCAATGGTCGTAAATAATAATGCAGCAGCTGTGTTTCTTGTTCTAAGTGCATTGGCCAAAGAGCAGGAAGTTATTGTCTCTCGCGGCCAATTGGTGGAGATCGGCGGTTCTTTCCGCGTTTCGTCTATTATGGAAGAAAGCGGCGCCCGGCTTGTCGAAGTCGGAACGACCAACAAAACCCATCTTTTTGATTACGAGCAGGCAATGAACGAAGAAACCGCCATGATCATGAAAGTCCATACCAGCAATTTCAAGATGATCGGTTTCACGGAAACTGTGGAAACAGCTGAATTAGCCGCATTGGCGAAAAAGCATCATGACGTCATTTTCTATGAAGACTTGGGCAGTGGTGCGCTATATGACTTTAAAAAACACGGAATCGGGGATGAACCGGTTGTCCGTGAAGTGATCGAAAGCGGTGCAGACCTCGTTTCCTTCAGTGGCGACAAGCTGTTGGGCGGTCCACAGGCAGGGTTGATTGCCGGTAAAAAAGAGTTGATCGCCCGCTTGAAAAAGCATCAGTTGGCACGTGTCCTGCGCGTCGATAAAATGACTTTGGCGGCACTGGAAGAAACCCTGAAACAGTATTTGGGCGATCCTGAAAAAATCAATGAGCTGCCCACGGTCCGGGATATAATCCGGCCGGCTGCAGCTATTCAAGTGCAGGCACAGTCCTTTGTGGATAGGTTGCAGTCAGAGTCTTCGAACTATCATAGTGAACTCATGGCAAGCACTTCCCAAATAGGCGGCGGCACAATGCCGGGAGTGGAAATCCCCACCTATGTGGCAGCAGTGAAACATCACTCTTTAAGTTCCGAACAATTAGCGGCTCGCTTAAGGCGGGCCAAGCCGGCCATCATAACCCGTATTCAAGATGATCGGGTATGTCTGGATTTTCGGACCATCGAAAATACAGAGATGATGGCTCTGGTCGCGGGATTTGTGGCTTGTGAATAATCGTGCAGGATGGAAAAGGTGAACCGGGAATAATCCGGTTCACCTTTTTGATTGCTGTTATTCATTCAAAACGGAATGTTCTTTGTAATCAAATGCAATATCAGGGAGGAGAGAGGGCTCGACATTTTCCCAAATCAATTGATCGCGTGTAGTCTTGTCCAACCTGAAGGACATGACACTTTGGTCAGTTACTTTATCGTTTGGCCCAGCCACTGGGTAAACCCAGGAAATAGAGATATCCTTCAGTTCCCCGAATTCTGATAAAGGCGCCAGGATGGCGATTGCCTGCTGCCACATGAGCTGTTTGGTTGAAATAGTGGTGAATCCTTTATCCGCATTTAAGATAAACTCTGCATCCCACCCCGATGACACCTGATAAACTGAGATATCTACGATACGTTCTTTATCCATATTGCTCTTTTCTCCAAGTTCTTCAATGACGGTTATCTGCAGTCTGGCTGTTAAGTTTTTTGCTTCCTCGGATTCGGGCTTTAGCATCCAGCCACCGACAACAAGAAGAATAAGGACCAGCCCCAATACCCATGGCCAGGTAAAAGAGAGGCCTGACTTCTTTTTTTGCATATTCGCCATTGGCTCACAACTCCATTTCAGTCTATTCATCTTATATTATATAGAAGATTTCTAAAGATCTTTGTTTATTAGGACCAAAGAAGGGTATTTTTTAATACATACAGAACAAAAAGAATCAATGAAAACTCTCGCGCGGCTGAAAAGGAGGAAGAACAGATGAGTGAATTGCATGCTGACGAAATGTCGCCAGTGAAACTGGAGGAATTGAACGGTCTTTATGGAAATATGAAAAAATTTTATTATAAATACAGACCAGATTTGGAACAGCTCAAAGACCAAGAGGAAGCGGCACGGATGATCGGCAATTTGAATATGCTGGCACCGTACAATCAAGAAGAGCATATTGAAGCTATCCAGTTTCTGTATTATTTCTTAACCGAGTATTGCTGGCCAGAAAATCTGCAGGCGGAAGCAGAGATGGAATCTTTATTGCAGCGTGCTAAAAAAGTTATGCCGAGAGAAAAGCGGCAACGCCAAAAGATGAGAAAATGGCTGCGCCCGATAGATGCAGGAGAACAGCCGCTTGCCTAAAAGACAAGCACAATAGAATGGGAAGCCAAGAAGGGCCTGCAAAGGTCCTTTTTATTTTGGAAAGGCAATGATTGACATTAAGGAAACCGTTATACTGAGAATAGAATTGGATTTTTTAGATGCAAAGCTTTAATGACAAAATCCTTTAAGAAAATTGGCATAGAAACGAGGGAAAACATGAACAGAAAAACCAGTCAACAGATGCTGCAGGGCTATATCGAATCTCCGGAAAAAATCAAGGAGCTGTATCGGCGAACCTTATGGATTGTTGTGCTGTCGCAGATTTTTGGAGGAGCCGGCCTGGCAGCTGGGGTGACAGTGGGCGCACTTCTTGCGCAGGATATGCTGGGGACGGATCGCTTTGCAGGGTTGCCGGTGGCACTGTTTACGCTGGGATCGGCTGCAGCGGCGCTCATGATCGGCAGAGTATCCCAACGTTTCAGCCGAAGAACCGGTTTGGCTTCCGGATTTTTAGCTGGCGGAATCGGTGCAATTGGAGTAATTTTGGCAGCCCTCTCAACTAATGTCTGGTTGCTGTTTGCCGCTTTGCTGATTTATGGTGCCGGAACAGCCGCTAATTTGCAGGCGCGCTATGCAGGGACAGATTTGGCGAGTGCCAAACAGCGCGGTACAGCTATCAGCATTGCCTTAGTGTCGACAACGTTTGGTGCATTTGCCGGCCCTAATTTGGTGGGAGTGATGGGTCGTTTTGCCGAATCCATCGGCATTCCGGCTCTAGCCGGACCTTTTATTTTGGCGGCGATTGCCTATCTTCTGGCTGGGATTGTCCTGCTGATTTTCTTGCGGCCGGATCCGTTGCTGGTGTCACTGGCAATCCAGGAGCATCGGCAAGTTCGCCAAGAGAGTAAAGCGGATATGGAACCTGTAGATTCAACCATCAATAAGAAAGGCGTGTATCTGGGAGCTACAGTTATGGTGCTGACGCAATTGATCATGTTTGCCATTATGACTATGACGCCGATCCATATGGGGCATCATGGCCACGATTTGGGAGCCGTTGGGCTGGTCATCAGCATCCATATTGCTGCGATGTATCTGCCATCCATCGTCACGGGAATCCTTGTCGACAAATTAGGAAGGGTAGTCATGGCAACAGCAGCTGGTGTGACATTTATGGCAGCTGGAGTTGTAGCCGCATTGGCGCCGGCTGATTCTTTAGCCGTTCTGATTGTTGCGCTTGCGTTGTTGGGACTGGGTTGGAATTTCGGATTGATCAGCGGCACTACGCTTATTGTCGATTCAACCCATCCATCTACGCGCGCCAAAACACAAGGAACCGTTGATGTGCTGGTTGCTTTAGCAGGCGCTGCAGGCGGCGGGTTTTCGGGAATGGTCATGGCCCAGTCAAGCTACGCAGTGATGTCTTTGGGCGGCGGGTTTCTTGCGCTTCTCTTGATTCCGGTTGTTGTTTGGTCTATGAAAAAGACGGCACAGGTGGATACTTGAAATGAAAAAAATTCAGGCGGCAGTCCCAGCCGGTTTATCGCGAGTCTGCTGAAGCGAATGAAACGGCATGGATATTATACAAAAAAAGAGGCTGTCCTTTTGTCAATTATAAATGACATTTGGGACAGTCTCTTTTATAGGATTTAGGTTTTAAGGGTTGGTCGACCAAAGTCCAGCCGATTTCAATAAAACACGGGGATGCAGCTTCAATTGAGCAACCATCATTTCAGCGAGATCTTCCGGCTGAATAACTTTGTCGGGGTTGCCATCGGTCAGATTTGCTTCAACTGCCAAGTCAGTGGCAACGGTACTCGGGGTTAAAGCACTGACACGGATATTGTGTTTTCTGACTTCCAGCATCAATGATTCCGTCAATCCCATGACACCGAATTTCGATGCACTATAAGCACTTGTCACCGGCGCTCCTTTTTGTCCGGCTGTTGATGAAATATTGATGATATCCCCTGATTGGCGCTCGATCATTTGCGGCAGGACGGCACGTGTCACATAGTAGACACCCATCAAGTTGGTATCGATAATCCCTTTGAATTCTTCAGCCGACAGTTCCAGGAATTTGCCGAATTTGCCGATCCCGGCATTGTTGATCAGAATGTCAATTGATCCCAGCTCGCTTGCAATATGCTCGACTGCTGCATTGACCGCTTCAGGGTCAGCTACATCAGCAACAGCAAATACAGTTTTCACACCGTACTGCTCCAGCTCTGCTGCAACTTTCTCCAAATTGCTTGCAGTGCGTCCCACAAGTCCGACGTTGATTCCTTCTGCAGCAAAAGCAATCGCGGTTGCTCTTCCAATCCCTCTCCCAGCTCCTGTAATCAACGCATTTTTTCCTGTTAAGTTTTGCATATAGACAGCTCCTTTTTTCACAAATCATTTCCATCTTCTAGTGTAGCAAAACCAACTTAGAAAACCTTCAGGAAGAGCTCAAAAAGGAGTTTTTTGTTAAAAGGATACAAAAAAGCAGCAGAAAAAATTTCTGCTGCTAATTGAAGTTTTAATCAAGGAATTGTGTATCCGTCAATAAAGCGAAATCCGGTTGCTCTTTCAGGAACTTCAAGTCGAACGATGAATCGCCGAATGCTTGAATTTCTTCAGGTGCAAGAGCAGTATCAAAAATCATGTTTTCCCATGCACCGTCAATGATAGAGGCTTCGAGCTTTTGGCCGGTGATGTCATCGATTGTGTTGATCGTGATCTCTTTTGCCTGATCCGGATTTTGTGCGATAAATTCTGTCGCTTCTTTATGTGCATCAACAATGCCTTGCACCATTTCAGGATTTTCCTCAATCAGTTTGCTTGAAGTCACCAAAACGGAAGCCGGCAAGGTCGTTCCGAATGAAATTTCATCCGGCTCAATAATCACTTTAGCGCCAGTTTTTTGCTTCAGTACAGAAGCCCAGGGTTCAGGAGCAACGGCAACATCGACTTTTTCAGTAGCGAACATCGCTTCATACTGAGCCGGGTTGCCAGTTTGGTGTAGCATTTCTCCGCCGATCCGGTTAGAAGTGATGCCATGCTCTTTCATGAAAGTTTCAAATTGCACATCGTGTGTGCAGCCGACGCGTGGCGTAATGAACGTCTTGCCTGCGAAATCTTCAACAGACTCAACGCCGCTGCCATTTCTGGCCATGACTACGGTACCGCCTGAAGCGCCGCCAGCAATCATGGTAACGTCTGCACCGTTCGTGTAGTTGTTCATCGCGGGGCCAGGTCCAACAAGGCCGGCATCAATATCTCCGGTTTTCAGTGCTGTCATAAAGTCGGCTCCATCAGCGAAAGTTACATATTCGACAGCTGTGCCGTCTTCCAGGTTCTTTTCATACATTTCCTGGTCTTTTGCAACCATTGCAGGAACGTGGTCCAGGTTAGGGAAATAGCCGATAGTGACAGAAGATGAGTCGTCGCCAGCTTCAGGTGAACCACAAGCTGCCAGCACGCCGACCATAGCGACAGGTGCAATAAGTGAAAAGATACGTTTCATAAGATGAGTTCCTCCTGTATAAAATAATTTTTTATTTAATAAAGTATTCGTGGCGAATATTCGTAAGGTCAATGGCTGAAAGTGCTTTTCCTGGTGAACATCTGTTAAATAAGTTTATGTTTCCAATCCCCAACGCTTGAGGACGTTTTTCTCGATTCGCTGGAATATCATCAGATCGACAATCGCGCCGACGACACCAATGATGATCATCACGCCGATGACCAGTGACATATTGCCGAAATCGGATGCATAGCGGAGCGTATATCCGAGTCCGGGACCGGAACTGAGAAGTTCTCCGGCCATCAATGCCCGCCAGGCGAAAGCCCAGGCAAGGCGTGCGCCTGTCACGAAATAAGGAACGGAAGCGGGAATGATCACTTTAATAAAAAGATCCAGTCCGTTCGACCCCATTGTCCGTGCGGCTTTGATGAAAAGGGGATCGACGTTCTTGATGCCGGTTCGGACATTCAGAATCATCACGAACGTTCCGCCCAAGATGACGACGAAAATGATGGAACCTTCGCCAAGGCCGAACCACATCATTGCCAGAGGCAGCCAAACGATACTTGGTACACTTTGCAGAGCAAGCACCAATGTTCCAAGTGTTTCATCTGCTGTTTTCGAGCGTGCCAGCAGGATACCGATACCGGTTCCGATAATGACAGCTGCAGCCAAGCCGATCAACAATCTGCGGAAACTCGCAATCAGGTCGTAGACCAATGTCATATCGGCAAATCCGGCTACCAGCGAATCGTAAACGCTGACGGGGGAAGGAAGGATGGTTTCATGCCACAGTTCAAAGCGGGAACCCAGTTCCCAGAAGACAATGAGCGCGGCGAAGAAAATGATTCGTTTAACTGCCGGCTTCATATGCTTGCTCCTCATCTATGACTTTATCGATTTCTGTTTTCAAAAGACCCATAATCTGTTCTTCCAAAGCAGCGATTTCCTGCCGATGCTGTTCGCGGGGGCGGGGAATATCAACCCGAATGTCAGTCAGGATGGTGCCGGGCCGTGTGCCCATGACGATGATGCGGTCCGACAGTTTGATCGATTCGGAAATGCTATGGGTGACAAAGACGATGGTCTTTTTCGTATCAATCCAAATTTCTTCGAGCTGACCATGAAGGCGGCTTCTTGTTTGTTCATCCAAAGCGCCAAAAGGTTCGTCCATCAACAGGACAGCTGGGTCCATGGCTAACGAACGGGCAATGGATACCCGCTGCTGCATCCCTCCGGAAAGCTCGTGTGGATAGTGGGAAGGGTAATTGCTGAGCTGTACCATTTTTAAGAAATGCTGTGCGCGTTCCAAGCCTTCTTTTTTGGACATTTCCTTGCGCAAAGGAAACATGACGTTTTCAGTTACATTCATCCATGGGAAAAGGGCGGCTTGCTGAAATACCATGCCCCGGTCTTTTCCTGGCTTGACGACTTTTTTGCCATCCACGATAATATCGCCGGAAGTCGAGCTGACAAGCCCGGCAATCATCGACAACAAAGTGGACTTGCCACAGCCGGAAGGTCCGAGGATAGAGACAAATTCTCCTTTTTGGATCGATAAGTCGATATCTTTCAAAACCGTATTCGGTTTATTGTTTTTATCGTAATAAACTTTATTGATTTGCTTGGCTTCAATAAACAAAATAGATCACCGGTAATAAAACCTACCTTTCCTATCGGATAATATTATTAAAGTATAGTAGAATGATAGGAATTGTCAAGATGAAAACGCTGAAAAAACAGTTTCTTTACTTTTTCAAATAATATAGCGATAGGGATAAGGATAAGTAGTTGCATCCATTTCTTCGATAACGTAGATTCATGCCAAAATTGAGAGCAAAAAAAAACAGGCAGACCCAACTTGCAGGTCTGCCTGTTTAAATAAGAAAAGAGTCTGTGTTTTTATTCGCCGAACAGATTCATGCTCAAATACCGTTCGCCTGTATCAGGAGCGATACACAATACTTTTTTGCCTGTGCCGAGGCGTTTGGCCAATTCAATGGCAGCGTAGATGGTAGCACCGGCAGAAGGGCCAACGAAAATTCCTTCTTCACGAGCCACTCTTTTAAAGATATCAATGGCATCTTCATCGTTGATGGCCATAATCTCGTCGTATACGTCCGTGTTTAAAATATCAGGAATGAAACCGGGGCTCGTACCCACTAGCAGGTGCTTGCCGGGTTTTCCGCCTGACAATACAGGCGATCCTTTTGGTTCTACAACCGCAATATACAGCTCCGGAAGATGCTCTTTCAAGGTTTCTCCAGTGCCTGTGATGGTGCCGCCAGTTCCAGCGGATGCCACAAACGCATCCAGTTTGCCATCCATCTGCTCGAGGATTTCCATCGCTGTTGTTGTGCGGTGGATATCAGGATTGGCTTTATTTTCGAATTGCTGCGGGATAAAGCTGTTTGGAATCTCTTTTTGCAGCTCCAGTGCTTTGCTGATTGCTCCAGGCATTTTGGCATCGCTAGGGGTCAACACCACCTCAGAACCAAATGCCTTCAATAGATTGATGCGTTCTTTTGTGGCATTATCCGGCAAGACCAGAATAGAGCGGTAGCCTTTTGCAGCAGCGACCATTGCCAAGCCGATGCCTGTATTGCCGCTGGTCGGTTCGATGATGGTAGCTCCTTCTTCAATCAAGCCTTCTTTTTCAGCCATTTCAATCATGTTGAAGGCAGCACGGTCTTTGACGCTTTTTGATGGATTGAACATTTCGAGTTTTACGTATACATCAGCCGCACCTTGGGGCACAATGCGGTTTAATTTTACAACCGGCGTATCGCCGATCAGTTCAATGATATTATTGTATGGTTTCATAGAGAAAACAACCTTTCTAAAATGATGGAATCAACAGCGTTTTCATTGGATCTATTGTTGAATAGGAAGGAATGTACGCGCTGAAGTTTTTCAGTTGACGAAGTTAAACCCAAACTTTATTGTACTAGTATAACGCATTTTTGTTAATCGTATTGGATTGGTCGGTTTAAAAGTGAGGAGAATGCTAAATGGAAAGAATACCGTTAATCGTCAGTACAGATTGGTTGGAACAACGATTGGATGATCCGAAACTGCGTATTGTGGATGCAACGACGTTCATGGACATTCCTGAAAATGGCGGACCGCCATCAGTTGAGTCAGGAAGAGCTTCTTATGATGAAGGACACATTCCAGGAGCGGTGTATGCTGACTTGTTGAATGAACTGTCAGATCCTGAATCATCACTGCCATTTATGGCACCTCCACATGATCATTTTGTCAAAAAGATGACTGAACTTGGGATAGGGGACGGGACATATACAGTCATCTACGACCAGGGAGCATTGGTGGAAAATCCGGTAGTGGCCGCTTACTGGGCGTCTAGACTGGCGTGGCAGATGCAGTATGAAGGTTATGACAATATTGCGATTCTGGATGGCGGATTGCCGAAATGGAAAGAGGAAGGCCGTCCGTTGACAGCTGTTCCCGGGAATTATTCGCCTGCAGTTTTTACCGGACAGCGCCGTCCGGAATTGATTGCGACAAAAGAAGATGTACAGCAAGCGATGGATGATGACAATGTCATCTTGATCAACAGTTTGTCTCCTGAAGACTTCAGAGGCGAAACAGATACCTATCCTAGAAAAGGGCATATTCCAAGCAGCGTCAATGTATTCTTCGGTATTCATGGCGACCAGCAAACGAAAAAAGTGTATGAGGATTCGATCTTGCGGGAGCCTTTCGAAAAAGTTGGTGCTTTGGATCCGGATAAAAAAGTCATCACGTATTGCGGCGGCGGGATTGCGGCAACTTGGAATGCTTTGCTGCTGAATAAGCTTGGGCAGAAAAACGTTGCCGTCTACGACGGATCGATGAATGAATGGGCGAGCGATCCATCCTGTCCTCTAGTAACTGGAAATTGAGTAAAACCCCGCGCTGTCCTTGAGGACAACGCGGGGTTTTTTCACTTCATAAAATGCCAATCACTTCATTCGTCGGCCACAGCAACTGGGATATGCCGGAAGCTGGTGACATCGAACAAGCCGCAATCCGTCAGTTTCAAATGGGGAATGACCGGCAATGACAAGAACGACAAGGTTAAAAAGGCATTAAATTCTGTACTTGTGCCAATCTTCAAGAGGCTGTCATCGAGCGATTTGAGCTGTGCATACACGATTTCAACAGGCTGGTCAGACATCAAGCCTGCAATGGCAAGAGGCAGGTTCGCCAATACTTTTCCATCCTGCACAATCACCAATCCGCCTTTTAAGTTTTGCAGGGCTTCAGCTGCAATTTTGATGTCCTGGTCAGTTGTTCCGACGGCAATGATATTATGCGAATCGTGTGCAACCGTAGTTGCAATGGCACCGTTTTTAAGGCCAAGCCCACGGACAATGCCAAGACCGATATTGCCGGTCGCTTTATGGCGTTCAATCACGGCAATTTTCAATAGATCCTTTTCCGTGTTTGAAACAAAATAGCCGTCTATTACAGGCGTTTCAATTATTAAATGTTCGGTAATCAGATTGTTGGGATTGATGCCGATGACATGAGCCTTGGAGCTGCTGCCCATTGGAATTTGGAAGCTGTCAATGGACAGCTCTGGTATACGTACAGTATCCTGTACTGCTGATGCGTCAGTCTTCTCTTGTGCCGGTCCCACATACTGTCCGTTTTGCGCTACTAATTGTCCGCCTTTATAGACTTCCGCAATCGCCAACTCTTCCAGGTTGTTGAGCAACAGAAAATCGGCCTCGTAACCGGGAGCAATGGCGCCTTTCCCACGCAGTCCAAAACACTGCGCGGCATTAATGCTGGCCATTGAGATGGCAGTGACTGGATCGATTCCCTGTTTGATGGCAACCCGGACATTGTGGTCGACACTGCCTTCTTCAATCAAATCATCCAAATGTTTGTCATCTGTGCAAAACAGGCAGCGGTGGGCATTTTTTTCGGTTACGCCTTCAAGTAAAGCGTGAAGATTTTTAGCGACAGAACCTTCCCGGAGCATAACATGCATGCCTCGTTCCAGGCGCATGATCATTTCCTCTTTTGTGACACATTCATGATCTGTCAGAATCCCTGCAGTTCCATAAACATTGATGTCATTTTCGCTGAGTCCCGCAGCATGCCCATCGATTTGTCGGCTTAGCATCAACTTATCCAGCATCGCATCATCTCCGCGAAGAACGGCGGGAAAGTCCATCACTTCAGCCAATCCCAAGACGCTGCTGCGTTTCAGGAAAGGCTTCAGGTCTTCGGCGGAAAGTTTGGCGCCTGCATTTTCAAAGGAAGTGGAAGGGACGCAGGAAGGCAGCATCAATTTGATGTCGAGAAGCGTCGATTCCGCATCCTTCAGCATGAAATCCAATCCCGCAGTTCCGCTGACATTGGCGATTTCGTGTGGATCGGTAATGACGGTCGTAACGCCGTGAGGCAAAACGATTTTGGAGAATTCCTGCGGTGTCACCATCGAAGATTCGATGTGGACATGCGCATCAATCAAACCAGGGGCAATGAATTTGCCGGCCGCATCGATTTCCTGAAAGCCTTCATAATCTCCGATGCCAACAATGGTATTTCCACTGATGGCAACGTTACCCGTAGTAAGGCTTTTTGTGAATACGTTAACGATGGAAGCATTGCGAATAACCAAATCAGCTTTTTGTTGTTTATTGGCAGCATCAATGCGGCTTTTCAATAATTTTTTATTCACTGGGATTCAAGCTCCTTTAAAGTGGTTTTGGAGAATGCGCAGGCGATGAAAAGGGCAAGCTGAAAATGAGTAATGAAGAGTTGAGCTTTGCCTCATTTTACATGAGATGGGTGATAAGCTCTAGCAAAAAGTGGAAAGAGCACGCTCGGCAACCAGTGGTGAGGCGGAAGAGGCAATTTGTATAGGAGGATCTTTTTAGCTGACAAAAGCATAGCCATTTTAATTGGTGTCTGAAAAAGCTATAATAAAGAAATTAGCTAAGTTTCAGAAAGAAGATGACAAGATGATGATTTCCCCAATGGCAAAAGCGTTCATAATCGGTTTGGCCGGTGCCGGGGTGTTTGTGGTGGCAGGAGCCCCGATGCCCTGGCTATTGGGCCCTTTGTTTGCCGTTTTGCTGATGCAATTATTGACGCCGGTGAAACTGGAATGGCATTCCCGTTTCCGCAACGGCGGATTGGTAGTAGCGGGATACGTAATCGGCTTTGCTTTCACCCTGGAAGCATTACAGGGAATGAAAGACTATTTTGGAGCAATGGTAGTGATCAATATCGCTTTTTTTCTGCTGTTTCTTTTCATCAGTGCCTTGATGGCTTCGCGGACAAAAGTGGATCAAGCGACAGCCATGACCTGCTGTGTTCCGGGTGGTTTATCGCAGATCATCACTTTTGCCGAAGAACAGAAAACTATCGATTTGACGGCCGTCACGTTTTACCATGTTCTTCGTGTCCTGATGATTGTCGCCATCGTGCCATTCATTGTCACAAGTGGTGAACCTGCGCATCTGGAAGAGGCGGGGCAAGGCAATTATTCCCTGGCGTTGCTTGGGTTGCTTATACTGTGTTACGGCGCAGGAATCTTGGCGCAGAAAGTCAAAGTACCGACAGCTTTTTTGTTGGGTCCTGTTTTTCTGATTATGCTTTTCAATCTGGCAGGTATAGCGGTGCCAATCATGCCAAGCTCGTTGCTCCATATCGCGCAACTGTTTATCGGCATTTATATTGGGCTTTTGTTGAAAAAAGAGGACTTGAAATTGACGAAGCGCATGATTTTCTATTCGTTTTTCTCAAGCGCTGTACTGATCGCTTTTGCTTATGGCCTCAGTTTTCTTTTGCAGGACCTTTACGGCCTCAGTTTTTCAACCAGCTTCTTAAGTGTGGTACCAGGCGGCCTTGACCAGATGGGGCTCATTGCGGCATCGGTCCATGCAGATGTAACCATCGTGACGGCGTTTCAGCTGTTTCGCATTTTGTTCTTATCCGTATTGATTGTACCGTTTGTTAAAACAGTTGCAGCTCGAAACAAGAAACAGGCAAGAGTAGCGGAAGAGAATATCGGATGATACAAAAAGGCAGCCCTGGACGTATGAGTCCGGAGCTGCCTTTTATAGGGTTATTCGTTTGTTTCTTTATAAATGAAATAATCGAAATCGGCCGGTAGTTGCTGACCGGATAGATCCTGGCATTGCATGCCGACAAATGCGCCGGTGAAAAATCCTCCGCCTTGAATATAATCATCGGACAGCTTGGCGGACTCGAATTTGATCGGCAATGTCGTCCAGTTCTCGCCATCAAAAGAATAGGAGTACGTATAGGTTTTGGTTTTTGTTTCTACACGCATGTAGACTGATTCGACATGTTCAGGGATGCTGATTTCCTCACCTTGCAGCGGCTGCGCGAATGAAAAATTATCACATACCGTAAGATCCAGGATCCGCCCTTTTTCTTCGTGCCAGGAAATCTGCAATGCTGTCCAGTTTTCCGTATTGTAATAGTTCACAAGCCCAGCACCTTGCTGGAAAGTGGTTGGTTGGAAAGCGACTTTTGTTTCAGCAATGAAATTAAAATGCTGCCAGCGTCTTGCTACAAAGGACTGCGTGAATTTGGAGGTCAGTGATTCACGCCCGTACAGGCGAAGGTGTCCAGGGTTGTCCGTTAAAGAGACGATTTCTTCACCAAGCGGAATGCGCAAGGTTTGAAAATGGCTGTTCAATTCTGCAGAATCGAAGTCGTCCTTTTCAGGAAAGTCTGCAGGCCATGGGACTTCTTCGATAGCCGGGCCTTCAATTTGAGCAGCGGGTTGGTTGCCGCCGACAACGTAGGGCCAATCATTTTTCCATTCCAGACGCTGGATGGCCGTTTCTCTGCCAAGCGGACAAAAGCCTCGCGGATCCAATAAAGCCTGGCCGTCCTGCGGTAAGGGCCGTCCAGTTAAGTGGACGAGAAACCATTCATCTGTATGTGTTTGGACCATGGAGGCGTGCCCGGCTTTTTGAAGAGGATTTCTTGGATATGGCCAAGAAGTAATCAATGGATTTTCCGGATGTACCTCATAAGGGCCGTCGATTTGACGCGAGCGGGCAATGGTTGCCTGATGATCGTATTTTGTTCCGCCTTCTGCAGTCAGCAAATAATAATAGTCACCGATCTTATAAAGGTGAGGCGCTTCGGTCAGCTTGATATCCGTGCCTTTAAAGATGATTTTGGAATCGCCGACGAGCTTGCGCGTTGCAGGATCGAATTCCTGCAGGACAATGCCGTAAAAAGCATGGTGTCCAACGCGATGGTCCCAGTACATATTGACGAAATATTTTTTTCCGGATTCATCGTGGAAAAGGGAAGGATCGAATCCAGAACTGTTCAGATAAGAAGGCTCAGACCATTCGCCATCGATGGTTTCACAGGTCACCAAGTAATTATGGCAGTCTTTCCATTGCCCTTCAGTCACCTTCACATCCGTATAGATTAGCCAAAACTGGCCGTCGCTATAGGATAAAGCAGGTGCCCAAACGCCTCCTGAGTTTGGATTTCCGGACATGTTCAATTGGCTTAGGCGATTTAGTGGACGGGAAATCAAACGCCAGTTCTTTAAGTCTTTTGAGTGATAGATGCCGACTCCAGGAAACCACTCGAATGTAGAGACAGCAATGTAATAATCTTCCCCCACACGGCAAATTGATGGATCAGGGTTGAAACCGGTCAAAATCGGATTTTGGATTACGCTCATTCTTCTTCATCCTCCATTCAAATATGTAAGTGCTTACAAACTTTTAAATTTAACTTATATCCGATCATACCTTACTTAGTCTATTGAGTAAACTAAGTATTTGAAAAGTTGACTTAAAAAGATAAAAGGCGCTGCCCTATAAGTCTTTAAAAATAAAACAGCCGGAGAGAAAGAAAGCCTTTTTCTCCCGCTGTTATTTGATGGGGGAATACGTTTTCTGAGAACAGCTGGCTGATGGGAATGGAAGCGGCAGAAGCCGTGCCCGCGGAACGCGTCCGCCGCAATGGACATCTGCCGGGTCTTTCGGGAACGACAAAAGGGCTGTCACCAAAAGTCATTTTTCATGACCTTTTGGGACAGCCCCATAACCAACAACTCGAGTGTGCATTCTTAAACGTTCATGCTAATTTTCTGCTGAATACTGACACTGAGGAAGTTCTCGATAGAAAACGCGGAGGCCCCTAATGCGCTGGAAAACGTACTCAATTCAGAAAAACAGATAGTCAAATCATTCTGTTGGAACCACAGAGCCTGATTGGACACTCGCTCAGTCAATGTCTTATTGAGCCATTTGTAAGAAGAAGCCATTCGGTTGCCGATAATCACTTGCTGGGGGTTAAAGCTGTTGATGATATTATTGATGCCGACTCCAAGAAAATCTCCTGCTTGTTCGAACAAAGCAATTACTTTTGGATCGCCTTGTTCGGCAAGGCTCAATAGGTCACTCAGCTCTAATTCTTTCTTTGTTGGAAGAGTCAACTGCATTTTTTCTGCAGCTGTCAACAACGCCTGTTCAGAAGCATACAATTCCCAGCATCCTTTATTTCCGCAGCGGCAGGTAGGGCCATTTACTTGAATCGTCATATGCCCAAGTTCGCCTGAAAAACCTTTCGAACCTTTATACAATGATCCGTTCAATATAAGCCCGACACCTATGCCGATTCCCGCACTGACATAAATGATATGCTCGGAATCTTTTCCTGCACCGTATTTCTTTTCCCCGTAAGCGCCGGCATTTGCTTCATTTTCGATAATGACCGGCAGTTGATACTTGTTTTCCAGGATCAGCTTCAAATTCAGGTTCTTCCACTTAAGGTTTGGAGCAAGCAGAATTTCGCCATGATTATCGACGATTCCCGGCACCCCGACACCAATTCCGACAATTCCGTGAGGGCTCTCAGGAGCGGAAGCCATCAAGTAATCGATCGTATTGAAAAGTTGGTTTTCAATTTCTTCATATGAAAGATTTTTAAAAGTGACTTCTTTTTCATGGCAAATCGTGCCGCTCAAATCTGTCAAAACGCCCAGCAGGTAATTGACTCCGATATCAATCCCGATAGAGTAGCCAGCTTTTTCATTGAAAAGCAGCATGACAGGACGCCTTCCGCCACTGGATTTGCCTGGACCGGATTCACAAATCAAATGGTCTTCCAGAAGATCATTTACTAAGGAAGACACTGTCCCTTTATTCAACCCGACTTCCTGGGCCACTGCTGCTCTGGAAATAGGTGAGTGGTTGATAATTTTTTTCAGTACAAGGGATTTGTTGCCTTCTTTGACTACATGATGATTCCAGGTTTTATTTACTCTAGGATTCATGGCCATCAACTCCTTCTGCGCAATTTTTTTAACATGACGATATTCCCCAATCGCGTTGACGGCTACTTCTTCAGAGCGGCACAATAAAAATCAACAATTGAACACGGGAATGGAATTATAAGTTTTAACTATTTCTACTAACATTGTAACGTGATTTCTTTAATTAATGTGAAAAAGCTTACTCTCGCCTGTAGTTTATCATGAAAATAAAACTTTGTTTAGCCACTAGACTAACAAAAATAATTTTGCTACAATGAAACCGCATACAACAATCTGAAAATTGTTGTAATAACAAAATTTGCAAGGGGGAGAGAAATATGGGGAAGAAGAAAACGCTTACACTTCTATCGTCTGCTTTAGCTTTATCAATGTTATTGGCTGGTTGTTCAGATTCTGAAGAAGCAGGGGGATCATCGGGATCGGCTGAAAAAGAGATAAAATTCATGCATTTATGGCCTGAAGGCAGTTCAAAAAAACATTTTGATGTAGTAAACGAAATTATTGCTGAATACGAAGCTGAAAATGAAGGGGTTTCAGTGGATCTTGAAGTATTAAGCAACGAACAATATAAAGATAAACTAAGAGTTCTCTCTACGTCCGGAGATCTTCCAGATGTCGGCTTGACTTGGGCTGCCGGATTCTTGGAGCCTTACGTTGGCGGGAATATGTTTGCGCCACTGGATGATGTAATCGAAGAAGACTTGAGTGACGCTTTTGTACCAGGAACCACAGAAGCTTATGCAATGGATGGCGCAACTTACGGATTGCCATTGGAATTAAACATTGTGTCGCTGTATTACAATAAAGCAATGTTCGAAGAACAAGGCATTACGCCTCCTGAAACCTACGAAGAACTTGAGACGGCAGTGAAAGAGTTCAACGATGCTGGAATCCAGCCGATTGCTCTAGGGAACCGTGATTCATGGACAGGCTCGATGTGGTATATGTACCTGGCTGACCGAATTGGCGGCGCTGATGTTTTGAATAAAGCAATTGACCGTTCCGGATCTTTTGAAGATCCTGCATTGGTTGAAGCAGCTGCAAAAACACAGGAATTAGTTGATATGGATGCTTTCGTCAATGGCTTTAACGGCCTTGCAGATGAAGAAGCTAAATCCATGTTCATGAGTGGGCAAACACCGATGTATTTGATCGCCACTTGGGATCTTCCTAACTTCACAACCAATGAAAGTGTGCCACAGGAATTCAGAGATTCAATCGGCTATCTGAACTTCCCGACTGTTGATGGAGAAGGCGATACAAGCAGCTTTGTCGGTGGACCTGGAGTTGGATTATTTGTCGCTGAGGAATCAGAAGTAAAAGAAGAAGCAAAAGATTTCGCTTCATACTTTGTTAAAGCCTGGGGAGAAGAAGCAGTAACCAAAGCAGGCGTTATTCCTGCTACTAAAGTGGATGCTGGATCTTTAGATCTTCCAGAAATGTATGTAGATATCCTTGATGAATTGAATGGCGCAACGAACATTACATTGTTCGCAGATGTTCAGATGAGCCCGGATGTTGCTCAAGTGCACCTGGATTCAATTCAAGCCCTTTTCGGCAATGAAATAACGCCGGAAGAGTTCGCTAAAAATCATGAAGAAGCTCTGTCGAAAGAGTAATAAAGCTTCTTAAAAAAATCTAATTAAAAAGAGGGGACATATCCTAACTTGTGGAATGTCCCCTTCTATTTTCTAAGATGTGGGGTTGAATGGTATGAACAAAGTAATGTCCAATAAATTCTATATCGCTTTCTATATTGCACCGGCTCTTCTCCTGCTTCTGATCCTCGTTTTCATCCCCTTGGGTTTATCAGGGTATTATGGCTTGATGGATTGGGATGGCATAGGAGAAAAAACCTTTATCGGGTTAGAGAATTACATCCAAGGAATTCAAGACAAGCTTTTCTGGAACAGTGCCTTCCATTCGTTTTTACTGGCAATCTTTTCTACGTTAAGTTTGGTCATTTATTTGACGGTCTCCTTTATATTGGCTTCCAAAATTAAAGGAGCAGATTTGCTGCGCAAAATCTATTTGATTCCCATGCTGTTGTCTTCGGTTGCCATTGCACAACTATGGGTAAAAATCTACAATCCTTCCAATGGTATTCTAAACGTCTTCCTGATGAGCATCGGGGTGGAGAATCCGCCATTGTGGTTAGCGAATCCTTCTATTGTATTGTTTGCCATATTCGTTCCAATCCTATGGCAATATGCCGGCTTTTATATCTTGATCTATTATGCGGCATTAAAGAATATTCCCGAATCGTTGATAGAGGCTGCCCGAATCGATGGGGCTTCTGCTTTCCAGATTGCGACACGCATTAAGCTGCCGCTGATCAAAGAAGTGGTCAGTGTGACAATTGTGTTGGCCATTGTGGGATCACTGAAATACTTCGACTTGATTTATGTAATGACTGCAGGCGGACCGAACGGAGCCAGTGAAGTTATGGCATCTTATATGTACAAACTCGCTTTCTCCAATTATAACTTTGGATACGGCAGTGCCATCGGCTTCCTGTTATTGATCATTACGTTGATCGTTACACTGATCATCCGCAAACTGACCGAAACCAAAGACAAGCTCGAATACTAAAGGAGGCATGAAAATGCGCCGCATTGGTTATTTCTTTCTTTACCTGGCTTTGATCATCGTTGGATTGTTTCAAATCCTGCCATTGATTTGGCTGTTCCTATTCTCATTAAAAGACAATAATGAAATTTTTGCGGGTTCTCCATTTGCTCTGCCATCAGAATTCAGATGGGAAAATTACGAGAAAGTCTGGAACGGCGGCATTGGAACCTATTTCTTCAACAGTGTTTGGATTACTGTGCTTGCCATCATTTTGACGGTCCTTTTTGCCAGCATGGCGGCTTTTGCAATTACGCGGTTAAAGTGGAAATTGAGCGGACTCGTGCTCGGCCTTTTCATGGTTGGCTTGATGATTCCGATTCATTCAGCCCTGATTCCGCTTTACAGCATGTTCTTGAGTGTGGATTTGATCGACAATCCGATATCGATTGTCATTACGTATACGGCATATAATTTGCCCATCACCTTAATGATCCTGTTGGGCTTCTACTACACTTTGCCTCACGAAATAGAAGAAGCTGCCATAATCGACGGTTGCTCCATTCACCGGATGTTTTTCCAAATCATCTTACCGATGACGTCACCGATTTTGGCGACAACTGTGGTCATTAACATGATTTATAACTGGAATGAGTTTGTATTTGTCAATACGTTCATCAGTTCAGAAAAGTACAAGACGTTGACAGTGGGAATCCAAAACTTCATCGGACAGTACATGACCGATTGGGGTGCAATTGGAGCGACGTTGGTCATCAGCGTCCTGCCGATCATTGTGGCCTTCATCTTCTTCAGCAATAAAGTGGTTGAGGGAATTTCCTCGAGTGCAGTAAAAGGATAAATGAAAAAGCTTCACACTTTAAGGAAGAGATCCCCTTTGGTGTGAAGCTTTTTTATGGGTTTTTCCGAAGGCATACATCGCCATCCACATGGTCAGAAAAGCGTATAAGCTTCCGCCGAACAGAAAGGCCAGGGCTGGAAACAATCTCATGATAAAGAATAATGGAACAAAGCATAGAACAATGACTGCAGTGGCTACTGGATTGACGAGCATAAGAAGAAAAGCATTTTTGATGACTTGGGGCACCTTGACATCAAAGTGCACAAAGGACGGGAACAGATAAAACAGAAAAAAAGTGAATAGCAGGATGAATGCAAAAAGCGGAACATACGTCCAATCCAATTGTTCATTCGGGCTTGTTTGGATGTAGAAGATATCCAACGCAATAAGCAAAAGCAGTACATTGATAAAGACGCCAAGAAGATTGCTTTTCAGAAACTCTTTCTTATAGAATTCCCAGAAAGAGTTGAAAAGCGGAAGATCCGCATTGCCTTTCAGCCATTCACGGCAAATGGCAAACATGGAAGTAGTGGCAGGATAAAATCCGAACAAGACTCCCCCTAATAGGGTAAAGACAACCCATAGTAAATTCAAATAAGCGAAACGGGTGATCCATTCCAATGCCGTATAGATATAATTGCTTACAGTATTCATTAACAACCGCCTCTATCCTAAATTTCAATGATTTATAAAAGCATACCTCACGTGCCAAAAAAACTCATTTAAAAGCTTACAGAAACTTTGTTTAATCAATAGACAAACTAATTATAACTTGCTATAATCCTTAATGAAAGCCTTTTCACTAACAAGTCTAAATATTAGTACATATTCGTAGAACTAAAATTATATTGGAGGTATGGAACATGGCACATTTCACAGGAATTGAAAAGATAAAATTTGAAGGAGCAACTTCAAAAAATCCATTCGCTTTCAAATTCTACAACCCGGAAGAAAAAATCGGCGGAAAAACAATGGAGGAAACTCTTCGCTACGCAGTGTCTTATTGGCATACATTTACAATGGACGGTTCTGATCCATTCGGTGCCGGAAGTATGGTCCGTTCATGGGATCGTTTACAAGGGATGGACTTAGCAAAAGCGAGAGTTGAAGCTTCTTTTGAATTTTATGAAAAAATGGATGTACCATTTTTCTGCTTCCATGATGTTGACATTGCACCGGAAGGCAGCAATTTGAGAGAGTCCAATAAAAACTTGGACGAAATCGTTGGGATGATCAAAGATTACATGAAAGACAGCAAAGCGAAATTGCTGTGGAATACAGCTAACAACTTTACGCATCCACGCTTTGTTCACGGAGCAGCAACTTCAAGCCATGCAGACGTCTTTGCCTATTCTGCGGCGAAAGTGAAAAAAGGTCTTGAAGTCGGCAAGGAACTTGGTGCTGAAAACTATGTATTCTGGGGCGGGCGTGAAGGCTACGAAACGCTGTTGAATACCGATATGAAACTGGAGCTGGATAACTTGGGCCGCTTCTACCACATGGCTGCGGACTACGCGAAGGAAATCGGTTTTGATGCCCAATTCCTGATCGAACCAAAACCGAAAGAACCTTCTACACATCAATATGATTACGATGTAGCGACAGCACACGCATTTTTGCAGAGCTATAACCTGGACGATAAATTCAAATTCAATATCGAGGCCAATCACGCGACGCTTGCTGGCCATACATTTGAACACGAACTTCATTATGCACGCATCAACAATATGCTGGGATCTGTCGATGCCAACCAAGGCGATCCACTATTGGGCTGGGATACCGATGAGTTTCCGACTGATCTGTGGTCAACCACTTTGGCGATGTATGAAATCCTTAAAAATGGCGGACTTGGGCGCGGCGGCTTGAACTTCGATGCCAAAGTAAGAAGAGGATCATTTGAACAGGACGATTTGTTCCATGCGCACATTGCAGGAATGGACGCTTTCGCTGTCGGCTTGAAAGTCGCGCAGCAGCTGATTGACGATAAAGTGCTTGAAAATGTAGTCAGCAACCGCTACGAAACGTATACATCTGGAATTGGACTGGATATCGTCAATGGCAACACGGACTTCCACCAACTTGAAGATTATGCATTCGGCATTACAGATATCAAGCAAACTTCTGGACGCCTTGAACAGATCAAAGCGACAATCAACCAATACTTGCTGCAGGCTTTCGCAAAATAAGAAAGTTTCCAGAGTGGGAGAGCTGACTTTATGAAATATGTAATTGGCGTCGATTTGGGAACAAGCGCTGTAAAGATTTTATTGGTGGACCAGCAAGGGGCGGTTGTTGAAACTGTATCGAAACCGTACCCGCTGATCCATGAAAAGAACGGCTACAGCGAACAGGATCCACAGCATTGGGTGGATCAGACGGCTGCTGGGCTAAAAGAATTGCTGGGCATCTTCGGCGGAAATGCAGAAGATATCGAAGGCATCAGTTTTTCCGGTCAAATGCACGGACTGGTTTTGTTGGACGAGAACAATGAAGTGCTGCGTCCGGCCATTTTGTGGAATGATACGCGGACAACAGCCGAGTGCCAGCAAATTTATGATGTGATTGGACAGGAAAAGCTGCTGGAAATCACAAAAAACCCGGCATTGGAAGGCTTTACTTTACCGAAAATCCTGTGGGTCCAGAAACATGAACCGGAAATTTTCAAAAAGGTGAAATCTTTTGTACTGCCGAAAGATTATCTGCGCTATAAATTAACAGGCAAACTCCAAATGGAATTGTCAGATGCAGCAGGGACACTTTTGCTGGATGTTACGCATAAACAGTGGAGCCAGGAAATCTGTGATTTGTTGGAACTGGATTTTTCGATGTGCCCTCCGTTAGTGGAATCGCATGAAGAAATTGGCACTGTCATAACCGAATTTGCTTCTGCTTCTGGATTGTCCCAGTCTACCCGCGTTTTTGCTGGTGGTGCCGATAATGCCTGTGGCGCGATCGGAGCGGGAATTTTAGAAGAAGGCAAAACGTTATGCAGCATCGGGACTTCCGGCGTTGTCTTATCTTATGAAGCGCAAGGAAATAAGGATTTTGGCGGCAAGGTCCATTATTTCAATCATGCAGCACCGAATGTATTCTATACAATGGGTGTGACTTTAGCTGCTGGCTACAGCTTAAGCTGGTTCAAAGAAACATTCGCACCGGAAGTGTCATTTGATGAATTGTTGTCTGACATCGACCAGGTGCCGGCCGGATCTAATGGATTGGTGTTTACACCGTATCTGGTCGGGGAAAGAACTCCACATGCAGATGCTGTGATTCGCGGCAGTTTTATCGGAATGGACGGTTCACATCGCCGGAAAGATTTTGCGCGTGCGGTTCTGGAAGGAATCACGTTTTCGCTGCAAGAGTCCATTTCAATCTTCAGAGAAAACGGCAAAACGATTGATACCATTGTATCCATCGGAGGCGGAGCACAAAATGGAGACTGGCTTCAAATGCAAGCCGACATTTTCGATGCGAAAATTGTTCGCTTGACCAGTGAGCAAGGCCCAGGGATGGGGGCAGCAATGCTCGCAGCTTTTGGTTGTTCCTGGTTCCAGACATTGCAGGAATGCGCGGATGCATTTTTGCAGGAAGATAAGCAATATCTCCCGATCGAAGAAAATGTTCTGGCTTATAAAAAGTTGTTTCCTATTTATCAGCAAGTTTATGAAAACACGAAAGATTTGAATAGCAAACTTTTGGAATTTCGCAAGTAACTGCCAAAATAGAACCTCAACTAAACAGTTGAGGTTTTTTTGGCAACAAAACCCCAATCTTAAGAAGAGGTGACTGGAATGAACTATCGCGAACTGGGCAAAACAGGCATGAAAATCAGTGAATTGAGTTTCGGGACATGGGCAATTGGAGGGTCTTGGGGAAATACCAATGATCAGGAATCTTTAAAAGCATTGGAATACGCTATGGAACAAGGTGTGAATTTCTTTGATACAGCAGATGTCTATGGTGACGGACATAGTGAAGAGTTATTGGGAAAAGCGACTAAAGGAAAGCACGAAGAAATCCATATCGCCACTAAGTTTTGCCGGGCTGGAGATATTCATGATCCAAAGACCTACTCAATGGAACAGGTTTCTCAATACACGGAAGCGAGCTTGAAACGTCTAGGACGGGAGCAGCTTGACTTGCTTCAGATTCATTGCCCGCCAATGGAAATTTTACAGGAAGGCAGTGTATTTGAAGTGCTGGACAAACTGAAGGAACAAGGGAAAATCCGTGCATACGGAGTCAGCGTTGAAACGGTGGAAGAAGGGCTTCTATGCCTGGAAAATCCGAATGTCAGCAGTCTGCAGGTGATTTTTAATTTATTCCGCCAAAAGCCGCTGGAACAACTCTTTCCAAAAGCACTTGAAAAGAATGTCGGCATACTGGCCCGCATCCCTCTTGCCAGTGGATTATTGACCGGGAAATTCAAAGTGGATTCACAGTTTGAAGCTGACGATCATCGAAACTTCAACCGCGACGGTGAGGCGTTCAACGTTGGAGAAACGTTTGCAGGACTGGAGTTTGCCAAAGGCGTGGAATTGAGCGACGAACTTGCATGGATTGCAGAAGGCCGTGGAAACCGGACCCAAGCTGCATTGAAATGGATCTTGCAGCAGGAAGCGGTCACTTCCGTCATTCCAGGATTCCGAAGTGTTGCGCAGGCAGAAGACAACCTGAAAGCATTGGATGCCCGGGAATATACCCCTGAAGAAATCGACCGATTGGCGCAATTCTATAAAGAACGCGTCCATCCGGAAATCAGAGGCGTATATTAATAGAAGAATCTTACCGCTAAAGGGCAAAAGTCCCTTTAGCGGTTTGTTTGAATACCTATACGTTTAAAAGGAGAGAAGGATATGAAGAAAATTCGATGGGGAGTCCTCAGTACAGCCCAGATTGGAAGAACGCAAGTCATTCCAGCGATTTGCCGCGCTGACAATGCTGAAATTATCGCCATAGCGAGCCGAACCAGCAAAGTGCATGCGATAGCTGAGGAACTGCAAATACCCAAAGCTTACGAAAGTTATGAAGAACTGTTGGATGACCCTGAAATTGATGCGGTTTATATTCCGCTTCCCAACCATCTGCATAAAGAATGGGTGATCCGCTCGGCACAAAAAGGCAAGCACATTCTTTGTGAAAAACCGATCGCATTGTCTGAATTGGAAGCAGATGAAATGTTTGCCGCTTGCAAGGAAGCTGGCGTCAAATTGATGGAAGCCTTCATGTACCAATTGCACCCGCAGCATGCCCGTGCCAAAGAAATCATTGCTTCAGGAGAAATCGGCGAAATCAAATTGATGAAATCCAGCCACTCGTTTTATTTGGAGAATCGTTCAACGGATATCCGGATGGATGCCGCAATGGGAGGGGGCAGCATCTATGACGTCGGATGTTATGCCATACAGGCGATCCGCCATTTGACAGATGCTGAACCAGTGGAAGTACAGGCAGAAGGCGATATTGATCCGTCAACTGGAATCGATTTGACTGGAATTGTGCGCATGAAAATGAGCAACGGCGTCCATGCCTTGTTCGATTGCAGTTTTGATATGGTCAGCAGAAATGACTATGAACTGATTGGTACTGAAGGCAGCCTTAAAGTGCCATTTGCTTTCCGTCCGGATCTCAATGGCCATATCGGCACCGTACTGGTTCATAAAAGTGGCGTTACACGCGAAGAACGAATTTTAGGCGATAGTTACAGGCTGGAAATTGAACAGTTTTCAAATGCGATTTTAACGGATACGGATCCGGCCATCACTGCGGATTCGACATTAAAGAACATGCGGACCATTAATGCCTGCTACCGTTCGTTGGAAACTGGAGAAAAAGTCCATATTGAAGAAACGGAAGAAACCTTCTACTAAAAGAAGGTTTTGTCCGTTCTGATTGAGTTCAGGCGCAGAGCTTTTTAAAAGTCACTGTCCAGCCAGGTTTACGGAACATAAAGTTCCCCTTGCCCTACCACAATAGCGGAACCGCCAATTTTCACTTCTCTGTATTTCTGTTTTTTCTTCACTACCGTAATGTCGATAAAACTCGGCCTCCCCATTTCGATGCCTTGCTCGCTGCGGATTGTGTAGAGCCCTTCTTCCATGTGGCTAACAGCACCATGCTCGACTAGAAATGCGCCGAGAGGTCCTGAGGCGGCACCTGTTGCCGGATCTTCAGAAATGCCCATGGCAGGAGCGAACATCCGGCAGTGCACAGTGGAATTGTCTTCTTCCGTTTCATTAGTAAAGGCGAAGATATGCTGGCGATCGGGATCTCCGCTAAAATGGCGTTCCCATACATCGGTGCGGAAGTTGATTTCCCGCATAGCAGCAAGTGAACGGATAGGGACAAACAGGAAAGGCAACCCAGAAGAAACGGTCTGAATCGGATAACGGAAGTCCAGTTCGCTCTTTGGCAGTGACAGCAGATCCGCGACGAGAGCTTGCCGCGTCAAGGTCTCGCCAAAAACAGGGAGAGGCTGAATCATTTCAATTTTGATGATTTTCTCAGCTTCTTTTTGCACAGTGACGTTGATATCTCCGAAATTCTCTTCGATGGTCCATTCATTGATTCCATCCTGTGTAGGCAGCATTTTCAAATACGCCAGTACATAAGCTGTTCCAATGGTGGGGTGGCCCGCTATCGGCAATTCAACCTGGGGCGTGAAAATTCGGAGACTGACCTGATTTTGCGGTTTTTGGGGCGGACAGATAAAGGCTGTCTCCGATAAATTCAGTTCATTGGCTATTTTTTGCATGGTCTTTGATTCCAATCCTGATCCATCATGGAAAACCGCTAATGGATTTCCACCAAAAGCCTTTGCAGTGAAGACGTCGACTAAAGTATACTTCAAGGTTTGCATAGATACCCTCCTTTGTTAGAATAGTGAGACTTTAGAGTTTCTTTGTATCAATTCGCCATTTAAAAGTCCAACACCTTTTATTGCAATCTTTTCAATTTGAGAATACAGTGAATGTAATGAACTGGAAAAGAAAAGAGGAAAACGTGTGAAAAAACAGATTGTGGTAATTGGGCTAGGCCGTTTCGGCAGCAGTGTTTGTAAAGAATTGCACAGTATGGGACATGAAATCATGGCCATCGATACAGATCCGGAGAAAGTCGATACTTTAAGAGATTATGCGTCTTTTACCGTCATTGCAGATGCAACGGACAAAAATCAGCTGAACTCTTTGGGAGTCCGCAACTTTGAGCATGCCATTGTTGCAATTGGAGACAACCTCCAGGCCAGTGTTTTGTGCACATTGATGTTGAAGGAACTCGGATTGCCCAAGGTCTGGGTGAAAGCTCGCGATCTCCAGCATGAAAAAATCCTTCACAAAGTCGGGGCTGACCGTGTTATTCAACCAGAAAAGGAAATGGGAATACGTGTCGCCCATCATGTGGACTCGGAAAGCATTGTGGATTATATCGATCTTTCACATGATTACAGCATCATCGAGCTGGTCGCCTCTAAAAAAATGGCCAATAAAAACTTAGTGGACTTGAACATCCGCAAAGAATTCAATTGCATTGTATTGGCAATCAAAAAACAGGAAGAAGTCAATATCGCACCGGCGATTGATGAAGTGATTGAACAAAGTGATGTTTTGATTGTCATGGGGCATAAAGACGATTTGAAACGCCTGGAAGACAAAGCTTAAGAATGCTTAAGCAGAATAGGCGGGAAATGGGGACTGAGATTGAAAATCCGAATTGAGTGGACCTATAAGGTTCCTAAAAGCCGGGAAGCGGTTTTTGTTTCTGAAGAAATGGCGGCAGCTGAAGCATTGGTGATAGCAGAGGATTTGGAGCGTACCGGACGTGTCAAAAATCTTCATTTTTCCGATCAGTTCGACAGCAGCTGGACCGTTAAGGAACTCAAGGCTTATTTGAAGGGGATTGAAACCGAACCGCATAATATCACTGTCTATTTTGATGGAGGATATGAGCGGACAACCCGGACTGCAGGTCTTGGCTGTGCGATTTATTACGAGCAGAACAGCAAAGCGTATCGCTTGCGGACCAATGCCAAACTGGATGGGCTGACATCGAATAATGAATCGGAATACGCTGCCCTCCATTTCTGTTTGCAGGAGCTCGAATACCTGGAAGTCCATCATTTGCCCGTCCGTTTTATGGGAGATTCACGCATCGTCATCAATGGACTGACAAATGAATGGCCTACAATTGAAGAACAGCTGATTCCTTGGGCCAATCGAATTGAAGAAAAAATAACGAAGTTGGGTATACAAGCCGAATACGAGTTAATTCCGCGTAAAGAAAATGCAGAGGCTGACAAATTAGCCACACAGGCTTTACATGGCGTAACGATTGCGGCAACCAGTGAAGTTATCCGGTAAGGCATCTCATATGGTCTGCAGAACCAGAGCATATAGCTCTGGTTCTTTTTAAATTCTTCTTCAATAAATTAGGGTAAGTGCTCCAGGTTTGTATAGTTTACTGCGCCTATTTAATTAAATATCTAAATAGTCAGTTTATTGCTTGCGGAATGATTGTGTATAGGTTATAAATGAGTTGTACAATACTTGTGCAAAAACTATACACATGAAGGAGAGGAAGAAATGAAGAAGATTCTGGTTTCATTCTCAGTCGCAATGGCCCTCGTATTTTCGCTTCTCGCTGCTGGAGTTATGGCAGATAGTCATACTGCTAAAGTACGGGTGCTCCATGCTTCACCGGATGCTCCTGCTGTCGATGTTTACGTCAATGGAGATTTAACGCTTGAAGAGGTACCGTTTAAAACAGATTCAGGTTATTTGGAAGTACCAGCCGGTACACATGATGTAGAAGTTTTTGCTAGTGGAACAGAATATGCAGCAGGCGAAGGGGTGTTGCAGGCGGATCTTGCAGTAGAAGCCGGCAAAGCGTATACCGTTGCTGCAGCAAACTTATTGGAATCGATTGAATTTGTTGTTGCAGAAGACTCGATGGAAGTCACTGAAGGAAAAACAAAAGTCCGTGTTGGCCATTTGTCACCGGATGCACCGGCAGTTGATGTCGGCTTGATCGGTGGAGACGCTTTATTCAGCGGAGCAGAATTCCCTGGAATTACGGATTATGCAGAATTGGATGCCGGTACTTATGATTTGGAAATCCGTTTGCCGGACGGAACACAAGTATTGCCGTTGGAAGGCACTGAATTAGCCGCAGATACTGTCTACAGTGTTTTTGCAGTAAACACAGTGGATTCGTTGGAAGTCATCGCGTTGGTTGATTATGAAGCTGCGGGATCTCCTGATGGGATGCCAACTACTGGACTTGGAACACCTGACCAGTCACAATCCATGTGGTTGTTAATCGGTGGAGCACTCGTTCTTTTTGGAACAAGTACCCTTGTTTGGAAAAGACGGTTTCAATAAGCAGCTGATGGCACTCCTGCTTCTTTTCTTATTGGCGGGGTGCCAACAGCCTGTTGATGAAGTGAGTATCCGTTCAGAAAATGTGGGCTTTACACTGGATGAACCGGCTGCCGTCACTATTCAACAGCCGGCTCCTCTCAGCAATCCCATCAACGGATTAAAACGTACAGGTATTCAACCCGACACTCTGAAAATTCCTGCAATTGATGTGGAAGCACAAGTCCAGCATCTTGGAATGACAAAAACAGGTGAAATGGCAGTTCCGGACAATATCGAAGACGTCAGTTGGTTTTCTCCAGGCTACCAGCCAGGCCAAAACGGCCGCGCTGTTATTGCCGGACATGTGGATGGTGTCGAAGGGCCCGCAATTTTCTGGGACCTTTCCGAGCTCCAATTAGGGGACGAGGTATTGGTGCAGGATGAAGACCGAACCTTGACTTTTAAGGTTCACACAATGGAATCCGTACCGTTGGACTTGGCGGATGTTTCGGCAGTCTTCGGTTATACATCATCTCCGGAACTGGTTCTGATCACTTGTTCAGGCACCTACGATTTTGACCGGGGGACACGGGAAGAGCGTTTGATCGTTTATGCCAGCCTTATAGAAAATGAATAGAAAAGATGCTCCGCTTTCCTGGTTAGGGAAAGCGGAGCATCTTTACATTAAAATGGGTTTTCCAGTTTAAAGATGGAATCCGTTTCTGCTCTTGATGTCTGGTAAAACAGGATGTGAATCAGCTGGTCTGCCATCTCTTGAGGAGTGAACTTGAAATCGCCATTCACCCATTCAATGATCAAGCCGAAAAGGGCGTAGGCATTATAGCTGCTCAGCAAGCTCGGATCAATATCAGGATTCGGCAGGGGGGTGAGCAGGTCTTTCTGGACTAGTTCCTTCAATACCTGGCATATCCGGTTTTGAAATCCGGGAAGAACATTGGAGTTGATGATGATGGTATAGAAACGGGAATAGCGTTCGACATGATCAAAAATTTTGATCGAAGAGGAGGAAAGTTTGCCAACTTTGAAGTCTTTTATTTTTGCGTACGGTTCGCGGTAGGAATGGATCAGGTCGATTAAGACATCGTCAATCAATTCATTCAGAAGTTCTTCCTGTGTCTGGTAATGCTTATAGAAAGTTCCGCGATTCAGATTAGCGGACTGGACAATTTCTGTAATGGTGATGCTTTTGAATTCTTTTTCATCCATTAAGAAAATCAATGCTTCTTTCAAAGCAGATTTTGACTTGTCGATTCTTCGGTCTTTTTTCATCGAGCATGACCTCACTTTCGTCATTTGTTTTGCAATACTGCACAAAATCAAACGCGGATGTTCGTTAATCAACATTTAGAGGTTGATTTGCTGATTGCTAACTAAATTATAGGACAATATACTGTGACTGTATAGGCGAGGACATCTGTTCATGCCAGAAAATAATCGATGAAAAGAGGAACTGAAAAATGAAACTTGAAGGAAAAGTAGCTATCGTAACAGGAGCAGCATCCGGTATGGGTAAAGCAGTTGCAGAACTTTACGCGAAAGAAGGCGCAAAAGTAATCGTTTCCGATATTAACGAAGAAGGTGCACAAACAGTAGTTGCCGGCATCAAAGAAAATGGTGGTACTGCAGTATCGGTGAAAACCAATGTAGGAGATCTTCATGAAATCGAAGCGATGATCGACTTGGCAGTAAGCGAATATGGAACTTTGGATATTCTCGTAAACAATGCAGGCATCATGGATAATTTTGAGCCTGCTGGAGAAATTGAAGATGAAAAATGGGAACGGATTTTTTCTATCAATACAACGAGTGTCATGCGTGCAACACGTAAAGCATTGCCAATTTTCCTTGAGAAAAATAAAGGCATCATCATTAATGTCGCTTCAGCAGGCGGATTGTATGGCGCTCGTGCAGGCGCTGCTTACACAGCTTCTAAGCATGCTGTTGTCGGCTTTACGAAAAACACTGGTTTCATGTATGCAAATGAAGGAATCCGTTGTAACGCCATCGCACCAGGCGGCGTAGAAACCAACATCAGCTCATCGATGACTTCCATCAGCGAAATGGGAATGGGACGCATAAGAAATGGATTGGCTTTAAACCCACGCAACGGAAAATCCGAAGAAATCGCAAAAGTAGCTTTGTTCTTGGCTTCTGATGATTCAAGTTTCGTCAATGGTACAGTAATTACGGCTGATGCCGGATGGACGGCTTACTAATCAATAGAAACCACTCAGCCCGCTGCATGAAAATGCAGCGGGTATTTTTATTGCATGCATGATGGCTGTTGTGCAATATGTGTTTAAGGTGGGGGCGTTTAGGCTATAATGAGGTGGAAGTGAAACAAGAAAGAACGGCTGGAACCACCAATTCACTGAAAGGGCGTGCGTTTGATGAAAGTGGCAATTATTGGAGCAAACGGAAAAGTGGGCAGCAAGTTAGGGAGGATTTTGGCAGAAAACGGCGATGAGCCTATCGGGTTCATCCGTAAGGCAGAGCAGGCGAAGCAATTGGAAGCACAAGGGATTCAAACGGTAATAGCTGATTTGATCGAGACGGATATTGAGGAGTTTACTCGTCTGCTGAAAGCATGCGACGCTGTAGTGTTCACTGCAGGTGCCGGTGGGGCAGGAGACGAGCTGACCACTGCTATTGATGGGGAAGGCTTAGTGAAAGTCGCCAAGGCTGCTGAAATGGCAGATGTCCGCCGGTTTTTACTCGTATCGGCATTTCCAGACGCAGGACGGGGAAAAGACATGCCGGCTAGTTTTGAACATTATATGAAAATCAAACGCCAGTCGGAAGTCGATTTAGTGAAAACAGCTTTGGATTGGACGATTTTGCGGCCGGGCACTTTAACGGATGATGCTGGGAACGGAAAAGTGAATCTAGGCTATACATTGATGTATGACACGATTGCCCGTGAGGATGTGGCCGCAGTATTGGTGGAATTGCTCAATTACCCGGAAACAGCTGGGCAGATTCTGGAAGTGGTGCAAGGTGACGAGCCGATTGCATCTGCTGTGAAAATAAAAGCAGGCAAATAAATAGTAGGGGGGCAGCCGGTCTAAGCGAAATGGCTGCAACCTTTTGGCTATCAGAGCGTTCTAGTAGATTCAGGACTTATTTTATTATAGAAAGCAGGATTAATGGACATGGATTGGTTTGATTTGCTTAAGGCATTAATTTTAGGATTTGTAGAAGGCATGACAGAATTTGCACCGGTTTCTTCTACGGGTCACTTGATCATCGTTGATGATATGTGGTTAAAATCGCAGGAATTTCTAGGGAAATACCCTGCTAATACATTTAAGATTGTCATCCAGCTGGGGTCGATTCTGGCGGTTGTCGTAGTATTTTGGAAACGATTGTTTAGTTTAGTCGGACTTTATAAAATTGAAGGGCAGCAGGCAAGCTCAAGCTTCAATCTCCTGCATGTCATCATTGGGATGCTGCCGGCAGTAGTTTTTGGATTTGCTTTCAAGGACTTGATAGATGACCATTTGTTTGGTGTAGAGACCGTTATCTATGCATTGGTTGCTGGAGCAATATTAATGATTGTTGCCGATAAGTTCGGACCTAAAAAACCGACCGTCAACTCGTTGGATGAAATTACATATTTTCAGGCGTTGAAGATCGGCCTCGTGCAATGCCTTTCCCTATGGCCTGGATTTTCACGCTCAGGTGCAACCATTTCAGGTGGGGTGCTCTTCGGCTTGAACCACCGGGTTGCAGCTGATTTTACCTTTATCATGGCAGTTCCGATCATGTTCGGAGCGAGTCTCGTCTCGGTATTGAAGAACTGGGATACCTTGTCAATGGACTATCTATCTTTCTACATTGTGGGATTCGTATCCGCCTTTGTGTTTGCATTGATCTCCATCCGATTCTTCCTGAAACTGATCTCACGCATCAAGCTGATGCCGTTTGCCATATACAGACTTGTATTGGCAGCTGTGCTGGCAATTATTGTTTTTCTCTAATCAGTAAAAGGAGCTTCCATTGGAAGCTCCTTTTGCATTACACGAATTTATTGTTTTTAATGAGTTCAAGTGCGATATCCGCTTTCTTCAGATCATGTTCAACTTGCTCATCGACATTATAGGCATGGTACATTTCATTTTTGATCATGTATTGGGCAATTTTATCATGTGTATCGATGGCGGTGTCCAATTCGCGGCGCAATAATTTTTTCACTTCGGGAGTTGCGGTTTCCGTGATGGCAACGGCAAGATTTCGCACAGCTGCTTTTGCTGTTACCAGGAAATCTGTGGCAATGGCCATATCATCAAGCATCGATCCAGGAATCGCTAAATTATCCTTTTTGGCTCTTTTCTTTGTATCGCTATTCGTATCCGTTGCTTTCTTTGTTTTGGTGTCATTTTTCTTTGCCATAAGATCCATCCTTCCACGTTGAATGCTGTCTGTTATTTCTCTGAATCGGCCAATAGTTTGCGGAAATCTTTGATGGCTTTTTTGGATAGTTCCAAATCTTCTTCCAGAATCGCTTTTAATTCCGGATCTTTTACAAGTCCGCTGAATACTTTATTTTTAGCCACACAGGCTGTTTTAAAGGTCAGTACTTCATGGACTTCCAGTTTTTCGTGCATTGCCAATTGCTTCGCCATGTTTTTCCTCCTCCATAAATGGATAATGGTAAATGCTAGTTACCCTTTACCCGTTTGCTCATTTTTAAATCATCAGCAGCCGTCTTGTGAAACCGGAGCTTTTGACATGATCTATTCGAGAAAGTTGTCTACAACTGCAAGAAACAACTGGGCTTGTTCTACATTTGGGCCATGCCCGGATCGCTTAAATTCCATAAAAGTGGCATCAGGTATGGCGACCGCTGTTTCACGCCCTTTTTCGGGCGGATTCAACCCGTCAAATTTCCCGCTGATGACTAAGGTTTCAGCAGTAATTTGAGAAAGCTGATTACGGAAGTCGAATTCCTTCAACGCTTCAGAAGCGGTGATCTGCTCCTGCATCGTCAGTTGGCGGCTTTGTTCAGCTGTTTTGCTGAGCCACTCATCAATCAGCGGTTGGTTATGGTAAATGTAACTGGAGGAAGCAGCGAATTTCTCCAACATGCTCAATCCTTCGAAAATCTCCTTGTGGCGTTCAAAAAGCTCAGCCATGGATGATTGCCTTCCGTGGGATTTTGTGGCGACCAGTATCAGTTTACTTACTTTTTCTGCATATTTGATAGCTAACCCCTGTGCGATATAGCTGCCCATCGAAACCCCTAAAACGTCAACAGTCTCCAGTTTTAAATAAGACATGAGGGCGTAGGCATCTTCTATATGATCTTGTAATGTATAAGAGTCTTGGCGGCTCGAATTTCCATGGCCACGCGAATCCATTGCTATGATGCGTTGCTTATCTTTGAAAAATTCAATTTCACGGTAAAACATCGCAGAGTTGCTGGTCAATCCATGCAGCAGCAAAAGCGGCCGTCCTTCACCAATATCTTCATAATATAATTCAATCCCCTTACGTGTGAATGTAGGCATAAATAATCCTCTTTTCCTCAAACAGTTTGAACTTCTCTTGTAACGTTATACCCTGTACTGAAAGAAATTAACTTTAGGGAAAAATAAAAAGCACAACAAAGAGTTGTGCTAAAAATTTTCGGGGGTTCAGTAACAGTTCGTTGACATGAACGCTTTTTATTCAATTGGACTGTGTCCTGGAATTTTGCCATTTCTCGATAAAGCTGAAGATGGCGGCAAGCAATAGGAACATGCTGACAGTCGTGTACCAGGGGAATTCCGAGATGGCTTGGCCGAAAGCCGTGTAAAGTATGGCTGGGGCGATCAGCCCTAAAGCAGAGATTGCCATATATTCTTTTCGAGATTTGGTCATTTCAATCAAATACAAGGACAGCAAGTGAAAGTGAACAAACGGCATGATGCGCAAAATCATGACTTGCGCGACCGACAAAGTGCGGTCAGGAAAAATCTTCTCTTTCAGCCGTGACATTTTCCCGCGGAATTTCGGGAATTTATTGACCAGCAGGTAAGAGATCCAGCTCATTAATGTCAATCCGATAAAGGATAAAAAAGCGCCTTCGAGAAAACCGAAAAGGTAGCCGCCTGCAATACACACAGCAATAACCGGCAAAAACAACAAGGGACGCAATAAATGCAAGAGAATAAAGAGAAACGGTGCCAGCCAGCCGACATTGTCCATAAATACTTCGAGGGATTGATCGAATTGCTCCATACGGTTCCGACCTCTCTAAATGTGATTACTAATAAGGAAGGATAAGCCAAAAAGACTTTAAAAGCAAGGAGTATGACAGACATCTCTTGAATTTTGGGTTTATACTTTAAACAGACGGGGAAAGAGAAGAAGTGGCTTTATTTGAAAATAAGGAAATAGCTTGAATGAGAGCGATTAGAAACGCGCTATTAAAAATGAAAGGAAGAGATGATGAATAGAAGTTTAAAGATTGCAAGTGCTTTTATCGGTATTGTAGTAGGAGCAGGTTTTGCTTCCGGGCAGGAAATCCTTCAGTACTTCACAAGCTTTGGTTATTGGGGATTGGCCGCAGTTTTGGTTGCCGGAGCCCTGTTCGGTTATATAGGAATGATTTTGACGCGCCTTGGCAGCCGGATGAATACAAAATCCCATGAAGATGTAATCTATGCCATAAGCGGAAAAACACTTGGAAAAGTGATTGATTATACTTTGATTCTTACCTTATTCGGAATCCTTGTTGTGATGATAGCCGGAGCAGGTTCGATTTTCTCCCAGCAATTTGGTCTCGCACCAGCATTTGGCCGAAGCATTATGATCACCCTCGTTGTTCTCACCATCATGCTGAATGTCAAAAAAGTTATTACAATCATCAGCAGCATCACCCCATTTTTGGTCTTATTGGTCGTTGGAATTACCATCTACAGTTTGTTTACTATGAATTCAAGTTTTGCCGAGCTTGAACCGGTTGCCAGAGAACAATTGTCTTCAACACCTCATTGGCTGCTATCTGCCATCAACTACGTTGCATTAGCCATCGCGCTTGGCGCTCCCATGGCCTTGGTAATGGGCGGGGCAGAGAAAGACGAAAAAGTAGCGGCACGCGGCGGCTTGCTCGGCGGACTTGGCTTTGGAGCTTTGCTGCTGCTGAGTTATTACGCGATTTTCTCAAAAGTCGATATGATCGGCAGTTCGGACTTGCCGATGCTGGCGCTGGCAGACAATATTTCACCGATATTAGGGATCGTTATGGCAATTGTCATATTCGCAATGATCTACAATACAGCCGTCAGTTTATTGCTGTCATTTTCAGCCCGTTTCATGAAGATGGGCACAGGCCGTTTCCGGGTATTTGTCATCATTACAGGAGCTGCCGCATTTTTGTTGAGCTTTCTCGGATTTACCGCACTTGTCAACTGGTTCTATCCGGTCGTCGGCTACTTGGGCTTATTGTTAGTGGGAGCCCTGATAGTCGCAAATATCCGCGAAGTCGGAAAGAAGTAAGTTTCTAAACCAGCTGCTCGGCTATGGAGGCAGCTGGTTTTTATTGTGCTCGCCATCAGAAGAGATGATGAAAAACCCCCTGATAGTATGGTATATTCAAGCTAACCGGCAGTAGTGAAACTGCCTGAAAAGAGGGGTTCTATGAAAATACTGGTGATTGGTGCAGGGGCCATGGGCTGTTTGTTTGCTGGCCGCTTGAAAGCACAACAAGCCGACGTTCTTCTATATAATAGGTACAACACGCATGTGGAGCAGATCAATCAAAGCGGATTGGTGATTGTCGAGCGCGACGACAAGGAAACAACCATACCCTTAAAAGTTGTACAAGCTGTTGCCAAAGAAGATGGCTATGATGTTGTCTTGGTGCTGGTGAAAGCACATGCCAATAAAGCCGTATTAGAACCTATGAGAGAGTCCTTTTCTCCGGATGCCTTGTTTATTACGATGCAAAACGGCCTTGGAAATCTGGAAACGATCAAAGAACTTTTCCCGAATAATCCATCGGCGGCAGGGACGATGGGCTGTGGTGCCAGTGTTGAAAGTGACGGACGAATCCTTCATCGGGGCTGGGGGAAAAACTACATCGGCCCGGTTGAAGAGACGGCTGCACAGGAAAAGCTGTTGGACTTTATTGCCTTGCTGAATCGTTCAGGGCTGCAGACAGATGTAGCAGAAGATGTCCAAACCGTCATCTGGAATAAATTATTCGTAAACCTTGCTTATAATTCGCTGACCGCATTGACACGGTTGCGAAACGGTGACATCCTCAATACCGATGAAGGACAGGACTTGTTGCGGAATGTCGTGAGAGAAGCGGCACAAGTAGCGGAAAGGATAGGCGTTACGGTGGATGCAGAACAAACTATCGCCAATTGCCTGCGGATGGGCAGGGAAGATATTGGCGCCAATAAATCGTCGATGCTGATGGACGTCCTGCATAAACGGAAAACGGAAATCGATGCCATCAACGGAGCTGTAGCAAAACTAGGAAAGCGGCATGGCGTTGAAACGCCTTACAATGATTTGATAACAGGAATCATAAAAGTCATTGAAGCGAATTATGATCTTCAAGTCGACTAACTGCCAACAGATTCTGCTATACTTAAGGGATATTGTCCTGCACAAAAGGGCAGATAAGGACGGGATGAATTGAATCGATTAACTGCAACAGGTGATTATCTTTATACGTATGCCTACACAAATGATGAAGAAGCTTTATGCCAATTGGAAATGCGGTCTTTCTTCGGAAAAGACACGACTGAAAAAATCATCAAAAGCGGAGTGGCCATCAATCCCAGCCGAAGCCCGTTCATTAAAGAACGCATCGAATTGTTTTTTGAAGCCGATAGTCTTCAGGCGATCATTGAAAAATCCACGGAAATAGACATGAGCGAAACGACGTTCAAAGTGATTTTTCTAAAGATCAATGGATTGTCTGAACAGGACCAAGTCGATTATTCAGGGAAACGGGATGTTGAACGGCAGATCGGTTCGGCTATTACAGGAGAGGCGGATGTTCACAATCCGGATGTGACATTCGGTTTGATTCCTTTTGAAGGGCGTTGGTATTTCGGGCGTTATCTTCAAAGTGAACCGATTTGGTTTAAGCATGTGAAAAAGCCAAGGGAATATTCAACGGCACTCAGTACACGAGTCGCACGGGCAGTGGCAAATATTGCAGTGCCGGAACCGGAAGGCGTTAAGGCAATCGATCCATGCTGCGGCATCGGCACTGTTTTAGTCGAGGCATTATCGATGGGCATTGACATTGTTGGGCGTGACATCAACCCGCTGGTGGTTGAAGGATCGCGTGAAAATATCGCTCATTTCGGTTTATCGGGAGACGTCAATCTTGGTCCAATCGCGGAAGTCGAAGAGCGGTACGATGTAGCTATCATCGACATGCCCTATAATTTATACACACATGCAACCCCTGCAGACCAATTGGCGATCTTGAAAGATGCCCATCCGTTTACGGAGAAACTGCTGGTCGTCACGATTGAGACGATGGACCATATGGTGGAAGCGGCTGGATTTGTGGTCACAGACCGCTGCATCGCAAAAAAAGGGATGTTCCTGCGTGAAATTCTGGTCTGCCAGAAAGCAGTTTAACGGAATGAAGGCAACGCCGCGATTTGCGGCGTTTTTTTGTTGACTGAATGGTGATGGAATCAGCTGTTATATGTATTGGACTGTATTTAAGCTTAAACGGACTGTATTTCAGGCCCGATGGATCGTATTTGGTATCGAATCGATTGTATTTCATCCTGAATGGATCGTATTCTGTAAATCATATAAAAATAAAGGAGATTCGAATGGAAAATTGAATACGTTAACAGTAACTTAATCAAAAAGGAGCTGCAAACAATGAAATCCACCAAAACGACTTTTCCAATCACCAAAGTTCGGGAACAATTCCCGGCTTTGTCCAGACCCTATAAAGATCGACCTGTAGCCTATTTTGACGGACCCGGAGGATCGCAAGTTGTCAAGTCGGCAATCGAAGCAATTGCGGGCTATATGGAAAGAGGAGGCGGCAATCTTCATGGGACATTCCCCTCGAGCTGGGAAACCGAGGAAATTATCTCGGAAGCCAGGTCGGCCGTTGCTGATTTCCTCAATGTCCAAGCAAAGGAAGTGGCATTCGGCGCCAACATGACGACTTTGACGATTGCGATTGCCAATGCACTCGGCAAAAAATTCAAAGCGGGTGACGAAATCGTCGTCACGGAAATGGATCACCGTGCCAATGTCGATCCGTGGATCATGATGGCAGAAGACCGAGGATTAACGGTTCGTTGGGTCAAAGTCGATACCGAAACAAAAACCTTGGACCTGACAGACTTGGACGATTTGATCAATGAAAAGACGAAAATTGTTGCGGTTGGAATGGCTTCCAATGCCATCGGCACGGTAGTCGACCTTCAGCCTTTCGCTGAACGGGCGAAAAAAGTCGGTGCCTTGCTGGTCGCGGATGCTGTCCATGCCGCTCCGCACCTGCCGATTGACCGAGACGAACAGGCGATTGATATTTTATTGTGCTCCGCCTATAAATTCTTCGGTCCGCATATCGGCATTGCAGCTATCAAAGAAGAAGTTTTCAAGGACCTTGAACCTTATAAGCTGACCACTTCACCGAGCTATTATCCAGATAAATTGGAGACCGGAACGCAAAACCACGAAGGCATCGCAGGCATTCGTCCAGCTATTGAATTTTTCGCGGGACTCGGCGAAGGTGAAACCCGTCGGGAACGAATCTTAAGTGGAATGGAACACATTGAAGCTTATGAAAACAGATTGGCGAATCAGTTGAGGCACGGATTGGCAGCGATTCAAGGGGTGACGGTCACCCAAGCGGGAGCCGATGTGCCAAAAACACCGACAGTCGCTTTCCAGGTAACCGGCATTGAACCTGGAGAAGTTTGCAGGAAGTTAGCTGAAGAGTACAGTATTTTTGTTGCGTCCGGCCATTTTTATGCATCGACTTTGGGGGATGTACTGGGCGTCAATGGCAGCGGCGGCTGGGTACGGGCTGGGCTTGCGCCTTACAGTACAGAAGAGGAAGTGGAGCGGTTGATTGCTGGAGTTGAAGAAGTAGTCAAACTGTAGTATGAATAGTCGACCTTTTTCTTTTTGCCTCAATTGGTGGTATACTGGTGGGAACTTGTTCCGTCAACGGAGAGCATTACACCATTTCCCGCAAAGGGAGATGAACAAAGGAGAATGAAATTTTTGAAACAACCGAACAAAAACACACCGAATTTACCACCGAATTACGACGAATTGAAAAAAGCGGCGAACCGGACAGCCAACTGGAAAGAGCGTTTGGCTGCGGTTGAAGAGCTTGGCAACTGGAAAAGCGATCCAACGATCGACCTTTTGACACATCGCATGAACCATGACCCTGTCTATCAGGTACAAGAAGCAGCTTATGCGAAATTAAAAGGTTTTGGAGAAAATGTCCATATGCCGGAACGGAAGAAATTTGATTTGATCAAAGATACTTCCAAAGTGCTTGTGCGCATCAAAAAAAGCTTGCCTGCAGACCACAGCTATGAAGACTTCAAAGTGAAGCTTCAAAAAATGCGTGTGGATATCTACGACACGTATAAAGGCGATAAAGGCGAGGATTTCGAAAAATGGTTGGAAGACCAGTGGAAGTCTGCACCAACTAAATAAACAATAAAAAACCGGAGGCCTTTGAAGCCTCCGGTTTTTTCTATCGATATTTTTGGATGATCGGCCGTAAGCGGTAGCCAAATAATCCAGCGAGTACTGCGAGTATCAAATCTTTTGGCAGCGGCACGGCCATCCAGGCCCAAGCCAGCTGGTAGGTGAAGCCTTCAGGAGCAGCAAACCAGAGCTTATAGGCTGCATACATCCAATTGGTGCCGAATAAATAGTTGAGGGCTGTTCCGGCCAATGCTGCGAGGATGAAACCTTTTTTGGAAGGCCATTTCTCTACAATCAAGCCGACAACAAAAGCGGTGAAAATATAAGAAAGAATAAAGCCAAATGTCGGACTGATCAAGGTATCCATGCCGCCTGAGAATTTCGCGAAGACGGGTACGCCCGCAAGGCCGATAAATGCATAGACAATCATGGAGATGGCACCAATTCGGCTGCCGAGCAAAATACCTGCCAAAATGGCAAAGAAAGTTTGGAGTGTAATCGGAACACCGCCGATGACCAGGAAAGAAGCGATATTTGCACCAATTGCCATCAAGGCTGCGAACATGGCGATATGTACCAATTGCAAAGTACGGGAATGGTTGGCTGATCGGACTGTTGTGGTTGTCATCAATTTGCCTCCTGCTATTTATTATAAATTGAGTATAATCAGATAAAATATTTAAGTCAACCTATTCTTTATTTTAGTTAACACAAATCAAACACAAAAAAAGCTGACCCCTTGAGGTCAGCTTTTATTTATTACATTAAAATCCAGGTTTGTTCAATAGTTTGAAGATGTTGTTCTTGTAATCTTCTACTCCTGGCTGATCGAACGGGTTGATATCGAGCAGATAGGCACTGTAGGCACATGCCAGCATATAGAAATACAGCAAGTGGCCTAGGTGATATTCGTTGATTTTAGGAATCGTCAGACTGAGTTGAGGGACGCCGCCGTCCAAATGTGCGCTTGATGTGCCTTTGTAGGCTACATGATTGAATTCCTGCAAGGAAAGTCCAGCCATGTAATTCAATTCGTCATCATCATTTTCAGCTTCAAAAATTGTGAGGTCTTCATTTGCTTCCTGGACCAGCAGGAAAGTTTCAAACAAATTGCGTTTGCCATCTTGGATGTACTGTCCCATAGAATGAAGATCTGTTGTAAAGGAGACGGAGGCAGGGAAAATCCCTTTGCCTTCTTTGCCTTCGCTTTCACCGAACAATTGCTTCCACCATTCCTGAACGAAAGAAAGTTTTGGTTCGAAAGTTGCCATCACTTCAGTGGTATAGCCTTCCACGTAAAGCTGGTGACGGATGGCTGCGTATTGCAGTGCAGGATTTTCATCCGCATCCGTGTTGTTGTACAGTTCTTCAGCATTGGCTGCTCCAGCGATCAACTCGCGGATGGAATAGCCAGCCGCCGCAATCGGCACCAATCCGACAGCGGTGAAAACAGAATAGCGGCCGCCCACATCTGCAGGTACCACAAAACGTTCATAGCCATTTTCTTCAGCAAGTGTCAGCAATGCGCCTTTTTCCGCATCAGTTGTGACGATGATCCGTTCAGCTGCTTCCTGGCCGTAACGTTTTTCCATATAATCCTTCAGGAAACGGAACGCAATAGCGGGCTCTGTCGTTTTTCCTGACTTGGAAATGACATTCACCATGACGCGTTTGCCTTCAAGATGTGCAAGCAATTGTTTTAAGTATTCACCGCTGACCTGATGTCCCGCAAATACGACGTCCAGCCCCGATTCCTTCTTGAAATAAGGATCCAAAGCTGATAACACGGCTTTGGCGCCGAGGTACGAACCGCCGATGCCGATAACAACGAGTACATCCGCATTGTCACGGATTTGGGCAGCTGTTTTCTCGACTTTTGCCAAGAATTCCTCATCGAGTGTACTTGGCCAATCCAGCCAGCCAAGGAAATCTGAACCTTTTCCTTCTTTCTTATAAAGGTTTTCATGAATCTGTTTTAATTGCGCTCTTTTTTCAAGTGTCAGTACAGAGCCGATAGACTCTGAAAATGTAACTTTAACCATATTCACCCTCCTGTCTTTTGTTAATCAGTTTACCATATTAAAACCGGAAATAGCGGAAGTTTTATGCTATGAAAAGCGCGTTCAAAGATCTCTTTAAGAAAAATCGACTGCCCAGTACTCAGATGGATCGGCAAATAATCTGCTTTTTCTTCTTCCACTTTTGAATTAAAGCTTTTATTCTTTCACCTTGCTGTTGTTTATTGGTAAAATAAAGAAAACAACTGGGGGTTATTGTATGGCGAAGAAATTTTCAATCATCCTGGCGTTAGCTGTCCTGCTTTTTTTGGCTGGTTGCCAGCAGCAGGCGACACCTGCAGACAGGCTGAAGGAATACATAGAGCATTGGAACAATGGAGAGTTTTCGGAGATGTACACCGCTTATTTAAATAGCGGTACGAAAGAAGCCTATGCTTCAGAAGATTTTGTCGAACGGCAGCAAAAGCTTTATGAAGATCTGGCAATTGAGAATGTTGAAGTGACTTATACAAAACCGGATGAGGATGCAAAATGGGATACGGAAAAACCAGCAGACTTTCCTGTGCAAGTGAAGATGGATACACTGGCAGGGCCGGTTGAATTTGAGAAGTCGATGACATTGTTATTTGAAACGAAAGAAGAAACTGAAGATTGGTTTGTTGAATGGGATCCGTCCTTTATCTTTGAGCAGTTGGAAAAAGGAGATGAGGTTCAAGTATCTACAACAAAATCGGTGCGCGGAGAAATACTGGACCGCAACAAGCAGCCGATTGCCATCAACGGAACCGGCTTTAATATCGGGGTGGTTCCTGAGAACTTTACGGAAGCCTCTGCCAAAGAAGACCTGGCAAATGTACTAGGGGTTTCGGTGGCTTCTATCGATGAGAAACTGGGGCAAAGCTGGGTTCAGGACAATCAGTTTGTTCCGATTTCGAAAGCAGCTAAAAACGATACGGAGTTATTGGAAAAAGCTACAGCGATTCCAGGCGCCACTTATCAGGAAACCGCGATGCGTGAATACCCATACGGGGAAGCTCTTGGCCATTTAAGTGGTTACATTGGACCTATCACTGCTGAAAAGTTAGAGGAATTGAAAGAGCAAGGGTATACAGATACTGACTCGATCGGCAGAAGAGGCCTCGAGCAAATCTTGGAAGAGCGTCTTCATGGGGCCAACGGCGTAAAAATCGTCATTGCCAAGCAAGGGGAGAACGGGGAAGAGGTGACGGTCGCTGAAACGCCGGCTGAAAACGGGGAAACAATCATCTTGACGATTGATGCCGAACTCCAGAAATCGACCTATGAGTCGATGAAAGGGGAAGCAGGCACCAGTGCAGCGGTCAATCCGGAAACGGGAGAAACGCTTGTATTGGTCAGCTCACCGGCTTATGATCCGAACGAATACATGTTGGGCATCAGTGAAAGCCGCTTCAAGGAATTGAGCGAAGATCCCTTGAATCCGCTTTTCAACCGTTTTGGAGCAGCATATGCCCCAGGTTCGACCATCAAACCCGTGACAGCCGCTATCGGCATGGAAGCGGGGGCGCTTGATCCGGCGCAAGGTCTGCAGATTGACGGAGCAACCTGGCAAAAAGATGGTTCTTGGGGAGATTACCGGGTATCCCGACTGCATCCGGAAGCACCGAATCCCATCGATTTGAATAAAGCATTGGTGTATTCGGACAATATCTATTTTGCCCGCCAAGCGCTCGAAATGGGCAATGAAACATTTGTAGCAGGTTTGAAGAACTTCGGGTTTGGTGAGGAAATTCCCTTTGCCCTGGAATTGCAGCCTTCACAGATTTCCAATGAAGGCACTTTAGGATCTGAAGGCCAACTGGCCGATACTTCTTTCGGCCAAGGACAGATGCTGACGAATATTCTTCATCTGGCTACGATGTATCAGCCCTTCCTGACAGACGGCATCATGTATAAGCCGCTGCTGTATATGGAAGAGGAGAAAGGGCAGGTATGGAAAGAGGGAGTGCTGAGTGCAGAAAATGCTGCGATACTGCGCAAAGGGATGCGTAATGTTGTAGTGGACGGCTACGCCCAGTCAGCCAATAGCTCTTCTGTAAAAATTGCCGGTAAAACGGGTACTGCTGAATTGAAAGGTGCAATCGGAGAAGAAGGTCAGGAAAACGGCTTTTTCGTTGCGTATGATTCCGAAAAACCGGACTTTATTCTCGCAATGATGGTTGAATCAATTGAAGACGATGGCGGAAGTGATTATGTCGCCGGATTTGCAACGAAAGTCTTTGAAGAGTATAAGCAGAATCGATAACCGCAGCAGCTACCCTTTCTTCAGGTAGCTGTTTTTATTTTTATACAGCGAAGTATTTGGAATTATCCGAAAAATACCGGGGTTAATTGCAGGAATTCCCATATGAATATTGAATAGAAAAGGTAAAGGAATTGCTGCGGAATTACGGACCATAAGCGTTAGGGGGGATTGGGTGGAATACAGACACTTAGGAAAAATAGGAATGAAGATTTCAGCGATAAGTTTGGGAACCATGGCTTTTGGGCGTTGGATAGATGAACGGGCTTCATTTGAAATAATGGATGTAGCGATGGATCGAGGAATCAATGTGATCGATACCGCCAATTTTTATGGCAAGGGACAGGATGAACCGTTTAAATATGGGACAGGAGAATGTGAAGAAATTGTCGGCAAGTACTTGAAAGGAAAGCGAAATCAGACAATCCTAGCCACAAAAGTCGGATTGCCGATGGGCCAAAGCCCGAACCAACAAGGGCTTTCAAAGCTTCATATCATGCAGCAGGCAGAAGAGTCGTTGAGGCGTCTTCAGACCGATTGGATTGATTTGTACCAAGTGCACCGCTTTGATGAAACGACTCCATTGGAAGAAACTTTGTCTGCGCTGACGGATTTGGTGAGGCAGGGGAAGGTCCGCTATATCGGCTGTTCGAATTTTGCTGCCTGGCAAATGGCGAAAGCAAAAGGAATCAGTGATTTTCATGGTCTCGAGCATTTCGTTTCGAGCCAGTCCGAATATAATTTATTATCGCGCGAATTGGAAAGAGAGGTAGTTCCTTATTGCGCAGCTGAGAAAACGGGTCTGCTGGTCTACAGCCCTATGGCACGCGGCATGCTGTCCGGAAAATATAAAGCAAAAGGCGATATGCCTGAAGGCAGCCGTGCAGCAAAAGGAGAAGATCTTATTCAGCGTTATTTTACGGAAGCTAATTTTGAACGGGTCGCTGCCTATAAAGAATTGGCAGCTGAGCAGGATTGCCAATTATCTCAGTTTGCATTGGCATGGACGTTGAACCAGCCGGCAGTTACTTCTGCAATCGTGGGTGCGAGCAAGCCGCATCATGTCTCAGAGGCGGCGGACATCAGTGGTTGGAAATGGCCGGAAAATTTGAAAGCACAAGTGGCAACTATTAATTGATAGAATTTGAAGCTGCTCAAGGAAAATGAAACGATAGTAGCGATTTCCAATGGTAGGAAGAGGGAGAGGAATGTGAAAAAAACCTGGTGGAAAGAAGCCGTAGTCTATCAAATTTATCCACGGAGCTTTAATGATTCAAATGGTGATGGAATCGGGGATTTAAATGGCGTGACTGAAAAACTGGATTATTTGGATGAGCTGGGCATTAATATTATTTGGATATGTCCGATGTATAAATCTCCCAACGTGGATAATGGCTATGATATCAGCGATTATCAGGCCATCATGGAAGAAATGGGAACAATGGAGGATTTTGAACGCCTGCTCGAGGAAGTCCATAAAAGAGGAATGCGGCTTATCATTGATCTGGTCATTAATCATACAAGTGACCAGCACCCGTGGTTTGTGGAATCGCGCTCTTCTAAAGACAGCACAAAACGCGATTGGTATGTCTGGCGGGATCAGCAAACCAATTGGGAATGTATTTTCGGGGGACCAGCATGGACTTTTGACCCGAAATCCAATCAATACTATCTCCATATCTTCACCAAAAACCAAGTGGATTTGAATTGGGAAAATGAAGATATGCGCAAAGCCGTCTATGAAATGATCCGCTGGTGGCTGGATAAAGGAGTTGATGGTTTCCGTGTAGATGCTATCAACCATATAAAGAAAGAATACAGCGATATGCCAAATCCTAAAAACCTTCCGTATGTTCCAGCTTGGGAAAAATTCACGGAAGTGGAAGGTCTGCAGGAAATGCTGGCAGAATTGAAAGAGAAAGCTTTTTCGGGTTATGATATTGTCACAGTTGGCGAAGCAAACAGCGTTAAATCACATGACATGGAACAATGGATCAGTGAGCATGAGGGAAAATTCAATATGATTTTCCATCGAGAAGCCTTGGAAGCAGCCAGTGATGAAGTTAATGGCGGATTGGACGTAGAAGATTTAAGAGAAGTGCTGGACCGCTGGCAAAAAGCAGCCCACGGTGTCGCGTGGAACTCCCTGTACCTTGAAAACCATGACCGCCCAAGAACGGTTTCCATTTGGGGGAATGATCGGGATTATTGGTTTGAAAGCGCAACGGCATTGGGATGCATGTACTTTTTCATGCAGGGCACGCCATTCATCTATCAAGGGCAGGAAATCGGGATGACCAATGCGCCGTTTGATGATATTGATATGTACAATGACATTGAAACCAAAAATATGTACCGGTACAACCGCAAAGAAGGCATTCCCCATGAAGATTTGATGAAAATCATCAAAACAATCAGCCGGGACCATGCCCGTACGCCGATGCAATGGAACAGCAGGAAATACGGTGGCTTCTCAACTGCCGAACCATGGCTGGCAGTAAACCCAAATTATAAATGGCTGAATGTAGAAGCTCAGAAAGACGACCCGAAATCCATTTGGTCTTATTATAAAAAGATGATTCACCTGCGGCAAAACTGGGATGTGCTGGTCTACGGAACGACCAATTTGACGGATTCCGGTTGCCCCGATGTCTATGCTTATGTACGGGAAGACCGCTATACCAAAATGCTGATTGCTTCCAATTTAAGCGAACGCCCTTGCACATGGAATACGCCGTATGATGCTGAACTTCTTCTGACCAATTACGAAAAACGGGTTAAAGGGGTGCTTCAACCTTATGAAGCATGCATCTATTTTATGAAAAAAGAAATTTATGGATAGCATAGCAGGTAAATTAAGCCTCCTCATTGTTTTACTTAACAATGAGGAGGTTTTTGATGTGGAAAATAAATAGGTACAAATGTATGAGTATATAAGCTCATAATCGTTTTATGGCCGGAATTTTCTTGAGAATTTCCCAATTACGGAAAAGCAGATGTTCTGCTAACGTAAGTGTATGGCAGGTTCACCAACCGGGGATCGTGTTGAGGTGCGGGACGCCGCTCCTGGATCCTAACAGCCATATACCATATTGGAAAAGGGGATTGAACGATGAAGAAATCAGCAAAATTCATTACGACGGCAATGTTGGCAGCTACTTTGCTAATACCGGCAATGGGCGTCAGCGCCAACGGGGAATCCACTGAAAAAGCGAACGGCAATGAGAAATTCCGTGTACTCGTCGATTCGGCGAATCAACAGGACCTGAAAAATGCTAAAAACCAATACGGGGTCCAATGGGATTTTAAAGGTGAAGGATTCACCACCAATATGAACGCAAAGCAATATGAGGCTCTCCAGAAAAACAAAAACATAAAAGTAGAAAAAGTTCCTGAATACAGCATTGAAGCGACATCTTCTGAACCGCTTGCTAAATATTCAACAATGGCTGCTTCTCAAGCAACACCATGGGGCATCAAAGCAATCTACAACAACTCAAGCCTGGCCAAGACATCAGGTGGTGCGGGCATCAATATCGCCGTTCTGGATACGGGAGTTAACGTCAACCATCCTGATCTGTCGGGCAATGTTGAACAATGTAAAGACTTTACTCTCAGCGCGAGCATCACAAACGGCACCTGTACCGATCGTCAAGGGCATGGTACACACGTAGCCGGTTCGGCTCTTGCGAATGGCAATGGAGGATTATATGGAGTTGCTCCTCAATCCGATCTTTGGGCTTATAAGGTATTAGGCGACGATGGGTCAGGTTCTTCCGATGATATCGCTGCAGCGATTCGCCACGTTGCAGACCAGGCCACTGCTTTAAAAACAAAAGTAGTCATCAATATGTCTTTAGGATCTTCTGCGGAAAGCAGCTTGATTACAAACGCAGTCAACTATGCATATAACAAAGGGGTATTGATCATTGCAGCAGCCGGTAACTCAGGTCCTGCACAAGGGTCAATCGGCTTCCCGGGCGCATTGCCGAATGCCGTAGCAGTTGCGGCACTTGAGAACGTGATCCAGAACGGCACATACCGTGTAGCGGATTTCTCTTCACGCGGCTATAGCTCTACAGATGGCGATTACTCCATCGGCAAATACGATGTTGAAGTCTCAGCTCCTGGAGCAGCGGTATACTCTGCTTGGTATACAGGCGGCTATGCAACAATCAGCGGAACTTCAATGGCTTCGCCGCATGCAGCAGGCCTTGCAGCAAAAATTTGGGCAACAACTCCAAATTCTTCAAACGTCCAAATTCGTACAAACCTGCAAAATCGTGCAAAAGCATATGACATCCTTTCTGGATCAGGTGCTGGCGTTGGCGATGATTATGCATCAGGCTTTGGTTTCTCACGTGTACAATAAGCAGTTACAACTTTAAATGCCAAACAATCCCTTCAAAAATGTAGGGATTGTTTTTTTATGGTATATTTCTTTTAATCTGTAAAAAAGGGTGAAATTATGAACGTCGGCTCGATTATCAAATATTACCGCTCGAAAAACAATTTAACGCAATCTCAATTGGCAGATGGCATCTGTTCGATTTCTCATTTGAGCAAAATCGAATCCAATGCTTATTTGCCGCACGAATCCACTATCAAGGCATTGTTGTTGAAAATGGGCGTCCAATTGAACAAAGAACTGGAAAAGCATAAGCGGCTGGAAAAACTGCTCGGGAGATTTGTTGACTGCTCTCTTCATTACGATCTTGAAACCATGCGCAATTTGTACCAGCAGCTTGAAGTGGAAAATGATTATATACAATCCACCGGGTTGGTGAACCAGTACGAATTGTATAAATTCCGTTTTTATATTTATGACAATGACAGAGTCAAGGCAGAGCGGCAAAAAAAGCTGCTGGAGCGCATGAAAGCCTCTTTCTTGGCAGCAGAGCTTTGGGTACATCAGTTTTTTCAATCGCTGTACTTCTCGATGTTGGGAGACAACAGCCGTTCGCTCGAATTCCTAAACAACCTGGATTCGGGGATCCAAAGCATTCCTCAAAAGTTTGAAGGAGAATTTTATTATCAGAAGGCACGCATGCTGGTGCTGGCTGACCGCTATGAGTTGTCTGCGCATTACGCAGAACTGGCGGTACGATCTTTCCAGCTTCACCATAATTACATCCGGCTCCTGCATGCGCAAATGCTGTTGGCCATCAATTATACCCGGAGAAACCTGCTGGTACAGGCAGAAAGCATTTACGAAGTGCTGATCCGCAATACTCATTTGACTAAGCAATTGGAATTGCACAATCAAACACTCTACAACTACACCGAACTGTTGAAAACTAAAGGTGAGCATGGGGAAGCGCTGGAAATTCTGCATGCATTAAAAGACAAAATCACTCCTGACAGCTATTTCTACAAAGCCGTATTGTTGAGCCTGTTGGAAGCGATGGTTGAAACAGGTCAGAATGCCGCCTTGCTGATCGAGGAACTGAAAGCGATCAGCAATCCATTAGAGGATAAATACTTTCATATTTATGCCAATTACTTTGATAAAAGAAATTTTTCCCAACCAGATCTTTTGACCTATTCTGAGGAAAAAATGTTTCCATTTTTCAGAAAACATGGTTATATAAAGGAAACCAAAACTATTGCTGCAGAGTTAGCAGCTTATTACCAAAAGCAAGAGGATTGGGAAAAAGCTTATTTTTACCAATCATACCGGGAAGAGAATGGCGGTGAATTGAAATGATGAAAACAAAACTGTTTCTGCTATCAGTCGTATCCACTGGCTTAATTGGTGTGATGGTAATCGGCGGTCCCAATATCCTGCCGCCAATTTAATCGGTTCAATAAATAGCAGCTCAACTTTGAGCATTTTTCAGGCTACAGGCAAACTCATTCTAACTGAGTTTGCCTGTAGCCATTTTCATGGAAAAACTCCCGTTGCCAGGAAGCATGGTGGTTTCTGTAAGCAGCGATATCGTATGATAGAGATTAAGAAAGGGGAGAGGAATGTGTATAGCAAGAAGCAATATGTCTTTGACAATGACAAGCCGGTGAAGGCAGAGATCCGTAATTATGGAAAGTCTGATTTTCCGGATTTGATTGCCATTCAAAAGGAAAGTTTTCCGCCCCCATTCTCTTCAGATCTCTGGTGGAATGAACAACAATTGGCGAGTCATGTAGCTCTGTATCCAGAAGGGTCACTGTGCATTGAAGTTGAAGGAGAAGTAGTGGGTTCGATGACGGCATTGTTGACGGATTTTGATCCTGCTCATCCGGAGCACACATGGCAAGAGGCGACGGACAACGGCTATATCCAAAACCATAAGCCGAATGGTGCTACATTGTATATCGTTGATATCTGTGTTCATCCGAAATACCGGTCGTTGAAATTGGGGCAGCTTCTGATGCAGGCAATGTATGAGAGAGTGGTGCACGATGGGTTGGAGCGTCTGCTTGGCGGTGGCAGAATGCCCGGATACCATAATTGTTCTGACCGGTTTACAGCCGAACAGTACGCAGAGCAAGTCATCGTCGGAAAGCTGAAAGATCCCGTGATTTCTTTTCTTTTGCGTTGTGGGAGAACGCCCGTAACAGTGGTGTCCAATTATGTAGAAGACAAAGAATCTGCCGATTACGCATTGCTGATGGAGTGGAAAAATCCATTTCGCCAGTAAAACTGGGTAGCTATAAAAAACAAGCCACAGAAATTATGGCTTGTTTTTTTATAGCTATAGATTATAACGAAACGCTTGAACGACAATGCCGTCATCAAGAGGAGCAAAGTCAAGTGGAGGTACACGCTGAAATCCCATTTTTTCATAAAGTCCAATGGCGTTTTCCATAAAACTGCCGGTATGGAGACCCACGAACTTTTGCCGGCGAATTTTAGAAATATCGATGCAATGCTCGACTAAAGTTTTGCCGACGCCTCGGGAACGGAATTCTGCACTGACAGCCAACATGCGGATTTCAGGATATTCAATCTTTTGGGTATCCCATCCATATGCAATGGACTCAGCTGGAAACAGCGCAACACTGCCAGCAATATGGCCATCAATTTCTGCGACGAATACTTCAACACCAGCATCCTGGTCGTTGGTGGAAGCTAAACTGGCTTTCAGCATATCCCAATGTTCTGGTGTAAGGACTTCTTTATATGGCTGATAGGAAGACAATCGTTGTTCTTTCAATAAAAAAAATTCACTGCTTTTAGCTTGTCGGATCAACACATGATCATCTCCTTTAGCTTGCACTTCTGATCTTTTTAAATTGTTACGGGAATAACATGATTCCAAGTGTGTTCATAAAAACGCGGATTCACTAATGCTTCAGACAGTGAATGAAACTATATTGCTTTCATAAAGTTATTGTAGACAAGGTAATTATAAAGAAATATATTGCATACAGCAAGAAAGAAATCTAGAAGCAATTGATGAAACCGCATACATGTGTAATTTATTTGACGATTATAAAAATAATGAAATTATTATTTTTTTATTCGTTGAATTCTGACAAATGTACTCTATAATAAATAGAAAAGAAAGGATAGGATAATTATGAAAAAAGATTTGCGCATCAACAGTAAGGTTTTTAGTGAAGGGGCAATGAAAGCACCGAACCGTGCCATGCTTCGTTCAGTGGGTGTAACAGATGAAGATTTCAAGAAACCGATGATTGGTGTCGCGAGCACATGGAGCGAAGTGACACCGTGTAATATACATATTGACGACTTGGCGATCAGTGCGAAAAAAGGTGCTAGAGAAGCTGGGGGCGTCCCATTCATATTTAATACAATTACAGTGTCTGACGGAATTTCCATGGGAACCGAAGGCATGAAGTATTCTCTTTCAAGCCGCGATGTGATTGCCGATTCGATTGAAACTGTAGTAGGGGCGGAAAGTTTGGATGGTTTAGTGGCCATCGGCGGATGTGATAAGAACATTCCGGGTTGCTTGATCGCCATTGCCAATTCAGAGGTTCCAGCTGTTTTTGTGTACGGTGGTACGATTGCGCCTGGACGCCACAATGGGCAGGATATCGACATTGTTTCGGTATTTGAGGGTGTCGGCCAGCATAATAATGGAGACATCAACGATGACACGCTTCGCAATATTGAATGCGGTGCTTGTCCAGGAGCAGGATCATGCGGCGGCATGTATACTGCAAATACCATGGCATCTGCGGCTGAAGCGATGGGCATGAGTTTGCCAGGGAGCGCTTCGAATCCGGCAGTATCTGCTGAAAAGCTGGCAGATTGTGAAAAAGCTGGAGCAGCAGTACATAACTTGCTTGAACTGGGAGTTTATCCGAAAGACATTATGACGAAAGAAGCGTTCGAGAACGCCATCACCGTTGTTATGGCGCTTGGCGGTTCAACAAATGCTATCTTGCACTTACTGGCTATTGCGCATGCTGCGGAAGTTGATTTGACAATCGACGATTTCAACCGCCTGCAGAAGACGGTTCCGCATTTGGCCGATTTGAAGCCGAGCGGCAAATACGTCATGCAGGACTTGCACGAGGTCGGCGGAGTTCAGGCAGTCATGAAAATGCTGCTTGAAGCAGGCTATATTCATGGGGATTGCATGACGGTCACAGGCAAAACAGTGGCTGAAAATCTGCAGGAGTCGCCTGGATTGCAGGAAGGGCAAAAAGTCATCATGCCTTTCGATAATCCGAAACGTAAAGATGGTCCACTGATCGTCCTGAAAGGAAATCTTTCGCCGAACGGCGCAGTAGCGAAAGTGTCCGGCGTAAAAGTGAAACGCCACACAGGTCCTGCTCGCGTTTATAATAACGAAAAAGAAGCAACGGCAGCCGTTATGGCCAATGAAATCAACGATGGAGACGTATTGGTCATCCGCTATGTAGGACCAAAAGGTGGTCCGGGAATGCCGGAAATGCTATCGGTATCTGCAATTCTGGTTGGTAAAGGCATGGGCGCATCCGTCGCTTTGCTGACTGACGGGCGTTTTTCAGGGGGAACCCATGGCCTTGTCGTTGGACATATTGCACCTGAGGCACAAGTTGGCGGGCCGATCGCCTTTTTACAGGAAGGCGATATGGTGACAATCGATTCGGAGTTGCAGGAAATTTCCATGGATGTTTCCGAAGCAGAACTGGAAGAGCGACGTAAACAATGGGTAGCGCCACCGCTTCATAAAAAAGGCGTTCTTGGAAAATATGCACATAACGTGTCATGTTCTTCAAAAGGAGCAGTTACAGATTATTTGAATCGATAAGTTTACTCGGTGGGAGTTCACATTCCCGCTGAGTTATTCTGATCTAAATAGACGAAATATTGAATAAAATATTGTTTTGGAGCTGTGCTCTTATCATAGGCCTATCTTGCTTAATCTAATGCTATTTCTGCTGGAAACTGAAGAAGTCAGCTGGATTATGAAATTGCTGATTACCAGTTAAATTAAAAAGCTCTATTCTGCAGGGGTTTATATTCCGCAGAAATGTAACGCACCATATGGACTTTCACGAGGAATGGATGCCCAACTTCCATAAGAGCATTCAATTCATCGGTAAAGCGCGATAAAAAAGGGGGAAGCAAAAGTATGGCAAAGAAGAAGTTCGGATTTATTTCGGTGATGATGGCCAGTGTTTTAGCATTAACGGCATGTGGAGGTTCCGATAGCAGTTCATCTTCAGAAGAAGGAAGCTCAGGAGAAACCTATGTCCTTCAAGCTGGACATTCGCTGCCAGATGACCACCCTTACCATATCGGCTTTTTAGAGATGGCTGAAGCGGTAGAAGAACGTACAGATGGCCAAGTAAAAATTGAAGTGTTCGCGAACAGTGAGATTGGTGCGGAACGTGAGTTGACTGAAGGAATGGGACTGGGGACAGTCGATTTGGTGGTCTCTTCAACCGCACCAGTCACTAACTTTGTGCCGGAGTTGGGCGTATTGGATGTGCCATTCCTTTTTCAAGATCGTGAATCCGCAGTAGAGGTTCTCGAAGGCGACATTGGAGACGAGTTATTCGCCAAAATGGAGGAAAACGGCATTATCGGCTTATCATGGGGAGAAAATGGTTATCGCCACATCACCAATGCAGTACGTCCAGTCGAAACTCCTGAAGATTTGAAAGGCCTGAAGATCAGAACACAGGAAAATGAAATTCATCTAGCTGCTTTTGAGGCATTAGGTGCGCAGCCGACACCAATGGCTTGGACTGAAGCGATTACAGCTTTGCAACAAGGGGTTGTTGATGCACAGGAAAATCCGGCAATTGTCGCAGATCAGTTCAGTCTTTACGATGCCAATCAGAAATATATGAGTTTAACAGGACATGTTTATTCCGTTGCCATCTATATGATGAGCCAGCAAACATACGACGAACTGCCTGAAGATTTGCGTGACATCGTTGTCGAAGAGGGGCAAAAAGCAGGAGCGAAAGAACGTGATTTGATTGTCGAAATGGAGAAGGAATCCATTCAGAACTTGAAAGATAACGGTGTGGAAATCATCGAAGACATCGACACTGCACCTTTCCAGGAAGCGATTCAACCGGTTTATGAAACCATCGAGCACCAGGATCTGCTCAATGAAATTCTGGACGCCCAATAATTGAACGAGGAAAACTTTTAACAGAAGTTTTCTTTATCTTTATTGTTCGTTAAAGCATGGAGATATAAGGAAATCTGAAAAAGAGAGAATCTATTCTCTCTTTTTTCTATCGGGGGAAAGGCGATGAATAAATTAGTCGATTACATGAACTGGGGCATCAAGCACGTATTGAACCTTTTGATGGCTTTGTTGGTCGTTGTGGTTTTTCTGCAGGTGATTTTCCGCTTTGCACTTGATTCACCGCTTGCCTGGACTGAAGAATTGGCACGTTACAGCTTGATTTGGCTGACTTTTTTAGGAGCAGCTTATGCAATGTCTTCAAAGGCGCACATCGGGATGGAATTTTTTGTGAATTTATTTAACCTCTCTATCCGCAAAGCACTCTACATCATCGCGACATTTGCCAGTCTGCTTTTTTTCCTGTTGATGGTAATAGAAGGCTATGACTTGGCGATGCAAGGGATGTCACAATTATCGCCGGTGTTACGAATTCCTATGGGGATGATTTATATGGTCATTCCAGTGAGTGGTGCGATTTTAATTATCAATATGGCCTCGCAGTTTTCAAAAGACTTTAAAAGCGGGGGTGTCTGAAGATGGCATTGGTACTGTTTATCTTATTGATGGTGTTATTTTTAATAAATGTTCCAATTGCAGTAGCTCTTGGGCTTGCCTCTACTCTTGTCTTCTTTCTCGATGGCAATGTATCGTTGATTGTGATCATTCAACGGATGTTCAACTCTGTAGATTCATTCCCTTTGATGGCTATTCCCTTCTTTATTTTGGCAGGGAAATTGATGGAAAGCGGAGGGATCTCCCAGCGTTTGATTCATTTGGCCAATGTTATTTTCGGCCGTGTCAAAGGGGGACTAGGCATTGTCTCAATTGTCGCTTGTGCGTTTTTTGCGGCTATTTCAGGTTCGGCTGCTGCCACTACAGCAGCAGTCGGAGCATTGATGATTCCGGCAATGGTCAATAAAGGCTACGACAAAAGTTTTGCAACAGCAATCCAAGCTGCAGGGGGAACTATCGGCATTATGATTCCTCCGAGTGTGCCGCTCGTCCTTTATGGAGTAGCAGCCGGTGTTTCGGTGAGTGACTTATTTATCGCTGGAATTGTTCCTGGACTGTTCGTTATGGTGTCGCTCATTCTGTTGGTTTATTTGATCTCTTTGAAAGAAGGGTATGGCGGAGGCGAAAAATTCGGCTTCAAAGATTTCTTTAAAGCGTTTTTCGATGCTTTCTTGGCCTTGATGATGCCGGTCATCATATTAGGCGGGATTTATGGGGGGATCTTCACTCCGACGGAAGCAGCCGTTGTGGCAGTTGTCTACGGATTGATTGTCGGGATCTTTATCTACCGGGAAATCAAATTTAAAGACCTTATCCATATATTTTCTTCCTCCGTCGTGGTGACAGCGGTCATCATGTTCATCATTGCGGGAGCTTCCGTATTCGGCTATTACTTGACGCGGCAACGGATTCCAGCTGAATTGACCGAGCTGATGCTCGGGGTTACCGAGAATTGGATCATCGCTTTATTGATCATTAACTTGTTATTGCTGATCTGCGGCGTTTTCCTTGAAACTTCAGCTGCCATCATCATTTTAACGCCGATTCTCGTGCCTATCGCCAGTGCCCTGGGCATTGACTTGGTCCATTTCGGAATCATTATGATTGTCAACCTTGGAATTGGATTCATTACACCGCCAGTAGGCGTCAATTTATTTGTTGCAGCTAATATCGCAGGAACAAAATTCGAAAGTCTCTTGAAAGCGATTGTTCCGTTTATTCTGATCATGATTGTAGATGTCATTATAATTTCGTTTATTCCAGGGATCAGCTTATTCCTTCTTGGAGATTAACTAATTGGGGGAGAGTTTATGACAACGTATAAAATAGCGGTTCTTCCGGGGGATGGAATCGGACCGGATGTAACTGCCGAAGCTATCAAAGTGCTGGAAGCGCTGAAACAGCAGGATCCTGATTTTAAAATCGAATTTCGGCCATTCGAATGGGGCAGTGAGTATTATTTGGAACACGGTCGGATAATGCCGGAAGATGGGTTGGATCAATTGAAAAGCTTTGATGCCATTTTATTTGGAGCAGTGGGAGATAAGCGGGTGCCGGATGAAATCACCATTTGGGAATTGATTATGCCCATTCGGAAAAACTTTCAGCAATATGTCAATATGCGCCCCATCAGACGCTTGGCGGGTATTGAATCTCCTTTGAAAAATGAACAGCCCATTGATTTTATGGTATTCCGTGAAAATGCGGAAGGAGAGTATTCAAATATCGGGGGACGGCTTTATCAACAGCAGTCCCAAGAAATGGCCATTCAAAACACTGTCATTACGAAGCAAGGTGTAGAACGCATCGCTAAATATGCCTTTGAATATGCCAGAAAAAACAAAAAATCAAAGGTGACAAGCGCCACGAAATCCAATGCCATTATCCATTCGATGAAGTTATGGGATGAAGTCGTGAAGGAAGTAGCAGAAGACTATGGCGAGATTGAACTCGAAAGCAATTTTATCGATGCGCTGGCAGCTTATTTCGTGATGCGTCCGGAATCGTTTGAAGTAGTGGTGGCATCGAATCTATTCGGAGACATATTGACGGATCTTGGAGCTGCTTTAGTAGGGGGCTTAGGTGTTTCGCCGTCAGGCAACATCAATCCGGACCGGACATTTCCTTCCATGTTTGAAGCGATTCATGGATCAGCACCGGATATTGCTGGAAAAGGAATCGCTAATCCGATTGCACAAATTTGGTCAGCCGCTCTAATGCTGGATCATCTGGGACGGCCGGATCTATCCACGGCAATTGTCGATGCCATTGAACAAGTATTGCAAGAAGGCCGGGTACTGACGCCGGACTTAGGCGGAACTTCAACGACGCAGGAGCTTGGCTCGGCGATTGCGGAAAAGGTTCAACAGCTGATTGTTAAATAGAAGCGGAGGAACTCAAATGAATGTAAATGAGAAAGTGGCGATTGTAACAGGCGCAGGAGGCGGAATGGGAAAAGTGGTTGTCGAACAATTTCTTGAACAAGGCGCAAAAGTGGCGGGGATCGATATTCAAACTGCCGGCCTAGTCGAACTGGAATCTCGATATCCTGAACAATTGCTGGTTATACAAGGAAATTTGGCAGACGAGGAAAGTGTCGAATCGGCTATAAAAAAAACAGCGGAAACTTTCGGTCAGATTGACGTATTGGCCAATGTCGCCGGCATTGCCCAAGCGGCAACAGATATCGAAAAAGTTTCATTGAAAGACTGGGAGCGTATCATGTCCATCAATTCGACAGCGGTCTTTTTAACTTCCCGAGCGGTTGTACCTTATATGAAACAGCAAAAAAACGGATCCATCATCAACATCGCATCGGTGTCCGTGGATCGGCCAAGACCAGGATTGAATGCATATGTAGCTTCTAAGGGAGCAACGATTTCTTTGACGAAAGCGCTGGCGATTGAATTGGCTCCGTATAACATACGGGTCAATGCCATCAATCCAGGGCCAGCCGATACTAAAATGCTGGGTGAATTCACCACAGCCGGCGGCAATGAAGGCGAAGCAAAAGAAAATATTTTCCGTAAAAGTGTGCCCCTCGGTGAATTGATTACACCTGAGGCTATTGCCAATTGTGTTCTATACTTAAGTTCTGATTTGGCGAAAATGATGACGGGCAGCGTAGTGAACGTTGATGGAGGACGCGGAATTTAATTGGAAAGAGGTGAAAAACGTGAAAAAACAACAGATGTATATCAATGGCCAGTGGCTGGACAGTAACGAAGAGGAACATTTTGAAACAATAAATCCGGGTACCGGCGAAGTGCTGGCGCAAATTCCAAGAGGCAAAAAACAGGACGTGGACGCAGCGGTCCAAGCGGCACGCAACCGGTTTGAATCAGAGGAATGGCAATCCTTTCCCCCGATTGAAAGAGGGAGGATTCTGCATAAAGTGGCTGACGCATTGAGGAGAGATGCGGAAGAAATCGCTTTGCTGGAGACCTTGGATACCGGAAAACCATTAACGCAGGCACGTAAAGATGTAGAGGCATCGGCGCTGTATTTCGAGTACTATGCAGGAATGGCGGATAAAATTTTCGGGGAAACCATACCAGTTCAACCGGGGATTCTGGATTATACCTTGCGGGAGCCGATTGGCGTTACTGCCCATATCATTCCTTGGAATTATCCACTGCAGATCATTTCCCGCTCAACGGCGGCTGCGATTGCAACCGGCAATACCGTTGTTGCCAAACCAGCGGAAGATACCCCGTTGACTGCCATTAAACTGGCGGAGATCTTTGATAAAACTGCTTTGCCGAAAGGCGTATTCAATTTGGTGACAGGTTATGGTTTTGAAGCAGGGTCGGCAATTTCCGAACATCCGGATGTTGACCACATTACCTTCACGGGTTCTGTCCAAACAGGATCGGCCGTCATGATGGGTGCGGCTAAAAATGTAAAGCCGGTGACGTTGGAGTTGGGCGGGAAATCACCGAACCTCATCTTCGAAGATTGTGATCAGGAAGAAGCGGTGGATTGGGTTGTGCGGTCCATCATTCAAAATGCGGGACAAACCTGTTCAGCGGGCTCACGTCTTCTGGTGCAGCAATCGATTAAGGATGAATTCCTGAAAAAAGTTGTAGCAAAAATGCAGGCGATCCAAATCGGAAAAGGAGTAGATGACCCTGACTTGGGCCCGATTTTAAATGAAAAACAATTCAACCGAATTCTGGATTTCATGGATGTCGCCAATAAAGAAGGGGCAACTTTCCTAACAGGAGGACAGCGGCAGGAAACTGCCGGCCTTGAAAACGGCTACTTTTTCCAGCCGACCGTCATCGATGGCCTGGCTCCGAAAAGCTATGTCGCGCAGGAAGAGATTTTTGCGCCGGTGGTAGCTGCCTTTTCATTTGATACAGAGCAGCAGGCGATTGATCTGGCTAATGGCACAGACTATGGATTGGTAACAGGAATTTGGACAAAAGATGGAGCGCGGGCCCATCGTATAGCCAGCAAAATTCGTGCCGGCCAGGTGTTCATCAATAATTACGGTGCAGGCGGCGGGGTTCAAATGCCATTTGGCGGCTATAAGAAAAGTGGATTTGGCCGTGAAAAAGGGCTCGAAGCTTTGCGCAATTACACCATCTTGAAAAATGTAGCGCTGAAGTACTAACGCATGGAATTGGAAAAGGGATGCCCTCTGTGTAGAGGACATCCCTTTGTTTGTTTAAGGTAACTATAATTTATTTTGACTCAATTTTTCAACCCGTGTTATCGGGGAATCATTTCCATTGAAAGTGTTACTTCCAGTACCGCGGTCATTGTTCCACTGGTTGCTTTCTAACTTAAGCAACGTAAACCCTACCTTCTTTTACGTCCTTGCGATCCTTAAATCGCGCCAGTGTGAATAAGTATTCTCAAAAACTTCTATAGTAGAATGCCAGATTATCAAAATTTACCAGTTACCTTTGTGTTAACTAGTTCAGTATCTCACATTTATTCATGGGTGTCAAAGAGTTAGTCTGCAGGATGCTTACCAAAACTGTATAACACGAAATCGATTGCCTTTTGGTCATATGCCCCCAAACCAATTAAAAAGCAGGCAAATAGCTTTTATTTATTGTCACACCAGTATTGGTGTATAATTGTAGGCATTACGGATGCGGAAGAAGGAGATTCTTATGGATAAGCATTATACGGATGACAGTTTGGCGCTACATACAGATTTATATCAAATCAATATGTCGGAAGCTTATTGGGCGGATGGCATGCACAATCGGAAAGCGGTATTTGAATTGTTTTTCCGCAAATTGCCGTTTGGCAATGGCTATGCACTTTTTGCTGGGTTGGAACGTGTGCTGGATTATTTGAAGAACTTCAAGTTTACGGAAAGTGATTTGAAATATTTGCACGAAGAGCTGGGCTATAAAGAAGATTTTATTGCGTATTTACGTACCATTCGATTTACGGGTACTGTTTATTCGGTTGTTGAAGGTGAATTGGTTTTCCAAAACGAAGCGTTGATTCGTGTGGAAGCTCCGCTTGTCGAAGCGCAGTTGATCGAAACGGCCTTGTTAAACATCGTCAATTACCAAACTTTGATTGCGACGAAAGCGAGTCGCATCAAGCAAATTGTGAAAAATGAAAAGGTAATGGAATTTGGAACAAGACGCGCACAGGAAATGGACGCGGCTATTTGGGGAACGCGTGCAGCTTACATTGGCGGTCTTGAAGCGACCAGTAATGTACGTGCAGGGAAAAAATTCGGAATTCCGGTAGCAGGAACGCATGCCCATTCAATGGTGCAGGCTTACAAAGATGAATACGAAGCATTCCATGCATACGCAAAGCGACATAAAAACTGCGTCTTTTTAGTCGATACATACGATACCTTGAAATCAGGCCTGCCCATTGCCATAAAAGTGGCACAGGAACTTGGCGACCAGATCAACTTCCAGGGAATTCGCCTGGACAGTGGAGATATTGCTTTCTTATCTAAAGAGGCAAGAAAAATGTTGGATGCGGCCGGTTTCCCTGATGCTGAAGTCGTGGTATCCAATGATTTGGATGAATACACAATACTGAACTTGAAAGCGCAAGGCGCACGTGTCGATGCATGGGGAATTGGGACAAAGCTGATTACTGCTTATGACCAGCCGGCTCTGGGCGCTGTTTATAAACTTGTGGCCATTGAAAATGAAAACGGCGAAATGGAAGATACCATTAAAATTTCGGGAACTGCAGAAAAAGTTACCACACCCGGATTGAAAAACGTTTACCGAATCATAGATAGGGAAAATGGGAAATCAGAAGGTGATTACATTGCCATGCAAGATGAAGATCCTGCTTCTGAGGAACGCTTGAAAATGTTCCATCCAGTCCATACATTTGTCTCGAAATTTGTAACGAATTTCGATGCAGTCAACATTCATCAGAAAGTCATTGAAAATGGTGAAGTTATCTATGACAATCCAAGCCTTAAGGAAATGCAGCTCTACGGGATTCAAAACATGGAACTGTTGTGGGATGAATACAAGCGCTCATTGAACCCTGAGGAATATCCAGTGGATCTCAGCCAGAAATGTTGGGACAATAAGATGAAGAACATTCAAGAGGTTCGGCAGGCGGTTCATGACTATATCGGAGACTGAGGAGGAGTCAAATGTCTACTTTACAGCAGCAAATCATTGAAGAGCTGAAAGTTCAGCCTTCCATTCAAGCAAAAGAAGAAATCGAGCGTACCGTTTCATTTTTGAAAGAATACCTGAAGCACCATTCGTTTTTAAAAGGATATGTATTGGGGATTTCAGGTGGACAAGATTCTACATTAGTTGGAAAGATGGCTCAGATGGCTGTCGATCAGTTGAATGAAGAAACAGGGGATAATACGTACGGATTTTACGCAGTGCGATTGCCCTACGGCGTCCAATTCGATGAACACGATGCGAAAGATGCGCTGGAATTTATTCAGCCGACGAAAGTGTACACCATTAATATCAAAGAAGCTGTTGATGCCAGTGACCGCGCGTTGGAAGCGGCCGGTATTGAGTTGACCGATTTTATTAAAGGCAACGAAAAAGCGCGTGAACGGATGAAAGCCCAATATTCAGTAGCGGCGATACATAATGCAGTTGTATTGGGAACGGATCATGCAGCGGAAGCCATCACTGGATTTTACACGAAATTCGGAGATGGCGCTGCTGACGTGACGCCGTTAGTCCGTCTAAATAAACGTCAAGGGCGGGCAATGCTGAAGGAACTCGGTTCTCCGGAACATCTGTACACGAAAATCCCGACTGCGGATCTGGAGGAAGACAAACCCGCAATTCCAGATGAAGTGGCTCTTGGATTAACCTACGACATGATCGATGATTATTTGGAAGGCAAAAAGATCCCAACAGATGCTCAGGAAAAATTGGAAGGTTATTATTTGAGAACGCAGCATAAACGCCATTTGCCGATTACAATATTTGATGATTTTTGGAAAAAGTGAAGAACAGCAGGGATCCTTTGGGAGTCCCTGCTTTTTCTTTGGGAAAAAGGTCCGATGAAACAATCCGTGTAGTTGAGTTCTTGTCCATTATTCGTTATGATTACGATAAGATTGTGACAATTCAAACATTTTCTGATTTATATTGGGGGAACCATAGATGAACGCAAAAGAGCGATTGGAACAGGTAATTGATAATATCGAAAAAGTCATCATCGGCAAACGCAATATTGCTGAACTCAGCATTGTCGCGATGCTGTCGCATGGCCATGTCCTGCTTGAGGATGTTCCCGGTGTTGGAAAAACGATGTTGGTCCGTGCATTGGCAAAATCTGTAGGAGCAGATTTTAAGCGCATACAATTCACACCCGATCTTCTTCCATCGGACGTAATCGGTGTCTCCATTTATAACCCGAAAGACATGGAATTCCATTTTAGGCCCGGTCCAATTATGGGCAACATCATTTTAGCCGATGAAATCAACAGAACCTCCCCGAAAACACAATCTTCCCTACTCGAAGCGATGGAAGAAGCTTCTGTGACCATTGATGGTGTCACAATGCAGATTCCTAAACCATTCTTTGTCATGGCCACACAAAACCCTATCGAATATGAAGGGACCTATCCGTTGCCGGAAGCGCAGCTCGACCGCTTTTTGCTGAAAATCAAGATGGGGTATCCTACGCCTAAAGAAGAAATGGAAGTGTTGAACCGCGCGCAGTCTGCTGCTCCGATTGAAGAACTGACTTCCGTCATTTCGCTCAATGAATTGCTGGAACTGCAGGAACAGGTGAAGACGATCAAAGTGGACGAAACCATCCGCAGCTACATTGTTGATTTGTCCAGACAGACCCGTCAAGATTCCTATGTTTATTTGGGGGTAAGCCCGCGTGGATCCATCGCACTCATGAAAGCTTCCCAAGCCTATGCTTTATTGAAAGGACGAAATTACGTAACGCCTGATGATGTGCAATATTTGGCGAAGTTTGTTTTCGGCCATCGCATCATGCTGCGGTCGGAAGCTCGTTATGATGGAATAACCGCCGAAGAAATTACTGAACGTATTTTAGCGAAAACCCGTGTGCCTGTCCAAAGGCTTGTTGGCCAATGAATCGGTTGAAAAAAATTACGGGTCTTTCAGGCCGGCTGATTCTTGTGGTGTTCTTTCTTTTCCTTACTTTTTCTTTTGCCATGTTTCAAGGAGGATTTGTCAGCTGGTTCATTTTTTATATGGCGCTGCCATTTATTGTGTATTCAATTTTGCTTACTTTCTATCCTTTGCAAGACGTTGAAGCCAATCGGGAAATACATACTGCCCAGGTTAGACAAGGGGGGGATTTTTCCGCCACTACCACGATTTACCGAAAGTACCCTTTCCCTTTGCTTTATACAGTGGTAAGCGAACAAACCAATTCGCCTTCCTTGAATAAGAGGTTGGCTGGCCAACAGCAAAAAATGATTGTCCCTGGATTTCGGAAAAAGGTTTCCTGGACATATGCTGTGGAGCAGATGCCGAGAGGTGAGCATGTGTTGGAGGGTGTTCATCTGGAAATTGCTGATTTTTTTGGGTGGGTGAAAAAAAGCCGCCTTTTGCCGATTCAACAAACGGTGCTAGTGTATCCAAATACTGTAGAAATCGCTTATCGTCCCATGGAATCCCGTTATGATCAAGGATCGACGGCTGCTCCTTTTACGCTGGTAAAAGATACCACCATGGCAAGCGGAATCCGTGATTATCAGCCAGGGGACCGAGTGTCCTGGATTCATTGGAAATCATACGCGCGTACCCAAACTTTGCGGACGAAAGAATTCGAAGACCGCCAGTCGCAGGACTTATTTTTGCTGGATGACCGCAGAAATTCAGAAAAATTCGAGTCGCAGGTGGAGCTTGTGGCATCAATCCTGCAGTCAATCGTCCGCGCCAATTCGAGCGTCGCGTATCTATCGGTCGGACACACTCGAAATTATTTCCCGATTATCCAAACCGAAGAGCATTTGCAGCGGGTCATGTATCATTTAGCCAAAGTACAAGATGACTTGGATAAGCCGGCAGAACAGGCCATTGGCCGCGAGCTTCAGCGGATGAATACATCAAGTTTGCTCTACGTGACCAGCGAATTGTCGGTAGATATGGTTCAGGCCATCCGAAAAAATGCGAAAAGCCTCAGCAATTGTACCTGTCTGGTCATCGCCAATAAAGGTGAACCTTTAAGTAAAAAAGATGAAGACGTGCACCAGTTTGCCCGCTCGAAAGGATTTATTGTCAGGCGTGTGAGTCCAGAGAACTTTGCAGCGGTGTTTACGGAGGTGAGCAGACAATGACTTCCATAAGAAAAAACAAACTGTTCATGGCTGTTTTGTATGTGCTGGTTTTTCTAATGCTTGCCGAATGGCTGACGCCCGTCATTGTGCTGACTGAAACGGGCCATAAAGCATTGTTTCTGTTTTTCATCGCTGCCGGTTTATTAATGGCTTTTTTGAGAGCACCTTGGTGGTTTTCAGGACCCATCAAGATTCTCTATATTCTCTGGTTCATTGTCTACGTCTATACAGGGAATTTGTTCTTTACCGGCGAAGCCATTTCATTTCTTCGAACGGATTTCAGTGTTAATTTTACTGCTCTGATGTCTCAAAATTGGGCACGGACAACGGATGTTTTCCGTACGGTATTATTTTTCACTTTATTATGGATGGCTATTTATTTGATTCATTATTGGGTAAGTTTCAGATTAAGCATCTTTTTATTTTACTTGCTGACGGTCATTTTCATAGCAGTCCTGGATACGTTCAGCCCTTATTCCGGAGACGCGGCAATTGTCCGCATCATGGTGATCGGCCTGCTTTTAGCCGGATTATTGCATTTGGCCCGTTGGATGGAAGGGCACCGCATTCTGGAGCGGACGGAAAAATTGGCTGCCTTTGCCGTGCCCCTGGTTTTAGTGGTGGCAGTATCGACGGCTTTAGCCTTGTACCTGCCTAAAGCCGGCCCGATTTGGCCTGATCCTGTGCCGTTTATCACTTCATTCTCCGGACAAGGAGGCGCGGGGATGGGGGGCAATGTTGGCCGTATCGGATACGGAGTCGATGATTCGCGTCTCGGTGGATCCTTTATTGGTGACGATACTGTAGCTTTTCATGCAGAGGTATCAGAAGGGCAGTACTGGAAAGTCGAGTCGAAAGATGTGTACACGACAAAAGGATGGGAATTAACCGAAAACGTAGATGAGTCCATCTTCTATGGCAATGACGAAACGGTTGATACCGGCTTTGATCCGGCTGAAGAAGAACTGGATTTGGCTATCTTGTCGATGGAGCAAGATTTTCCGTTTGTTCTTTATCCTTATGGGACTGCTTCTTTTTTCATGGAAGAATCACCGGATTATCAATACAGCCCGGCAGATCAACGATTTGAAACCTATCAGAATGGACAGGAATTTGAGCCTGAAGTGTATGAAATAGCTTTCAATGAGCCCAGTTATAGTTTAACTGCATTACGGGAAACGAGCGATGAAGATTTAGCAGAGCTTTCGGGCGATTTCGACCGTTTCTTGCAATTGCCCAATGAACTGCCGGAACGCGTCAGAAACCTGGCTGCTGAAATTACGGCAGGGGCAGAAACTGTCTATGATAAAACACGTGCTGTAGAACGTTATTTCAGTATCTCCGGATTTGAATACAGCCAATCCGATATTCCTGTACCTGAAGCTGATCAGGATTATGTAGATCAGTTCTTATTTGAAACCAAAAGAGGGTATTGCGATAATTTTTCCAGTTCCATGGTAGTGATGCTGCGTTCTTTGGATATTCCTGCCCGTTGGGTCAAAGGCTTCAATGAAGGAGAACTGATCGGGACCACTGGCGAGATTGATACGTATCAAGTGACGAACAATAATGCCCATTCTTGGGTAGAGGCCTATATGCCTGGGGTCGGGTGGATGCTGTTCGAACCGACTATCGGCTTTACTGGCGCTGCTTCCATCGATTTCGATTTAGAGCTGGATGCGGAAGATCCGGTACAGCCTGAACCAGAAGAACTTCCCCTTGAAGATAATCCTCAAACAGCTGAGGAAGAAGAAACGGCTGTTGCAGCCGGTCCTTCATTTGGAGATCGCGTTGCAGATTTCATTTCAGAAAATCGCTGGAAATTGATTTGGGGATTGCTTGGAGTGAGTGTTGCTGCATCCGTTCTCTTTAAGATTCGCCGTAAATGGATGCCCAAGCTACTGGTTTCCTATTACCGGAAAAGCGGTGGTGGGAGTGGACAATTTGAAAAAGCGTATTTGCGGCTTTTGAAGCAATTGGATTTGTATGGCATCCATAGAAGGCCGGGCCAAACCTTGAAATCCTATGCCGCATACATTGATTCGTTTTTTGGAACACGGGAAATGACTGAGCTGACCGAAGCATATGAACGTGCAGTTTATGGAGGCAATGCTGAATCTGTTGACTGGCTTAAGTTAAGGGAAAGTTGGGAAAATTTAATCAATCGGACAAGCGGTTGATTTTACAGCATGTAGCTTGTACAATTGAGAAAATTAAAGATTACAGGTGCCCTCATATATGTCCGGTGATATGGATCGGATGTCTCTACCAAGTCCCCGGAAATGACTTGACTATGAAGGTGGATGACGCATGCTTTTTGACATGTGCATTCGCCTTTTTGATGTAGAGCAGAAGAACGCGAGGTCCAATTTTCGCGTTCTTTTGCTATTTTGAGACCTGAATTGAATAGAAGAGGTGAAGGTTTTGCCAGTTAGTCCAATGTTGAAAGAGCAGAAAAAAATCGTCGTTTTGGATTTCGGAAGTCAATACAATCAGTTGATCACTCGCCGCATCCGTGAAATTGGTGTTTATAGTGAGCTTCATCCACATACTGTCACAGCTGAAGAAATCAAAGATATGAACGCTACGGGAATCATTTTCTCTGGCGGCCCGAATTCTGTTTACGATAAAAACGCTTTTTCTATCGATGAAGCGATTTTTGAAATGGGCTTGCCGATTTTGGGGATTTGCTATGGCATGCAGCTGATGGCGTTGCACTTGAAAGGAAATGTGGAGAAATCCCAAAACCGCGAGTACGGTAAAGCTGAGCTTAAGTTGACGAAAGAGAGCAAGATTTTCAAAGACCTTCCGGAAGAGCAGATTGTCTGGATGAGCCATGGTGACTTGGTCACTGCTGCACCTCCGGGATTTGATGTGATTGGAACAAGTGCTGGCTGTCCGATCGCTTCAATGGCTGACGAAAGCCGCGGATTCTACGGTGTTCAATTTCACCCGGAAGTGCGTCACTCGATTTACGGAAACGATCTTCTGCGCAAGTTCGTCTACGACGTTTGTGGCATGACTGATGACTGGTCGATGGAAAATTACATCGACTTGGAAATTGAAAAGATTCGTGAAGAAGTCGGCGACAAAAAAGTTCTTTGCGCACTTAGTGGTGGAGTAGATTCATCCGTAGTGGCTGTGTTGATTCATAAAGCGATTGGTGATCAATTGACGTGCATGTTCGTGGATCATGGTTTACTTCGCAAAGGAGAAGCCGAGAGCGTTATGAAAACTTTTGCTGACGGATTCAACATGAACGTCATCAAAATCGATGCACGCGACCGCTTCATGAAAAAACTTGAAGGCGTTAAGGATCCAGAGAAAAAACGCAAAATCATCGGCAATGAATTTATCTATGTCTTTGATGATGAAGCTTCGAAGTTGGAAGGCATGGATTTCCTTGCACAAGGAACTTTGTACACCGATATCATCGAAAGTGGAACAACAACCGCACAAACCATCAAATCTCACCACAACGTAGGCGGATTGCCTGATGACATGCAGTTTAAATTGATCGAGCCATTGAATACATTATTCAAAGATGAAGTACGTGTTCTAGGGACAGAGCTCGGCATGCCGGACGAAATTGTTTGGCGCCAGCCATTCCCAGGTCCTGGCCTAGGCATCCGCATCATGGGGGCTGTCACTGAAGAAAAATTGGAGATTGTCCGTGAATCCGATTGGATTTTACGCGATGAAATCAGCAAAGCTGGTCTCGATCGTGATATTTGGCAATACTTTACTGTGTTGCCGGATCTGCGCAGTGTAGGTGTTATGGGCGATGCCCGGACGTACGATTACGCTATCGGTATCCGTGCAGTCACATCAATTGACGGAATGACTTCTGACTGGGCACGCATCCCTTGGGAAGTGCTTGAGAAAATCAGTGTCCGATTGGTCAACGAAGTCGACCACATCAACCGTGTGCTGTATGACATTACGAGCAAGCCACCTGCAACTATTGAATGGGAATAAACTACAAAGGATGTCAGCTAACTAAGCTGGCATCTTTTTTACGAACTTTATTTGCATATTTTATATAAATGTTCGTGTTTAATCTTGTTAATTCATTTTATACATGATATATTACAAATGAAATTAAATAAGCTTGTCGTATAATGTCGGGGATATGGCCCGAAAGTTTCTACCGAGTTACCGTAAATGACTCGACTACGATTTTAATCCGCTCAAGTGAAGAGTAGGGTGCCTTTCAGTTTACAAGTGAAAGGATAAATCGGACGCATACGGCAATCTGCTGTATGCGTTTTTCTTTTGTAGAATTTATACGCAGGCATTCGGAGGAATCAGGATGAAAAAGTATTTTCAGTTTGAAGAACTGGGGACGAATTACCGCCGCGAAATTATCGGAGGCTTAACAACATTTTTAGCGATGGCTTATATACTGGTCGTCAACCCGTTGACGTTAACGTTGGAATCAGTTCCGGATCTTGATGATGCTTTACGGATGGATTATGGCGCTGTCTTTATGGCGACAGCTTTGGCTGCAGCGATTGGTTGTCTGGTTATGGGGATCCTGGCAAAGTATCCAATTGCGCTTGCTCCAGGGATGGGTTTAAATGCATTCTTTGCTTATACGGTTATTCTGACTTATGGGATTCCATGGCAAACTGCTTTGACAGGCGTACTGTTTTCCGGTCTTATATTTATTCTCATTACGTTAACCGGTCTTCGCGAATTGATCATCAATGCTATCCCTGCTGAATTGAAATATGCTGTAGGTGCCGGCATTGGGCTTTACATTACATTTATCGGGTTTCAGAATGCGGGAATTATTGTGGGCAATCCCGATACCTTGGTCGGGCTCGGAGATCTTTCGACTGGCTCAGCGTTGCTGGCGATCTTTGGTTTGGTAGTCACAGTCATTTTTATGGTCCGCGGCGTTCAAGGTGGAATCTTTTTTGGAATACTGATTGCAGCAATAGTTGGAATGATTTTCGGAGTTGTCAATTTGCCGAGCGCTATTGTAGATTTCAACGTACCGAGCATGGCGCCGACTTTTGGTGTAGCGCTTGAGCCGATTTTCAACGACTTCGGTTCATTGATGAACATTCAGTTCCTTGTAGTAGTATTGACTTTCCTCTTCGTCGATTTCTTTGATACAGCTGGCACATTAGTAGCTGTAGCCAATCAGGCAGGGTTAATGAAAGACAATAAACTGCCGAGAGCGGGCAAAGCGCTGATGGCTGATTCAATTGCTACAGTAAGTGGAGCGATTTTCGGAACGTCAACAACAACTTCCTATATTGAATCCACTTCAGGAGTTGCAGCTGGTGCCCGTTCAGGATTCGCCGCTGTTGTTACTGGCCTGCTTTTCCTGGTTTCGATTTTCTTTTACCCACTGCTTGAAGTGATCACAAGTGCAGTCACAGCACCAGCATTAATCATTGTAGGTGTATTGATGGTTTCGGCTTTAGGGAAAATAGATTGGACGAGATTTGAAATTGCCGTTCCAGCGTTTCTGACGATGATTGCTATGCCTCTTGGTTATAGTATTGCCACAGGGATCGCAATTGGTTTTATCTTCTACCCGATTACGATGATTGTAGCTGGGAAAGGGAAGCAAGTTCATCCTATTATGTATGGGTTGTTTGTGATTTTCATTCTCTATTTCATTTTCATAGCGTAAGCAAAAAAAGTCTGCCGGTTTTAACGGCAGGCTCTTTCTTTTTAAGTTGACTGAATTTCTGAGCTTTCTACTATATAGAAGGAGCTTTAAATCTGTTGAGGTTTTAATTGAGGAAAGTTTATTGGAAAATAGGTTTGAAGACTTAAAAGCTGAAGATTTTAGAGGGCTTTCTATAGAAGGAATTTCAATTGCTGACCAGCTGTGGGAAGCTATTGAAAGTTAGGGGGAAGATTGAATGTAAAGAGTGGATTTCCTTTCAAATTTGTAACGTTTTTGTAATCTTTTTATTAAGAATTTTCTGTTATAATAAAGTTGTGCAAAAATCTACTTTATAGTGTTGACTCTTAAATGCAAGCATGGTATATTAATTGAGTCGCAAGTGAACGCGACAAACTGAACCTTGAAAACTGAACAGCAAAACGTCAACATACAGCAACGGCCGCGCAAACGGCCCGCGCAAAACTTACTGATCAGCTAACG
>NZ_JASDCQ010000003.1:0-425209 GCF_030407825.1 Planococcus notacanthi | reverse complement strand
CAATAATAATAAAGTTGTAATTTCCTTATAACCATTCTGTAAAAGCAACGAAAGCAATAACTCGTTTCATTCTACTCGATTGGCTTGAGTGTTAGTGTAACACAGAAGTTATCGAACTATAACTTTTCAGATTAATTGTTTTTTATAAGATGGTGACCCCTACGGGATTCGAACCCGTGTTACCGCCGTGAAAGGGCGGTGTCTTAACCGCTTGACCAAGGGGCCATAAATGGCTCCGAAGGTAGGACTCGAACCTACGACCATCGCATTAACAGTGCGGTGCTCTACCACTGAGCTACTTCGGAATAATGTTTTATTACTTGTCGACTTTTTCTATTATAAAGAGGTCTGAAGGAATCGTCAATACCTTTTTCACTTTAATTTATTATTTGTTTTTCACGGCTACATATTGTGCATGAAATAACAATAGCAAAAGGGAGGCTGCCAACGATTGGCCAGCCTCCCCACTCTATTAGTTAATCATTTCATCGTCAGTTTTCCTGAGCAACGTCCACATCTGTAACGATCCGTATTCATCCGGATCTTGCGCTGATACTTCGTTTTGCACGTAACGCATTCGTAATTATACGCCATGGCAGGACGCCGCCTCGTTTTGTTTTCCAAAGTGGAACAAAAGCGCGGTGAACCGGTTTCCTTCAACAATTCCCGAAAGTCCCTGTCGCGATGCTTATAGCCTCTTCCTTCTATATGAAGATGATAATGGCACAGTTCGTGTTTAATAATGCCTTCAAGTTCGGCATAGCCGAACTTCTCATAAGAGCTTGGATTGATTTCGATATTATGCGAACGCAACAGATATCGGCCTCCTGTTGTCCGCAGCCTGGAATTGAAAACACCTTCATGCCGAAAGGGTTTCCCAAAACTCACCAGTGAAATTTCCTTGATCAGCCCAGTTAATTCTTCGTTCGTCATGTTAACTCCCCTATGCTTAAGGTTAAAGGATCTGCTCTTTTGGCTGAAGCATTGTCAGAGCAATCCGCCCTTTGTCTTTCTCCACTTTCTCCACCCAGGCTGTGACAATGTCTCCCACTGCCACTACTTCTAACGGATGCTTCACAAAGCCCTTTTTCAATTTCGAGATGTGCACGAGGCCATCCTGCTTCACCCCGATATCAACAAATGCACCAAAGTCCACAACGTTGCGGACTGTTCCCTGCACTTCCATCCCTGGCAGCAGATCTTCCATTTTCAGAATATCATTCTTCAATAGTGGTTGCGGGAATTCATCGCGCGGATCACGGAACGGTTTCTTCAACGCATCCAGAATATCTTTCAACGTAACTTCCCCTACTCCCCATCGTTCGCTAAGCTCGGTCAGTTCGAGCGCTTCCAATTTTTCAGAGATGCCTGCTTTTCCAACCGATTTCTTATCTTCTCCAACCAACTTCAACAGCTTTTCCGCAATTTCATAACTCTCCGGATGAATGCCTGTCGCATCGAGCGGATTCTTTCCTTCAGGGATCCGCAGGAATCCGATTGCCTGTTCATAGGTTTTCGCTCCTAAGCGCGGAATCTTTTTAAGCTGAACGCGCGAAGTGAATCGGCCATTCTCATCACGGACCTTGATGACGTTTTCCGCCACGGTTTTACTTAAGCCCGCCACATATTGCAGTAAAGAAGAAGAGGCCGAATTGACGTTGACGCCGACTTGGTTAACAGCAGTCTCTACCACAAATGTCAATTGATCCGCTAATTTCTTCTGGGAAACGTCGTGCTGATACTGTCCGACACCGACCGCTTTTGGATCGATCTTCACCAATTCAGACAACGGATCTTGCAGACGGCGTGCAATCGATGCCGCACTTCGCTCTTCAACTTTTAAATCTGGAAACTCAACACGGGCAATATCGGATGCCGAATAGACGCTGGCCCCTGCTTCGTTGACGATCACATATGAGATATCGGCCGAGGTTTCCGACAGAAAGTCTGCTACAAATTGCTCGGTCTCCCGAGATGCGGTGCCATTGCCGATCGCCATGATTTCAATCGGGTATTTGGACGTTAACCGCTCCATGATTTTCTTTGCACCCACTTGATCGGATTTCGGCGGATGCGGATAAATGACTGCCACTTCCAACAGCTTTCCTGTTTCATCGATAACTGCCAATTTGCAACCGGTGCGGTAAGCCGGATCGACCCCTAATACCATCTTGTTTTTCATCGGAGGCTGCAGCAAAAGGTTCCGCAAGTTTTCTGAAAAAATATGGATGGCTTGCGTTTCCCCTTTTTCGCTCAGCTCCGTCCGGATTTCCCGTTCAACGGATGGTTGGATTAGCCGCTTGTAACTGTCTTCAATTGCCGCAGCGACCACTTCACCGGTCAGACGTGCCTGCTTCATCCATTTATTTTTCATCAATGTGATGATGCGATCCGCAGGCGAATTAATGGATACTTTCAAGACATCCTCTTTTTCTCCGCGGTTGATTGCTAAAATCCGGTGCGGAACGATTTTCTGGATAGCTTCTTCGTATTCGTAATACATTTGAAAGACTTGTTTTTCATCCTCGTGATTTTTCTTGGCGACAGTGGCAATGGTTCCGTCTTTTCGCGTCATATAGCGGATTTTTTCCCGAATGTCAGGATCATCTGCAAATAATTCCGCCAAAATATCCTGCGCCCCTTGAATCGCTTCTTCCGCTGAAGCTACGCCGGCTTCCTCTTCAACAAATCCCTGCGCTTTGTCAGTCAGTTTTTCATTGCCAGGTTCCATCAGCCAGTCCGCTAATGGCTGCAAGCCTTTTTCCTTCGCGATGGTCGCTTTGGTCCGCCGTTTTTGCTTGTATGGCCGGTATAAATCTTCAACGCGCTGCAGGACTGTGGCATTGTGAATCGCCTTTTCCAGTTCATCTGTCAGCTTTTCCTGTTCCGCTATGGAACGGATGACATCTATTTTTCGTTGCTCTAAGTTCTGAATGTATGTATACCGGTCGTCAATTGCTTTGATTTGGACTTCATCCAAAGATCCGGTAGCCTCTTTCCGGTACCGCGCGATAAACGGCACAGTATTGCCATCTTCAATCAATGCGATGACCTGGGCAACCTGGTTGTTTCGTACGCCCGTTTCTTTTGCGATTAATGTGTGGATTTGTTGCATTTCCATCTGGACACTTCCCTTCAGTTCCCTTTCATTTTAACACATTCTGAAAAGCGCAAGCAGTCAGAGGGGGGCTGCCGCTACTATTAACAACCCGTAATATAAACACGAAAAAAGCCCTCTTTTTTGAGGGCCTCCATTATTCACTGGATCTATTTTAAAGAAACGCTGAACTTAATTATGGGATTGTACTTTTATAAAGAATGCTTTCTCTTAGTGGAAGCAAAGCGCCTTTCTCTTAGGTCTCTGTCGGAACTTCGACCAGCGCCGGTTTGTTGCGGGTTGCTTTTCCTTTTAATGTTTCAATTAATCCAAAGGAAATAAGGAAAGCGATCAAGTAGGAAATCGGAATGACAACCATAACAGCGGTCAATCCAAAGGAATCTGCCAATATGCCGGATAATCCAATCGAGAAGGCACCCACCAATTCGCCAATCCCCATAATCAATGCATTCGCTGTAGCCATTACCGCTACAGGCACACTTTCTACCGGAATGATGCTTTGGTAAAGTGTATTCATCGCCAAGATAATTCCACCCAGCAACACCAAAACAACCAAGCTTACCGCGGATTGCGGGAAAACGAACAAAACAAGAGGTGTTACCATGGCCATAGCCAAGTACCCTGTCATTGCTGGTTTACGGCCGATTTTATCAGAAGAGTAAGGAATGAATATCTGCCAGATGATAGTCAATAGACCAAACAGCGAGAACACCAAACCCATTTGAGTGTTTGACAATAGGCTCACTTGTGTCAGATACAGCGGCAAGAATGCATTAAATGTCCACATCGCACCCATACAGAAAATACTGATCAAAATACAAATCAGGATATTGCGGTTTTTCACACTGTTATAGATAGTGCTGACATTGAATGCAGTAACAGCTTCCGTTTTCACCACAGTTTCAGGCAGTTTCACAAAACGAAGCATCAGCAAAGCTGCAATGAAACTTGGAATACTGACGAATAAAAACGCATAACGCCAACCGAATAAGTCGCCCAATTGCGTCACCACCAATGGCCCAATCGCCACTCCAATTACCGCAGCCCCCGCATAAACTAAGCCCATGTTGCGGCCCAGCGTTGTCGGACGCGAGACAGAGGCCAAAAGTGAAAGCGAAATCGGAAGAATAACCCCTTCACTGGCTCCCAGTAAGGTCCGGACAATCAGCATATACGTGTACGTTTCCGCAAACATGGTCAGAAGCGCCAATACGGAGGTGACGATCATCGCCCAAAACAAGATGGTCTTTTTATGTCCGAGGCGATCTGAGAGAATTGCAAACGTCGGAGCTGCCAGCGCAAAGCCAATGGTCTGCCACATATTGATTTGGCCGATTTTCGTATTCGTTAATGCAATATCTTCAATAATAAAAGGCATGAGCATGGAAATTGCTTGTCTATCCAAATACAGAAAGCCCCATGCCACGAAAAAAAGCATAACCAGTATCGTTTCGTAACTTAATCCCTTTTTAATCTTCGCCATTTTGCCAACCCCCTCGTTTGTTCTTTTTTGCTCCGATTACTCTACCTTTCAACTACTCGTTCCCACTTCCCCTTTCCGTTCTGCTTTTGTACTAATTGAATTGTATGAGAAAGCGCTTTCAAATTATAGAATAAATACCTTTTAATTTTGTCAGAATTTTAAGTAAACTTATACGGTTTTTAATCCACAAAAAAAGCCTTCTCATTTGAGAAGACTTCCTGTTATAAAGGTCGCGTCGTCACCTGTTTGGATAGACGCCAATATATCTCGATACAGTTGTTCAGGAACTGCAGCTTTTCGCATCATGGCTTTTGGATTTCTTAAATCCACTCCATCGGAATGAATCAAGAACAAATCATCTTCCACATACGTGTATAGCTGAGTGCGCAATTTTTGAGGGCGCCCTGATAAATACCCCATAACCGGCAATGGGTAAATAATTTCATCCGTCGCTTTGCGATACAGATAAAAGCGGATATTGCCGACACAGCTGTATTCAAGGGTCTTTTTATTAAAATCGACTTTAAAGATGGCTACGGCAGCTCCACGTTTTTGGAGCATCAATCCGTTGAATCGATACATCAATTGATCGATTGTTTCGTGGTGGTATTCACGCAAAATTTGCGGAATGACCTGAGACGATTCACGCGCCACAGGTCCACTCCCTAGTCCATCGGCTACGGAGCAAATAAAGTAATCATCCGTCAACACCGTATGGTAACTGTCGCCGGATTCATGATTCCCTTTTTTTGCTTCGTTGAAAATAAAAGCATCTACAAAACTATGCTGAATTTTCTCCACTACGAAACCCCACCAGCCGCTAAAATAGCTTCCTGCAATTTTTTGATGGCTTTTCTTTGCAAACGGGATACATGCATTTGAGAAATACCGAGTTTATCCCCAGCTTCTTTCTGGCTCAGCTGCTCTATGTAAGTGAATTGGATGATTTGCTTTTCCCGTTCTGAAAGCACATTCATCGCTTCAGCTACAAGCATGCGCTGATCCGCTTTCTCGTAACCATCGTCTTCCTGGCCTACAACGTCAAACAATGTGACGGTACTGCCATCTGAATCCGCCTCCAAAGAGTGGTCCATTGAAAGTGCCTGATAGCTTTTGCCCATTTCCATCGCTTCTAATACATCGTCTTCATCGACATCCAAGTATTCGGCAATTTCCCATACTTGCGGTGAACGCTGAAGTTCTGTAGTCAACACTTCAACCGTCGCTTTAATACGGGGCCCCAACTCTTTTATGCGCCGCGGCACATGGATTGCCCATGTCTTATCGCGCAAAAAGCGTTTGATTTCGCCAATAATTGTAGGCACAGCAAAAGCTTCAAAGCTACGTCCGTATGAAGGGTCGTAGCGTCTGATAGCTCCTAAAAGTCCCAACATGCCTACTTGCGCGATATCTTCATGGTAAGATTTACCGTTAGAATACTTACGCGCAATGGATTCAACAAGACGTTTATAATTCAACACTAAATTTGTCTGGGCTTCTTCATCTTCTGTCTTTTGATAAGCTTCAATCCACTCAAGCACCTGCTCTTTAGTAGGCTGATTAGGATGAGACTGTTTCGACATCCTTCTCCACCTGCTCTCCTTCAACATGCTTTGTCATGAAGATTGTTACGCCTTCTTGATGATGAACTTTGACTTCATCCATTAATGTTTCAATCAAATACAAGCCGAGACCTCCTTCACGAAGAAAAGCACCTTCTTCTTGGTCGTGATAAGGACCTACTTTTGCCTTTGTTTCTTCAAAGTCGAAACTTTGGCCATGATCCGCCACCATAATCTCGATTTTGTCTTCGTATAAAGCGCAACCGATGACAACTTCGCCTTCTTCGCCTTCTGCGTAAGCGTGTTGAACTGCATTGGTCACCGCTTCGCTTGAAGCAATCTTCAAATCTTCTATATCGTCAAATGAAAAGCCAATGCGGCTGGCCAGCCCCGAAATGGTAAGTCTTGCAACCCCAACGTATTGGGATTTGGCAGGAACGCGCATTTCTACATAATCGAAAGGACGCATATTAGTTACCACCCTTCCCGACTGATTCGATATCCATAATATCGCCTAAACCGGTAATATCGAAAAGCCGTTTCAAGCGGGCTGAAAGTCCTTTTAACTTTACGTGTCCGCCATTCGAATTGACTGATTTATAAAATGCTACGAAAACGCCTAATCCTGTACTGTCCATATAATTAACGTTGGAAAGATCCAACTCTGCTTTCAATCCTTGATGATTCTGATAAGTTTCTAATTTTTCCCGTAGGACTGGTGCAGTGTGCGCATCAATTTCACCGCGGATAAAGCCCTCGAGAATATTGTCTGATTCAGTTAGGTCAACTTGAATATTCATTGTAATTCGACACCCCGTTTTTTTTAATTCAACCCCGCTAAAAAAAAGCTGTTCTAAGCATTAATACCACAATCAGCGCATTGCTAAACATTCCTTATACTTTTTTGTAGATCACCAATGTGAAATCATCCTGGAATTGCGCATTTTGCATGCGCTCAAGCTCATCGTAAACGTATTGTACAATGCTTTGCGCAGGTTCATCTTTTTTCCGTTCAATCAATTCAAAAATCACTTCTCGCTCAATAAAGCCGTCTTCATTACGGCCCTCTGTGACCCCATCGGTCATCATGATGACCAAGTCGCCTTTTTCCAAATCGACGGTATGTTCTTCATAGACTGCTGCAGGAGATACTCCAAGCAGCAAGCCTTTGGCGAATAGCTCGCTGAATTCGTTGTCTTTAGCACGGTAGAGGATAGCTGGTTCATGGCCTGCCGATCCATAGGTCAACCGCGCTTGCTTGGCATCGTAATTGCTATAGAACATGGAGACGAACATCGAGTCATCGACACTTTTTTCCACAATTCGGTTGATGACGCTCAAAACATCTTTAGGAAGTGCATGCGAACTGTTCAGGCTGTCCATGCCAAACTTGATCATAGACATGCAAAGAGCAGCCGGAAGGCCTTTGCCGATTACATCTGCAACCGCCACCCCAGCATACCCATCATGGTCACTGACAAAATAAATGTAATCGCCATTCATTTTCCGCGCAGGAATAGAGAGAAGGCCGATATCCAAGCCTTCCAGCAACGGCAATTTGGTCTTCAGCAAGGTTTCCTGAACGTTGGCAGCAAGATCCATTTCCACTTTCAATTCTTCTTGCTGCTTGAGTAAGCTTTGGCGTTCTTGCAACGCTAACCCATAATTAATCATCATTTCAATCAGAAAATCAAATGAATGCCACACCACTTCCGGCAATTCACTGTATAACTCTTGAATTGCCGCTTTGTGCATGCTGATGACTTCTTCAGGTGCAATATTTTCCAAAATCAGCTGCCGGCTAAAATTTTGGCCGACATACAGATTTTGTTCTGTCTGTTTTTTCATATATTCATTTAAAATCTCTTTGTATTGATTCTCAATTTCTTGAGCCATTGGGTTTTCCCCCTAACGAAGCCACTTAGTAGCTCTTATATCTGTACCCTCGCCTAATATTGTTTCAATCTTAAAGTCATCCATTAAGCGTTTGACACCAGGCAATCCTGCTCCTAACCCGCCGGAAGTTGTAAATCCATCTTCCATCACTTTGCGGATATCAGGAATTCCCGGGCCGCTGTCTGCAGCTATGATTAAGATTCCTTTGATGCCATTTTCTGTTAACTGTTGTATTTCAATCCTGCCTTTTCCGGCATATAAATATATATTGCGGGCAAGCTCGCTGATAGCCGTTGTAATACGGGCCTGATCAACTGTGCCAAATCCAAGCTCTTTCGCCACATTGCGTCCGAGTTGTCTTGCAGCCACAATATCCCATTCTGTCAAAATTTCCACCGAGGACTGGTCGCTCATGTTTAAGCCTCCAATTCCAATTGAAGTTTATCCAAGCCATTTTCTAAATCTAGTGCTGTCATAACGTCTTCTAGTCGAATTCCCAACTCGATCAAAGTGATAGCGACTGCTGGCTGGATACCGGTAATGACTACTCGGGCCCCCATCAAGCTTGACATGCTGATGACGTCTCCAAGAACTTTCGCAATAAATGAGTCGATAAAATCGATGGATGTTAAATCGATGACTACACCTCGCGCACTTGTTTCGTGCAATTTAGTCAGTAGATCCTCTTGAAATTGAAGAGCCGTCTGATCATCAAGCTCCCATTGGATTGAAACAATTAATGTATCTCGTAACTTTAAAATTGGAATTCTAAAATTCATCAGTCCTCAACCTCCACAATCTTTCGGTTTGTCCAAGCCAATGCCTGTTCTACGCCTCGCTGCAACGTACTTGTTGTCGTAAAATCATTCAAGTTAATGCCGAGCGTGACAATCGTCTGAGCAATCTCAGGACGAATTCCGACAAGCATACACTTCGCTCCAACCAGACGGACAGCATCCGCTGCCTGGATAATGTGATGGGCGACCATTGTATCTACAACCGGAACACCGGTGATATCAAGCAATACAACTTCTGCACGGTGCTTGACGACACCTTCCAACAAGTTTTCCATAATCAATTTTGCGCGTTCCGTATCAATCGTCCCTACGAGCGGCATTACGGAAACTTTTTCAAAAACCGGAATCAGCGAGGCTGATAACTCCTGCAAAGCAATCTTTTGAAGGCTGACCGTACGTTCCCACGTTTTGGAATAAGCCTGAATGGTGCTGTCCCGAATCGGTGAAATCCAGTTGCTGAATTCATCTACAAACGGTTTGATATTCCCTTCGTTAATGATTTCTTCCCGGACCATTCCTTCATAGACGATTTCCGCAAAATGATTGATCGCTTTTGTAACAAAGGTGATGGACCAGCCAAGGCGAACTACCTTTTCCGCAAAATCATTGACTCGGCTTTCATAAGCCTGATGGCTTTCTAATAAATTGGATATCATCAGCTCCGCAAATTCATGGCTAGTCTGATTCATCAATTCAACAGGCATCACTTGAAAAGCGCGTTCATCTTTCTCGTTTTTCATTTTTTCCTGCCAGTTTGAAATAATCTCTGTTAAGTTGCCTTGTATATATTGAGCCATCTGTTTATTCATATGGATCAAAAACCCTCCCTGTGACACTATGTATCTCAAATTTTATCTGCTACTCTTTATTGTATCGGAAATTCATTTTTTTCACATCTTTTTTGTCGGCACAGCCATTTTCAAGAAAAAACACCCTGAGAAAAAGCTCTCAAGGTGTCTTTGTAGGAGTATGTATGATTAGAATTTAACAAGGCCTACACTGATTTCCAGCGCCTCGTCCACTTTTTCCATCAATGTATCATCAAGCTGGGTAATTTTATCGGTCAGCCGCGACTTATCAATAGTCCGCAATTGTTCAAGCAGAATAACTGAATCACGTTCAAAGCCATATTTCTTGGCGTTGATTTCTACATGAGTCGGCAATTTGGCTTTTTGAATCTGTGCTGTAATTGCAGCTATGATGACAGTAGGACTGAAACGATTACCTATATCGTTTTGAATCACCAGGACAGGGCGGGTCCCACCTTGCTCAGACCCGACAACTGGTGATAATTCTGCAAAAAAGACATCCCCGCGTTTTACAATCAAGTTGTCACCCTCCGCTTACGAGTCGCACTGTCGTGTGCTCCGCTTCGTACTCAGCGTGAGAACATTCACAAGCAATCGATAGATTGATCTGTGACATCTCTACGTAGCCCTTGATCATCGCTTCCCGAATATGATATGAGTCGTACAGATTTTTAGTCACTCGATGTGTGGAAACGTAGATATAATCTCCACTTTCTTCAACACGTTCATCTGAATGAGTCGTCAACTCTGAGATAAATTGCTTTGGCAATTTAACAACCACTTCTTTTGTCTTTGACTTCTGATACACAGCCGACACCTCCGAAAATCCCGTTCTTCTGCCTTTATCTTTCTCATCTTAACATTGTATCGGGTTCCTGAAAAGGTAAATCGGAAACTTCTGTGCTGTCCGAGTATACTCGAGGCACCCGTTTCGTTAAAATACAAGGGATTTCGTAAGGGATGGTATCAAGCTTCCGTGCCCATTCGTCAATAAAAATCCGTTGTCCTGCCTGACTGCCGATCAATTGAACTTTTTCTCCGATCGGCAGTTTTTCAGAAATGCGGATCATGCACTGATCCATGCAAATCCGGCCCACAACCGGAACACGCTGACCTTTCACCAAAACCTCCTGCCCTTGCAAGCCGCGCAGCATTCCGTCCGCATAGCCGATCGGCAAAGTTGCAATCCATTCATCCTGTTCAGCCTGATAGGTAGCTCCATAGCTCAGCGCCTGTCCTGCTTTCACTTTTTTCACGTGAATAATTTCTGTTTCCAGACTTAGAGCCGGATGCAATTCAAAAGGCATTTCTTTGCCTACATAAGGAGACGGTGCAATGCCATACAACGAAATCCCTACACGCACCGCGTCAAATGACATCTCCGGGTGCATGATGGCGGCAGCACTATTGGAAACGTGGACCATGATAGAAGGATCAGCCAATTTATCAATGACGCTGTTCATTGCACGCACTTGCTCCAGAAACAACCCAGAGTCCGCTTCATCGGCCGTGGCAAAATGAGTAAAGACGCCTTCAAAACCAAATTCATGATCGGCGATAAATTCAAGCGCCTCGTCTACTTCGTCCAATTGAACACCGATACGCCGCATTCCGGTGTCCACTTTCAAATGGATCTTCAGCGTATCCAGTTCCGGCGCCACATTCACGGACGCCATTGCCAGCCAGTCGAGGGAAACAGCGGTTACGATAATGTTATGCCGCTGCGCGACTTGAATGAAATTCGGAGGAGTCGCCCCGAGGATCAGCAAGTCTGTGCTGACCCCTTGTTCCCGCAGGTAAAGAGCCTCGTCCGGAGTCGCCACTGCCAACAAGCGGACACCATTTTCAATCGCTGTCTTCGCTACTGCCAGAACCCCATGTCCGTATGCGTCCGCTTTGACCACTGCGATTACTTCCGCACCTCCGCTTCTTTGCTGAAAAGCTGATAAATTCTTTTTGATTGCACCTAAATCAATGACCGCTTTTGTCGGCCGATAATTTTCTGTCATCGTTACACCGCCTTAATAATTTGTCTGCAATAGAACCTGCGCTGCTGCAAAGTCCTTTGAATGAGTGATGGAAACCATACCGGTTTCTGTATTCCGAAAATAGATGGAAGGCTTACCTTTGGCGTCTTTTCTGATTTCAATATCCTGAAAAGAACAGGCACCGCCAATTCCAGTTCCATTGGCTTTGGAGAATGCCTCTTTTGCCGCAAAGCGCCCTGCCAAAAATTCCACTTTTCTGGCTGCTGTCAACTGCCCGTATTCGGCCAGCTCAGATTCAGTCAGTACACGTTCACGAAACTTAGGCGACCGGGCATCCAACCGATGGATTCGTGAAAGTTCCACGATATCCAAACCGATTCCTGTAATCATAAATGTTTCTCCTTTCAATCGCAAACAGGTAACAGGTATAATTAGAAATATGAAATAGAGGTGACAAAATGTTTATTCGAACAGAAAGCTTTAAGCAATACTTGCGTATGTATCCGGTCGTTTCCACTTTAATCGCCCTTAATTTACTGGTTTATGTATTGACGTGGTTACCTGTCTTTGGCGAACTGCTTTATTTTTATGGAGTTGGCTCGAATTTTTACATTGCAGAAGGCCAATGGTGGCGATTCTTTACACCGATGTTTCTGCATGGTGGATTGATGCACCTGCTGTTTAATATGTTTTCATTGTTCCTGTTCGGACCTGAATTGGAACGTTTGACCGGCAAAGTCCGCTTTATCACGATTTACCTGGTAGCTGGATTCTTCGCATCAGCGGCCACTTACTTTTTGCAGCCGCTCGATTATGCCCATGTAGGAGCAAGCGGAGCGATTTTTGGAGTGTTTGGCGCATTTGGCGCATTGGTGTACTACGGCGGACGCGCATTGCCTCAGCTCAAACAAATTATACTCCCAATTATCGTCATTAGTATAGTCATGACTTTCTTGACACCGAACGTCAACGTCACGGCCCATATCGCTGGAATGATCACCGGATTTTTAATCGGCCTCAGTTATTTCCATCCGAAACGGATCGTCAGTTGGCGCGCAAAAAAATAAAGACAGCCGGAATCATGATTCCGGCTGCTTTTTTATGTCAAGAATTCGGGTTGATTCAATGCTTCAACTCTTTGTTGCCGGAAGGTTCAAACCAGGCAAGAATGCGGCTGGCATCGGCTTTTTCCATATGGGGAGTTGATGCAGTCGCTCCCATCATCCCAGATTTGATCGTTGAATTTATAGAAGCCAGCTCTTTGCGGCGCTGGAAATAACTTTGCGTCACCTGCACAACCTGCACGCGTTTCTTCAGCATAAAGAATCGATGCTTGCTGATCCCTCTGAATTGCATCGTCAATTGTTTATCTGCCAGCGCATAGCCCACCGTCCGATGCTGCCAAATTCCGATAACCACAACAATTGGCACGATAATCAACGCCAAGAGGCCATACGGATAGAAAAAATACCCTAAAGCTGCGAATACCGGCGAGAACCAAAGCAAGTCGAGGCGATAGAAAAAGTGGACGCTTCGTTTTGGTGCCTTGACCAGCTCGGGTGTCCATTCCAGCTCCGGAAACAGCTCTGCCAATATTGGAATCATCCGTTCTGTTTTCACCAAAGGAAACAGGCGGATTTTTTCATCTTTATCGCCAATAGACCCTCCTGCACTCTCCACCATTACTGTCGCATATCCGAAAAGTTCACGCAGTGGATTTTGGCTCACTTTAATGCCTTGAACGCGCTTGAGAGGGACAGAAACCTTTTTCTTTTCCAGCAATCCCCTAGTGATATAGATATGGTCTTCATCCCGCTGAATGGTAAATTGGTAATTCGCAAAAATAGTCATAATGACCGAAATAACCCATGCCACCAACAGGACAAAAAAGATCGTCAACGCTACAATCAATGCTCCAAAACGCAGAAACAGCATCACTTCTTCGTAAATGGCATCATAAGGAATCAATTCGGAAAACTGCGATAAGAAGATTGCCACTGCTGAAATTACCACACCGATGCCGCCGGACGTTGTTGCCAGAATCAGCAGTTCTTTCATCGACATCCGGTAAAGCACTTTTGCTTCTTTTTTCGGAAGTGGCTCGACTTGTTCATGCGGCCCCATTTCTGCGGCCGTTTCTTCAGGAAGCTGGCGTTTAGCTTTTTCCATTTCGTTTTCAATGCGATCCGCATCTTCTCTCGAAATTGCTGTCAGTTCCGCTTCCGCCTGACCTACTTTTCCGGAGCCTGCTGTTTCCACTTTCACTTTCACTAAGCCAAGAGGACGGTGGAATATGCCTTCCGTGTAGTTCAAGCTTTGGATCCGATCAAACGGAATATATCTTTTTTTCTTTACAAACAAGCCATATTCAATACGCAATTCCCCATCTTCAAACCAATAGACAAAACGTTTCCACTTGATGATTCCGCCGACCAACAGGAATACCAGAACGACACTGCCTATTATGATTGGAATCAGGCCTTGCCAACCTTGGTTGAACATTGAACTGACGCCGCCGTCCCTGAATATATTGACACCGAAAATAATGATGAACGGGAGAATCAATTCTTTTAAGCCTTTAACGAAATTGATGAATGCAGAAATGGGGTGCAGTTTATAACGTTCTTCATACATCATCTTCCGCCACCCTTGCTAATACGGAAATTCTGGCTCTCAGTTCATCGGCTTCGGCAGTAATCAAAGCTGGGATGGTATGTGTGGTCGCCGCTGTGGATATCGAAATCTCCGCTAAATCGTATTTCCGCAAAATCGGACCTTGTTCCGTATCCACGTGCTGGACACGCACCATCGGCACGAGTGTCCGGGTAACCACAAACAATCCATGCTGCAATTCGATTTCTTGTTCCCGCACTTCGTAACGCCAGCGTTGCCACCGGATTTTCGGAAACAGGTAAATAAACAGAAAACCGAATAACAGAATCACCCCTCCATAAAGGGCATAAAGCCATTGTGGCCATTCAAAAAAATATGTTAAAACACCTGCTCCAACCGCAAGCAATGCGAGGACCGCCGTTTCCATGCTTCCATAGACACGCCATACCGTCAGTCCTTTTCGTGAAATTTGATTTTTTGGTTGGTTATCCATTTTCTTCTCTCCAATCACGTTTCCCTATTCATTATACAGTTTACCCAATGGAACGTTTCATCCAATTGTACATGAAATTTGGACAGCAAAAAAGGGCGCATGCCCAAACAGTTTCCTGTTCGGCATACACCCTTGAAATAATCGGTATTAAGATTCGCTGCGGCGAGTTGTACGTCCTGGACGTCCGCCACCGCTTCCGCCTTCACGGCGACGGCTTGCGCCTGAGCTTGCTCCACGGCTTGAAGATGGGCGTGCTGATGAAGAACGGTTGCCTTTATAGCCGCCGCCTCCGCCACTGCGTCCGCTTCCGCCTTTACCTTTATATCCGCCGCCTCCGCGTGATGGCAAAGGACGTTCTTCGGAAATAGAGACTGGAACATCTTCCGGTTCTTTAGTCATTGTTTTAATTGCAGCAGCAACTAAGTCAACAGCGTCAAAGTTTTCCAGCATTTTAGCCGCAAATTCACGGTAATCGCCTAGATTGTTTTTCTCTGTCATTTCTTGCAATTGCTCCATAGCAACGCGTTTTTGGCCAAGTACAGCCTCATCAGCAGTTGGAGGAACTAAAGCTTCCATTTTTTTCTTAGTTGTACGTTCAACGATGCCCAAGTAGCCCATTTCACGAGGTGTTACAAACGTGACTGCGACTCCTTTTTTACCTGCACGGCCAGTACGGCCGATACGGTGAACATAGCTTTCAGGATCTTGTGGAATATCAAAGTTGTATACGTGTGATACGCCTGAGATATCCAGTCCACGAGCTGCTACGTCTGTTGCAACTAGGATGTCGATTTTGCCTGCTTTGAACTGTTTCAAAACTGACATACGTTTTGCTTGGCTCAAGTCGCCATGAATTCCTTCTGCAAGGTATCCACGGATGTTCAAAGCTTTAGCTAATTCGTCAACACGGCGTTTTGTACGTCCGAAAATGATTGCCAGTTCAGGCTGTTGAACATTCAAAAGACGTGAAAGAATGTCGAATTTTTCGCGTTCTACTGATTTAACATAGAATTGCTCAATGTTTTCAACAGTCATTTCTTTTGATTTGATTTTAACGATTTCAGGAGTTTTCATGAATTTCTCTGCAATACGGCGGATTGCATCCGGCATAGTCGCTGAGAACAACAATGTTTGGCGAGTATCAGGAACACTTGCCATGATTGTTTGAATGTCTTCGATAAAGCCCATGTTCAACATTTCGTCTGCTTCGTCAAGGATCAATGTGTTTACATTATCCAATTTAAGAGTACGGCGGTTGATATGGTCTAATAGACGTCCTGGAGTACCAACGATAATTTGCGGGCGGTTTTTAAGTGCACGGATTTGTCGGCTGATTTCTTGGCCGCCGTATACTGAAAGAATACGCACGTTTTTATCTTGGCCCAATCTGTAAAGTTCTTCAGAAACCTGGATTGCCAATTCGCGTGTTGGTGCGATGATCAATCCTTGAACATTACCGTCTTTAGTGTCGATTTTTTCAATCAAAGGAATCCCGAAAGCGGTTGTTTTACCAGTACCGGTTTGTGCTTGTCCAATGATGTCCTTGCCTTCCATTCCAAGACGGATTGTGCCCTCTTGAATCGGTGTTGCTTCTTCAAACCCCATACGTTTTACGGACTTTAAAGTTGTTTCGCTGATATTTAACTCTGAAAATTTAACCAAATTTTTTCAATCTCCTTTTGTCTTCATCTTATTTACAAATGGTGTACATTTTAGATGAATTAGTGACAAGGTCGAGCCTTTATGAGGAAGTTTCACGTCGAAAATCATACTCTGTAGTTTTAAGTCAGAGGGGATGTGTGAACAGGAAAAGCTCGGGCTTTGCCGAGCGGTCTGATCGGCGGGTGTTTGATGCCCTATCTATAGAACAAACCGTTTTGCTCAAAAAAATACTCTTCACAGGGAAGAGTGTTTCAAAAATGTATCCATTGCTTTCAAAAGAATAACACGTATCCCCTCTATTTGCAATCAATACACAAAGGTTCTAATAATCAGTTTAATCTGCGCCTTTATTCATAAACTCCAAAACTTCTCTAAACCAATCGTCGCAATCATCGCTGTAGCAGATCAGATGCTTCCCCGTTTCCGAGTGGATCATGTGTTTTTCAGCCGACCCGATATGATCGTAGATGAAATCCGCTGCTGAAGCCGGGACAACACTATCCTTGCCGCCTTGGACAATACAAACCGGAACTTTGATCTTATCGTAATAGGGCTGGACCATCTTTACTACACGCAGAAATTCGACAGCTGAACTGATGGGCGTATTCATCAGCTTGTATTCGTAAAGATGAAAAGATGCATTTTCCGCAATTTTTCCGGCTAGCACATCTCTCATAGCATCCTGCACTTCTACAAAAATTTGCGCCGGACTAATATATTTGGCAGCGGCACTCAGCAGGACCAGCCGGTCCACCTTGTAGCGCATCGCCAAATACATAGCGATCAACCCGCCCATCGAGAATCCGACAACAATAATACGATCCGCGACTTTCTTCAATCTTTTTAACGCAAGTTCCGCTTCCATCATCCAGCTTTCAGCTGAAATGCTCTTTAATGCCAGCTTTTCACCATGCCCTGGAAGCGTCGGTATTTCTACGATCCAATCGGTTTGATCAACCAAAAAATCAGCAAATGGTTCAACTTCAAACGGACCTCCTGTAAAACCGTGGATACAAAGAACGCCGGTCTTCAAATCATTTCCCTCTTTTCGCTGCTTGCCCATAGCTAATGGAGCAGGCTGCGCTTTTTTATTCGCCATCAACGGCATTGCTGCAGACATTATTGAGCAGTAAACGGTTCAATGACATTCTCCAAAGCCATGCCACGCGAGCCTTTCACTAAAATGACCGCATCATTATTGATGTATTTTTTCAAAAAGTCGACAATCGGTGCGTAATCATTTTCGCTCCAGATCAATTTGCCTCCATAGACAGGCTTCAACTCATCGTAAAGCCACTTCATACGTGGGCCATACAAACAGACACCTTTTAAGTTATCGGAAATGTATTTACTGAGCCCTTCGTGATAGCTTTGCTCGTCATCTCCAAGTTCAAGCATATCGCCAAGGACAATCCATTTTTTATCTTTCATCGTCGTTTCGCGAATGAAATTCAAAGCTGCTTTCATTGATGAAGGTGCAGCGTTATAAGCATCATTTATAAAAATGGCGCCATTGTCCGCTTGGATCATCTGCATACGCATATCCGTCAATACCGCATCCTTCAAGGATTTACGAATTTGTTCTTCTGACAATCCAGCTTCCAGAGCGATCAAAATGGCTGCTAAGGTGTTTTTCACCTGGTGCTCACCTAAAACCGGAATTGTGAAAGCTGCATCTATAATTCCGCTCACCATAAAGCTGCTGCCATTTTCGGTAGCTTTGATGTCCGTCACCGTCAACTCGTTATTGTCATCGAATCCGAACGAAACGCCTTGGGGGAAGTCTTCCATAAACGGCTTCAGCAAAGGCTCATCGCCGTCATAGAAAAGCTTTCCATGCTGTTGAAGCCCTGCAGTGATTTCGAATTTTGCTTCTGCAATGCCTTCACGCGATCCCAAGTCCTGCAAATGCGCCTCACCGATGTTGGTGATGATTGCATAATCAGGTCGAGCTAATTCAGATAAGAATTCTATTTGCCCTTTGCCGCTCATCCCCATTTCCAGAACGGCGACTTTCGTGTCTTCGTCCAATGACAGGATGGTAAGCGGCAAACCCAACTCGTTATTGAAGTTGCCTTGTGTTTTTTGCACTTTGAAATAAGGTTTCAAAACGCTTGCCACCAAATCTTTTGTCGATGTCTTGCCGTTTGAACCGGTGATTCCGATTACGATCGCCGACAGCTCGTCGCGGTATGCGCGGGCCATTTCCTGCAACGCAACTTCGCAATCATCGACAAAAAGCAAAGGCAGATCATCCGGTGCTCCTGGTTCATCACGTTGCCACAGGGAAGCAGACGCCCCCAGTTCGATGGCTGAACGGACGTATTTATGCCCATTCACTTGTTCGCCACGGAAAGGAATGAACAGATCACCCGGTTTAAGTGTTCTTGTGTTGATCGAAACCCCTGTAACGTCCAGACCTTTTAAATTCGTTTTGATATCCAGCCATTTGGCTACTTGCTCAATCTTTTTTTTCATTTGGCTTCTCCACTCAATCTATTTTAACTTGAAGTAATTGTTTTTCTTCGTGCCGTTCAATCGCCAAAGAAACGAGGCGTTCGATTAATTGTGGATACGGAAGCCCCGTATTCTCCCATAGCAACGGGAACATGCTGTAAGGCGTGAAGCCTGGCAATGTATTGACTTCATTGATCAGGATTTCATTGGCCTCTGTCACAAAAAAGTCCGCACGGACAAGTCCTGAACAATCTAAGATCTTAAAGGCTTTTTTAGCATCTTCTTCCAGCTTCGCATAGACCGTTTCGTCCAATTCAGCTGGTATGACCATCGCCGTATTGCCATCTTTGTATTTTGCCTGGTAATCATAGAAAGCTTTCAATGGTTTGATTTCGCCGGCTACTGAGCATTCAGGCTCGTCGTTTCCAAGTACGCCAACTTCGATTTCACGGGCAACCACGCCCTGTTCCACCACGATTTTACGGTCATACTTAAGCGCTTCTTTGACTGCAGCAACCAATTCTTCCCGGTTATCCGCTTTGCTGATTCCGACACTCGACCCCAAATTCGCAGGTTTGACGAAAACCGGCCAAGCCAGTTCCGCTTCTACTTTCTCTACCCAAAAATCCTGATTCGTTTCCCAGTCTCTTCTAATAAAGTACACATAAGGAGTCTGGTTCAAACCTGCCTGCTCGAACAATTGCTTCATCACTACTTTGTCCATACCAGCCGAAGAAGCCAGGACACCGTTTCCGACGTAAGGAAGATTCATCACTTCCAGCAATCCTTGAACAGTGCCGTCCTCCCCGTTCGGTCCATGCAATAAAGGAATAATGACATCCAATGCTTTATCGCTTTGCAATGGAAGGAAGCTCGAAATGTCATTCGGCTTGGAAAGATCGCCAGCCAATTGAAGCTGTTCAATCGTTTCCGCCATTTTTTCAAGGCGTTCCCCTTTTCTCCATTCGCCGTCATGCGTAATGTAGATTGGGTAAACTTCGTACGCATCAAAATCAAGTGCTTTTGTAACTGCCAAGGCTGTGGACAGAGAAACTTCATGCTCTGCCGATTTGCCTCCATATAATAAACCAATTCTTTTTTTCATCAAAGAAACCTCATTTCATTTTCCATATTGCTTAGTTTATCACGAACCTACGGTGACTAATAATTTTTTCCTGTCAGCCGCCGAATATTTTCAGACCGGCTACACCTGCAATGATGCAGGACAGGAAAAACATTTTCGCCGGTTGCCGGCTTTCTTTAAAGAACAGCATGCCGACCAAGACACTGCCCGCCGCTCCAATGCCGGTCCATACAGCATAGCCTGTCCCCAATGCAATCGTCGTCAAAGCGAGGGACAGCAAATAAAAGCTGAGTGCACCAGATAAAATGGTCAAGACTGTATAGAATTTCACTTTAAAACCATCCGATAATTTCATTGTGGTGACAAAAGCCACTTCAAATAATCCAGCGGCAATCAAAATCAACCAAGCCATCATGATTCCACGCCCTTACCGGAAGCTTCTTTTCCATCCATTACCTTTAAACCGATGATTCCGAACAGCAGCAAGCCTAAAAAGAACAGCTTTTCCAAACTTGCATTCTCATCAAATAACCAAATGCCGAGAACCGCCGTGCCTGCAGCCCCAATGCCTGTAAAAACCGCATAAGCTGTACCGATGGGAATGGTCTTCATGGCTATAGCGAACAGCAGAAAGCTGATGACAATAAAAATCAATGTGACAATAGAAGGAACAACATTGGTAAAACCATCAGCCAGTTTCAAGCCGATCGCCCAAATAATTTCCGTTATCCCTGCAATCATAAGGTAAATCCAAGCCATCTAATTGCCTTCTTTCATTTGCAGATTACGTTTTCTCTGACCGCGGGCTTATTGTCAGCCCAAAAAAATAATACCTGTTTCCAGGTATCATTGCCACACTTTCTGTTTTCTGTCATAAATGATTTTTCGCGAAATCCCTTGTTTGGTGTATTCCTCGATGTCGGACCAGAATTCATCCAAAAAGGAAATCTCCTCGACCGGCCGGATATGCAACTCGATTGTATTTTTTGTTTTTTCGGGGTCCACCAATGAAATGAGTACGCCTTCTCTGTAATTCTTTTTCAAGGATTTCAGGATGTCGGTAGGCAATTCAGGAATCAGGTCTTTTGATTTTCGGCGCCAAAAATTTTGTCCGTTTTCTTCGCGCCGAATCAAATACGTAAAATAATTTCCGACAAGCTCATTCAGGCGTTCTAAATTGCGGAAGTATATTTTTGTGGTTTCTTCTTCTTCGCTGGACAGATAGACAAATTCATTTTGCAGCGTGGCATAGAACGGCGATTTAACCGGTTCTTTTTTATGGCCGATATACAGCAATTCCGCTTGTTCTTGAGGCGTCAGGGAGTTCAATTGTTTTTCGTTTTTAAAATCGACCCAGCAGAACTCGCTTTTTTTGTTTGCACGTGCTTTCCGCAGCTGCCCAAACTCTTCTTGCGTAGCAAATTCCATATGGGTATGCATGTTGAAAGAGGCATCTTCATACGGGTGCTTCAACAATAACAGGTTTTTAGGCAATTTCATGGCGTCCAAAAAATGGGCGAAGGTAAGTCCACTGAATAAGGCAAAATGATCGGATTCGTTCAAATAAATATATAAATGCTGTATGTAAGCATCCGCGTTCAGCGGTTTCTTCACCATATCCCCACCTCCATTCCATTTTCTATTATACGTCCAAAATGAGTAAATATGAAACATCTCTGCTCTAATTGCGTCATTACTTTTGTCATGCGCATATTACAGATTTATACGTTATAATATAGTGCGACTCATAATAATAAAAAGTACAGGTGAAAATACATGCAAACTAACAAAAGCTTCACCGACCGAATCGATTGGTCGCTGGCTTTCATTTTATTCCTCTTCTTCATCGTCAGTTTAGTGGCTATTTCTTCTGCCCAGACTTCAGGGCAATATTTAACGAATTTTGTTCCGCGACAAGCTTTATTTTACATTATTTCTGTGGGCATGATTGGCGTTTTAATGTATTTCGATCCTGAACAATATAAGAAAATGGCTTATTATTTATACGGCTTCGGCATCTTGCTGCTGATCCTGTTGATGATATCGCCAGACGGTGTCGGTCAGATCGCCGAACCGGTCAACGGCGCCAAAGCATGGTTCCATACGCCATTCGTCAATATCCAGCCAGCGGAGTTCATGAAAACCTTCTATATATTGGCATTGGCAAAAATGATTTCTTCCCATCACGAGCAAAACCTGCTGAAAACCATCAAATCCGACTTTTATTTACTCGGAAAAATCGCTCTTTGTGTAGGGATTCCGCTCGGTTTTATCCTGCTTCAGCCCGACCTTGGTACTGCACTCGTGTTTATTGCCATTACATTGGCTATCGTCGTTGTTTCAGGAATCTCCTGGAAGATCATTGTACCAAGTTTCGGAGGAGTCGCGGTCATCGGCGGATTACTGTTATGGATGACCATCAACGCACAAGACTTCCTGTCCAATGCTTTTGGGTTAAAACCTTATATGTTCGAACGAATTTATACGTGGCTTGATCCCTATTCCTATGCGGAATCCGGTGGATATAACCTGATTGCTGCGATGAATGCCATCGGTTCAGGAGAAGTCTTCGGCAAAGGCTACCAAGGGCGCCAAGTTTATGTTCCAGAAAACCATACGGACTTTATCTTTACTGTTATATCGGAAGACTTCGGATTTATCGGAGCCAGCGCAGTGATTATCCTGTTCTTCATGTTGATCTATCATTTGACCAAAATCACCTTGCAGTTTAAAGATACATTCAGCACTTATGTATGCGCAGGAATCATCGCCATGGTGACGTTCCACGTATTCCAAAACATCGGAATGACTATCCAGCTTTTGCCGATTACAGGAATTCCTTTGCCTTTTATCAGTTACGGAGGCAGTTCATTGATCGGGAATATGCTGGCGCTCGGAATTGTCTTCAGTATGAAGTTCCATCATAAGAACTATATGTTCGATAAAAATAAAAAATAAAAAACTCCGACGCCGTGCGTCGGAGTTTTATTATTGTTGAGACTGCGCTTGAATCGGTTGAGGCAAGGCAATCGCTTTTATTAATTCCACGCGAGATTTTGTGATTTTTGCTTGGATTCCCAGTTTCGATAAATTTGAAACAATGCTGCGAACATCTACATTTTTCGCCATCCATATCACCTCTTTGTCATTTCTAGTACTTATAAAGACGTATTTCAAACTGCCATGTTTCACAGGCAGAAGTATTATTGTTGACTTTTCTGTGTCTATGCATATAATACCATCATTTCAGGATTTTAAACTTATCATTTTGATGACAAATAATAAGGATGTGTAAATCTCTTGATTCACATACCCCTGTGAGGTATAATCGAATTAGAAATTAAGTATGGGAGGATCTTCAGATGAGCGAATTGATCGAAGAAACCATTGCACTCGATGCATCTTGCCGAAAAAGCCATCATCCTCCTTCTGTGAAACGCGATTTGACCACTCGGCTCAATCGTGTGGAAGGCCAGATCCGGGGCATAAAAGGTATGATAGATAAAGATGTTTATTGTGATGACATCATCACGCAGCTCGCGGCTACTCAGTCAGCATTGAACAGTGTCACGAAAGTGCTGCTTGAAGGCCATCTAAAAGGCTGTGTCAAAGATCGCCTTGAAAATGGCGAAGAAGAAGTTTTGGACGAACTGTTAGTCACGATTCAAAAAATGATGCGTAAATAACAAGGAGGAATTCACTTTGAAAGAACAAATCAACTTGCAAGTCAGCGGCATGTCATGCCAACATTGTGTCAGCTCAGTAAAAGACAGCGTGATGGCATTGCCAGGAATCGATAAAGTAGAAGTTTCTTTGGAAAATGGTTCAGTAGATATCGCTTATGACGCTTCCGCAGTGGAAGTTAGCCAAATTGCAGAAGCAATCGAAGATCAAGGATACGATGTAGCTACTTTAAGTGAATAACTGCGGAAACGCGGTTATTTTTTTGAAAATAATATACCCCCATTAGGTATATGCCGATGGAAAAGGTGGGATTGTGATGAGTACTAAACAAACGGAAGTGGCCATTACCGGTATGACCTGTGCTGCCTGCGCCAACCGCGTAGAGAAAGGCCTCCAAAAATTACCCGGCGTTTCAGCAGCCAGCGTCAATTTTGCTACCGAAAAAGCATCTGTAGTCTACGATGATGAACAGGCCTCGATGACCGATATGCAGAAGAAAGTGGAGCAATTGGGCTATGGTGTCCAACAGGAAGAAATCGATTTTTCAATCCAAGGCATGACGTGCGCCAATTGTTCTGCCCGCATTGAAAAAGTATTGAATAAAATGGAGGGCGTTCAACTGGCCAACGTTAACTTGGCAATGGAAACCGGTCATGTTTTGTATAATCCCGGCACCGTCACTCCAGAAGATTTTGTTAAGCGGATCCAATCGCTCGGCTATGACGCAGTCCTTAATCAGGAAAGCGATGAAGCAACGGACCATAAACAACAGGAAATAAAAAAGAAAACCCGTTTGTTCTGGATTTCAGCTGCCCTCTCCTTTCCATTGCTGTGGACCATGTTCAGCCATTTCTCTTTTACATCCTGGATGTATGTACCGGATATCCTCATGAATCCACTCGTGCAGTGGGCGTTGGCTACACCAGTCCAATTTTGGATAGGCGCTTCTTTCTATAAAGGTGCGTATTTTGCTCTAAAAAACAAATCAGCAAATATGGATGTCCTGGTCGCACTCGGAACATCCGCTGCTTACTTCTATAGCGTCTACCTGGTTTTAGCCAATTGGAATATGGGCCATAATATGGGATTGTACTTCGAAACCAGCGCTGTCCTGATCACGTTGATCATTTTAGGAAAAGTTTTTGAAGCAAGAGCTAAAGGACGTTCTTCCGATGCCATTAAAAAGCTGATGAAGCTGCAGCCGCAGCATGCATTAGTTGAACGCGGCGATGATTTCATCAGTTTGCCGATTTCCGAAGTTAAAACTGGAGACATCCTGCTGATTAAACCGGGTGCATCCATCCCGGTTGATGCCGCCGTCCTTTCCGGCAACTCAGCTGTTGATGAATCCATGTTGACCGGTGAAAGCTTGCCGGTCGATAAGGAACAAGGCGATGCCGTCTTTGCGGCCACCGTTAATTCCAATGGTTCTTTGCGTGTACGTGCCGATAAAATTGGAAAAGATACCGTCTTGTCAAACATCATCCGCGTCGTCGAACAGGCGCAAGGTTCCAAAGCACCAATCCAACGGCTCGCTGATCAGATTTCCAGCATCTTCGTTCCGATTGTTGTGGGAATTGCCATTATCACGTTCATGGTTTGGTATTTCCTAGTTGCACCCGGCAATTTTGCGGCTGCCCTTGAAAGCACCATTGCAGTGCTGGTCATCGCCTGCCCTTGCGCACTTGGTTTGGCAACACCAACTTCAATCATGGCGGGATCCGGACGAGCTGCTGAACAAGGCGTTTTGTTTAAAACAGCCGAATCCCTGGAAAATACGAAGCATATCGATACCATTGTCTTGGATAAAACAGGCACCATCACCAATGGCCGTCCAGTGGTAACGGACTTTATCCCAGCAGATGGATTTGATCTGGAAAACTTAAAAAACCTGGCAGCCAGTGCCGAAAGCCAATCTGAACACCCTGTAGCTCAAGCTATTTCCGAATTTGGCGAAGCTAACTTGAATGTCGATTCTTTCAAAGCGGTGCCCGGACACGGCATCCGTGCTGTGGTTAGTGGCCATGAAGTGGTCATGGGCAATCGCCGTTTGATGGACGGGCATGCAGTAGATGAAACCAAAGCTGAAGCGATGGAACGGGATGGCAAAACCGTTATGTTCATGGCAGTTGATGGACAGTATGCCGGCTTGATCGCCGTTGCTGACACCATCAAGGAAACAGCGAAGCAAGCGATTCAGGAAATGAAGAACATGGGACTTCACGTGGTCATGCTTACTGGAGACCAAGAACGGACAGCTTTAGCCATCGCCAAACAAGTCGGAATCGATGAAGTATTTGCCGGCGTCCTGCCTGCCGAAAAAGCGGATGTCGTTTTGAAACTCCAAGGCCAAGGCCGCCGCGTCGCCATGGCAGGCGATGGATTGAATGATGCTCCTGCGTTAGCAAGCGCTGATGTCGGCATGGCGATGGGCACAGGAACAGCCATCGCCATGGAAGCTGCTGATATTACTTTGATGCAGGGCGATTTATTGAGAGTGGTCGATGCGATACAGATGAGCCGGTTGACCGTCCGGAATATTAAACAGAACCTATTCTGGGCCCTTGCTTACAACACCATCGGCATCCCGATTGCCGCAGCCGGTTTTCTGGCTCCATGGCTTGCTGGTGCAGCGATGGCGTTCAGTTCCGTATCGGTTGTCATGAATGCTTTGCGCCTCCAGCGGGTAAAATTGAATAAATAATGATGAAGCGCTAAGAGGCCCCGAAATGGGCCTCTTTTTTATGTCATTGTCCTAACGTTGAAACAAGGGTAAAATGAGGGCATATTCTTTTGAGAAAGCAGGAATTCCTTATTATGAAAAAAACTATTCTACTTCTGATGTCTGTCCAGTTTTTCGTTTACCTGGGATTCGGCATTATCATACCTATTTTACCCGAAGTCATCGTCCAGCAAGGATACTCGGAAATTCACGTTGGTGGCTTGATCACTATTTATGCGTTGTCTTCCTTTTTCACAGCGCCGCTTTGGGGCAAGCTATCTGATAAAACCGGCCGCAAGAAACTGATTCTTCTAGGCTTGGCCGGATTCAGCTTGAGCTTCTTCCTGTTTTCGCTTTTTCTTGATAACCTCGTGCTGCTTTATGCTTCACGAATTGTCGGCGGTCTGTTCTCTGGCGCACTGTATACAGCTGTTACCGGTTATGTAGCAGATATCACAACAAATGAAGAGCGCAATAAATACATGGGCCTGCTTGGCATGTCCATTGGCCTCGGCTTTATTTTCGGACCTGCAATCGGCGGTCTGCTGGGAGCCGTGTCGCTGTCCTTGCCATTTACGGCTTCCGCAGTTCTGATCTTATTGCTGATGGGTTATGCGAGCCTGGTTTTAAAAGAACCGGTCCGCAAAGGTGAAGCGGTGAAGCGTGCCCTTTTGCCCAAAGGCTCCAGTACGCTTTGGCAATTCCGCATCCGTTATCTGTTCCTGTTTTCTTTCATGGTGACGTTTCTGCTCGCGGGATTGGAATCGACTTTTCAATTATTTCAAATCGATCAAATTGAAATCACGCCGCTTCAACTTGGTTATTTGTTTATGGCCAGCGGATTTGTGGATGCTGCCATCCAAGGCGGTGTCGTTCGCCGCATTAAAGACGGCACCGAAACGAAATGGATCATCGGCGCACAAGTCGTCACCGCTCTTGGATTGGTGATTCTTCCCTTTACTAGCAGCCTGGTCTTTGCCGGTGTTGCACTCAGTATCTTTACGGCTGGAAATGCGTTGGCACGGACAGCATTAGTATCGTTGACGTCAAAAGAATCGGGCGGCAAATACGGCACAGCTGCAGGCATGACGTATTCCATGGACAATCTCGGCCGCATCATCGGCCCGTTGTCCTTCACCTGGCTCTTGACCATCCAAGCTGGCAGTATCTATTATCTGTCTGCAGCTCTCGCCCTGGCCAGCATTCTCTTGATTGTTCTCTACAAAGCTTCCAATAAAACTTTGCGCACGACCGAAAAAGCCGGCGCCCCTGTTTAAATGGACAGCCGCTTTATTTACCACAATAAAGAAAAGGCGTCGCTTTCCGCGACGCCTGAGCTTGTAGACAAAAGAATATTTATGTTATTTCTAGAATGAATAGCCGAACGGGCATCGTTATGCCGGATCCTGCGCTCCAGACGGACGCTTTCCGTGGACGAAGCGCTGAGCCTCCTCGTCGCAAGCTCCTGCGGGGTCTCATCACTCCGTTCTTCCGCAGGAGACGCCGCCTTGCGCTACGGATCTTTGTATGAAGGAGTTATCAAGTTTATTGAGACGATGGTTTGCGGATCCTGACTAGCAAGCCCTTTTCTTTGATTGGAGCTGCACGTCCCCGATCGGGCTGGCCACCGAGACTCCTGTGGGACAGCGGAAGCTGAAGACCCCGCAGGAACGCAGTGACGAGGAGACTGAAGCTGAGCCCACGGAACGCGAAGTGGCCGGACCGGTTGGGGGGTATGCACCACTATTCATTTTGTAAAGACTTTGTCTTCAGTCTGAGGCGTCGCTTTCCGCGACGCCTTTTTTTATGTTCAATAGCTAGCGGATCTGATCTGTCAGGTAAATAAAATCAATAGCCAGAATAAATGAAGAAGGAGTATGAGGGAGTAAAGTGTATTGACTAAAATGAGGGTGTAGCGCCAGTTGCGGGATTGTATGCGGACAAACGGTGTATACAGAAAGCCGAATAGGCACAGGGACAACAGGAATTTAGTCACCAGGAGAGCCAGTGGAGAAAAGGAAGCCAGCAGTGGGTTGGCCTCTGTAATGGCGCCAAAAGAAAGGCCCATATACGTCAAAAAGCCATCAAGGAAATTCAAAATCACCAAACTCCAAATATGCTTTTTCAACGGCGTACTCCGCTCTTCCGTCCCCATACTCGACACCTCCCCTTTTTAACCGGCTGTGTATCCTTAGTAATGGGCTACCCACAAAAGAGGTGTTCTAGACAATAATCATAGGTATTTAATAATATATATTTTCGGTTTTGATAGATTCTAAAAAGAAGCGCATAAAAATAGGTCCGCATCTGAGAAGATGCAGACCTATTTTTTTACATGGTGCTTATAGTGGGCGGAGCTGTGCGGCAGCTTCCGCTTTTCTTCATTGTCCAGACTCCAGCTGCCAGCTCCTCGGGTCGTAAGCCACTCTGGCTATGGGGCAAAGTACGCCGCTTCGCCAGATCGTCTTACGCCTGTCGGAGGCTCGCAGGATGCGAGTCAGCTAACCGTTGCGACACGACGTCGCGCTCTTAGGTTAGCTTCTGCTATTGGCAGCTTCCGCTTTTCCTTAGTAAGGTGATCCTCCGTTTATGTGCAGGACCTGGCCAGTTACGTAAGAGGAGTCGTCGGATGCCAGGTAGACATAGCCGGGCGCCAGTTCGTCCGGTTGTCCCGGGCGCTGCATCGGCGAGTCGCTGCCAAACCCTTCTACCGTTTCTGCATCAAAAGATGCCGGAATCAGCGGGGTCCAGATAGGTCCCGGCGCTACGGCATTGACTCGGATTCCTTCTTTTACAAGTGAGCCTGACAACGCGCGTGTAAAAGCCAGGATGGCTCCTTTGGTCGAGGAATAATCGATCAACGTCGGCTCTCCGCGAAAAGCTGTAATGGATGTCGTATTGATAATGGATGCGCCAGCCTTCAGATGATCCAGTGCGGCTTTTGTCAGGTGGAACATACTGAATACATTGGTGCGGAATGTCCGCTCTAACTGCTCGGCAGTAATATCCTTCAAAGATTCCTGGACATGCTGTTCTGCTGCGTTATTGACCAGGATATCCAATTTTCCGAATTCATCGACCACTCTTCCGACCGCTTCTTGGCAGAAGGATTCATCTCCCAAATCTCCTGAAATCAACAGGCAACGGCGTCCTTCCTGTTCGACAAATTTCTTCGTCTCTTCAGCATCCTCGTGTTCATCCAGATAAGCAATTGCCACATCTGCTCCTTCTTTAGCGAAAGCAAGCGCAATTGAACGGCCGATTCCGCTATCGCCACCGGTTATTAAAGCTGTCTTATTCGGCAGCCGCTGTGCCTGTCCGGCCAAATTTCCTTTAAAATCAGGTTTCGGCTCCATTTCCGATTCAAATCCCGGTTGCCGTTCCTGTTCCTGCGCGGGTATATTTTCAGGTTTATTTTTCTCCATTTTATCCCTCCAACTATTTATTTCAGATTGTTTTACGTTTTTCCCTTATTCTTACAAAATAAACCTGCCAATAAAAAACCAGAACTTCTGTTTTCACAGAGGTTCTGGCTGATTTGAAAGATTCTTTTGCAGCTCCGGATGGGCTTCCTTAAGAACGGACGGGCGCATCAAGTATCCGGTTAACACAATAAGGCAAAAGCTGCTTGCCCCTACCACATATTCTGCCGGCACCACATCATACAGCAAGCCGAATAAAAGATAACCGAGCGGCATCATAGCCATCGCCATCGATTCGAGAATGCCGAAAACACGACCGCGGTATTCCTCATCCACATCTTTCTGCATCATGACACCAATCGGCGTGTTGACAAACACGTTTGTCATACCGAAAGTCAGCATGAGCAACAGGAAATAAACGACCATTACCCCATAGGACATGCCAACAATTAAAGGAATTGCCATCCCCGCAAGCAACACGGACATCCCCAGTATTCCTCTCTTAGCAAACAGCAAAGGAAATCTCACTTCCTTGCTGATTGAAAAATAGATGGAAGCTGCCAGCATCCCTACTGCGATCATCGCTTCAATCATCCCAAAATGCGTGGCTTTTACATTTAATTGCTGAACTGCGATAAAGGGCAAACCGATCATCATAGAGGAGAAAAAGAAATTGATGCCAATAGCAACCGTTACAATAACGGTTATGACGCGATTGGATTTTAAATAAGAGAATCCTTCTTTCATTTCTGTCAGCATGGTCTTTGTCGCTTCGCCTACTGCTCGTTCAGCGCGGACGGTGTACAACTTGAAGTTCATTGTCGACTCCAGCAGAACCGCAATCGCATAAGCCCCTGCTTGGATCATTAAAAAGACATTCATCGAAACAAATCCAAAGAGCATGCCACCGACCACCGGCCCACCGATTGCAGCGATGGAAATCGCTGATTGGTTAAAGCCCATTGCCCGTTGGATTCGGTCTGGGTCAATCAGATTGGCGATTGAAGAAGAAAATGTGACACCGGTAAACATTGAACTGATGGACAGCAGCGCAGTCGTCGTATAGATGGCCGTCAGCGATAAGCCATTCAGCAGGCTGTAAATGAGCAATCCTGCAACTGATAACATACTGACCACTTGAGACAGAACGACGATGGTTTTTTTCGAATACTTATCCGCGGTGTACCCTGCAAAAGGCGCCAGTAGCGATCGCGGCAAAATGCTGCAGATCAAATTAATCGCGAAACTCGCAGCTGATCCAGTTAACGCCAATACGTATAAACTGATGCCAAATGCGTAGACAGAACTGCCGAATGTCGAAATCAACTTGCTGGCTGTAAACGTATACAGATGATAACTTGCTTGTTTGATGCGTGCTGCCTCATTCATTCTTTTCCACTCCCCAGTGAAAGTTTAATTTAATTAAACAAAATATAACACGAGAAAACTAGCATTGCAATAAAAAGTTTAATATAATTAAACTATCGAAAGGACAGGTGAGTTAATGGCTACTTTGGGTGAACGCATCCGAAATTTACGCAAACAAAGAGGATTAACACTGCAGGCTCTGGCAGGCGACCAGCTGACAAAAGGCATGCTGAGTTTGATTGAAAACAATAAGGCAAACCCTTCCATGGAAAGCCTTGCTTATATAGCTGAACGCTTGGAAGTGGACCGAAACGAATTGTTGGCAGACATTCCGACCCATGAATTGCGAGATTTATTAAAAGAGATTGAACAACTTTATACGCAAGAAATGATCAGCAATGAGCTGATCATAAAGTACAAAAAAATTGCCGGCAAAATAAAACCTTATATTGACAAACTGCCTTTTCGCTACGAATCTGCACGGCTCCTTGAAATCTACAGCCGTTGCAGCTACCATACCAAGCAGAATGATTGGCAAATCCCTTTAGCGCAGGCTGAAGAAATTTACGAAAGCCTGCACATGATCAATCAAAGTGCTGACCTTTACATTTTCCGGGCATTAATGGCTTTCACAGAACATCGCTATAAGGAAGCCCTGACCATCATCCAGGAATCCCGGAGCACTTTTGAAGAACGCACCGGCATGTTGGATCCCTTGAAGAAATTGGATTTTGATTATTACGAGTCTATTCTTTACTCAGCTGTCGGAGATGGAGAAAACTCGAAACGTTTAATGGAAGAAGCCATCACTTACTCCAAAGAACAACAGCTGTTTTACCGAATTGATGCGCTTTATCGCTTGGCTGGGTTTCAGGCTATCTTGAACGGAGATATCGTCAATAAGGATTTCTACATTTCCAAGCTTCGCCTGTTCGCTGATTTTACCGATGACGAAGAAATCAACGCGGTTGCGGATGCCCTTGAAATCCATTACCTGAATTCTTTTGCTCACGACTACGAAAAAGCCATGGCTTTAGTTGAAAAGAACTTGGAAAAACATCCGGAAGACAGCATCTTTTTATTCGCATTGGAAAAAGGAAAAGCCTTGTACGGGCTTGAACAGTTCGAAGATGCTTTGATATGGCTGAATAAACATAAGCTTTGGGAGTTCTTGCACCACCCTTATGATTTATCGGTTCATTATGAAAAAGACGCTTATCTGGCACTGGTTTATGCAGAGCTTGGCCAAAATGAATTGGCGCTAAAGCATGCCACAATCGCTAAAGAGCTGATCCAGCCCATGCCCGATTCGCCACACAAAACGCTCATCCTGAAAGTCTATGAGCAAATGACCGCATAGCAAAAGCCCGCCATCAACTATGGCGGGCTTTTGCTGTTGTATGATAACGCTGATAACAATCGTGGAATTCCAGGAACTGCGCCCAGTCTTTTTCAAATTCCGGCTGGATGCAGGATACCTGGAAAAGACCACGTTCCCTCAAATAACCACTTGCTGAATGAAGCTCAAATCCTGATAAATGGGCATCCTGAGCCAAAAATTCAGTGTTGGTTGTTGTCTGGAAAGTCCGGGATGTCGGGTAACCGGCAGCCAGCACAGGCCAGTCCTTTGTATCTGCTTCCAGCTGCCTGAAGCGCCGCTCCAAAAGCTCCCAGCGCAAGGGGTAAGCGCCTAATGCCCGCTTCAGGCTTTCCAGCAAACTGGCAGGAAACGTAAACGGAATATTGGCGAAATAAAGTCCCAAATCCAAATAGCTCGGCAAGTTGGGATCCGGTTGAATCTCATGGTGGGCAAAGACGATGGCGATTCCACTCATTGTTCCGATGGCCTTGCCGCTTGCCGCGGTCGCCATCCAGACATTTTCCAACGAAAATGGCAATGCGCCAAAACTGCTGATACAGTCCAGACATAGCCGGATCTTCTGCTGTTTACAGACATTCGCCAACCGACGAAAATCGTTCAGTTGGCCGGTTGAGGTTTCACCATGAACCATCAGCACCCAGCCATACCCTTCCGCACCCAGCTGTTCCGCTATCATGTCAAAATCAAATGCCTGGCCCCAGACTTCTTCCTTCACTTTAAAATCCAAGTTGAGGCGTTCTGCCTGATTGGCCAGTCTCCTGCCAAATTCCCCGTTTACCAGAACCAGACCTTTAGCGTCCAGCCGCTTGATTTGTGAAAGCATCGCTTCATTGGCCAAGGTTCCGCTTCCAGCGAGCAAATAAGGCGTCGAGCCTGCCATGCCATAGAGCAAGCGGTCCACTTCCTTCCGAATGTTGTGGAAAGCCGCTGACCGGTGGGAAACCGGCGGTTGTTGAAAAGGTTCCCCCAGCTGCGCAGTTAATGCGACAGGTCCAGGGACGAACAACCGGCGTTTCACCTGCAGCCTTGCTGCGACAGAAGCGTTGTATTGGCTTACAGTGGTGACCATTGGAATAAAGATGGCTTCACCCTTTCCAACCGGATCCGCAAATGGCCGAAAACCCAATTGGCCATACAGCTTCAATTGCCGAGTCGTTCCGGAAATGACTGCCGAGTCAAAGCCCAGCTCCAGGCAGAAATCGGATAATGCGCTGGCTAAAAGGAAAAAGACACGGCCGTTGCGGTGTTCTTTACGGACTGCCAATAGGCGAATTTCACAGATGCGGCCGACGTCCGGCAACAATGCTTCAACTTTCCCGATTTTCAGATCCAGAGAAAAAGGACGCTCAGAACGCAGCGCAATCATACCCACAAGGTCCGTCCCCGACAATACAATCAGGTAGGTGTTCTGCTCATGGAAAGGATCGGTGCGCATACCACTGGCTTCCTTCTCATGTTGGGGAATTTCTTCGACAAAGGTTTCATAATTCAGGCGTGCAATCTCATCGAATTCAGCTTGCGTCCGGGCAATCTTGCACCAATACATAGCTGTCCGCCCCCTTTTCAGCTCTTGATTGCTTCTTCTACTTGATAAAGACTCAAATCGATATCAACAGGTTCCCCCAGCACCAGCTTTGCCAGTTGTCCTCCCAGGTAAGGTCCAGCGGTCAACCCTGAAGCTCCCAGACCATTGGCTGCAAAAAAGTTGGGCTGTCCCGGCACTCGTCCGATAAAGGGCAAGGCACTTGTCGTTGCTGGGCGGAAGCCTGTAGCCGCTCCCGCGATTTCAGTCCCCGCAAGCCCTGGAGCTGCTTCCAATGTTTTATCGAGAATGTGGTGCATGCCGCCTGCCGTCAATTTCTCATTAAAACCGGCGCCATTTTCATGTGTGGCTCCTGCCACGATTCTTCCGTCATCAAAAGGGACGATGTATTGGCCGTAAGGAACCATTGCAACCGGCCAGTTGCCGGTCGGCTGTCCTTCCGCCTGCAAATGAAGGATTTGGGCTTTCTGAGGAACAATGTCCAAATCCAACCCCAAAGGCTTGAACAAGTCAGCTGCCCAGGCGCCTCCTGTTGAAGCGACCCGATCTGCCAGCAAACGTTCCCCGCCTATGGTGACCCCTATCACCTGTGATTCTTCGATAAGCAATTCCGCATTGCCTGTCAGGCGTCGCGCTCCCAGTTTTACAGCTGCTGAAATCAACGCATCGCGAATGGCATGGCCATCGACACGTGCGGCACCGCTGACCCACAACGAACCATATTCTTCCGTTGCAAATGGAAAGAGCTCTCTTGTTTCATCCGGCGACAACCGCTGGATGTCCCCCATTTCCGGTGCATCTACACGCCGTTCATGAGCTTTTTGCTCCATCTTATCCAGCTTGCTGTCTTCATGGATACTGACGATTCCCACTTGCTTATAACCCGTATCCGTTTCCCCTAAAGCTTCCAGCTCACGAATCAGTTCCGGATAATATTTGGCACCGCCCTTTGCCAGTCCGTACCACGCTTTGTTTCGCCGTTGCGAAATCCATGGACAGACAATTCCTGCCGCCGCTCCCGTAGCTTGCCCTTTGTCGCCCCGATCTATCAATAGTACTTGTGCTCCGGCTTTAGCCGCATGATATGCAGCAGAAGCCCCTAGTATTCCTGATCCAATAATAATCAATGATTTCATTTAAACACCCAGTTTCACAAAGACTTGTGTCTTCATTCTAATCCAGTAAGCAAGGAGACTCAAACCTATTCCATGAATTTGTCCGTCAACGGATTCAAATGTTAGTTTTTGGGGTAAAGCTTAACATACTAGAAAGTAAACGGAAGTTTTTAAGAGGAGGAATCAGTCTTATGGAAAGAAGTTCAGCAACTGAAAGCATTTTGCCTATGACGTCCATTCGAAGCGGATCGGGAATCGAAATGACCCCTGATGTTTACTGCTATACCGTACAAATCGCGAATGTCTTCTTTATCGGCAACCCCGAAGTCAGCAACGAATGGGTATTGGTCGATGCAGGCATGCCGCATTCCGCAAAAAAAATCCTCAAGGCGGCAGAGAACCGCTTTGGGCCTGACCATCAATTGAAAGCCATCATTTTAACCCATGGCCATTTTGATCATGTCGGCGGACTGATTGATATTCTGGAACAGTACAAAGTACCGGTTTACGCACATCCGCTTGAATATTCGTATTTGAAAGGCATCACCGACTATCCACAGCCTGATTCGTCTGTGGAAGGTGGCATGGTCGCAAAAATGTCGAAGATGTTCCCCGTTAAGGCCATCGATATCACGGCCCACCTTCATGAATTGCCTTCAGATGGCAGTGTGCCGGGTATGTCTGGTTGGCAATGGATCCATACGCCTGGCCATTCAGAAGGACACGTTTCCTTGTTCCGGGAACAAGGTCGCGTTCTGATTGCTGGAGATGCTTTTGTGACGGTTAAACAGGATTCCCTCTACAAAGTGATACGCCAGAAAAAAGAAGTTCACGGTCCCCCGGTCTATTTAACGACAAATTGGCGTGCTGCTTGGGAATCTGTCTGCAAACTGGCGGACCTCCAACCGTCTATCGCAGCAACTGGGCACGGCAAACCAATGAAAGGGGCGGCACTCGCCAAAGGATTGGTTTCACTCGCGGAAAACTTCCAGAAGACAGCGGTGCCTGCTTACGGAAAGTATGTCCATACAAAATAAAGAAAGTCTGTTACAGAGAGAAAAAAGGAATATCCCATGGAGCCATAGATTTAGTCAGTTATAGAAACAGCGCCATTCAATTTCCAGCAAAAAACAGCGAGATTAACCCTCTGCTGTTTTTTGCTGATTTTCATGTTATCTTAAAAAAAGGAAAATTCGAAATACGATGTTTAACATTTATTTAATACGGGTATAACAGTAAAGCAGTCTCTGTTTTATTAGGGACATCAGGACGATGAAAAGGAGTTGAGCTCTGATGAGTAAAAAAGCATTATTTATTTCGGATCATGGCGATCCATTGGCTAAGTTAGGCGGAAAGCAAGCCGGCGGCCAAAATAATTACGTAAAACAACTAGCACTTGCATTAGAAGATAAAGGTTGGCAGGTAGATGTAGCAACTCATTGGTGCGATTCCTCAGCACCTCAAATAGAAGAATTCGGAAATTCATGCCGCGTCATTAGACTTGAGGCTGGACATAGAGGATTCGTTTCTAAGGACGAAATGTATTCTATGCTCCCTGCTTTTTACGAAGAGTTGAAGAGCATGGTAGATATTGATTCTTATGACATTGCCCATACCCATTACTGGTTATCAGGACTAATCGGGAAAAAATTGAAGAAAGACTTCGGTCTGCCTTATGTGCATACTGCGCATTCACTCGGCTGGGCAAAAGAAAAAGCAACGGGAGTCCATGACCAGCGCCGCATCAATGCGGAAAAAGCAATTTTAAAAAATGCTGATCAGGTCTTGGCCACTACCAACAACGAAAAGCAGCTGATTAAAAGATTTGTTGATTCTCCTTCTCCCATCAAAGTTATCCCCATCGGAGTGGACCAGGCATTTAAAGTGCGTGGCAACCGGGCGCATTTGCGCAAAAAATTTGGCTACAGCAATCCCCTCTTTGTCTTTGCCGGAAGATTGGAAGTAACCAAAGGCATTTTCACTTTGTTAAAAGCTTTTCAGTTGTTGGTGGAAAAAAATGATTCTTCTAATACTCCACATCTGGTTATTGCAGGAGGAGATGCAGAAGCTATTGACCTGGAAACTAAAATGCCTAGAGATAAAAAATTACGGGAAGCCGTTAGAGGCATCGAAGACATGGTAGAATTCATCGGGCCACAGTCTCAGGAACAGTTGGCGTTGCTATTCAATTCAGCTACAGCTACAATCGTACCAAGCTTCTACGAATCGTTTGGAATGGTTGCCGCGGAAGCCCAGGCTTGCGGCAGTCCGGTGATTGCATCAGATGTCGGCGGTTTGAAGAATGTTGTCCAAAACGGCGTTACCGGCTTACTGGTCGAAACAGAAAACGAAATCGATTTGGCGATCGCCATGGGTGTTTTATCAGCAAATACTCTTTTGACTGAACGTTTAAGCCGACAAGCGGTACAAATAGCCCGTAAAGACTTTGATTGGGACTCAATTTCCAATCGGATAAATTCATTGTATGAGGTGATCATTGGTGCACGGAGCAACGCATTTGTTAGCAACAGATTTGGACGGGACGCTGGTCGGTGATAAAGGCAATTTAAAAGCATTGCTGGACTTCTACGACAGCCAGACCTACAAGGTTTCACTGGTTTACATTACTGGGCGCTATTATGAATCCGCCTTGTCTTTGATAAAAGAAGAGAATTTACCAGTTCCTCACGTACTGGTTACAGACGTCGGGACTGGCATTTACACAGGCCAATCATTGGAAGCAGATTTGGAATGGGCAGAACAGCTGAAGGAAAGGTGGCAGCCTGAAAAAGTAAAGGAGATCGCCAAGCGCATACCTGGGCTGACTCCCCAAGATCTTCCTTTAACTAACCGCTGTTCTTATATCACGTCCGATTCCGCTGTTGTGGAAGCATTTCGCTCAGCACTGAATAGAGCCGAAATTCCACATAAACTCGTTTACAGCGGCGGCCGCGATGTCGATGTTCTTCCTCCAGGAAGCGGAAAAGGACAAGCCCTTCAATATATTCTGGACAAATACCAACTAGCCGAATCCAAATTGCTGGTAGCTGGCGATTCCGGAAACGACGTTGAAATGCTCACGATGGGGTTTCCATCTGTCATCGTCGGGAACGCTCAACCGGAATTGCTTGCACAAGCAGAACATCCATTCATTTACCGAGCCAAAGAAAAATATGCAGGAGGCATCTTGGAAGCCTGGAACCATTTCCATACCGACTGACCTTTCCCCTTACGAGCATGAAAAATGTGTTCAAAGGGGCTATTTTTTTATTCAAAAGTTGGCGTTTATGGGTAATCGTTTGTTTTTTCGCCTGTATGGTTTATATTTAGTAGGAAGCCATTTTTAGACCAGATATTTTTTGTACATAAGAAGAATAAACGTCAATCCACAACAGGAGGAAATTGAGATGAGCAAAGTTTCGAATTTACAGAAAGAGTCCTTGCTTATGCTGAAAGAAACAAGCCGGACCTTTTTCATCCCAATCAGCTTTTTGGAATCTACCTTAAAGAAAACAGTCGGTTCTGCTTATCTTTGTATGCGGGCGATTGATGAAATTGAAGACCATCCGGAGCTTGAAGACCAAGTGAAAATCAACCTGCTGCGCAGCATTCAAGAAATGCTGGCTACAGATTTTGATGAAATCCGCTACTTGGAACTCGTTTCTCCTTATGAAGCATCCCTGCCCCCTGTCACTATGCGTTTAGCTGACTGGATCAGTGTCTGCCCTGAAGAAATAAGAGGAAAAGTGATGGAGTCCACTGCCATCATGGCCGGGGGCATGGCCAAATGGGTTGAAAAGGACTGGGTTATCAAAACAAAAGAAGACCTGGATGAATATACGTATTATGTAGCTGGCCTTGTCGGAACGATGCTTTCGGATATCTGGCGCTGGTACGATGGAACAGAAACAAATGATGACCACGCCATTGCTTTCGGCCGTGGATTGCAAGCTGTCAACATGCTGCGCAATTACGATGAAGATTTCGAACGGGGCGTCACGTTTGTTCCTGAAGGCTGGACGCGCGAAGATATGTTCAACTACGCTAAAGACAATTTGGCAAAAGCAGACCTTTACGTCAAGCCGATCAAAAACAAACGAATTCTCATGTTCTGTAAAGTTCCGTTAGCTTTAGCCCATAGTACGTTGAAAGCATTGAAATCCGGAAAAGAAAAGATGAGCCGCCAGGAAGTCGAAGGCATCGTCGAACAATTGAAACAAGAAGAACGTTTAAGTTGATTTTTCCGGCCTCGCTTTATCAGGAGGCCGGTTTTTTTAAATCTTTTAGTTTTCCCTTCAGACAAGAGGAAGTTTTTTCTATACCATTAGTTTCTTCTCTCTATAACCCGGGTAGTTTATACTTGAACTATCCAAGAAAAAGCGAGTAATTCCGCTTGAAACCCTTAATTTTATTGGTTTGGTTTCTCCCATAGATTGATAAGTTAGGAGAATGACAATGACTGTAACTATTTTCAGTGTATTAACTGCCGCGATTTTCATATTCAACGTTATTCTGGCAGCAGCTCTGGTCTTCTTAGAAAGACGGGATGCCTCTTCCACATGGGCATGGCTGCTGGTCCTATTTTTCATTCCTATTTTAGGATTCTTTATTTACCTGCTTTTGGGAAGGCAGCTCCGCAAGAAAACTCTTTTTAAATGGGAAGGCAGCAAACGCGTCGGTATTGAACACTTGATCGCTACGCAAATGAACGAACTGCATGACAACAGTTTTGAATTTCAGGATCCCAATGCAAAAAACTATACGGACTTGGTTTACCTCCACCTTCGCAACAACGGAGCTTTGTTGACACAAGACAACAACTTGCAGATCTTTAATGATGGTCGAAAAAAGTTCAATTCGCTTCTTCAGGATATCGAAAATGCCACTGATCACATCCATATCCAATATTATATTTTCCGTTTGGACGAACTGGGCAACCGAATTGTAGATGCTTTGACTCTTAAAGCTAAAGAAGGCGTTAAGGTTCGCTTGCTTTATGATGATATGGGTTCCAGAAGAATAAGCAAACGCCTGTTCAAGAAACTCACGGCGGCAGGCGGAGAAGTCGAAACCTTCTTCCCTTCCATCTTGCCGATTATCAATCCGCGGCTCAATTACCGAAATCACCGGAAAATCGTGGTGATTGATGGGGACGTCGGTTATCTCGGCGGCTTTAATGTCGGAGATGAATATTTAGGGCTTAGCCGAAAATTCGGCTATTGGCGGGATACGCATCTGCGAATAACTGGAAGTGCCCTTTACCCATTGCAGACGCGTTTCATCCGAGACTGGAACCAAGCATCTGCGCGTCATGATATCGAATATGACGAAGCTTACTTTCCAGTAAAACAGGAAACAGGAAACACTTCCATGCAGATTGTTTCGAGTGGACCGGATGAAGAATGGGAACAGATTAAGGACGGTTATTTGAAGCTCATCAACTTGGCGCGCGATTATATCTACATACAAACTCCTTACTTTATACCGGATGCCAGTTTCTATGATGCTATCCGCATTGCGGCTTTGTCAGGAATCGATGTTCGGATTATGATTCCAAACAAACCCGATCACCCTTTCGTTTATTGGGCTACTTATTCCTACGCTGGCCAAATGTTGCGCGCAGGAGCCCGCGTCTTCATCTATGACAACGGCTTTCTGCATACAAAAATGATTGTTACAGACAACAAAGCGTCTACCGTCGGCACTGCTAACATCGATGTCAGAAGCTTTAAATTGAATTTCGAAGTGAATGCATTCATTTACGATGAAAAAGTATCCACCGATCTTGCAGAACTATTCCACCGGGATATGAAGCTTTCGACGGAATTAACCTATATGATGTATTTGGACCGCACCCGCATGATTAAAACCAAAGAGTCGATTGCCCGTTTACTGGCGCCTATTTTATAACAATAGAAAGTTACGACTTAAAAAATGATAAAGAGTCCCCAATATTTTACTCAAAGAAAAACGTCTCCGATAAACCGGAGACGTTTTTCCTTTCTATACACCTAAATATTCTTCAAGCGTGATTCCTTTTTGATGAATTTCTTCAGCAATTTCTTTCCCTACGTAACGGAAATGCCAAGCTTCATGCATATACCCTGTAATGTGTTCACTGCCTTCTGGATAGCGAAGGATGAACCCGTATTCGTGGGCGTGCGCTTTCAGCCACTTGCCTCCTTCAGTATCACCGAAGGACGAGGAAGCCCAGTGCTGTTCTTGGCCTGCTTCACCGATATCAAATGCGAGGCCCGTCTGATGTTCCGAATAACCAGGGCGCGCGCTGTAGCGGTCTGCCGCTTCTTGGCCGTCTTTTGCTGTGTAGCCTTCATATAATTGCTTTTGGCGTGCAAAATCGCGATACGTGCTGAATGCATTCAGGTTGAGGCCATCTTTAGCAGCTGCCGCTTTCATGGTTTCAAAAGCTGCACGTGCTTCCGGGACTTCCCCAGGAGCGTATGTTGCAGGCAATGGATGCTGCTTATTGGCGATAAGTACACCATTGATTAAAGTGGGCTCTGCGGGCAGCACACTGTCTTCAGGATAAATGGTCGCATCTGCTTTTTCTTCTGATGCCGGTTCTTCTTGTGCGGGTTCTTCTGTTTCTTTAGGTTCAGCCGGTATTTCTACAGGCTCCTCTTTCTTCATCTCTTCAGCGGGTTCTTCACTTGTCAACGATTCTGCTAAAGCTGTCATGCTTTTTTCCATATCCCAGTCATGTATGTAAAACCACGCCGCTGCTAAAAAAGCCATTATTGCTGACAAACTAATCACCATCCATTTTATATAGAACTTTTTATCTTTTGGTTTTTTTGTACCCATAGATTTCATACTAGGCCTTCCTTCTATCAGCTTCTTTATTATTCTATCATTCTTGTTGGTGGATTTCTTCCGTAACAAGTAGCATTTTTCCCAAGCTTTTTTCTTCTCTAATGGATCGAATTTTTTTCTAGAAAAGAACTCTTCGAACAATCTGTAAACAGTTTTGACTCACTTAAAAATTTAACGGCCATTATTTTTACTTATATTTATTTAAACACCCCCCTAAGCCCCATGTTTTTTACGAATAACTAAGTATAAACACATAAGGAGTTGGAAACATTGAATCATATATCGGAACGTGATATCCAGGTGTTGATGAACCGGTTGGATACACTATTAGAAGAACGCTCGAAAGAAAAGTACGAATACATAGAAACAGCGCAATCTCAATGAGATAGCGCTGTTTTTCATTCTACATTAAAATGGTTGCCAACACGACAAAGAACAGCAGTCCGAAAATGATAGCCATACCGAGCATCCATTTTGCCTCCCGGTGCATTCCTTGTGCTTTCATGTGTCGATAACGAAAACTGTTTGTCAACACAAATAACAGCGTCATAAACAATACTGCCACTTCCAGGTAACCAAAGATCAAGAAGGTCAAGGCAGTGATACTTAATAAGGCAATGCCTATTCCCTGTATAAGTTTCATATTCATGTAAGTATCTCCCCAAAAAAGAAAACCGGCAATATTTGCCGGCCTCTTCTAAATTATTTTTTATCTTCTACTGCTTCAAGCGCTTTTTCCGGATGATTCGAATAGAATTTACGGCCGATGAATGTTTGGATGATCAACAAGATTCCTCCAACTGCCCAGTAAACCGGTAAAGCTGCCATCGATGTGAATGAAATGAACATAATCATAATTGGAGAAATGTAAACAAACAGCTTCATCTGCTTTTGCTGTTGTTCTGGCATCGTCCACAAAGATACTTTGGCTTGGAAGAAGTAAACCGCACCAGCAATCAATGTCATGATAACATCCGGTGAACCCAGGTTAAACCATAGGAATTCGTGTGAACGGACATCTGGCGAGTATAGAATGGCAAAATAAAGACCCATGATGATCGGCATTTGGATAACAACAGGCAAACAACCCATGTTCAACGGGTTTACCTCATGCTTTTTGTAAAGTCCCATCATTTCCTGCTGCAATTTCATCTGTTCTTCTTTATCTTTCGTTTCTTTCAAACGCTTTTGGATATCTTCCATTTCAGGACGCATCTTATCCATCTTGACTTTCATTCCTTGCTGGCGTTTATAGGTACGCAGCATGAATGGCATTAACACCAAACGGATAATAATGGTAATTACAACAATAGCCATACCATAACTACCGCCGAACAATCCCCCTAAATAATCCAATGAGAAATCAAATGGCTTCACAAAGATGGAATAAAAGAATCCTTCTTTGTTTTCAACAGCGGCACATCCACTCAATAAAACAGCAGCTACCGCCATCATCATCAATAATGTAATTTTCTTTTTCAAATTAGTCACCTTCACCTTTTTCAACTACTAAGAAGTATAACGATAAGCGCTGCAAAATTCAATCCGTGAGTAAAAGACCGATGGATTTTTTCATTTTTGTGACGAAATTACGGCATGTCTTCTTCCTATTCGTATGCAAGAAAAAAAGGAGAATTTCTTCTCCTTACTTGGCATTCGGCAATGTATAGCGGAAATACGGAATGTGCTGGCTGTCACGGAATTGCTTTGGTGTGACGGCTGTGTATTTTTTAAAAATCCGCGTAAAGTAACTTTGGTTGCAGAAGTGGAACTGCTTGGAGATGTCTGAAATGCCTTTATCCGAATGGCGAAGATAGTATTGCGACTCTTCCACACGACGGACATTCAAATATTCAACAAGCGTAATGCCGGCATGTTCTCTGAAGATACGCGACAAATGGCTGGTCGAAATATTGAAATGCTTGGCGATTTCTTCAACGGACAAATCACGCTCTACTTCGTCATTGATGTAAATAACAACTTTATTTACTGTTTGGTGCCCGAAAGAAGGTTGCTTGCGTTCAGAAATGATCGATACAAAAAATTCAATCAGCTCATCTGCAACGAACATGAATTCAGAGTCGTTCATATGTTTGTCCACTAACTCTACGCAAGCGGAGTTAAAGGCAAATGCTTTCTTAGGTGGTACACGCATTTCATAAAGTTTACGTGCCATAACGGAAGATAGGATGATGAAATAATTGCGGATAGAGCGGATGATATCTTTTTCTGGACGAAGCGAAAGCATATCAATCAATTCTCTCAATGTTTCTTTTGCCCGCTCTTTTTCCAAATGGTGAATTTCATACATCAATTGCGTTTCAATTTCAAAAAACTTATCCAATCCCTCAACCTGGTTTAAGTTTTCTGTCTCGTTCATAAATATTTTTGAAATCGTTTCTTGTATAGATGGTGCAGTGATAAGATTCATCGTTTCCCCGTCTTTCTTTGTACAAGTTTGTGCTGCATCTCTCAACTATATACTGAAATAGCGCAAAATAATAGAGATATGCTGCTATTATTGTATATTTTTTATGTAATTTGCTCTAGTATAAAAAACACAGTCTTGCGCCTTCAGTAACGTTTTAATACAAAATTTATACTATATTAAACGAAATCGTTTTAAAAAGGTTCCATTCCTACTTTTAAAAACTCGATTTTAACAGAATGACAAAACAAGCCACAGCAGAAAAATGACTTGTCCTGTATTCCTGTTCCGTACGCCATCGTTTCAGCCCCTTTAAAGGGTGAATTCCATTTTTTTATTCCCCGGCATCATCGGGTGGAATGAGTGCACGTATATGCTGCGGCAATACCTCAATCATGAAGGGAGTCGTACATCCTTCGTCACCGTCAATATTACAGGACATCGGTTCACTGGTTTTAATAGACACTTTGGTCGTATGGACCGCTTCCACCGCCGGATCTTCTTCCAGTTTCCCTCTTAGCACCGAAGTTGCAATGCGGAGAAATGCGGGCAGAGCTGCATTTTTCACGATATATAGATGCAACAGGCCGTCATCCGTTAAAGCTTCAGGGGCTAATTTCTCAAAGCCGCCTACTGAATTGGTCAATGCGACCAACACCAGTTTTGCTTCTCCGGACCATGTTCCATGATCATGCTCAATTTCAAAGTATGTTTCTGTATCTGCTGTGATGGCTTTAACACCTTCAATAAAATAGGCCAATGCTCCCAATTTGGTTTTCTGCTCTGGATCAACATCGTAGGTGGACTCAGCGATGTCACCAATTGCCAATATATTCATGAAGAAATGCTCTCCAACCTTGGCAATGTCTACGCGCTTTTCATATCCTGTTTTAAGGGCTTCAATCGCTTCCGGCGGGTCGAGTGAAATTCCCAATGCACGCGCAAAATCGTTGACGGTACCAAGAGGGATCAAGGAAAATAAAGGTTGATGCTCTTGCTCTGCTATTCCTGATACCGCCTCATTGATGGTGCCATCGCCACCCATTGCCACAACGAAATCATATTTCTTTTCACAGGCTTCAGCTGCAAAATGCGTGGCGTCTTTCGCTTTTTCTGTTTCTCTTGTATCGACTTCATAGCCCATGGATGCAAGCGTTTCTTCTACTTGCTCCCGGTATTCGGACGCGCGTTCTTTTCCTGCGGATGGATTTAATATGAACATTGCTTTTTTCATCATCAGACCTCCGATGGTATAATACGGCTATAGTTACATTTGTCCCTGCCTTAGGGTGAACAAATCCAGAAAACTGCAATTTGTTCAGGAAAGTAGGAGCCGCCTTGCGTATTTTTATTTATCTCATTATCTTCTTTGCTTTTTTTGATTTATTTGCCCAGCTGCCCATCATGAGCACGTATGCAGTGTCTTTAGGCGCCAGTCCCTTTATCGCCGGATTGGCGGTGGGCATGTATTCGCTTTCCAATACATTCGGAAACGTCATTTCCGGTATTTTTTCCGACCGCAAAGGACCTTTTAAGATTTTAGTGGTTGGCTTATTATCTACCAGCCTTGCATTATTCAGCTATTCAGTGATAGAAGGGCCGTATAGCCTGTTAGCTATCCGCTTTTTCCACGGAATTGCAGCAGGGCTGACTGTTCCCGCTGCCTTCACTTATTTGGCCAATCGAACAGAAACCGCCAAACGAGGAAAAGGCGCAGCGTTGTCGGGTGCATTCGTCGGGCTCGCCGCTATCGTCGGTCCGGCTTACGGCGCAGTATATACCAGCCGCAATGACGTTCCACAAACCATGTTTCTTACCGGTATGCTGGTTTTGCTGATTGGCATAGCTGCATTTTTCTTGTTGCGGCAAACAGCCATAACCAAAAACAAAACGGCCAGGAAAACTGTCGCGCTCATGGATGTTCTGAAGAACAAAGGGTTGATCCGCTCTTTTTCAGGCGCATTCTTTCTGATGTTTTCCCAAGGGGTTTTGGCCTATATGCTGCCGCTCAAAGTCGAAGCGCTTGGTTTGGATTCTCAGCTGAGCGGTCTGTTGTTAAGCGTTTTCGGAATTTCAGCTATTCTGGTTTTTCTGCTCCCCATCAATCGCATTTTTGATGTCACAAAACCTATCTATACTTTAATCGCCGGCTTTACTGTGATGGGTGCATCGCTGCTTTTTTTGAGTGCAGCATCCATTGAATCCCTATTGTACGCTAGCATGTGTACGTATGGAATCGGCTTTGCTCTGCTGTTCCCTTCAATCAATTCACTGTTGATTGATTCAACGGATGAAGCATCGCGCGGACGGGCTTATGGGTATTTTTACGCGTTCTTTTCCATCGGTGTTGTTGCTGGCTCAAGCATTACAGGAGCATTTGCTTTAAGCCCCAATCATGGATTTATCGTCAGCAGCCTTCTCTTATTGGCAATTGCTTTATTGAATTGGTTGACGGTTAAGAAAGAATAATCGGCAGTAAAAAGGATGGTCCTGGACCATCCTTTTTCTTATAAGTTATCTGTGCTTATTTTATTTTCCGGAGATGCTGATGCCGTATTTTCAGCTTTTTCGCTGCCGACATCGTTTGATGATAATTTTACGTCATCCTTCTCTTTGTCCTGTTTTTTCTGTTGCTGCTCGTTGTAATACTGGACACTTGCGGAAGCTCCGCCTTCAGCGACCATTTTGTTTTCACGTTTTTCGGTAGTGCTTGGCGTATCCATGGTTTTTGAAATCGGGTTGCCGTCTTTATCCAGGTTTTGTGATTCCATGTAAGAGTTCACCTTCACTTTCGCTTCATTAAAAGCCTTTGTGGCTTTTTCGCGGTTTTCAGGGTTTTTGAAATATGCATATGCTCCCGCAGCTAATCCTGCTAATAAGAGACCTCTTCCTCTTGCCATTTACAGCACTCCTTCATCAATCAATTTGGTTATTACAATATATTTACCCTTTTTGTATGAAGCTAATCCTTTATTGTATGTCAAAAGTATTACATTTTGCTGTCCGTTAATTTCATATCCACATGCGGAATGCCGTCTTCGTCATAGCTTTCAGAAATCGGTTGGAATCCGAAAGATTGGTAAAACTCCTGAAGATAGACTTGCCCCTGCAGTTGAATTGCCGGTGCCTTCCACTCGGTTAGTATGTAATTAATACTGTGTTCAAGCAGTTGCTTGGCCAATCCGCGTCCTCTGGCTTCTTGTCGGACAATGACTCTGCCAATGGATGGCAGGTCGTACTTTACACCACCTGGGACTAGACGTGCATAGGCTTGGATGACCCCATCTTCACTGTAAAGCAAATGAATGGATTGCTGATCCAGGTTGTCCAGCTCGGGGTATGGACAGTTTTGTTCCACTACAAATACATCAACTCGCAGCTTCAGTACCTCATATAGTTTTTTTGCCGTCAACTCTTCGAAATAATAGGTCTTCCAGTCCATATTCAGCACCCTCCTTTTGTTTCTATTATTCCACATTAGTGGCTATTGGGCTGTATTTTTGATATGATTACAAAAAGAATTTAGAGGTGATTACATGATTCGTACCGGTACATCTGCAGATATTGCATCTGTTCAAGAGATTGCCAAAGTTAGCTGGAATGATACGTATGCCGGAATCATTCCCTCTACCATCCAACAAAGCTTTTTAGATAAATCCTATTCTACTCCGATGATGGAGATGCGTTTAAAGAGAACAATCATATTGCTTGCGGAACATGAAGGCCAGCCCGTCGGCTTCGCCAACTTCACGAAAGTCGATGAAGATGGCGATGCCGAATTGATTGCCATCTATATGAAACCCGAATTCCAGCGCTCGGGTTATGGCAAACAATTGTTGAACAGCGGTTTGAGCTATCTGCTCAACGGCAACCAGCTCTTTGTTTATGTCGAAAGCGAAAACAGTAAAGGCCGCAACTTTTATGAAGCAAACGGCTTCGAGCTGCTGGAAGAGTTCGAGGAATTATTCGAAGGCCATCCACTGCAAACAGCCAAATACGTTTACAATTTGAAAACAGCTGCCACTGCTTTATAGGCAGCTGTTTTTTGTGTACTCATCAAAATAGGCACCTTGGCAACTATTGCCAAGGTGCCTATTCGTTCTTTTAAAGCTCATTCACTTACAACGGACGATAGGGTGTATCGTCGTCATTGCGTGTTGTGGTTGTGTCATCGCGGCGCAATTCATCTTCTCGACGAACGGATTCTTCTTTGCGGCGCAGCTGATCTTCCTGGTACTTGAAGTCATCATCGCGCAAGTTTTGATTGTTTGATGCACGCGGTTTGCGGACAAAGCACATAATAGCGGCAATATAGAACAAGATAGATGTTAACGATAGAAGTCCGGCAAATAATCCGGCAAGAATAAAGAAGACTCCTGCCATAGACGCTTTTCCTCGTTTACGGAGATTGACCAAAGCAACAATAGCGAAAATTGTACTTAACGCCAACAGCGCAATTAATACCCATCCTACAATATTGAAGCTTGAAGACATCATATCAATAACCATTTGTGCTTCTTCCGGATTGGAGAATGCAGGATCTGCCATAATTTCGTCTTCTATATATTGTTGGAACTCCGGTGTACCTTGAACACTCGAATAACTCGCCATTCCAAATCCGATTAAGGCAATTGCTAAAATGTTAAAGACGATGCCGATGATCCCGAGCACTTTTTCTCCCGCTCTGTTAACTGTTTCTTGATTCATTCATTCCACCTCTTCCTATAGTCTCTTATCAGTATACGTACAAATAAGGATTTGGTTACTTAATTATTCTGTTCCCTTAAAAAAACTAATAAAACCTGTAAAGACTGTCCAGCATTCCGAGTAGATGAAGCAATAGACTTTTGTCAAAAAAATGTTTAATGACGTTCCAAAAGGGTAGAATATTAATAACAAAGATTTGAAAGGAGTTCTAAAAAATGGAAAAAAATCTAATTTTTAGTCAAGCTGATTTTATGTATGGTGTTGGAGGAGCTTCAATTTTAACTGCCATTGTATTCTTTATGACAAGCATTTAAAAACGGAGGTAACGAATGATCAATTACATATGTATAACATAGCAAAAGCAATCCACTCAACTGATAGAGGATTGCTTTTTGCGTGCCTAAAAAATTCAGCAAAGCCGAAAACCTTCACCAAAGTGTAGGTCCTTTATATTTTAACGTCATCGTATTCTTTATAGCGGTCAAAAGCCGTTACAGCATAAGAACAAACCGGCTCCATTTTAAAGCTGTTTTCACGGGCATAGTCGGCCGCCCGATCTAATAGTTTTTTGGCAAGTCCCTGATTGCGCATTGATTCGTCTACAAAGGTATGTTCAATGACCATAACATTCGCTAGTTCCGTCCACGTAATTTCCGCTTTTGTTTGGCCTTCTTCTTCAAGCCGATACGCAAATTCGTCACTGCCTAATTCGATTAATTTAAAATCCATTTCCATTCTCCTCCTATTCATTGATTAATACTCAACGGACGAAGAGATGCTTCGATTTGAGCACGTTTAGGCTCTAAAAACGGAGGCAATGCCAAGGTTCGTCCTAAAGCGTCCATCGGTTCGTCCGTTGCAAAGCCTGGCTCATCTGTTGACAATTCAAAAAGAATGCCATTAGGCTCACGGAAATATATCGCTTTGAAATAATAGCGGTCTACTTCTCCGGAAGTCATAAAACCATTGGAACGCAAGTATTCATTCCATTTGCTGTAGTCTTCGTACGTTTTGACACGGAACGCCACATGGTGGACGCTGCCTCGTCCCGGTCTTTCGGGCGGTAGGTCTGAACGTTCCTCTAAGTGTATTTCGCCAGCGGGACCGCCTTTTCCTGTCGAAAAGACTAAAATATCTTTTTGCCCGTCTACTGTGGACGGATAATGGCCAATTTGTTCAAACCCCATAATATCTGTCAGAACGGCAGCTGTTTTATCGCTTTTTCGGACCGTCAAGCGTACATGGCCTAATCCGACAATGGCGAACTCTTCGGGAATACCGGCTTTTGTCCAAGGGATACCATGCTCAATGCCACTCCCATCATCAACAACCAGCATTAATCTGGAACCTTCGAAATCCTGGAAAGTCAAAGTTGGACGATTAAAACGCTGTTCAATTTTTCCGTGTGGAACTTCAAATTCATCAAAACGCGCGAGCCAATAATCCAACGCTCCTTCATTTTTTACGCGGAACGCCGTATTGCTGATGCTCGAAACACCTGGATGCGTACGTCCAGCCATTGGAATATCAAAGTACGTCATATCTGTGCCTGGGGTTCCGACCGCATCTGCATAAAATAAATGATAGGATGACGGATTGTCTTGGTTAACGCTTTTTTTCACTAAACGCATTCCTAAGATCCGTGTAAAAAAGTCATGATTGGCATCGACGTTGGCTGTTAAAGCTGAAACATGGTGAATTCCTTCTAATTTCATATCAATTTCCTCCTAATTATCTTGAATTCGAGATATTAATTTCATATTATCACTGTCTTTTCACACGCGCAAGCTATCACACTTTAAACCAAAAACAGGCAAGCCCCATAAATGGGACTTGCCTGTTCAAATTAATTCAACCAGCCGCGGACAGTATCAGCAAGATTTCTGAAGAAAGTTTTTACACTTTCCCAAAAGCCTTCATCATTGACGACTTTGCCGATTTTGTCTTCGATGGTCTTACTCAAATCTTCTAATTGTGTGGACCATTTGGAAAAATCGATATCAAGCTTACGAATGCGGTCCATCAAATCCACCAACAATTGGCGGTCTTCCGGGCTCAGTTCAATTTGGAGCTTACTCAATTGCTCCTCCACAATCTGCTCCACTTCTTCACGCGAAGCTGGATTCTGTTCAGCAATCTGTTTTTTGATTTCAGTTAACAATTCGCTGACTTTAGCGTCTTCCACGCCGCCGTCTGCAAGTTCCGTTGCAACGGTCAATTCGTCATTTGCGACGTCTGTCCGTTCCGGGTCGAGCTCTTCACCATTTACTTCATAGGCTTTATAGATCCCTACAAGTGCCGAGTGGCCAGTTACCGCTTTGGGTGCTGCCACTTCCACGGTAGCATTTTCAATACCCGCAGTCAGCATGGCATTGCCGTACATTTCAGAGGTTACCTGAGTAATGTTGTCAGGCGTTACAATTTCAATCACCAGTCCAGCACCTTCATCTTTGCGCGTGATTTTTGCAGATGAATACATATTGGCACGAGAATCGCCATCTTTAATGTACTTGATCAGATCCTGGCCCGTCACTTCAATTTCTTCTACATCCACTTCTCCAGCTACATCCAGGCTTTCAGCAACAGTTGCTTTTTCATCTGCTGATAAATTGCCTCCGTAAACCACGATCGGCAGACCGAATTTTTCGTTGATGCCGACATTTGCCGAACTGTGTGATGGCAAAACAGCAGATAGCGTAAACAGTAATGCTATGGCAGTGAGTAATTTTTTCATTAGTATATTGCCCCTTTCTCCAAATTAATACGAAATCAATTTGAAAAGGTTCCTTTACTTCGTTGACTTGGTCCAGCCATCTTCCTGGATAATTTGGCGATTTTTATACAATTTGCCAAGTGCACGCTTGAATGCCGCTTTGCTCATGCCGAAAATTTCCTGGATTTCGTCCGGAGAAGATTTATCGGTGAATGGCATCTTGCCGCCCGATTCTTCGAGATAACGCATGATTTCTTCCGCGTCATCTGCCAAACGTTCCTGTTTTCTTGGAAGCAACGAGCCGTTAAGTGTGCCATCGTCTTTTACATCGATGATGCGGACAGTTTTTTCTTCCCCAAGGCGCGGTTCTTCATGGCGTTCTGTTTCGTGAATAAAAATACGGTACATTTCAGGAACCGATAGCATAAAGGTCCCGACTGGCAACAACCGGTAAGCGCGTGCCTGCAGGTTTTGATTAAAAGCGGTTTCTGGTGCAGGCTGCATCAATTCCAATACTTTTTCTTCCGTTGCCAGGCGTCCGTATAAATCGCCATGGCGGTCTGTCCGAAGCGTCATGAAAATATGGTCGCCTTGCTTCGGCCACAATTCCATGATTTGCGGAAGATCAGCCGGCAGCAGATACACTTCACGAGTCGTACCAATATCCACTACTGCACCTTCACGTGGAGAAACTTTCAATACTTTTGCCCAGCCATATTCACTTGGCAGAATATGAGGAATCATCGGTGTTGCCGAAACGCCTCCTTGGCGGTTGCGGTAAAGGAAGACTTCAATTTCTTCTCCGATTTCCTGACCTTCTTCTATTTCTGATGCGTTCATCATTACTTCGTCGCCTGAACCATCCGATAAAATCCACTGAGACGTTGAACGGTCTTTCACTTGCAATGTCGCTTTCAATCCTGGGTGTAAAGCCATAATTAGCTCCTCCTATTTCTCTTAACTATCTTTTTCTTCTTTATTCAGCTGTTCCAGCTTTTCCATAAAATCCGGGCTTTCTTCCAACAGTTGGACCAAATCGGCAATCCGATCGATTGAATTCCAGCTTAAATGGTGCTCGATTCCTTCAACATCCCCGTAGATCCGTTCTTCATCTACACCGATCAACCGAAGAAATTGTTCAAGCAGGCTGTGCCGCTCCAATAGGCGTTTGCCCAGCTTCTGGCCCCTTGGCGTCAAAACCAGTCCTCTGTAGCGTTCGTATATCAAGTAGCCGTCTTTATCCAGCTTCTGCACCATTTTAGTGACAGAAGAAGGCAGCACAGATAAGGCCTCCGCGATATCCGAAACACGCGCATAGCCCTTTTGCTCAATTAATGAATAAATGATTTCAATATGGTCTTCCATACTTGGAGTAGGCAAAGTTCTTTCCTCCCTCACGTAGCTATGTTCAGTTTACTATACCGCCATCATTGAAACAACTGGACTTGCCGTCCTTAAAACAGTCCGTTTTTTCAGAAAGGTTTAAGCTAAATACTGTCAGGGTAGTTATTACTATAAGCAAAATAGTTATTATCGAAAGGGCAGGTGAAAAACATGGGACGTATTCTTTGGATTATCTTAGCAGTCATTATTGTAGTATGGCTTATCGGATTCTTAATGGACGTAGCAGGCGGACTTATACACATTCTTTTAATTATTGCTGCAATCGTTTTAGTTATCAATTTAGTAACTGGACGTAAGGGCGTATAGCCACAGCGTTAATTAAACAACAGGGTTGTTTCAACAGTCATTGTAAATGGCTGTTGGGACAACCCTTTCTTTATGTCTGTTATTCAACAACCCCATAGGAAAAGCAGGAAGGAAAAGTTAGTGATTTTCCTTCCTGCTTTTCAGTGTCAGGGAACTCCATACACTTTATTGACGGACTTTGGCGTAGATGCATGTATCCCGAAGTTTATTTCCTACTTTAGAAATCGTATCATTGCGCAAGATGCCTTCCAGCTCGAAATCCAGGCGGTTGGCTACTGCGCGGCTGCGGACATTGTCCGGATCGCAACGGATTTCAACCCGATTGGCCTCCAACTCCTCAAAAGCAAATCGAGTAATGCGCTCAACTGCTTCCGTGACGTAGCCTTTGCCTTCATAACGGTTATCGACCCAATAGCCGATTTCAAATTTCCGCACTTCCCAATCAATCCGGTGAAGCCCTGTAGAACCGATAAATTGCCCGGTTTCTTTCAAAAAGAAATGCAGACGCAGATCCTTGCGCAATTTGAAATTCGCCTCAGCTTCAATCAGCGTCGCTTCCGTTTCTGCAAGATCCGGCTCCTGTTGCGCAAATGGCAACCAGGGGCGAAAAGCTTCCAATGAATGCACAACCGCTTCATAGCTCGCCTGTGCATCTTCTCTTCTTGGCGCCCGTATCAGCAGGCGTTCCGATTCGAATTCTTCCGGAAAATCGAGCAATACCGGATTGAAAGGCGGTTCTTTCGCTTCCACCACCGCATCATCCCACAGGACCGGTGTCGTGATGCCAGCCTGCCAATCTTCGCGCGTCATCCCATAAGTTACGGCATCGTAATAGCGGTTTTCCCGCGGAGAAAACCAGGCTTGCCGCATATGTGCTTCTTTGACAAATCCTGTCCGTTCAAAAGCTTTGCGCATTGCAAAATTGTCATGACGCGTATTGCCTTCCAGACGGATTTTCTTTTCCGGCAATGAAAAGACGAAGTCAGCAACCATTTTCAACGCCTTCGGGCCGTAACCTTTATTGCGGTACGGATCTGCAATCCGCAAATCGAAAAGCGGGATATCATCCTGCAGGTCAAAGATTTTGACTAAGCCCACTTGCAGGCTTTCCTCGTTTTCTATCCAAAAAGTCGTGACTTGATCTGATTTATATCCGCCTTCTTCGATGGTCTTCTCAATCAAGGCGCGGACCGGATGTTCGTGACCGTGAAATGGCCATGAATTCGTTGTCATAAAATGAATCAGCTGTTCTTGTTCTTCCATTGTCCACTCTGTTAATTTCAATGGTTACCCTCCAAACCTACCTTACTTCTGGACTTTCACAAGACGCAATGCATTCAAAACCACCAATAAGGTGGCACCCATATCTGCGAAAATCGCAATCCATAAGGTTAACCAACCTGGGATGATCAAAAGCAATGCAAGGATCTTGAGCCCCAATGCAAAGACGATATTTTCTTTTATTATACGCAATGTCTTTCGGCTGAGTCGAATCGTATAAGGCAATTTCTCCAAATCGTCAGCCATCAATGCGATATCCGCTGTTTCCAGAGCTGCATCTGTCCCAGCTCCACCCATAGCAATGCCGATATTTGATGCAGCAAGAGCCGGTGCATCGTTAATGCCATCACCGACCATCGCTACACGGCCATATTGTTGTTGCAAGCCTTTAATCGCTGACAGTTTATCTTCAGGCATCAACCCAGCGCGAACATCGGTTACACCAATTTCCGCTGCAATAGCCTTGGCTGTTGCAGGATGGTCCCCCGTCAGCATGATGGTCTGATTGATGCCCATCGCTTTCAGTTTCTGAATGATAGAAGGGCTTTCTGTACGGATGGCATCCGCTACTGCGATGATGCCCAGTAAAGTTGTTTCTGAAAATACAGCAGTGACGGATTTTCCGCTCTTCTGCAGTTTACGCGCTTTTTCCGGAATGTGTAAGCCCTTCTCTTCGGCCCAAGTCAGGCTGCCGACAGAGATAGTTTCTTCATTGACATCTGCATAAGCGCCTTTGCCTGTTACGGAATTGAAGTTTTCAGAAGCATAAACACCTGCCGCTTCTTTTGTAATGGCTCTCGCCAAAGGATGCTGCGACATGGCTTCCACCGATGCCGCAAGTTTCAACAACTCTTCTTTCGTGACAGTCCCTTGGACTAGAACATCTGTCACTTCCGGATACCCTTTGGTCAATGTTCCCGTTTTATCAAAAGCGACCGCATTGATACGGCCCGTTTCTTCCAAATGAACGCCGCCTTTAATGAGCACACCTTGGCGCGCAGCATTGCCGATGGCCGTCACAATAGCTACTGGAGTGGAGACGACCAGTGCACATGGACATCCAACGACCAGAACTGCCAAGCCTTGGTACACCCACAACTCCCAGTTCCCCGTTATAAAGCCAGGCACCAATGCAACCAAAAAGGCGATGGCGATGATCGCCGGTGTATAATATTTGGCAAACTGATCGATGAATTTCTGTGTCGGTGCTTTTTCAGCCTGCGCTTCTTCGACGAGATGGATGATCTTCGCAATGGTTGTATCTTCGACACGCTTTGTGACAGTGACTTCAAGCGCCCCTTCATCATTTATCGTACCGGCAAAAACTTCATCTCCCACCGTTTTGACTGCAGGAATCGACTCTCCTGTAATCGCTGCCTGGTTGACGGCGGACTGTCCGCGCAGGACTGTGCCGTCCATAGCGATTTTTTGTCCTGGCTTCACAAGTAGAATGTCTCCAATACGGATGTCTTCCGTATCCATTTCGGCTAATTCCCCGTCGCGCTGAATCAATGCCCGTGCCGGAGCCAGATCCATCAGGCTGCGGATCGACTGGCGCGCTTTGTTCATGGAGAAAGACTCCAATGCTTCGCTGACAGCGAACAGGAACACGACAACCCCTCCTTCACGCCATTCGCCGATGATCACCGCACCGATGATTGCAATCGTCATCAAGGTTTTCATATCAAACTGGAATGTGCTGAGGTTTTTCAGCCCTGTCCAGAACATATGGTAACCGCCGATTGCCATAGACCCGCCAAAGAGCGCAATCGACCAAGGGTGTGTTTCACCCGCTTGGAACGAAACGATGATTCCTGCAATCAGCAACAACAGGGAGAAAGCTGTTTCGATTGTCTGGCGGCGTTGGTAAAATGGCACTTGCTTTACTTTTTCTTTTTCCGGATAGACGCGGATATGATCAAACGCTCCCGCTTTCTCAAGCGCTTCAATGGATACATTTCCATCAACCGTCAATTTAGAGGCACCAAAATTCAAATTGACATTTCTGATTTCCGGCAATTCGCGGACATTCTTTTCGAATTTGGCTGCACAACTGGTGCACGACAAGTTTTCAAGACGATAGGTTTTAACCATTTTCCACACCTTCTTTCGTGTGTTCATGAGCGATTGTCACCAATTGACGAACGTGGTCGTCAGACAAGGAATAATAAATCTGTTTTCCTTTGCGCTCGGATTTCGCCAAGGCGCGCTCCCGCAAATAACGCAAATGATGGGAAGCCGTAGCTGTGGAGGAGCCAATGACTGCTGCAATGTCACAGACGCACATTTCTTCTTCTATCGTTAAGGCATACGCGATGTTCAGCCTTGTTTCATCTGCCAACGCTTTGAACAGGTTGGCAACTTCACTCAAATCGGCCATACGCTCCTGTACATGGTCCACCACTTCCGGATTGACTTTGGTCACTTCACACAATTCTTTCATACTGCCACCTCTTTCATTCAAACGAGCATTTGATTGTTAACTTCAGTATATATGCCTCTGCAATTACAGTCAAACGCTGATTTGAATGAAGCATATTTACACTCTGAAAAAAAGGTGATACAGTTTTAGCTGTTGCTGTGCCCCGGGACTTCTTTGAGAGTAAGGAGTCATGTTACCCCATTCTCTCTGCTATGCTAAGCAAGCATAGTAAAGAGAATCATCAATTCATTTTATATAGAAGGAAGTGCACTTGTTTGAATACCTTATCTTATAAAGAGCAATGGTTTGGCAATATCCGCGGAGACATTTTGTCGGGAATTGTGGTAGCCCTTGCGCTTATTCCGGAAGCCATCGCTTTCTCCATCATTGCCGGAGTCGACCCAATGGTTGGCTTGTATGCTTCGTTTTCCATCGCTGTCATCATTTCCTTTGTCGGCGGCCGGCCCGCTATGATCTCCGCCGCCACCGGTGCAATGGCATTGGCCATGGTGTTGCTGGTCCGTGACCACGGGCTGGATTACCTGTTGGCTGCCACTATCCTGACGGGTGTGCTGCAGTTGATTTTCGGCTTTTTGAAAATCGCACGCTTTATGAAATTCATCCCCCGTGCTGTCATGATCGGCTTTGTCAATTCACTGGCCATCCTGATTTTCATGGCACAAGTGCCGTTCATTTTCGGCATCAATGCCATCACTTACGCGTTTGTGGGAATCACGTTAGCGATTGTCTATATCCTGCCGCGGTTCTTCACAGGCATCCCGGCTCCTTTGATTGCCATTTTGGCGTTGACAGGTGTCGTCATGTACAGCGGCATCGACATGCAAAATGTCGGCAGTTTGGGCACCATTTCCCAAACCCTGCCAAGTTTCTTCATCCCGAATGTTCCGTTCAACTTCGAAACGCTGCAAATTATTTTCCCGACAGCACTGGCTTTGTCCATCATCGGTTTGCTTGAGTCTTTACTGACGGCATCGATCCTCGATGATGCTACAGAAACCGGATCGGATAAAAACCAAGAAGCCCGCGGACAAGGGATCGCCAACATCATCACTGGATTTTTCGGCGGCATGGCTGGCTGCGCAATGATTGGCCAGTCCGGCATCAACGTCCAATCGGGTGGCCGTGGTCGTTTGTCCACGTTTGTCGCTGGGGTTTTCCTGATGTTCCTGATTATCGTCCTTGGCAATTGGGTCGTCCAAATACCGATGCCGGTCCTAGCTGGAATCATGGTGATGGTATGCATCGGAACCTTTGATTGGGGATCCTTCAAATACTTGGTGACAGCTCCGAAATCAGATGCCGTCGTGATGTTATTGACTGTCGTTGTTGTCGTTTACACACATGATTTATCTAAAGGCGTATTCGCCGGCGTCATTTTAAGCGCAGTCCTGTTTGCTGCCAAGATTTCCAAAGTGGAAGTCCGCAAAGAAGGATTGGAGTCCGATGCGTCGAATAGATATACCATACACGGACAATTGTTTTTTGCGTCTTCCCAGGACTTTGTTTCTGCATTTGATCAGGTGGAGCCGTCCCAAGGAGTCATTTTGGACTTTTCCGATGCAACCGTCTGGGACGATTCAGGCGTAGGAGCCATCGACCGGGTGATGAATAAACTTCAAGCCCAAGGGCAAACCGTTGAAATCACCGGTTTGAATGCTTCCAGCCAAAAACTTGTAGATAAATTGGCGACATACGGTAACGCAGGCAAGAGTACACACTAAGGGGGATGCTTCATGTACGAGAAAATTTTAGTTGCAGCTGACGGTTCGGACCATTCGAAACGGGCCGCTCATGAAGCGGTCAAGATGGCAAAAGCCAATCCACAAGCTTTTGTCACCTTGCTGTACGTTATTGATTATGAAAAAGCACGAACTGAAATCCTGCATGGCCAAAGCAGCGACGAAGTCCACTTCGAACGCCGCAAGCACTTGGCACCGCTTGAAGAAATCTTTCGTTCAGCCGGTGTTGAGTTTGAAACCAAAACACTTCATGGTGCTCCGGGACCGACCATCGTCAAGCATGCCAATGAAACCGGCTATGATGTCGTATTAATCGGCAGCCGCGGATTGAATGCGCTGCAGGAAATGGTTCTGGGCAGCGTCAGCCATAAAGTGGCCAAACGCGTCCAGTCCCCTGTCATCATCGTCAAATAAATCCAGCCGCTTTTCGGGATTTCTGAAAAGCGGCTGGATTTTTATTTTATTGCTGATTTATGAGCGTTCGATAGAATTTGTGGGCGTTCACAAAAAAACTCCTGCAATCGCCGCAGGAGTTTCAGAGATTTATCAAATTAAAACATAGCCGAGGCTGAACAGCCCAATGCCGCCAGCTAAAGTTGCGCCAACATAACCGACAGCGTGCAGCCATTTGCCGTCTTCCAGATCTTTGACAATGTCCAAAGCCATGGTCGAAAAGGTCGTGAAGGCCCCGAGAAAACCAGTAATCCAGAAAGACGATAAATTGCCGCTGCCGATAAACAGGCCAAGCGTAAATGAGCCGATGCTGTTGACCAGCCAAGTTGCAGCTTTTGGCTGCCACATTTTACTCTCGATCAGCAAGTAAAAAAAGTAACGTGTAATCGCCCCTGAAAATCCGCCTATTGCGATGCCGATCATGACGCCACTCCTTTCCTGCCGACCCACAGCCCAGCAGCTGCCGACGCTACGCAAGCCGCCGTCATGCTCCCGGCAAACGCTACGCCCCACCAGATGGACGACTCCAGGTAATGGAACCAATCAGCGGAGAAAGCAGAAAACGTCGTAAATGAACCCAGCAGTCCTGTCGATACCAATAAGCGCAGTTCCGCGGACTGGCGACTCAAACGGACTGCTGCCACACCGATCAGAAAACTGCCAACTAGATTGACAATCCATAGCCCCAGCCCACCCGTGACTGCCATATAAACACTCGCCCGCAAAAGCGAACCCGCCATTCCGCCAAATCCTACTGCCAGTATCCGTTTCATCTCATACGCCTCACATCTGTTTTTCTTCAGTATAACTTATTGAAAAATATCATATTTATTGGCTGCTTTAATGGAGGGCATCATTGTTGCGCTTCACTTTGCTTTAATTATTACAAATGCGTGGTGCCCTTTTTCGACACAGCTAATAGAAACCTCGAATTTATATTTAGTATTTGCCGCTAACTTCCGATAAGCCCTCGTATGTTAATCAAGAAAATGTTCCACAACGTTTTTTATTTTATTCTGTCCGCATTGTAATGGCTATTTCCCTTTTTCCTTAATAGACCCAGCCGTAAAGAAATATTACAAAAAAGCTGCATCACTTAGAATCCCATCAAATCTAACATATGAAAGTCATTCAAGATAATCCGATTTCCACATCCCCTACAGGTAAAACTCAGTTCAAAATCGATTGTCTCTGAAAACGCATTTTCTGTAATCCCATCTTCCAGAATTCGCCTTCTTTCTTTATTCGATTTTGCCTTGCCTATCTTGTCGATGAACTCGTCTTGAAAATTTTCAATCACTTCGTTCTTCCAACTCACACCTACTCTGAAACTTTGTTCGATTGAGTGAATGCCAACTTCTCCATCTTTCTTAGGTGAATCAAACTCTTCAATACTCTCACAGTCTTCGCAGATGACCTGAATTTTCATTCCCACTCCCCCAGTTAAAAGAATGTTGTTGGAATCTTACAGCCAATTTCGTTTTACGCTTTCAACCGTCTTACATTAATCGCGAAAATCTTGTAACCAGTGGTCCGCCACCAATTCTGTACCAGTTTCCAATCGGTCTTTTTCGACAGGCCAATCAATAACCCCATTGTCCGGGCCACTGCTTCCTTCGATTTTCTAGCTTGGAAAAATCCACTATTCTACTGTTGATTATAAAAAGAAACTATCGAGAAATGATGGAGAAAATTCAGTTTTCAAAACTTTTTCAATCATATGGAGGGAATGGATGGTGCAACGGCTACGATTGATTCGGTCAAGGACACAATCGTCTATATGATCGATTTAATCCCTACGACCGGCAGTGAATTAATAACCAATCACAAATGGGCGACCGAAGAGGAATTAACAGCGAAATAAACAGAGTGAAGTTATAATCGCTTCAAAAAGAAAGACCCAAAGCGAAAAAAATTCGCTTTTGGCCTTTCTTTTTTCTAGAAATAAATTTCCTTCTCCAGCGGTCTTCTTCCGATGACTTCATGATATGTATACTAGGCAGTGAATACATGAATAGTATTTTTAAATGTAACGAAATTAATGAACCGGGTTTAACTTTCTTTAAATCCTATTGCATTGAAACCCCTTAAGAAAGTTAACCTTTTCGCTGGCAACTGCTATGCATCTCATTGAACGAAACAGCTTAGTGCAATTATTTTAGTTGTATTGATGAAAATCTGTACCTGCGGGTGTGATCGATTTGATGTATGCTATGCTTTCTTCACTGAGATTCGGAGCAAAAAACTCGGTTCCCCAATGCTCAGAGTGAAAAAGGGGAATGTTGTTTTTAATAAAAAAAATCGAAAACCATTTTAATTTACCGTTTTTTTTTAGGTTCTCGTACAACAAGTGGTGTGATATATTATCCGTTTTGCTTCCTTTAATAACAGTAACCTCTCTTCCATTTACTATTTTAAAAGAGTCTTTGAACAACAAGGTCGTTTCCTCAATAACATTTTTTTCGTCATTCCAGCAATGGATTTCGATGATAGTTGATTGCTTAAGAAAATAGCTTATTAAAGGAACCCAATAATCATAATTTTCATTTTCAGGGATTGGAAAGGTATCCAAGTCCTCTGTAAATGTAGGGATAGTAAAATGTAATTTATATGTCATTTTCACATTTCCTTTCTTTTGAAATGAAACAGGGAGATTGTTTTGCGTCTTATCTCGTTCAAACCAATCATGCATTTAAATATATCTTATTTGATGTACACTTCTATTTGGAATCCATATGCTTCCTTCAACTAAACCACTTCGTTAGTCCGTTAATTTATAATTATAAAAACGTACTGAATGGTCTTTTCAATATATCATTTTTTCTAGCAAATTCACTTTTTCTTCTTATGTTTACAACTTCGCTAGAATAAGGGGTGTGAATATAACTTAACTAGGATTAAGTTATATTCAAACTCAGTAGAAAATTTTTCCATCCATCAATAAATTTCATGATAAAGTAACAGAAAAAACTTTTTTTTGAAGGAGGGCTCTATTGATAAATCGACTTATCATTACACTCACTCTTGTAATTTTTTTGATTGGATGTCCTGCAAATAATTCGAGTGACTATGAAGGCTTTATTGAAGAAATTAAGGAAAATAGCATTGTCATAGTGCCCCCTATGACAGAGCGTGAAGGAGATTACCCTGTTTATGAGATTTTCTTATCTGAAAACACTGAGATAGATGGTGCTAAAGACAAGCTAAGTGATCTAGAACGTGGGGATAAGGTGAAAATCCGGATCGAAAAAGCAGGTGCAAATAAAGAAGTTGCAGAAAAAATTCTGGTAGAAAATTAATCTACTGAACAACTAAAAATAGAGAATAGCACCTGAAGTTATTTCAACTATGGAACTTTAACTGAGTAGAGATAACAAAGGGAACTGAATGTTACTTACTTGCTAATAAGTTACATTCAAAAACTTTAAAATCTCTATTTTGAGAAAAAACGAAACCTCACTGGAGAAAAATGGTATATATAATATCAAATAAATTATTAAAATTTTTCTAGCGAAAGGGACGATGACATGTTTAAATCTAATCTCATGAACCAGCTGCTTCAAATCGTCGGAATGTGGACGGTATACTTTCTAATCTTATTCACTAGTGATTCCTTTTCCTATTCTCAAAACAAACCCTTTTTTCTTATTGCTACAGTATTTTATGTTTTACTAACTATATTTTTCCTTTGGAGAATCAAACATCCTAGTCAAAAAGTGCAATCAGAGGAAAATAGAGTTTAAAAATAAGGAAGAGTAACAACGAAGGCCAGATAGGAGAGCTCTCTTATCTGGCCATTTGAATGTAACTTAATTCACAATAAGTTACATTCAAATCATAGAATTTATAAAGCTAAAGTTGAACTGAAATTACTTTCCACCCTCGTTTTTGTTGTATAAATCTTTATAGCTAACGACCAGAAGAATGAAAACAAATACTAGGAGCATAAAACTTCTAGCATGGAATCCATCAGTCGCTGAAGTCTCATCAACTATAATGCCTACAGCTATAACTAACATGCTAATGACACTAAAGAGAATAAATAATGGCTTGCGTTTTGAGAAATACTCTTGCTTTACTTCAATTACTAAATAAACGATTGCGAAGATAAGTGAAACAATACGAGTTAGAAATAAAAATTCATACTGAAGAAAAAACGTTGCAACTAATAAGCCGATCAATGCCAAAATCACGATTATAGAACTTATGTTTTTTTTCATCACAAACTCCTTATATTTCATTTTTGTTTAGATAATATTCTTAAATATTTAACTACGTTTGAATGTAATTTAACTGCACATAAGTTAAATTCGATTCCTCTAAATTAGCACCTTTTATGTATTTCAGACCCTCCCCCTATCGGACTGCCAACAATTCAGGATAGGCAAATTCCCCTCAATACGACAACTTTCGGTTCTCGTTTACAAGTTGTTTTAAGTATCCATCTGGCAGCTGAACGGTTTCTTTTAAATGTTTTGTGTAATAGTTGTCGCCTGCTGTTTGAATTTCCAATAGAAGTTCATCCGTTGATCCCATTTGATAGGTTCCGTCAAAATGAATGTCCAACATATCTCCTTTTTCCATTGCTAATGGCAATTTCATTTCTCTGCCATTATGGGACCAGGAGACGGTGGCAACTGAACTGTAATGGCCTATTGTAAAAACAGACAATGGTTCAGATGCCGTAAATGTATAATGCAGCTGATCTTGTTCCAAGCTTCCCTCTGCCGCTTCATCTTCCAATAGCAGAATACCATCAGCTTTTACGGGTGAATAATCTGCGAAGGAAAAATCCGCCGAAAAAGTGCGGTTCGAATCATCAGGTAGGAGATAAGCTAGTTCCTCTTTGTTTAACTTAATTGTAGCTTCCCGCAGCTGATAGCCATTTTGGGTAGTCAGCTTTCTGGCAACTTGGTTGTTTCTTCCTTCTGCTCCATTCTCGGTTCGAGATGGAGCATAAAAGCCTTTTCCGTTCACTGCGACCTCCATTAAATGCGTGTCATCTTTTTTTGTAGTGATATAGGAAATAGTCATCGTGCTGGTGGACTCCATTACTTGAGCCGATACCACAATTGGTTTTTCGATGCTTGCCTTTGGCCAAAGCCAATATACCAGGATGACACTAAGCACGAGTAAAATCCAACTCCATTTTTTCATTTAGTCGCCTCCTTCATTTATATCTTTCACTTAGACACCATGCTCTACTCTTACAAAAATAGACTAAAAAGTTATTTTCCCTTCTTTTTACATTACCATTATTTGTTTATTCCGAATAAGCTAAACGCAATTTCACTTTTAATTAACTATTAAAAAACCGTTCGTAAAAGTGTACTTTTACGAACGTTCGCGACTATCTACAGACCTTTTCGAACGATTTTCGGCTAGAACTTATTCAGCCTTTAAAATTAATGTCGACCCTTTTACGTCTTCGGTAATTTCCGTCTCATGAAAATCGCCTTCAGCCCAATCGTCCACTTGGTTATGGAAGTAATCAGATTTCAAATGTCCGCTCAATCCTGGTCCAACAATATGGTAGGCACTCGATAAATCAGCAAGATCGGCCACAAATCGCCAAGACGCTCCGTGATTGACATTGCCTTCTGGTGTGGACGCAGCTGCCTGAACCGTGATATTGGAACCGCCGATCGGTACTGGATCCGGGTTCAGGAATGCGGCGAAAATGGACGAAGCGCCCGCAATCGGATGCGGGAAAGTCAATTGGTGATGCTCACCCCACGTCCAGTCAGCCAAATCACTTCCCTGCTCTTCTTCAATGTCACTCACTGCCGTCTCCAGCGAATCGAGCAGCCATTTTTCCAATCCGCCGTATTCGGTTACCCAAGCACCTTCATCTCCTGCAAATGCATTCCGCATCATTTCATCGGTGATGTGGTTTTTGCCTGCCAACATTTCAAATACGTCATCAGGGAATTGTTCGCTCAATAACGTCTCAGGCAATTGCTTCATCCATTTATGGAAAACCAATGGCGCCGCCTGATCTTTGCTGTCCACCTGATCCCACTCTTCAAGCAAAGCCAGCACTTCATTGTATTCATCAGTGCTGTTGCGTACGTTAGCAATCATGTCTGCCAAAAACTCTGCGGCATATAAATTCTTTTGGTCCATCTGCAGGTCCATCATATCCTGCGCAGTCAACTCATCTGATGCTTCCAGCACTTCCGCAATTCGCTCATAGCGATAGGGCTGTGCCCAGAAATCGGTGATGTGATAAGGATAGGAATCGTCAACCACTTCGTTGTTCGCTGTAGCGATAAATCCGTTTTCCGGATTGACCGACTGCGGCAATTCATCAAATGGCACATATCCTTCCCATCCATATTCCGCTGAGTCTCCTGGAACCGGCAACTGGCCGTCCCCGGATTTGCGGATTGGAATACGGCCATTCGCTTTATAGGCAATGGTGCCATCCGTGGATGCGAAAACAAAGTTCTGTGCAGGAGCCTGAAAATCCTCTAATGCCAATTCGAACTCTTCCCAATTGGATGCTTTATTGAAATTAAGGACCGCTTGCAGTTCAAGCGTCGGTTCAAGGGCAGTCCACTGCATCGAAAAGACTGCGCCCGGATCTTCGTCTTCATAGAGGACATTCGATACAACTGGCCCATGTCTCGTCACCAACACTTCAAATGCCTCTGTTTTTCCATCTTTCACTTTAATCGGTTCGTCTCTTACTTCCGCCTGTTCCCATTTGCCTTCATACTGAAATTGTGTCGGGTCATCGGGGTTCGGCGTTTCAATGTAAAGATCCTGAACATCCGGCCCCACATTGGTCACACCCCATGCAATTTCTTCGTTATGCCCCAGAATAATCCCAGGAATGCCGGCAAAAATGACGCCACTGACGTTTTGTTCGGGCGATTCCAAATGCATTTGGTACCAAATGGATGGGGTGCTGAGCCCCAGATGCGGATCGTCCGCAAGCAACGGTTTGCCGCTTGCTGTTTTATCTCCGGATACCACCCAGTTGTTGCTGCCGTTGAATTCGGGCGGAATGACAGAAGCATCGAATTCACCTGCCACTTTAACTTGCGATTGTTTGTTGGCCGCCAAGATAGCCGGTGCATCTTCAGGGTATTCGATAAACAATTCCCGTGCTTTGTCTTCCGGGAATTCATTTATTGCCCAGTGGCGGACGGCCAGCGTGTTCCAATGTCCCCCAAGGTCATAAGCCATGAACTTACCGATCGTCAAGGAATCGACAGGTGTCCATTCCTCCGGTTCAAAACCGAGCAGCGCAAATTCAAAACTCAAATCCCCACTTTCTTTGGCTTCTTCCATATAAGCGTTAACGCCTTCTGCATACCACTCAAGCACCTGTTTCGCTTCTGCGTCATAGCCGTCCCAGGATTTCTCGGCAGCATCCCGTAAACTGAATGTCCGGAAAAACTTGTCGGTATCGACTGCATCCGCTCCAATCACTTCCGCCAAACGGCCGCTTGCTTGCCTGCGGGATAAATCCATCTGGAACATGCGATCCTGTGCCTGCACATAGCCCTGCGCACGGTAAAGGTCTGCGTCGGTTTCAGCTCGAATATGCGGAACGCCGATATCGTCACGCACAACTGTCACATTACTGTCCAATATTGCTACTGCCGCTTCCCCTTCAATAAGCGGCTTGGATTTCCCTATGTAAACGTTTACAAAAATAAGCGCTGCTACTGCAATTGCGACGAGTACACCCAAAATCCCTAAAAGCCATTTCAGCCATCTCTTATTCTTAACTTTCCCACCCATTGTCGTGCCCCCTTTTTTCGTATTATGTTTTATTCGACTGTCGAAGGATCAATTCCTTTTTCCATAAAAAAAAGATGCCCGGCAAAAGGGCATCTTCCGTCTAATTAAGTTAAATCTTCTCCTACAATCTTCACCTCAAGCTCCAAATCAATGCCAAACTTTTCCTGAACAGCCGCTTTGACCATTTCAATCGTCTGAATATAATCGTTGGCGGAAGCATTGTTTTTATTGACAATAAAGCCAGCGTGTTTAGTGGATACTTCCGCTCCGCCGAATCCTCGTCCCTGCAGACCGCTTTCTTGAATCAATTTCCCCGCAAAATTACCAGGCGGCCGTTTAAAGACACTGCCTGCAGAAGGAAATTCCAGCGGTTGCTTGCTTTCTCTCTGATAAGTCAATTCACTCATTTTGGCATCAATGACCGTTTGTTTACCGACTTCGAGTTCAAATTCGGCCGACAAGACGTAAAAGCCTTTTTTAGTGATGATGCTCTTCCGGTAGCCAAGAGCCAAATCTTCCTTGGACAAAACCAATTTTTCTCCTTCTTTCGAAAGAACTGTCGCCTGTTTAATGATGTCCTTGATTTCCCCGCCGTATGCGCCGGCATTCATCGCCATGGCGCCACCGATGGACCCAGGAATCCCACAAGCAAATTCAAATCCAGTCAGTTGTTTCGCTGCCACGATTTTCGAGACTTTCTTGATGTTCGCTCCACCTTGCGCATAAACATGAGTTCCATCTATACGAATCGCCTCTAGGCTTTTCAGCGTCAGAACGATTCCACGGAACCCTCCGTCCCGGACAACCATATTGGATCCGTTTCCTAGAAGCAATAAAGGTATATTGTTTTTATATGCGTATTTAACTGCAAATGCAGTTTCGTCTTCAGTAGTCGGTGTCACAAAAATATCAGCTGGCCCACCCATTTTAGTTAATGTATGGAGGTGTAGCGGCTCATCCATCTTGACGTGATCATCCGCCAAAAACTCGCGTAAATCCGTCAACCATTGTTCTTTCGTCATTCAAAGCAAATCCCTTCTAAACTTATAGCTTCTACTAGTATCCAATTTTCAGCCCGATTTGACAAGCGATATAACGTTCTTAGGTACGAAAGTCCAATAAAATAATATCTTGAATTCGAGAATTATTAATTAATAACTATTGACATCGAGATTTATACCTGGTATATTGATTTCAGAACATTATATCTAGGAGGAATTTAACATGAAAAAATGGACAGTAGACACAGCACACTCGGAAGTCGGATTCTCAGTAAAACACATGATGATTTCAAAAGTAAAAGGCGCTTTCACATCTTACGAAGCAACCGTTGAAGCAAATGAAGAAGATTTGCAAGGCGCATTGATCGACTTTAAAATTGACGTAGCAAGCATCGATACAAGCAACACAGATCGCGACAACCACTTGCGCTCTGCTGATTTCTTTGATGTTGAACAATTCCCATATATTACATTCAAAGCGAATGACATCATCAAAAAAGGTGATGAATACGAATTGACTGGCGATCTTACAATGAAAGACGTTACTCGCCCTGTTACATTTGAAGTGGAATACGGCGGCAAAGCAACAAACCCATGGGGCGTTGAAGTTGTGGCATTTAACGTAGAAGGCAAAGTAAACCGCAGAGATTTTGGCCTTACATGGAACCAAGCCCTTGAAACTGGCGGGGTACTTGTCGGCGAAGATATCAAAATCACATTAGAATTAGAAGGCAACCCAGCTTAAGGAATAAAGCAAAAGCAGTGCGAGAAAATTTTCTCGCACTGCTTTTTTATTTTATTATTTTATGTCTGCCAAAGGTCCGCAGGACGCGGATCACGTAAGCGGTGCGACAGGAAGTCGCGCCTTTAGCTTACGTTCCTCTGTACAAGCGCTTACGCTTTTCAGTGTCTAGACTCCAGCGCCCAGCTCTTTGGGTCATAAGCCACTCTGCCTATGCGGCTGAAAACACGCCGCTTCGCCAGATCGTCTTATGCCCGGCAGAGCTAAACGGGCGCTTACGCTTTTCAGTATTCCTGTTCAATTTTCTTCAACGGTTTTACGGCCGGTCCGTTCAGCACATCCCCCGTATAAGAGAAGCGGGAACCGTGGCATGGGCAATCCCAGGACCGTTCTGCATCATTCCAATTTACTTCACAGCCCATATGGGTGCAAGTGGTATCAACAAGATGGACCTGGCCATATTCATCACGGTAGCCGCCTGCTTTCTTCTTGCCGACTTTAACAAGTGAACCTTCATCTTTGCCCAAATCATCCACTGTTTTGGAAGCTCTTTTCAGCTTGCCTTTCACCAATTCCTTCGCAACTGAGGCGTTGTCTTTCGCAAAGCTTGCAACATCCACCGCTTTCATTTTCGGGCGGGTCGGACTGAATACCGGTGCGTAGCGATTTTCTTTGCCTAAAATTTGATCAGTCAGCAGGATACCCGCCAGTGCGCCGTTCGACATCCCCCATTTATGGAAACCTGTAGCTACCAAGATGTTGTCATAGCCTGCAGTGATGGTTCCGATATATGGAATTTGGTCCAGTGTTGTCATGTCCTGTGCAGACCAGCGGTACGGAATCTCCTGGATGCCGAAATGCTCTTCTCCGAATTTCTCGAGATTGCGGTAATGTTCCATCGTTTCGCTGGAGCTTTTTCCAGTCGCATGGCCGTCGCCGCCGATCAACAACAGCTTCTCTCCGTTTTCACCCGGTGCATAGCGCAACGAACGGGAGGGCATATCGCCGCTGATGTACATATCGTTCGGTACATCTCCATTCACTTTGGCTGCGATGATATATGATCGATTGATCGATAAGCGGGAGAAATACATCCCATCAAAATCATTGAATGGGTAATGGGTAGCCACAATGACTTTATTGCACGATAAATGCGATAGATTTTCGGTTTGGATCACGGGATCGTTTTTGCTTAAAATTTTCACAGCACGGGTCTGTTCATAAATCTTGCCGCCCAGCCGCTCAATTTCCTTTACCAGCCCAGCAAGGAATTTCACCGGATGGAATTGCGCTTGTCCGCGCATGACCACTGCTTCTTTTACTTGGAATGGCAACTCAACTTCATCTTTCGCCAATTCTCCCTCGATGCCCAGCTTCCGATAAGTTTCGGCTTCTTTCTCTACCAATTTCGCTCCTACTGCCGTATTGGCATAAACAAATGCATTGTGATAGGAAAAATCGCAGTCGATATTGAGCTCTCTCGCTGTTTCTTCAATGAATTTCAGCCCGTCCATATTTGCCTCATAATAGAGCTTCGCCTGTTCTTCTCCCACCAGCTTGACCAGCGGGTAATAAAACAGGCCATGCTGCGCCGTAATTTTTGCCGTCGTATAACCCGTAACCCCGTCCACTAATTTCCCAGCATCAATCAACGTCACTTTTTTGCCGGCTTTCGCCAATAGGTAAGCGCTGATGATCCCAACCATGCCTCCGCCTACAACTGCAATATCTGTCGATTCATTTTCCTGTAAAGCGGGATAGCTCGGTATATCCTTGTATTCTCTCCAATACGACTTCTGCTCTTCTGGAACCCGACTCACGTTATCACCTTGTACCATGCCGTTCCTCCTTAAGAAAGCTTTTAGTAAATGTCTACCCCCATTGAAAAATCCTAATCAATATAATGGGAGAGCAGTGGAAATTTCCAGTTATTTGGACATACTGTCCGATTCGACTCATTTACTGTCCATTCCGGCATATTTACTGTCCAACCGCCTGTTAACGCAAAAAAGGACCACCCCTTAAGGGCAGTCCTTCATTTTAAAATTATGCGTTTACTTTTACTAATGAATTTGCAGCTTGCTCTACGCGTTTCATGCCGTCCGCAATGATTTCTTCAGCGCGGTCTGGGTACATGTTGTGTCCTTCAATGATCACTTCTTCAATGTCAGTGATGCCGAAGAAGTCCATGATCAAACGGATATAGTTAACGCTCATTTCAGCAGGAGCCATTTCTGGTGTTGAATAAACTCCGCCGCGCGCATTCAAGATGATGACTTTTTTCTCAGGAACTAGGCCAACCGGGCCTTCAGCTGTATATTTGAACGTAACGCCTGCACGGTAAACATAGTCGATGAACGTTTGCAAAGGCGCAGGAATTGTTTTATTCCATAATGGGAATGCGAAGACAACCACATCAGCATCCATGAATGCGTCCATTGCTTTGTTGGCAGCAGTCAGAATACGTTGCTCCAATTCAGTCATTTCTTCAGCTTGAGCTGATTTTTGCATTGCGTCAAAGAAGTCCTGACCGAAATAAGGCATATCTTCTTTAAATACGTCGAACGTATTGATGTCAAGATCAGAACCTGTTCCGATCGAATCCATGAATACTTCATACATTTTGCTTGAAACTCCTTCAGATGCAGGGCGGTTATTTGCTTTTACTACTAAAACGTTAGTCATCTAATGTAAAACTCCTTTTGTAATTATATTAAAATTATTTATCTCAAATTAAAAGCACTTTCTTATCATAAGAAAGAGCAGAGTAAAAGTCAATTACTCTGCCTCAAACTTAAACCCCTTCGCAGGAATCTCCCGTACAATAAGTGGTTTTCGCTTTACCCATCGGCTTAATTTTTGGGCGAATGCCTTCTTCTTCAGCAATCTGCTCCAAGGCTTCTACAAAGGCATCTAACGGCTGTGCACCGGAAAGCGCATATTTGCGGTTGACTACAAAAAACGGTACGCCTTGTACGCCGATTTGGCCAGCTTCCGCGATATCAAACTGAACTTGAGCCATGAATTGATCTGACTCCAGCACTTGCTTTGCTTCGTCTCGCGGCAATCCAATCGATTCTGTAATGCTCAATAAAATATCATGATTGCCAACATTTTTCGCTTCCACAAAATACTGGTGCATAAGCTGTTCAGTCAGTTCTGCATCCTTATTTTTGGTTTCAGCCCACTTCACCAAACGATGTGCAGCCAGTGTATTGGCTTCCATCATGTTATCGAAATCATATTCCAAACCAACTGAGCGGGCATGTTGTGCCACTCCCTTAGTCATTTCTTTTGCCTGTTCCACCGTCTGCCCCAATTTTTTCGCTAAACTGTCATAAGTTGAAACAGTCGAATCGATGGGTGTACTCGGGTCTAATTGGTAGGCCTTAAACGAAATCTCCGCTTGGCTTTCAAAACCTGATTGAACCAATGCCTTCTCCAAAGTTCGCTTGCCTATATAGCAGAATGGGCACACATAATCTGACCAAACTTCAATTTTCATATTATCCACCTCGCCATTAACTATAGCAACGAAAACAAAAGCGCTCAATTTTTTTGCCTGTGGAAAGAAAAGCGGAAGCAGCCGTTAAGCTCTGACATGCGCTGGAAGCCTTGCCGGTAATGTCGTTCTTCAGCCATTGCTGGCAAGGGTGAAGCGACTCGAGGAGCTGGCTGCTGAAGTCTGGACAAGAAGGAAAAGCTGAGGTGCCTGTCCTGAATCGACGGGCTTAAGGCAGATCGTCGAAGCGGCGCTTTTTGCCGCACAGACGGGATGACTTAAGACCCCGAGATTCAAGGCGCCGAAGGTAGACAATAAGAAATGCACAAGCACTCATCTTAACCCAAACGGAAATACCACCCCAAGAAAAAAACTGACTCCCATTGGGAATCAGCTTAATGCTTCTGTAATGACTGGAACGATTTGCTTTTTACGTGAAACTACGCCTGGCAACAATACACGGTTATCAACAACGCTCGATTTAAAGGCGCTTTCGATGATGCCGGATCTTTCGCCAAGGACGATGGCAACCGAATTGTTGTTAAGGATATCGGTAACAGCAAAGACAAAAAGATCAAGATCTTTAGCAGCGATGGTATTTGCCATCAGCACTTCAAGCTCTTTTTGGCGAATCATGACTTCTTCTACATCAATTGCATTGACTTGAGCGACTTCAAAACGGCGGTCGCCTGCTTCGAATTCTTTTGAATCCAATGAAATCAAGTCTTCCAATGTTTTATTGCTTAGATCAGCTCCGGCTTTCAACAGATCAAGGCCGTAGCTTTGTGCATCAACGCCTGCAATTTCTGCCAATTCGGCAGCAGCGTCAACATCCTGCTTCGTACAAGTCGGTGATTTGAAAAGCAGTGAATCCGAAATAATGGCTGACAGCATTAAGCCCGCAATATTCGGCGGTACTTCAATACCGTTTTCTTTAAATAACTTCAAGATGATGGTCGTTGTGCAGCCAACAGGTTCCGCGCGGAAATAAAGCGGGTCAGTGGTTTCGAAGTTCGCGATACGGTGATGGTCCACCACTTCGATCACTTGTACTTCATTGATGTCTTCAGCACTCTGCTGGCGTTCGTTATGATCCACCAGAATCACTTGTGATGCTTCTTTGGAAACCTGTGTCACCAATCGTGGATGATCAAACTTAAACGTTTCCAGTGCGAAAATTGTTTCGTTGTTCACTTCTCCTAAACGGATCGGTTCCGCAACCATGCCCATTTCATTTTTTAAGTACGCATATGAAATGGCCGAACAAATCGAATCAGTGTCCGGATTTTTGTGGCCCAATACTAAAACATTTGACATGAATAATAGCCTCCTGGAATTCTTAGTTTCTGTATTTATTCTACCATAAGACCGCTATTCAAATAAATCCAACTGGTAAAGAAAGAAAAATAGACCTAAAAGAGTATAAGTTTATAGAATTATCTGTATTTTAAAAATTCATTATGTACTTTAGCATATGCGAATGGTATAATATGACTAACTAATTCAAAGTTAGGTGGAAGGAAGAGATGCCTGTGACCATTTTACTGGAAAAGAAATACATTCCTCTGGCCGATTATTTCTCCGGAGCGACGAATGCCTCAATAAGATTAACCTTTTCTGAGATTGAACAGATTATGGGGCAGAATTTGCCCAATGCTGCCTACCTGAATAAAAGCTGGTGGAAAAAAACAAAACCACCTGCCAAGCATTTTCACGCTTGGGTAGATGCCGGCTATTTTGTAAGCGATGTGGAACCTGACCGTTTCGTTGTATTCGAAAGAGCCAATCTTTCAAATGGAAAAGGTTCCAATAAAGACGATGAGGACCAGGACATTCTTCTTATCCGCACAGCAGAGCATGGAGATGCACGTTCTCTGGCCGCTTTGCAAAAGACAGTGGAATCTGAGTCTGATTATATGCTGTACGCAAAAGATGAGCGGACGCAATCCACACAAAAAGTCCGTAAGCAAATCATCGAGTGGAAACAAAGCGGACACTCCACCATCATCATCGCTATTTTAAATGGCCAGCATGTCGGCTTTTTAATGGTGATGGGGAATGATGCAAAACGTGCTGCGCATCGTGCTTTTATCGACCTCGGCCTGCAAAAAGATGCGCAAGGCAAAGGCATCGCAAAATCGCTTCTTGAAAAAGCAGAAGAATGGTCCAAGGAAAAAGGCATCACCCGACTGGAAGTGACCGTTGTCGAAGAAAATGAACCTGCACGCAAATTGTATGAAAATGCCGGTTTTGAATCTGAAGGCATCCGCCAAAAATCAATGATGATCGACGGAAAACCACATAACGAAATCTATTTAGCAAAATTTCTAGACTAGCAAAAAGGAGCTCGCCTGCGGCAAGCTCCTTTTTTCGTTGTTTTAATTTAAAATGTTGAGCCACAAATACAAGCCCGTCAATGTGATGAACAAAGTTGGTATCGTCAGGATAATTCCAATTTTGAAGTAATAGCCCCATGTGATTTTCACACCTTTTGTTTTCAGCACATGCAGCCATAATAGAGTTGCCAATGAACCGATTGGCGTAATTTTCGGGCCTAGGTCCGACCCGATGACGTTGGCATAAATCAACGCTTCCCTCACGACTCCCGTCGTATCGGTTTCAGCTATGGCAAGTGCATCGATCATGACTGTCGGCATATTGTTCATGACCGACGAAAGAATAGCTGCGATAAAGCCCATACCAATGGTGGCTGCATACAACCCATGGCTCGCTGTCCATTCGATGGCCGTCGCGAGCACCGATGTCAGCCCAACATTTCTCAGGCCATAAACGACAACATACATACCGATCGAGAAAAAGACGATGGCCCAAGGCGCTCCTTTTAAAACGGTCATCGTTTCAACCGATTTGCTTCTCCGTGCAATCGCCAGGAAAATGATGGCTACCGCTCCGGCAATCAAGGAAACCGGGATATTCAAAGCTTCACTGCTGAAATAGCCGATCAGCAAAATCACCAGCACCACCCATGACAAACGGAAAATCTTGATATCCTTTATTGCTGAAGCCGGGGTTTTCAAAACACTATCATCAAAATGCTTTGGAATGTCTTTTCGGAAATACAGATACAGCACAAGCATACTTGCAGCGATGCTGAACAAGTTCGGCACAGCCATCCGGATGGCGTATTCAGTAAATCCGATGCCAAAGAAGTCTGCAGAGACGATATTGACCAAGTTGCTTACGACAAAAGGCAGAGACGCCGTATCGGCGATAAATCCACAAGCCATGATAAACGGTAAAATCATGGCATCTTTGAATTTCAAAGCCCGAACCATCGCCAGCACAATTGGGGTTAAAATCAATGCGGCACCGTCATTTGCAAACAAAGCGGCAACGACCGCGCCTAACATGATGACGAGAAAGAACATCCGCAAGCCACTGCCTTTGGCAAAACGCGCCATATGTAAAGCTGCCCATTCAAAAAATCCAATTTCATCAAGAATCAATGAAATGATGATCAAGGCGACAAACGTCAACGTCGCGTTCCAGACAATGCCGGTCACATCCCAGACATCACCGAAATCTACCACGCCAAATAACAGCGCCACAACAGCCCCCGCAATTGCCGACCAGCCGATTGACAAGCCTCTAGGCTGCCAAATAACAAATATCAATGTCACAATAAATATAAAACTCGCTAACCAAACATCCACGTGCTATACAACTCCCTGCTTATCATTCTCTTTTATTCCTGCTGCAATCATTTCATTATATAAGTAAATGCTTATGTATTCAAGAGGGAAATTGTAACTACCGGTATAACGTTTTCGCTCTCTTCCATTTCATTTTACTTTTATCCATAAAAAACCGGACCAGCAACGCTGATCCGGTTTCCATTTTCTTATTAAGCCAATTGTTCCAGCAGACGAAGTGATTCGCGATTGAATGCCGGCAAGTCATCCGGTTGGCGGCTCGTCACCAATTGGTCCTGGCATACTGCCACTTCTTCATCGACTACTGTAGCTCCTGCATATTCCATATCAACTTGAATCGATTTATACCCTGTTGCTTTGCGGCCTTCTAACGCTTTGGCCGTAATCAATAATTGCGGGCCATGACAAATCGCAAAGACCGGTTTTTTCGCATCCATGAATGCTTTTGTAAATTTAACAAAACGGTCATCTGCACGCAGCTGATCCGGTGAAAATCCGCCCGGCAGGAACAGTGCATCGTAATCGTCCGGGCTGACATCGTCAATTCCCTTGTCGATTGCAACAACCGCCTCACCCTGTTTGCCTGTCACTTCTTTGCCCGCTTCTTTTTCAATGGTGAAAACTTCGTGACCTGCGTCATTGAATGCTTTCGACGGATCTGTATATTCTACATCTTCGAACATATCTGTAATTAACGTTGCAATTTTAGCCACTATCTTCCACTCCTTCTGTTTTAATCATTCTTTCTCAGTATTCCACGAAAGAAGGAAATTAAACACAGAACTAACGAAATTTCGAGACAAACGGATTGTCTTGTTCCCAGAAACGATAAGGGTAATGGACAGCTTCCAGTGAATTTCCGATGCCGACACGCGGCCCGACTGCGACTGCATGGACCGGATTTCCTTGTGCAATGTAAAGCGGCTTTTCTGTAAAGTGATGGCCGTAATAATCCATTGTAATGCCCAGCGCTTTGGTCAGCTTTCCGGGTCCGCTGGTCCATTGCTTGATCGGCATATGTTTTCCGCGCAGTTCTGCCATCAAGTCAATGCCCTCGACCGGTTCGACTGCACGAATCAAAATTGCCCGCGGGGTATCTTCCGGCCCGCTGACGACATTGATCAATGTATGGGTATGCATTTGATAGGTATAAACAAGGCCAGGTTTTCCGAACATGATTTCTGTTCGTTTCGTGCGCCGATTGCCGAAGCTATGGGCAGCGCGATCTTCCGCTCCCATATAGGCTTCCGTTTCGACGATGCGTCCCGCCACGAGGCCTTCCGGCAATTCATGGACCAAAATCTGGCCAAGCAAATTACGGGACAGTTCCAAAGTGGGAGCATGAAAGAAATCAGCAGCAAGTGGTGTAAACATAAAATCCCCTCCTATCGGTATTATACCGAATGGGCGGCAGTCACTGCATGGATAAGCGGTTCGATTTCTTCAATTCTATTGTCATTGAAAGCTTCGACAATGGCACTTCCCACAATAAAGCCATCCACGTCATCACGCAGCAAGTCGACATGGCTGCTTTTCGAAATACCGAAACCGGCATAGACCGGAACCGGGCTTTTCTCCCGGACTTTCCGCATGAACGCTTTGACTTCTTCGGACATTTCATCACGCGACCCTGTAATGCCTTTAACCGTCACTGCATAAACAAAACCTTCCGCTTCGCTGAGAATATCGTTCAAACGAACATCGGTCGTCGTCAAAGTCACCAACTGAATCAGCTTGATGCCCTCTTTATCCACGTAAGGCTGTACCAGCTGTTTATGTTCGAAAGGAAGATCCGGAATAATCACGCCTGAGACTCCAGCCTTGCCGCATTCAGTAGCGAAACGTTCCACACCGAATCTCAGCACCGGGTTCAAATAGGTCATGACCAATAACGGGATTTCAACCTGAAAAGTCCAGCTTTGCAGTTCTTCCAATACTTTCTGAAGGGTGACCCCTTGTTTCAAGGCACGGTTTCCCGCCGCTTCTATCGTCGGGCCGTCCGCTACCGGATCCGAAAAAGGGATACCGATTTCAATGGCCGTCACGCCTGATTTCTGCAAATACTGCACTTGTTCCTTCAAACGGCCGAGACCGCCATCTCCCGCCATGATATAAGCGACAAATGCTTTATTCCCTGAACTTTTCAGCTGTTCCAGTCTATTCATGACAGTCCCTCCAATTTTTCAGCGTACGTAGCCATATCTTTATCGCCGCGCCCTGATACGCAAATGACCATAATCTGATCGGCAGTCATCGCCTTCGCCTGCTTTTCGGCCTCCGCAATCGCATGAGCCGATTCAAGTGCAGGAATGATCCCTTCAAGGCGGGACATGCTGATGACCGCAGCCAACGCTTCTTCATCGGTAATCGCGCGGTATTCAACACGGCCTATGTCTGCCAAATGCGCATGTTCTGGACCAATTCCCGGATAATCAAGCCCAGCAGAAATCGAATGCGCTTCCTGCACCTGGCCGGCATCGTCCTGCAATAATTTCATCAATGCGCCATGAAGCACGCCTTCGGTTCCTTTGGTCAACGTTGCAGCATGCTTTTCTGTATCCACACCTTCACCTGCAGCCTCAACACCGATCAACTGGACATCTTTGTCTTGAATGAACGGATAAAACATGCCGATGGCGTTGCTGCCCCCGCCGACACATGCCAGGATGGCATCAGGCAGTCGGCCCTCTTTATCAAGAATCTGCCGTTTGGTTTCTTCGCCGATGACACTTTGGAAATCGCGAACCATCGTCGGAAATGGGTGCGGCCCAAGAGCCGAACCGATCAAATAATGAGTATCTTCTACATTGGCAACCCAGTAGCGCAAAGCTTCATTGACAGCATCTTTCAACGTCGCACTGCCTTTGGTGACACTCTCAACACGGGCACCTAATAATTTCATGCGGAAGACATTCAATTGTTGGCGTTTAATGTCTTCTTCCCCCATGAAAATGACGCATTCCAAATCAAAAAGTGCACAAATGGTTGCAGTCGCCACACCATGTTGTCCTGCTCCTGTTTCCGCCACGATTTTGCGTTTGCCCATGCGCATAGCAAGCAGCGCCTGTCCAATCGCGTTATTCACTTTGTGGGCGCCGGTGTGGTTCAAGTCTTCGCGCTTCAAATAGATTTTCGGACCGCCCAATGCTTCAGTCATCCGTTTCGCGAATGTCAACGGCTGTTCACGTCCCACATATTCAGACAAATAGTGATGGTATTCTTTTTGGAATTCAGGATCTTCTTTTACTTCGTTGTAAGCATCCTCCAATTCCTTAACTGCTTTCATCAAGGTTTCCGGCACAAATTGCCCACCATATTTACCGAAAAATCCTGTTTTTTCTATTGTCTGTTCCATCGAATCATCCTTTACTTGTTTAATGAATTCCTGTATTTTCGAAGAGTCTTTGCGTCCCTCGGTTTCAACTCCACTAGAAACGTCCACCATATAAGGAGCCGTTTGGCCGATTGCCGCATGGACGTTTTCGGGATTCAAGCCTCCCGCCACAATCAGGCGGGATGAGTCGATATCGGCTCCGTCCAATAAAGTCCAATCAAAGACATTGCCGCTGCCTCCACGGTAATCGGTACCCGGTGCATCCACCAGTACATAATCTGCCCGTGATTTTTTCAATTGGTCGACGTCTTCTTTTGTGCGGATCGAGAAAGCTTGTATGACGGGTACGCGAATCGCCTCGACCAATTCGTCCGGCTCATCCCCGTGCAGCTGAACCATCGTCAACGGAACGCCAGCTATTGTATCTTCAATTTCTTCTAAAGAAGCGTTGACGAAGACACCGATTTTATCTGTATCTGCTGGAATGTGCTTAGCCAATTGCGCGGCTTGCTCAATTGTCACCTGCCGTTTGCTTGGGGCAAAGACGAATCCGATTGCATCAGCCCGCTTCGCTGCTTGGACATGCTGTTCTTCTTTCAAACCACAGATTTTCACTTTGGTCACTTGACTGCCTCCTCACTGGTTGCTTGACGGATCCAGTTGCCGGGATCTTCAGACCGCATCAACGCTTCGCCCACTAAAATTCCGGAAGCTCCGTTCGCATAGGCAAATTTCGCATCTTCTCTTGTGTGCATCCCACTTTCACTGATGAGTACGCGTTCGCCGTCAAAGGGGAACTTCTCCGCCAATCGAGCGGTCCGTTCGATCGATACTTCGAAAGTTTTCAAATCACGGTTATTGATGCCGATCAATTTGGCATCCAGCTCCAATGCCGCCTGCAGCTCTTCTTCATCGTGAACTTCCACTAAAACCTCGAGCCCTTTAGAGAGCGCGTATCGGTAAAGATGTTGCAGCTGCTGCTTTTCCAACGCTGCGACAATCAACAGAATAATGGTGCCCCCTGCTTGTTGAGCCCGGTCAATCTGAATTTCACTGACCATGAAATCTTTGCACAAGACTGGAATGGACACCGCTTGCGCCACTTCGCGCAAGTCATCGATCGATCCCTTAAAATAAGTTTCATCGGTCAGCACTGAAATTGCAGCTGCGCCTGCTTTTTCGTATTTTTTTGCTTGTGCTACGATATCCACTTCGGTCTGAATATCACCTTTGGAAGGAGAAGCACGTTTGATTTCCGAAATGACGCCATTCTTTTCCTGAAGGCGCTGAAGCAACTTCGTTTTTTCGGGAAAAACAGCAGCACTTTGTCCGATTGGTTGATATGTTTTTATTTCTTCATATTTGGTTGCAATGATTTTATCCAGTATCGTCGTCATACCAACACCCCCGCCGCTAAGCGATGCAAGTCAAAGACCCGTGCAGTTTCGCCTGCTTGCAGCGAAGCCTTCGCTTGCTGAACGCCTTCTTTCACCGTTTCAGCCTTGCCGCTGACATACAGAACCGTACCTGCATTCAATGCCACTGTATCCAGATAAGGGCTGTCATTTCCAGACAGTACATCCATAAAGATTTCTGCATTGCGCTCCGGATCGCCTCCACGAATCGCTTCAATTGAAGCAACTTCCAAACCGACTTCATTTGGATGGATGGTCATTTTCCGCTTGCCGTTCTCGTCGAAGATGATCAATTCATTGGTTCCTGCAAGCGATAATTCATCCAGTCCGCCGGCCCCATGAACCAGTGCGCCTTTCTTTCGGCCTAACCGGATCAAAGCATCCGCCATCGGTTCCAGCATATCGCGGCGGTAGACGCCGGTCATTTGAACGGTAATCGGCAGCGGATTCGCCAATGGCCCCACCAAATTGAAAATAGTCGGAGTCCCGATCTCTTTACGGATTTGGCGCATTCCTCCGAGTGCCGGATGGATGGCCGGGGCGAATAAAAGCGCTATCCCTGTCTGATCAAGCATCATTGGGATCGATTCGATGTCCGATTCGGTGGAAATGCCAAGCGCCTCCAATACATCCGAACTGCCGGTTTTGCTCGAAACACTGCGATTTCCATGCTTCGCTACTGTCAACCCACAACCTGCCAGCACAAAAGCGGTCAACGTACTGATATTGAAACTGTATGAGCGGTCACCACCTGTACCACAAACATCAACCAGTTCCCCTTCTACCATTGGCAGCTCTACCGCTTTTTCGCGCATCGCTTTGACTAAGCCCACCAATTCATCTGCTGTTTCACCTTTTTCATGCAAACCTGTTAAAAATGCTTTTACCCGTTGCTCATCTATAGTGCCGTTCAAAATTTCCAATGATTTTTCGTACATTGTTTGCTCGCTCATATTCTCTACTCTGCTCATGCTAATCTCTCCTCGTCTCGTTTTTAAATACAAAAATCCCCGCAATCAGATAGCTATCTGATTGCGGGGACGGGTTGAAACCGCGGTACCACCACGCATTAATGCAATAAATTTCTGCACTCACTTAAACAGGCTCTTCGCCTTTCCCTTTAACGCAGGGCTTACGTCTCCCTTACTCGCTTCCGCTTTCAGGCCAGCTCTCCTAAGTCCATTCGCGCAGATCACCCAATCAGCTCCCACCAGCCGCTGACTCTCTAAATGGATTTCCCTGCCTACTCGTCTCAATCCTCGATTTATACACTCTTCTATTCTCGTCTTCTCTGGGCTCTTCTCTCAAAAGGACTTGCTTCTCGTACAACAAGTTGACCCTTATGTTAAAAGGTTTTGTATATTCTGTCAAGTAAAAGAAATGCGTAGGCACCATACCACTTTAACCGATACAAGAAAGACCAGCAAAGTAGTTCTATTTTCCATCAAAACGGATAAAAAAAAAGCGCAGGTGCCCAAAGTTTTCTGGGCACTTGCGCTCAAATCAATAAAAATTACTGGTAATAGCCGTTCAATTCTTTTCTTAAAGCCGCTTTGAGGAATTTTCCGACTGATGTTTTCGGCACTTCCTTCAAGAAGACCACATCGTCCGGTACCCACCATTTGGCGAATTGGCTCTCCAGATAGGCCAGCAATTCCGATTTCGTCGCCTCGTCTTCCGCGTAGCCTTCTTTCAGCACCACACAAGCAAGTGGGCGTTCCATCCATTTCTCATGAGGAACGGCGACCACAGCTGCTTCAAAGACTGCATCATGGGTCATCAAGGAATTTTCCAAATCGACAGAGGAGATCCATTCTCCGCCACTCTTAATCAGGTCTTTCGTGCGGTCTGTCAGCTTGATGTAGCCATCCGGCTCGATCACAGCAATGTCACCCGTATAAAGCCAACCATCCTTGAACGCATCTGTGGTCCGTTCGTCTTTATAGTATTCATCAGCGATCCATGCGCCTTTGACATTCAGCTCACCCATCGTTTCACCATCCCATGGAGCCTCGCCGTTTTCGTTGACGATCCGCACTTCCAGTCCCGGCATCGGCAAGCCGGCCATGGAGCGGCGCTCGATGCGCTCGTCCATCGTCAGATCAGCCATAGCTGAAGTTGTGACGGCCAGACTGACAAGCGGCGATGTTTCCGTCATGCCGTATCCTGTTACGAAAGGCACATGGTATTTCTCTTCAAACGCCCGGATCAACCCTTTTGGTGAAGCGGATCCCCCACAGATGATCATCCGCAGCGTATCAATATTTCGCGGATTGGCTTCCAATTCCTTCAAAACACCCATCCAGATCGTCGGAACGCCGGCAGTCAACGTCACTTTCTCCGATTCAATCAAATCCAGCAGCATCCCTGGAGCAAATCCAGGCCCCGGCAATACTTGCGTCGTCCCGAACAAAACACAAGCAAACGGCAAGCCCCATGCATTGGCATGGAACATCGGCACAATCGATAAGGCAATGTCACGTTCTGACAAGCCCATAGCATCATTCATACCCAACGCATAGCTGTGGAGCACCAATCCTCTATGCGTATAGACCACGCCTTTTGGATTGCCGGTCGTTGCCGACGTGTAGCACATGCCAGCGGGTGTATTTTCATCCAGATCTTCCGGGAATTCAAAGCTGCCGTCTTCAGCAGCCAACAACTCTTCATAGGAATAGACGTTTTCAAGTGCCGTTTCCGGCAAATCGTTGCCATCTTTCATGACGACAAAATGTTTAACTGTTTTCAACATCGGCGCCAATTTTTCAATCAATGGGAATAAATCATGGTCAACCAGCAGAATTTCATCTTCCGCATGGTTGATGACATAGGCGATGTGTTCCGGAGACAAGCGAATATTGATCATGTGCAGAATCGCGCCGGCACCCGGCACGCCAAAATACAATTCCAAGTGACGATGATGGTTCCAGGCAAAACTTCCAACTTTCGTGCCCCGCTCCATCCCCATTTTCGTTAGAGCAGCAGCCAATTTTCGAGTCCGCACAGCAAACTCCTTATAAGGAATGCGATGGACCTTGTTTTCTCCAGTCCGTGAAATGATCAGTTTTTCCGGAAAGTAACGCTCTGCTCTTTTTACGAAAGCTGATAATAATAATGGCGAATCCATCATGTCACATCCGACTCCTTTTTCGCTCTATTTTTTTCGATGAAAAACGGGTGCTCATGCCGTTCATGCGCTTTTAATACAGGCGCCAGGCAGGCATCCACCTGCAAGGATATTTGGTACCATTCCAGCCAGTCTTTCGATTTGAAAAACTCCGTTATTTCTCGGTGTTCGGGGCTATCCAGTGGTTTCTCTGCCCACTCAAGCCATTCTGGCCGTTGGGCAAACTCACAGAACGCCCGCCAGAATTTGTCTTCCAGCGCGCCTAACGTCATATAACGGCTATCCTTTGTTTCATAAATAGCATAGCTGACACGTGCGCCGCCGATTTCAGGTACTCCTTTTTCTGAAATGCCCGCTTCATGGTAGACATCATGGTTGCCAAGAAATTCCGCCATTACTTCCACAAGGGCGATATCCAAATACTGTCCCTCGCCGGTCCTGAATTTCTTCAACAATGCCGCAATCAGCTGTTCAGACGCCAATAGGCCTCCAGTAAAATCAGCAAAAGTATTGGTCGGATGGACCGGTTTTCCGGAAGCATCCGCCAATTGATCCAAGGCACCGGATAAAGCCATATAGTTCAGATCATGGCTGCCAAGGCTTGCCATTTCACCGGTTTGCCCGTACCCCGATAAAGAGCAATAAACCAAATCCGGTTTAACCGCTTTCAAACTGTCATAATCCAAGCCTAATTTTTTCATGACGCCCGGCCGGAATGTTTCAATGAGCGCGTCCGCACTTTTCACCAAATCCAACATCTCTAAACGCCCTTCAGGTGATTTCAAGTCGATATGGACAATTTTCTTCCCCCGGTTATTGGCCCGATGGACATGGCCGCCGCTCATATAGCGAGCAGGGTCACCGGCAGGCGGCTCCACTTTGATGACTTCCGCTCCCAATTCAGCGAGCCGCATGCTGGCATACGGTCCCGGAACATAATAAGTGACATCCAGTACGCGAACGCCTTTCAACGCATCCTTCATTTAGAGCCCCATCCGTTTGGCGATGATGGTTTTCATGATTTCATTGGAACCCGCATAAATCGCGGCTACCGGAATGTCACGGTAGCGCCGGGCAATTTTGTATTCTTCCATATATCCATATCCCCCATGCAATTGCATGCATTCTCCGGAAATCCTTTTCGCCGTATCGGTCAGCCAAAATTTCGCCATCGATACTTTGGAGACGATGTCTTTGCCAGCCATATGGTCTTCAATGAGCGACTCCAAAAACGAATGGCCCAATTCGATTTCCGTCGCCATTTCCACCAACTTGAATTGGGAATTCTGGAACGAGCCGATCGGTTTGCCAAAGGCTTTTCTTGATTTCACGTAATCCAAGGTCATTTCCAGCATATCTTCTGAAGCCACTTGAGCTGCCATGGCAACCACCAGGCGTTCTTGCTGCAGTTTTTCCATCAGGTAAGTAAAGCCTTTGTTTTCTTCGCCGATCAAATTTGCTGCAGGAACTATGCAGTCTTCAAAGTACAGCTCGGATGTATCCTGTGCATGGAGGCCGACCTTGTCGAGCTTGCGCCCTTTTGTAAAGCCTGGCGTTCCTTCTTCCACCATCAGCAACGAAATTCCGCGATGCTTCGGTTCTGCTTTTGGATCGGTTTTCACCACCACTAAAACCAACGTCGAATTGATGCCGTTGGTGATGAAGGTCTTCTGGCCATTGACTATGTAATTGTCGCCATCCCGAACGGCAGTGGTTGATATATTAGCCAGGTCAGATCCAGCTCCCGGCTCTGTCATGGCAATCGCTGTAATGTGATCGCCAGAAACACAGCCTGGCAGCCAGCGCTGTTTCTGTTCTTCGTTTCCATAGGCTTCAATGTAAGGAACCGTAATGTCATTATGGAGCCCAACACCTGTCAAACTGGCGCCCACCCGCTCCATTTCTTCTCCAATTACGACCGCATAACGAAAATCCAGGCCAAGCCCGCCGTATTGCTCTTCTACTTGAGGACTTAAAAAGCCCATTTCTCCAAGCTTTTTCCAAAATGACTTTGGAATGAGGCGATCTTTTTCCCACTGTTCATACTTTGGGATTGCTTCTTTCTCCAAAAACTTCCGCAACGACTTGCGGAACATGACGTGCTCTTCTTCTTCAAAACGGTATTTCCCCATTTTTTCGTCCCCCTTATTTCGGTTGCATGCGGATTGCTCCGTCAAGCCGGATCGTTTCGCCATTCAGCATCGGATTTTCTGTAATGCTTTCGACCAATTGTGCATATTCAGCAGGTTTTCCGAGGCGTGCCGGAAATGGCACTGCTCCAGACAAGGAAGCAATGGCTGCATCCGGCAGCCCTTCCACCATCGGCGTCTCCATCAGCCCAGGCGCAATCGCCATGACACGGATGCCGTCTCTCGCCAGTTCTCTCGCTATCGGCAACGTCATCGATACGACCCCACCCTTTGAAGCGCTATAGGCCGCTTGGCCAATCTGCCCTTCATAGGCTGCAACGGAGGCGGTTGAAATGATGACTCCGCGCTCGCCTTCCTCGTTCGGTTCGTTCTTCTGCATGGCTGCCGCAGCCACTCGGATTACATTAAAACTGCCGATCAAATTCACTTTGATGACTTTTTCAAATTGATCCAGCGCGATCGGCGTTCCTTTGGATAACACTTTTCCAGGAGTTCCTATCCCTGCACAGTTGACAATCAAATTGATCGCCCCGAATTGCTCAACCGCTGCATTGATGTTGCTTTCAACCTGTCCGCCATCTGTCACATCCGTCTCCATGTAAACAACCGATTCTTCGCCCAATTCTTCAATCAACTTATGTGCACGTTCTGCGTTCAAATCAAATATAGCTGCTTTGCCGCCACTTTCTGCAATGCGGCGCACCGTCGCTTCTCCAAGCCCGGAAGCTCCGCCTGTCACCACTGCCTTCACCTGTGAAAATTCCATTGTCTTCCCCCTCAACATTCAATTGATTTATAGTTTTTCAATAATCGTCGCATTGGCCATGCCCATTCCTTCACAAATAGCCAGCAAGCCGTAGCGCCCTTCTGCCCGTTCCAACTCATGCAGCAGCGATACCAATAGTTTGGTGCCTGTCGCGCCTAGTGGATGGCCAAGCGCAATTGCTCCGCCGTTGACATTCAACTTTTCAGGATCTCCTCCGATATCGTGCAGCCAAGCAAGCGGCACCGGCGCAAATGCTTCATTGACTTCATAGCGGTCCATATCGCCGATTTCCAACCCTGCTTTTTCAAGGACTTTCTTTGTCGCAGCTATCGGCCCTGTCAGCATTAATGTCGGGTCAGAACCCACCACTACACGCGCGAGAATCCGCGCTTTCGGCTTCAAGCCCAATTCTTTTGCTTTCTCAGCTGACATCAATAAAACGGCTGAAGCGCCGTCACTCATTTGGCTGGCATTGCCTGCTGTAATTACTCCATTTTCATCAAAGGCCGTTTTTAATCCGGCCAATACTTCCTGCGTTGTGCCTGGACGCGGCCCTTCATCCACCGCCACTGTTTGCGTTTCACCTTCTCGCCCTTGCGTCTCAATCGACACAATTTCACGTTCGAAATGTCCCGCCTGAATGGCTTGCTGTGCCCTTTCATGGCTCTGCACTGCAAAGTCATCCAGCTGTTCGCGTGTAAATCCCCATTTTTCAGCAATCCGTTCCGCCGACAAACCTTGATTAATGATTTCGTATTGATCGGTCAGTTTTTCACTCAGCTTGGCGCCTTGCATATTGGAGAACATCGGAACGCGCGTCATGCTTTCTACACCGCCTGCGATGACAATGTCCATGTCTCCTGCTAAAATCGCCTGTGCCCCGAAATGGACAGCCTGCTGGCTCGATCCGCATTGGCGGTCAATGGTGACGCCTGGCACGTAATCCGGAAACCCAGCGATCAACGCTGCCGTACGGGCGATGTTCCCTCCCTGTTCACCAGCCTGCGATACACACCCTAAAATAATATCTTCTATGTCTTTTTTATCTACTCCTGCACGCGTCACCAGTTCATCCAGCACAATTGCTGCCAGTTCATCCGGACGTGTATTGGCAAATCCACCTTTTCTTCTTCCCACCGGAGAACGTACCCCTTCTATAATCACAACTTCTCTCACATGTCTCACCCCACCATTTTATTGGAATCGCTTTCATTTAGCTGAATTGAATGACTATTCACTCATTAAATTCATTGTACAAGAACCTATTCCCAAATGCTAGAAGAAATAAAGAAGTAATCCCCGTGACTGTCACTATCAGGCAGAGGCTGAACTAAAACAAAAAGATGCGTATTTCAAATAAAAAGATTCTGCAGCCGAAGCTGCAGAATCTCCCTCATTCGTCTATCAATCCTTTTTCAATCAGAAATTCACGCGCTACATCGCTTGCGATCGCCTGGTCTTGGTCAACCTTTGCATTCATGAGCAGCATATCTTCTTCACTGATTTGACCGGCAAGTTCATTCACCAAATCTTCAAGCTCAGGATACTCTTCTAAGGTTTCTTGCCGGACAATCGGTACAGCATCGTATTTTGGAAAAAATCCTAAATCATCTTCGGTGGTCTGCAAATCGAATAATTCGATTCGGCTGTCTGTCGTGAAGGCAGGGATGACGTCCACACTCCCTTCGGCAACCGCTTCGTACATAATAGAAGGATCAAAACTTTCAGTTCCAGAAAACTCCATTTTGTATGTGGATACTAAATCTTCATAGCCATCTCCTTCACGCTCATAAAAGGAATGGGGCCCACCAAAGCTTACAGGTTGCAATCGGGTTATTTCCGCCAGTTCCGAAAGTGTCTGTGCCGCAAAGCCGCTGTCTTTAGAAAAAGCCACTGTATAACTGTTTTCAAAGCCCAACGGTTCCAGCCAAGTCACCCCTAAAGTTTCCTCGTAGCCAGACCGCACACGCGCCAGCACTTCTTCTGAAGATTCCCCAATCACGGACTCTTCTTTTAAAACATCTTTTAGTCCAGTCCCCGTATACTCAACGTACATGTCAATATCTCCGTCTTCAATCGCCGGCGTCAAAATCGACACTTCCCCCAACCCTTCTTCGTAACTTACCGAATACTCCGAGTTGGCTTCAATGTATTGGCCCAAAATCTGCGGCAGAATATACTGTTCAGTCCACGGTTTGCCTCCAATGACGATGGGATCCGAATTTTCCGCCTGCCCTCCACACGCTGTAAGAAGAGCTGCACTTATCGCTGTTATACAAATGATCAGACCACTTCTCATTTTCCCCCTCCTTAGTTTTCAGAATTTACACTCTATTTTAAGTTAAAATAATTGTACAAGAAAACGGAATTAAATACTATAAAATCCTGACTCCTGCTCCCATAAAATAGAAAAAGGCGAAGGTGATAAGCTAATGATTCCGCTTTTCACACGCGCCTGTTGGTTCTTATTCTTCTATTAATCCTTTTTCAATCAGAAACTCACGCGCTACATCACTGGCTTGGTCTTGATCCACATCCACACGCGCGTTCATAGCCAGCATTTCTTCTTCACTGATTTGTCCAGCCAGTCCGCTTAGGACCTCTTCAAGTTCAGGATATTCCTCAAGCGTCTCCATTCTCACAACAGGAACTGCATCGTATTTCGGGAAAAACGACTGATCGTCTTCGGTCGTTTCGAGATCGAAGAGTCCGATGCGGCTATCTGTCGTAAAGGCAGGAATGACATCTACTTCCCCACTATTGACGGCCTCGTACATAATCGCGGGATCAAAGCTTTCCGTTGCTGAAAATTCGAAAGGATAAGTTGCCACTAAGTCATCAAAGCCGTCTCCCTGGCGTTCGTAGAAAGGATGCGGTGCTCCGAAACGCATATTTTCCGATTTCGAAATCTCAGCCAGATCCGAGTAAGTTTCAGCATCGTAGCCTTTGTCTTTTGAGAATGCTAATGTATAACCATTTTCAAATCCAAGTGGCTCCAGCCAAGTCGCGTCCAGCGTTTCTTCATATCCTTTTCTGACGATTTCCAACACTTCTTCCGAAGATTGTCCAGGCACCGATTCTTCCTTCAGGACGTCCTTCATGCCGGTGCCTGTATACTCTACGTACATGTCGATGTCTCCCTGCTCCAATGCAGGCGTTAAAATCGCCACTTCACCAAGCCCGTCTTCATATTCCACTGTGTACTCGGAATTCGCTTCAATGTACTGCCCAAGGATATGAGGCAAAATGTATTGCTCTGTCCACGGCTTTCCGCCGATCACTAGAGGATCCGATGTCCCTCCACCCGGACCGCAACCCGCAATGATGACAGTTGTTCCAGCCAATAAAATACCTAATGCCGCTTTTTTCATCCTCAATTTCCTCCTATGTCTTTAAGCCTTTTGGTGTTGCTCTTTTTTCAATCCATTTCAAAATCTGATCAAATCCAATGGCCAGCAACGCAACCGGCAGGGCACCCGCCAAGACCAGGGAATTATTATACGATTGCAGGCCGCGGTAGATGATATCTCCCAGACCTCCCGCTCCAACGAAAGTAGCAAGTGTCGCTATTCCGACAGTGAGTACAGTCGCAGTCCGGATTCCAGCCATGATGAACGGCAAAGCAAGAGGCAATTCAATCTGCCGCAAGATCTGTGTCCGCGTCATACCCATTCCCCGCCCCGCTTCAATAGTAGAGCCGTCCACTCCCACAATTCCCGCATACGTATTGCGCAGAATCGGCAGCAAAGCGTAGATGATCAGCGCAATTAAAGCGGTAGGTGAGCCGATCCCTAAAATTGGCACTAAAAAACCGAACAAAGCAAGGCTTGGAATAGTCTGGAAAACGGCAGTTACCCCAATGATCGGTTCAGCATAGCGGCGGTAGCGCGTAATAATGATTCCCAGCGGCAAGGCAATTGCGATACCGATTGCCACCGCTACAAACGAAAGATAGATATGTTCCAGAAAAGCGCTGATGATCATATCTTGGCGGCTGACGAGAGTATCCAAAAAACTCTTCATACCGATACCCCCTGTTCTTTAAACAAAGCCGCTTTCAACAGATCACGATCGGTGGCATACGCAATAATTTGCTCGCCTTCAACAATCGCCAGGTAATTATGGCGGCTGTCGTCCAATTGAAGAAATGCTTTTTCAATGGTGGCATCCGCAGAAATCTTCTCGGCACCGCCACTCCATTCTGCAGTAAATAAGTCCAAAAACTCAAAAAGTCGTTTTTCACCGAATGCCCGCTTTTGATTGATACGTTCTACACCAATAAAGTTACGGACAAATTCGTTGGCCGGATCGTCCACCAATTGCTGAGGCGTCCCTATCTGTTCCACTTGGCCATCACGCATAACGATGATGGAATCGGCAATTTTCAACGCTTCGTCCATGTCATGGGTAACAAACACAATGGTCTTATTGATGGTCTGTTGAAGATTTCTGAGTTCGTCCTGCAATTGTTCCCGGCTGATGGGATCAAGCGCTGAAAACGGTTCATCCATCAGGACAATATTGGGGTCTCCCGCAAGTGCACGGATTACACCTACACGCTGTTGCTGCCCACCGCTCAATTCGAGCGGAAAGCGGTCCATGTAAGTTTCCGGATCAAGACCGACTAATTGCAGCAATTCCCGAACCCGCGCTTCTTTTTTGCCTTTAGGCCATTCCAGCAATTTCGGCACAAGAGATACGTTATCAGAAATCGTCATATGGGGAAACAAGCCGATTCGTTGAATAACATAACCGATCGATCGCCGCAGCTGAACTTCATCCATTCCGTTAATTGGATTTTCATCAATATAAATAGTGCCGCCAGTCGGTTTTTCCAGCTTATTGATCATTTTCATCAGCGTAGTTTTGCCGCATCCACTGGGACCGATGATGGCAGTCAACTCATGAGTGGGAAGAACGAGTGAAATGTCTTTCAAGGCTTCCGTTCCATCCGGAAAACGCTTAGTGACGTTTTCAAATCGTATCATAGCCTCCGCTCCCTTCTGTTTCTTTCAGCCTAGGTTTTTTATACCCTCTTCACCTTTATTTTATTCCTTTAGCGGTCGGCATAAATTTATTGCTCTTCAAAAACAAGATGGACCGGATTGGCGATTTGTTCGTAGCCGATTTCCCTATAGATTTTATTGGCTGTTGTATTGGTGAGGTCGGTGTACAGAATTACAAAATCATATTCCATCAGCAATTCATCGGTGACTTCGGCTACCAGCGTCCGGGCATAGCCCTTGCCCCGATATTGCATTGGGGTAAATACAAAAGAGACAGTGATGCCATTTTTGGAAGGCCGCGATTTCTTCATACAGGAAACAGGCACCCCATCCACTTCCCATATATAAACTTCCTTTCTTTCCAGAAAGTCATCAATCTTATGTGCAGCTTCAGCTTGAGTGGAAATGCCGATCCCCGTTTCCTCTTCAAATAAGCGGTACCATCCCTCCAGGAGTTCCGCATACTCTTTACTCGCTATCCTCCATGTTCCTTCACTTTTCCGCAACCCTTTATTGACCGCGTCGATGCGATACAACCCCTGGTTCATCAGCACCTTTATTTGCTCATCATTTTTAGAGGTCCAGGCTTCAGCAAAAAGACGGCTCGTTTCCTGTTCACCTACAATCCCGCTGACTTCCACGCCCAGATTCTGCAGGTGATCGGCAACTTCTCGTTCAATGTCAGGCAGCGGCTGAAAGATCACCAACTGCAAAGCATGCGGGGGAGTCATCAAGCAGGCTGCCACAATCTCTCCCTGCTCTTCTCCAATGGCTAAAAAATAATCTTCATACCGCTCGGCTTCGATTTGCCCGAGTATCCCTAAAAACAAACTATGGATGTCTTCGTCCCGATATAACAAGGGAGCAACCCTTTCTGAAAAAGCAGCTGAATCCGAATAGATAATCAATTCCATTTTCCCACGTCCATTCTGTCGTAATTCCTCTTCTTAATGGTATTAGCTATATTCTGGTAAATTCCTGCTGACATCCATTTTTTCTTTGCCAAAGAAGTCTTCATTTTCCTTAAGGCAGTAGTTCCTTTGGCCGAAAAAAAAAGCAGTGCTCCCGAAACTAAATCGAGAGCGCCGCCTATCACTTTTTTATTCCAATTCCAATTGCTTTGTTTCGGTTCCAAGAAACGCAACCGCCAGTGCTCCAATCAAAATAGACACACAGAAAATCGCAAAAATCACATTCACGCCAATACCGGCTGTCAGCATCGAGCCTACTAGAAGTGGTCCAAGAACACCTCCTATACGCCCGAAAGATGCAGCCATCCCCGTTCCGGTCCCGCGGATAATCGTTGGGTATTGCTCCGGCGAATAGGCATACAGCGCGCCCCAGGCACCCAGGTTGAAGAAAGACAAAAATGCTCCAGCCACAATCAGTAAAGCAATTGTATCCGCATTGCCGAACGCCAGAGCGCTTGCAGCTGTTCCGATCAGGTAACTGACCAGCACAAACTTCCGGCCCATGCGTTCGATCAGCCAGGCCGCTGAGAAATAGCCAGGCAACTGCGCCAGTGTCATGATCAATACATACTGAAAGCTTTGGATCAGCGTAAATCCTTTGAGTACCATCACGCTCGGAAGCCATAGGAACATTCCATAATACGAAAAGACGACTGTGAACCAGACAATCCACAACATCAAAGTAGGCCGTCTGTATTTTTTGGACCAGACATCTTTGATATTAGTAGAAACGGATCGCAAAACGTTCTTTTTAGCAGAAAACTGCGGTGAATCCGGCAAGTTGATACGCAAATAAAGCGCATAGAGCGCCGGCAATGCCGTCAGCAACAGCGCAATCCGCCAGCCGAACGACGGAATGATGAAGTACGAAATAATTGCTGCAACCAGCCAGCCTGCTGCCCAAAAACTCTCGAGCAAGACCACTACGCGTCCGCGCTCTCTCGCTGGTACACTTTCGGAAACCAGAGTGGATGCCACCGGCAATTCTCCGCCCAACCCCATCCCGACAAAAAACCGCAAAATCATAAACGCCGCTAATGTGGTCGTAAAGGCAGAAAGTCCGCTAGCTATAGAAAACAACAGCAAGGTGATAATGAATATCTTCTTCCTGCCCACCCGGTCTGCGTAAATCCCGAAAACAAAAGCACCTACTGCCATCCCGATGGAGTTGACGCTGCCGATCCAGCCCATCTGACTCGAAGTCAAACCCCAGTCTTCATGCAACGCCGCAATAACAAAGGAAAGGATTCCAACATCCATAGCATCAAAAAGCCAACCCAGTCCTGCGACCCACAATAATTTGTTTCTTGAAATTGTACTTGGTTTTTGCCCAACTAAAACTGACATCTTCATTCTCCTTGTCATGACACGTGTAAACTACTGTCTTTACACCACTATACGCCGTAGGAGAATCAGTGACAACCCTCTATCTAAAAGTCTGTTTTTTCAATTAATTCAATGTAAGTTCATTTAAGCAAAATAATATTCTTCCAAGCGCTTCTTGCCGAACCACCTCTGTCAGCTGCCCTTTGCACAAAGCCACTACGGTTCGAACATTTCCCTATGATCACGAACCCGAGGAACTATTGGTCGAAGAGATGACTGCCGCATTAATGCTGACCATCATGGCAGCCTGTTGGGCCTGCATCAAGGTTTCCAGTGACGTAGAGAAGGTCATTGCCGAAATTTCCTGTGCGTCAATTGTATCATTCAGCGCCTGCTGCACAGCAGTTGAAAACGCCACATCTTTATACCAGCGGAAAATTTTATTTCCCTCTAATTCACGAGTATTTTCTACAATCCCCCGGAGCGTTTCCCCATCTGCTCGCATGACCGCCAAAAAACCGAGAACGGGATACTGCGCCGCACGAATTTTGATTTTCTCTTCTTTAAAAAATTGGTGGATCGCCAAAACCCTGCCGACCATTTCCGGATCATAAACGGGCGAATCGAACGTCATGATCTGGGATAGCCACTGAAGGTCATTCCCCATACTGAAGCCCTGCTCACGCAAATCACGGTAGTATACATTCATCGTTTCAGCTCTCTCTTCAAGCGACCCTTCCCTGCTCCCCAATAAAACGGCATAAGGAATATCTTCATTGGAGGTCAGGAATTTATGATGTTTTTTCATCTCTCCGTATAATTTTCTTGCCCGGTCCGCTTCTTCCGGTTTCTTCATCAGCAAGGCCGCCAAATACGTATAGGATGTTTTCCAGAAACCCGCGTTATTCAACTCTTGCTGATTTCGGTTGATCAACTTCAGCGAACTTTCCACGTCTTCTTCTTTCGCCGCCATGAAAGCTGCGGCTACATGTAGCAGATGAGAGCGCAACGGCGACGTCCACCCTTCATTCTTTTTGATCACTCCAACAACAGCTTCATGAACTTCGGCATCGAAGGCCTTGCCACGTGATAAGTATATATTCGTTACGGCTAAGGCAATCCGTTTATCCACTGCCCATCCCAGTGTTTTCGACACCTCTGAAAAAGTTTCTTCAATATGTTTGATATCCATAGAAAAAGCCTCCTTTTCTCTTTACTACGAGAACAGGAGGCAAAAAGTTTCCTTTAAACGATGAGTACCAGGCTGACAGCCATAACTGCCATTCCCGCTACCAATCCATAAATGGACAGATGTGCTTCGTCGTATCGTTTAGCGGCTGGCAATAATTCATCCAGCGAAATAAAGACCATGATGCCCGCCACACCGGCAAATATTATCCCGAATAACGTGTCACTAAGAAACGGCATCAAGAACAACCAGGCCGCAATCGCTCCTACCGGCTCTGAAATACCTGAAAGAAAACTGTACTGAAATGCTTTTTTCCGGCTTCCAGTCGCATAATAAATCGGCACCGAAACTGCAATTCCTTCTGGAATGTTGTGGATAGCTACCGCAATGGCAATTGCCACCCCAAGAGCCGGATCTTGTATAGCTGACATAAATGTGGCGATTCCTTCAGGGAAGTTGTGGATTCCGATAGCCAACGCTGTAAAAATACCCATTTTACGCAATCTGGCGTATTCGTCATTGGTCGGCCCGTCATCCATATCCTCCACGGTTTTAACTTCATGCGGATTCCCCAATTGAGGAAGGATGCGATCCAGCCCTGCCATAAAGATCATTCCGCCAAAAAACCCTGCAAGCGTCAACCAATAACCCATCGTCTCACCGTGGGCACCCGTCAAAGAATCTTTTGCTTTGAAGAAAATTTCAATCATAGAAACGTAAATCATGACTCCGGCTGAAAAACCAAGAGAAATTGATAAAAACTTCGTATTTGTACGGGATGCAAAAAATGCGATTAAACTGCCAATCCCTGTGGCGAGTCCAGCAAAAAGAGTCAATCCTAATGCAAATAAGACTGCACTATCCATAGACATGCCTTCTTTCCAATTCAAGTGAATAACGTTATTGTACGGCAAAAGTTTCCTTTGTGCAACATTTTTTAACTAAGAAAGATTTCCCATTATTCATTTATCTTATATCTCCAAGAAGATCCTTTAATCTCCGCCAATCATCATCTTTAAGTGCTCTGACAGACGGATTATAAAAGACACTGGCAGGATGGAATGTGGGGAAAATATGATAAACTTCAGCAGTTTCTTTAAAGCAGCCTTCTTCCTCATTCCACCGTAAAACTGGCGTCTCCATGAGGACGCCGTGCAGTTCCGTTACTTTCGCTTGCGGTCCGATCAGGCGCTGCAGCCCAATATTTCCCAGGGTCACAATCAGCGGTGGGCGGACATCCCGAATTTCCGCATCTAATATGGGCGCATGCGCGATAATTTCCTTTTTCGTCGGAGCACGGTTGTATTTTCTTTCGATTATTTCTCCATTGCGCTTCTTTTTTGTCCCCCATTTATATGGCCGGCTGCGGACCGCGCTTGTTATGTAGACGTCTTCCCTCGACAAGCCAACACTTTGCAGTGAAGCCATCAACTCTTTTCCCGCTCTGCCGGTAAACGGGATGCCTGTTTCCAATTCATTTTCTCCTGGCGCCTCGCCTACAAGCATAAGAGCAGGATTTGTAGGTCCGCTTCCCCAAACGAAGCCTTCTACCGGGTATCCTTCAATTCTTCGTTTTCCCAAAGCAGCTATTTCTTCAGATATTCTATACATTCCTTTTCACCTCTGTTTTTAATGTAAGGTTATCTAACATTTAAATAAAAAAACTCTTGCGTTTTCAGAAAATATAAATTATGATGTTAACAAACCTAACATCAAGGAGGAGAAGACATGAAAAAGATCGAGACAATCATTCGGCCATCTGTTTTTGCAGACGTTCGCCAGGCTTTGGCACTTGAAGGAATAGACGGTTTGAGTGTAACGGAAATCGCCGGAATCGGAAAGCAAGAAGGCCGTGTCGGGTTATTCCGAGGCAACGCCTACACCATGGAATTTTCCCCAAAATTGAAATTGGAAATGGTAGTGGACGATGACAAAGTCGAGGATATTATTCAGGCGCTGTTGGAATATGCTTCAACCGGACAAGTCGGGGATGGCAAGATTTTCATACTCCCAGTCGAAGAAGCTATACGCATCAGAACAAAAGAACGCGGCATAGTCGCAATTGGATAAGGAGGAGATTGGATGGAAGCAGTTCAAAGTTCAGTAGATATGTTATGGGTGATGCTCGGGGCTATGTTGGTATTTTTCATGCATGCAGGATTTGCCATGGTGGAATCAGGGTTTACACGATCTAAAAACACATTGAACATTCTTATGAAAAATATGATTACTGTCTCACTTGGGTCCATTCTTTATTTTATCGTCGGATATGCTCTTATGTTCGGTCCCTCGTCTTTAGGATTAATCGGCACACAAGGATTCGCCTTATCAGGCGTCGAAGATATCGGATTCTTTGTCTTCCAAGCTGTTTTCGCCGCCACTTGTGCAACAATCATTTCCGGAGCTGTAGCAGAACGAATGAATTTATCTGCATACATCTTGTTGACCATCGCCATGACCGCTGTCATTTACCCGATTGTCGGCCATTGGGTGTGGGGAGGCGGCTGGCTGTCACAGATCGGCTTTATCGATTTCGCCGGATCCACAGTAGTCCACCTGACAGGAGCCGTAGCCGCATTTATCGCCGCCTGGAAAATCGGTCCACGCATCGGCAAATACAGCGGCAAGGCTATCAATACGATTCCTGGCCACAGTTTGCCGCTCGGCGCATTGGGAGTTTTCATCCTTTGGCTTGGCTGGTTCGGATTTAACGGAGGCAGCACCTTGGCAGCCGACCCCGCTCTAGTACCTCCAGTAATTGCCAATACCTTATTGGCAGCTTCTGCCGGAGTTATCGCTACAGCTGGATATACACGATTGCGTTATGGCCGTATCGATGCTTCCTTGACAATGAACGGCGCACTTGCCGGCCTTGTCGGCATCACCGCAGGCGCAGCAAACGTTTCTCTCGTCGGCGCTCTTGCTATCGGGTTGATAGCCGGGGTCGTCATGACCGAAGCGATTCGCTTGCTTGATTCCAAAATTCGTGTCGATGATCCGGTCGGAGCTATTTCCGTTCACGGTATTGCAGGTATCTGGGGGACGCTTGCAATCGGCTTATTTGATACTACCGGCGGTCTGCTTTACGGAGGCGGAGCTGAAATTCTCGGCATCCAGGCAGTCGGCGTGCTTGCTGTAATTGTATGGGCTTCAATTTCAACCACTCTTGTACTGTTTGCAATCGGCACCATTGTGCCGCTCAGAGTCACTGCCGAAGAAGAAGAAGTTGGACTCGATTTTTCAGAGCACGGCTCACAAGCTTATTCGATGCAGGACGTGCTGCAAGGTTCACCGACAGCAAGCAATGATTCATTCGCTCATCGTCTGAATCAACTCGGAGATGCACCGGTTCCACGCAAATCAATTTCTTGATCCAAACAAAAGAAGAGGAATTCCTGCTCAATCCAGGAATTCCTCTTCTTTTTGCGTCTTTGCCTTGTTGCGAAACTGTCGTTCTCGTATTTCATACCAGACCGCAACTCCAACAAACCACGCGTAACCTAGTAGTGAACCTGCAGCTACATCAGAGAAATAATGTTCTCCCCCCGCCACACGCGACAACGCAACAGTTACAGCCAATGCAACAGCCACTGCCCAGATAATCACCTTCGATTTTCTGGAAGCACTTGCCTCCGAGAGAAAGTACGCTACTGTAAAAAGATAGAGCAGCCCAACCATCGCATGATTAGATGGAAAACTAAAAGACTCCAGATCATGCGGCGACTCCGGGCGCGGGCGTTCAAACCATTCTTTCATCAATTGATTCAAGACGTTTCCGAGACCTACAGAAAAAAAGACAAACAACATTCCCCTGTAATTTTTCCGGAATACCCAAAGATAGACAAGCAGCAACAGGCTGACAGTAATGATCATCCATGGGTCACCGATAAAGGACATGCCATCGAGCAACACTCTGCCGCCCAGCAGCTCCGCCGCTGATTGATCGATTCGAATTACGGATTCATTCGAGTAATTTACAAGAATAGCAAAAAAACCGAGTAAGGCGGTTACTGCCAGCGGATAAAATAGACGCTTCATCGCATTCACCTCTTTCATCATTACCCATAGTTTACCATAAGCCATAAGAAAAGCCCGTCTGCCATATCGGCAAACGAACTCGACTGTCACGGCTGCTGCAGTTCCAGCACGCCATCGACCATTTTATAGACCTTGTCGCAATACTCGATCAGACGGATATCATGCGTCACTACAATCGTCGTGGTCTTTTTATTTTTCGTTTCTTCTTTCAATAATTCCATTACTTCATAAGCACGGTCAGAGTCAAGAGAGGCTGTCGGCTCATCCGCCAATATGATGGAGGGATTGCTATATAGCGCTTTGGCGATTGCCACCCGTTGGCGCTCTCCCCCGGAAAGGTCTGATGGATATTTGGCACGGAGGTCCCCAATACCCAGATCTTTGTATAGCTGTTCCAACTGTTCTTTGTTCAGATTGTCCTTTTTGACTTTATCCAAAAGCTTCAATTGCTTTTCCACTGTCAGAAAAGGCACCAAATTGGAGGCTTGAAGGATAAAGCCGATTTCCTTTAACCGGATTTTCGACAATTGTTTTTCATTTAATGTCGCGATGTTTGTATCGTTGATCAGTATATCCCCATCCGTCGGAGATAAGAGCCCTCCTGCAATCGTCAAAAATGTACTTTTTCCGGAACCTGAAGGCCCAATAACGGCAATCAATTCTCCCCGCTCTGCATGAAAGTTCGTTTCTTTTAATGCATCTACTTTTTTATGCCCTGTTCCAAATGACTTTTTTACTCGATTCAATTCTAATACTGCCATGATTTAACCTCCAATCGCTTTTAATGGATCAATTTTCACAATGGTTAACACCGAGAACACTGCACCTAGAATGGCTACCACAATCAGTACCAATCCGTATATCAGCATTGTTGGAATATCAAACGCTACAGGAACTGCACTCGGAAGAAAGGCGCCTGTCAAAAGCGTCAATCCAAGGCCAACCACTACACCGACCGCTGCGAGGATAGCTGTCTGCGCAATAACCGAACGAGCCAAGTAACCGCTTGGAATTCCCTGTGCTTTCATGACCCCAAACATACTGATTTTTTGCACCGTCAACACGTAAAGGAAAATCGCCACAATTACTGAGGAGATAGCAAACAGGAAGTAGATCATAAAGTTCAGCGTAAGGCTTTGCGCTGTATATCCAGGGAGACTTTCAATGAATGTCTCTGTCTCAATCACCGCGAGGTCCTCTTCATTTGTAACCCCTGAAATATCATCAGTCCGTACAGCAACTCCGCTGATTTGACTTTCACTTCCCGCCGCTTCACCAAACTTTACTTGTTCGAACGTATCCAAGTCCGTATAAAGAACAGGAGCCGCATTGAAACGTGCTTCGTCTGTGAATCCGACAATTTCCAACTTTTCCTCAGTTGAAGACAAGCTGATGGTATCTCCCAGTTTAAAGCCGTCATCTTTCAGTGCATCACCGGCTACCACCTGATTGGCACCGGTGAATTCCTTCCCTTCAGTTATTTCAGGCATAATGAATTCATCACTGTTGATGCCAAAAATAGAGACATTGGCTTTTTCGTCGCCAGTCTGCGCGATGGCATTCAATTGCCCAAGAACTGCTGTTTCATCTGCATCAATAGTATCGACTGCATCGCTGCCAAAAGAAGATTGAGTCAGACTCTGATCCGATTCTTCAGTCAAGACGATGGCATCAGCATCCCATTTATCCACGGCCTCCCTATTCAAGCTAGCCAGCCCACTTGCCAATCCGGATAAAAAGAATACCAGATAGGCAACGAGCATCAATACGCCAATAATCAATGTAAACCGCAGTTTATTCTTTATAATTTCGTTCCACGCTAAAAACATTTCGTCACTTCCATCTCTATAATGTATCTTACCCTTAATACCAGTCTATATTACTATATTACTTATATAAAACCTATACAAATATTATATACCCAATTTCATTTTTTTCAATCGATTAAGCTTATAAAATAAAAAAATCAGCGAGGGCACAACGCCCTCGCTGACTAAAGTCACTCTTTATTCAAATGCAGATTCAATATCTTTTACCATCTGAGAAACAGATTGCAGTCCGCCACCTGACAGGTACCAGAAATCCGGATCCAAGTAGATGATTTTATCGTTTTTGTAAGCATTTGTTTTTTGTACCAATTCATTTTCAAGAGAATCAGCAGCACTTGCTTCGTTTCCGACAGCAGCGTTGCGGTCAACTACGAACATCATGTCTGGGTTTGTTTCCAGAATGTATTCGAATGAAATACTTTGGCCGTGAGTTGAAGCTTCGATGCCTTCATCCGCTTGTTTTACGCCGAATACATCATGGATGATACCGAAACGTGAAGCTGCGCCGTAAGCACTTACTTTGCCTTCGTTTGCAAGAGTAATTAACGCTTTTTCATCAGACTCACTTACCGTCGCTTTTACTTCTTCGATCTGTGCATCAATTGCTGCTAACTCTTCTGTTACTTGATCTTCTTTACCGAAGATTTCGCCAAGTGTGTTCATGTTTGATTTGAATGACTCCATGTATTTAGTAGTATCTACAGCCATGTGGATTGTCGGTGCAATGTCAGCGAACTCATTGTACATATCAGCCTGACGTCCAGAGATGATGATCAAGTCCGGTTCCATTGCATTAATCGCTTCAAAATCCGCCTCTTTTAACGTACCGACGTTTTCATATTTCTCAACGTCTTCAAATTTTTCAAGGTATGCCGGCAAAGATTCCTGAGGAACTCCTGCAACAGCTTCAATGCCTAATTTGTCCATTGAATCAAGGACACCGTAATCAAATACGACAACTTTTTCTGGGTTCTTGTCAAAAGTTGTTTCCCCAAGTTCATGCTTAACTGTCATCTCTTCTGTTTCTTCTGCCTTAGCAGTTGCTGTATCAGATTCTGTCGATTCTTCAGTGGATCCACAAGCTGCAAGGAAAGCCACCATCATAAGGGTGAATGCGACCAATAACCATTTTTTCATATCTTTTCGAGCTCCTCTTTTTTAAGAATTGAAGTATACGCAAATCCGGCAATTGTTCATCTGCTGAATCGGAATATCCATGTCATAGATTTCTTTTAATGCCGCACTTTGAATAATTTCTTCTGTTGTCCCATCTTTCACCACTCGACCATTTTTCAATGCCACGATGCGGTCGGAATAGACAGAAGCGAAGTTGATGTCGTGAAGGACGATGACCACAGTTTTGCCGAGCTCATCAACCAAACGGCGCAAAATTTTCATGATTTGGACAGAGTGTTTCATATCCAAATTATTCAAAGGTTCATCCAATAGAATGTAATCGGTATCCTGTGCAATGACCATCGCGATAAACGCACGCTGGCGTTGCCCGCCTGAAAGTTCATCCAGGTATGAATTCTCCATTTCCTTCAAATCCATATAGTCGATTGACTGGTCCACCATTTTTTCATCTTCATCATTCAGACGGCCTTTTGAATAAGGAAAGCGCCCAAAAGAAACAAGCTCGCGAATCGTCAAACGGACATTCATGTAGTTAGACTGCTTTAAGATCGATACACGTTTGGAGAACTCATTGGATTTCAACTTTTTTGTATTGGTTGAATCAATGAGTACTTCCCCGGTATCCGCATCCAAAAGACGGCTGACCATGGAAAGCAGCGTGGATTTTCCAGCACCATTGGGTCCGATAAAGGACGTAATCTGACCGCGCTGGATATCAACAGAGACATTTTCCACAACTTGTTTTTTTCCGTATAGCTTTGTCAATTCACGAACTTGGATCATTTAGATCGACTCTCCTTTAATAGTAGGTAGATGAAGTAAATTCCACCGATGAAATTGATGATGACGCTCAATGTCGTATTGAAAGTGAAGATCCGCTCCACTACCCACTGGCCACCGACCAAGGCTACTACACTGATGACAATAGACCCTGTCAATAAAACCGAATGCTTATACGAAGTAAAGAATTGGTAGGAAAGGTTTGCAACAATCAAACCGAAAAATGTAATCGGTCCGACAAGCGCCGTGGCAATTGCGATTAAGACAGCCGACAGCACCAGCATTTGTTTTACCAGCGCGTCGTAATTTACACCGAGATTGATTGCTGTATCGCGTCCCAATGTCAGAACATCCAAAGAGGAATTTTGTTTCCAAGCGAAGGCAACGAGCAAAGTGATGATGACCAGTGAGGTCCACACCAAATCCGAATTGACATTATTGAAGCTGGCAAACATCCGGTCCTGAATGATCGAGAATTCGTTGGGATCGATCAGCACCTGCAGGAAGGTCGTAATACTGCCGAAAAACGTTCCGCAGATTATACCGACCAACAAGAGAAAGTAAACCGGTCGATCATTCTTTTTAAAGAGCAAGCGGTAGAACAACAAGGCGAAGATTACCATTACGGCAATCGACAGCAAGAAGTTCACTTGCTTGTTGACGATTGTAATATGATCTGAACCGAGGAAAAAGATCAGCAAAGTCTGAAGCAGCATATAAAGTGAATCCAAGCCCATAATACTTGGCGTCAGTATCCGGTTATGGGTGATGGTTTGGAAAACCACCGTTGCATAGGCAATGGCAACTCCCGTCAACACCATAGCGAATACTTTTACACCGCGTCTCGGCAATGCATAATCGAAACTTCCGTTCAAATCCTGAAACAGATAAACTCCACAAGCCGCTAAAGCCAAGCCGACGAGTATAAGCATCTTATGTAGGTCACGCATACGCTTTCCTCCTAAACAACAAGAAGAGGAAAATAAAGCTTCCGATAACGCCGACCATCAGGCTGATGGAAATCTCATACGGGTAAATCAGCACTCTTCCCAAGATATCGCACACCAGCAAGAAAATAGCTCCAAGCATCGCAGTATGCGGCAATGTTTTTTGTAGATGATCTCCTTTGAAGATCGAAACGATGTTCGGAATAATCAACCCTAGGAACGGGATAATTCCCACCGTCAACACAACTGTCGCTGTAATCAAAGCCACGAGCACCAATCCGATGTTGACAACGCTCCGGTATTTCATCCCCAAGTTTTTGGAGAAGTCTTCACCCATGCCAGCAACCGTAAAACGGTTTGCGTACAGATAGGCGATGATAAATACCGGAACACTGATGTAGAGAAGTTCATAACTCCCTTTCATAATCATCGAAAAATCACCTTGCAGCCAAGCGGACATGTTTTGGATAACGTCCGCGCGATAAGCGAAAAACGTTGTGATGGAAGACAGGATGTTCCCGAACATCAAACCGACAAGCGGAATGAATATAGCATCTTTAAACTTGATGCGGTTTAGAATTTGCATGAAAAGGAATGTACCGGCAAGCGCAAAAGCGAAAGCCACTGTCATTTTTTCGAGCATCGATGCGTTTGCGAACAAGAGCATCGAAACCAGAATCCCAAGCCGAGTGGCATCCAATGTACCTGCCGTCGTCGGAGACACAAATTTATTGCGGCTTAACTGCTGCATGATGAGTCCTGCCATACTCATTCCTGCACCTGCCAGCAAAATCGCAACTAGCCTTGGCAGACGGCTAATCAAGAATATTTCTGTCTCTTCCGATTGGAAGTCAAGCAAATCACTAACACTGATACTGCTTACTCCGACAAACAAGGAAACAATCGACAGTATGATCAATGTTGGTATTAAATAACGTTTCTTCATTACTGTCCCTCATCTGTCCTCAATAAAACATTATTGATTATTCGATAGTGATAATCATTATCACTGCCGTACAGATTTCAGTATAGCATGTTGAGAATTAGAGTCAATGATTAATTGAGAATTATTTTCATTTAGATGAGAATGATTCTAATTTGTCAAAAGTTCGTCAAACATTCAGAACATGACTAAGGTTTATGTATGCAAACTCCTCCTAAACAGCTAAGCCAACTAGCTAACATGTAAAAATCGCCCTTTCTTAATGATGTGCAACGGCACCACCATTTAAAAAGGACGATTCTCGGCGCATAGCCGGACTTTTCTTCCATATAGATAAAGCCCGCCATTAATCCCTATCGGGGCTTGTCGGTCAACCTGCAATTTCCTGCGCTTGCTCGAGCACTTCGGCCGGGATGGTAATCGCTTCGATTTCATTGTATTTACTGTAATCGGCTTGTATATCCGATTTGATGTTCATCGATTCTCCTTCAATATTCATATCCATGTCCATCTTCACATCCAAGCTGTTCGTCAAGAAGGTTTCTTTATCGACATTGATCACATAATTCACTGAATGAATGGTCATATCTTCAAGTGCTGTCTGGGCTTCAAGTTCCATTTGACCCAATGTTTTCTCAAGCTGCTGAGCCATCAATTCCTGGAATTTCTCACCCGAGGCATCAAGCGTCAAAATGTATTCATCCGCTGTCTGTTCAAAAGTAAAATCATCCTGGAAATCGGCCAGTTCTTCAAGTTGCTGAGAAGGGTCAGCGGTCTGCTGATCAGCAAGCCCCTTCAAGTCCTCGATGCTGTCATCCGGCATCTTCAGCCAAGTCGCCATTGTTTCTTCGTACATATATAAACCTTGGTCTGTAAAATACATTTCCATGCTCATCGGATTGGTATTCTCGATATCTTCTGACACCATGGATGTTTCTGCCGTTTGATGGAATGCCAACGGTTCAGTAGTCATGTCCATTGCAGAATCCATTTTCATGTTGATCACCATGCCATCCGGCTGCATAGCCATCACTTGGTCAGTTACAATATCGGCATGAAGGCTCGTAATTTCTTCAGATGCCTCCATTGATTTCGTATATACCTCTTCTGCCGTCAACTCGCTGTTTTCGCCTTTCGCCGCCTCATCGCCAGATACCGGTTCTGCTGTCTCTCCGCAAGCAGCAAGCCCTATCGCTAATGTAGCTGTACTCATAAACATGATCCATTTCTTCAAAACAATCACTCTCCTATAAGTTTTTTAATGCCGTACCACTTCGCCAAACAATGGAGAAAAAATCTTCTTTGACTAGACTTAGCTATTCTACGAAAAATCTTGGAAAAAGTTTCATATTCTTTATTTACCCAAATTCCATTCGTTTATTTCGCCTACATCGATTATACTTTTCATTGTGAGAAAAAAACGAGGTGGATTTTATTGAGATTAAAACAATTTTTCCAGTATTATAAGCCGCACAAACGGCTTTTTGTCATTGATTTTTCCAGCGCGGTCTTTGTCGCTATCCTGGAACTTGCCTTTCCGGTCGCCGTCCAGTGGTTTATCGACGACCTGTTGCCAAGCGGCAATTGGGGAACGATCACTACCGTCAGCTTCCTGTTGTTGATTGTCTTCCTATTGAGTACATTCCTACAGTATATCGTCAGTTACCTGGGGCATAAACTGGGCATCAACATTGAAACCGATATGCGCGAAGAGCTGTTCACCCATGTTCAGCGGCAGTCCTTCCGTTTCTTCGACAATACCAAAACCGGACACATCATGAGCCGTGTCACCAACGATCTATTCGATATCGGCGAACTCGCCCATCACGGGCCGGAAGATTTCTTCATCGCCATCATGACCTTTTTCGGCGCATTCGGCATCATGTTCTGGATCAACCCGAAATTGGCGCTCGTTACTCTGATTGTCATTCCGTTCCTCATCTGGCTTATCACGTATTGCAACATCAAGATGAATCAGACCTGGGGCAATATGTACAGCAAAATCGCCGACGTCAACGGCCGAGTCGAAGACAGCGTTTCAGGAGCGCGTGTCGTCCAGTCATTTACGAATGAAGAATTTGAAATCGAACGCTTCAAAACCGATAACGACCGTTTCCGCCTTGCCAAGCTGATTGCTTACAAAGTCATGGCAGCTACACATTCGAGCATCTATATGATGACGCGTCTCTTGACCTTAGTCGTGCTGGTCTATGGAGCATGGCTCAATTTCCAAGGGGAATTGTCTTACGGGGAACTTGTCAGTTTCGTATTGTTCCTGAATGTCTTGATTAAGCCGATCGATAAGATCAGCGCATTGCTTGAGCTATATCCGAAAGGAATGGCTGGTTTCAGCCGATTCCGTGATTTGATTGATCAGGCACCTGACATCAACGACCGAAAAGACGCTGTAGCTGTTGAGAAACTGAATGGAGATATTTCATTCAACAACGTCCATTTTGGCTACGACAACAACAAACCCGTTTTATCGGGAATCGATTTGAATTTGCGTGCCGGTGAAACCGTTGCGTTCGTTGGTCCTTCAGGTGCTGGGAAAACGACCATCTGTTCCTTGATACCACGCTTCTACGACATTCAACAAGGAAGCATTACCATTGACGGCATGGATATTCGGGACATGACCAAGCATTCCTTGCGTTCACAAATTGGCATTGTTCAACAGGACGTTTTTCTGTTTACCGGCACCATCCGCGAAAACATCGCCTATGGCAAACGCCATGCCAGCGAAGAAGAAATTTTAGCGGCTGCTAAAAAAGCGCATTTGGAAGATTTTGTCCAAAAGCTGCCGCAAGGTTATGATACACAAATCGGGGAACGTGGATTGAAGTTGTCTGGCGGACAAAAGCAACGTCTGGCAATCGCCCGTATGTTCCTGAAAAACCCACCGATCTTGATTTTGGATGAAGCCACTTCGGCACTCGATACCCAAACAGAACGGGTTATCCAAGATGCATTGGCTGAACTTGCAGAAAACCGGACGACGTTGATTATTGCGCACCGCCTCGCGACCATCCGCGATGCTGACCGCGTGATCGTGGTGACGGAAGATGGCATTGCCGAACAAGGCGGATACACTGAGTTGCTGGAAACAGACGGCATTTTCGCCAATCTTCACCGCCTCCAGTTCCAACAATAAGTTCTGAAAAAATCGCACGACAAGTCAAAAAAGAAGCTGTGCGATTCATTTTTGAGAGGTGTATTGTGTCCTGAATGACTGGAATTACCGCCGGGAAATGTGGCGCATCGGAATTTGTGGCCATTGTGATCCGGTCGCTTATCTCGATGCATTGCTGCAATACCAGGCATTGGTCAAAATGACGATCAGCAAGCGGGATATTCACTGGGATTCATTCCACTACTACCGCCTTCGAGATGTTGAAATCGGCAAATATGCCATTCGTCAGGAGTTATAAAGATCGAATATATCCTATTCCTGAGCTTTTTGAAGGCATGGAAAGTATTTAGAGCTTATTAGAAAGTATTCAGCTGTTTACGGAAAGTATTTACATCCAAACAGAAAGTATTTCACTCAACTTGGATAGTAAGCTCTTTTAATGGAATAAAACTAATCTTCTTTTCAAAATAAATCCAAAAAAAAACCGCATACAATGCAAAAACCGCTGGAGAAAAATCAATGATTTTTCTCCAGCGGTTTTATTTTAGGGACTTATGGGACAGTCCCTTTTTTGACGTTCTATTTCCCGATGACAAATTGCTGGTAGCGGTCGTAATCCGCATGGCTTAGTTCCACTTTCAGCAAGGTGCCTTCTTCTTCGTATTCGGTTTCCAAGATGCTGGCGTGTTCGTTCAGGTAAGCGACAATGTCGCCGCGATCGAACGGAATGACCATACGGCACGTGACATAATCGGCGAAAATCCTTTTTTTGATGACTTCCAGCAATTCATCCAGACCTTTTCCTTCTTTTGCAGCAATCCACAAGCCGTCGCCATTTACGGCCGGGTACCGGATTCCCGCCAAATCGGATTTATTGTAGACATACAGCGTTGGCACATTTTCAACTCCAACGGCCTGCAAGGTTAGGTTCGTGACTTCCATCATATAACGGTGCTCTTCATTAGACACGTCGACAACATGCAGCAAAAGGTCTGCATTGCGGGCTTCTTCCAATGTCGAGCGGAACGCTTTCACCAAATGATGCGGAAGTTTGCTGACGAAACCGACTGTGTCTGTAAGCAAGAAGCTTTTATTGTCTTCCAGGCGAATCTGACGGACAGACGTTTCCAATGTAGCAAACAACATGTCTTTTTCAAATACCTGCTTTTCCTCATTTTGTCCTGTTTTCGTCAATAATCCATTCATCACCGTTGATTTTCCGGCATTCGTATAACCGACCAACGACACGACGGGCATGCCTTTTTTGGTGCGCTGTTTGCGCTGCGTGACGCGCTGGTCTTTAATATGCTCGAGCTCTTTGTGCAGCTTCGAGATTTGGTCTTCGATTTTCCGGCGATCCAGTTCCAGTTTTGTTTCACCAGCTCCACGGTTGGCTACGCCACCGCTGCTGCTCCCGCCTTGGCGGCCAAGTGATGCACGCAGGCCGACCAAACGCGGCAGCATGTATTGAAGCTGCGCCAGTTCCACCTGCACTTGCGCTTCACGTGTTTTTGCACGCCGTGAGAAAATATCTAATATCAGCATTGTCCGGTCAATGACTTTGCATTCCAAGTCTTCTTCTAAATTCCGAATCTGCGATGGCGACAACTCATCGTTGAAAATCACGAGATTAGCATCGGCTTCTTCATAGAAGGCTTTAATTTCTTCCACTTTACCGCTTCCGACGTAATGCGAAGGATTGATGCGATCCAGGTTTTGTGTAACTTCCCCGACCACTTCGACATTACAAGCTTCTGCTAAATTATGCAGTTCTTCCATTCCATATGCGAAATGAAGATCCTTTTGAAGCTGGACACCGACGATGACCGCTCTTTCTTGTAGTTCATCCATTAATCATGTCCTCCTTTTGCAGGAAAGGCAATTTCCTATTCAATCTATCCATTTTACCACAGATTAGCTGCAGCTAAACTATAGACGCGGTAGCCAGTACCGGCCATGTGCATATTCAACCTTATTTTCACCATCTACAAAATGCACTTCTTCCAGACGTTCCTTTGGCTGATCGGTTTTTCTGAATTCAATTCGGCAGTTCGGCAATTCCAGGCTGCCGCCGAGAATCTTCCGCCATGCATCTGCCGTTTCCTCGGGATTCCACACCCCAAACACGCAGCGGTCGATCGCAAGCTTCTCGTTCATATCCTGCACGGCTCCATTATCCCGTAACTTCCTGTAGCGTTGCTCGTCCGATTCCTGCCATTCAATGAAAAATGGGGAAGGCAAGCTCGTCGATACGGGCTCTTCGATAAATAACATCTTCCATTTGATCACTTGTCCCGCTTCAGTCCGCCGCTCGGCATCCAAAATGCCGGAAGTTTTAATCCCTCGGCCTTCTAAGTCTTCGTGAACTGCCTGAATCTCGCTGGTCCGAAGGCATATGGTTCCAAAACCTACTTGGTCGTGCAACAACAGCCTTGTCAGAGGGTGATCTGCACGGGAAGCAATTTCCTCTTTCTCTACTGCCAGCCATTCAATATAGCAATCCTTCAGGTACAGCAACGCGTTATGCGTCCCCCAGCTTACGTGTTGCCCCCCAACAGCAGCATGGAAGTTTTTTTGTCGCCACTGTTCCACAACTTCTTTAGGATTTTGTTGAATAAAATGAACAATGTGATCCAGTTTCATAAAGCACCTCACTTATCTATTTTTATCCACGCTATACCGTTCGCCATTTCCTTCAAGTTTCCTTTAAATGGCGAACAGTAATATGCCAAAGAAACATACAATAACTTAATGGCAATTTAGATTTTTTTGCCAGAATGGGTGGTTTTCACTCCCTATGTTCGGTAGTCTAAATTATAGAAAAACTTTTAGGAGGTACCAATGAATAAAAAATCGCTTGGAAATCCCGTATTTTTAGTATCCGCTACCGTCATACTTATCCTCGTCATCTTAGGCGCGGTTATGCCGGTCCGTTTTGGAGATGTAGCAGGAACTTTATTTAACTTTACGACCTTGAATTTCGGCTGGTTTTATCTCCTTGCCGTCTTTATCATCACCCTCTTCCTCATCATCATCGCTTTATCCAAATACGGCGGCATCCGCCTTGGCGCTGACAGTGATCGTCCCGAGTTCCCATTCTTCACCTGGATTGGCATGTTGTTTTCTGCAGGGTTTGGAGCAGGCCTTGTTTTCTGGGGAGTAGCCGAACCAATGAGCCATTTTTTCACCACACCTTTCGGCGACGAAGCACAGACACCGGAATCGGCTCGAATTGCCATGGGCTATTCATTCTTTCATTGGGGAGTCAGCCAGTGGTCGGTATTCGCACTCGTTGGTCTTGTCATCGGATTTCTGCAATTCCGCAAAAAGAAACCCGGATTGGTTTCCACGGCACTTGAGCCGGTGCTCGGCGGTAAACCTTTAGTCAAGCATTCCATCGATTCGCTGGCAGTCATCGCTACCGTGATGGGAATCGCTACATCTCTTGGGCTTGGCGTGCTCCAAATGAATGGCGGGCTGAATGCGGTATTTGGAATCGACAACGCCTTTCCAATTCAGCTAGGGATCATCGTCGTCATGTTCGCCGCTTACACTCTGTCTTCTTCTACCGGCCTGAAAAAAGGGATTGCGTACTTAAGCAACCTGAACCTTGGATTGGCATTGGTTCTGATGGTCTTTGTTTTTATTGCAGGCCCTACCGTTTTCATCATGGAAACTTTCACTTTGGCATTGGGCGATTACATCACCAACTTCGTTTCTTACAGTCTTCGCCTTCAGCCATATGCAAACGGCGACTGGGTAGAAGGCTGGACGATATTCTATTGGGCCTGGGCCATTGCCTGGTCTCCATTCGTCGGTGCCTTTGTTGCACGCGTCTCCAGAGGGCGCACAATACGTGAATTCGTTATGGGTGTGCTTGTCATCCCGCCTGCCATCGCCTGTCTGTGGATTGCCGTCTTTGGCGGCACTGCCCTTTGGTATGACTTGAATCAGGGCACAGGAATCGCAGAAGCGGTCGATAATGACCTGACCTCGGCATTGTTCCAGACATTTGACGTTCTGCCGCTGACAACCATCATGTCCATTCTCGCAATCCTGCTGATTTTCACTTTCCTTGTGACTTCGGCTGACTCTGCTACCTATATTCTGGCTTCTATGACCAGTTACGGAAGCCTGAATCCACCAACAGCCTTCAAGATTGTCTGGGGTGTGCTGATGGCTGCAATTGCAGCAGTCCTGCTGTATGCGGGCGGATTGGAAGCTCTTCAAACCGCATCTTTGATTTCAGCTCTGCCGTTCACGGTGCTGCTGGTACTGATGCTTTGGTCTTTCACAAAAATCATCCGCAGAGAATCACCACCTATTAAGGAATCGGAATTGCAGCGCTTTAAGCGGATGGAACAGGAATCCCGCAAACAACGCAACCGTAATAGTTAATAACTCAGCATGCAAAAGGCGTACAGCCCTTCCATTTGGAAGGAGCTGTACGCCTTTTTGTTGGTAAACTTATTTGTCTTCGTTGATCAATCGAACTGTTTCATCGAATTCTTTCTCAATTTGTGCATCTGGTTTGTATGTGACCAGGCTGACAAGCCATGTAACAAGCAAACACAGGAAGAATCCAGGAATGATTTCATAGACATTGCCGATGAAATTCGTTGTTTCAGTAGCTCCAGGATCCTCGGGAATTGTACCGATCAAATCCCATACGATGACCGTTACAGCACCGACGATCATTCCGGCTAAAGCACCCATTGATGTTAGCTTACGCCAGAATAAAGACAACAGGATAATCGGTCCGAAAGCGGCACCGAATCCGGCCCACGCATACGCAACCAAGCCAAGAATCGTATTGTTCTGTTCCCATGCCAGGTAGGCGGCAATAACAGCAATCAACGCCACAGCGATACGCCCTAAGTTCACATATCCTTTTGGCGATGATTCTTTCTTGAAGGCAATCTTATACAGATCTTCAATCAACGCTGATGAACTTACCAAAAGCTGGGAAGAAATGGTACTCATAATAGCTGCCAAAACAGCTGCCAGTACAAATCCAGCAACCAGTGGATGGAACAGAATCTGGCTCAAGTCCAGAAAGACCGATTCAGGATCCACTAAAGTCGCTGAAGGGTTCTGCTGGAAGTAAGCAATCCCAACAAGTGCTGTGGCTGCCGCTCCAAGGAGACTGAAAATCATCCAGCCCATGCCAATACGGCGGGCCACACGGACTTCCTTCAAGGTTTTAATCGCCATAAAACGGACGATGATATGCGGCTGGCCAAAATAACCAAGTCCCCAGGCTACTGCTGAAATGACACCGATGGTGGAGGCACCTGAAATCAGGCTCAACATGTTCGGATCCACTTCACGGATGCTGGCAGCTGTTTCGCCAAATCCGCCTGTGGCAAAAATGCCTACTGCCGGTACTGCGATCAAAGCCAGCACCATCATGATGCCCTGAACAAAATCCGTATAGCTGACGGCCAGGAATCCGCCGAATAAAGTGTAGGCTACAACAACAATCGAGCCCAAGACTAACCCTAAATGATAGTCCATACCGAATGAACTCTGGAAGAACAAACCAGAAGCGACCATTCCGGATGAAACGTAGAATGTAAAAAAGATTAAAATGATAATACCTGAAACAATTCTTAATAACCTTGATTTGTCTTTCAGGCGGTTCTCCAGAAAACTTGGAATCGTGATCGAGTCACTGGTTACGAACGAATAAATCCGCAATCTCGGTGCAACGAAGAACCAGTTTAAAAAGGCACCGACGGTTAATCCGATCGCAATCCACACTTCAACTAGTCCATTAAGGTAAATCGCCCCCGGCAAGCCAAGCAAGAGCCAACCGGACATATCCGAGGCACCGGCACTAAGTGCAGCAACTGCTGGTCCAAGACCCCTTCCACCAAGCATGTAGTCGGATAAATCTGCTGTTTTCCGATAAGCGTACCAACCAATAAACAACATGGCTGCAAGATAAATAGATAGTGCAATGATTTGATAAGTAGTATCTGTCATTCTATCCCCTCCTTGTTTTACAGTGTAACATCCTTAACTTTTATTAAAAGTCCCTTTTTCGGTTTTATAGCCAATCCAAGTGGGGAAAAGAATCTCAAGGAGGAGATTATTATGCCGTGGAGCAAAAATGATTATCCGGATTCGTTCAAAAATCTAGACAGTGCCGTCCGCAATAAAGCCATTGAAATTGCCAACGCATTGCTTCGTGATGGCTACGAAGAAGGCCGTGCCATTCCAATTGCTTTGGATCAGGCAAAAAAAAGCGTAGAGGGCGACGAAGAACGGCCGATTTATGAAATCAGAAAGCACGACGAAGGTTGGCAATTAAAGAAAAAAGACAGCAAAAAAGCCATCTTGATTGAAGAAACCAAAGAAAGCCTGATGGGAGAAGCCAAGCGTTATGTCAATAAAAATCACGGAGAACTCCATATCTACACGGAAGACGGCTCCTTGTCAGATACACTTTATGAATGATTGAAAAGTAAATGCCGCTGTCGGCTGACAGCGGCATTTTATTTAAACCATCCTTTTTCTTTAAAACGGGAAATGGCTTCAATCCGGTTCCCCACTTCCAGCTTATCCAAAATCGTCGAGATGTAATTGCGTACTGTTCCAGTCGTTATGAACAACTCTTTGGCAATTTCTTTCGTACTCCGCCCCTCGGCAATCAACTCCATTACCTGGCTCTCACGTTCGGTTAACGGATTTTCGTCGCCGTATGCCAAATCCACCAATTCCGGTGCATAAATACGGCGTCCATCCATAATTGTCCGAATGGATGTTGCAAGGTCTTCGCTCGGGCTGTCTTTCAGCAAATAGCCGCTGACTCCTGCCTTTCGAGCACGTTCAAAATAACCTGAGCGCGCAAAGGTCGTTAAAATAATGATTTTACACGGCTTTTCTTTCAAGATTTCTGCTGCGTCCAACCCGCTTTTCAACGGCATCTCGATGTCCATGATACAAATATCAGGCTGCAGCTTTTCGACAAGTTCAATGGCCTCTTCTCCATTCGATGCTTTGCCCACTACTTCCATATCTTCTTCCAAATCCAATAAGGAACCTAAAGCCCCCAACATCATCCGCTGATCTTCAGCCAATACGATTCGGATCATTTAATCGCCTCCTTTGAACTATAAAGAATCACGTTCGGCACCCGAATATTCAATGTAGTGCCTTCCATGACTTTGATATCCACTGATCCGTTGACAAATTCCAGACGTTCGCGCATCCCTGCCAATCCATTTCCTTGCAAAGATGTGTTTCCTTCCGGAAATCCTTTTCCATCATCCTGTACTTGAACAAGAATTTCTTCAGGATTTTGTTTGATCAGGACACTGCACCGTGTAGCATTACTGTGTTTCACGACGTTTGTCACAGCTTCTTTCAAACACATGCTCAAAACGTTTTCAACAAGCAGCGGTGTATTGGTCAATTGCGGCGAACCATAAAACACAAAATCGATTTCAGCCGCTTTTAAAATTTGCTGAATCCGCAGAAGTTCCTCGTCCAGTTTCGTGCCCCGCATATTGGATACCAGCTCCCGCACTTCCTTTAGAGCTGTACGGGCTGTCTGCCGCACGTCATTGATTTCATTCAAGGCCGACTCCGGATTCCGGTAGATCAACTTGCCTGCCAAGTCACTTTTTAAACCGATCAGTGACAACTTCTGTCCTAAAGTGTCATGCAGGTCACGTGCAATCCGCTCGCGTTCTTCAATAATAACCAATTGGGAGATCCGCTTATTAGCATCTTCAAGTTGGCCTTCCAACTTCTCTCGTTTGTTGCGGTTGTAGGTATTGAAAGGCAGCAGAATAACTCCCAATATGCTGAGCACGATAAACGGCAACTGCGAAACATACAATTCACTGTGTTCAAAAAAGCCGAATACCACAGCAGCAATCGTCGTGCCAATATGGAGGCCATAGATGATGAAAAAGCCGACTTTATTACGCAGATTGCCGATGAAAAACGCCACAAAAATAGCGAGATAAACATAACCGAACAACAGAATCATCGCGATATTGATAGCCATTTCTATACTTACCCAGACATAGACAAAGCCGGTTTTCGAATTGAATGAAAGACGGTACGCAATAAAGAACAGCAGCAGCAGCAAAATGCCGATGACGATCTCAGGCAATGAGGAAGAACGAAAAATAAAGAAAAAAGGCAAAATACAAAAGATGACCCAGGCGTAAAGACTCAACCATGGATTTTTAGGAAATATTTGATACCAGCTTTGCATAAGAGCCTCCTGTTCGTTTCTATATGAGTCAATCATAGCAAAAAATAAGCAAAAGAAAAAACCATTCTGCTAAGAATGGTTTTTTCTGCCAACTATTACTGTTGAACAGTTTTCGAATGGCCTAATAAGTGTTTGATGTCGCCAAATGTAACGAATGTTTTATTTGGTGCATCATACAATTTATAGCGCAATGATTTCAAGCTGGATTTAATGTTTATTGTTGTTGCCTGTTGAAGCGGCGGAGTGGATTCGTGCGCTTTTTCCAAGTTGTAGTTTGGAACACGCGGGCTCAAGTGATGCACATGGTGGAAACCGATGTTGCCCGTTACCCATTGCAATACTTTCGGAAGCTGGTAATAAGAGCTTCCTTCTACAGCCGCTTTTACATAATCCCATTCGTTTTCGTCTTCAAAATACGAATCTTCGAATGTGTGTTGAACATAGAACAACCAAATGCCGAACGCTCCAGCTATAAACATGGTTGTACCTTGAACGATCAGGAATGCCTGCCAGCCAATTGCCCAGATTAAAAGCGAATAGATGACAACAAGCGAGATATTGATCAAGTACGTGTTATTGCGTTCTTTTTTACGTGCATCTTTACGGTTGAAACGGCTTGAGATCAAGACCAGGAATAACGGTCCGAATCCAAACATGACCAGTGGATTGCGGTACATGCGGTATTTGAAACGTTCCCATTTCGATGCTTCCACATATTCTTCAATTGTCATAACCCAGATATCGCCGACTCCGCGCTTATCAAGATTACCACTTGAAGCATGGTGAATCGAGTGCTCACGTTTCCACTTTTCATATGCGAAAAGTGTCATGATGCCAGTAATCGTCCCGACAACTGCGTTAGCTTTTTTGTTTTTGAAAAATGATCCGTGTGTGCAGTCATGGAAGATGATGAATGTGCGGATGACGAATGCCGCAGCCACTGCTGATAATGCAATTGTTAACCAGATAGAGACATCAAGCGCCTGATAGGCTAAGAACCATGCCAAAATGAAAGGTGGAATTGTATTTGCTAATTGTCTTACACTTGCTTTGACGTCAGCCTTTTCGAAAGGTGCGACAAACTTGCGTAATTGTGCTGTTTTTTCTCTGCTCATGTTTTCGGCTTCCTCCTTATGCGGACTTTTTCAATCCGAATAACTTATTAACCTAATCATAAAGTGAAAGCAACATGACAATAAGACACAAACGTCTATATTTCTATATGACAGTTGTCATGTATTTCAGAAAATCAAGCTCTTTAAAATTACAAGCAATATGTGTATACTGTAAATAATCAGAAAAATCAGAACGGAGTGGAGCTTATGACCGGTCTCGTCGCCGTCATCATGGTCTTTTCAATTCCATTAGCAGGCATTATCACTTCACATTTTCAAGCCCAAACAAAACTGAAGCACAAGATGCTCCAAACTGAGCTGGAGCTTGAAAAACTGAAGCACGATAACTATGTCATCGAAACACAGAAGATGCGCCTTGAACTGGAACAAATGAAGCTGGAAGATGCCAAAAAAGACGATTATTTGATGTTGAAATAAAAAGTCTCCAAGAACCTAAAAGCCCCTTTATGCATATTCGCATGAAGGGGCTTTCCTTGCTTGCTCTAATGTGCGGAAGAGCTGCTGATCGCTTCCGCTTTTCTATGTCCAGCTCCAGCGATCAGCCCCTCGGGGTCATAAGTCCCTCTGGCCATACGGCTGAAGAAATACCGTACAGCCAAAGTGCCTTATGCCTGTCGGAGGTCCACAGGATGTGGATCAGGTAACCGTTGCGACAGAAAGTCGCGTACTTAGGTTACCTTCCTTAGACGATCGCTTCCGCTTTTCTATGCAAAAACACTATTCTCGATTTGCTTCAACTGGTAGAAATAAGAGTGCTTCTTCATTAATTCGTTGTAAGAACCTATTTCTACGATCCGGCCATTTTCCATGACGGCAATTTGATCCATCTTCTCCAGACCCACCAAGTCATGACTGATAACAACAAAGGTATCATTATGGCCTTGTCGGAACAATTCTTCGTAAATGGCTCTTCCTGTTACACTGTCGACGGAAGAAACCGGCTCGTCCAGAAACCAGAGCGACTTCCCTTTTAGAAGAGCACGCGCAATCGCCAAACGCTGTTTTTGGCCTCCGGACAAATTCTGTCCTTTTTCTTCGACCTTCATCTCAAGCGGAAACAACTCCAACTGGACTTGGGCCAATGTCCGTTCCATCTCCTCATCGCTTGCCGCTGGATTAGCGATTGATAAATTGCTGCGGATTGTGCCAAAAAAGAAATGGTTTTCCTGGAGGACGATATTCATTTCCTGCCAAATGGCTTCTTGATCGAGTGTTTCCACCGGCTTTCCACCAATGGACAATTGGCCTTGATCGACAGGAAAAACATTCAGCAATAATTGCATCAAAGTCGACTTGCCTGAACCGCTGGGCCCGACAACCGCAGTCTTTGTTCCTGGCTTCAACTGGAGCGATACCCCATCAACCGCAAGCGCTGTTTCTCCTGGATAACTGAAGGACGCTTCTTTCAAGTTGATTTCAAGCGGTCTATCCGGAAGTTTTTCTATTCCTTGTGCGGCCCCAGGAACTGCGACAATTTCCTCCAATCGCACAGCTGCTTTTCTGCTTTCTTCAAAGTAAGCTGGAAATGCCGCCATAGGTGCCACGTTTTCAAAAGCGGCAATGGAAATCATGACGAGCATCGCCAAATATAAGCCTTCCAGTTCACCAGCGGCAACAAAATATGCGCCGACACCCAGAACAAAGAATGAAACCAGCAACGCGACCAATGAATTGATTGACTGTGCCAAATTTTCTTCCAAGCCCTCTTTTCGCTGCCCTTCATTATACTGGTCAGCCTCTTTTTTCAGCAGCTGTTCTTTTTTGCCTAACTGCTGGTGGATTTTCAAATCACGGAAACCGTACAGAAATTCGGTGGCTTCTACAGCCAGGCTTCCACGCATCGCTCTGACCTGCCCAACTGTTTTGCGTTTTCGGATAGAGAACAAAGCAGGCACGATTACTACAGTCAACAGCATGCCGATCAGCATAACCAAAGCAATGCCTATGGAAAAGAACGAGCTGAAAAAAATGGTGCTTAAAAAAACGATACTTAATACAACTGGCGGATAAAAAACACGCAATAGAAAATTCTGCAGGCTTTCGACGTCTCCTACAATGCGAGACAACAAGTCACCGCTCCGATATTTGCCGAAAATCCCAGGTGCAAGCGGCGTGAGCCGTTCAAAAAATGAGACCCTTAAATGGCTGAGCATGGTAAATGTGGCGCGGTGTGAATACAAACGCTCACCGTACCGGCTCAATGCCGAAGCAAAACCGAATAACTTCAAACAAGCCGCCATCACAACCAATGTCGTCATTTGAGAAGTTAACGCAGCTTTCGAAATTAAATAACCACTCGACCCCATCAATGCCACACTGGCGATCCCCGCTAAAAACCCGAAGAAGATGGCAATCGAGACATCCTTTTTTTCAATGAGCGTCAATTTTAATACATGCTTTAATTCATTCATCGCACACTGCCTCCTTGCTGTGCCGATAGCATTTCTTTATATAGACTATATGTTTGCAGCAATTCATCATGGCTTCCAACAGCTTCAAGCTTGCCGCCGTCAAGGAAGAAAATCAGATCCGCTTTCCTGATGGTATGCAAACGGTGTGCCACCGTGATAACCGTCGATGTTTTCTGCAGTTCACTTAGTGAATCCTGCAGAATTTGTTCGGTCCGCAAATCCAGGCCGGTTGTTGGCTCATCGAATAAAATCAAAGAAGGCTTCTTCAGAAAAGCCCGCGCCAATGCAATCCGTTGCTTTTCTCCACCCGATAATCCACGACCTGCTTCACCAATAGGCGTTTCAAATCCCTGCTCAAGTGCCAAGACCATTTCAGCAATCCCTGCCTTTTCAGCTGCATCCAAAATTTCAGCATCACTGACTTGCCGATTGGCACCGATCTCCATGTTCTCCCGAATCGTGCCTGCAAAAAGGTAAGGGTTTTGAGAAATATAACTTAATTGGTCAAACCAGGATTGTTCACTCATTTTCTCCCGTTGGACTCCATTGATCATCAGACGCCCTTCACTTTGCGGCAAAAGCCCAGCCAACAACTGCATGAGCGTCGTTTTTCCTGATCCGCTTTTGCCGATGATCGCCACTTGGCTATAAGGAGGAATCTCACCATCCATTGGCGCTAAAGTAAAACCATCATCGCCATATTGAAAAGACAAGCCCTCAAGCGAAAGATGCGGTGGTTCAGGCGCCAATTTCTCACTGCCCCAAACCAGACTTGGATGAGTTTTTTCTAGTTCAGCTGACAATTGATTTGCTGCCGACACGCTTCCTCTTGCTGTATGAAAGGCGCTGCCGAAATCTTTCAGCAGATTAAAGAAATCCGGCACTAAAATCAAAATGAAAAATGCCGTGAAAAAACTGATGCTGTCGAAGACGACAAGGCGCAGACCGATTTCAAGTGCAATGATTCCGATGCTCAGCATTGAGATATACTCCAGCATCAAAGAAGAAAGAAACGCTGATTTCAATACGTCCATTGTGGAGTCTCGGAAACTTAAACTGCTCTTGCGGATGGTATTCCGTTGTTTTTCAGCCTGTCCGAGTAACTTGAGTGTCGTTAAACCTTGCAACACATCAAGAAACGTACCCGAAAACTGGCTGAGTTGCTCCATTTTTTCGTCCGCTTTTTTTTTCGTCCCTTTTCCGACCATAGCCATAAAAACCGGAATAAATGGGGCCGTAATCAGGATAATAACTCCGGTTGTCCAGTTTTGAGTAAAAATAACCACCAATAATAACAGTGGAATAATATAAGTTTGAATCATTTGTGGAATGTATTTGCTGAAGAACCCATCTACTTCGTCTACCGCATCCATCAACAAGCTGACTTTCTGGCCGGACTGGCCTTGAGCTGCTGATTGCAGCGGATTTGAAGCAAACGATTTTATTAAAGTATTTCGAAATTCACTTTTTACATCAGCAGCCAAGTTCACGCCTGCCCGGCCAATTGCATACCCGGTACCTGCACGCAGCAGGATCGCCGACAACAAGCCGACAAACAACGGCAGCAAACTTTCGAATGCAGCATTTTGAAGAAAGACCCGATCTGCAATAGCCACGAAAAACAAGGCTTGCCCAATGGTAGCAACCCCTTTTAAAACCGACGCCACTGCCAGGAAAGCCATCTTGTTCTTCCGCTGAAATGCCAGTTGCTTTAAATCGTTCATGCCATTCTCTCCTTCACTTTACCTCCTTCTATTATAAGGCATCCAATGTTGAAACCCTCATCAGGCGCCCATAGCTGCTGCGTTTATAGCGATTTTTGTTACAGTCCTGTTCACAATTCCACTCTTGGCATGTAAACAAAAAAACCTGCTGGCGGTCAGCCAAGCAGGGTGCGAATGATTAATTTTCAATTGTTTGTCCATGCATGCCCGTTGAAAAAATAGCGGTTTTCAGCCAAGTCATGTCTTCCTGTATTTTCAGTTTTAAGGATTGATCAACACATTTTCGATATTCATCCATTAACTTAATCAGTTCATATTCGAAAATGGCCAATTCTTCTTCTGTAAGCACTGTAAACACCCTCTTAGGTAAGCCGTTTTTATACCATGCTTTATTACCTATCTTAGTACGACTATTATACCATTATCTTTCTTTTTTTGCTATAAAAATAAATTTTTATTTTACAAAAGTAACAATAGGACGGAATAAGAAATCAGCCCAGTACAAAAGGCCAATAAACTGCTCTCCCGCTCTTCCGGCAATTCTTCCTTTAAAACATTTAAAATAATGCCGCCTGCCAATAACGCAGTCAGTACTGACATAATCCAATCATGCACTTCCGTAACGGCACCAATTCCCCAGCCGATCAGAATCGCCGCAGCCAACAACCATCTTCCGTACCGCTCGTAATCCTCTGGGTGGGTAGCGCGCAACCCTTTATCGTTGGCCATGAAATGAACAGCCATCGCGGAAAAAAACAAAACCATACTCCCCATATCCTGATAATCTTCCCTAACGAGCAAATAGCCAATGACGCCATTATACAAAGCAAAAGTGATAATGTGAACCCAAAAAACTCCGGTCGCTGCTTTAGGCTCTGCAAGATGTCTATTTTTCTTTTTAGAGGTCTTCACCCAATGCTCCAGTGCATAAAAGATGACCAATCCGGTCATCGCAAGCAAATATATATGATTTTCCAAAAATCTCAGACTGCCATTCTCCAGTTCACCCTGCAATTCATCTTGGAAAACTCCGAGTTCCGGCAACAAGTGCAAAAAGACATAAGCGACCGATATCCCACCCGCGATGGAAAGGAACCGGCTTCGCGGCAACACTTTCAACAGTTTTAAACGTTTTGAAAACAGATGGATCAAAACAAACCCAACGGCAAAAATGAAGCTCAGCCAAATCATCCGCAAGCTCCTCCTTTTAGACAGATAGATGGCCAGATAAGAAGGGTGCGGCTATTTCTGCGAAACACCAAATACCCTATATTCGAGACAAACTTCTTTTTACTTATCTCCCCTTTATGAAGAATTGTAAACTAGGACAAGGATTGATCTATAAGCAAAATAGAAAAGGCACCCAAAAGGATGCCTTACAACTTCTGTTATTTCTTTTCTCACACTTCAGCTTTTCGGCTTTGTTCGACTGATAGCTCGCGCAACTTGAACTTTTGTATTTTCCCTGAAGCCGTCATCGGATATTCCTTGGTGAACTCAATATAGCGCGGAATTTTGTGCCGGGATATTTTTCCTGTGCAATAAGCTTTCAGCTCTTCTGCATCGAGCTTTTCTCCTTCTTTCAAGATCACCCATGCCATCAGCTCTTCCCCATATTTCGGATCAGGCACACCCACTACTTGAACATCCTGTACAGAAGGATGCTGATAAAGAAATTCTTCGATTTCACGCGGATAAATGTTCTCGCCTCCACGGATTACCATATCTTTGATGCGTCCGGTGATGGCAATATAGCCATCTTCGTCTTCAACAGCGATGTCGCCCGTATGAAGCCAACCTTCCGGATCGATCGCAGCTTTTGTGGCTTCTACATTTTTATAGTAGCCTTTCATAACATGGTAGCCCCTTGTACAAAGTTCTCCAGGCACTCCGGTCGCTACCTGTTCCCCTGTCAACGGATCGATGATTTTCACTTCCACTCCCGTATGCGGTTTGCCGACTGTCGACACCCGTTTTTCGATGTCATCATCAGCCCGCGTCTGTGTGATGACCGGTGATGATTCTGTCTGGCCATAAGCGATAGTAATTTCCGAAGCCCCCATATCATGGATGACTTTCTTCATCACTTCGATCGGACAAGGAGAGCCCGCCATGATGCCTGTACGCAGCGTCGACGTATCGAAAGACGCAAAATCCGGATGGTTCAACTCGGCGATGAACATCGTCGGCACTCCATGAAGTCCTGTGCACTTTTCATCCTGCACCATTTGCAGTACACGTTTCGGTTCAAACTGTTCTGCAATGACCATCGTCGTCGAATGCGTCACTGCAGCCATTGTTCCAAGCACGCAGCCAAAACAATGGAAAAACGGGACAGGAATACACAAGCGGTCGGTTTCTGTCAGGTTCATCGTATCACCGATCAGTTTGCCGTTATTGACAACGTTCAGGTGCGTCAGCATGACGCCTTTCGGAAATCCGGTTGTGCCGGATGTATACTGAATGTTGATGACGTCGTCGGGATCCATCGAATGAAAACGTTCCTGGTAATCAGCGTCGCTGACCTTTTCAGCAAAAGCCTCGAATTCATTCCATGTGTAGATTCCTGGGTAACTCGAGTTGCTCATGACAATCACCCGTTTGAAATGCGGCAGTTTCTTGCTGACGATTTTGCCTTTCTCAGCCGTTGCCAACTCCGGGCAAACCGTGTTGACGATTTCTATATAACTCGTACCTTTAAACTCTTCCCCTAATATCAAAGTTGTCGCGTCCGACTGCTCCAATAAATATTCAAGTTCGCTCGATTGGTAGCTCGTATTGACCGTCACTAATATACCACCCATTTTCCCGGTGGCGAATTGGCTCAGCAGCCATTCACGCTTGTTGTCTGACCAAATGGCCACATGTTCCCCTTTTTCAATCCCAATTCCAATAAATGCCTTTGCCAGGCGATCTGTTTCTTCATCAAATTCCTTGTAGGTTTTTCGAATCCCATGTTCCGGATAGACGTAAGCTTCTGTCTTCGGATTCAGCGCAGCCTGTTCTTTCACGACTTGCCCGACTGTTTTCTGCAAAGTCACCATTTTCCATCCCCCTATTTGAAAACGTTTTCACCCATCTATATTATCACAAAATTCCAAATTAATGGGACGTGCTTTTATCGGAACGAACCGGACAGCTCGCTCTTTTTATGCACCGCATGATAAACTAAAACTATTACATGCAACGGAAAGGATCGACCATGGAATTACAAACAATGCAGGATCAATTGACAGAACGCCTTTTGCAGCAGCAATTGGTGTCAGCAACCGTCAGCCAGCCGCGACTGAAATCTAATGACATCAAGCGGATCAAACTGAAGCCGGTTGAAATTAAAAACGAATACTTAATCCAATTTGAATATCAGCATGAACATGTGCTGAAACACGAAAACTTGCCCCTTGAAGAAGCATGCCGTAAATTGGAATCTCTTTTCAATGACTTTCGCCAAGCCCTGTTTCAATTCACGGATGAAAAAGTACAGATCCAGCTTTCCAAAAAATTCAAAGTCAGCTGGAAAGCCGAACAGACCGGCGAGAAAAAAGCTGAGCTCTCTCATAACCGCAAAAAGCAATACTTACTGGAAGACGGCATCCCCTATCCATTCCTGGTTCGCCTCGGCGTTCAAAGCTCGGATGGAAAAGTCAAAAAGCAGAAGTACGATAAATTCCGCCAAATCAATCGTTTCATTGAATTTATTGATGATGCACTTGCCTATTTGCCGCAGGACCGCACCGTCCGGATCCTTGATTTTGGTTCAGGAAAATCGTATTTGACCTTTGCGCTGTATCATTACTTGCGCATTGAAAAAGGCTTGGACCTGCGGGTTACCGGCCTTGATCTGAAAAAAGAAGTGATTGAGGAATGCCAGCAGATTGCGGAAGATCTACGCTATGAACAGCTTGAGTTCCTGGTCGGAGACATCAATGACTACAATGAAGAATCCGCTGTCGATATGGTTGTCACGTTGCATGCCTGCGACGTAGCAACCGATATGGCTTTATCGCGCGCCGTCAAATGGGATGCAAAAGTGATTTTGAGCGTCCCTTGCTGCCAGCACGAATTGAACAGCCAAATCGCTGCACCGGAACTTGGCATCATGCTGCAGCACGGCTTGATCAAAGAGCGTTTCAGCGCTTTAGCTACGGACTCGATCCGGGCAGAACTGCTGTCTCTCGTTGGCTACGAAACGCAATTGATGGAATTTATTGATATGGAGCATACGCCTAAAAACATTTTAATCCGCGCTTATAAAACCGGCCGAAAACCGGGGGCTGGACAATTTAAGAAGTACAAACAATTTACTTCATTGCTATCAGCCGACCCATTTCTCGAAAACGAATTAAAGGAGTATCTATGAAACGCAAAAATTTAGTGAACGGCATGATTCTAGCTCTTTCTGTCGTGCTGATCCGTTTTATCGACGTTCGTATTTATGATATGAACCTGGTAGTGACCTTGCTGATATTGGGTGCCCTGATTTATGGAGCGATGCGCATCGTTGAACGCTTTCCGTCTCTTGAGGAACCTGTCAGTAAGCAGACTTCGTTCACTGTCAACACGCTTGTGATCCTTTTTATTTTTCTGGTGTTTTTTATATTCAAACTCTAAGTCTATCAAAAAAGCGATGGCCGGAATTCCGGCCATCGCTTTTTTGTCCATTCAAGGGGAGTTTTCATTGGGCTTTTGTTGCGCCTTTTCCTCGATTGTTTTATAGATATAAGTTTCCACCGGTTCTAGGGTGAATTTCAGGTTGCTGGTTTTTAGGTGATTCTTTAGATAATCAAGTTGATGGTTCTCTATTGATTCTGATTGCAGATTCAATATAGAGTGGACGGCAAGCATTCCTTCATTTGTTGCCATCGGGCTATCTTCTCCAGCTTTTTCACGGGCTTCCACTTGCTCCATGCCAAAAATCAGCCCTTCACTTTCCAGTTCTTTCATCACGGCTGCATATCGGTCTTCACCAATTTGCTGCGCCAGATGCTGATCTAATCGTTTGAGGTCATCATAGCCTCCGCCCATATAGTATTGCGTGTAATAAGCTATCAGAATCTGTTCCTTGTCCTCCAACTCTTTCATCGCCAATCCCTCCATCATTTTGCTGTTGATTCTGTTATTCCCTTTTTTCGAGTCCAATAAGCATTGTTGCCGAAGTTCACTTTAAAAAAATGAAACTTTAGCCTACTTGGTTCGTTACTACTAATGACATATAAGAGAGTAGGTGGCAGAGTATGGCTGAACAAGCGATTGTCCAAATCAAGAATCTATCGAAAACAATCGGCAAGAAAAAAATCATCAAAAATTTAAGCCTCGACCTGCACAAAGGCGAAATCACTGGATTTCTCGGCCCCAATGGAGCCGGAAAAACCACGACTATCCGGATGATGGTCGGTTTGATGCGACCGACCGAAGGCGACGTATGGATCGACGGCCAATCCGTGCAGGCAGACTTCGAAGGCAGCATCCAAAAAGTCGGGGTCATCGTGGAAAATCCTGAAATGTACAAATACATGTCCGGTTACAAGAACTTGCTTCATTTTTCACGGATGCACAAAGGAATATCCAAAGAACGGATTGATGAAGTCGTCAAACAGGTCGGCATGCAAAATCGCATCAATGAAAAAGTAGCTTCCTATTCACTCGGCATGCGGCAGCGCCTTGGTCTGGCACAAGCCCTTCTGCATGATCCGAAATTCCTTATTCTCGATGAACCCACAAACGGCCTAGATCCGGCCGGCATTCGTGAATTCCGGATTTACCTGCAGAAAATAGCCAAGGAAAACGGAGTGGCTATTTTTGTTTCCAGCCACCTTTTGTCTGAAATTGAATTGTTATGCGACCGGATTGCTATTATTCAAAACGGCGAATTAATCGATATCAAAAACGTCAATGATCTCCAGAGATCCCGCTATTACATTCAAGCAGAACCTCTGGAGTTGGCCGGTGAAGTGCTGACAGGCATTGGTTTCCCCACCGTATTGCATGATAAAGGCTATCTGATCGATTCTGGCGCCGAACATATTCCGGGAGCCATCAACTTATTGGTCGGAGCCGGCGTACGAATTTTTGCCGTCCAGCCATATCGTGAAACCTTAGAATCCCAATTCCTTGAAATGACAGGAGGCGGCGAAATTGCTCAAACTCATACAAAATGAATGGATGAAACTATGGAGCCGAAAAATGACTTGGATTATGGCTGCATTGCTGGTCGTGGTCGTATTTGCGGGTATCGGCATCACCAAATGGATGAATTCGACAGCCACTGAAAACGCCAACGAGAACTGGCGGGACATTGCTCAAGCAGAAATCGCCAACAGTATGGTCATGCTGGAAGAACCCGATCTTAGCGAACCACAGGCGGATTATTATGAAGGGCGGATTGCCATCGCTGAGCACCGGCTGGAAAATGACATTCCTTCATTTGAATACGCCAGTATGCAACAACAAGTGATCGATACCCATATGATGATGTCACTCGTTACGCTGTTGGCAGTCATTACGGCCGGCGGCATTGTAGCTTCTGAATTTTCACAAGGAACCATTAAAATGTTGTTGACACGGCCGGTGAAACGTTGGAAAATCCTCACTTCCAAATACATAACCGTTCTGCTGTTCGCCGTTGTATTAACCGTGATTTTATTGATTTCCACAGCACTCGCAGGATTGCTCTTTTTCGGAATTAGCGACGGAACCCTCCTCGTGTGGAACGGGTCGGAAGTGGCAGAAACTTCGTTCTGGCTGGAAGCCCTCAAACTCGCAGCACTTAAATTTTCAAGTGTCTGGATGATCAGCACGTTCGCATTCATGCTGAGCACCGTTTTCCGCTCTAGTTCCTTAGCAATCGGCTTATCGATCTTCCTGATGTTTACAGGCATCCAAGCTGTCTTCCTATTACAGAACTATGAAATCGTTAAATATTATTTGTTTACCCATACCGACCTGACACAATTTTCCACCGGTAATTTCATGATTTCTGATATCACTATCCAGATGTCCATCGTCGTATTGGCCGTTTACTTTTTGGTATTCATGGCCATCAGCTACTGGACATTCGGCAGAAGAGACATCACTGCGTAAAAGAAAAGCGGAAGCGCCCATGTAGATTCGACGGGCATAAGACGCGCTGACGAAGCGGCGTGTTTCCAGCCGCACAGTCAGAGTGGCTTATGACCCTAGAATCTGGGCGCTGAAGCTGGACAAAGAAAAGCGGAAGCGCCCGACTACAGGAACAGAAGCAGCCGAAAATTAACATCATACATCCTAACTCCATAAAAAAAGAAAACTGGCCCGAAATCTTCGGGTCAGTTTTCTTTTATCCATTGGGTTAATATCTCTACTACCTGGTCTTGCTGCTCGAGCGGCGTTATTTCAGCTGTGTTGTCACCTTTTTGTTCACCATATAAACCGAATTGCGCATGGTTGCCGCCTTCAATTTCAACGAGGACACTGTCATCCGGGAATAATTTCCGACTCTCTTCAATGTCTTCCACTGTAGACAAGCCGTCCAACTCTCCATAAATCGACAGCATCGGCAAGTCGCTGGCCGAAAAGTCGCCAGCTGGATATGCGCCAAGGAAATAAAGCCCTGCCAGCTTCGGCGAAGGATCTTCCGCATAAAACGAAGCGGCTACACCGCCCAAAGAATGGCCGCCAAGAAACCACTCCTCCACTTCAGGATGTTCTTCAATCACAGCATCGGCTTTTCTTGAACCCAGAATCCCAAAGTTCAATGGCAATTGGGGGATCGAAACCACAAAGCCTTCCTCGCTTAGGGATTGTCCGAGGTATGCGTAAGCTTCTTTTTTCACTTTTGCTCCCTGATACAAGATAATTCCTTTGCCGTTAGGTGATTCCGGCTGAAAAATCAAGCCCTCTTCATCCCGATCAATTGCAGATAGATCTACATTCTCAGTCAAGACAGCACTTGGTCCATTATCAAACTGAGCATAAATAACAAAGCTGATGATTGCAATTGCCAATAAAGCAAAAACGCCCAATCCTATACGCACTAACCATTTTTTCATGGGGCACCTTCTGTCTAAACTTTCTAGTAAGCCAAGCCTGCACGGCTCTGAATGAATTCCAGTGATTCCAGCTGGCGATACGCAAACTCCGCCGTGTCCCCAACCGTTATTTCTTTTCCTTCTTCAGGCAACAGATCTTTTTCTGCACGATAATTGCCGCGGGCTTCGCCATCCGGCAAGTATGTGGGGCAAACAATGGTCCATTGAAGAGAGGTTTTTTCAAACAACCGATAAACCGATTCATGTTCTTCTGCAGCAAACGTCAGCTTGCGCTTGGAATCTCCACCTTCGTAACGGAGCAGGCCTGGGCTCAACCGACTATCCAAAATTCCCGCCGTCCCAATGGTTATCACTCGTTCGATGCCGTTTTTTTCCATCGCGTTTACAATCAGCGGCGCCGCTTCAGATAAGGTCGTTGTTCGGTCTGTCCCAATAGCGCTGAAAATCGCTGAGGTCCCAATAATCGTTTTTTCAACGTCTTCTGCATTTCGTACGTCCCCAATAATCATTTCCAGATTCGGGTGCGCCTCTAATTTTTCAGACCGGACCAAAGCTTTTACGTGATGGCCGTCTGCTAAAGCCCGTTTAAGAATTTCGCTGCCCACACGTCCTGTAGCTCCGAATAGTGCCAGCTTCATTGCTTTTCCTCCTTAGGTTTTCTCTATCAAAAAACTTTGTCTGCCTTACTTGAAATGGTAGCCTTTTTTCGCCAATACTTCTTTAATGTCTTCACGGCGTGGCTTTCTTAGGAAATTTGCCATTTGTTGCGTCCAAGTAGCGGTTTTCTGATTCGATCCGCGGCTTGCATAATAGGCTTGGATCGTATTGTCGTATTCCGGCAAGATGGTTTCATACTTCGCCTCATCGTACTCATTTTCATGCAAAATCGCTTCGACCGGCAAACGTGGCTTGACGCCATTCGCTTCGTTCGGAACACCGACGGTCAAGCCGTAAACCGGGAAGACACCTTCAGGCAATCCGACCAGTTCGCTGATAGCTTCCATATTATTGCGGACGCCGCCGATATAGCAGATGCCATAGCCTTTCGATTCAGCTGCAAGAGCAAGATTCTGCGCCAGCAAACCAACATCGGTTACAGCCACAATCAAATTTTCCGCGTAATCGAAGACAATTTCCTGTCCCTGCATCTTGCCTGCATGCTGCAGCCGGTTGTAATCGGCACACATCAGAAAGACTGCTCCCGCGCCTTCCATTTGTTTAGCATTTTGGGACAGTTCGCCCAGTTTTTTGCGTTTTTCAGGATCTGTTACCCAAACGATTGAATAAGCTTGGACAAAGTGGGATGTGGCTGCATGTTGCGCCGCTGCAACCAGTTCGCTGACTTCCTCCCGTGACAATTGCTTTTCTTTATAGTCCCGTACAGAAGCGTGCGCTTTCATCAATTCGATAACCATTGATTGTATCCCCTCTCTCTTCATTTCTTCTATCGTACCAAATTCTTTGCTGCGATACTCTTTTCATGATTTTTGCTACAATAGAACCTACAGAGGTGAATGAAATTGAAACACGCAAAGACCGCTTTTACGATCTTTTTCTTAGTGATTCTCGGCGGTTTTTTATTTATATGGCTGGAGAAGGAAATGGCGTTTCGGGAAGAATTGGAGAAGCGCCCATTGCCTTCCGGATTGCACCCCATCGTAGAAGAAAAACGCGATCAGCTGGTCGCTCAAGCTGCTGAAATTGGAATCGATATTATTATTACCGATGGTTACCGCTCCCCTGAAGAACAGGCAGATCTCCATAGTCAAGGGCGAAGTACGCCTGGCTCTATTGTGACGCATGCAGAAGCTGGGGAGTCCTATCATAATTATGGGTTGGCCATCGATTACGCTCTGCGCTTTGATGACGGATCGGTTGTTTGGGACATTACAAGAGACGGCAACGGCAACGGAGAAAGTGATTGGTTCGAAGTTGCGGCTATCGGCAAGAAACTTGGATTTGACTGGGGTGGTGACTGGCAGCGTTTCAAGGATTACCCACATCTCGAAATGACTTTCGGCTTGTCGATCCGCGAACTGCAACAAGGATGGCGCCCAGAAGATAAAATGGAATAAACACCGCTGTTTTTTCTATTGTTTGTAACAGATGCTCCTGCTTCTTCGTCTTATAGACAAAGGAGGCATACGAGTGATGAAAACGTTCAGGGCCATCCGTATTCTTATTCCTGCTTTGGTGCTGATAGCCTGCGGGGTTGATGAACCACTAAAACAACCGGCAGATGATATAAGTGATTTCACTGTGAATTCTGCTCAATCCGACGCTGTCCAAGGTGACTTCATTTATCGCTTGATAAGCGAAAAAGAACAATACACCGAAGGCGAAGAAATAAAAGTTTATGCGGAACTGGAATATAACGGTGCACAGGAGAACATTGAAATTTCCCATGCCGCTTCCCCTTTCCATTTCCCCCTTTCCGAAGAGACAAGGAAATATGTCGTTGAATATGCCATGAACGAACCATTGTTGACTACCCGATTAACCAAAGGGGAGCCCTTGCATGAAGACTATACTGGCAGCGGCGGCTATAGTGCCGAAGAAGATGAAGTTTATATTGAATTTGTTCAGCGTATTATGGAAAAAGAGTTTCCGCCCGGTTATTATAAAATCAATGGTTTTGCGAACTTCACTGCCACAAGCTCTGCTGGTTCCGCCACTCCTTATGAAATCCATGCACAAATCGACTTTAAAGTCGTTCCAGAAAATTAAAACAGCACGTGTCCTATTGGACCGCGCTGTTTTAATTCTTAGGAATGGAGTCAATTAACTGCGGTTGCTGTAATCGTGCAGATGCGACAATGGCGTCAGATAATACAGCTCATCAGGACAACGCTGAGAAATTTTGTATAGTTCCCAAAACAACGCTTCCGGCACTTCATATTGCTGTATAAAATCTGGCATTTTTCTCGTTTTAAGCGTAGCCTGCTGTTCTTTCACTTGGTCTATATCAACCCATAAGGTTTGATGTCCACTGGTTTCCGCTTCTTTCTCATGTGAAGGGATGATGACACTTAAACGTGCAAACAAGGTGATGAACTGTTCTCCCGCTTCTTCGTGTGTGCCTTTGGATCTTGAAAAATAAAAGCTTATTTCTTCTTGAAAATCTGTTGGATCTTTCAACACGTTTCTCCCCTTCTTTTTTGACCAAAGAAAAAGCCGAAAAGTCTTCCCATGTTTATGGAAAGTTACTTTTCGGCTTTGCTGATAGCACTAATCTCTACAGCACTTGACCAAATTATTTAATTGCGTTTTACGAACCAAGTAGTTACAGCGAATATTTTAGGTGGAAACGCTATCGTTTTCCTGATGCTTCTAGCTTATTCGAATTTTTAAAATTAGTAAAGTGGCTTGATGAATCAATAAGAGGATTTTATTATGTCGATTCGTCTAGAGTCATCTGTTGCCGGCTTCCAACTATTCGCCATGTGCCCACGAAATTCGCGGATCCACTTTCCTTACCATACGGACCATGATGGGCTGAAATCCCATTCTCGGCCAAAAATAGGAAGCTAGTTGATTGGGCGTATGCCAATCTGCGAAAATATACTCATAGCCCTGTTTCTTCATCTCATCGAAACAGTAATTGGCTAACGCCCGCCCTACTCCTGTTCCTCGGAGGTCCGGATTAGTCGATGCTGCAGGAAGCACGGCACAATTTTCGGGAGTCACCAGACTCAGCGGGTCTTCCTTGCGGAAATAGACATGGAATCCGGCAATCTGGTCCCCCTGCTCAGCCATCCATAAATATGCATCCTGGTCTTCACTCAAAGCTTCGTAGCTTTCCTTTACATCCTCTAAAGTTTCACGTGTAATAGGTTGCCAAGAAGGAGCGGCTGCCTGATGAATGCTATTCCACATTCCCATTTTTTTCAGTAATGATGCGTCTTCCCTTTTTCCTTTTCGAAACTCGAGCTTCGGAAGTGTGCCGTTTTCCGGTTCAAAATCATCAAGCGACAAAATTCCATATTTCTGTTCAAAACTGAAAGACTGGTCCAGCCATTGGTCAATAACTGCTTCATTGCCCAGCGGCGCCATTAATCTATGATGAAAATAGCCATGTTTGATCCACTCAGCTCCAGCATCTGCATATAACAACCTCAACAAACGCGGATTTTCATGTTCGCTGATAGCGATGGATTCATAGTCCATCCATACATAGCGCCCGTGTTTAGCATCTTCTTTAAACTCATAAAGCATATAACCGATTACATCAATCCCTCTGACTGCCACTATGCCATTGATGAATGGACGTTCGAGCATATGTCGCAGAACCTCTTCGGTATCATCGATTTCTTCGAACGTTGTCGGCAGAAAGCTGAAGATCTTACGTTCCCTTTCATGGCGCTTTGCCAGCAGTACCGCCATTTGCCGAATATGTTTTTCTTCCATCCCCATGATTTGAATCAATCGTGATCACTCCTCTGAATGAAGTTTCACTTCCAATATCCCGTAGTTCCCTGCCTTGATTTTTTCACCGAATATGACTGGCACCGGTTCAACGAAAATTGGGCCATCTACAATCATCGTATGGAACTCCCCTTCTTCACCGCAGACATCCACACCTTCCGCTTCCAATTCATCTATCAATTCATCAGTGAATTCACGTCCCAAAAAACGCTCATCCAAGCGCTTTGTATCGACTACTGTAATGACTGCCCGAAAACCTTCGTCCACCAATTCCTTTACAATCTTTCTTCGCGGTTCTTGCCATAGAGGGTGTCCGACACTCATGTCTGCTTCTGCACTGACTTTTTCCACCCACTTCAAATGGTCTTCCAAATCGATATCGCCGTAAACTCCCATATCAATTCCTTGGGCTTTAAATTTCTTCAGTTGCTTAATAAATTCCTTTTCATAACCAGACCAGCTGGCTTTTCCGATGACTAAAGGCAAACCCATCCGCTCTGCCTGTGCCTCCATGACTTCAATCGGCAAACCATGTGACCGTGATTTGGAGCCATCTTCTTCGAACATGGTAAACAAGGCAAGCGGCACATGCCCTTCCAACACGGCGCGGTAATAGGCAAGCGCTGAATCTTTCCCGCCGCTCCAAGACATAACAAATGATTTTTGCATAATGCACCTCTTTTTTCTGATTCGCTGTTACTGTAACTAATTCGTCACAGCTTGATTGAAACCCTTTTAAACAGCCCTTTTTTAATCTGCCCATACGAAGGAAATCCTTTTGTCTCCATCCGCTGACTCTTTTTAGCATTCTGGTTTCCCTTCTATTGAGACCTTGTCTGTTTAACACAGTAAAGCACAGGGAAAAGCTTATTAAACACAAAGGAGGCAGACTCATGCAACAACATCAATTATATATAAATGGAACGTATACAGACTCCACCGGAACAGAATGGATCGACATCATCAACCCTTCGACAGAAGAAACCATTTCGCAGATTCCTAATGGAACAAAAGAGGATGTCGACCGCGCTGTAAATGCCGCGTTCGAGGCACAAAAATCTTGGGAGCTCCTACCCAATATCGAACGCGGTAAAATTGTCCGTGCATTGGGAGATAAAATCGCAGAAAAACGCGATATATTCATTGATTTGCTGCAGGAAGAACAAGGAAAAAGCTATGAATTGGCGAGCGGCGAAATCGATCTTGCCATTGACTATTTCCATTACATGTCCGAATGGGCACGACGGATCGAAGGCGAAATCGTGCCAAGCGACCGGCCGAATGAAAACATCTTCATCTACAAAAAGCCCATCGGCGTCGTAGCAGGAATTGTTCCTTGGAATTTCCCGGTTTTCATATTGGCCAGAAAAGTAGCAACAGCTTTTGTTACCGGTTGTACAATCGTCTTAAAACCAAGCCAGCAAACGCCAAACACCGCCATGGAATTCACAAAAATCATTCATGAAATGGATGAAATTCCGGCAGGTGTCTACAATGTCGTGACTGGAACAGGATCTGAAATCGGCAATGCACTGGCTTCACATGAAAAAGTACAGCTCGTCACCATGACCGGCAGCGTCCCAGCAGGAACCAAAGTAATGGAGGCCGCCGCAAAGAACATCACCAAAGTCAATTTGGAATTGGGTGGCAAGGCTCCTGCTATCGTTACCCAAAATGCAGATCTCGATCTTGCAGTTGAAGCTATCACAACCTCCCGACTGGCGAATAATGGGCAAGCCTGCACAAACGCCGAACGGGTCTATGTCCATGAAAGCATTGCGGAAGAATTCACGAAAAAACTAACGGCCGCTTTCGAATCTAAGACTTTGGCAGACCCGCGGAAGAACAAAGAAGCGGACATGGGACCGCTTGTCAGCCAGGATCGGCTTGATACCGTGCATGATATGGTCAAACAGGCAGTGAGTGAAGGCGCAACGGTCGCTACCGGCGGTGAACGCGACGATAGCCAACCCGGCTTTTTCTATAAACCGACAGTTTTGACAAATGTGGAGCACGATTCGGCGATTATCCGCGATGAAATTTTCGGTCCTGTATTGCCTGTCACCACTTACAGCACATTGGAGGAAGCCATCGAAAAAGCCAATGATACAGAATTCGGCTTATCTTCAGCAGTCTACACAAACGACCTGAACGAAGCCATGAAAGTCGTCAATGAAATGAAGTTCGGCGAAACCTACGTAAATCGCGAAAACTTTGAAGCAATTCAAGGCTATCACGCCGGCATGCGCAAATCTGGACTTGGCGGCGCCGATGGCAAACACGGCATGGAGGATTTCCTGGTCACGCAAGTGGTCTACATGCAATATAAGAACGGACAGTGAATACACGTAAAAACACTCTTCTTTTGTTTCAGAAGAGTGTTTTATGGCGTTTAAAAGAGCGGATTAAAAAGCGGCTGGAGAAATTCCAGCCGCTTTGTGTTTTTTCATTTTCCTACCATGTTCTCCGGTTTTACCCATTCGTCAAACTGATCCGCAGTCAAATGGCCGCTGTTCACAGCAGATTCTTTTAATGTTGTGCCATCTTTATGGGCTTGTTTAGCAATCGCCGCAGCTTTTTCGTATCCAATATGCGGATTCAACGCCGTTACCAGCATCAATGAATTGCTCACGTGATTTTGAATAACGTCCAGATTAGCTTCAATGCCCACTGCACAATGATCGTTGAAACTGATCAAGCTGTCTGTCAACAAACGGACAGATTGCAGGAAGTTGTAAGCAATGACTGGTTTAAAGACATTCAATTCGAAGTTTCCTTGGCTTGCGGAAAAACCGATTGTTGCATCGTTGCCCATTACTTGAGCTGCTACCATCGTCAATGCTTCACTTTGTGTCGGATTGACTTTCCCTGGCATGATGGAACTTCCTGGCTCATTCGCAGGAATGGTGATTTCACCGATTCCGCTGCGGGGACCGCTTGCCAACCAGCGTACATCGTTGGCAATTTTCATTGCATCCGCTGCCAATGCTTTAATGGCTCCGTGCGTGTAAACCATTTCGTCGTGACTTGTCAGTGCATGGAATTTGTTTTCTGCTGAAGTGAAAGTAGTTCCAACAGCTTCACTGATGAACTCAGCAACTGATGGGCCGAACGTTGGATCCGCATTGATGCCTGTTCCAACTGCTGTACCGCCGATTGCCAATTCACGCATGTGTTCAACGCTTTCGCGAATCATGCGTTCACTCTTTTCAAGCATGTGTCTCCAGCCACTGATTTCCTGGCCTAATGTTAGAGGTGTCGCATCTTGTAAATGCGTGCGTCCGATTTTGATGACGTCATTGAATTGTTGTGCTTTTTCATCCAATGTTGCTTTCAGCTTTTGAACAGCCGGCACAAGGTTTTCAGTCACTGCCAAAACGCCTGCAACGTGCATTGCAGTCGGATACGTATCGTTTGAACTTTGGGACATGTTCACGTCGTCGTTTGGATGAAGTTTTTCTTCAGAATTTTGTTCTGCCAAAATTTCATTTCCTCGGCGTGCCAGAACTTCGTTCATGTTCATATTGGATTGTGTGCCGCTTCCTGTTTGCCAAACGACCAATGGGAAATGATCATTCCATTTGCCTTCGATCACTTCATTCGCTGCAAGTTCAATCGCTTTCATTTTTGCTTCTGATAATTTTCCAAGTTTATGGTTTGCTTTAGCTGTCGCTTTTTTCAATTGAGCAAAAGCCATAACGACTTCATGCGGCATGCGTTCCGTACCGATTTCAAAGTTCTGTACGCTGCGCTGTGTTTGAGCGCCCCACATTTTGTCCGCTTCAACTTGAATTTCACCGATGGTATCTTTTTCTGTACGATACTGCATTCCATTCACTCCAATTCTGATATCTATGTATCCTTCTCTTCTATATAACCACATTCAGCCGCCAAAAAGCGACCTTTGCAGTTAAAATTCACTGTTTTTGCTACTGAAAAATTCTTCGATAATCGCTTCATCCGAATGCGGAATGTATTCTCCTCTGACAATCTGCGCGCCGTTGATCGAGCCGCTCGACAGCAAAATAAGATCACCTGGTCCACTTTCCTTTAAAGCTGCCAGAACCGCTTCCCGCCGCGAATTGGCTGTCAGCACTTGTTGCTTATATGGAATCGTCAATCCTTCAAGTACTGCATCAATTACAAGTGCGGGTTCATTATGCCCAGGATGGTCGACTGTCACCACAAGGATGTCGGCTTTTCCTTCAGCAGCTTTCGCCATCTTCGGCATTTTTGAAAAATCCCGTATGCCGATGCCTGCGATCAACGCAATCAGCCGGTTATGCGATAGTTTTTTCACTTCTTGAAGAACAGCGGCCAACGCAACCGGCGTATGGGCATAATCCAAGACGATCTTCCGATTGCCGGGGCCATGGATCATTTGGAAACGGCCTTCGACTTGAGACATTTTCGGCAGGACTGCCAGAATATCCACAAGCTCAATTCCCGATAAAAGAGCCGTTCCAACAGCGGCTGTCAAATTGGCCGCATTGTATTCACCATAAAGCGGAACATGGACCGGCCATCCCTGGCCCTGGTAGCGAAGTTCAAAATCCAGTCCGGAATCAGATGATTCGCATGCTGTCCAAATCAAATCAGCACCAGAATCCAGCTGGCTGCTGTAAGTTAAATGCGGATAATCGATGGTTTCCAAAATTTCTTTAGACATTCCTTCATCGTCAATATTAACCACAGCGGCATTGGACTGCTTAAATAATAAAAGTTTCGATTGAAGATAATGCTCAAAGGTTTTGTGGTATTCCAGATGCTCTTCCGAAATATTGGTATGGATGGCCACATCAAAACGGATGCCTTCCACCCGTTTTTGATCCAGTGCAATAGAAGAGACTTCCATAGCAACAGCTTGAATGCCGTCGGTTACGAACTTTCTGAAAATCTGATGGATGTCGGATGATATCGGGGTGGTAGGTGTACTCTTCTGGAACGGCATCTTTCCTGCTGCCCCTAAAATTCCGGTTGTTCCAATAAATCCACAAGAGACCCCAAGAAGATTGAACAGATTATAGACATACGTGGCTGTCGTTGTTTTTCCGTTCGTTCCTGTGACGCCTATCTTCAGCAAATTTGTTTGAGGGGACTGATAAAAGAAATCGGCTAGACAAGCGAGTGCTAAACGGACATTTTCAACTACCGCAAAAGAAAGATCAGGATGCTTTTCAGCATAATCAGCAAGCAGTACAGGATTGGAGCCAATAATCATTGAAGCTCCATTTAAAATGGCTTCATCGATATACAAATGCCCATCAGTGTTTTCCCCGGGCACACAAAAGAAAGCACAGCCTTTGACTACTTGCCTTGAATTATAGGCAATGGAACTGATTTCCGGCTTGTCAGGACCGTACTGCGCAATTATATGAAAAGATGGGATGCTGGCAAATGGTATCTCCATAAAAAAGCTCCTTACGTAAAATATGTCAAATACCTATAGTTTCACAGGAATATGTATCATTATTCTATCATTTACATAAGACACAGCAAATATTTAAGCTGTTTTTTTCTGAAAATAAGTTATTTTCCATTTTTTCAGCAATATGAAAAGAAACTTCCATTCAAATGTTCTCTGAATGGAAGCTTCTTTTTCTTTACTTTACTTCAAGTTCTTTTGTCGGTTGATCCTTTTCAGCCAACTCATACCGCAATTGCTCAATAGTCTGTGCATAATCCTTCTTCCCAGTTAAGTTCTCCAGCATTTCCCGCACGTCGATACCTGATGATTCTTTCAACGTCTCTTGCAAAGTCGACATCAGATTGGTTGCATATGAAGTGACTTTATTGGCGCCTCCGCCTTCGCCACTTCCTGTATCCACAACGGTGATCTTGTCGATGTTGGCAAGCGGACTGGCGATTTCTCTTGCATATTCCGGCAGCATTTTGACGATCATATCAAGTGTGGCTGCCTGGCCATACATTTCAAATGCTTCAGCAATTTTCCGTTTCGCTTCCGCTTCTGCCAAACCACGCAGCCGGATAATGTCCGCTTCGGACTCCCCTTGTGCACGCTGTGAGTCCGCACGCGCCTGACCGTCCAAACGAATTTTTTCTGCATCGGCTTTCGCCATTGCTTCTACACGGTATTTCTGCGCGTCCGCATCCGCCAACTGTTTCGATTTCTCTGCTTCAGCTGCCTGTTCAACCGAATAACGGTCCGCATCCGCTTTTTTCTTCACTTCAGAATCGTATTGGCGTTCTCGGCGCTGAATTTCTTTTTCTTCCAATTCGATTTGCTTCTGGCGCTCAATGATTTGAATTTGCATCTCCTGCTCAATGACTTCCTGCTTAGCTTTTGCAGTTTCAAGTTCATAAGCCTGATCGGCACGGGCTTTCGCACTATCCTGCTCGCGTCGGTATTCAGCAACCTTCAACAAGTTCTCTTTTTCCGCTTCAGCAATTTCCGTCGCGCGTTCAATTTCAGCACGTTGCGCATCTTTTCCGGCTTCAGCCCGCTTGATGCGTGTCTGCATTTCGGATTCCGCGGTTGAAATATCGGCATCTCTTTTCACTTGAGCGATTCGTGCTTTACCCAACGAATCCAAATACCCGTTTTTATCACGAACATCTTTGATGGTGAACGAAACGATGATCAATCCCATTTTCGCCAAATCGTGTGAAGCGACACGCTGCACTTCTTGTGAAAACTTATCGCGGTTCTTGTAAATCTCTTCAACTGTCATGGAACCCAGTATCGAACGAAGATGGCCTTCAAGTACTTCTTTCGCTTCGTTTTCCCGGTCTTCCTTTGATTTCCCTAAAAATTGCTCGGCAGCCGTGGCAATTTCTGATATGGATCCGCCGATTTTGATGATTGCTGTTCCATCTGCCATAACCGGTACACCTTGCTCGGTATACACTTCGGGTGTCGTCACTTCCAGTTTGCTCGACAATAAGCTCAAAGGAGCCGCCTGCTGGAACACCGGAAGCAAGAAGGTCCCTCCGCCTCGTATAATTTTAATGCGGTTTCCTGAATCATCTGTATGAACATTCTTCGATCCCAAATAACTTCCGGTTACGATCAATGCCTCATCCGGTCCAACCGTCTTGTATTTGGTGATATAAACTCCGACAATCGCCAATATAATAAATGCAGCAATTCCTAATGCGATCCAGCCCATTTCCATCCTAAGTCCCCCTTGTCATTTTCATTTCTTTCGTAAAGTCCAACGGCTCATAAGCCTGGACATACAACGTGCCTTCATTCACTTCGATGATCAACACCTTTTGGTCTTGGCCAATGGCTTCATTGTCATAGCCCGCCGCACGCTTTGAAATCATTCCTGCATACGTCTCCAAAACCACTTCTCCATAGCCATCGACAGGGATAGGGATGATGACATTGGCCACTTGTCCAAGAAGCGACTCATCTGAATAGGCAATTGAAGATTCAGCAGAAGACAAGGGCAATAAAATAAATAGATAAAGCAATAAGTCCAACACTATTGCAGCCATAGCCGCCATTCCCAACACTGCCCATTCATTAAACGTTGTAGCCGTCTCCAGTAAAAAACCAATCGCAGCAGTAAATGTGATAAAAGCCAGAATCACTGTCGGGTTGAACACCGGCAGGGCGTCTCCCAAGTCTGCAACGTCTCCGAAAAAGACATACAATACAGTCAATGCGCCGGCTCCCAACAGGATATACATATACAGCTGCTCCATGGACAAGCCAAAAATCAACATTCCAAAACCTCCCATTCCAGTAAACGTATTACCATCTTACTTATTAATACGAATATAATAGGAAGAAGTTTCAGAATTCTTTTGAATTTGGTCTGAAATATAAAAAACCCGTTCTTTTACAGAACGGGTTTAGCGAATTGAAGTTCATGAAAACCATGTACAAGCTGAAAACCGATGCCTACGTAGCCTTCATTAAGCAATTCCTGCTGTTTTTCCAGATGATCCATTTTCACTGTCATATGGTCAGTGTAATGGACGTCCGGCACCTTGAGGTCCTTGACCAGAATGTAGCGTTTTAATCCGGCATACTTCTCTTTCAAGGCAGCAATGTGCATAGCTTGCGTAAACTTATCTTTCAGGCTTGGGATATTCATTGGTGCCACCGTACAGCATACATAACGGAATTCTTCTTCAAGGTTCGGCAGTTCCTTCATTATCACTTCCGCTAATTTCTGCTGGAGGCGATTTCCTCGATACTCCGGCAGAACCACTGATATTTCCTGATAAATCACTTTGTGCAATTCTTCCGGGGGGAGGCCGATATCCCAGCCCAGATGTTCTTCATCGATTTCAGGAATCAGCAAAGCCCTAAAGCCGATCAGCTCTTCTTCGACGAAAGCTCCTATCAACAGTCCCCGTTCATTTAGGATAAACAGGAATTCTTCAGTACTTAAAGCTTGAAGTGTAGCTTTTTCAGGAAGCGATTCAATCACTTTTTGTTGAACTTGTTCTATTACAGGCAAATCTTCCAAATACAGCCGCTTCATAGAAAAAGGAAGTTTTTTATGAAGCACTTGGTTCGTAATTGTGCCTTCATGCAGCAACTTCATCAGCCATTCTCCTCCGTATCGTTATGTAACTTCAGAATACCACTTCCCACTATGAACGTCTTTAAGTTTTTTCAATTACCTTATTAATTGAAACCATTGTCCTTATAAAGAGAGGCAGGCATCTCCGCCATTTTTTCCAGATAGCCATTGATTTGTTTCTGATTCCGGAGAAAAACAACTTTATGATGAGGACTTTCTTCTATAAATTGCACCATCCGTTTTCTCATTTTGACTTTGCGGGCACTGTACGTAGAAATGATGAACGTCAAAAACTCTTTATCCAGTTTTTCCGGACAGCCAAGCGCCATATCAGGGCGCGTTTTCCCTTGATTGGCAATTCGGCGTTTGACCACCCGATACAGGCAAACGGCTAAAGGCAATTCTAAATAGATGAGGGTGTCCGCCTTTTTACTTCGTATTTCATAAGTGCCGGTGTAGTTCCCTTCGATGATCCAACGGTCCTCTTTCACCAACTGCTGCTGTTTTTCACTAAATTCTTTTTCACTGCTTTCAATCCATCCCGCCTTCCAAAAGTAAGAATCCAAATGATGGACCGGAATGTTCTTTTTTTCCGATAACTTCCTCGCAAAGCTTGATTTGCCAACACCCGCCGATACCCCAAGCACCATAATTTTCTCCAAAACCGTCCCCTCCTGCTTCTGTTTCTTTTGGTTTTTTCATTATAATCCAACATGGAATTTATCCGTATCAAAAAGAATATTCGTTAATCACTTGCAATATCTGTATACCCATGTTATTCTAAGGAAGAATTATTTTTGTTCGGATAACTTTTTACAAAGTGTCAGATGTCCATCTGCAAGATTTGAGCAAGGATAGTAATACAATGTATGCTTACGCATACGAGGAGGAAACACACATGGAACAAGGTAAAGTGAAATGGTTTAACTCAGAAAAAGGATTCGGCTTCATCGAACGCGAAGGCGGCGACGATGTATTCGTACATTTCTCTGCAATCCAAAGCGAAGGCTTTAAATCACTTGACGAAGGTCAAGAAGTAACGTTTGATATCGAGCAAGGCCAACGCGGTCTTCAAGCTACTAACGTTCAAAAAGCTTAATTTCAACTTATCAATGAGCTCTTCTTCGGAAGAGCTTATTTTTTTGTCTTTTTTTCAATGCCGTTCCCTTCATTCTTTCTCCATTAAAAAACGGCAGTTGCGCAAAACAGCAACTACCGCTTTCCATCCCCCTTAATTCAACCAAAAATAAAGTTGGAAAACACCAAAAATCAAAATACATGTTGCCAGCGTCCCGAAAACGATCGCCAACGCCAATTTCTTTCCGGTCATACTTTCACTCCTTTTCAATTCTCAACTCTTGTATGGTTTCCACAATATCATAGGCTCCCGCGCTTTTATTCGATAAAACCGTCAGGATGCTGCCGTCTGCCGGATAAAATGCCGAATGGAAACTGGCCCCTGGGTCATAGCCCATCACATGATATTTTAGAACGCCTTCTGTTTTCCTTTGAATCCACATGCCATAGCCGTAATCGCCGTCTTCTCCCGAAGCGTGGATCTCGAGCATCGCCTTCACCATGTCTTTCCCCACTAAATGGCCTTCCATTAACGCATACCAGAAATTCGCCATATCACCTGCTGTGACATAAGCGCCTCCGTCAGCTCCTCCACGGATTGGAATAGCGTAATGGTTAGTCCGCCATGCACCTTCCTCTTCGATATAGCCGAAAGCCGTTTGGCCTGGCAGACGGTCCAGACGGAAATAGCCTGAATTCAGCATGTTGGCAGGACCAAAAATCCGTTCCTGCACCACATCGGTAAACTCACTTCCCGTTAATTGCTCCACAATGAGCCCAAGTGCGATAAAACCGGCATTGTTGTAGTGGAACCGCTCGCCAGGCTGGAACATCATCGGCTGCTCTTTGAACAAGGGAATAAAATCGGAAGCCGTCTGCATCAAATACATAGGCTGCCGTCTCCATAGATCTTCGAAATCATCCATGACCTGTTCATCAAAATAATCCGGTATGCCGGATGTATGCGTCAATAATTGATGGATCGTGACGTTAAAATTCGGAAACGTTTGCGGCAGCAGCTCGGATAATCGGTCACTTAAATTCAGTTTCCCTTCCTCCACCAATTGGCATACCGCCACAGCGGTGAAAAGCTTACTGCCGGACGCAATGCCAAAGCGTGTGTCTATGGCATTCGGCCTTTCGTCTGCACGATTAGCAAATCCTCTTGCAGCTGTCCAAGTCTCTCCTTTTTGGAGGTAGGCGACACCCGAGAAATCGATTTCATCCATCTTATCCATAATCGGGTTGACCGGCTTCTGCTGCCCAAATCGCCCTTCTTCCGTAATATCAATCTGGCGTCCATCGGATAGCTCTATCGAAAGCGGATGTGTTTCGCTTTTCTGTTTCGAAAAATACCACGTACGTTTAGGTGCCACTAAGATGATATACGTATGTCCACTGCCAAGAAAGTTCAACGATTTCGGGTCGATCCCTTTATTGCCGCGGACCGGAATATCCATACTTTCGATTGCTTCACCGACTTCCTCGACATCGGGTGTGGTGATGCTCACTTCACTGATATCGAGCAGTGAATCGACAGTGAAATTGCCCATACGGTCGACGCTGCGGCGTGCGATAAACTCCACGACATTCCCTGCAGGATCTTGAAAATAAAACGCATCGGCATCGAAATTGGCATAAAAAACTTCATCCATCCCTTCCTGGCGATTTAAAGTTACACGCTCACTGGCCCACCATTTGGCGAGCGTAAACTGATTGCCCGGAATATTCAGCGCAAAGTGATAGACAGCCGCTCGTTCAGATTCACGGAAAACCAATTGAGATTCTCCAATTGACAGGATAAAACTGGTTTCATCTTCTTCCACAATCCGAAAACCTAATTGATATTCATAGAACCCCTTCATGTCTTCTAACTGGTTTGTGTACAAGGTCACCTTTTTAAACATGTCCTCACTCCTTGCCTTTAGCATACCGAAAAATCGGATTTATTACCTCTTTTAACCACAAAAAAAGAAGAGCAGAGCTCCTCTTTTTTTGTTAGCGTCCTATAACCGTTACTTACTGATGGCATACCGAAGCCTGACCATGTCACGGCATTCAATGCCGTTTTCAAAAATCGGTTCCCGATAATTTCTCCTGAAAAAGTCAGGATCGATTGCATGGAGGCGAAAACCGCATTTCTGATAAAGAGCCAGCTGGCCCAGACTTGAATTGCCGGTACCAATTTCCACGAACTCAAAACCTCGCCGTGCCGATTCTGCCAAAGCATGCTGAAGAAGCTGCCGCCCATAGCCCATAGCCCATGCCTCGAACGCTTTCCGCAACCGCTATGTTTTTAATTTCCACTGTGGTTTCTGACAAAGAAAGCAACACGTAGACGCCTATTGTTGGACCATTCCGTTCTTCAGCGACCACGCACCAGCCGGATGCACAATAAGCACGCACCAATTGTTCTGAAGGGTCCGCTTCCAATAATAGATCCATCGGCAACGGTTCAGAAACTTGCAGCTGACGAAATTTCATCATTTCTTTTCTTTAAAGCCCTGATCAAGCAAGTAATTTTCAGCATCATCAAACGTTCCGAAGCTTTCTTCGAGGTTTTTTCCTGTATAGACATTCCAGAACGGTTCTTCGTAGACCAAATCCAATTTCACGTTATCACGGCTGACCCACGTCTTGTCATACGGCGGTTCCGGTTCTAAAGATAAATAATCCAGCGAATCGGCTAAAACGCTGCGCAATTCTTTTTCGGAAAAATCACGGATATTGACGAAGCCTTTTTTATCCACTTCATACTGCGGCAAGTTGCCTACATAGACAAAACCATTGCCCGTTGGATGCAAATGATAGACGACGATTTTCTTGTCGTACAAACTCTCTTCATAATGGAAGTTCACGCGTTTCATCGATACATCTTTTCTCGTCAATTCCGGAAAAGATTCAATGATTTCCAGTTTTTGCTCAAATGTTAACAATCTCATTACCTCGTTTCGTAGTTTCATTTATTTCATCAAAAACCTTAGTTAAGATCCAAGACATAAATCTGTTCGCTATATACTGAAACTCGCAGAAATATATGGTTACACCCGTTTCGCATTTTCAATTACCATTTAGTATACCACGACCGGCGCAATCCCACATCCATAGAAAAAAGCTGCGCGAACGCAGCTCTTATCAACTATAGTCCTATTATTTTTTCTTGCCGAACGGCCACCAGACGCCCCGGTCAAAGGATACTGAAATCGCCGGTATCAATAGCGGCAGCACAATCAGTCCGTACAACAGCAGTCCTGTTATAACGATCGTCGCAATCTGTACGAGGCTTAAGACACCAGATGGCATCATGGCACCGAATGTACCCGCCAGAATAATCGCTGCCGTAATGATGACAGTTCCCATCTTCGCCATCGATGTACGCATCGCATCGCGGACTGTGATTCCGTTAAATGATTCTTCGCGGAACCGGTCAAGCAGGAAGATCGAATAATCGACTCCCAACGCCACCAGCATAACAAAGCCGAAGAACGGCACTGCCCAGCTGATGCCATCATAACCAAGACCATTTACAAAGATCAATTCCGCAATGGAAATCGAAGTATAATACGTCAGCAAAAGCGATCCGATCATATACAATGGCATAATCAATGAACGGAAAAGAATTGCCAGGACAACGAACAAGCTGATCAGCATGATGACCACCGTATTGGTAAAGTCATTGGAGGATACTTCTTCTAAGTCACTGTTGATGCTGGAAATTCCACTGAAGGCAATTTCCGCTTCTTCAAGCGGCGTTCCTGCTGCAGTGCGTTCAACCGTTTCTTTGATTTCAGAAGTGATGCCGATCGCTTCATGAGAATAAGGATCCTCTGATAAAATCACTTCCATCATCATTCCGGTGCCGTCCGCAAATGAATAACGATCGAGAACTTGTTCAAAGTCCTCGCTTTCCAGCGTTCCTTCCGGAATGAATAAACCGGTGTCACGCACAGCTTCACTGTCGCTCATTTCCTGCATCATTTCAACAACTTCTGTTAAGCCGTTTTGTATTTCAGCAAGGCCGTCGTTCGATGCGCCTACGCCTTCTGCCAGCTGAGTTAAGCCGGCACTAAGCTCTGCTGTTTGGCCAGCTGCTCCAGCCAGGCCTTGTTGAATTTCCGACAACCCGCCGCTGATTTGTGTTAATGCACCAACCGTTTGAGGGATGTTGCCAGTTACTTGCAAGCCTTGTGAAACTTGGCCTATTTGTTGGTTGATCTGGCCAAGCCCTGCAGCGGCTTCATTCAATACCCCTGCATTGCCTGCTTGATCAGCAATAGCACTTAGGTTGGTCTGGACTTCTGTAAGCCCCGCTTGCACTTCGCCCAGTCCATCACGTGCCTCGCCCAAGCCATCTGCCATAAGGCCAAGTTGTTCATCCACGTACAGTTCATCAATTACGTCGCCTGTCGGACGTGTAATCGATCGAACCGTTTCAACGCCATCAATTTTTTCAATTTCTTTACTTAACATTTCGAAATAAGGGACAGTCGACCGATCCGTCAAGGCATCATCTGATTTGACGATTACTTGAACCGGCAGAGAATCTCCTTTTCCAAAACCTTCTTCAATTGCGCGAAGGCCTTTCACCGATTCGTATTCCGAACCGATTTCATCTACCGTATTAAAAGATAAGTCATTGTCATACGTAAACAACAACGGCACAGTAATCACTGCCACTACCAGCATCGACAACAATGGACGATTGATCGACAGCTTGCTCATGTTGATCCACAATTTGCTGTCGCTGTGGGACGCTGTTTTCTTCGAAGGCCAGAATAATTTTTCCTTCAAAAGAGACATAAAGAACGGCACAATCGTGTAAAGGACCAGCAATAAGACAAAGATACCGACCGCTACAGCCACTGCTGATTTGAAAATCGGGAATTCAGCAAAGCCGATGGCAAAGAATCCGATAAACACGGCTATACCACTGATCAGCAAAGTTCGCCCTGCAGTTTTATACGTATTGATGATCGATTGCTCGACACCATGTCCAGCCGATAATTCTTCTTTATAACGGCTCAACAACAGGATACAATAGTCTGTTCCAATCCCGAACAGAATCGCCACCAAGAATATCTGTGTATAGTTTGACACTGGGAATCCGAACCAATCGATGAAAAATGCTACGATTGATTGGCTCAATAAATACGAAATCCCGACTGCCACAAGTGGAATGAACGGCGTTACGATTGAGCGGAACACTGCCAGCAATAACCCGAAAATCAAAACGACTGTTATGATTTCCGTACGCTTCAAGCCTTCCTGAGCACTGATGTTGACGTCGTTGTTGATGATGGCTTCTCCAGTCAGATAGGCTGTCATGTCTTCAGGAATAATCGTTTCCCTGATTGTGTCAGCCACGGCATTCACTTCTTCGTCCGTACCGTCAACCGTAACCGGCATCAATACCGTTTGGCGGTCCTCCGAAATCAGTTGCTCTTCCAATTCTTCGCTTTCTACGGGATTCAATACACTGGTTACAGGATCTCCCAATGCTTCTATGTCCGCAACCATCTGCTCGAGCGTTTCCCGCATCGAATCTGTTAGTTCACTTTCCAAAGGCATGACAAGCGAGATGGTTTGATCTGCAGCATCCGCATCCGTCAAAATTCTTGAAGCAATTTGCGAAGACGCTTCATCCGATAACTGGAATGACCCGGCTTGTTCCGCCTGCTCCGTTAAATTGGGCGCCAGCAGGAATAAGACGACCGTCAACACAATCAAACCGATTGCAATCGGCCATTTAAATTTCAATACACTCTTCATGTATTACACTCCATCCATTTTTATAATTGTTTTCAGCTTCCGGAAAATCGTTAGAAATTGATCTATTTCTTCGTCCGCGATATTTTCGGATATCAATTTCTCAATGTAATCCGTCAACACTTTCTCCAGTTCCATCAAAATTGCCTGCCCTTTATCCGTGAGCTCCAGCATTTTTTCCCGACGGTCCTCAGTCTGGACAACTTGGATCACTTCTTTTTGCAGCAATTTCTTGATACGGCTGGAAATCGCACTTTTATGTACGGCTTGCAGTACGGCTAACCTCGCTGAAGTAACGCGCTTTTCCTTGCTGATCAACTTCAGCATTTGAATCTGCTCAGGTGAATATTCGTTCCATAAAGGATGGTCGACCGATTTGATGACCCGCTCGGTTCCATACATCATCACTTCTTGAAAAAGATCCACCGCTTCTTTTATTCGTCCATCCAAAGTAGTTTACCCCCTCAACCAATATTTATAGTTTAGGGGGTAAACCTTTCAAGGTCAAGCAGGATGTTTTTTCCAAAGAAAAAACCTGTGAATAGAATTCACAGGTTCTCTTTTATTCAATTTCGCGTGTAGCGGTGTCACGAATTTCACTGCGTCTCGCATAGATGTTCTTGGCAATCGTCTTGATAACAGCATATACAGGTACCGCCAAAATGATTCCCCATAATCCAGCGATGTTTCCTGCTGCCAAGATCAAGGTAATGACTGTCAATGGGTGGACGTCGAGTGACTTGCCCATGACGTTAGGGGTGATGAAATTACTTTCAATCTGCTGTGCAACCAGCATGATGATAGCGACGTAGACCGCCATGATCGGGTCTTGTACAAGTGCAATGATGATGGCCGGAATTACCGCAATATAGGGCCCCAAGAACGGGATAACGTTAGTCGCCATACCAATTAAAGCCAATAATAAAGCGTAATCCAGGTCAATGATCAAATAACCGATCAGCAGCATGATCCCCACAAGGAAACTGACGAATAGTTGCCCCTGGATATACGCCTGAAGGGTTTCGTCGATGTCATGCAATGTTTTCCGAATCCATTTTTTTCGTTCTCCTGAAAAGAAACCGGAAACAAATGGAACGAATTTCTTATGGTCAACCAAAAGGTAAACCAGGAAAAACGGAACCAACACCAATGTAACCACACCGGATATAAAGCTGCCAATGAAGGAAAGTACCCATCCGCCAACATCCCCGATCCGGTCACCGATTTGGCCAGTCATGTCATTCAACTGCTCTTCAATTGAACCCGGAAGACGGTCACGCTGATCGAATATGTATTGGCCATATTCTTCCACACTGTCAATTATTTCAGGTGCATTGTCCACCAATGTATTGATTTGGCCAGTGACAATCGGGCCAATCATGATGTAGAACAAGTAGAATACTAAGACAATCGCTAGAAGGACGGTCAAAACCCCTGCCCATTTCGGGAATTTCTTCTTCATTAAGAAATTCAGGACCGGTCTCGTCAAGTAGAATAAGACACCTCCTAACAGCAATGGAACAAATATTGTCCCTGCAATAATAAATAAAGGATCGAAAATCCCTTGTACTTCAATAAATAAACGAATAATGACTAAAGCTAGGATTATTCCTACTCCCACTTGAAACCAAAGCTTGTTCGTCAAACACGTCACTTCCTTTCTTTTCAATAGTATACCCAGTTTACCACGAAAATATGGTATTATATTTTTTATGTTGTTTTGAAGTTATTGGATAAAAAAGCTGCACTGATAGATAAAATAAGTACACAAGCAATGGAGGATTTTATTTAATGGATCAATTATGGCTTACAATCAAATTTTTGCTTCTCGGACTTTTCCAAGGATTAACTGAACCGATTCCCATCTCATCCAGCGGACATCTGTTGATTGCCCAATACTTTTTGGATGTTCAAATTGAAGGAAGCGTTTCAACCTTTGCTTTACTGGTCAACAGCGCATCCCTTATTGCGGTTTTGATCATTTACCGCGATGACATCAAACGCCTTGTCGTCAACGGATTGAAATACTTCACTGTAAAAAATGCCGAAACAAAACGGGATTTCATGTTTGTGGTCTATCTTGTAGTCGCAACCATTCCTGCCGGGGTCATCGGCCTCTTGTTTCAGGATGCAATCGATGATAACTTGTCGACCATCTTGACAGTCGGTCTGACATTGATCGTAACCGGTCTTGGCCTTTGGTGGATCCGCAATATGCGCGGACAGCGAAAAGATGGCAACCTGACAATGAAAGACGCCATCATCATCGGCGGCGCACAAGCAATTGCACTAATCCCCGGCATCAGCCGAAGCGGCGCTACGATTGTGGCGGCGATGGCACGGGGCATTAACCAGGAAACCGCATTGCGCTTCTCTTTCTTGCTGTTTATCCCCATTAGCTTGGGAGGTGCTGTTCTCAGCATCACAGATATCATCAGTGACGATAACCTAGGGTCTATGGCCGTTCCATACATCATGGCATTCCTTGGATCTCTGGTCGCTTCTTATTTTTCATTAAAATGGTTTATGAACATCATGGCAAAAGGGCAATTGAAGTATTTTGCCATTTACTGCTTTATCGTCGGTCCGCTTGTCGTCTTAGCGTGGCTTGTATTGAATTAAAAAAAGCAGAAAAACTGAAAACTGTACGTATGTAAGCTAAAAAACAGGCTGCCAATTTCCATTGGCAGCCTGTTTTTCTATCGGTTAAAGAAATTTGCCGTGTAGTAAGGTTGGTTCTCTGAATTGAAGGCAGTTCCGATGCCTAAATACCCGAACTCCGGTTTGACAATATTTTCACGATGGCCCATGGAATTCATGAGTCCTTCATGAGCAAAGATGCTGCTGTATTGGCCATATGCCAGATTCTCACCCGCTACATAAAAGGCAATTCCATCTTTATTCATCCGGTCAAACGGCGACTGCCCCTTCAGGTTGGTGTGACTGAAGTATTGGTTCTCTGCCATGTCCTCACTGTGTTTTCGGGCCGTCACCTTTGTTTGTTCATCCCATTGCAACAGGGGCAAATCACGCTGAATCCGTGCCGAGTTGGTTAACTCGAAAAGCAGGAATTCATAACCTTCCCTTAACTCTTCATTCGGCTCAGCGTATATCTCAGAGCGTGCCTTCTCCAAATCTTCACGGATCACCTGCACCGCTGTCACCGTATCGCCTTCGTGGATATCATAAAAAACCGTAGTATACGTATTATCAGTTTTAAAAACATCGTATTCTTCACGTGTATCGAGTATATATTGAACATTTCCTTTTTGAAGGCTCTTCAGTGGGGCACCAAGCAAAGAACGGACTTCCGTTTTTGTGGAATCCATCGAAATGCCTTCCGTCGAAGAAATCAAATCCTGATTGGTGAACATCCCATTCACTTTGCCTTCTTGGTCATAGGACAGCAGCACATAGTTTTGATAATTTTGGTGATAGCTATGCCAGTCAGTGCCATACTCATTCTGCATCAACCGAAGCGGAAGGCCGACCTTTCCCTGGGCTTCCTCCTTATCCATGCCGAGCGTTACATTGTGAATGGCAATCAAAGAATCCGTTTCCACCAGTTCAGGCTTCGCTACAGCTTCCGGCAATTCAAGTGAGTTGGAAGCAATCAAAGACTGTAATTGGGCGCCGATACGCGAAGTGAAATTTCCGGCTTCATCAAGAGCTTCAGAAACTTTCGGATCTTCGGTGATGTTCTCAATTGTCCGATCAACAGAATCCAAGAAACTTAAATCGACATATTCACCCACCGGTTCCTCCCAAATCGGGCGCGCAAAAAACACGGCCAGCAACAGAATCATCAACCAAAACAGCTTCCGCACACACATCACCTCTTATCCTACAGTTTAATCGCAAACACACCATCCATAAAGCAAAAAGCCTTTGTGCAAGAAAAGCGAGAGCGCCCGTGTAGATTTGACGGGCATAAGACAGGCTGGCGAAGCGGCGTTCTTTGCCGCATAGCCAGATTGGCTTATGACCCTAGAATCTGGGCGCTCGAGCTGGACAACAAGAAAAGCGGAGGCAGCCAATCGCTGAAGCTAACCTAAGTGCGCGACTTCCACGCTCCATTTTCATCTATACTAAAGAGCGGCCATCAAAATGATGGCCGCTCTTTTTCAAATCATCCATTTATACTTCTTCTGTAATGGCGGTCTTTTTAGGTGAACTAAAAAGCAAAGTGAATACCAAGCCCAGCGCAAATGTAATCAGGCTGGTGATAAGCGTAGTTGAATCTGCCGAGAATCCAGGGAATACCACAAACAGAGAACCTAGGATCAATCCGATAATGGCTGCGTAGGTAACGTAAGTAAAGTGTTCCAATAAATACTGGATCGCCTTACTGCTGACGATAAAGCCAACGATGACGCCTGCTCCGATCGCCATGGCAATCGGGATGTTCAAAGAGGATAGTGCATTAATGGCTGTCGAGTAAACACCCAACAGCAACAGGATAAACGAACCGCTGATGCCCGGCAACAACATTGCCATACTGGCCAACCAGCCGGAGAAAAACAGCAAAAAGAAAACCGGCAAGGTCAGGGATGTAATTGGCGCTAAATTTTCCTCAGTCGGAATAAAAGCAGTAACAGCCAATGCTGCTCCAATCACTACCAGAATAACCAAGTGGCGTGCAGTAAAGTTCTTTTTGACTTCCGCTTGTTTCATGATATAAGGAATAACGCCGATGATCAGTCCCATGAAGAAAAACTGTGTCGCTTCATAATGCTGCTCGAGCAAGTATTCAATGACACGGCTGAACAAAAGCAAGGTGATGGCGATTCCTGTGCCAAGAGGCACTAAAAACCCAAGATACTTTTTCCAGTCACGGCTGAAAAAGCCACTGATGGATTCCAATAGGCGATCATAAATCCCTAAAATAAACGCAATCGTTCCTCCGCTTACTCCCGGAATCAAATCACTGATTCCCATTAGAATACCACGGTATATATTCTTCCATTCCATTCGTCTAATCTCCTCATCTTAAAATCACTTTTATCAGTATATCATGAGGGAAATGGAAACTCGAGCTTCACTTAAATCATTTTTTAAAAGACAAAATTAACTTACGATAGCTTTCGCTTCTTCTATAATTGCTTCTACGATCTCGGCTGCACCGATTTCTTCAATCAGACTGCGCGTCGATTGCCCTGCCCATAAAGACATAAATTCAGGATTATGCGCTTTTGCGGCAGCCGTCCGAATATCTTTGGTGATGGTATTTTGTGAAGGGAACGGCAGTGGATCAATTTCGCTCTGTTCGAATTCTTTAATAAATCGATTTTTAATGCCTCGTGCTGGACGTCCGGAAAAACTTTTGGTCACCACGGTGCTTTCCTCATTGCTATTAAATATAGCCTGCTTGTAGGCAACATGTGCTCCAGATTCTTTGGAACCGACAAAACGGGTACCGATTTGCACTGCATGTGCCCCGAGAACCAACGAAGCGACCAGGCCCCGACCATCGGTGATGCCTCCTGCGGCAATGACTGGAATTTTAATCGCATCTACTATCTGCGGAACCAATGCCATAGTGCCGATTTGCGCGCCTGCTGGATGATTTTCAAGTGAAAAAGTGCTGCGATGCCCTCCTGCTTCACTTCCTTGTGCTACGACAGCATCTGCTCCTGAAACTTCTGCCTGCAAAGCTTCCTCTACTGTTGTAACCATGACTATGATTTTAATTTGCTGTTCTTTGGCCATTTCCATCTGAACAGCAGACAAACAGCCGAAAGCTGTACTGATGATCGGCACTCCTTTTTCCAAACAGATCGCGAACTGCTCCTCGCTCCAATCCGGCGATTGATAAGAAGACTGCATTTCCTTGATCTCCAGCTCCGAACGAAAAGGGCTTAACGCCTGTTGCACCTCTGCCAAACGGCTGAAATCATCGTTGACCGCCGCGGCAAAAATATTGACCCCAAACGGCTTTTGGGTTTTCGATTGGATTTCATCTATCGCTTGCCGCAATGCGTCCGGCGCCATGTAGGCAGCCCCCAACGTTCCAAGGCCGCCTGCATTGCTGACTTCAACAACCAGCTCGACCGTCGTTGGCCCTCCGGCCATTCCAGCCTGGATAATGGGATAATCGATATTCAGTAAGCGGCAGATTTCTGTTTCTAAGTTAATCATGGATAGTCCTCCTGTCCTTGATCTCTCTGACTTTTTCTATTGCCTTCAGTATCCCGCAAACGGTAATATACAGCAATAGGGAACTTTTCTGCAGAATGCTTCGTTCTGTATAGTAAGTAAACATGAGAAGGCGGGATTTACTATGAAGGGATTCCTTTCACTTTTAGGCATCACTTTAATTGTTGGGGCATTTGGATTAATCCTTTTATCTTTCTATGGCAACCCTTTGGAAAAAGCGATCAGCCAAGAAAGAATGTACGCATATATTGAAACGAGACAAAACGACTTTCCGGAAGTACCGGAAAGAAATCAAGTAACTGCAGAAATTCCTGCTCAAGCAGCTTTTACGACTACCGCGTTTATGGCGATGGACAACAGTTGCGAAAGAGCGTCCCTGGAATGACAAAATCCGACTCGAAGCTCGAGTCGGATTTTTCTTTATGATTAAACACACAAACGGACAGCATTGCCTGATGGGTCTTTGACTTCCCAATAGTCCTTGTGGTCCACAACTTCAATTCCCATCGTCCGAAGGTTATCAACCACTTGGCTGCGCTTTTCCTCTTCCATGATCAATGTATAGTAATGCAACCCAGCTTCTTTCTCTGGCAACGCCGGAATGCCCACGCCATTCCAGACATTCATGCCGATATGGTGATGGTATTTCTGATCTGCCAGGAATAAAGCCTGTCCTCCCAGTCGAGACACCACTTCAAAACCAAGCCCTTCGACATAGAAGTTTTTGGCTTCGATTAAGTTGGAGACATGCAGATGGATATGGCCCATCACTGTTGCATCCGGCATTCCTTTCCAGGGCTCCGGTGTTTTTTGAGCTTCTTCTACCAGACCTTGAGAATCAATTGGATCTACTGTCATAGAAACTTCATCGTTGCTCCAGTTCCATTGTTCCGGTCCACGATCACGGTAAATTTCAATGCCATTGCCCTCTGGATCTGACAAATACAACGCTTCACTGACGAGGTGATCTGAAGACCCTAACTGAATCCCCTGCTGATGAAGGTGAATCAGTATTTTCCCCAAATCTTCTCTTGTCGGCAATAAAATTGCAAAATGGTAAAGGCCTGCATAACGGCCTTGTTTCGGTGTTGCGCCTTCCATTTTTTCAAGCTTAAGCAAGATATTTCCGCCCGCTCCCAGCTCGACTTTCTGTCCATCTTCTGAAATAACATCTAAACCGATTACTTCCTTATAGAAACGTTTCATCTTTTCAATATCCATTACTTTTAACCCTACTTCACCGACATAAGTGACAGGCTTCTGATGAAAATTCATTTATATTCCTCTTTTCTCTTAGTTACTTTATGTAACCAATTATATTTATAAAACCATTGTATGTCAAGTAACTTAATTCCTTTAAAGTATCTAGTATCTATGCTATTATAAAAGAAAAGGAGTGAGAAGTATGGATACATCCGTCATTTGCCCTCGTTTCGAGACTGCCATTTCCCTTCTCAGCCAACGCTGGACCGGATTAATTATTTATCAATTGCTATCAGGACCTCAACGCTTCAGCCATTTAACAGAAGTAATCGGCATCAGTGGCCGGCTATTATCTGAACGATTGAAAAACCTGGAAGCCCAAGGACTCGTTTCACGAACCGTTTATCCGGAAACACCTGTACGCATAGAATATGCATTGACCGAAAAAGGATTTTCCTTAAAGCCGGTTATGGATGAGATTCAGAATTGGTCACAAGTCTGGATAGATCCAGCAGAAACAACAAAAGTATAAGTGCTCTGCAACCATACGGCATGACTTCATCTTAATTCAACAAAATAAGAGCTTATCCATTTTAATTGGATAAGCTCTTATTTTATTTTGTCTGCAAATAAATGATATGTTTCAAACCTTCATGAGCGGAACTGAATATCGGCGTCTTGCGGTCCAATTCGACAATCGACATGGCCAACTTCGGGCTGATGCCTACAAGAATGCACTTAGTTCCAATGAGGTTCAAGGTCTCCGTCATCATTAGGATCTGATACCGAATCTGGTGTTCAAATTCCTTGATGCCACTTAAATCAATCAAGACATAGTCAATTTTTTTGTCGGCACATTCCGTTAAAACCGTCGCAACCAATTGATCCGTCCGGGCTCTGTCGAATTCTCCGATCAACGGCAAGGCAATCGTGCTATCCCAAATATTCAAGATGGGAATCGACAGTTCCTTGATCAATTGTGCACTGCGCTTCTGTTCTTCAGCCTGCATGGTAACATCCATCAGCATGACTACATATCCTTCCGGCTGGTTTCCGGAATTCATGATCGGTGTGATGACAATATCGGCCATCACCTGATTTCGAATGGTTATGCGTGTTCTGTGGGTGCATGTCAGTTCCTGCATCACCTGTTTCTGATGCTGTGGATGTGTATGGAAAGAATCCATACTCATGCCGATCATTTCTTCACAGTCTGACATGCCATATAAAGGAGCAACTTCACTCATCAACCGGCAGGCTTCAGTATTCATCCACCTGATGGTATAGGAACTGTCCGCAATCATTATCGTTTCCCCAATGACGTCCAGGGCACTCAGCAAAAATATATTTTCCGGAATCTTTCCTATGGCTGGCATGCGGTTCCACCTTATCCTCTGTTTTCCACTAATTCGTATTTACCTAGTATGCCACAGCAACATAAAGAATGACCGTCCTTCAAAAAATTATTTTGTCGGCACCATGACTTTTTCACGGGCAGCTGAATAGTTGCCATCAAAGCGCTCAAGTGCGTTATTTCTCAGCCAATAAGTCACTGGAAACATTTTATCCAAAAAGTAACGGTCATGAGATACCGCAATGAGTGTCCCAGGAAATTCACTTAAGGCTTCTTCCATCACTTCTTTAGCTTCCAGATCCAAATGATTCGTAGGTTCATCTAAAATCAGCAGATTGTGGTGCTGATGCATCAACTGGGCCAAACGTAGCCGCATCCGTTCGCCGCCGCTGAGCTGCCGAACCGGTTGGAACACCATATTGCCGAAAAACAGGAACTTAGCCAGTAGGGGACGCGCTTCATATTCGGAAACTGCAACAGCATCGCGAAATTCTTCGATAATGGTTCTGTTATTGTCCATTTCCAACGTATGCTGTGACAGATAGCCAATAGACAAACCGCTGCCCAGCTTGACCTCCCCGGCATCGACTGGTTCTTTCCCCATAATCATGTTAAGCAAGGTCGTTTTCCCACTGCCATTAGCCCCAACAATTGCCGCACGTTCTCCATAACGCACATGCATGGAAATTTCATGAAATAAAATCCGTTCCCCAAATCCCTTCCAAACTTCCTCCAACAAGACAACATCTTTTCCGCTTCGTTTGTCCATACGGAAGTCCAGCGCCATCTGTTTTTTCTCCAGTACAGGCCGATCTAGGATTTCAATGCGCGCTAAAGCTTTCTCCATGCTTTTAGCCTGTCTGTGCATGCCAGCGTTCGGCGGATTGGCCCGGTTCGCCCATTCTTTCAAACGCTTGATGGTTTCCTTCATCTTTTGAATTTTCTTTTGCTGATCCTGATACTGCTGAAACTCAACTAACAACCGGGCTTCCCGCTCTTTGATATAGCTTGAATAATTCCCACTGTATTGAATCAAGTCGCCTTGATCCAATTCCCATATATGCGTCACCGTTTCATCCAGAAAATAACGGTCATGGGATACGAGGACAATCGTGCCTTTATAATGGCTGATGAATGCACCCAACCATTCAATGGCATCCAAATCTAAATGATTCGTCGGCTCATCCAAAAGCAAGAGGTCTGGTTGTTGCAGCAAAAGTTTCGCTAAGCCGATTTTGGTTTTTTCACCGCCGCTTAAATGGCCCCAGCGTTCATATTTCAGCTGTTTGATCTTCAATCCATTCAAGACTTGATCGATTTTCATGTCCAGCTCATACCCGCCGCGCTGAATAAATTCATCCTGCAACGTGCCATAGCGCGCCAATAAACGGTCCATTTCTTCCGGAGAAGCATCCTCCATCAACTTCTCCATTTTCGCCAAGTGCTCTTGCATCGCGGTCAGCTCTGAGAAAACAGCCAGCATCAGCTGCTCCACTGTCAATTCATCCGGTTCGTCGGGTGATTGCTCCAGCAACCCAATCCGGCTGCCTTTTTTCCACGTGACACTTCCTTCTGTCGGCTGCAAAGTCCCCGCCAATATATTCAATAATGTTGATTTACCTTCCCCGTTTCTGCCGACAAGGCCAATCCGTTGGCCTTCCATCACTTCTCCTTTTATATGGTTGAATAATTTCTGTGTCGCAAAGTGGCACAATATTTGTTGAAATTGGCTAATGATCATGGTTCTCTTCCTTTCTGATGAAGAGACACATGCACAGCAAAAAAGGCACGCCAAGAGGCATGCCTTTGCTTAAAATCCGTTTGCAGGCAGATGTCTCTTACTGGTAAATTCCACTCCATTCAGTTAGCTGAAAAAGGACAGACTTCTCCCGTCCAGCTACCCCAGTGAAAGTAACGCCATGAAGAATGTATAGATATTCCTGACACTCCGTCATGCGCTTACCAGTTTGATTCATCTTACCCACCTCCTTGTTTTATCTCTTACATCATACAATCGCCCGCAGTTTCCGTCAATATATTGTTAGAATATTCTTTTTGTATTACATCGAATTAAAATGTAGGTATAAATTCCTTAAAATCGGGGAAACAATACAATAACAGCACTCTAGCAGAAAGGGGAATCAGAAAATGTCCATGTATTCCAAGTTGGCTTTTGATAACGATACCCGAAAGATAGAGAAGGCCTTGAAAAAATACGAGACCAAGAAAAACGAAGCTTTGCGTTTGCTTGCTGAAATCGATATGCTCGAAAAAATGGAAGATGTCCAGGATGCGGAACTGTGGAGACGCCAGTCGATGAAGGAAAAGCTGGTTACTGTAGAGCGACAGCGGAAGGATTTACAAGAAATGATCACCAATTATGTTGAAAAGTACGGAGACCAGGACCTCCACCGTTACACCGAACTCCTACAGGAACTCGAAAGCGACAAAGCGAAATAACAAAAGCAGGAGCCTTAGATGAGGCTCCTGCTTTTTCTAGTCTTTTCCAGAAACATTTTTCCCGATGGACTGCAGGATGTCCCCCATCCATCCTTTTCGCTTTAAATAGAGGTAGAGGAAGAAGGTGGACGCCAAAATTACCAGCAAAGCGCCGACATAACCAAACTGCCATTTCAGTTCTGGCATGTTTTCGAAATTCATGCCCCAAAGAGCTCCCCACGCCATAATCGGTGTAAACAAAGTCGTTAGGACCGTTAAGGTTTTCATTATTTCATTCCCTCGGTAATTGGCCACTACATTTTCAATATCGACCATATTATTGACTTCGTCTTCGTATGAATTGACGAGCATGACACAGCGGCCGATACGAACGGCAGTCCTCTGGTATTCCACTTCTTCTGTGACACTTTTTCCAAATGTCTCTTCAATGGCCATTTCAATTTCCTGAAAGCCCATAATCAAATGCTTCCATAAAAGAATTTCATGGCGGACGTTCTCAATCTTTTCCAAAGTCTTCTTATTGTTCTTTTCTTTGATTGCCCACAGAAGATCATGGAGACGCTCTTCAAAACTGTCGATTTTATGTAGGATGGAAGCTACCATTTCACCGAGAATGATCATCATCACTTCTACCGAAGAATTGGCCTCTTCCATTTGGCGTAGAATTTCTTCTTTCTCCAAATCCGCATCTTTTTCAAAGTCAATTGCGCTGGTTACAAAGACATCCCGGGACAAGTAAAAATGGAAGACTTCACGGGAATCTTCAGATTTCGCACTTTGCCTGTAAATCAACGAACCCCATATAGACTCTTTACCCCGCTCAACCGTATGGGTATGAAGAATATTAACGGATGGATTTTTTGATTTATCAATCCAATTCTGCATCTTTTCATTTTTCGGAAGGAATTTACGGAAGTTGTATTCTTCAGCGCTTTCCTCTTCATGCCAAACCGCATGTTTGAATGTATGGTGCGGCATTATCATGACCCCTTTCGACCGCTCTGCTATATAAAAAGCAAGCCAGTACTGGCTTGCTTACTCTTTTTGCTGAGTGTTGTCCCTGTACTTTTCATTCGAATTTTCTTCATACTCCAAGTCCCGATCCGGCATGGGATCCATCTCTTTTTCAGACGGCATATTGCGGCGCGGTTCGACTTCCGGAAGCAGTTCTTCGCCTTCCTTGTTTTCACGGTCTTTCTTCATCCAAAATCCCTCCTTGGATTGTTGTTATTACCGTAATTACCCGTTTTACTTTTTTTATAATCCAAATAAACACCTAACCGCTTACTGAATCGCCAATGACCCAATCAGCGTGGCATCGTCGGGGTATGCCAATTCCAGCTCTTCCAATTCAGAAATCGGTTTCCAAGCTACATCGGCAATCCATTCGTCGCCTTCTTGTAAAATGATTTTGCCCCCTGTCACTTCCACTTTGAAGTAAGTGACTTCAAAAGACACAGCCGAATCTTCATATTCTCCTGCTCTCACGTTCAGCTTTTCGATAACCTGAACAGTCAAACCGGTTTCTTCGAAAAATTCACGCACACAGCATTGCTCCAGCGTTTCATTCCCTTCCACTCCTCCCGCCGGCACCGTCCATTTCTTTTCTTCTCCCGGCACACCTTGCAATACCAGCAAGACTTCGTTCTTCTCATTGACACAGACGCCTGCTGCGCCTTTCCAGTTCGACATTTCCATCCAATCTCTCCTAGCCTGTTTTTCGTTTGTGGCAGTGTTTCTTTTTCTAAAAAAAGATACACTGCCGTTTCTATTTACGTTACCATATATTTTGCTGTGCCGGGAGTTTTCCAAAAGAATTCAGGGCAAGACAAAACGGCTTGCCTGAGCAAGCCGTTCACTTGGGGTGTTACTCTGCCTTTTTCCGATGTTCCTGTTCCAAAACAATTCCATGGGTAGCATCCGGCAATCCCAGGTCTCCTGAAAATCCATTCGCTCGATAGAAAGCATCTGCTACGGAGGAGTCTGTGCGGACAACCAACTCCCGGAAATGGCCTTGAGCATCTTTCAGAATCTGTTGCAGTAATTTCGTACCAATTCCCTGCCTGCGGGCGCTCGTGGAAATGTAGAACCTCCGAAGCCTGCCGATCCCTTCCTTATCGGAATAAGGATCACGGTTCAATCCCCCGATAGCGATTAATTGATCATGGTGATCCCACACACCGTATAATACTTCGCCTGTTTTATTGAATGTATTGCTTCCATCTTCATACTGGTCTACAAGCCTTCTCAGAAAACGGTAGCCTTCCGCTTCACTTTCTTCCACCAGCTTTGAAACATCCACTTTTTTTAAGTCTTCGATTTTTGTAATTTTCACTGTCATGTCTCATCCTCCTCATTATGGATAATCACTTTCCACTTACGGATTTCCTGACATTCACCTGCTCCTTCAGTGTATAGCAGTTAAGAAGGGATTACCAATAAATATCAGAATTTTCTTTTAACTATAATTAAAAAGGCTGCATACTCATGCAGCCTTCAGGTTTAGAGAACCGTATCTTCAATTGCAGTTTTTTTGTCTTCTGTTTTCTTGATGATGAAGATGCTTGCTTCATATAAACCGGCCATCGGAATCAAGACCAGCAATTGGCTTAGAAAATCTGGCGGCGTGATCAATGCCGAGACAATCGCCAGAACAAGATAAGACCATTTCCGAATTTTCTTCATTGAAACAGAAGTCAATACACCAATAGAAGACAAGAAAAGTGCAATAATCGGCATTTCAAAAAGCAATCCTAAAGGAACCGTTGTCATAATCAGGAAATGAATATACTCATTTGCAGAAATCATGACATCGAAATTGGCCATACCCATACCGATCAAAAATTGAAAACTCAATGGGTTGACGATGAAATAGCCAAATGCGATTCCCAGCACAAAAAGCAGCAGCATGACTGGGGAATACAGTCCAAGAAAGCGCGCCTCTTTTTCTTCGAGGCCAGGTTTTACGAATTGCCAAATGAAATGAATCAAAAATGGCAAGGACAGCCCGAGAGCCAATGTAGCAGAAATAGAAGTGTAGAATTTAATAACTTCTAGCGGCCCTAAAATGACCAGATCATAACCTTTAACAATGTAAGGAAACCAGAAGTTTAATGTGGAGAAAACGACCAGCAAAAAGAACAAGAACACAAACGCACTTTTAATCAATTGCTTTCTCAGTTCTCCCAGATGGTCGACTAGAGTTTCCACTTGCATTTCCGGTTCTTCCACTGGCGGATCCGGCTTTTTGATAGGCAGCTCCGGTATTTTTTCCTCATTCTTTTCTGCAGGTTTTTCCGGCTGCACCTTTTTTTTACGCAACGGACTCGTTAAATTTCTGTCTCCATACGGATCCATTTAACCACCTTCATAGCTTGTCAGATTTTTTTAAATCCTTGTCTTCGACCGTTTCTTTTCTTACAACTTCTTCATCATCGTCATCCATGAGCCCTTTGGTCGAGCGTTTGAACTCAGAAAAAGTTTTGCCGACTGCCCCACCGATTTCAGGCAACTTTTTAGGCCCAAATATAATTAACACAATGACCAAAATGATGATCAGTCCTGGTACGCCAATTGATGCTAATCCACCCATATTGTTTTCCTCCTCTATCCCGCTTTAACGGTCAGTATGGTTCAACTAACACTCAGTGGAGGAGAATAACTCTCCTCTGAGCGAAATTCTTTTCTACTACTAAACAAGCGATCCGCCTTCGCGGCTATAGCGGATAACACCTTCTGCGCAGCGGTAAGCCAATGCCCCAACGGTTCCGGTCGGGTTGTAGCCTCCATTGTGCGCAAAATTCCCAGCTCCTACGACAAATAAATTTTCTGCATCCCAATGCTGAAGGAAATTATTGACGACACTAGTGCCCGGGTCGGCACCCATGATGGTTCCTCCAGTATTATGGGTAGTCTGATAAGGAACAATGTCATAATCTGATATTGGATTGCCGCCGACTACAGTTTTCGCCCCCATTTCCTGCATGATTTCGCCCGCTCTTTCCGTCAAATAACTATGGAGCGCCCGGTCCTGATCCGTGAAATTATAGGTAAGCTGCAACAATGGCACGCCGTAGATGTCTTTATAAGTTCCGTCCAGTGCCATATAGTTTTCTCTGTGCGGCATGGAAGCACCCTGGCCGCCGATACTCAACGATCTTGTATAATTTTCAATCGATGCACGTTTGAAATCTGCGCCCCAAGAAGGCGTATCCGGTGGAATTGGATTATGCAGAATCGGACGGGAACCGGTTTGCGTGATCGACAAGCTGGCACCATGTATGAAGTCAAGGTCAGAATGATCAAAAGAATCTCCATTAAAATCATCTACTGTCATTCCAAGAGCCCCGGCTCCCATAAAGGTATTCATTTGTTCATCAAAGAATCCGGATGCTCCCGGCAAAATCTGATACGCATAGTTTTTGCCCAGGGTTCCTTGCCCTGTTTCCGGATCGTATTGCTCGCCAATTTGAGAAACCATCAATAGTTTGGCGTTATTTAAAATATAGCTAGTTAAGACAACGACATTTGCCGGCTGAATAAATTCCTCAAAAGTTTCTGTATCGTAATAGCGTACGCCTGTCACCCGGTCGCCTTCTTTCATAATTTCAACGACGTTGGCGTTAAATTTAATTTCATAATTTCCTGTTTCTCTGGCAGTAGGCACAACGGTAATTTCCGGAGAAGTTTTAGCTCCATACTCACAACCGAAGCGTTCACAGAACCCACAGTATTGGCATGCGTTGATCTGCTGGCCGTCCGGGTTCTCGTAAGCTTCTGACAGATTGGCTGATGGCATCATGAAAGGCGACAGTCCCAAGTTGGTGGCGGCTGTTTCAAAACGCTGCAGAATCGGCGTTTTCTTCATTGGCGGTGTCGGATAAGGACTTGAACGTTTGCCCCAAAATGGATTATTATCCTCACCAGAGATGCCTGCCGTCTTTTCAAAACGGTCAAAATATGGTTCTAGTTCATCGTAAGTGATTCCCCAATCCTGCAGGGTGTATTCAGCCGGAAGTTTATTGGCACCATATTTTTCATCAGTCATTGTTTTGATTTGAAAATCATAGGGAAGAAAGCGCCAATTTTGCCCGTTCCAGTGAGTGCCTGATCCCCCTAACCCTTCTCCCAATAAAAAAGAGCCCATCTGACGCATCGGTAAAGCGCGTTGCTGGCGATTATTACGGAATGCAATGGTTTCCCTCGATAAATCCTGCATCAGCTCATAGCGGACAGCATAACGGTATTCATCATGGACAATGCTGAAATCCTCTGTACCGCGTTCGCGCCCACGTTCCAACCCAACTACTTTAAGGCCTTCCTTCGCACATTCTGCCGCAATGATCCCACCTGTCCAACCAACACCTACCGTCACTACATCTACGCTATCTAGAGTCGTTACCATGCAAGTTCCCCCTTTTTAATTAATGCTCCATCCCCAGTGATTGAGGTTCGATTTCTACAAAATCTTCACTGTCAATTTCATTAATATAAGCCGCTTGGTGACCCGGGAATCCTTTCATCTTCCAACCTTCCATATTATGATTGCCGCCGTATATCGGATCTGCATAGGCTCCTTCCAAAGTAGCCTGCCTCAACAGACGGAAAAAGAACAACGAAGTCGTACCTCTCATTTGAATTTCATCCTCCTGGAAAGCCGTTAGAATTTCATCCATCTGCCCACCTTCCAAATCAACAAAGTTGGCATTAAATCGGCTCTGGGCTTCCTGTTGCATAATTTGGATTCCTTGGCGGAACATTTCATTCCGCTTTAACCGACTCTGATAGCCTTGTGTTCCTTCCCCTTCAAAAAAAGGGCCCTGCATATACTCTTTCGAATTTTCCCCATAGCTGCCCGCTAACTGCTGGTCAATAAAGTAAGCTACGCCTAAACCAATTGCGCCGGGACCTAAATCATCTTCTGGAAAAATCCGTTCAGTGGCCTGGTTCAGTATCTCGAACTCGGCGTTATTCTTGAAGAATGTCAGACCCCTGACTCCGCCAGCAGACCCCATTGATTCCTGCGGAGTTCCAGGCGCAGTGGATGTCGAACCCTGCTGGTTGGTATTAGCTCCTATCAACCCTCCGATAATACCGCCGCCAATTAAAGCACCCGTGGCAATTCCTGAAGTCTTCAAAAAATCACGCCGTGAAAAATTCTTATCTTTTTTCACCATTTTACTGTCCCCCTCCTAACTTATTTCAAGAATATTCATAATATTTAATGTTATACCCTTTCTTGTTTTTCTTATTCATTAATTTTAAAAAAATTAATTTCAAATATAAGGAAACCAGTCAGACTGAGTTGGTATGAAAATTTCGAACCACACACAAAAACGGTCCCGAGAAGATTCTCGAAACCGTTTTTACAAGTATTTCGGACAAAAAAAGAAGCCAAGGGAATGGTCACCTCGGCTGTGTAGCTTAAATCCTATTAGTTAAGAACTTTAATTGTTACGTTTTTGCGGCCAAATTCTAAAGCTGCGCCTTGTGTTGGAATGAATACATCGATTTTATTGCCTTTGATTGCTCCGCCAGTGTCTCCAGCGATTGCTTCTCCGTAACCTTCGACCCAGACTTTAGAGCCAAGCGGAATTACTGAAGGATCTACTGCGATTACTTTTTGGTTTGGATTTGAACGTAAATCAATTCCAGTTGCTGTCGTACCTGAACATCCTGCGCAATAAGCTGTGTAAGCTGTCGCAGAAACAGTCATCGTTTTACCGGATTGAGCTGAAGCTGCTGCTGGTGCTTTTTGTGCAGGAGCGCTTGCTGTTTTTGGTGCTGGTGCTTTTTCTTTAGCTGGCGCTGCTGCAGTTTTAGCAGGTGCTTTTTCTGCTGCTGTGCCGCCTTTAACTGTCAAAGTTTCGCCTGGATAGATCATGTATCCAGAAATGCCATTCCAGCTCATTAAGCTGTCCAATGGAATTCCATGAGCGCTGGCGATTTCCGCCAAAGTATCTCCTGATTTAACTGTATATGTTGAGCTGTCGGCTTTCTTTTCTGATGTTGCTTGTCCATCGACTTTTAGTTCCTGGCTTGGCAAGATCAAATCAGATGAAAGGTTATTCCACCCTTTTAAGCTTTCTATTGATACATTCTTGTCTTGTGAAATTCCCCACAGAGTGTCACCTGATTGTACTGTATAAGATGATGCACTTGCTGACGTTGCTGCTCCCACACTTAAAGCTGCGATAGCAGTTAGTGTAACGATTTGCTTTTTCATAAATTGAAATTCCTCCTTTTCACTAACTTGAACGATCATAACACCTCCACATTGCAGGAACATGACAGAACGGCAGATGGAACATAACAATTTCATGACAGGGAATTGCGCTTTGTTACATTTTGTAATAAAACTAATAATTCCAATGCCGTATCCTGCATACAGGGTTCAAGCACGAAAAAGCAGTTTAGCATATGAAAATCAGGGAATATGTAAATGTTAATTAAAGAACAGTTTATAGGGGGAATTCGTTTGAAGAATGTAACATCGGTTTTTTGGATTGCATTATCAGTATGTATGGGCTTGGTTGTTTGGGGATTGTCCTCGCCTGAAGGATTCAAATCACAAACAGGGGAATTGACAGCCGCAATTTCCAGCACATTCGGTTGGTACTATCTTCTGACCGTTTTCCTGATACTCATTTTCTGTGTGTATTTGATTTTCTCCAGGTTTTCCAATTTAAAGTTGGGAAAGCCTGATGATAAACCGGAATTCTCCCTGCCATCCTGGTTTGCAATGCTGTTCAGTGCCGGCATGGGAATGGGCTTGGTTTTCTGGACAACAGCTGAACCGATCTCCCACGCATTTATAAGCGCTCCACGCTCTGAATTGGGGTCCAATCAAGCAATCCAGGAAGCGATGCAATTTTCTTTTTTCCATTGGGGTCTGCATGCTTGGGCCGTTTACGGAATCGTTGCATTGGTTCTGGCGTACTTTAAATTTCATAACGATGCCCCAGGATTGATCAGCGCTACTCTTATTCCGTTATTCGGGAAAAAGCTGATGGCTGGGCCACTGGGGAAATTGATCGATACGCTGGCTGTCTTCGCTACAGTCATCGGCGTCGCATCCACGCTTGGATTCGGATCTGCCCAAATGAATGAAGGGATTTCCTTCCTTTTCGACACACCCAATAATTTTGCCTTTCAAATGCTGATCCTTGCGATTGCAACGGCTCTCTTTATCGCCTCTGCTTCATCAGGCATCGGGCGCGGCATCAAATATTTAAGTAATATAAACATGATTTTGGCCTTCATTCTTCTTTTGCTCTTATTGATCGTCGGACCGACGCTCTACATCTTCAATTCATTTGCAGATGCGATTGGCGGCTATCTGTCCAACTTCTTCTCCATGAGCTTTAATCTGGAGCCAATCAATGAAGAACGCCGTGCTTGGGTTGACGGTTGGACTGTCTTTTACTGGGCATGGTGGATTTCTTGGGCACCATTCGTCGGCATCTTCATTGCCCGTATTTCCCGGGGACGCACAGTTAAAGAGTTTATGCTTGGGGTGCTGCTGGTGCCCTCACTGGTATGCTTCATCTTTTTCGCGGTGTTCGGTGTTTCTGCATTAAACCTGGAGCAGAACAACATCGCTAAAATTTCCGATTACAGTCTCGAGACTGCTACTTTCGGTGTTTTGCAGTACTATCCGCTTGGCACTTTGCTGTCGATCATCACCTTATTCGTTATTGCCATCTTTTTCATCACTTCTGCCGATTCAGCGACATTTGTCCTGGGCATGCAGACAACGGGCGGTATGCTGAACCCGCCGAATCTGGTCAAAATCACGTGGGGTCTTATTCAATCAGCTGTGGCAGCCATCGTTATTTACACAGGCGGCACACAGGGCCTGCAAAATTCATTGATCATTGCAGCACTGCCCTTCTCGCTGGTCATCATTTTAATGGGCGTTTCCTTCCTTAAAGCCGCTTCATTAGATCCCTTGGCGAAAAAGAATAGAAGACATTAAAAAAGATCCGGTGCATGAGAATGCACCGGATCTTTTTTGGTTTTATTTAAAAACGCTGGTACTGTGTAATGGCTGGACTTTAGATTTCGGATCCAAATAAGACTTCGCGTTGTTGATGGCTGTCGGTGCTTCACCGAAGCCTACAGCAATCAGCTTGACTTTGCCTTCGTATGTGGCAATGTCGCCTGCAGCGTAGATGCCTGGGATACTTGTTTCCATCTTAGAGTTGACGATGACCGAGTTTTTATCCATCTCGAGTCCCCATTCCTTGATAGCGCCTAACGAAGTGATGTTGCCGTAGTTGACAATGACGTGGTCCACGTCAAGGCGTTCTTCATTGCCTTCTTTATCAACTAATACAAGCTCACTGATTTGGCCATTTTCTCCAACCAGTTCTTTCACGCCGTAAGGTTTTTTCACTTCCACTGTCGATGCCATCAAGACATCGATGTTTGCCTCATGCGCTGTCATTTTATCTCTCCGGTGGCTCAATGTTACGTGGGATGCTACATTTTCAAGCATCATCGACCAGTCGACCGCTGAATCGCCGCCGCCTAAAACGACTACTTTCTTATCGCTGAAAACAGTCAGATCTTTAACTCCATAATGAAGCGTTTTGCCTTCGAAAGCTTCACAGCCTTCGACCGCTAATTTACGCGGCTGGAATGCCCCAACTCCCGCAGTCAATAAAATGGCTTTTGTGTAATGCAGTCCTTTGTCAGTCTGAATGACAAAGTGGTCTCCGTGGCGCTCAGCAGCTGTTACGGTTTCTTCCAGACAAATTTCCGGATCGCCGTATTTTGCTTGCTGGACTAAATTGTCCACTAAATCTTTTGCCAACACTTTTGAAAATCCACCTACATCGTAAATGAATTTATCCGGATACAATTCAGTAAGCTGTCCGCCAAGCTGCGGCAAACTATCCAAGATTTTTACTTTCATTTTGCGCATACCGCCGTAAAAGGAAGCAAACAAGCCAGTTGGCCCGCCGCCGATAATCGTTATATCAAAAACTTCGCGTTCTTCCATTTATAACACTCCTAATCTACTCAATAACTATATCCTATCATATTTACCCCAGATTCACGCCATTGGACTTATGACGGAAATTCAAAAAATAAAAGTTTGAATTATCTGTATTTTATTCGTAAACTGAAGGATGGATACATAAGAAAGGATGAGTGCAGTGGATTTAGGAATCAAAGAAAAAATTGTAATCGTGATGGCTTCAAGCAAAGGGCTCGGCAAAGCAACAGCGCTGGAATTTGCAAAAGAAGGCGCGACAGTGATCATCTCAAGCCGCAATCAGCAATCCCTAGACGAAACAGCCGCTGAAATTAAAGAGGCTTCTGGAAACCAGCAAGTATTTCCGCACGTTTGCGATATCTCCAAAGAAGAAGACATCCAGAAACTGGTCCAATTCGCAGCTGATCAATTCGGCCGGATTGATGTGTTGATCAATAACACAGGCGGGCCAAAAGCCGGCGGGTTCGACGCAGTGGAAGATGCTGATTGGTATAAGGCATTCGACCAGAATTTATTGAGCTATATCCGCACCTCCCGCGCCGTTCTTCCTTATATGAAGGAACAGCAGTTTGGACGCATCATCAACATTTCTTCTTCTTCAACGAAAGAAGTGATTGATGGCTTGATCCTATCCAACACACTTCGTGCAGGAATGATCGGTTTTGCGAAAACCCTTGCGCGCGAAGTCGCAGGTGACAACATTCTCGTCAACACAGTTGGACCTGGCCGCTTTGCAACAGACCGGGTGGCGGAATTGGATCAGATCGCAGCAGACAAACAAGGCGTATCTGCAGAAGAAATCTCTAAGAAAAGTCAATCGTCTATTCCCGCTGGCCGCTACGGAGAACCGGAAGAATTTGCGAAAATCATTGTTTTTCTAGCTTCGGCAGCCAACTCTTACATGACCGGCCAATCGCTTGTCGTAGAAGGCGGTTCATTAAAAGCTCTATAATGTGCCAAATGATTATACAGCCAACCCAAAAATCGATATACTGGAAAATGAACCAATTATAAAGGAGATGTTTTAGAATGGCTAAAAAAGGACACATCCACATGGAAAACGGCGAAATCATCGAATTCGAACTTTTCCCGAACGAAGCACCTAACACAGTTGCAAACTTTGAAGAGCTTGCAAACTCTGGCTTCTATAACGACGTAACATTCCACCGCGTAATTCCTGGCTTCGTAAGCCAAGGCGGCGACCCAACCGGCACTGGTGCTGGCGGCAGCGGCAAAACAATCAAATGCGAAACTGAAGGCAACCCGCATAAGCACCAAGCAGGAAGCTTATCAATGGCGCATGCCGGCAAAGACACTGGCTCGAGCCAATTCTTTATCGTTCATGCACCACAGCCACATCTTGACGGAGTCCACACTGTTTTCGGACAAGTGACTTCAGGATTGGAAACGGCTAAAGCAATGAGCAATGGCGACAAAATGACAAAAGTTCACGTCTTTGACGAAGAATAAGCCAATAAGCTTAACCGGCCAGGATTTCATCCTGGCCGGTTTTTTCTTTGATTTGTATCCTGATCAAGCGAAAAAAATAGCACGATAAACTAGTTAACTGTTAGAAAATTGAAAAACGCCAACCGTTCTGGATCTATCGCCAGAACGGTTGGTGTTTGGAATTTTCCAGAAATACGCGCCCACGCGCCAAAATAAGATTCTTCCAATAAAAAAGCAGAAAAAAATACGCCCGCAGGCGCATTTTTCTACAATACTTTGCTTAAGAACGCTTTTGTCCGTTCATGCTGCGGGTTGCCAAACAATTCTTTCGGCACATTTTCTTCCACGATATATCCGCCATCGATAAACAATACACGGTCACCCATTTCAGCTGCAAATCCCATTTCATGCGTCACAACGACCATGGTCATGCCTTCACGCGCCAACTGTTTCATGACATCGAGTACGTCCCCCACCATTTCCGGGTCAAGTGCAGACGTCGGTTCATCAAAAAGCATGATCTTTGGATCCATCGCCAATGCCCGGGCGATTGCCACGCGCTGTTTTTGGCCGCCTGACAGTTCCCCCGGATAAGCTTTTGCTTTTTCCCGCAAACCAACTTTATCAAGCAGCTCATAGGCTTTCGCTTCACTCACTTTTCTGTCGCTTTTCTTCACTTTCATCGGTGCCAAAATGACATTTTCCAATACCGACTTATGAGGGAACAAATTGAATTGTTGAAACACCATTCCGACGTCCTGGCGAATTTTATTGATGTCTATTTTAGAATCCGTGATGTCAACACCTTCTATATAGACATGTCCGCCCGTAATTTCTTCCAACCGGTTCAAGCAGCGCAGAAATGTACTTTTCCCTGAACCGGATGGGCCGATTACACAGATGACTTCTTTTTCTTCTACCACAGTGCTCATGTCTTTTATAACTTCCAGGTTGCCGAATGATTTTTTCAAATTTTCCACTCTGATCATTGTCATCGCAAAACAAACTTCCTTTCTACAAAGCTCGCCAGCATGGAGAGCAGATATATGACCACAAAGTAAATAATCCCTAAGATCAAGTACACATTAAAAGCATCAAATGTAGCACTGGCCTGGATACGGCCTTCTTGCGTCAAATCCGCCACTCCAATAACCGATAACAGCGACGTATCCTTCAATGAAATAATCGCCTGGTTGGTGATGGTCGGCAGCATTCGTCTGAAAGCCTGAGGTAAAATGATATAGCGCATGTTCTGTGTTGAATTCAGTCCCAGTGAACGCGCCGCTTCTGTTTGTCCTTTATCGATCGACTGAATACCCGCACGGATAATTTCAGAGAAGTAAGCGCCTGCGTTGATGGCTACTGTTACAATCCCTGCTGTCGTATTGTCCAACGAGATAAAGTCCAAGGAATTCAGCCCGAAATAGATGAAGAACAACTGGACGATAAACGGCGTGCCCCGAATGGCATCAACAAAGATTTTCGCGATCCAATTCAGGATTTTCAGCGGCGCCAATCTGAATAGCGCAACGATTAAACCAATCAGGAATCCGATCACAATTGCGATAGCAAAAATATAGAGCGTAACTTGCAGCCCTTCCATTAAGTACGGAAAAGCGTTGATAATTGTATCCATATCCACATCCCCTTTGCATCAAAAAATGCAGCGCGCTTCTGCGCGCTGCATCCATTTTTATTCTGCTGCGATATACTTCGCTAGAATTTCATCGTATTCTCCGCTGTCGCGCAATTCCTGGAGACCTGCATTGATCTTCTCAAGAAGCTCTGCATTTTCCCCTTTTAATACAGCGATTCCGTACTGGTCACCAGTTAAGCGCTCACCTACTGTTTTCAGATCAAGTCCGCTTTCAGCAATGGCATAAGCGATAACGGGATAATCTTCAAGCAACACATCAGCATTGCCGTTTGACACTTCCTGGAACATGGATGGACTGTCTTCAAATTGAGCAATTGTGTAACCAAACTCACCTTCATTGTCACGGGCAAATTGGGCACCGGTTGTTCCGCTCTTAACCGCTACTGTCTTGCCTTCCAAATCTTCCAAGGCTGTGATATCCGTGTTGCTTTCAGCTACTACCAGCGATAAACCGGCATCAAAGTACGGATCAGAAAAATCGACCACTTCTTTGCGTTCATCGGTAATACTCATACCGGCAATTGCTACATCCAATTGGCCGGCTTGCAAGGCAGGAATAATGCCACCGAAATCCATCGGACTGAATTCAATTTCGAATTCTTGATTTTCAGCAATCGCTTTGATCAAATCAATATCGATTCCTGTATATTCGCCATCCACTTCAAATTCGAAAGGCGGATAAGTTGTATCGATTCCCACTGTATAAGTTTCCCCTTCAGTGCCGCCTTCCCCGCCTGTTGAACCTTCTTCACTTTCATCGGATCCGCAGGCAGCAAGTACGAGCAGCATTGCTAATAGTAGTGCTAAAAGACTCCATTTCTTCATCTTAGTTCCCCCTTGTTTTTGCATATCGGTCATTCTAAAGAATAATATATCATAATTTTCTCAATTCTAGTACCTTTGAGAGAAAATAACCACTATTCAATAAAGTTATGCAGTACTAATTAACCGTTTGTCTGTTGGACTGCTCTCTTTTTGCGCAGCCTGTTAAATAAACGGATATTATGAACCAAGGTTTTTAAAACAGCATAAGTGGGAATCGCAATCAGAATACCGATAAATCCATACAATGCACCGGCAATCATCAGCAGTAAAATAATCGTCAGTGGATGGATGTTCAGGCGATTGCCCATGATATTCGGTGTCACAAGATTGCCTTCAAGCTGCTGGACAACGAGCAGCACAAGGATGACTTTTATTGCCATCCACGCATCTCCACTCATCAAAGCGACAAATAAAGCAGGAATGATGCCGATGAGCGGTCCGAGGAAAGGCACAATAATCAAGAACATTGCGAAGATCGACAGACTCAAAGCGTAATCCAATCCGATAATCAAATAACCAATGTACATCAAGGTTCCCACTACAGCAGCGACAATCGCCTGGCCCACTATAAACGCAGACAATGTCTGATCGACATCCTTCAATACTTTTTCACCTTCAAGCTTGTGTTCTTCCGGTAAATACTTTATTAAATGAGGAATGAATTTTTCATCATCCTTCAATAGAAAGAACAGCACAAACGGGACAACAATGAGGACAATTGCAATATTCATCAACATCGTCAAAATGTTCATCACATTATTCAGCAGTCCTTCTGAAAGGTTCTCCAAGTAATCCAAAGCCCATGCTTTTATCTCCGGACCTGAAACTCCGCCCAGCTGAAAACCGGACAGGATGTTGTTTGATTCCTCCGTCACTTCTTCAACGGTTCCCGGCGCCAGGTCTGCGAGACTCTCGACCTGGTTGGTAACCAATGGACCCAAAAAGTAAATCAGAATAGATAAAGTTAAAATAATGACGGTAAAAACGATTCCGATTCCAGCAATTTTAGGTACATAGCGCATCAACCATTTTACAAAAGGCCGCAGCAAATAATAAAGCAGGCCCCCGATCAGGACCGGCGCAAAAATGGTAGCGATGACGATCTGAAGCGGCTCAAAAATATAATCAATCTTGCCAAGAAAAAACAAGGTCACTGAAACCAATAAAATCGCTGTCGTATATTCAAAAAATGGTTTTCTAATCCACATACTTGCTTCTCCTTTTCCAATGGTTATCGTATTTTCTGCACACAAAAAAGCGAAAGCAAAAAGAAACTTTGCCTTCGCTTGATGTGATGCCCTTATTTATCTTCTTCAAGTTCCCGCATTTCTTTATGGGTTTGCGGAAATGCATTGGCCTGCCATTCATCACGGTAGGCAGAGTCTAACTGGGACAAGCCCTGTTCAGCAGAATCTTCCAGAGCTTCAACACTTTCACGTTGATCCACTTCATTGCTGTTGCGCATATCCATATCTTCTCTTACCTGCACTGAATTTTTCTCCTGGTATGCTTTATAAACAAAAATTCCAGAGGCCGCTGCAAGCGCGCTGCCAATCAGTGTATTCATTGTCGACTTTTTCATCAAAATCCCTCCAAAAATACGTGGTTTTTTTCTCACTTCTTCTTGTATACCCTATATATGATTTTTTAACTAGGTACTTATAATTTTTTTATTTCTTCATAATTTCAATCGGCAGCCTTAAGTATTCCAAAATTACCTTATTAAGCTTTGCAATAAACTTATGGAACGGAACCTTGTATACTGAAGAGGAATAGATAAGGAGGACGCTTATGGCAGTTAATCAGCAGCTACTTGGATGGCGATTAAGCAACTATAAGAGTTTTTATCAAGCTTTACAGGAAAAACTGCACCCCTTGACTCCCGTCGCCCATCGTGGTCTGTGGAATCCCGCGCCAGAGAATTCGCTCCCTTCCATTCAACATTGCATCGACCGCAAAGTCTATTTGATTGAATTGGACATGCGATTGACCAAGGACGGACACATTATTCTCATGCACGACGCTACTGTAGACCGGACGACGAACGGTACCGGAGAAATAGATCAGCTGACATTAAAAGAAATAAAAGAATTGTCGTTAAAAGAATTGAACGGCGGCCCCAATGCGAAAATTTCAACTGAAAAAGTGCCTACTCTTCTCGAAGTTCTGCCAATGATTAAAGGAAAAGCCATGATCAACGCCGACAAAGCTTGGGATTTACGGCACGAACTTTATGAACTGGTAGAGAAGCACGACCTCTTAGATCACTTCATGCTGAAAAGCGACAAACCGGTTGAGCAATTGAAGGACTTTTTTGAATCGAAACCACGAAACATGTGCTACATGCATAAACTGAATGACCAAAATCTTCATCAACTCGACCTGTTGCTCAATGAGATTTCGCCAATCGCAATCGAATTGATTTTTTATACAGAGGAGGATGAGGTGATTTCCGAAGCTGTCGTCAGCAAACTTAAAAACCAAACGAATTTATGGGGCAACGCCCTTGATTTTGCTGAAAACGCCCGGCGCTCGGATGCTCTTTCGCTATTAGACCCCGATAAAGGCTGGGGATGGTTCATCGACCGCGGCTTTAGCCTGATTCAGACCAATTATCCGCTGCAGTTCATGGACTATGCGGAAAAAAAATCAAATAAATGAACCCGGCTGTGTTTTAAGCCGGGTTCACTTCTGTCAGGAGTTCTTTTACTTTTTCGCCCACCTGGCTTGCGGAAGCCGGATTTTGCCCCGTCACCAACCGCCCTGATTCAATCACACAGGATGTGAACGGCACTTGAGAGATTTGAAATAAAGTTCCTTGTTCTTTCAAGTTTTGCTCCAGGGAAAAAGGAATATCGCGATACATTCCCATGATTTTTTCTTCAAAATCCGAAAAGCCGGTCACGACATGCCCCGCCAGTAAATTACGGCCATCAGATAAAGGAATGTTCAACAAAGCACTCGGTCCATGGCATACAGCAGCCACTACCCCACCTGCTTCGTAGATCGAGGCAGTCAGTTTCTGCAAGCTTGGGTTATTCGGAAAATCGATCATCGTACCATGGCCGCCGGTAAAATAAATAGCCGCATAATCATGTGCCTTTACCTGCTCTGGCGTCAGCGGTTTCTTCAGTTTGCCCATCAGCTCATCGTCCAAATAATAATGGCGCGTCTGCTTATGGACGACCGCTTCCATCAAACTGAGCGGGTCAATCGGCACGCGGTTGGAAGCGGTGCTAATGATATCCACGTCAAAATAATCTTTTATTTCATGGTAAAAATCAGTCATTTCCCGAAGCCACAGCCCCGTTTTTTTCCCCTTGATCCCAACATTGGCTTCATTCGTCACAACAATGAGGATTTTTTTCATATTCGTCTCCTTCCCACATCAGTTTAAAGTATTTTATCTTTTATTCCCCTTCTGGTAGAAAAATACTCTTAGAGCTCTTTTATACTCATTATTTTATTTTTTATAACATTTTATTGTTACTTTATACTTTTATTCGTGGTAAAATAAGATCAAATAGGGAGGGATAAATATGAAGACTTTATTGTCTTTAATTGCAGCTGCCATCCTGATGTTCAGTTCGTTTTTGTCTCCCGCCAAAGCGATTGTTTTGTTTGATGATGTCTTTGCCACTCACCCGTTCGCTTTTGAAATCGCTTATTTGTACGAAGAAGGAATCATCAATGGCTATCCGGATGGAACCTTCAGACCGAATGATCCTGTTACCCGTGCCCATGCTGTCGCCATGATCGGACGTGCCTTGAATCTGGACGACACCTCCCGTTCAACGGGGTTTAGAGATGTTCCCGCAAACCATCCGTTTTCCGGCTACATCGCTTCCGCTGTTGAAGAGGAAATCATTGTCGGTTTTCAGAATAACTATTTCCGTCCAAATTGGACTGTCACCCGAGCCCAGACTGTGACTATGCTGGACAGAGCTTTTTATTTCCCTGAAGCGCCGGACAATACTTTCCGGGACATGAGGGAAAACCATTTTGCTTTTGATGCCGTATCAAGGCTTGCTTATCAAGGAGTCGCACGTGGCTACCCGGACAATACTTTCCGCCCTGACACTCCGGTAACACGTGCTCAATTTTCTGCATTTCTCGCCCGTGCCATCGAACCTTCTTTCATTCCTGAAAAACAGGAATTATTGATGACAGCCAATGATATTCTGGCTGAACTGCAAGCGGAGGATTTCGGTGATGTCGCAGCTTATGTCAGCTCTACAGAGGGATTGACGTTCTGCCCTTACAGTGGTGGTTGCATCGACAGTGGCGGAGTGACTTTCACCAAGGCCCAACTTCCTAACTTCATGAATGATGCCAATGATTATTTATGGGGTTATCAGGACGGCAGCGGTTTTGAGATTAATTTGACGCCTGCTGAGTATTACGACGAATACTTGATGGATGCGGAATATACCACTAAAGAACGCTATGGACGCACCATCCAGCCAACTACACATGAATTTATTCACCGAGTGTACCCTGAAGCAACCATTGTCGAGTACTACTTTCCTGGAACTGATCAATATGACCAAATGGACTGGCAGAGCTTGAACATGGTATTCGAGAAGAACAGCAACGGTGACTGGGTATTGGTGGCGATCATTAATGACCGCTGGACCATTTAACCCAAAATAGACAAAGAAAGACCCGGCATTCAACTGCCGGGTCCTTTTTCATTTTCCTTACTTTGTTTCAACAGGACCGTTAAAGCCGCTGCGAATTTTTCATTGTCTTCGGGACGCCGTTTTTTCGGCCCTTTCATCCGGCCGCCGCCTTGCCGGATTTTTTTGGCGACATGTCGGCCATGGAGCAGTTGCTCGATGTTTTCATCTGAATAGACGCGGCCATTCTGATCGATTGGAATGCCTCTTTTTGCAAGCACCATAGCGGCAAGGCCGTAATCCTGGGTGACGACAATATCGCCTTTTTTGACCCGGTTGACCAGCACAAAGTCGACTGCATCCGCGCCTTTTGATACCGTGATGGTTTCTGCCCCTTCTCTGTGCATTTCATGGGAAGTGTCGCAAATCAAGATGACTGGAAGCCGGTAGCCTCTAGCCAAATCGATGGTTTGGGTGACCACCGGACAGCCATCTGCATCAATGAGAACTTTAACCATTCGTGTCCGCTCCTTTCGCCATCTCATCCACCAGTTTCTCCGCCGCTCTCCTGTAAAGATTGCTGGTATGAACCAATGATGCGATGAGCAGGACGCGCTCCAGTTCCTCCGATTCATCAGCACCCGCCACCTGTTCAGCAGCTTCTTCCGATTGGCGCTTTAAGCCTGCTTCGAAAATCTCTGCATTGCCTTGCTGAAGATTTAAGTAACTGCTGTAAAACTGCTCCAGATCCAACTCTTTTTGTGCCGCCTTTTCATTGATGCCATGCAGCACCTGCTTGACGTCATTGATCGATAATGCGCTTTTCATCTGATAAATCAAACTGATCAGCATAATGTGGTTGCGGCTGTATTTTTTGTTTTGGACCGGATAGAACAACTTCCCTTTGGCATAATTATTAATCATGGTCTTCGTCAGGATTTTTTCATCTGGATACCGTTTCGACTCGGCAAAACTGGTTTCGAATAATTGAATGACCTGATCGATATACAGATCGATCTTCGGAATGTCTTCCGGCAGAACCTGATTATGGAAAGCCATCGATTTGATGATTTCATCAGCTTTTCCCATGTACTTCCACGCTCCCTTGCGGTGTTTCATACTAGTTATTTTACCCCATTATCAAATTTTCTCCAAACTTGACTCCGTTTATCAATGCGAGTATCGTTATACATAGTTTCAATAACTACATAAAACGAGGAGCTGCTTTACATGACTGCTTATATCCGAGAACCTTTTAATGCATTGTCCCATTTAGCTGGAGCTGTTTTATCCCTCGCTGCACTTTTAGCGATGGTCATCAAAACCGCTTATGCCAATGCACCCGCTTTGCATGTAACAGCTGTCGCTATTTTCGGCATCAGTTTGATTTTATTGTATACGGCTTCCACCATTTATCATTCAGCCATTTCAGATCCGCACATCATCGCTTTTTTGCGAAAACTTGATCATTCCATGATCTTCGCGTTGATTGCAGGCTCTTATGCCCCATTTTGTCTGATCGCTTTAGGCGGAACGCTCGGCTGGACCTTATTCTCCCTTGTCGCCGTATTGGGAATAAGCGGCATTCTTTTTAAAATGGTCTGGTTCCATTCCCCTAGATGGCTGTCGACTGCCATTTACATCGCAATGGGCTGGATTATCATTTTCGCCGTAGTACCCTTGGCTGACAGCTTATCGTTAACAGGTTTGCTGCTGCTTGTGGCAGGCGGTGTTTCTTACACAGTCGGCGGAATCATTTATGGAATAAAACCCAATTTCCTGTCTTCCAAACACTTAGGTTTTCATGAGATCTTCCATCTCTTCATTCTTTTCGGAAGCCTTTGCCACTTCTTGTCTGTTTATTTTTATGTATTGTAAAAAGAAAAGCGGAAGCGGCCGTGTAGTTCTGACAAGCGCTGGAAGCTTTACTGGGAATGGCGTTCTTTGCCAGTCTTGGTAAAGCTGAAGCGACTCGAGGGACTGGGCGCTGGAGTCTGGACAATAAAGAAAAGCGGAAGCGCCTGTGTAGCTCTGACAGGGGTAAGACGGTCTGGCGAAGCGGCGTGTTTACAGCCGCACAGCCAGAGTGGCTTACATCCCGAAGAGCTGGGCGCTGGAGTCTGGACAATAAAGAAAAGCGGAAGCTGTCCAAGAGCAGAAGCCCAATAAAAATCAGCAACACGAAACATTCAAAATAAACTGTCAGAATGATATGATAAGAGGTATACCATCTGAGAGGGGCTTTCTTATGAAAAATCTGGATTCACAGCAAACTGATATGGCAACCGTTTTATATGAAGCCTACATCAACAGGCAAACAATTCCGAAAGAGCAAATTCCAGCCTCTTTGGAAAAGAACCAGGCTTATGCAATCCAGCATGCGGTTACGGATACTAAAACCCGGAATGGGCAAGAGGAATTAAGAGGCTATAAAATCAGCCTGACCAGCAAAGAAACACAGGACCTATTCCAATCGGAAACTCCTTTGTATGGTGCGCTGACTACTTCCGCTTTATCGGATGGCATCATTGAATTGGATTCGATGTCTTCTCCTTTAATTGAGATCGAATTGATTTTTATTGCGAAGGAAGACTTATCGGCAACGGACGATGTTCAGGCGCTTCTGGAGAAAACCCAAGTGGCACCTGGCATCGAAGTCCCCGATTCCCGATACGATGACTGGTTCCCAAAAATCAGCCTTGGGCAAGTAGTCGCAGACAGTGCAGTTGCAGGGAAAATCATCGTCGGCCAGCCACTGGATAGCATCAGCTACAGCCAGCTTGAGCGGCTGCCTGGCAAACTAAGCTTAAATGGAAAGGAAATTGCGGGAGACACTTCTGCTGAAGTCCTGGGTCATCCCGTAAATGCACTGCAATGGCTGGTCAAGGAATTGGATGGCCACGGGTTGACAGTAAAAAAAGGAATGGCCATTTCATCAGGCACTTTCATTTTGCCGAAGACGCTGGAAAGAGGTCTTTACGAAGCCAGCTACGGTGAGCTTGGATCGGTCACTTTAACAGTTAAATAACGATAAAAAAGGGTCCGCAAAGTTTTTGCGGACCTTTTTAGATTATTTTACTATCGGGCAGTTCTACGGTTTTTCGACATGATCCAGCTGTAATAAAAGACAATGAGGATTACAAAAATCCCCAGCATCAAGTACAAATTGGAATAACCTGCAACCCCTGCGATCAAGCCAAGCGAGACCGACCCAATAGCAATTCCGCTATCATAAAAAGCAAAAAAAGTTCCAGTGGCGTATCCGCTGCGATGTTTATCTGCAGCTTGTATGGCCAGAGTTTGAAAGCTTGGCAGCAAGGTTCCGTACCCAAGGCCCACTAACGCACCAGACAACAACAGCATCCATGAAGACGCAGTAAAGCTCAATGAGATAAGCCCTATTCCAAAGATGATAATGGATGGGATAATGACAATGCCTGGCCCCATGGTGTCAAATATTCTTCCGCTAAAAGGCCGGACAAGCAACATGGCGATGGCATAAACGACAAAGAAGAAACTGGCTGCCTTGATCAGTCCAAGCGACTCCGCATAAACCGAAATGAACGTCAGGATACTGGCATACGCAAACGAGATGAAAAAGCCGACGGTCGCAATCGGCATCGATTTTTTCTCCAGAAAATCATTGATTGTCAATTTGTGTTTTCCTTCTTTAACAAAAGATCCTTCATCCACTTGGACAGCTAAAGCACAAAAGAAACCAATGATCATAATAACTGACAGAATGATGAAAATGGCCTGTGACGATACATACGGCTGTAAGGACAATGCGATGAATGGGCCGGCCACCACCGCCAGATTCATTGCGATGCCATAATAGCCCAACCCTTCTCCACGCCGCTCCGGGGGAATAATATCAGCGGCAATCGCACCAGCTACAGTTGTCAGCAAACTGAACCAGATTCCCTGGAAAAAGCGCAGCAGCAAAAGCACAGTAAAGCTTCCGACAAATACATAGAGCACCGTGCTGACAGTGAAGAGAAAAAGAGAAAAGATTAAGATCTTCTTTTTCCCAAACTTCTCTAAAATCATTCCTGCAAAGAAACGCATGATAATGGCAGACAGCAAGAAGGCCGAAACAGCCAATCCCCCTTCTGTAGCTGTACCACCTAAATCGTTCAGCACATACAAGGGCGTAAATGTCAGCAATGCATAAAATACTACAAAAATAAAAAAGGTACTAACTGATATATTGATAAAACTTTTTGTCCAAATTGGTCTTTTTTCAGCCATTCTTTACATCCTTTTCTTCAGCACTTTCTAACCCTATTTTTTTCAATAGATGGAGCAACTGATCCTGTTCCTCATCGGAAAGCTTAGACAGTAATTTTTCTTCCACATGCCGAATCCGTTTTTCTATCTCCGGCACCTTCTGTTCAGCCAAAGAAGAAAGTTGGACGATCCTCTCGCGCTTATCAGTTCCTTCTCTCCGGTTTATCCAGCCGCTCTCTTCCAAGCGGACAATCGTTCTTGTCACAGTGGGAGCTTCCACATTCAAATACTGCCATATTTCTTTTTGTGTCATGGAACCGAATTGTTTCAGACAGAACAGAATCGACCATTGCGAACTGTACAGTTCGAATTCCTTTAAGGCGTCGTTCACTTCCTTGATCGACAGCCGGGATTTTTGATGAATTTCGTGGAATAATAATTTATTCAATAGTCTCACCCTCGCATTTAGTTACCTAGGTAAGTTTATACCCCTTTTCTTTTTCTGTAAAGAAAAGTATTTCGGTTTCTAAAATAAAAACCATTTCCTTTTTTAGAGGAAATGGTTTTGGTTCGATTAAATTAAAAGGCCGTGCTTCTTGGCATCGAACAATAATTCTTCACGGAATTTCGGATGTGCGATGGCAGCCAAACGTTTGACGCGTTCTGAAATGGAAACGCCATGCAAACGGGCTACCCCGTACTCAGTAACGATATTGTCCACGTCGTTTTTCCCTGTAGTCACTACGGAACCCGGCGTCAACTGCAGGTTAATCCGCGATATGGTATCATTTTTTGCCGTAGATGCCATGCAAATATAACCCTTGCCATTTTCAGCAAACCGGACACCGCGTGCAAAGTCAATTTGGCCGCCGCTAGAGGAATAATACTTGCCGCCGACTGTCTCGGAAGCACATTGGCCGTACAGATCCACTTCGGTTGTCGCATTGATGGATACGATGTTCTTTTCTTTGGCTATCTCCCGCGGATCATTGACCACGCTGACCGGCAGGAATTCGACAGCTGGGTTATCATCAATAAAATCATACAGATTTTTGGAGCCGAAAGCGAAAGTCGCAACAATCTTACCGGGGTTGGTGAACTTCCGTGAACCATCCACAGCGCCTGCAGCGACGAGCTTCGCAACGCCGTCCGGCAGCATTTCTGTATGAATCCCTAAATGGCGATGGTCTTTCAGCATGCTGATGACGGCGTTTGGAACAGCGCCAATGCCAATCTGCAACGTATCCCCGTCTTGAATGTCCTGAATGATCGTCGAAGCTATCAGCAGGTCTTTATCGCTGACTTCCGGAACTTTCTCTTCTGACAGCGGTGCATGATGCTCGACATACCCTGCAATCTGGCTGATATGAATTTGGTTGCGGCCATATGTCCGAGGCATGTGATCATTTACTTCTAAAATGAATGGCACTTTTCCAATAAATTCGGCAATGTAATCAGCCTGTGTTCCCAGCGTGAAATAGCCATGTTTATCCATCGGCGAAGCTACTGTCAAAACCATCGACATCTTAGTAACTTTTTGAAGCATGCGCGGCACTTCATGGAAATTGTTTGGAACGAGTTCCATCTTCGCCTGCTGATAAACTTTCCGTGTAGCACCGCTCAAGAAATAAGATACATGCCGCAATTGCTCTATTTCACCTTGAATGTATGAACGTGACCGCAAAGCCAGCATCTGGTGAATTTTCACTCCATCCAATTGCGCTGCATTTTCTTCCAATATATCCAATAACCGAACCGGTTCCCCATTGGCGATTGGAACGATCAGGTCTGCTTTCGACTCAATCAACTCGATGACTTCCTGTGGACTCAACTTTTTCGTCATTCTGTTACCTCCCGTATTGCTTCGTTATTCTACAACTTTACCATATATTACAGAGCCCATAATATTTGCTGAATTTCTGTGCAATTCCGTCTTTTTTTAGGCAAAGAAAAACCGTCAGCTTTTCTGACGGTTCCGATTTTTCACGGCAAAAACGATGCCTGACAAGCCAAATAAAGCCATAAGCCCCCATAGGACCATCAGAATAATGGACCCTATGCCATCGCTGCCTTCCATTACCGCTATCAGCTGCAAAGTAAAAAAAGCCAAACTGATCAGGGCGATTGCACCAAAGTAAATAAGCCGCGCTTTAAAACTGAAATGCTTCATTTTTTAAACCCCTTTGGTTTTCATTGGTTTTTTCCACACGGTTTTTTGTCCAAACTAGCGTAAATAACAAGAACAGCTCAAAAGCGTTGGTAACCGCTGAACTTTCCACTTCGATCGGCACAGCACTGCCGATCCCCATAACTACTGCACCAATCAACATCCATTTCCAGCCGATTTCTTTCCAAAGCACGATTCCGGTAAAAACAAGGACGATTGTCACCAGAAGAACCATTATCGGCGGTCCCGATGCAGTCTCTGCGGATACATAGCGCAATACGCCATACTGCTGCTCCGGAATAATTTCGAGGCCCCAAGTTTCGAGAACCAGTTCAATGACCATCAACGCCGCTGTATACAACAGAAATCCGTAAAAAACGATGTTTTTCTTTGCCCATCGGACACCAGCCTGATTTATGGCTCCCCAGCAGAACAACACCAATAACGGCGTAAAGAAAGCATGGCTCCAAAAACGCATGAGGTTTACTGTTTCCAGAAACGTTCCTTCTCCAATGGACTTGCCGATTGCAATGATGCCATTGTCATATATCAAACCGAACAGCACCAAGTATAAAAATGCTGTAAAGCTCCAGGTCCGCTGCTGCTTGAACCCCCATATCACCAAGAGAATGTAAGCGGCAGTGAAGAAAAAATAAAGCGCCGTATCCACTGTATCACCTTCCGTAATTTACCGATTACTCTTACCATTCACTTTTCAGGGGGGCTCTAAACGTCTGATTCCGGAACTTGGATTTATTTGAGGAGAAACTTCGTCCGGCTATAGCCTTCTTTTGATTTTTCAACTTCCAGTATGGCGGGAATTGCTGCCTTCAATTCCTGCACATGTGAAATGACACCGATCATGCGACCTGATTTCTGCAGATCAATCAAAGTTTCGATTGATTTATTGAGTGACTCTTCATCCAGTGAACCGAATCCTTCATCAATGAACATCGTATCAATCGAGACGTTGCCTTGGAAGCTCTGAATGACATCTGCCATCCCGAGTGCCAGGCACAGCGAAGCATTGAATTTTTCTCCACCCGACATGGTTTTCACGTCACGTGTCTGTCCTGTATAGGCATCATAGACATCCAAGCCCAACCCGCTTTGTTTGCCGCGTGCTTCCTGCCGGTCGCTGCGGATCAAATGGAACTGGCCATTGGAGAGATTCTTCAGCCGTTCATTGGCTGACAGGATAATCTGCTCCAAATATTCAATTTGCAAGTAGCGCTCAAACGAAATCTTCAAGCCATTCTGGCCCCGGATCATGTCATGAAGGTCCGCAATCCGGTTTAAAGCCTGCTCAGCTTCTACAGCTTTTTCAATCACTCCTTGAATGTTGGCAATCAGCCCCAATCCGGCTCTTTCAAAATCCTGTGAGCGGTTGCGTTCCACAAGTGCCTGCTCGTAGGCTTCTTTCAATTCCGATAACTCTGCTTCGGCCTGGCTCAAGTCTTTCAGTCTTTGGCCTGCCAACAGTCCCTCCAGTTCACTGACCTGCTGCAATAAAGTATGGCGAGCCTGATTAAACTCTACAATATCTTTTTTCAAGGCTGCAAATGCCGCATCTGCCAATTTCGCCTGCTGGTAGGATTCTTCAGAATCGAATGCCGATTTTATCAAAGCCTCTTCAAATTGCTGTTGCGCTTTTTCTCTCTTTTCTGCTATTTCTTCCGCTGTCGCTTTGGCATGCTGCACGGAAACCACTGCACTTGCCAATTGCTCCTTTGATGTTTGGAACTGCTCCTGGACATTGATCCAGCCCTGCTCCAGCTGCTGTTTTTTAGCAGAAGCTTGTTCGAGCTGTTGTTTCAGAACAGGCAACTCCCGCAGATTTTCAGGAACGGCAGCCAATTCATTTTCGAACACGGCTTTTGCTGCCTGGAAGGAAGATGAACGCTTCTGCACTTCCTCCTCCAACCCGCGTCTGTTCTGTTCCAATTGCTCTATTTTCCGGATACAGACAGCCACTTGTTCTTTGCATTTCCGCAACTCCTGTTTTCTTGCCTGCTGTTCTGTAATCAGCTCTGTTAACTGATCTTTCTCCTCTTCAAGGTGGCGCAGGTGTACTTCTGCCTGTTCCGCATCCACTTCCAGGCTGGCCAAATGCTTGCTCTGTTTCTTCAGCTGTTCATCCAAAGCAAAGAGCTGAGCAGACGCATTCCGGTAATCACCATCCACTTGATCAAAGGCGGACTTTGCCGATTCGACTTGTTCTTTTGATACTGTCTGCCCTGGCTTCAACTCCGTTCCCGGATGATCCAGGCTTCCACAGACAGGGCAGGCTTCCCCATCATGCAATTGGTCTGCAAGAATATGGGCCTGGTTGGCAAACCACTGAGCTTCCAGTCCACGATAAGCCGTATTTGCCTGTTCAAAATCCCTCTTCTTCGCTTCCTGGACAGCTTCCTGTTTTCGGCGTTGCTGTTTCAATAAAACGTATTCTGCAGCCACTCTGTGCTTTTCTGTGACGCTGGCCAGCTCCTGCTGCGTTTCATCAGCTGCTTCCAAAAAAATTTCCAGTTCAGCAATCTGTCCATCCAACTTCTGCTTCTCTTCTTTTTGGGCGTTGAACTCTTTTTCGGCCTGTTTAAGGTGAATTTCCGATTGCTCCGCTTCTTTCTCCAGAAGGGCCAACTTTTCTTTTTTATGGGCTAATTCCTTAATGGCGGGCAACAACTTTTCGAAATAAAGAACTTGTTCACGCAGTTTTTCCCGTTCTCCCTGAAGTTCCTGCTGTTCATTAAATGCCTGCTCAGCCGAGAGTTTTGCTTGCTCCGCCTGCATTTTTTTCCGGGTTGCAGTCTTCAGCAACTCCTTTTTCTCGTGTTCATTCGTGCGCAACTCATGGAACAGGTTTTCGATGCCCGTAATATAGCTGGCGCGTTCCGCCAATTGAAGCGTTTTTTCTTTTTCTGCATAGTGTGTTTGCTGCTGTTCAAGACGGTCAAGCTGATCTTTTTTCACTTCCAGCTCGCCAAAACGGTCGTTCCACTTCTTCGACTCATGATAAGCGCTCATTTTGTCGGCATGCAGTTGATAGACGGCCTGATACTTTTGTTCGTCCAGGCTGATCTTCTGTCTGTAATAAGCGGCCTCATTTTCCAATCCGGCAAGCACTTGATTGATATTCATATGCTCACGGCCCAACACTTCGAAAAGCTCCGAATCGCGATGCGGCAATGATGTCGCGATTCGCTGGATGTAAATATTCAGCTCCTGCTGTTCACGTTCAAACGTTTTTGCTGCTGCATCTTTCTTCTGCTTGAGGCGTTCGCTGATCAGCTTATACGGTTCCGTCTTAAAGATCTTGCGCAGAATCTCTTCTTTGTTGTCTGTCTCCGACGTCAGCAATTTACGGAATTCACCTTGCGGAAGCATGACGATTTGGCTGAATTGATTTTGTGTCAGTCCAATAACCTCTTCAACGCGGCGGTTGATCTCCGAAACGATCTGCCGTTCGACACAAGGTTTTTCTCCTTCTTCCGTGCGTTCAAAAAACTCATAGCGTTCCCCGGTTGCGCTTTTATTCCCTTTTTTCACATGGCCCATCTGGCGCAAAATGCGGTAGACCTTGCCGTGCATTTCGAATTCCATTTCAACACAGGTATGGCTGGCATCATCCGCAAAATCACTTCTCAGTATGCGCGACTCGCTGCGGTCGGACCCGCTCGCCGACCCGTACAGGGCAAAGCAGATGCCATCAAAGATGGTCGTCTTCCCTGAACCGGTGCTGCCTGAAATGACGAACAGCTGGTTTCCCTGTAAATCGGCAAAATCAATTTCTTCGGTATTTTTGTATGGACCGAATGCGGTCATTTTCAGTTTTAAGGGTTTCATGACTTCACCTCTTCTTTGCCGGCCGGTTCTTCATGCAGGAATTCCTGAAGTACATTTTTAAAAATGTCCGTGGTTTCAGCAGCCGCTTTTTCGCCTTTCACTTCTTCATAAAAAGCATGGAATAAAGACAATGAATCCATTTTCCTGCGCGAAACAGCTTCGCTTTGCAGCATGCTTCCTGAAAACTTTTTCCGCTCCACATGCATGGCATTCGGATAAACAGAGCGGACTTTTTCCATTGGAAACAACACAGGTGCCTCATCCAATAAAGTCACGAAAACAAAATCATCGCTGATTTCATGGCGCAGAATTTCCTCTATCGTTCCTTCGACGGTACGCATATTGCGCCTCGGCGAAAACAGCCGCTTGCTTACAGATACTTCTCCTGCCGCATCCATTTCAATAATGTGAAAACCCTTTTGGTGATGTTCTTCTGAAATTGAATATTTTAAAGGAGATCCCGAGTAACGGATGGTTTCATTCAACACATAATGGGCTTTGTGCAAATGGCCAAGTGCTGTGTAATGAAACCCTTTGAAATGGTGGGCATCAACGTGTTCCGCCCCTCCAATCGACAGCGGACGTTCAGAGTCACTGGTGTTCTCTTCCTGCTCCCCATGAGGCGTCACAAAAGCATGGCCGACAAAAACATGGCGAGCCTGCGGATCGTATAAAGATTTTATGTTTTCAGTAATGGCTTTCATCGCATCATTGTGGCTGCGGATCGCATCATCTTCAAATGCATAGCGAACCATCGATGGATCCGTATAGGGCACCAAATGAAAATGGACTTCCCCGAACTCATCGTTCAAAATAACAGCCTGATGTTCTTTATGGACATGGCCAGCGATATGGATTCCGTTCATCTTCATCACCCGGCTGCCGAAATTCAATCTCCCTGGGCTATCGTGGTTTCCGGCTACCGCCAATACCGGTGTCTTCAACTCCAAGACGATTTTCGCCAGCACTTCGTCCAATAAATTGACCGCATCGGTCGGCGGTACTGCACGGTCATACAAGTCTCCTGCAATAATGACCGCGTCGGGCTGTTCCTCTTTTATTGCATCTATAAATTGCGCCAGCACAAATTGCTGTTCTTCTGTCATATAGATTCCCTGCACAAGCTTGCCTAAATGCCAGTCGGCAGTATGAAAAAACTTCATCGTATTGCTCCTTTCTTCACGTTAAAAGAATATATGTTCGTTCCATTATACACGATACGGTCTACTTGTTTTTATCGAATGCATGTTCTATAATAAGAACAAATGTTCTTATTATAGGGAGGGTTAATCATGAAAGCACAAATCCTAAAAGCATTTAAATACCAGCAGCTTGTCGATATGATGTATATGGCCAATGATGGCAGCATCAGCAAACGCCGCGTCAAAATTTTAAAAGTCAGTGGAAACTCATTCCAGGCCTACTGCTTTCTTCGCCACAAGAAACGCACATTTAAAATGGATAATGTGCTTTCACTGATGCCCGTTACGCAGAAAGAGCGCCAGATCATTTAACCCTTCTATCTTACTATGATACACTGGAGGAAATGGCTTTTGGAGGGTGAAATGATGAGATTAACTGTTTATCTTGCCGGAGAAATCCACAGCACCTGGCGTGAAGAAATCAAGAAAAAATCAGCAGCTTTAGATTTGCCGATCGACTTTGTGGGGCCTATGGAAAATCATGGCCGCTCAGATGACATTGGTGAAGACATTCTTGGTCCACAGCATGATGCCGTCGCTAAAGACCATGCCGCTTCAAGCTTCAACAATTTGCGCACCGGCGTGCTGATGCACAAAGCAGATTTGGTCATCGCTCTTTTCGGCGAGCAGTACAAGCAATGGAATACGGCGATGGATGCCAGCACAGCACTTGCTTCAGGCAAGCCGGTCATCATTATCCGTCCAGAGAAGCTGCATCATCCATTAAAAGAATTGTCACGAAAAGCAAACGCCACAGTCGAAACCTGCGACCAGGCGATTAAAGCTCTAGCCTATATCCTCGAATAAAAAGAAACTTTAATCAGTAGGGACTTAATCCCCCACTGACCGTTAAAGCAGCATAAAAACAGCCACTTTCTCCCTAAAAATCCAAGGGAGCAGTGGCTGTTTTTTGTATGTAAGAAGAAATTTCGATTAGCGGGGATTCTTCATCCTCCACTGATTGTTAAGCTGAATAGACCAATAAAAAAAGCCCCAAAGGGCTTTTTTTATTGGTACCAGCTTCCGACAATCGGATAGTCGAACTGTTCATTGTTCAGAGCTCTGATAATCCCCATTATCGGAATGATGATGCCCATCAGCCCGAAGACAATCAACATCGGGATGCCGACAAGGAAAACGATCAACAAGCTAGAAATAAAAATCAGTACACCCAAGACTAATTGAAAAAGCAATGCCTGAATAGACAGCTTCTTCACTTCTTTGTCAGCAGAAATCAGAAAAACAATTACCGGGACAAGAAACGGAGCAAAAAACGCACTGGCGTGGACGAGTATTTTCAAACCTGTGTTTTCCATCACATAAACCTCCAGTCAAATCTTTCTTATACTTACTATACGGCTGGCTGACTGAAAAGTTTCAAATTTTTATTCACGAATGCGCAAAACGACTTTTCCAAACTGGCTGCCGGAAGCTAAATGATCAAACGCTTCCTGTGCCTGTTCCAAAGGAAATACTTTATCGATGACAGGCCGGAGCTGATTCGACTCCATGTGCGACAGCATGGCCCGCAGTTCTTCACGGCTTCCCATCGTTGAACCGAACAGCTGGTATTGCCCATAGAAGAATTTCCGCAAATTGAAATCGACATTGTCTTCAGTCGTCGCACCGAATATGACGATTCGGCCACCTTTTTTCAAAACATCGAGTGAACGGTTGAAAGTGGCTGCTCCTACACTGTCGATAACGAGATCCACAGTTTCACCCGCTAATTCTTCCGGCCAGTCGCTGTCTGTCGCAATGGCCAAATCAGCACCAATGTCTTTGGCATGCCGGCATTTTTCTTCGCTTCGTGACGTAACAATTACTCGCGCCCCCACACTTTTGGCGAATTGAATCAAAAATGTTGCGACTCCACTGCCGGCGCCCGGAATAAACAAGGTATCCCCTTTTTTCAATCGTCCTTTTGTAAACAAGGCACGGTAGCCCGTCAAGGCCGGCAAAGCCAGACTGCTTGCTTCTTCCCAACTCATGTAACGGGGTTTCTTTTCCACCTGCCCAGCAGATATGGCAATTTTCTCGGCAAATGTTCCATGGTCCGGCATGCCCAAAATATCAAATTCCGGAGGCGGTGCATCGCTATTGGCATGCCAACGCAAAGCAGGATTGATAATCACCTCATCCCCGTAAGCAAAGTCGGTTACACCTTCACCTACAGATTCGATTATGCCTGCTCCATCTGAGCCGATGATGAGGGCATCAGGCTTATCCCCGTATCGCTTGGGCAAGCCCAAATCTCTACGGTTAATGCCGGCAGCTCTTAAAGACACCACGACTTCACCGGGTTTCGCTTTAGGTTCTTCCATATCTTTCACTTTCAGTTCACCGGATTCGATTACGAATGCTCTCACTCCAGTCACCCTTCCTTAAAATATTCACTGAATAGCTCCAGCTGCGTCTTGTTGACAATGTCCTGCGAAAATAACGGGACACGGACCAGCTTTTGTTTCGGAAATGTCTCTGCGATCAACTGCAAGTATTTCTTCTCGTGCTTTTTCCGTTCCAATAAAAATTCACCATCTGCTTCTTCCGGCAATATTTTATTGATGATGAGTGTTTTGACATGCAGGTGATAGTTATGCAGAAGATCCAGCGCTTTTTTAGTTTCCAATATCGGGAGCCGTTCTGGATTCAATACAAAGATAAACCCTGTTACTTGTTCATCCAGCAGAAGATCCCGTGCTTTTGAAAACCGTTCCTGCCGTTCTCTCAGCACATCGTAGATGGGATCTTCTCTCGGTTCGCCGTCATTCAATAGCTGTGTGTAATTTTCATTGGTTTTTCGCCGTTTTTCCAATAGCCCTTCAATCCAGACCCCCATCAGTTCAGGCAGCGTCAACAGCCGGATCGTATGGCCAGTCGGAGCTGTATCAAATACCAGTTTATCGAAGTTTTGGCGTTCTTCCAAGATGATGTGGATCAACTTATCGAACAGGGCTGCTTCGTCTGCACCCGGGGACGCTTTGGCGGTATCCAATTGGCGGTTCACTTCTTCCATCATACTGGAATGGACCGTACCTTTGATATTGGCTTTCACCGTTTTGATATAATTATCCGTTTCAATTTCCGGATCGATTTCAAGAGCATACAGGTTATCGGCGATCGCTTTCGTTTTGCCGCCGATTTTCTGGTTGAAAATATCTCCCACATTATGTGCTGGGTCTGTCGAAATCAATAAGGTTTTATTGCCATCTTCCGCTGACTTCCAGGCTATGGCCGCAGCTGATGTCGATTTTCCAACGCCGCCTTTTCCTCCTACAAAAATGATGCTTTTTGACAGTACATCCATTCCATTCCCTCATTCCTAATGAAACTAACAGCAACGAATACCGGTTAACGGTGATTTATCCATCCCCATCCGCAGATGCCAGTCATGAAACTCTTCAATCATGTAAGGATACAACTCCAATGTGTAGTAATAAACAGGGTTGGGAATTCCAAGCATCTCCGAGTAGAGCATCAACAGAAACAAGTCGTCCTCATCCCGAAGTTCACGTGCAATTTCAGTACGGTGCGGCAATTCAAGGACGGCTTCATAATAAGCAATCAACTGCTTCAGTTTATCGAACACCAACATAACAGCACCTCTTCCTTAATATAAATGGAAGGGACCACAAATTGCATGATCCCTTGGCCATCGTCCTATTTTGTCCAGTCATTGAGGCAGACTCTCCATTAACTGAAACCGCTCTTTATTCGTCACCTGAAAAGTCAGGGTCTGCTTTCTTAAGCAACGCTTGAATTGCCGTCAAGATAATCCAAAGTGTAAAGACGAAGATGATCGCACCAAATACGAACAGCAGCGTACTTGGCTGGTCCGCATACCAAGCCCATTGCAGGAAGACCTGCTGGAACATGGCCCATAGCGTCATAAACATCAGGAAGATCATCGGAATGATCGTCACCATGTAATTTCGACCAAGTTTTCGGAGCCAGATGGAAATCAGCAGCAAACTGATGCCGGCAAGCAGCTGGTTGGCGGTACCGAATAACGGCCATAACAAGTAGCCGCCTGAACCGAAACCATTCGGGCCTTCCGGAAGCAGGACCAGTGCAGCACTTGCTCCAACTGCGATAGTAGTCGCGACATGCTTTTTCTCAAGAGATGGAATTTTGTATTCGACACCCAGCTCTGAAATGATGTAGCGCATTAAGCGGACTGACGTGTCCAACGTTGTAGCTGCAAATGACACCACGATGATGGAAACAATGGTTGACGCCACTTCCGCAGGAATCAGCAGGCCTTGAGCTAAATTGGTGGCCCCTTCGATAAAAGCACCTAACCCGGCTCCGTTAGAAGCCTGGAAGCTGCTGTAAGTCGCAAAGAACGTCTCTTTGTCCGGGAACAAGGTAATAACGGCAATGATGGAAATCAGCGCTAAGACCCCTTCACCCACAGCGCCTAAATAACCGACAAAACGGGCATCGGTTTCTTTATCGAGCTGTTTAGATGAAGTACCGGAAGACACAAGTCCATGGAAACCGGATATCGCACCACAGGCAATCGTAATGAACAACAATGGGAACCAGGAAATATCAGCATCCGGATTGGTAATTGGTGCAGTTATGTCCGGGTTGGTGAACAGTAACCCCAAATACAGGATGCCTAGTCCGACAATCAATTGATGCGAGTTGATAAAGTCACGCGGCTGCAGCAATTTCCAGACGGGCAAAGTGGAAGCGATGTAGACGTAGACCATCAAGATGATGATCCAGATAAAGAAGGCTGTTGAAATTGAACCTAACCCAAATAATCCTGCTCCATCTTCTCCACCCATATATTGCACCAGGTCGATTTGCAAAAAGCTCACTTGGCTGGCAACTACAGCAGTTATGTACATGACTGCCAAAGCGATAAGTGATGGGACTAGCATTTTCTTGTTCTTTTTATAAACAGCATGACCGATCCAAATTGCTAATGGAATCTGGATGAAAACCGGTATAACACTGGCGGGGTAAGAAATAAACAAGTTAGCGATTACCCAGGCAAATACAGCATTGACCATCAAAACCAGAATCAGAATGATGAACAGAAACAAAACCTTTCCGCGCTGGCCGATCAAACGATGCGCGAGCGTCCCGACTGATTGCCCTTTGTTCCGGACCGACAAAACCAGTGTGCCGAAATCATGGACACCGGCAGCAAAAACCGTTCCGAGAACTACCCATAATACTGCCGGCAACCAGCCCCAATAGACAGCTATAGCTGGCCCTAAAATTGGAGCAGCTCCCGCAACGGAAGTAAAATGATGTCCCCATAATACAAATTTATTGGTAGGTACGAAATCGACTCCATCTTTAAAGCGATGGGCCGGTGTTACATAATTCGGATCAAGCCTGAAAATCTTTTCTGCTACAAATTTAGAATAAAAGCGGTACCCCAGAATAAATATGAAAATTCCAATAGCGGCCAACGCAATGGCATTCACATTTCCAACCCCTTTTCCTATTTTTTTGCAAGCTTTCCAAATTGCTTGTACACCAATCATAGAGGAGTGCGATAATATTGTAAATGTTCTGACAATAATTATTTCGCTTAAACCAACTTGAGTGGCAAAGTCATTTTATACAACGCTTCTTGCCTTTAATAGACAAGGAGCTTAAGCATCTTTAGTCAATTTTTGCTCATATAACTTTAATTTCGTATAGATGATTTCAAGAACAGGAACCTGCATTTCTAATTCTTTAGCCCGCGCGAGCAAGTAGCCCTGCAGATGTTCAGCTTCCGTAGCCTGCATTTTTTCGATATCCCGCTGCATGGAAGATTTCATTTCTGCCGACATGCTGTTGATCCGCTTTAATTGCATATCCGCAATTTCCCGTTGGATAGGAGCTTCCATCTTTCCCATAATAGCTGCAAGCTCTTCCAGCAATGTCTGGATTGTACGCTGTCCCGATTCAAGTTCCCGTATCGGCCCAATAGGCGATTCCATCATGGAAGTGATGCCCGACATGGCTGTGATAAACAAATACTTATGCCACATTTCCTGTTCGATGTTATCGCTCCTGATGAAATCCGCCTTGGTTCCACTAAAAGCCTGTTCCAATCTTTGTATACGTTGCGTATCGTCGCCTGTCCGTTCACCGTAGATCAATTGATGAGTGGGACTTGTCTGGACAATGGTGCCATCTTCCGCTAATGTCGTTTCGACAAAGCATAAGCCTCCGATGACGCGTTCTTCTCCAAAAGCTTCGACCAACGGAGTCAAATGAGCGATCCCATTCAACAAAGGCAGAATCATGGTATTGCTGTCGACAAACGCCTTTACATCTTCTATCGCGTTTTTCAGCTGATAGGATTTGGTGGACAACAACACCACATCAAAAGGCGCACTTTGTTCTTTTTTTGTGATCAGTTTAGGAGAAAGCTGCAGATCCCCGTGTTTGCTTTGGATATTCAAGCCAGTTTGCTGCAGCTTCTCTTTTCTTCCTTCCCTCACCAGAAAAGTGACGTCTTCCCCTTTTTCGAGCAATCGTCCGCCAAAGTATCCACCAATCGCTCCTGCACCTACAATCAGAATTTTCATGACTGCACCCCTCTTCTATACTTTTTCATATAGCCAAATGCCATTTGTCATTTCGCGTCTACATTCCTTTTTGTGCCTCAAGTGTTCCAGATGTGCCAGTGTTTCTCCCACAGCAAAACGCATTTCATGAACGTTCAAAGGCCGCCGGAACAATGTTTCACATGCTTTGAAGATGGTTTTCGGCGCAGTGATTGCCTCCAGCGTTTCTTCAAGCCGCTCGTCATGGTGCCTCAACAGTTCATCGATTCGCTGATTGGCATCATAAAATGGGCTTCCATGAGACGGAATGACGAATCCCGCATCCAATTTCCTAACTTTTTTCAAAGACGCTAAGTATGACGCTAGAGGATCCTTTTCTCCATGAAACCAATACGAAATATTGGGTGTTATTTTAGGCAGAATGTGGTCTGCTGAAAACAATGTCCGGTGCTCTTCATTATAGAAGCAAATCATGCCGTCGGAATGGCCTGGCGTAGAGATCACCCGGTATTCATTGTGGCCGATCTGCACAAGGTCCCCTTCTGCTAAATACTGTTCGATTTTCGGCAAAGGCGATACCAAAGGCTTGAATTCTTCCGTATTCTTTGCCATCTGCACTGCCTGGCTTTCAGGAATTCCCGACGCTCTGTAGTTTTCAGGAATGGTTTCCAAAAAAGGATCTGCCCACGACGCCATTCCTGCTGCCGCATCCGTCTGGGTCATTCGAACTTTTGCTCCCGTCTTTTCCTGCAATCCACCTGCATAGCCGAAATGGTCCGGATGATAATGGGTCACCAATATATCAGTGACCTGTTTGCCTTGCAGCTTGCGTTCCCATAAAGCTCTCGTATAGTCATTGTTTAATCCAGCATCAATGACTGTCCACCCCTGCCCAGTTTCGGCCAAGAAGCAGTTGACGTGATTTAAACGAAAAGGCAAATCAATCCGGATCGCTTCAACTCCCAATTTTTCCAGCATCGCCGCAGTTTCAAAGCCATTATTTGATACATGCTGCGTCACGGCTTCAAAACCAGCTTCCCGATGGTTTTTCGCCCCTGCAACGAATGATGAGCCTTCGCTGCTTCTTCCAATGGATACGTACCGCCGATCGTCAAAATCAACTCTCCACTCTTCATATAAGTCAATAATTCACTGAAGCTTCGCTGGAATAATTCCGGGTAACGCATAATCTGTGGCAGAAAAAAGCCGATGACTGACTGGTTTTTGCGCATCAATTGACCAGGGTTGAATGACGCCTGTTCTCCGCTGGCTGCACCGAATATGACAAGCCTGCCGAATGGAGCTAAGCATTTCACCGTTTTATTGAAGACTTCACCGCCGACCATTTCCAGCGCCAAGTCTACGCCTTTACCGTCAGTAAGGCTCTTCACTTTTTCTACCCATCCTTCTTCCGTGTAGTTGACCAGGTGGGTAGCACCCATTTTCTGCGCATGAAATAGTTTTTCTTCCGTACTCGCTGTTGCGATAATTTTTCCAGCCCCAAAAATCTTGGCTAATTGGACGGCGATGGCGCCGACACCACCTGCAGCAGCGTGAATCAATACTGTCTCCCCTGGTTCCAGACGGCCCATGGTTTTTAAAATATGATAAGCACTTAATCCCTGCAGCGGCAGCGCCACAGCCTGATCAAAGTCGACGCCTTCCGGCACTTCTGTCAGCACACTTTGGTCGACAGCTGCATATTCGGCGTAGCCTGCAGAACCGATGAGCGCAACAACACGATCGCCCGTTTTAAACTTTTCGACGTTTCCCCCCACTTCGACGATTACGCCAGCCACTTCCGACCCTGGAATATACGGCAGTTCCGTCGGGACGACATATTTCCCTTCACGCCTCGCTGTATCTGCATAATTGACGCCGATTGCTTTCACTTCAATAATGACTTCTGTAGCAGATGGATCCGGCTTTTCAGCTTCCACGAACTGCAAGACATCAGGTCCACCGTATTCTTCAAATTTAATAACCTTCATCAATAATTCCCCCTAGCAAATATAGTGTTCCGCTTCTAATAAATCCTTAGCAATCTGCCGCTTCACTTTATCCATGCCCCCGTGCTGCAGACGGTTCAGTTCGTTTATCACTGCGGCTGTATTGCGCGCCAATTGATTTTCATCAGAAACTGCCTGGATCATTTTACGGGCCGCCATTTCCACTTCCATAAGTGTATCGCTCGCCAAAGCCTGGATCATCAACATTTTCAGCGCATGCTGCTGTTCGCTTTCTGTTGCCATTGCTTTCTCCGTTCTCATCACCGCAGATTCGAGAGCGTATAAAGCAATAGCGATATCCGCCAATGCCATCAGCACTTCCTGCTCTTCACCGAGACTGTTTCCGTATGTTTCATAGGCCATGCCAGTACAAAACAGAAAGATGCGGCGGATTGCCTGGACGGCTTCTATTTCCCGGGAAATAGGCGAGTTTGTTACGGCTTTTGGAGATTTCATTTCTTCAATAGCAGATGCTGTCAATTGCGGCAATGGCAGCTTACCTTTAGCCGCCTGCTTCAACAAATTCCCTGGAATCAGCAACCGATTGACTTCATTTGTGCCTTCAAAGATCCGGTTGATCCGTGAATCACGGTACATTTGCTCCACTTTATATTCTTTAATAAAACCGTAACCGCCATGTAGCTGCAGTGCCTCATCAGCTACAAAGTCGAGCGTTTCCGAGCCATGCACTTTGCAGACCGCACATTCAACTGCATACTCCATCAGCTGTTTAGCAATAAAGTCGTAATCGTCCGATTCATAAAGCCCACCCAGCGCATCTTCCAAATACCCCGCAGTCCGGTATTGAAGAGATTCAGAGGCGTAGATGCGAAGAGCCATATTGGCCAATTTTTCTTGAGTAGCCGTAAATTCCGCAATCGCTTTGCCGAATTGACGGCGTTCGCTGGTATATTTCAATGCTAGCTCCAATCCATATTTTGCTGCACCCATGCAGGCAGATCCCAGGTTGTAGCGTCCCAAATTCAAGACATTTAAGGCAATGATATGGCCTTTGCCTATTTCCCCAAGCAAATTCTCCACCGGCACTTCGCAATCTTCAAAAATGACGGATCGCGTGGAAGAACCTTTAATGCCCATCTTCTGTTCTTCCTGCCCAAGCGATAGGCCTGGGTGGTCTTTTTCAACGATGAACGCCGTAAAGGCTGTCCCATCAACTTTTGCGTAAACAATGAATGTATCGGAAAAAGCGGCATTGGTGATGAACATCTTTGTTCCGTTCAATAGGTAATGGGTTCCGGCTTCATTGAGCTTGGCAGTAGTTTTGGCAGAAAGCGCGTCGGACCCTGCTCCCGGCTCCGTCAGGCAATAAGCACCGATAAATTCACCCGAAGCCAGCTTCGGCAAATATTTCTCTTTTTGCTCTCGCGTGCCAAAATAAGTGATTGGCAACGTCGCAATGCATGTATGATTGGAATGCGCTACGCCGTATCCTCCAGCTGAGCCCAGCGACTCGCCGACCAGCCCTTTGCTGATTTTATCCAGTCCAAGGCCACCGTATGCTTCCGGAATGCTATGGCCAAGCAGCCCAAGCTCTCCCGCTTTAGCAAACAGCTCCTTAACCAAATCGAAATCCTGGTTTTCGATAGCTTCATTGTTTGGCCGTACTTCCTTTTCAAGAAAAAGCCTTGCTGTTTTGGCAATCAATTGATGCTCATCCGTGAAATCTTCCGGTGTGAAAAAATCTTGCGACGGTTTATAAAGGAAGGATGCCCCTTTATATCCTGTGGTCTTAGTTTCCATGATGGCTTGCCTCCTTGATTAAATGCTTTTCCAGTTGTTGGCGGTTTGCTTCGGGTAAAGGCTCGCTTTTTTGTGTTTCGAAATTGAAATGGACACCGCTTGCCTGTCCTCTTGCAATCAGTTCCCCACTTTCTGCATCATTGATTTCGTGTACCACCTGAAAACTTGAGTTGCCGATTTTGCTGACTTCTGTCCGGACGACCAACTTTTGGTTGTAATAGCCCTGACTGACAAAGTCACAGGAAGCTGAAGCAAGAATGATCTTCCAATTCTTGATGTCGCGCCCAAAACCCAGTTCAGCAAAAAATTCAGTCCGCGCTTCTTCCAGGTAGATAAAATAGCTGATATTGCTGATATGCCCTAAGGCGTCAGTTTCACTAAACCGCACTTTTACCGGAATTTCATGTGCCATTGCATTTCCTCCTTTATCTTCAAACGATGCCGTTAAGAATCAGATCACTGTATATGTCCGCCAACCGATCCGCTGTAATCCCACCTGAGGGATTGAACCATTGGTAGCTCCAATTAGCGACACCTAAAATGGCAAATGCGATGATATCAGGATCAAGTCCCTGCCGGAATTCTTTTTGAACGATACCGTCCATTATGATTTTTTCCAGGTTTTTACGAAATTTTTCACGTTTGCCCTTCACTTGGAAGGCATTCTCTTCGCCCAGATGGCGCATTTCCCTAAAAAATACTTTCCCGCTTGGTCCATGTTTCGCGATGTCGGTAATCAATAAAGCGATGAGCTGCGTCAGTTTTTCACGATTGCTGATTTGCTTTTGCTGGATTTTCTCCTGGCGGTTCAGCAGATCGTCGATATAGCCTAAATGAATATCCATCAACAGTTGTTCTTTGCTTGAGAAGTAATAATAGAAAGTCCCTTTCGTGACACCTAACGCCTCGACGATATCCTGTATGGAAGTTTCACTGAAACCCTTTTCCTCAAACAGGAGAATGCTTTTCTGTTTGATTTCCGCTTTCATGGTCATACCCCGCCATTCGTTTTCCCATAATTTACAGTGCGTGCATGCCGCCATCGACGATAACGACATCACCAGTTATATAATCAGAAGCTTTGGATGCCAGGAATAAAGCGGCTCCTTTCAAATCCTCTTCCGTGCCGAAACGATTCAATGGCGTTTGGGCAAGCAAGCCCTCCTGTCCTTTTTCCATCACCACTTTCGACATTTTGGTCGGAAAGAAACCAGGAGCGATCGCATTGACGTTAATGTTATGCTGCCCCCATTTGGCAGCCAAATCTTTCGTAAAAGTGATGACCGCACCTTTGCTGGTGTTATAGCCTATCGTATCCATCAGCGTCGGATTGATTCCCCCTAATCCGGCAACTGATGAAATATTGATGATCTTTCCGCTCTTTTGTTCAATCATCGCCTTTCCTGCTTCACGGCTCATGAGGAATGTTCCTGTTACATTGACATCCATCACTTTTTGCCAGGCATCCAGCGGCATATCGACAACCGGCGCTCCCCACGTAGCTCCGGAATTATTGACCAGAATATCAATAGAGCCGAACTTTTCAAGCGTTTGCTGAACAACATTCTTCACATCGTCTTCATTCGTGACATCACATGCCAGCGCAAGCGTTCCGGCGCCCATTTTATCCAATTTTTCCGCCGTTTCCTGGCAGGCCTCCACTTTTCGTGAACACACGACGACATTCGCTCCCGCTTCTGCAAACGCTTCAGCCATCATGGCACCAAGGCCACGGCCACCTCCTGTTACAATTGCCGTTTTGCCTTCCAATTTGAATAAATCCATTACGTTCATCTTCCATCCCCCTGTCTATTGATAAAACATACATACTAACTAGTTAGTATGTTCAGAATTCTTAAATTAATGTTACCGCTTTCAACTTCTTTTTGCAAGAAACGATTCAATACAAAAAAGCCGATTATTACTTTAAGTAATAATCAGCTTTTCAATCACTTGTCATCAGATTTTTCGGACTTGCTTTCGTTTTGTTGATTTTCCGCCTTGGCAACATTGTCTGCTTTCTTAAAATCGTCATTGTAATGCACTTCCTGAGCGGCCTTCAAATCCAGTTCTTTATCCGCCAATTTTTCATGTGGCTCTTTTTCTTTGCTCATGACTCCCACTCCTTTCATCAATTGGTTTCCATCCTGTTGTTGGCACTTTTCCCGCGTGACGTTCATCTAAACCTCAATTTTCTAGTACATGAGAAATCTTAAGAAGGTCGATGTTCCCTCCTGTTAAAACGACAACGGCCTTTTTAATTTCCATTTCATTCTTACCTGCCATGACTGCAGCCAAAGCCGTCGCGCCTGAAGGTTCTACTAGTTGTTTGGTGCGTTCCAACAAGAAACGGAATGCCTCTTTAATTTCAGTTTCAGAAACCAAGACCAAGTCGTCGAGATGCTCTTTCAAAACCGGAAAGGTCAAATCACCAGGCTGTGAAGTGCGCAATCCGTCCGCGATGGTTGAAGTTCCGGAAATGGCTGTGATTTCCCCTTTTTGAAGAGAGAGAAACGTATCATTGGCTGTCTCAGGTTCGACTCCGATAATACGGATGCTGGGTTTACTATTTTTTACTGCCGATAAAATTCCGCTGATCAAGCCGCCCCCTCCAACCGGCACAACAATGGTGTCCGCTTCCGGCACCTGTTCAAGAATCTCCAAGGCAACGGTTCCCTGGCCGGCAATGACCGCGGGGTGATCATAAGGTGGGATATAGACCCCATTATTTCTTTCTGCCAATTGCTCGGCTCTCGGTATTCGTTCAGCGGAAGTCAATCCGCAATACTCAACCTTGGCCCCGTATGCTTTAATCGCTTCCACTTTGGCGCGATTGGCATCTTCAGGCACAATAATGATCGCAGGGATGCCCATTCGACCGGCGATATAAGCAATAGCCTGGCCATGATTGCCTGAAGACGCTGCTGTGATGAAACGTGCTCCAGCCGCTGCTGCTTGTTTTACCGCATTCGTGGCTCCCCTTATTTTAAAGGAGCCCGTCTTCTGCAGATGTTCCGCTTTTAAAAAGACTTCCATTCCGCAGCGTTCATCCAGAAGCGAAGACGTCAAGATCGGTGTTCGATGGATTGTCTCTTGGATTTCTTTCTGTGCTTTCTTCACATCTGCAAGGCTTACCATTTAATCCACTCCTTTGGTTCACTAATAAATCCGTTCTATTTTTCCTGTATCTTATCATAAACGTTCTTTTTAAATTGAATAATCAGATTTAAAAATCCATCCGTTATGCGGAGAAATTAATGCGAGTTTACGCTCTGCCGCCTATACTATAGAGTAAGATGGCAAAACCTCAAGAGGAGTGGACAAATTGTTGAAACGATTGGTGGTCACCGGCTATAAGCAACATGAACTGGGCATATTTGACGAAAAGAATCCAGGTGTCTTTTTCATTAAAAAAGCATTGGAAAATCGTTTTCGTGCTTTGCTTGATGAAGGATTGGAATGGATAATTTTGAGCGGACAGCTGGGTGTTGAAACCTGGGCTGCTGAAGTTGTGCTAGAGATGAAGGAAGAATTTCCGGAATTGAAATACGCTGTGCTTACACCTTTTCTCGACCAGGAAGGAAGATGGAATGAAACCAAGCAGGAAAATTATCGCATGATTATCGAACAGGCTGATTTTCACCGCAGCCTGACCAGTAAACCTTATGAAGCACCTTGGCAATTCATCGAAAAGAACAAGTTCTTCCTGCGCAATTCCGATGGCATCCTCATAGTCTATGATGAAGAAACTGATGGTTCCCCCAAATTCATCAAGAAAGAAGCGGAGCGTTATGCGGAAACAACTGATTATCAAGTTTTGACGATTTCCGGTGATGACCTGCGAGTTGTGGCAGAAGAAGAACAAATGAAGGAATGGGACAATTAATATCCCTCCTTTCTTTTATTAGGTTGACTATAAGTAAGCTTTTAGGTAACCTTAACAACTATGTTAAAAAAATTACTTCAGGAGGAACTATGAAGAAAGCTTCGAAAGTCTTTTACATCACATTTGCGTTGGTTATCTTAACTGTCGCTTTCGGCGTTATTGCGCCTGAAATCTTTGAAACTGCCACGGGAAACATCCGTAACTATATCAATACAGCATTTGGCTGGTATTATTTAATGATTATGGCCATTCTGCTAATCCTCGTTGCCATCATTATCGTCAGCCCCTATGGAAAAATCCGGCTTGGCAAAGATTCTGATCGCCCTGAGTTTTCGACTTTCAGTTGGATCTCCATGTTATTCTCTGCGGGGATGGGCATCGGCCTCGTCTTCTATGGCGCTTCAGAGCCGCTATCCCATTTTGCCATTCAACCTGCAACGGCAGAAATCGGATCTGATGCTGCGTTTAAGGAAGCTTTGCAGCGATCTTATTACCACTGGGGCATCCATATCTGGACGATGTATGGAATGGTCGCTCTTTCTTTAGCCTTTTTCCAATTCAGAAAAGGCGAACCTGCATTAATTTCATCAACATTGAAGCCGATTTTTGGCGATAAGATGAATGGTCCCTTGGGAACACTCGTTGACGTACTCGCTGTTTTTGCTACAGTCTTTGGCGTAGCAACTTCACTCGGCTTTGGCGCTGCTCAAATTAATGGCGGCATTGCTTATCTGTTCGGCGCACCTCAAGAATATTGGGTACAAATGCTGATCATTGGTGCCGTGACTATTTTGTTCATCGCTTCTGCATGGTCGGGACTGAACAAAGGAATCAAATACCTGTCTAATACCAATATGGTTTTAGCAGTTATTTTGTTGATACTGGTCCTAATATTAGGCCCTACACTACTAATTTTGAATATGTTCACTGAAACTTTCGGAGAGTATCTTCAAAATTTAATCAGCCTGAGCTTCCAATCCGCTCCACTTGATGCAGAAAATCGCAGCTGGCTGGATGGATGGACCATCTTCTACTGGGCATGGTGGATTTCATGGGCACCATTTGTCAGTATGTTTATCGCCCGCATTTCCAAAGGCCGCACCATCCGTGAATTCCTGGTTGGCGTAGTACTTGCACCAAGCGCCTTTGCGGGAATCTGGTACGCTACTTTCGGATCGACAGCAATCAATTTTCAAAAAAGCGGGATCGATTTAACAGCTTTCCCTACAGAACAGACATTGTTTGCGATGTTTAACGAGATGCCGCTCGGTTTTATCATGTCGCTCATTGCCATTCTGCTCGTTACAACATTCTTCATTACATCTGCTGACTCCGCTACTTTCGTATTGGGGATGCAGTCAACACACGGCTCTTTGGTGCCAAGCAACCAAATCAAGATCCTCTGGGGAATTGCCCAGTCAATGGTGGCAGCCATCCTACTGTCCGTGGGAGGCTTGACGGCTGTGCAGAACACCATTATTATCGCGGCATTGCCTTTCTCATTCGTGATGATCCTCATGGTCTTTGCGCTGTTTAAAGCACTGAATCTGGAATTGCAATTGATTAAAAACAAAAAGTAAACAACTGCCGTCTTCGGGATATTCCGAAGACGGCTTTTCTTATTGATTAAATAGAGAAGGACTGGGTATAGATTAAGTAGACATTACACTTGGAGGTGTTCCGGATATGCAGACAGAAACCAAAAAAATTATTCAGGAATCATTGGATGCTTTGCTTGAAAACGATTCATTCCTGCCTGATTTGGCGGACCGCAAGCAGGCTTTCGCTTCACTGAGCGCCATTCTTTCTACACCTGACAAAATACATAAAGCCTTCCTGAGGGTCCCTTTGGATGACGGGAGTGTCGTTCGGATTCCCGCTTTCCGTGCACAGCACAACGATGCAATGGGCCCTTATAAAGGCGGCATCCGTTTTCACGAAAGCGTCAATGAAGAAGAAGTCATCAACCTGGCATTTCTGATGACTTTGAAAAACGCACTCCACAAAGTGCCGTTCGGCGGCGGCAAGGGCGGCATTGTCCTTAACCCCCGCGAATACTCGGAAAAAGAACTGAATCTCATTTCCAGAAAATACGTCCGCTATTTCTCAGATGTTATTGGTCCGGATAAAGACATCCCCGCGCCTGACATGGGTTCTGGCGAGAGGGAAATGGACTGGATGATGGCAGAATACAAAAAAGTCCATCACGGTACCCCGTACCTTGGAAGTTTCACCGGTAAAAGCGTTGTAAACGGCGGGTCGCTTGGAAGACGGGAAGCAACCGGAAAAGGCGTTTATTTCACATTCCGCTACCTTCTTCACGATTACGTGAAAGCCAACGAACAGCTGCTGTCCACCAGTGATAACCCTTTTGCCAAGACGACTTTGGAGCTCTACGACCGCCCATTGAAGATGGCTGTCCAAGGCTTTGGGAATGTTGGTTCCGTAGCTGCTCTAGAGGCTTATAAATGTGAGTTGATCGACCACAAAATCGTTGCTGTCAGTGACCGCAACGTAACCTTGTATAACGAAGACGGACTGGATATTCCCGCTTTGATCGAATTTACCAAAACCAACCGTGGAGATTTGCCAGCAACAGAAGAGCAGTTGCAAAGTGCCAGCATCAAAGCGGAAATAAAAGAACGCGAGATCCTGGTCACCTTGCCAGTAGATGTCTTGCTATTGGCGGCACTCGAAAACCAAATCCGCGAAGACAATGTAAGAGACGTACAGGCACGGATTATCATAGAAGGTGCAAACGCACCTACGACAGCTGAAGCCGACGAATACCTGAATGAGCAAGGCGTTGTTGTCATCCCTGACATTCTGGCAAATGCCGGCGGGGTTATCGTTTCTTATTTCGAATGGCTGCAAGGCCGTGAAACGCAGTTCTATACAGAAAAAGAAGTTTATCGATTATTGATCGAAAAAATGCAGGAAACAATGGATATGATGCTTCCACAATATTATGGAGATCCATACGCACTGCGCCAAAATTGCTTTATCCATGCCGTCAAGAAATTATCCACTGTAATTTACCGGCAAGGAAAGCTTTACTAGAGAAAAGCGGAAGCAGCCGTTTAGCCTCGACAAGCGCTGGAAGCCTTATCGGTAATGGCGGTCTTTGCCATTGCTGGTAAGGCTGAAGCGACTCGAGAGGCTGGCTGCTGGAGTCTGGACAAAGAAAAGCGCAAGCGCCCGTGTAGTTCTGACAGGCAAGAGATGGCTCAAAGGTAGTTTGAGCCATCTCTTTGCGACGAAGCACAGAGTGCTGCAGGAGCAATAAGGTTTTAGGCAGACCAGCGAAGTGGCGCTTTTTGCCACACAGCTGGGTTGACTTATGACCCGAAGAGCTGGGCGCTGGAGTCTGGACAAAGAAAAGCGCAAGCAGCCGTTTAGCCTCGACAAGCGCTGGAAGCCTTATCGGTAATGGCGGTCTTTGCCATTGCTGGTAAGGCTGAAGCGACTCGAGAGGCTGGCTGCTGGAGTCTGGACAAAGAAAAGCGCAAGCGCCTAAAAGTAGAAAATGACTTAAAACGCACAGCCCTTAAAATTGGGCTGTGCGTTTTTTACTGCTCGGACATTCTTCGTTGGTGGGAAATTCTGTACGCGTCGTGGCGGAAGTTTAGAATACGGTCTTCTGAACATGCAATGCCTTCCGTAACAAGCGTCGGATCAAAAACAATCTCGTCCGCTTCCGGCGCCTCTTCCACGATCGCCAAATAACCGATCGTCAGCTTTTCCCGGTCGTCCGGCCATTCTTTTGTCGGATCGTCGACAGGATCTTCCGGTTGCCCCAAAATGACATCCAGTCGGAAATTCACCGGACCTTTTGCAATCCGGTCCTCAATATCCGCTTCAAAAGAACCGACTGGCAATTTAACGGCATCGAGCGGCGACAAGGTTTCCACCTCTCCTTCCGGTTCCCATACGTATTTAATCGGTCTACGCTGGCCGTTTAGGCCAATAAAATAAAATGCATGGACCGAGTTATACTGGCCGGTCGCAAAACTGGCCGGTGCCTGCATTTTGCGGATGTTGTTGAGCATCGCTCCACTTTCCGGATAATCTTTCAGCAAGCCTGCCAGTTCCGTTATGCTGGGCTTGCCTTTCTTGAACGATTTTGCGACACCCAGCATTTCTGTGAAAATTTCGGGTGTTTTTGCAAAGAAAATGGGAGACGTGACACCCACGATATTGGTCGCCTCTCCGTTCGCCAATTCGAATTGGACGGCCATTCCTTTGACTGGAGACATTGCATCTGCCCATGTCGGGTCTGGAGAGAAATGCGAAAAACGAACAAAAGCTCTGCTTTCCCCTTTTTGCAGATGCGATGCTGTTGTCAACTCACTGGCGGAACCTGTCGCTGTAAAACGGGCTCGGTAACTTTTCCCTCTGGCATGGGCTCTTCGGTACCCTTGATGTCTGCCAAATACCTTTTCAATTCGGTCAATGGCTGTTTCTGCTAACTGTGACTTTTTCATTCCTTATCACCTCTTCATGAGAATCCATACCCTGTTTATACAAGGAGTAAATCTGTATATTTATTTTTCCCGCAATATAATTTCTTCATTGGGATTGAATATTCTATATTATAGAGGGAATACAAAAAAAGAACGCATCATACAAACTAAAGGAGGCAACATCAGTGGATTTCAAACATGAAAACAATAAATTCTCGGCTGTGGAGAATTCCGAAGAACTGGCTTACCTGAGTTATGTAGAAAATGGGGATGTATTGACCGTCGACCATACCGAGGTATCCCCCAAACTGGAGGGCCAAGGAATCGGCAAAAAATTAGTTTCACAGGTCGTTGAGTTCGCACGCAGCGAAAACAAAACAATCGACCCTCAATGTCCATTTGCACACAGTGTCATTGAAAAAACACCTGAATTCCAAGACGTATTGGCTAAATGAGAGAGCATCCGCAAAAGCGGATGCTTTTTCTTTTGCCTTTGTTTGAGAGCTTTAACAAGGGGAACATGAACAGTAAAAAGGGGTGGAACAGATGAAGACATCGCTTGAGGAAGCCGTGCAAATGTGCGCACAACCCTTCCGCTCAGTTGAAGAATTGACGCCACTATTAGAAGCGATCGGTGATGCGAAATTTGTTCTTCTGGGAGAAGCAACACACGGAACATCCGAATTTTATACCTGGCGGGCAGCGTTGACCAAAAGATTAATTTTGGAAAAAGGCTTTTCGCTGATTGCCGTTGAAGGTGATTGGCCTTCCTGCCAACAGGTAAACCGCTACATCAAAGACTTTGAAGGGAACGGGAAAAAACCGGATGAACTGCTTGCGGCTTTTACCAGATGGCCGACCTGGATGTGGGCCAATAAAGAAATCGCTGATTTTGTCAGTTGGCTGAGAGAGTACAATCAAGCAACTTCCCAAAAAGTTGGTTTTTATGGCATTGATGTATACAGTCTTTGGGAATCGATGGAAGAAGTGATTCGCTATTTAACCGACATTAATCCGTCCGGCGGAGATGCTGAATTGGCCAAGAAAGCATTTTCCTGCTTTGAACCATTTAACCGTGAACCGGAAAATTACGCAGTGACTGCTATGGACTTTTCCAAGGCATGCGTGGAGGAAGTCACAAAATTGTTGGCCTCCATCCGTTCAAACGAAGACCTGTACAAGGATGAATATGAGGAAGATCTGAATTTAAAGATCAATGCGCTGGTCCTAAAAAATGCAGAAGCTTATTACCGGGCGATGGTGCAAAGTGGTGAAATTTCCTGGAATATCCGTGATGAACATATGGTGGAAGCGATCAACGAAGTTCGGGATTATCATGGCAGAGAGGCAAAAATTATCATTTGGGAGCACAATACCCACATCGGAGATGCCAGTGCCACGGATATGAGAAAGGAGGGAATGACCAATGTAGGGCAGATTCTGCGTGAACAAAACCGCTTAGAGGATGTTTATGCAGTCGGCTTCGGGACGCACTCCGGAACGGTCATTGCCGCCCCTTCTTGGGGAGACCCGGCCGAAGAAATGATAATCCCGCCTGCCACGCCCAATACGTGGGAAGATGTTCTGCACCGAACCGGCGCTTTCAATAAATTCTTTTTGTTTCATTCGGAGAATTTCGCTCTTTTTGATCGTTGGGTCGGTCACCGCGCAATCGGCGTCGTCTATAACCCTGAACACGAAGCATATGGCAATTATGTCCCGTCAAAAATGTCGCAGCGATATGACGCCTTTATTTTCATTGATCGCACCCATGCGCTCCGGCCTCTTTAAACGGATAGTCTTTCCTGAGCGTTATCTTTCTCCCAAAAATTTTAGAATGTTATGATAAAGTCAGACTTACTCAGAGGAGCTGGACTATTCATGACTGAAAAGACGCAACTTGGAAAAACAGGCTTATACATCAATCCCATCGGCCTCGGCATCAATGCTGTAGGCGGACATAATCTTTATCCGGATTTAAACGAAGACACCGGCAAAGAGCTGGTTCACGCCGGCATTGACAATGGGTTGAACTTTATTGATACTGCTTATTCCTACGGCTATGGCCGATCAGAAGAATTATTGGGTGAAGTGCTGCAGGAATCCGGGGCACGCCATGAGCTGGTGGTTGCCACTAAAGGTGCTCAGCGCCGCCATGGTGATGAGCATGTCACTGATAACTCACCGGCATTTTTGAAGCAGTCGGTGGAAGATAGCCTAAAACGCCTTCAAACTGATTATATTGACTTGTTCTACATTCATTTTCCTGATGAGCAAACACCGAAAGCAGAAGCAGTCGGCGCATTGCAGCGCCTGAAAGAAGAAGGGAAAATCCGTTCGATCGGCGTTTCCAATTTCTCCATGGACCAATTAAAGGATGCCAATAAAGACGGTTACGTCGATGTTTTTCAAGGCGAGTACAATCTGTTGAAGCGCCAGGCTGAAGAAGATTATTTTCCTTATGTAAAAGAACACGGAATTTCCTACGTCCCTTACTTCCCATTTGCTGCCGGTTTGTTGGCGGGGAAATACGATAAAAACAAAACTTTCGATGATTTGCGGACAAACATGCCCCACCTTCAAGGAGACGAATTTGAGCGCAACTTGGAGAAGGTACGAAAACTAACGAATATTGCAGAAGCCAAAGGCACGGAAACAGCACACGTGGTGTTGGCCTGGTATCTGGCGCGCCCCGAAATTGACGGCGTAATTCCCGGTGCTAAACGTGCCGACCAGGTATTGTCGAACTTAAGCGCACTCGACGTCCAATTGAGCACGGAAGAAATTCTGGAAATCGGTTCTATTTTTAAAGGTTAATCCAAATAAAAAAGGCGATCCCCAGGGATCGCCTTTTTGTGATTTCATCTGAATTCGCCATCATTGATATTATATAAATAACTCCAGTTATCCGCTTTATACAATTCATGGAACGTAATGCGTTCACCGGTTCCAAGTGTCACTTCTTCTCCGGCAATTGCTACTACCATTGCTGTCCCAGTGTTATCGAGGTTCAAATAAACATCCCCGATAGACGGACGGACCGCATTCTTTTCACGCAACACTTCCTCTAGCTGAGAGTCCTGCTCCAGCTGTTCAGCTGAAACTTTTGACTTATCCAAGTAGACGATATCGTTGCTGCCCTGTTCTTCTCCAGACACCATAACGAGAAATTCTCTCGATTTCACTGTGTTTTGGCGAGTGGTGATGACATTCTTGCCTTCAACAGATTCCACTTTTTCGAATTCATTCAATGAGTAATGATCCATATAATCAGGATCCGGTTTAGTGATTAAGATATAGCCGCCTTCTTCTGCCGGACGGTCTTCATGCAACGTGTACCTAGCACCAAAAAATAGGAAAGAATCCATATGTTTCGGTTTGTAGAACGTGACTTCTTCAGCCTTGCTGGCGACTTGCTCCATATCCTTGATGCGGAACATCAGCACCGACTTTTTAGCCAACGGTTTTACAGAATACACTTTGTGCAATTCATTTTGGTAATAGACGAATTGTCCTTTTCTTACTTGAAGTAATTTCATAATTTGCCCTCCGATACTGTCATTGCCATGGCTTCATTCTAGAGGAAAAATGGGTAGAAGTCCATGCAAGCACTTGAATTGTTTGGTATGCTACTATCACAAAACGATTAGTGATGGAGGTTCCTATACATGGACAACGAAAATAGAGACGAATACATCATAAAAAAATACCAGCAGGATGAAGAAGTGATGGTCCAACTTTTTGTTCAATGGTGCATGAACCATCAATTGGACGCCGCTGAACTATACCAGCGTGCCTATCCCGGACAATTGCAAAGCCCCGTTCTGTCTGCTGCCATCGAGCAAGCAGGTACAGAAGAACTGGAAATCGACCACGAAACGTTGCTCGATGTCCTGCAGATGTTTGGAAATGATGATCTGGCTTTTGTCGTTTCTGAAGAAATTGACAAGTTCCCTAAAAAATAAAAGATCGAAGTGCGCAAGCACTCGATCTTTTATTTTTTGCGTTTCCGCAGTTCTTTGGCTTTGTTTTCAATATAGCTCGTGCGCAAGTTCTCATACCGGTTGGATGCTACATTGCTGTAGATTTTATCGAACTTCGAATCATCTTCGACCGGTTCAGCGCCTTCCGCTTCTTCGGCTTCTACAGGCTCTGGACGTTCTGCCAATTCTTCTTCTTTTCTCTCTTCCACCACCATCAAACACCCCTTTGTGATTTTCCTTAACTGAATTTTCCCCTTGCTCAGCCCTTTGTAAACAAAAGAGGCGGCTTTCTCTAATGAATCGACAGCCGCCATTCTTTGTTAGACAGGCAGTTTCATGTCTTTTAATGCTCGCCCAAGAAATTCAGCAAGCTCGAGCATGCCAAATTTTCCAGCCACTGCTTCTGCATCGGCATTGTAATTCGTATTGGTGTTGACATCATACGTAAAGATTTCCCCTTCAGCGTTGCGGATAAATTCAATACCGGCCACATCAATTCCGTTGCTGCTCAGGAACGCTTCGTATTTTTTCAAGATCGGATCATCAAACCCATTAATCACTTGGAACTTCGGTTTTTCTTCAGCTTCTTCTCCTACCGGACAGAACAAGTCGTCGATGCGGCAGGCATCTGCTGGGCATAGTTCAAATCCTTCTGAAGTATCCACTTGAACTGCGTAGACAAATTTTCCGCCGACAAATTCACAGCGCGTGATAAAAGGTTGTGGTGCCTGAATATACTCCTGGATCAAGGTAATTCCATCAATGGACGGTTCAAATTCAGGGCCATCAACATATTCCTTCAACGCTTCAAGTGAATGGAACAAACGCACACCCAATCCTTTGCCCGCCCGATTATGTTTGGTGATGAATGACGGGACAGCCATTTTTTCAGCAGCTTTCAAAATCTGCTCTTTGCCGTTTGCCGCAATCGTTTTCGGCGTCCGGATTCCCGCTGCATTCAATGCCATGTATTGGTTGACTTTGCTGACTTCAAGTCGCAGGGCACGGCTGCCGTTAAAAACCGTACGGCCATGATGTTCCAGCCAAGCCAGCACAGATTCAGTCATTTCAGGCGCAAAACGATGCCCTCTAGTGTGCGAAGAAGCGCTCATACGACTGTAAAATACGCCTTCCGGCGGTGTTTCATTCAAATCAACCAAGGTTTCGTTAATAAACCAATCTTCATAAGGGAGCCCCAATTCATCGAGCCGTTTAAAAAGATGGTTAGTCCATTCTTCGTTTTCATGTATAACGTAAATTTTCTCAGACATGCCGTATCCTCCCAGATGTGAAGCGCTTTAAACGCTTTTCTTTATGGTGCTGCTCACAAAATTCAATCTTCTAGAATAAAATCAGTATACAATAATCCAAGATATTCTTACCAGTAAACTAGACTTTATCTTCTTCCCTGGAAAGGACCCTTCCATCATTTAGCGAAAGAAGCAGGCATGACAACTGCTGCGACTTCCCCTGTCGCACATAACGTTTCACCCGCATATACTTTTACTGCCACTTTGAACTTTTTCGGATGAATTTCCTCAACCGTGCCCACTGCCTTCAAGACAACTCCTTGAGGCGTCGGCTTCAAGTAATCCACATGCAAACTAGCTGTAACAAAACGCGGGGGTTCTTCCCCGCTCTCCGGCTCAAAACCATTTTTCCGGTGAAGTGCCAATGAAGCCGAACCTGTCCCGTGGCAATCCACCAGCGAAGCGATCAATCCACCGTATACGAAACCGGGAATCGCTGTATGCGCTTGCTTTGGTTCATACAAAGTGACTGTTTCTTCGCCGTCCCATGCGGTGCGGAACTGGTGCCCTTCTTTATTGAGGCGGCCGCAGCCGTAACACCAGGCAAATTCTTCTGCATATTCATCCTGTATCGCATTTACTAACTGTTTTTCCATGTTTTTTTCCTCATTTCATTGAAGTATGTAATCCAGAGACATTAACGCTTTTCATCAGACAAAGGAAAAAGCATGATCCTTTTCATCAGATCATGCTTTTCCTTTTTCCATCCCTCGAAAATCCTGAGGGATTTTTTGCACGCGGAAAATTTTATTAAATTCTTCCTACAAACTGTACATCTCTGACGAATACGAAACTCTCGTCATTGCAGTTTAGTTGCGCTGACTGTCACTTGCCGATAGGGCAATAAGGTTCACATATACATCTCAGTGAATTTTTTGGTTCTGCAGTCAGGCTTTCAATTGCACTTCCACAAAAAACTTACGGCTTACTGTTTGAAACACTTTCCGGATAGAAACCCGAATAACAATGGTCCCTGACAAGAGTGAATATCGTCAGTAAAGCAAATTTCCCGCCAAGGCTGTGCAGTTTCTCGTCTGAAGGCGATTCTGGATCGAATCCAGTCGTATTCTTCCGACGGTGATTCCGCCTTGTATTGTTATAGTACCCACCTTCTCCATAAATATAAACCTGTTTTTCTAAAATTTTTATTAAATTCTGAAGAATATTTTTACTTTTTCTTATCCAGCCTCTATACTGATAATTAGTTCGAATTCCGTAATACATAGAGGAGAGATCATATGGTTAAAAGTTTACCTGCACGTTCAGCTGTCCCGGTTGAAGAGACTTGGGATTTGTCGAGTTTATTTTCAAGTTCTGAAGAATTTGATCAGGCTTTGGAAAGCTTAGAGCAAGATGCAGATGCTCTCAGTAAAAAAGCACAAGGCACTATTGTAGATGCTTCTTCTGCCATTCAGGTTTTAACGGATTACGTGGCCTTCTTGGAAAAGTTAGTGCCGCTGAGCACTTATGCCAGTTTAACGATCAGCACAGACCAAACCAATAACGAGGTTCCACTACAGTCCAGCAAATTCGGCGCAGCCGCTGCCAAAATCAGCAGCAAGCTGTCTTTCATCAACAGCGAACTTCTCGAGCTGCCGAAAGAAACGTTGGAACAGGCGATGCAGGAATCTGAAGAATTCCACGTGTTTTTGGAGAAATTGCTGCGCCGAAAACCCCATCAGCTGCATCCGGAAGTGGAAAAAAGCCTTGCCGCCTATTCCTCTACTTTCAGCGCGCCTTATGGCCTTTACAACACCACTAAAATGGTCGACATGAACTTCGAGGATTTTGAAGTAAATGGCCAAACCTATCCGCTCAGCTATGTATCCTTTGAAGGAGACTGGGAAGCGGAGCCTAATACAGAGCTTCGCCGTGCCGCATTTGAAGCGTTCTCGAACAAACTGAAGGATTACCAGCACACAACTGCCAAAACTTACGATATGCAATTGCAGATGGAAAAAACAACCGCAGACCTGCGCGGCTATGACAGCATTTTCGATTATCTTCTCTTTAACCAGGAAGTGGACCGTTCTCTCTACAACCGGCAAATTGACTTGATCACCAAGGAACTGGCGCCGCATATGCAAAAGTACGCCAAGCTCCTGCAGAAAGCTCATGGACTGGACCACATGACATTCGCCGATTTGAAGATTTCCCTAGATCCAAGCTACGAACCGGAAATAACAGTGGAAGAGTCCAAAAAATATATCGACGATGCCCTTTCCATTATGGGGACTGATTATATTGAAATGGTCGATCGGTCGTATTCGGAAAGATGGATCGACTTTGCGCAAAATAAAGGCAAATCGACCGGTGCCTTCTGTTCCAGCCCGTATGGCAATCATCCGTATATTTTGATTTCCTGGACCGGCCGCATGAACGAAGTTTTTGTACTGGCTCATGAACTTGGGCATGCCGGACATTTCTATAATGCAAACCGCGAACAGAACGTCCTTAATGCACGTCCATCCCTTTACTTTATCGAGGCTCCTTCGACGATGAATGAAATGCTGGTAGCCAACCACCTGCTGAAAAGCTCGGGAGATCCGAAATTCAAACGCTGGGTGATTTCTTCGATTGTGGCCAGAACTTATTACCACAACTTCGTTACCCATCTGCTTGAAGCAGCGTATCAACGCAAAGTATACGAGCGGATTGATGCCGGACAAAGCGTCAATGCCGGAATTTTGAATGACATCAAGCGCGGCGTGCTGGAGGAATTCTGGGGAGATGCCGTCGATATCACAGATGGCGCTGAATTGACGTGGATGCGCCAGCCGCATTATTACATGGGCTTGTATCCATACACATACAGTGCCGGATTGACCATTTCGACTCAAGTGTCCAAACGGATTTTGAATGAAGGCCAACCAGCTGTCGAAGAATGGCTTGAGGTCCTGAAAGCCGGGGGCACTAAAACACCTGTAGAGCTCGCACAAATGGCGGGAGTCGATATCACAACCGAACAGCCATTGCGTGACACCGTTGCCTATATCGGCGAACTGGTGGATGAATTGGAGCGTTTGACTGAAGAGATCGAAAAAGAATAAATTTAAAAAGCCGTGCGCCTAATGCGTACGGCTTTTTAAATTGTTGGGATACTTCTGTTAAGCGCCGCTTTTCATTGGAGTACAAAACATCTCACGATTTCCTATTGCGCCACAACAAAAGCTGTTCCACAAAGATGGCGATGATGGTACCGGTAATCAAGCCGTTCGATAAAGTGGCAGCCAAAACCGAAGGCAGGTTCGCCATGCTTTCAGGCGGAACAAACATGATGCCGACGCCGCTCATCAACCCAAATGCCGCCACTTTATAAGAATGCTGGCGATTCTTTTCATTTTCCAATTCCGTGAACGCCATTTCCACCATTTTGGTGAATACTGCAAAAATGACTGCATAGGCAACCGGTGCCGGCAAAGAAGCTAAAATAGCCATGAGCGCAGGAAAAAAACTGATCAGCACAACGATGATCCCACCGAAGACGAACGGCTTCAGACCTGGTGTCCGGGTGGCGCTGACAAATCCTGCCGCTCCCGAAATCGGCACAGGGCCGATGGAGGAAAACAAGCCTGCAATGATGTGATTGATGCCAGAAGCTGTCGAAGCTTGCTTGATGCGGTCTGGCGCTTCAATCGAAAAGGAATTCTTCAAAACGCTTTCCATCACGCGGACAGACGCCATCATATTGGCGATCAGCAGAAGGGTCAAGAACAAAGCTGTAACGAACATTCCGCTGTCCCAAAGCAAAGGCCCAAAGACCAGCATTTCCGGCAACGAAACCAAAGCACCCGCCGCACCTTCCGCTTCCGGCGCTTTGCCAAGAATCCAGAAAATCAGCCAGCCTGCTGCAATCGCGAACAGAATGGAATAACGGCTGATCCAAGGCCGTTTGTGGCCCATGAAAAAGAATGTCAGCAAAATAACCGCAATTCCGCCCATCAGGATTACACCATCCACAGGATCGCCTTCTGAGACGATGCCCAATAAACCCGTTAAAATCGATTCGCTGATTTGGAGAACCAACAGCAGCAAGTACACAAATGTGATGGTTGGTGTAAACAGGATCTTCAATTTATCGACCAAACCGGTATAAGCGAACACGATGAACAAGACGCCACTATACAATAATCCGCTTTGCAATGCCTGCAGGGATTCTTCCATGGTGCCATACATGATGCCGACCAAGCCGGCATAAACAATGAAGATGCCCCACCATAAACCAGCGGGCCCTTCATTGATCGGCATGCGGTGTCCGATGGATGCCTGCACCAAGCAGGCGATGCCAAGCACAAACATGGTCCGCTGCACAAACAGTGCAGTATCTGCCGTGTCCATGCCAAAGATGCTGGCAATTGCTATCGGCGCTGCAATGGAAGATGCAATCAAGAAGACCGCCCATTGCACACCGCCAAAAATATTTTTCATAATCGTCGTCCCCACTTCTTCAGTGCCTTGTTTGCATTCAGTATACACCTATTGAAAAGATCAAAAAAAGCCCTGACGGTTGTCAGGACTTCGGTTTCTCGCGAGCTGCTTTTTCTTTATTCACTTTGTAGACTTTTTCTTGCGGATCGATACGGTCTTCGTTTGGTTTCTCCGCGTCAAAACCGTCCTTGTAGACAACCGGATAACCTTGTTCTTCTAATTGCTTCACTTGCTTGCGCGAAGCTTTAACCAATAACCGCACAATCAGCACGGATAAAATGAATATGATCACGACTGAAATAATTCCAGGGATGTATTCTGATTTGTCTTCAGGAAAATATAAAAAATCCATTGTGTTGATTCCCACCTTTAAACCTCAAGTTTCATTTCATTATACATGATTGAGGGTTCTGTTTTCTCAAGGAACGTGAACATTTCATGGCAAGTTACGCTAATGCAGATCTACTAGAAAAGCCGACTTCCAGTGAAATCGGCTTTTCTCCAAAACGATTAAGGATTTTCCGAAACCACGGTAAATCGTCTGTTTTTATGTTCGCCGCTCTCGATTTCATCGACTAACGCCAGTGCATAATCTGCATAGCTGATATAGCTTTTTCCTTTGCTGTTGACAATAAAACCATCGTCACCTTTTTGGTAGCGCCCTGTTCGGCGGCCTTCCGGATCAAAGAATGCCGCAGGACTCAAGAATGTCCATTGGATTCCTTCCGAGGCTTCTAAATCAGACAAGTTTTGCGCTTGGCTATTGGCAATCGATTTGAACGCTTCAGGAAACTCTGGAGTTTCAGCCAAACGAGTGGTCCGTGCTTCATCAACAAACAAGCTGCCAGCACCTCCGACTACAATCAGACGAGTATCAGGAGCTTCTTTGAGTGCGTCAATCAGAATTCTGCCGGCTTCGATATGCTGTTCTGCTTTTTCAGGCGGTACGCCAAATGCATTGACGATCACATCAAAAGGCGCCAAATCTTCTGCGGTTAAACTGAAAACATCCTTCTCAAATACCGGAACATCCGGGTTCTCGACCTTTTGTGAATTTCGGACGATGGCCGTTACTTCATGGCCCCTTTTTAACGCTTCTTTTAAAATTAAATTACCCGCTTTTCCTGTCGCACCAATTATCCCTATTTTCATTTACTTCTCCTCCAGTCTCTATGATCTACATACAAACGAACAGCTTCGTTCTGGTTTGAAACCAGTGAATCATGAAGAGCAACTGCCGTGGAACAGTTCAAGTAAATATTAGGCAGTCGTCACATTGAAACGATTTGCTGCTTGCTTTAGCACTTCAAATGAACGTTTTCTTTTTTCCTGATCGTAGATATAGGACACTGCAATCACTTCGTCAACCTGCAATTGAGCTACAAATTTCCCCAGCTGTTCGCTGATTGTCTGTTCATCGCCTTTGAAGGTGTATTGTGACATGCCACGCACCATCATTTCTTCACGGTAACTCCATTGGCCGTCCATCGTATCCAAAGGCGGCTGAAGCAAGTTCTTGCTGCCTCTCACAACGTTCAAATAGAACTGATCACTGGATGTCGCCAATTTCTCCGCTTCTGCATTGGAGTCGGCAGCAACGACGTTTACACAGACCATTACATATGGTTCCGCCAAGTATTCAGAAGGTTTGAAGCCGTTGCGGTAAATCTGCAGGGCCTGTTCAAGCTGCTGCGGCGCAAAATGTGCAGCAAATACATAAGGCAGGCCAAGACTTGCGGCCAATTGGGCACTTGAGGTGCTTGAGCCGAGGATATAAACCGGCACTGCCGTTCCCACACCAGGATGCGCCTGAACCGGCCCCTGACTATCAAGCGGCTTCAAGTAATTCTGTAATTCAACCACGTCCTGCGGAAAAGCAAATGCCGTTTCCTGTGTTGTTCTGCGGAGCGCATGCGCTGTCTGCATATCCGTACCCGGAGCGCGCCCAAGGCCCAAGTTCAAGCGGCCTGGATGCATGGTTTCCAAGGTGCCGAATTGTTCCGCGACCACTAGTGGTGTATGGTTTGGCAACATAATGCCGCCCGATCCCACCTGAATGGAATCCGTATGTTCAAGAACTTTGGAAATCAAAATTGCCGTAGCAGAGCTGGCAAGTGTAGCTGTATTATGATGCTCAGATAACCAGAAACGGTTGTAACCTAACTTCTCTGCGTGCTGAGCGATTGCAACCATTTCATCCAATGCGTCTTTCGTCGTTCCTCCTTCACGGACTGGAACCAAATCCAGAACGGAAATCGGAAATGAATCTATCGGTTGTGGCATTTTTTAACTTCCTTTCATCTTTCATATGCTTTAAGGATAAAAGGAAAATATCTGGTATACAAACTATCTGCCTGCTTTCAGCTGAATCATGCAGAGATGTCCGGCCGTTTAAATTTCATAGCGTTCGCCTATTGCTGCGAACTCCACTTTGCCTGAATAACTGGACTTTGCCGCGTCCAAAATTTCATTGAGTTCTCCATATTGCGGTAAGTGGGTCAACAGCAAGCGTTTGGCACCGGCGCGTTCAGCCAATTCTCCTGCTTGGCTGCCGCTGAGATGCCCTTGGATGATGCCCAAGTATTTTTCATAAAGGTTGGATTCGGCAACCAAAAGATCCGCCCCTTCTGAAAACCCGATCAACTCTTCTTTCCAGCTGGTATCTGCCGTAAATACGACACTCCTGCCATTAGAAGTGAATTTCAGGGCTAAACAATACACCGGATGGATCGTTTCACAGAACGATACTTGCCATGGACCCAGCTCCAAGGTTTCCGCTTCTTGTATGGCCCGCCCTTCTGTAACGCCTTTATATGACAGTTTCTCGAATTCTGCCGGTTCTCTGTCATGGGCATAAATCAGCAAAGGCGTTTCCCATTCCTTCAACTGCATCCCCACCATCGCAGCATGTTGCAGTACACCAATATCCGCCACATGGTCCGGATGGTAATGGCTGATGATCACCGCATCCAAATCACTTAACTTTGTGTAGTTTTGAACAGCTGCCAAAACTCCGCTTCCGCAATCCACTAAACAACGGAACCCATCTTGTTCGATTAAAAACGAAGAAGTCGCCTCATTTTTATTGGGGTAGCCACCCCAAATGCCAATCGGTATAATGTTCAAAAAAATCACTCCCTGTTTCTGATTTTCTACAGTATACCCGATTGCCAACAGATCCTCTTGTTTAACCTGTTGCTCATCGTGGTATGCATGGTAATAAGATAGAAATTACTTGGAGGGATTACATTGACTTTAAAAATGACAGTCGAAAACGCATTGCAAGCCAAAAAGGAAATCGAAAAACTAGAAACGCAAGGTTATACACTTGATGACATCTACATTTTCGCACATGATAAGAAACGCACGAAAGACATTACTAAAGCATTGGATACAGAAGAAGTCGGTTTGAAAGAACAAGGCTTCCTGGACAGCATGAAAAACATGACGAGTTCACGTGGCGATGAACTTCGCGCTAAATTGGCAGCTGCCGGATTATCCGATCAGGAAGCAGAACAATACGAAGAAGAACTTGATAAAGGAAAATTGGTTATTGTCGCGAATAAAAGCGTAGAATAAAGCATACCCCTAAGCATCACCGATTAATTCGGTGATGCTTTTCTGTTGAGATTTTTTAACCAATAAAAAATTCTAATTTTTTTATTATTCTCCTATGTTATTTTTACCCAAATCCATTTCTAGGTATATAGAGTGAACTATACATATGCACCTTATTTTCCATTGAGTGTAAATGCTTTTTTTGCTATATTTAGATAGGGATTTTTAATTTTTAAAAAACTTACTAGCGCGATAGTTTGCACCAAGGGGGAGCAGCATGAAAAGTTTAAAAATGGGGAGTGCCTTTGTCGGCATCATCGTGGGGGCCGGATTTGCTTCCGGACAGGAAATTCTTCAGTATTTTACAAGCTTCGGCTATATGGGGACTGTTGCCGCCATCCTCTCAACAGCATTATTTGCATATTTAGGTATGAGTTTAACAAGACTCGGCAGCCGAATGAAAACCACATCGCATAAAGAAGCCATTTTTGGCGTCAGTGGAAGAATTATCGGGACGATCATCGATTACATCATCATTCTGACTTTGTTTGGTGTAGGCGTTGTCATGATTGCAGGGGCAGGCTCTATTTTCTCCCAGCAATTTGGATTGCCGGCTCCGTTAGGAAGCACTGTTATGGCCGTTCTGGTCGTTTTGACCATTATGTTGAATGTCAAAAAAGTCATTGCCATTATCGGCAGCATCACGCCATTTCTAATTATTGCTGTCGTCGGTTTGTCTGCATACAGTTTGCTGACAATGGATGCCAGCTTTGCATCACTGGATGATATTGCCAAAGAACAAGTTTCAGCATTGCCGAACTGGTTCCGATCCGCCATCAATTATGTGTCATTTAATATTGCCGTTGGCGCTTCGATGGCTATCGTCATGGGTGGAACAGAAAAGGACGAAAAAATCGCAGCACGCGGCGGGTTGATCGGCGGCCTTATTCTCGGAGCGTTGATTATCCTGAGCCATTTGGCGATTTTCTCCAAAGTGGACGTAGTCGGCAGCGCAGAAATGCCATTGCTGCAAATCGCCGATGACATTTCACCGGTTCTCGGTGTCTTTATGTCATTTATTCTCTTCGGGATGATTTACAATACGGCAGTCAGTATGCTGTTTTCATTCTCAGCGCGTTTTGTCGTGATGGGTACAGCAAAATTCCGTATTTTCGTTATCATCGTTGGGATTGTCGCTTATATCTTAAGTTTTGTCGGGTTCACTGAGCTCGTCCGACTGTTTTATCCGATTGTCGGTTATCTTGGACTGGTCCTCGTTGTAGTCTTAATCGTTGCTGACATCCGAAAACCACATAAAAAATTGAACCGCCCATAACACCCAGACCGCCAAAGCCTGCAATACAGCTTTGGCGGCTTTTTATGGTACGGTAAATAAAGGAAATGTGGAGGCGTTCATGGAGCTCCGACAGGCTTAAGGCAAATCAGTCTTGCGGCGTATCTGTGCCGCTGGGCTGGGCTGACTTAAGACCCCGAGGAGCTGGGCGCCGCAACTGGACAAAGAAAAGCGGAAGCGGCCGTCTAGATTCGACAGGCATAAGGCAGATCAGCAGGGTGGCGTTCTTTGCCGCACAGCTGGGTTGACTTATGATCCCGAGAATCTGGCCGCTGGAGTCTGGACAAAGAAATGATGCAACTGGGCGCCGCAACCCGATAACAAAAGAAGAAGGAGTCTTTTTTATGAATCAATTTATCAAAACACCTGAACAGCAAGCGTTAGTCGATCAACTCCGTGCCCTTCAGCCCGTTTTTCAGGCGCGTGAGCCGGAGCTGGATGCACGCGGCTCCTTCCCTTTTGAAAACATCAAAGACCTGAAAAAAATGAATTATCATAACTTGACCTTGCCGAAGGAATTTGGCGGCCAGGGTTTTGGATTATACGAATATGTACTGGCACAGGAAACCATAGCGGAAGGTTCAGGGGCGACCGCTCTTTCCATCGGCTGGCATGTTGGAATCGTTCTCGAGTATGCAGAAAACCGTCATTGGCACACAAAATCAGCAGAATGGCTGATGGCTGAAATCGCAAAAGGTGCTCTCATCAACACTGCCGCTACAGAAGCGAATGCCGGCAGCCCTGCCCGTGGCGCTTTGCCGCGCACTTCCGCCGTGTCCGACGGAGACCATTATATTATTAACGGAGAAAAAACCTATACTTCCATGGCACCTGCACTCGATTATATTTTTGTGACGGCTGCTGCAGAAAATGACGAAGTCATTACTGTCATCATTCCTCGCCACGCCGAGGGAGTATCGATTGATGAAACCTGGGACATGCTGGCGATGCGGGGCACAGCAAGCCACACACTGGTCCTCAACGATGTCCGGATTCCCAAAACCTATATCTTGAAACCCATGGGCATTGCCCCTGCTAAAGGTTGGCTGCTGCATATTCCAGCTTGCTATATTGGAATCGCCGCTGCAGCAAGAGCCTACGCAGTTGAATTCGCAGCCAATTACATACCTGCGTCTCTCGGCAAACCCATTGCAGAAACATCTGCCATTCAGCAAACCATCGGTGAAATGGAACTGGAACTAGCGACTGCCCGCCATCTTTTATATGGCACGGCAGAACGTTATGCTCTTGCCCGCAATAAGAGTGAGATGGACGAAGCTTTGAACGTCACAAAAATTGCTGTCACGCAGGCAGCGATGGCCGTCGTAGACAAAGCCATGAAAATCGTTGGGTCCCGTGCCCTTTCAGAAGACAATCCAATGCACCGCCATTACCTAAACGTCCGTGCAGGGCTCTACAACCCGCCAATGGAGGATATGGTCAAGGGCCAATTGGCCACAAAAGCAATCAAAAGTTTTACGCAACCATCAAAGTCAGAGGTGAAATAAAATATGGAAACTACTGTTTGGATCAATGACACACAGATCAACGCATACAACTTTAAAGAAGAGACAGCCAACGATGCCAATTCCAGGCAGCAAAAAAGAAAAATCAGCTTTGACTTTAAAGTGACCAGCGAAGAATACCATGACGTCGCCGTACTTCTCTATAAAATGAATTTCCGGATTCGTGTCCCCGAACAAGATTTGGAATTTGATGCTTCCATTTCCAATTATTCAACATCCATCACTGACCTTTACAAACCTGGGCAAGTAGCCGATTACTATTTGGAATTGATTGAACAGGTCTAAACATGAGAAGAAGCCCATAACCTGATCCAGGTTATGGGCTTCTTTTTAATTCCGCTTGAAGCGGCTTCTTTTTTTCTTCGTTCGGAGCCTTGTCATCAGTTCTTCAGCTTGTCCAGTCTTGGCGATGGATGTTTCTTCATCCAACGTGACAGCTAATTGTCCATTTTCCGCATCGATGGTAAACCAGGAATTGACTTGGCTTCCTTCAGGAAGGCGATTGGCAGGCAAGACCAGTTCGACCCCTTCTTCTTCAACCAAAATGACCGCATGTCTGCCGTCTTCAATTCGATCCAAAATCCCTTTCATTTCATCATCCTCCTACGCATGCCAAGCCCTGCTCTTGAATAGCACTCAGCGTTCCTTGGCCAATCCCTTTAATGTCCAGCAGTTCTTCGACGCTCTCAAAAGGCCGCTGGTCGATAATCGCCTGCGCATAAGTTTTTCCGATTCCGGAAATTCCCTGTAGTTCTGCGGAAGATGCGACATTCAAATCAATGCAGCGGTTCTCGCCTTCAGTCGGCACGCCTTCCTGTTGGATCTCCACGTTATAGGACTTTCCATCTGTTTTAACAAGAATAGTCCCATTGACGTCTGTTCCATAAACTTTAGCTCCAGCATTTTCCACCGCCGCAATCACCTCTGCATGCGGATGCCCGTAGGAATTATCGTCACCAGCACTGTAAATCGCCACTTCAGGCGTTACCGCTTCCAAAAAGGCAGAACTTGTCGATGTATTGGATCCATGATGTCCCAGGTGCAGGATTTCCGCATCGAGATCCATGCCGCTATCGATCATTTCCTGCTCTTGCTTGATTCCTGCATCTCCTGTGAAAACAAATCGGACATCGCCGTAAGTCATTTTCAAGGAAACCGATTCTTCATTCGCCGAACCGGTAATTTCATCTGGATAGAGCACTTCAATTTTCATGGATCCCACATCAAATACATCACCGCTTCTCGGTTCCACATAATCCGATCCGCTAGCTTCAATGGCTTGCAGCACGTTAAGGAATGTATTGGAACTGCTTGTGTTGCCGGACATCCATACTTCCCCGATCTCAAACTCCCCAATCACCTGAGCCAATTGGCCAATATGGTCAGCATCGGGATGCGTTCCGACCACGATATCAATGTCTTTGATTTCCTGTTGCTTCAAGTAATCCACAGCTTCTTTGGAATTCCAATTTCCTGCATCAATCAACATTGAAAACCCATCAAATTCCAACAATGTGGAATCCCCTTGTCCAACATTGATATAATGCACGGTCAACCCCTCTAAAGCCACTTCTTCTCCCACAGGTTTCTTATTTCCATCTGAATATTCAATGTCTTTAGACTCTTCCACTTTTGCCGGTTCACTTTCCTGATTCGCTTCTGCAGGTTCGCGTTCTTCTTTTGGTTTTTCAGAAACCTCAACACAAGCAGCCAACAAGACCAAAACAACAACTGCTAGTAAAGACCATATCATCTTTTTCAAAAACTCACTCCTCTTTCTTCAGTGAATTTTACCATATGCAAACAGAAATGAAAAAGCAGGGCAAGAAATTCCCTTGCCCTGCATGCTTTGATTTAAGTAGACATATAGTCTCCGCCATTCATATGAAGAAACTGGCCTGTCATATAGGAATTTTGGGGATCGGCCAAAAATACATAAGCTTTTACCAGCTCATAAGGCTGTCCCGGACGCCCTGCCGGAACGTCCTCACCAAAATCTTCACCGACATCGGGATTCAAGCCACCGAAAGTTTTGGTGATCAATGGCGTCCAAATCGGTCCCGGGGCAATGCCATTCACTGCAATTTCCTCGCGTACCAGCCGGCGAGCCAGTGAGCGTGTCATCGCCACCATCGCACCATTGGCCCCTGCATAATCAATCAAATCCGAATGTCCCCGATAAGCATTGATCGAAGCCGTGTTGATGATGCGTGAACCTTTCTTCAAATGAGGAAGAGCCGCCCGTGTCAGATAAAACATCGCGAACGCCTTGATTTCAAAAGTCTTCAGCATTTGTTCATCTGTGATATCAAGCGGAGATGTCTGAGGATACTGATACCCGGCATTATTGACCAGAATATCCACTTGGCCAAATTCCGCTAATGTGAATTGGACCAACCGGTCACAATTCTCCGACTTCCCTAAATCGCCACTTAGCGCTTTGGCTTTTCCTCCATAGCCCTCAATCAACTCGATTGTTTTTTGAGCGCCTTCGTCGTCACCAAGGTAACCGATGACCACTTTTGCGCCTTCTTTGGCATAAGCAATTGCCACAGCCTGACCGATGCCGCTGCTTGCCCCCGTGACAATCGCCACTTTTCCAGCCAGCGCTCCACTGGCTTTATAATCTTTTAAATCGGTATTATCAAACCCTTTATCTTCCATAGTTCCACCCTTTCATGTTCTAATGCACACTGGGGATCTTCGTTAAATGCCAAACATCATCTGAATACTGCTGGATGGTGCGGTCGCTCGAGAAAATACCCGATGCCGCAATGTTCTTGACGCACATTTCCGCCCATTTTTCCGGTTGGGCATAAACCTCCAATAATTGCTCATGCGCTTTGGAATAGCTGCGGATGTCCTTTAATACGAAATATGGATCCCTGTCTTCCAACAGCTGCTCTACAATAAAGTCAACATTCGTTTTTCCTTCTGTCCATTCCCCTTTAACCAACTCTTCCATCAATTGGGCTATTTCCGGATCGGCTTCGATGATGCCTTTCGGATTGTAGGATTGTTCTTTTTCATATTCCATCACCTGTTCTGCACGCATTCCGAAGACAAAAGCATTTTCTTTGCCGACCTGATCGAATATTTCGACATTCGCACCATCAAAGGTACCAATGGTCAAGGCACCGTTCATCATGAGCTTCATATTTCCTGTACCCGAAGCTTCTTTAGACGCTGTCGATATTTGTTCGCTGACATCCGCTGCCGGTATCAGGTATTCCGCTTGCGTGACGTTGTAGTTCTCAACAAAAACGATATGGAGGTGTTTCCTCACCAAAGGATCACTGTTTACTTTCATAGCAACTGTATTGATCATCTTGATGACTTGCTTTGCAAAATGATAACTTGGCGCCGCTTTTCCTCCAAAAAAGAAGGTGCGCGGATAGGGACGATAAGTTGAATCCCGTTTGATCCGGTCATACAGCATCTGGATATGAAGAATATTCATCAATTGGCGTTTATAGCCATGGAATCGTTTGATGTGAATATCAAAAATAGAATCCGGATCCACAATGACATTCTGATCGCGTTGGAGATGATGGATCAAATGGTCTTTTTTCAAGCTTTTGATTACTTGGAAGTCTTGAAGAAAAGAATGATTTTGAGCAAAATAATGTAATTCTTTCAATCGCTCAGGCTCTTTGATCCATTGCGTCCCAATCGTCTCCGAAATCAATCCGGACAACTCCCGGTTCGCTTTGAGCAACCACCGGCGATGTGTAATGCCATTGGTTTTGTTATGGAACTTGTCGGGGAATTGCTCATTCAGCTCTTTCATTTCACGCTTCTTCAAAATTTCCGTATGCAATTTTGCCACGCCATTCACTTTATAGCTTCCCACTACCGCCAGCACTGCCATTTTAATGATTCCGTTTTCGATGATGGAAAGTTTATGGAGGGATTCTTCATCCATTGGCTGCTGTTCTAAGCTTTCTTTGAAGCGCCGGTCAATTTCTTCGATGATGGAGTAAATTCGGGGCAGCAAAGATTGAATCAATCGGCTGTCCCATTTCTCCATAGCTTCTTCCAGAATTGTATGATTGGTATAGGAAATAGTGCGTGTCGTAATACCCCAGGCCTCTTCCCAACTCAAGGCATGCTCGTCAACCAGAAGACGCATCAATTCCGGAATGGCCAGTGCCGGATGGGTATCATTGATTTGGATGGCGACATTGTCCGGAAGTGTCTCTACAGCAAAATTGCGGTTGTTCAAAATGTTTTGGAGCGATGCACTGCAAAGAAAATACTGCTGCTTGAGGCGTAGAATTTTTCCGGCATCCAAAGAATCATCGGGATACAGCCGGTCAGTGATTTTAGCCGTTTCGCTTTGATAGACTGCGTAATCCTTATTCCCGGGAAATGGCCGATCAGACACTTCCGCCTGCCATAGACGAAGTGTATTGACAGTGCCTCCATTTGCCCCGACTACAGGAAGGTCATAAGGCACGGCCTTGACCCATTCCGCATTCTCCACTTTCACTTTTAAGCCATCCAGTCCCATGACTAATTGGGGATCTCCATAATAAGGGATGTCCACTGCCAATTCCTCGCGCCGAACGTCGACGTTGTTTTCTTCCTGTATCCACTGAGTGGGCTGCTCAGTTTGGTAGCCATCAACAAAGTGCTGGGTAAATAAACCGCCTTTATAGCGCAGTCCATACCCATGTCCCGGCAGTTCAAGTGAAGCCAAGGAATCCAGGAAGCAGGCAGCCAGCCTTCCCAACCCGCCATTTCCAAGTCCGGGTTCCGTCTCAAGTTCTTCCAATTCGGACAGTTGAAAACCGAGTTCCTCCAACCCTTCTTTGACCAGATTGTAATGATTTGCATTAATGAGGTTTTGCCCTAAGACTCGTCCGATCAGAAATTCAATAGAGAAATAATACAGCTGCTTTTCGCCATTCTCTTTGTACAATTGGCTAGTCCGGTTCCACCGTTCCTGTATCCATTCCTGCATCATTTCCCAAAGTGTTTCGTAGGCCAGTTCCGAAGTCTTTTCCAGTCCCTTGTGTTCCATGCGAGTGACAAAGCTTTGTTTAAACTCTTCTTTGGAAGAAAACATAATTGGCACGCCCCTTTAGATTAGCCTTTCGTAAAGTTTAGCGTATTCCGCCGCAGATCGCGACCAGGAATAATCGCCTTCCATCCCATTTTTTTTGATGGCTTCCCAATGCTCTGGCTGCTGATAAAAAGATAGGCAGCGGTTCAAGGCTACATCATAGGGCTCATCCTGTTGAAAGTCGCTTAAGAACCCATTTCCGCTCTTCAAGCTTTCATCGTATTCAATAACCGTATCTTTCAACCCCCCGGTTTTGTTGGCCACAGGAACAGTTCCATAACGCATCGATATCAACTGGCTCAAGCCACAAGGTTCAAAATGAGAAGGCATCAAAAAGATGTCTGCCCCGGCATACAACAAATGGGCGAATGCTTCATCAAAACCGACATGGACATAAACTTTAGTGGGAAAATCAGCCGCCAGTCCTTTGAAAAACTGTTCATACTTCTCTTCACCTGAACCCAGCAATACAAATTGAACTTCCTGTTCCGCCAATAAAGCAGGAAGCACCTCTTGCAGAACATCAATCCCTTTTTGCCCTGCCAACCTGGAGATCATGGTCAACAAAGGTACATCTCCACGTTCCGGAAGGCCCGCCTTCAATTGTACTGCCCGTTTGTTGACTTGCTTCTCTTCCAAGTTCATGACGTCAAACTCCCGTTCAATGGCCAGATCCGTTGCAGGGTTGTAGACCCCGGTATCGATGCCATTCAATATACCGATCAAGTCCTGCTCTTTTTCCTGCAACAAAGTATGGAGCTTCTCGCCGTAAAACTCCGTCAAGATTTCATTTCGGTAAGTAGGGCTGACTGTCGTCACTTTGTCTACATAGGAAATGCCCGTTTTCAAGGCATTAAAGTTACCTTTCCAAGACACAATCCCTTCGTCATAATAATGCTCCTCCATCTCAAAGTTCTCCAGGAATGTCTGTTTGGAGAACTTCCCTTGAAATTGCAGATTATGGATCGTCAAAATAGTTTTTACTGCTTGGACGGACGCGTACCGTGGATCTTCCTTCAGCAAAAATGGAATGGCAGCGGTATGCCAGTCATGGACATGAACCACATCCGGCGGCTGCTGTTCGCGCTGAACGATTTCCAGTACGGCCCGGTTGAAAAAAGCATAGCGCTCGGCATCGTCTGGCTGTCCATAAATCTGATCTCTTTTGAAGTAGCTATCATTTTCCACGAACAGAAATTCCACTCCGGCCTGATCATATTGAAAAACGCCAAAAGTCTTTTGCTGCCCCTTGAAACTGAATTCAACCGATTCCTTCAAAACGAATTCTGCGTTGTATTCTGCGGCAATCAAACTGTATTTGGGGACGACGACCATGATTTCATGGCCTAATCTGCTGAGTTCTTTCGGCAATGCTCCCATCACATCCGCCAGTCCACCAGCTTTTGCGAAAGGTGCGCATTCTGCTGCTGCCATAATGATTTTCATCGTAAATCCTCCTTGGTGACCGTCTCCCCTTTACGCAAAACAATTGGCTGCTCAGCGGTTCCATGCAGCTCAACCCCTTCACCGATATAGACATCTTTATCCGCAATAACATAAGACAGATTACAATTTTCTTCAATCACGCATTTCTGCATGATGATGCATTTTTCTAAACGTGCGTTTTTCTTGATGTACACGCCACGGCTGATGATGCTGTCCGCCACTTCACCCATGATGGTGCTTCCGTTCGCAATCAGTGCCCGCCTAACTTTGGATCCCGCAATATACCGTGTTGGAGGCTCATCCTTCACCTTGGTATAGATCGGACGGTCTGGAAGAAACAGCTGCTTTCTGTTTTCTTCATCCAGCAATGCCAATGATGCCTGGAAATAACTTTGGACGGAATCAATGATGGCATAATACCCTTCGTATTCATATTGATTGAATGTATAGGGGCTCTTCTTCAAATTCACCACATCTTCCACACTCACGACATTTTTTTCGCGGTGGGTCTGGATTAATTCAACCAACAGATCTTTGGATAAAATATATTTTTTTAACGAAACCCCATCCATCACAGCTTCCGTAATATCTGCACCCGATTGGATGTGGTTGTCCAGCATATCTTTAACGTCCAGTTGATTGATGACAAAACCATTACTGACGATTACATGGGGCTGAATACTTTTTGTAAAAAACTGCATATGCTCTTCCAGACCCGCAAAAGCTCCAACAGTGGATAACCCTCCATCCCGCTGAGTAATCGGCAGGAAAAACAGTCCGTTTTTTCTTCTATCTAAATCCCAGCTCTTACCCACACCAATATGGTCCAGCAAAGAAGCAAACGGATAGGATGGAAAGACGCCAACTGTAGTAACCCCTGAATTGACAAGATTTGATAATGGAAAGTCAATTAACCGGTAACGTCCGGCAAAAGGAATGGATGAAACGGCCCGGTGTATTGTTAAATCCTGCAGCCCTTCTTTTTTTACAGACGTATCAATTACAGCCAATAACTTCATTTTCCGACACGCTCCTTCCATTCATCCATCTGTTCTTGTGTCAACAAGACCACTTCTCCTTCTTTTTGCTGGAGAAGTTCAAACCCTTCAGGCACATCTAACTTCGGCGGTACAATGACCCGGCTAAGTTTTGCATCTTTACGGATTGTAGCCCCGCTCATGACCACACTTTCCGATACGGAGGCTCCTTCTTCAATTGTTACATTCTGAAAGATGACGGACTTGAACACTTCCCCGGAAATGACGCACCCTTCATTTACCATGGATTCTTGGACATTGCCTGTTTCATTGATGACTTGTGGAGGCAGCTGCGGATTCGAAGAATAAATACGCCAGCCCGGGTCATGAAGATTCAATCCTGCATTCAAATCGAGCAAGTCCATGTTCGCTTCCCAAAGGCTTTCAACCGTCCCCACATCTTTCCAATAACCTTTAAAAGGATAAGCCACCATCTTTTGCTTTTTATCGAGCATAGCTGGCAAGATATCTTTGCCGAAGTCATGGCTGGATTCTTCATCTGCGTTATCCAATTTCAAGTATTCCTCCAGGACGTTCCAATTAAAGACGTAGACCCCCATCGAAGCCAAATTGCTTTTCGGATTTTCCGGTTTTTCATCAAATTCCTCAATATTCATTCCATCATCAACGTTGACGACTCCAAAACGGCTGGCTTCTTCCCACGGCACTTCCAACACGGAAATCGTGACATCCGCCTGATGCTCTTTGTGGTAGTCAATTAAAGCCTCGTAGTCCATTTTGTAAATATGGTCCCCTGATAAAATCAGCACATATGCCGGGTCACAGGACTTTAAAAAACTGATGTTCTGGTAAATGGCACTCGCTGTTCCTGCGTACCATTTAATGCCATCGATTTCTGCATAAGGCGGAAGCATGGTTACTCCGCCGCTCCGACGGTCCAAGTCCCAGGGTGTTCCCAAGCCGATATATTGATGCAGTACGTGTGGTTGGTATTGCGTTAACACGCCAACCGTCTCAATTCCCGAATTCGTGCAATTGGATAACGGAAAATCGATGATCCGATATTTCCCGCCAAATGGAAGCGCGGGCTTGGCTATCGTATAAGTTAAGGACTTTAACCGGCTTCCTTGTCCACCGGCCAACAGCATTGCGATTACTTTATCGTTCATCTTGCTCCACTCCCATCTTTTTTTGTTTCCATACAGTCATGGTGAATGCAGGCAAATCCATCTCCACTGAATACGGCAAATCATCATATGGGATATCCGCCGCTTTAATTGCTGCTTTTTGATACTCATATCCGCTTGAAAAAATCCCTTCGTATTCTGCGCTTTCCGGAACCCCCAATTTAAACTTTTCATAATGGCGGTCAGAGAAGTTACAGACAACGATGCACTCATCCTGTGGCAGATATCCTCTGCGAATAAAAGCAGCCACGCTTTGTTCATGATTATCTGCATCTATCCAGGTGAAGCCATCCGGATGGTCATCCAATTCAAAAAATGCTTTTTCGGTTTTATAGAAAGCCAGAAGATTTTTTGTAAACTCCGCCATTTTTCTATGCTCTTCGGTTTCCAGTGATGGCCAATCCAATTCGGGTTTAAATTCCCATTCCTCGAAGTGGCCGAACTCCTGGCCCATGAACAGCAATTTCTTTCCCGGATGGGCAATCCAAAAACCGAGCAACAGCCGCAACTGCAGAAAACGTTCATCCAGTGTCCCGGGAAGTTTGTTCAATAAAGAGCCTTGGCCATTCACCACTTCATCATGGGAAAGTGCCAAAAGATAACGTTCTTCGTATTGATATACCAAGGAAAAATTCATCTTTTGATGGACTTCGGAACGTTTGGAAGGCTGCGTTTCCATGTAATCCAATGTGTCGCGCATCCAGCCGAAATTCCATTTATAATGAAAGCCGACGCCGCCTTCTGAGACATCATGCGTCACTTTTGGGTAATGCCAGGCATCTTCTGCAATCAACAGCGCTTCCGGATAGAATTCCTTTAAACTATTCGTCAGTTTCCGGAGAAAATCAGTTCCTTCGGGATTATGGGGCCGTTCTTCTCTGTTGGGGATAAACAGCAGACACACCAGTGCATCCATTCGGAATCCATCAAATTTAAATTCATTCATCCAGTAATGGGCGCTTGATAGCAGAAAACTGACGACTTCTCCTTTTTGGACATCGAAATTCAATGTCCCCCAGTCCGGATTGGCGCGCCGTTCCAACCGTTCTTCTTCGTATAAGGGACCTCCGTTGAAAAGAGCAAGTGCATGCTCATCGACACAAAAATGTCCGGGTATCCAATCCAAGATGAGTCCGATTTTATTTTCAGCGCATTTGGCGATAAAGTATTTCAAATCATCTGCAGTTCCATATCGGCTGGTTGGCGCAAAATAACCGGTTGTCTGATATCCCCAGGATTCATCCAAGGGATGCTCTGTTATCGGCAGAATTTCTATATGGGTAAAGCCCATTTCTAAAATATACGGAATCAGTTCCGAAGCCAATTCCCGGTAATTCAGAAACCCGCCTTGGGCAGTACGTTTCCAAGTTCCGATATGTAATTCATAAATCGCCATCGGTTTTTCACGATGATCTTTATTTTGGATTTTTTTTCGTTGTAAAACCGTTTTTGACCAGCTGTGTTTGGATACCGGAGCGATTACTGATTTAGTATTGGGTCTCAGTTCGCTGGCCTGAGCATAAGGATCAGATTTCCGAAACAACACCCCATTCGACATTTCAATAATATATTCATATGAATAACCGATCATTTTATGGGGAATGTGTACTTGCCAAACTGTTGCATCCTGGGGATGCTGTTCCATTTGATAAACTGCTTCCTCCATATTTTCAGGATTTGTACAGGCTACCGCCACATGGGAAACATCCGGGACCCAAAGAACGAACCGTGTCCCCTCTCCATTGGCATGTGCCCCAAAGTACAGGTAGGCATCTTGCATGAGACCAGCATGGAAAGCTTCCAGCTTTTCCTGCGTAAGCAGACTTTGCAGCTCATTCATCTTCACACCTCCAAAATTTTTACAGTTCCGCGTCTCTTTTAATTCTACATAAGCCATGTAAATCCCTTGTTAAGAATGATAATTATTCAAATATTTCGTTAAATTGAAATAGCTTTCGACCCTTCTGTTCGAAATGTTTACACATTTCTTTTCCCATATACCCTTGTTTGAAGGAAGAATATCCACTAGGCTTAGGAGGATATCTGTTTATTGAAAGAGAGGCTAAGATTCGTGCCAAAATATAGAGGACTTTTACTCGCTTTGCTGCTTACCCTGTTTTTAGCTGCATGCAACCAGGGGATTGAAGACCCCCTTGAATGGGAAATAGAAGATTTTACGTTCACTAATCACAATAACGAAGAATTTGGATCGGCCGACCTGAAAGGCGAAGTCTGGCTTGCTGATTTTGTTTTCACCAACTGCACCACCGTCTGTCTCCCGATGATGGCGAATATGACTGATTTGCAGGGACAATTGGAAGCTGAAGGGTTGGATGTACAGATTGTTTCATTCAGCGTGGATCCAACGTTCGACCAGCCGGAAACTTTAAAATCTTATGCTGAGAATTACGGGGCCGACTTATCCAGTTGGAACTTGTTGACAGGCTACAGCCCACAGGAAATCGATGAATTTGCTGTGGATAATTTCCAGACTTTGGCCCGGAAACCTGAAAATGATGACCAAGTCATTCATGGCACATACTTCTACTTGGTGAATCAGGAAGGCGTCATCATGAAATCGTATGATGGATTAAATCCGCCAGTTGAAGAAATTTTGTCGGATGCGGAAATCCTGCTGACGGAGGAATAAAAAATGAAGCGAAGAAAAATCTGGATAGTTGTGCTGCTCCTTGCCGCTGCTGTTTTGCTGTTGCTCTTTTTCATGCCAAGAGAAAACGTTCCGGCACCTGAAAGCCGCGTCATCCTGGAGCATTCGTTCCGTACCTACATTGCCCCTTCCTGCTTTGAAGAGGCTGATGCCACCAACTTCCTGGAAGAATCGACGCTCGCAAAAGCTCAGGAGCTGGAGTATCCACCGCATTCTTCCTGCACAGAAGAAGCTTTCGAAGGCAATCGGGACAGTGGATTTATCCGCTTGATGAAAGAATTAGGCGTCATGGAAAAAGAATCGAAAGATTGGTAAGAAAAAAAACAGACAGAGAATTTTCTCTGTCTGTTTTTCTTTTACTTGATCACTTTGACACACACTGGAGCAGTGGTTTGGACAATTTGTTCAACTGTACACGGTGCGCCTGAATGTCCCATTTTCAAAGCTGCAAGTGTATGGGAGTTTTCATTGGCCACCACCATCCAGTTGTTGCCGGGAATGACAGCGAAGTGCCTCGGTCCTTCACCTCCTGATCCGGTTAACCCCAAGTTCTCCAGAGTTCCGTTGTCTTGAATGGCAAATGAAGCTATGCTGTCGTGGCCTCGGTTCGATGCATAGACAAAACGGCCATTACTGGAAACAGCAACTTCTGCGCTGGTGTTCGGCTCTTTGTAGCTGTCAGGCAATAACGGCAGCAGTTGCAAAAATTCCAATTGCCCTTCCTGACTGATTCGATAGACCATAAGGGTGGAATTTATTTCATTCAATGAATAGACCAGCGGCTTTGTAGGGTGGAAGCATAAATGGCGGGGACCGGCACCCGGTTCTGTTTGGACCTTGTATTGAAACGTCAATTCCCCATTACTGGAATCCATTTTATAAGTAGAGATGGTGTCCGTCCCTAAATCGGATACCAAAAATAAATTTTTCCCAGGCATCTGTATGACGGAATGCGGATGGGCTGCATCCTGACGTTCCCTATTCGGTCCAGAGCCTTCATGCTTTACCGAATGCGCCAGTTCCCCGATTGCTCCGTCGGAGTGGAGCGGATGAACATTTACAGTAGCGCCTGAGTATGTAACGGACAATAGCCATCTTCCGGTTTCATCGATGGTGACATGCGCCGGATGGTCTCCATTGGAAGATTGCCGGTTGATTTCCATTATTTTTCTTGAAACTGGATGGATCCAGTAGCTCACCAACTCGCCATTCCCCACTTCACTTGTTGCAACAAAGCTTGTGCCGTTGGGATGGACAGCGATAAAAGAAGGTCGTTCAATACCCGGTACGCCCACCAATTCTATCATTTCGCCGGTACCGTCTTCGAATTCCCATAGTTTAATGCCTGGTTCTTGTTCTGATGAATACGATCCTGTCAGCAGGTAGCTGGTTGCCATCAAATTCCTCCTCGACTTTCTAAAGTAAATTATACAACTGCTGAACACCCTGAAGAAAAGCACCTCTAAAAAGAAACTTCCCAACCAAAGTTACATAATTTCAAATTCCCGTGAATTTCCGGTGCAGATGAGGTAAAGTAAGCTATGAAACCTGATCAGTCCATAACATGAGAAAGAGGGTTGCCAATGAGAAATTTCGGTTTATCCATCCGTGAAAAAAGCATTGTGTGCATCGGTTTTATGGGAGTTGGAAAAACAACTGTCGGAAAATTACTTGCCCAAAAGCTTTATCGCAGTTTTGTAGACATCGATGCAGAGATTGAAAAGGAATTCGCTATGCCGATTCCGCAAATATTCGAAGTTTACGGAGAGCAGGCATTTCGCGCCAAAGAAAAAGAATTGATTGTGAAATACAGTCAGCAGCCATTGAATATCATTTCTGTTGGCGGCGGTGCGTTTCTGCAAAAAGAAATTCAGGATATTTGTATGGCCAACTGTATCGTCCTATTTCTCGATATTTCTTGGGAGTCGTGGAAAGACCGTGTCCACATTCTCATTGACAACCGGCCATTGTTAAAAGAACGTTCTCTTGAAGAGATTGAAACGCTGTTTCTTGAGCGGCAAACCATTTATTCGTTAAACCACTCTAAATTCCAAGTAGACAATTTCAAAGCTGAAGAAGCTGCCGATTATTTAGCAGATGCCTTGAAGTTGTCCTGGGAAATCCATGCACCTCAACCACAGTGAAACTCAAAACCGCCATCCTTGTATGGCGGTTTTTTATTGGACACTCATTCCGTTATCCCCTCTTTCATTTCAATTTTCAGTTATTTCGATTATACGCCATCGATTATTAGCTTTCAATTTCCACTCTGATTAGCTTGTCAAAATCCTTCATAAATGAATGAGCGTCTGGATGAACAATTGGACCATAATATAAAAAGCTATTGCGAACTTCAAATTGAATCGGAGGCCGTTCTGAATTCCGCTCAATCCATTGATGCTGCTCAAAATAATCACCGGCATAACGAAGGGCGACAAGATGATAGAAATGACGCTTCCGGAAGTTACAGCCAACACCACCAATTCAGGCGGATACGGAAATGGAATTGCTTCTAAGACTCCTGTCACCAATACAATAACCGGCAAGGGCCCCAACCCGATAAAGCCCAGTAAAATGACAATGAATGGGACCAGGAAAAGGATATTCAGTACCGGAACAACGTCTGTCAATAAATTCATGCCGCTGATGACATAATCACCGACATTTGATTGATTTAAGGCATAAATCAGTAAACCCGCCGCGATTAAAATACTGAATTGCTGAGCTTGTTTAGCAATGCCCGCCGAAAAATAGTAGCGGGTTTCCACCACAAGATTAGAGGATTTTTTCTTAAATAGAAAATAAAATAAGGTCCATCCCAGAATCACCAACGGAATAGTCAACAAAAATTCCAATCCGGTTAGTTCATGGACAAGGAAAATGGTGCCAAACAAAGAAACGAAAAGGAAAACGAATTCCGCAACATCCTTGTTCCACTTCCCTTGATTCCGTGAATTCTTCAGAGCCTTATCGATCTCCTGCTTCAGAACCAAAGAAAAGTCCACTCCGTATTTCTTTTCCTGATAATATGAAAAGATTACCGACAAGAAAGTACCTGCCAAGGCAAAGACGAATCCGAGTGCCATCGATTTCCATAGCGTCGCTTCCAGCGCCTCCACAGCAAAAATGAAACTCGGAATGCTGATGACCCATAAGGTCGAAAGCCCAAAGCCTCGCAGGATTGCGGTTCCTTTGAAATTTTCCCAGGCTTCGTCTTTGTGTTCCTTCAAAAAGGTATCGATAAAACGATACATCATCGGAACTGAACCAAACAGAAGAAAATGGGAGATGACTTGTGTCATCGCCATGAGTCCAAAATAGAATTTCTGGCTTTTGTTCAGGAAATTATGTGCGAAACTCATGATTTCTTCTATATACGGCTCTTCTTTCAGAACCCAACTGATCATCGGCACAATCAGCAGCAATCCGATCAGGCTCCTCATTTGCTGCAATGCCTGAATCAAATCGGCTCCAAAAGAATTGCTCGTCGCATACAATACGAGCAACGCCATCAACATCAGAAACAATTGCAATTGAATTTTCTTGAAAGGCAATAGCAGCAATGCCGACAATAAGACCAAGACGCCGACAGCAGAAAGCAGCAGGCTTAAAGCCGCGTTTTCATAAAAGTATGTAATAAAATGCAATAAAGCGTAGATAGAAACTGTAAATATAAATCCTTTAACGGCAAACCGATTCACTTCAGATCCTCCTCTCGGCTTTTTTTACCCTGTTTTTATTTTAAGGCGGGAAGTGCAAAAGGGTGCACCCTACGCCTTCCCAATATTTTTTGTTTTCAGTAAATATGTGATATGCTCTGAGATAACAATGAATTATACAGCAATTCCTTCCGGAAAACCGATTGTATTTCATTGAGCAAAGCGTTTCCCTGTTCTAAGAGTTTGGCCTATCGACATAGTGTTATAACAGTATTGGAGGAATTAGGAGTGGGAGTAACAAGAAGCTTTTTCATTGCGTTATCCAAAAATCAGGCGTTAAACAGCGGTGCTAAAAAATGGGGCTTGAAATTGGGTGCCGGCAAAGTTGTTGCGGGAACTGACATCAACAGTATGATGCAGTCGGTAAAGGAACTAAATGCCAATGGAATCGGTGCCACTATCGATAATCTCGGTGAATTCGTAAGGACCAAAGAGGAAGCGATTCAAGCTAAAGAGGCCATCCTGGAAACGTTGGAAGCCATTCAAGTCTACGGTGTGAACGCTCATATGTCTGTTAAATTAACACAAATCGGCCTCGACGTCGATTTCGCTTTTTGCTTGAAAAATATTCAGGAAATCGTGGCAGCTGCTGCCCGCTATGATATTTTCATCAACTTGGATATGGAGGACTACGCCCATCTTCAGCAAACACTCGATATTCTCGAAGCCTTGCTGAAGGATTACGACAATGTCGGGACTGTCATCCAAGCTTATTTATACCGATCCGAAAAGGACATTGAAAATCTGCAGAATGTCCGTCTCCGTCTCGTAAAAGGGGCTTATAAAGAAAGCGAAGAAGTCTCTTTGCAGGACAAAAAAGAAATTGATGACAACTACCTGAAACTGATTAAAATTCACCTTCAATCTTCGGGATATACATCCATTGCGACGCATGACCATCATATTATCGAAGAAGTTAAAGCTTTTGTAAAAGAAAAGAACATTCCTTTGAACAGCTTTGAATTCCAGATGCTCTATGGCTTTCGGACAGAAATGCAAAAAGACCTGGCAAAAGAAGGTTATTCTTTCACTACCTATGTCCCTTTTGGCCAAGACTGGTACGCTTATTACATGAGACGGCTGGCTGAACGCCCTCAAAATATCAACTTGGCATTGAAAAGTTTCGTATCCAAATAACAGAAAGCACCTCCAGGTTTTCTGGAGGTGCTTTCTGTTATTTCTATTTGATGGCCACTTGCTACTTTTCTCTTTGGCCACTTCCATGTTTCTTTAATCCACGTTTTTTACTTGAATTGGCGGCAGGTTCCGCTGAAGATTTTTTCTTTGGCTTTCATATTGCTCTGGCAGCATTAAAGCTTCGCCGAGTGCTTCAGGTGATTCATCAATCGCGAATCCTGGTGGATCGGTCGCAATTTCAAATAGAAGATCTCCGTATTCGCGGAAATAAATGGCATTAAAATAATTTCGGTCCTGGACCGGAGTTACGCCGAGTCCATAGGCTTCCACTTGCTCTTTCCACTCCAATTGGTCTGCATCATCTTGTGCCCGCCATGCAATATGGTGAACCGTCCCAACACCCATCTGCCCTGTACCGACTCGGGACAATTTTACATCAATCAGGTTGCCAAGGTCACTTGCAGCGCGGAAGCGCATTAAATCATCTTCTTCGCCGATTTTTTCAAGGCCCATGACCGTCTCCAGCAATTCAGCCGTTTTCTCTGCATTGGCTGTATACAGTGTGGCTCCGCCAAATCCTTTAATGGCCACATCTTTCGTCACTTCGCCGATTTCCCACGTGTTCGGTTCTCCATCCTGCCGTTCAACCAGCTCCAGATGCAGGCCATGTGGATCATCAAAACTTATATACTGTTCTCCAAAACGGGTTTCTATTAAAAACGGAACTTTGAATTTTTCCAGTCTCTTTTGCCAAAACACTAAAGCGCCAGATGGAACTGCATAGCTTGTCACGCCTACTTGGCCATCACCGATTTTCCCTTTATAGGCATTTCCCCACGGAAAGAAGGTGATGATGGTGCCGGGTTTCGCCGTTTCATCTCCAAAGTACAAATGATAGGTGTTCGGATCGTCAAAGTTTACTGTTTTCTTTACCAGCCGCAATCCCAATACTCCTGCATAAAAATCTACGTTTTCCTGTGGATCTCCAACAATTGCTGTAATATGGTGAATTCCCATTGTTTGTTTTGACATTCTGCTGCACTCCTTCGTCTTACTTTATATCTACGTACTTATCTTATCACTTCATTATCTCGAACTAAAGATATCTCTTCTGATTTCTTAGAGCGATAAGACACAGCAAAATTATTTCGGCAGATTGTCTTCATGCTTCTCCAGATCTTTTTGCTTATTATCTTTAACTTTCTCCAAATACTCCTGAGTTTCTCTTTTGTCTTCTTCAATTTCTTCTTTGATCTGTTTTTCTTCAGCCGGAGAAATATTCGACTTTTTCTGTTCTTCTTCAATTTGTTCTTTTTGCTGTTCTTTAACTTCTTCTATTTTTTCCATATCCTCTTGGTACTCTTCTTCTACTTCAGAAGTAGACGGTAGGAATGGCTCGTTATTAAAGTCGGTTCTTCTGCCGTATCGGAACATTTCATAAATAATCAGTCCGTTATTCGGCATACCGTTTGCAGTTTTCATCGGCACAATATCAAATACTACATAATAAAAGGCGTAAAAGACAAAGCGGTCCCAAAACGTCGCATACTCTTCAATTATGCCATTTGCCAACAGGGCATTTATGATTAAGGCTACAATCATATTCACTAAGATTGGGCCTGCATACAACGATACATAGGCAAACTTTCCTTGTCTTTTCAGTGAGTCGTAAGAAAACCAACTGTATAAATGGTAGTATCTCCGGATATCAAACATTCCAATCTTAACGATACGCGGTCCTGACCCAATCGTCATTCTTGGATTCTTTACTCCCAATATCAAACTCATCACTAAATAACCCGATTCTCTCAAAAAAACAACAATTGGTAAAATAATAAATGCAGAAATGATCAACGATATTAAATCGGCTAATCCAAACATCCGCTCACTCCTTTCGAAAGCCTAAAAAAGCCTTACCCGATTGAATACCCTTTTTGTATTACATACCCGTCTTTTAAACATTACAAATATATTTCTTTTTGATGAACTTAATTCTTTGGTCCCTGTCTTTATTCGTGTTAGCATAGCTATTATATAAAGACGCTGGACAATATAGCAGGCAATAGAACACCAAATTTATTCTTGACGGATCGATTATCACCTTGACACCATCAATGAAAATTCACTTTAAAGGATGAATCGTGTGAGAGCTAAACCCAGAACTTGGACTCAAAAAAATTGGATCGCTTCTGCCTCTCTGGTCGCGCTTATGTTTGCCGTCATCATTTTTGAGGAAATTAATGCTTCTTCCGATGCTTCAGCATCCCTTCAACTTTCGGGTTCTGCTGTTTTCAGCCCTCCACCTGACATCAATGAAATTACTGAGCGGGTCAAAATCATCAAAAACTTGTCGTACAGTGATTCGGCTAACAGTTTTCTAGATATCTACCATCCTAAAAATTCCACTGTATCCATGCCGGTCATTTTATGGATTCACGGTGGCGGGTATGTCGGCGGATCCAAAGACAGCCGCCAGGATTATGCGCTGGCATTAGCAGATGCCGGTTATGTAGTAGCGAATATCGATTATGCATTAGCACCAGAAGCCCTTTATCCAGGCCCTGTGCTGCAGGCCAACCAGGCTCTTGCTTATTTGCAGCTTCACGCTGCTGAATATGGCGGTGACATGGAACGGGTCTTTGTAGGAGGCGATTCTGCAGGGGCGCAAATTGCCAGCCAGGTGGCAGCGCTGGTATCAAATGTTGAGTTAGCTGAAACCATGGCCATCCAACCAGCCATTGCCAATAGCCAACTGCAAGGAGCATTGCTATTGTGTGGCCTATACAATTTAGACACTGTACGAGCCACTGCTTTTCCAAATATCGATTATTTTTTGACAGCTTATACAGGGGCTGAACCTTTTGAATCTTCTCCCAAAATCGATGAACTTTCCACAGTCCAGCATATCAGCCCTGAATACCCACCGGTTTTCATAACAGTCGGCGATGCAGACCCATTCGTTTCCCAGTCCATTGAACTGGTTGAAGTTTTGAAAAACAATCAAGTTCAATTCAGCTCCGTCTTTTTTGAAGGAACCCAGAAAAACCTGAAGCACGAATATCAATACGATTTAAATACGGAAGATGCACAAGACACATTTAAGAAAACCCTTCAATTTCTTTCTGTGCACAGCAAATAAAAAATGAGCAAACCGCAATTAAGCGGTTTGCTCATTTTTATTTTCACCCTTGATTCATTGCGCTTTCTTTCACCACAGGAGCAGTTGCACGCTGTCGCTTTTTAGAAGGAAGCATATTGAACAGGATGTTCAAGACAATAGCTGTAACACTGCCGGCTACGATCCCATTGCTTGTCAAAATCTGAACGCTTGAAGGCAACTGGACAAACAATTCAGGAACTACTGTAACTCCCAGGCCGATTCCGACAGAACAGGCGATGATCATGGAGTTTTCTTGTGAATCCGTGATAATGGTGCTGAGCATTTTAATGCCTTGCGCGATAACCATGCCGAACATCGCAATCATGGCGCCGCCAAGAACTGACGGCGGGATGATTGTCGTGACCGCTGCGATTTTCGGAACAAATCCAAGCGTAATCAGCATGATTCCTGTAATCAAAATGATTTTTCGTGATTTGACGCCCGACATCTGAATCAGCCCCACGTTTTGTGAAAATGCTGTGTACGGGAAGGAGTTGAATATTCCTCCAAGTACAATGGCTAACCCTTCTGCGCGGTATCCTTTTGCCAAATCCTTTTCCTTGAGTTTCTTTTTCGTGATATCACCAAGTGCAAAGTAAACGCCGGTCGATTCGACCAATGACACCATGGCCACCAGAATCATCGTCAGGATGGCTGGCCATTCAAACGTCGGCGTTCCGAAATAGAAAGGCTCAACCATGTGAAAGTACGAAGCATCAGCGATAGGAGAAACATCCACCTTGCCAAGAAAAGCAGCAGCTACAGTGCCGACAATTAACCCCAACAGAATAGAGATCGCTCTGAGAAAACCTGTAGAAAAACGGTACATGATGACAATGAACAATAACGTTCCGAAAGCCAGACCGATGTTGGCAAGAGAACCAAAGTCACTAGCTCCCTGTCCTCCACCCATGTTATTGATGGCTACTGGAATGAGCGTAATACCGATAATGGTAACGACGGTTCCTGTAACAACTGGTGGGAAGAAGCGCACGAGGCTGCCGAAAAATCCGCTGATCAACACAACAAACACTCCGGAAACAAGAATCGCCCCGTAAATGGCGGAAATGCCATATTGGCCACCGATTGCAATCATCGGCCCAACGGCAGTAAATGTGCAGCCAAGCACAACAGGAAGCCCGATACCGAAGAACCGGTTGCTCACGATTTGAAGAATGGTCGCGACTCCACAAAGAAGAATATCAATTGCGACCAGGTACGTTAATTGCTCTGGCGTCAGACCAAGAGCTTCTCCCACGATTAATGGAACCAATACGGCTCCTGCGTACATAGCCAATACATGCTGGAATCCTAAAGCCGTTTCTCCTAAAGCTTTCTTCATTGAATGTTTGCCTCCTCATAAAAGGACACGCTGCCATTTTCCAAAGATGAAATATTCGCTAAGGTTTCAATACGGATGCCGCGTTCACGCAGCAACTTGCCGCCTGGCTGGAACCCTTTCTCGATGACGATGCCAATGCCTGCCAGTTTGGCGCCCGCTTGTTCAACGATGTCCAATAAGCCCAGCGCCGCTTGCCCGTTAGCTAGGAAATCATCCATGACCAGCACGACATCCTCTTTTTTCAAAAAGTCTTTTGATACGGAAATATCATTGGTTTCATTTTTCGTAAATGAATGGACACTTGCAGTGTACATGTGGTCAACCAATGTCAACGACTTGCGTTTTCTGGCAAATACCGCCGGTACGCCTAAGACCAGTCCAGTCATCATCGCTGGAGCAATCCCTGAAGATTCCAGTGTCAGGATTTTTGTAATGCCGTCTTCTTTAAAGCGTGAAGCGAATTCTTCTCCAATTGCCTGCATCAACGGCGGGTCAATTTGGTGATTTAAAAATGAATCTACTTTTAATACCGATTCCGACAAGACTTTGCCGTCCGATATGATTTTATCCTGTAATTTCTTCATGCTGTCAGCTCCTCTTCTGTCACGGCTGAAGGCAAGAAAAAAAGCCCTCAGAACGTGCATCCATCCATAACCATGAGTGGAGCAATGTCCTTCGAGCTTAAAATTCGAAAGGAAACAAAAAGAAATAAACGCCAAAAAGACGCATTTCCTGTGCTTCGTTGCTTCTCATAGTCAGTTCGTTTACGGCAAACCGGTAGAAACTTGCGGGCCATATCCCCGCGATTATATGAGTGAATCGTATTTGAATGGTCTTATTATAGCACGCTGTTTCCACTTTTCAAGAGATGCTTCTGTTAAATAAGTATTCCGTTTATTCAGACAAAATATTATTTATCTTTTTCTTCCCAAAGGTGTTTAGCCAATTCCTGGCGGATCGCTTCTGGAATCTTTTCAGATTTCTGGCTGTCCAAATCATAATTCACATAAACGGCCGTGTTCCGTGCGCAAAGATTTCCTTCCTGGTAAAGTTCTTCGTATAATTCCAGGCTGCTGTTGCCGATTTTCTTGACCCATACATTCACTGCCACGTCTTTGCCAAAATAGATTTGTCCCGTGAATTCCAAGACAGTCTTGACGATGACCATTTTCCACTTCGCAAAATCATGGTCGGGTGTGAACAAATCGAATAAGGGATTTCTGGCTGCTTCAAACCATACCGGCAAGGTTGTATTGTTGATATGGCCCACACCATCCGTCTCTGAAACCCTTGGCGTCAATATCGTTTTATACATTGGCTTCCTCCTTCATTGTCAGGCAGCTCTCTAGACTGTCACTCTAATTTCCTGTCCGTATTTTTCAGTTTCACTGTTGCAGGACCATACTAAAAAAAGATGGAACCCATTCGGCATCCATCTTTTTCATTTCAATTGTTGATGTACTTTTCAAATACATCGCCAAAGTCTTTGACATGGTATTGGTTGCGGACAGATGTCATCCAGGTAAAACCAAAATCGGTCAGCTTCGAATACTGATCGCTTAATGCCACATCACCCGATCTTGAATTCTGCAGAACCGTCACCGCTTTTTCCAGGCTGTCGTTGGCCATATTGATGATGATTGCATTTTCATGGGTATGTTCAGCGATTCTTAAAAGCGATTTATACAGGTCTGTCAAACGCTCCGCCTGCTGTTTTTGGACATCAATCTTAAAAGGAATCGACCCTACAGTAAACGCAAGTTCAACATCTAAATCGATCTTGCCCGCAGTTTCAAGAACAACATTTGAAATGCTGTACTGAGAATATGGATAGCGTCTCAACGTACGTTTTGAAGACATCGCACTTTCTCCATCGACATGGATGATGGCCAAATTAGTGAAGCAATATTCATCCGCTTTTGTTTTGATCAGAAAATAGATTTTCTCTCCATCTTCAGTCATGACATAATCATCAGAATCCGTTTTGTCAAAATCCTGCGGGTCAATTATTTTCCCAATATCCGATAATCCAAGTGCTTCAGAAGCCATTTTTTTAAACATCTTACCAATTCCCCTTTGTCCATAAAATGATGATGCTTAAAATAATTTTATCAAACCTCAGCTAAAACATCACCATTAAAAGGAAATTAATTTTATCAGCTTCCAATAAGAGGATGCTTCTCACTTTTCATGACTTTGCTTAAGACGCTCATCGGTCCGATCCACTTTATATGTGAATTCCACTTCGGCCGTTTTCCCCGAAGGGATGCGGACTCGGAATTCAAGTTCATTTGACTGCTTTACTTCGTAATCATGTGTAGATGATTCCATCTGCCAAATCCGCTCAGGTATTCGATGGCTGACATCGATCCGAACATTCTCCGCCTTTTGGTTCTTTATTTTATAAACATGCGTGACATAGTCAAAATGTCCGCGTCTGTCGCGCTTTTTCTCCCAGTTTTTACTGATGAGATCAAACGCATCTCCAATCACCAAGGATAGTTTCTGTTCGGCTGCCACATGGTTAATCGCATTTTCTCCGATAAACTCCATTTCACCGTCCTGGTCTTGTTCATATACTTTGAGCAATCCCTTAGGCAAGGGCATGCCCAAGTTATTGGCTTCCGTATTATCAAATTCAAGAATGACTTTTACTTGTTTGCTTCCAGTTTCCACTTTGTAAAGCTTACGAAATGCTGCATTCCCCACTTTCAGGAAACTGATTTGTTTGGTCTGTTCCCTTATGATGGTTATTGCCCGTTCCATGCTGTAAGCATGATAATCGGCAAAGCCATGTTCTTCAAATGCCGAATCAGGTTCCTCTGCTTTGGCAAACAGTCTGATTGATTCATTCAGTGGATAGGCATCTGCAAATCGGTTCACCTTTCCGGAAGCCAATTTTAGCCGGCTATCGAAAAAATCCATCCCGCTATTGTTGGAAAGTTGAATCCAGCCTGAAAAAACCAGCTTAGAATCGCGGATTTCCGCCACATAATTTGCTCGCCATTCCAAGCCTTGAGTCAAATAAGAAATTCTCGCTTCTGTGTCTGTTTCAATAGGCGCTATTTTCCAAACCAGAGTCGGTTTTGTCAATAACCCCTCCGGCAGCGCCGGAAGAATCAATTGGCCAACAGGGTCAATTACGATTTCCTTTGTATCGACCCGTTTCCCAATAATACTGCCTGTCACACTGAGAAGCCGGATTTGCATCTCTTCCCCCAACTCCGCATTCCTGACAGTCAACACTTCATCAATGTATTTCTCCAGGAGTTTTTCCTTACTGATCAAATCGCAGTCATAACTTTGTTCGAGTACGTGAAGCCCATCAACCAAGACGGAATCCGCCTCAATCCGTGAAGCGATATCCATAAACTGAACTTCCTCCAATTCATGGTTTCCTGGAATCATTCGTGTCTCTTTGACTAAGGCGAATCCATCGTTGTAAACAGTCAAACTTAAAGCTGTCTGTTGCTGGCGCGTTGATTGGAATTTCATACGGACCTCTCCCTTTCAAGAACCTGTTTTGACCATAACTAGATTCACCAAAAGAACTCGCTTGCACAAAAAGGCGGGACATGGCTCTGCAAGATCCACAGATGGAATTTGTCAGTTCAATCGGTAGCGCGTCCAAAATACTGTTTTAAATAGGCAATGGTTTCCAAACGGCATTGTTCTGTTAAAGGCGACTTTCTGGGATGAACCAAATCGCCATACAGCAACTCATCCAAAAACCTCAGTTCTTCTTCGTACCATTGGTTTTGTTGATGATCGTAAACTTCAGCCTTTACGTAGATCGCTGTTCCTTGTTCAATAAAATCTGTGACCCTGATTTCATTTTTCATATTCGTCCCTCCCGTTCATCCGTTTCTGCTGTTAACGGGACTTTTCCAGATGAACCATGAGATTTTTCCATTTCTTTCGTTCTTCGCTGTTCGGATCATGGACGAGCACATTCTCCCGATTAAAAATCATGACGGGGCGGTGTTCCAAATTATAAGCCCTCCACTCCGGCAGTTTCGGCGCATTGGGATTGCCGCTTCTGGCAAATCTGATCCAGGAATGGTGTATTTCTTCCGCCAGTTTGTGCCGTTCCTCCGAGTTCCCGGTCAACCGCTCGGTGCCTTCTTTAGATAATGTGTTCCAGACAAACGGAAGCTCCAGGCTATGGCAAGCTTTCAGCTCTCCTCCAAAAACCGGCGTCTCCCAGTCGAAACGATACATCCAAACAGGAGCACCCTGCTTAGCCTGCAGTTCTGCAAGCTCCAGCGCGGGAAATGTAAATAGGCTCATCGTCATCAGCTTATCGTAAATGTTTTGGTTCAATTCTTCTCCATTTAGCAAATACTGTGAAATTCCCAACCAGTTAAGGCCAAATGTATGTTCAAAAATCGAAATGATTTCCTCTTGATCCCCTTGTTTCCAACGAGGGTCAAAAAAGCTGAAGAGCCGGTATTCATCTTTATTTGTGCCAATCAGTACCGGCATATCTTTAGCTATCCCTTTGGCAAGTGCCTGCTCAGGGTGTACTGGAAGCAAATCGCCTTCTATAACTGGAACCAGGCTCATCGCCGGAAGCAAAGCAGCCGTATCCACTAATTGCTGCGCTGGAATCTCCCTGATTTTGTCTACTTCTCCATGCCCGATGTTCAATGCAGCCAAAAGACGGCTGCTGACTTTTTCCGCAATGGAAGAACTGAGGACATTTGCTGCTGCCCCACTTTGCAGGATTGCCTGTTGGAACAGCCCTTTTGCCTTGGGAATCGCCATCAGGACCCCTATGCTCATCGCACCGGCAGATTCCCCGAAAACCGTTACCCGGTCCGGATCTCCACCGAACTTTTCAATATTGTCCTGAACCCATTGAAGTGCAGCCAGTTGATCTAAGATGCCACAATTGCAGGAACCCGAAAAGTCAGCACCTCCGATGCCCCCTAAATGCAAAAATCCAAGAGCACCCAGACGGTAGTTGAAAGTGACAACGACAACGTCTCCTTCAGTTGCGAAAGAACTGCCGTCATAGGTTTTGCTGGATCCGGCACCAGTAGTAAAAGCCCCGCCATGGATCCATACCATAACCGGACGGCGATGGTTATCAGCTGCTGGCGACCAAACATTCAAGTACAAGCAATCTTCACTGGTGTTGTCTGCTCGATTTTCTAAAAACTCCATGATGCCATTGCTGGCTTGTATAGCTGATGGTCCGAATAGAAGGGCTTCGCGCACTTCCGACCACGGCTCCGGCGGCTGAGGTGCCCGAAAGCGACGGTTGCCGGTAGGCGGCTTCGCATAGGGGATGCCTTTCCAAACAATGACATTGCCCTGTTGCTGGCCTCGCAGCTTTCCGTAAATACTTTCAACAATGGTCCCTGGCATAATTTCCTCCCCTTACTGATGATGCTTTGACACCTATATTCTACCATTCATTTCCCATAATGGCGTTATTTTTTCTGATTATTAAGTTAAATTAAAGCGAGTAGGATTTCAATTTTTTAAAAACCAAAAAAGGACTCGCATATAAGCTGCGAGCCCTTTTCTTTAAAATAAACCGACAGCCTTGCCGTCAGAAGTAACATCCATATTCAAAGCAGCCGGTTGTTTTGGCAGACCTGGCATCGTCATAATGTCACCCGTTAGACAGACCAAGAATCCCGCTCCAAGCTTCGGAATGATTTCCCGGATCGTGATGGTGAATCCTTCTGGCCGCCCCAGCAGTTTAGGCTGATCCGATAACGAGTACTGGGTTTTCGCCATACAGATCGGCAAGGAATCCCAGCCGTATTTCTTCAATTCAACCAGTTGCTTTTGTGCCAAATCCGATAATTGAATATCCGCTCCACCGTAAACTTTCTGGACAATCGTCCGAAGTTTTTCTTCGATCGAATCGTCTTCCTGATACAAGTGATGGAAATCTGTCGGACGCTCCAGTTCCTGTTTAACCAGCCTCGCCAAGGCAATGCCTCCAGCTCCGCCTTTTTCCCAGACTTCTGTCATGGCAACTGCCACACCTTCTGCTTCTGCCCAATCGAGCACTGCAGCCAATTCCGCTTCGCTGTCCCCAGAAAAGCGGTTCAATGCTACAACCGGCTCGATACCGAATTGCCGGATCGTATCCACATGCTTTGCTAAATTGACCATGCCTCGTTTGACTGCTTCCGCATCTTCTTCAGCCAATAGAGTTTTCGCAACGCCTCCATGCATTTTAAGCGCACGCACAGTCGCCACAATGACCACCGCATCCGGATGGAAACCGCCTTTTCTTGATTTGATGTGCATGAACTTCTCCGCACCCAAATCTGCACCGAACCCCGCTTCTGTGACGACAATATCAGCCACTCTTCTTGCCGTATTCGTGGCAATCAGTGAGTTGCAGCCATGGGCGATGTTCGCAAACGGACCGCCGTGGATAATAGCAGGTGTACCTTCAATTGTCTGCACCAAGTTCGGCTTAAAAGCCTCTTTCAGCAAGAGCGTTAAAGCCCCTTCCGCTCCAAGGTCTCTTACCGTTATAGGATCTCTGTCGTACGTATAGCCGATGACCATTTGTGCCAACCGTTCTTTCAAGTCCACCAATGAACCCGCCAAACAAAGCACCGCCATAATTTCCGAAGCTACCGTAATATCAAAACCGTCTTGCCTTGGCACTCCTTGTCCAGGCCCACCAAGGCCGATGGTCACTTGCCGCAAAGCTCGGTCATTGATGTCCAGCGCACGCTTCCAGGTGATGCGGCGCGGGTCGATTTTCAAGACATTTCCTTGGTGCAAGTGATTGTCGATCAAGGCTGCCAATGCATTATTCGCTGATGTAATGGCATGGATATCTCCTGTGAAATGCAGATTGATGTCTTCCATTGGCAGTACTTGCGCAAACCCGCCGCCAGTAGCTCCGCCTTTAACACCCATTACCGGTCCCAAAGAGGGTTCACGCAACGCAACAGCCACTGATTCATTCAATTGCTTGAAGGCATCCGCTAACCCTACAGTTACAGTAGACTTCCCTTCTCCTGCAGGTGTTGGGCTAATTGCTGTCACCAGCACCACTTGTCCCATTTTTTGGACTGGCGGCAATTGATCCACGTTTATTTTCGCTTTATAGTTTCCGTATAATTCCAAGGCTTTTTTAGAGATCCCCGCCTGTTCTGCAATTTCCAAAATTGGCTGGATCGTCGCTTCGCTCGCAATTGATAAATCAGTAAACGCCATGTATAGAATCCCAACTTTCAATTTTTTTATTCAGTATAACCTGTTTTCCGCAAAAACAAAAAATAACCGTCTCTCCATCTGGCAGAGAGGCGGTTATTTACATCAATCAGTTTTCGATTTTTCCTGATCATCAGCAATTTCCGTAAAGGACTAACCCTTATCAGAACCGCAGGTCACCGACGATCAACAGTTCAGGAAAATCTTCTCCTGCAGTTGCCAATAAATCGTGTTCTTCCAAGTGCTCGTAAAGTTCCTCTTCATCGGCTTTCCGGACCGGTTCTAAACTTTCCGTAAGATCGTGAAACTTCAAAATATACTTCTTTTCGCTGTTTTTAGTCAGCACATAGACGTCCAAAGGATCATACTTTTTTACATTCTGTAATTGTTGATGTTCCAGAATCGACGCCGCATCCAACTTGTTGAAATGGGTATATAAAAAGGCTTCAGAACGCCTTTCTTCCGCTGAAATAAAACTCATTTTCGCTTGGTGGCGGTTGATGAAGCGTTCGGATAGCGATTGATGAAAAGTGATGGTTTCCCATTCGACGTCATTGCTGTACTTCTCGATAAAACGTTCGGATAAAACTTGATGGCGCGTCACCAGTGTCCAATTCACTTTGCGGGCATGGCGATGGATCAGCGGCATCGGTAAATACTGATGGCGGCACAACTCTGTCCAATCTAATTTGTCTTGGTGCTTTTCAATAAACGCAGGCGACAACCCTTTGGAGTTGGCCAACTGCTGCTTCATCGAGACAAACTTCCAATATTCTGTTGAATCGAATGGCTGCCCTTCTTTTTCGAATGTCTTTTGCTGCTTTTTGCTCAGCTCTTCTTTTGCAATGGGACGCCATTTCTTTTCATCTGCAAATTTCTCGATAAAGGCTTCGGAAAGCTTTTGAACTTTGATGATCTCATCCCAAAACAGACGGTTTCTATACTTACGGATGAACGTTTCAGACAATTCCTGATGGGTTGAAATCAGCTTCCAATTCACTTGGTCCACGTTTTCTTTAATAAATCGTTCGGATAATCGCTCTTCTTGGCATATTTGATTCCATGGAATTGAACGCTTGTCTTTCAAATCTTTCGCTTCCATTAATTCAATTAAGGAGTTGAACATATAGACCACTCTCTCTTTGTTTTTTGATAATGTCTATAGTAACACGCCTTCCCATGAAAAACCCGCTCCCCGGTCGAAACCAGGATGCGGGAAATCAAGTCAGCTGCTATTGTTCTTTCTCTTCTGTACGCTCTTCCGTGTCGTCTTCCAGATTGGGGATCCGTCCGCTGTCTGTCATTTCCATCTCTTTCTCCTGTTCTCTTTGTTCCTTTTCCAACTGTTTTTCCTTCAGTTCTTCCAAATTTTTATCTCTTGCCATCGTAATCCCTCCCTTTCTTTTGCTAGTCCCTTTATTCCCGTATCGCAATGATTAAAACTGTTCTTCATCCACTATTTTATCCGCTTGCTTTTCCTGTACTAAAACCTTATTTTGAAGAAAGTAAGAAGTAACAGCACAGATACACAACCATCCTACCCAGGAAAACTCTTCAACTATCAGAAAGGATGAGAAGCGCATGCGTACAACTGGTTCCCGCATTTATTGGTCTATTTTCGAACATGGCCAATGGCAACTGCACATCGCCAAAACTGAAAACGGTTTGTGTTACATCGGCTCACCCGGTGACAGTTTCAGCGAGTTATCGGTTTATATCCATAAGCATTTTCCAGCGGCAAGCCTGGAACAAAACGACAGTTTGCTGTCGGACTCTAAACAAGAATTAACAGCTTACCTGGATGGGTCCCAACAGGAATTTTCTTTGTCTGCCGATGCACCAGGAACAACTTTTCAGCAACAAGTCTGGGAAGCACTCCATAAGATTCCCTACGGCCAAACCGTCACCTATTCCGAAATTGCCGAACAGATCGGCAAGCCATCAGCTGTGCGGGCAGTCGCCTCCGCCATCGGTGCAAACCCTTTGCTCATCACTGTGCCATGCCACCGGGTCATCAGCAAAAATGGCACCATCGGCGGTTACAGAGGCGGACTTGATTTCAAGCGGTTTTTGCTGGAGCTGGAAACTAATAATGGCAATAAGAAAAAGCACCTCCCCAACTCCAATGATTGAAGTTAGGAGACGCTCTTAGTTGGACGCATCAGGAGATTGAATGCCATGCAGGATAAAATCCGTGTACATCGCAGAAAGTTCTTTTACGGTCAAACTGCCTTCGACATTGAACCATTGGTAGCTCCAATTCGTGATGCCCAAAATGGCAAATGTAATGATTTTAGGCTGCAGCTCTTTTCTGAATTCATTCGCTTCAATGCCTTCTTTCAGCAACACTTCGATATTGTTGCGGAAATCAGCCCGTTTTTCCCGGATGATGGCTGCATTTTCTTCTTTCAAATGGCGAATTTCACGGAAATACACACGGCCTACTGCCCCTTGTTTTTCAATATCGACAATAATGAGTTCAACAATGGCCATCAACTTATCCTTATGGCTTTTCTCAGTATCCAGAATGGCCCTCTGCCTTCTTAACAGATCATCAATATAATGCGAATGGATATCCATCAAAAGTGCTTCCTTGCTTTTGAAATGATAGTAGAAAGAACCTTTTGTTACCCCGATTGTATCAACGATATCTTGTATGGAAGTGGCACTGAATCCTTTCTCCACAAAAAGATTGATGCTTTGTTTGATTAGTTCACTTTTCACGCAGCCCACTGCCTTTCTTAGTCTTAAAAGCCTTGTCGTATTATAACATTTCTTTTGCCTCCATCCATAAAGATAAAGCAAAAGAGAGTACAGGCTGTACTCTCCTCTGGTTTCAGCGTTAATCACCGACCACTATTATTTCACCATCTTCGATATAAGAAACGCGGAGCATTGAATCGAAGCCGCCGTCTTCTCCGACTCCAGGAACTGTATACACTTGTTTGTTTTCCGGAAGGTTTTTGGCTCCTTCATCCATTGCTGCCATGATGGCTTTTGTATCATCCACCGTTCCAGCAGCTTTCATCGCTTCTGCCAATACATACATTGAAACGTAATGGAAAGCTGACTCTGCGCTCGGATCCCGGTCATTATTTTCTTTGTATTTCGCAACATATTCCGCAGTGCCCGGGAATTCCGATTTGACCAATGGCGTCGTGGAAATCGCCCCTTCAAGCATGCTGTAGTCGCCGCCCAGAACAGCAGCCATTTCATCCAGTTTCGCTTGGTCCATAATCAGGAATCCGCCTTCAAATCCAAGATCGCGTGCCTGCTTTGCCACTAGCGCTGTCGGTTCAGAGGGACCGCCAATGAACATAACATCCGGATCCTGTTCTAGAGCATTCGATACAATGGTCTGGAAATCTGTGTCTTTGCTGAAATCGATGGATTCATTAAAGACCACTTCCCCGCCTTTTTCTTCCCAAACCGGCTGAAGCATTTCAGACCAGTCTTTTCCGTATTGGCTTGCTGTTGGAAGGAATGCAATTTTCTCACCGAAACGTTCCATTTCATACTCTGTAAACGGCTCTAAATATTGGTCATAACGAGGAGGAATCCGGACGTTCAATGTATTGCCTTGATCTGTGACACCCGGTTCACTTGTGTAACCCATAATGACGAAATCTTCCATTTCATTAAATACTTGCATAGCGTAAATACCGCCGCTGTGCGGGCTGTAGATAAACTTCGCGTCTTCTTCCTGTACAAGGCGTTTAGCGTTGGCTGCCGTTTCATTCGGCAAGTATTTGTCATCCAAAGTAGAAACAGCGAACGTGTAATTTTTCCCGTCCACTTCTATTCCACCTTCTTCATTGATATCTTTTACAGCCATTTCCAATCCTTTTAAGGTTTCTTCTCCGTAAGTTGCTGCAGGTCCGCTTAATGGTCCACTGTAGCCGATGGTGATTTCTCCGCCAGACTCCCCTGAACTGCCTGAGCTGCCTTCTGCATCTGGTGACGCATCTTCATTTCCACAAGCTGATACAATGAAAATCAATAGAAACAGCAATCCGCCAAACAGAACTTTTTTCAATGAGTGCATAAAGTTATCTCCCCTTTTATCTTGAATTTTTAATGCGGCAACCCGAGAAGCGGAGTCTCACCCCCTTAAATTCCAATTGTCATGCATTAGGCGCCGATATAGGCTTTCCGAATCGCATCGTTATTGAATAGTTCAGCACTGCTGCCTTTTAGAACAACTGCACCATTTTCAATCACATAACCACGGTCCGCAATTTTCAAAGCGGCATTGGCATTCTGTTCCGCAAGCAGCACGGTCGTACCGCTCTGGTTGATTTTCTGGATGATTGAAAACATCTGTTCCACGATTAATGGAGCAAGGCCAATGGAAGGCTCATCCAACATGATCAGCTTCGGTTTGGACATCAGGGCACGGCCGATTGCCAGCATCTGCTGTTGCCCCCCACTCAATGAGCCTGCCGAATCATCTTTCTTGTCCCTTAAAATTCCAAACAGCTCATAGACTTCTTCCAACGAATTTTTCAGTTGTGTTTTTTTGCCCCGGTGGACAAAACCACCCATCATCAAATTCTGCTGGACGGTCATATCCGGAAAAAGTTTTTTTCCTTCAGGGCATTGGACGACGCCGACTTTCACCATTCGGTCAGGTGAATTGCCTTTGACACTCTCCCCCAAAAATCGGATATCGCCTACTGTAGGCTTACTCAGTCCACTGATGGCGTTGAAAATCGTGCTTTTCCCCGCACCATTGGCTCCGAGCAGAACCACCAATTCCCCTTCCTCCACTTCGATATTGATATTGTTGAGTGCCTGGAACGCACCGAACCTTACAGTTACATCAGTTAACTTCAGCAATCGCTTCACCTCCCAAATAGGCTTCAATGACCACCGGATTATTCTTTATTTCATCAGGGGTACCTTCCGCAATTTTCGCACCTTGATTCAAGACCATGATTTTGTCGGCCATCCCCATAATCATCTGCATCTTGTGCTCGATGGTGCATACGGTAATGCCGCTGGCTGCTATTTTTTTCATCAGCTGGGCCAGTCCGTCCGTTTCTTCCGGGTTGATGCCGGCAGCCGGTTCATCAAGAAACATCACTTTTGGACCTGTCGCAAGAGCCAAGGCAATCGCTACCCTCTTTTTCGCTTCTTGCGTGATGGTGGAAACCGGTGTATCCGCTAAATGTGCCATTCCGACAAATTCCAACGCCCCCATGGCGATTTCGTAAGCTTTCTTTTCTTCCTGCTTCTCCCGCCGCGTTCGGAACACCGCATCGAACAAATTCGATTTCGTCCGCAAACGGTGGCCCACGATGACATTATCGACGACCGTCGATTGTTCGAATAAATGAGTTGTTTGGAACGTTCTTGCAATGCCTAGGTGCGCACCTTTATGCACTGGTATCTTTGTAATGTCTTTTCCTTCAAATAGAATTCGGCCGGATGTCGGCTTATGAAAACCGTTGATCAAATTAAAGAAAGTAGATTTTCCAGCTCCATTCGGACCGATGATTGCAGTGATTTTCCCTTGCTCTATTTCAAAATCCACATTGTCGACAGCAGTCAGGCCACCGAATTTCTTGGTGATTCCTTTCACTTCAATAAATGCCACATTGACACCCCCATTTATTTTTTCGTCGATTTCACTGGAACCGGATTGAAGTATCTATTGTCCTTCGGCACTTTCTTCTGCTGGAGCTTGGCTTTGATTCGGTAAAATCCTCCAACAATCCCCGTCGGAAAGAAAATGACCATGATGACCAGAATCGGACCAAAAATCAATAAATGATATTCCTGATAGCTTCTCAGGAATTGTTCCAGCCAGATAAACAGCATTGTTCCGACAAGTGGACCGGAAAGGGTTCCGATCCCCCCGACAATCAAATACATGAGAAAGTTGAAGACCATATTCGTACTTGCCACATCCGGACCGATAAAGCGGGTCAAGGAAGCGTATAAAGCACCGGCCAGTCCGGCATAAGCGACTGAAATGACAAACGACACCAGCTTATTCACTTTGGTATTGATGCCGAGTGTCTGTGCCAGATCTTCGCTGTTGCGGATGGCGATATACGTTCTGCCTGTCAGAGAGCGGACAATGCGAACGGCAATGAAAATGGACAGCAGCAGGAAAAACAGCACCAGGTAATACATCGATGTCGCCGACTCGAAGTTCAATGGCCCAATCGGATCCGGAATTGGAATACCGATCAATCCGCGAACTCCGCCCGTCAGTCCATCCCATTTATCAATCAGCAGGTAAATCAGGTAGCCGACAATCAAGGTATAAATAGCGAAGAAATGCTCTTTCGTTCGAAGCGCAATGGCTCCGAGCACCAATCCGGCAGCGCTGGTGATCAGCACCGCCAGCAAGAGAGCCAGCCAAAAATTCATTTCTGTCCGCGTCGTCAGAATTCCCAGAGAATAGGCGCCGATAGCGAAAAATCCAGCATGCGCCAGAGACAACTGTCCCGTAAAACCGGCGATGATGTTCATGCCGTAGACGCTGATCGTGAAGATGAACCCGATGGTCATCACGTGCAGCACATAGCGGTTTTCTGCATAGATCAAGGGAAATACCAGCGCAAAGACAACCAATAAAGCAATCAGGGTGCGGTGATTGAAAATCTTATCCACTTAATAGACCCCCTTTGCAAATAACCCTTTAGGACGTACTGTCATGATGACGATCAATAATAAAAACGCAATCATATCTTTATAATCATTCGAAATATACGTAGCTCCCATGCTTTCCGTTAATCCAAGGATGAGCCCTGCGATGATGGCTCCGGGAATACTGCCCATCCCACCGATGATGACGACCACAAAAGCTTTTAAGATAACCAAATGCCCCATTGCCGGAAACACCAGATTAATCGGAGAAGCGAGAGAAGCGGCAATTGCAGCCAAGGCGCCTGAAATTGCAAATGTCATCATGGCCACTTTATTGGCATTGATGCCGACTAAAAACGCCCCTTCTCGGTTTTGTGCCATAGCAAGAATCGAAGCGCCCATCATGGTTTTTTTCAAAAACAGCGTCAATAAGACGACGACCGCGAAAGTCACCGCAATCACCAGAAGCCGCTGGCTGGTCATCGATACGCCTGCCACCGAGATGTTGTTGTCGAACGGCGTCAGCATGCGCAGGTATTCGGTGCCCCATACAAGTTGAACCAATGCCTCAAAAAACAGCACCAAACCGATGGCTGCAATTTTGTCATGGATTGGCGGTGAATTCCGAAGCGGATGAAATACCAGCCTTTCCATTAAGACTGCGAGCACCGCTACGACGACAATCGATGCGATGATGGCAATAAAATAATGGACACCCGTAGCGGTCATGACCATCAACGTGACGTAGCCACCAATTAAATACAGCGCACCATGCGCAAAGTTTGGAATATGCAAAATACCGAAAACCAGCGTCAAACCAATAGCAACCAGTGTGTAAACGCTTCCAAGAGTAAGCCCATTAAAAACCTGCTGCAAAAATAAGTCCATCTTTCCCCCTCCTCTTCCTCATAATCTGACCGAATCAATTGCTAAGAATACTCTTTACTCAAACGCCCCGCGATAATGTTTTTCTGGATTTCAGAAGTCCCTTCGTAAATCCGCGTGATTCTCGCGTCACGGTAATACCGTTCAATCGGATAATCGGCAATATAACCGATCCCTCCGTGAACCTGGAGTGCCTTATCGGCAACCCGGTTATACACTTCGGAACCGAACAATTTCACCATCGCCGCTTCTTTGATCACTTGCTGGCCTTGGTCGACCATCCAAGCTACACGGTACATAAAGGAGCGCAACACCTCTACATCCACCGCCATTTCGGAAAGCATATGGGCAACAGCTTGATGCTCAATGATCGGCTTGCCAAACTGCACACGTTCTTTGGCAAAAGTGACAGATAAATCGAGAAGATGCTGGGATGACCCAAGATTTCTGGCTGCCAGGCCAGCCCGGCCGTTCGCCAGTATTTTCAGCGCATTGACATACCCCTGGCCTTCACTGCCCAGTACATTTCCAACAGGCACTTCACAATCTTCCATGATGACTTCTGCTGAATGGGAACCGTGAAGGCCCATCTTTTTCTCTACAACCCCCACTTGGAAACCTGGAAATCCTTTTTCCACGATGAATGAGGTGATGCCTTTCGCCCCTTTTTCAGGATCGGTTACTGCCATTACTGTAAACACGTCCGCTCTCGTAGCGTTCGTAATATAATGCTTAAGGCCGTTCAATATATACTTATCGCCCTTTTTAACGGCAGTCGTTTTCAAGTTCGTTGCATGAGAACCCGCTTGGGGTTCGGTCAGCGCAAAAGCGCCAAGCCGTTCTCCCGAAGCCATATCCGGCAAATACTTTCTTTTTTGCTGTTCATTGCCCATCTCGACAATTCCCACAGTGCCTATGCCTGTATGGGCTCCGATCAGCGTTGTATAACCGTTGTGCGTTGCTCCAATTTCTTCATAGAGCGCGCATTTCCCGACCATATCGATGCCCAGTCCCCCATATTCTTCTGGAATGCTCAAACCGAACAAACCCATTTCTTTCGATAACTGGATGATCCGATCCGGAATTTCATTTTCTTCTTCAATTTGCATTGCTACTTTTTCTACTTCGTTTTGGATAAAGTCGCGAACATTGCGTTTGAGAAATTGAATATCTTCACTCAAGTTGAAATCCATTGTCATTCCTCTTTTCTTTCAAGCCGCCCGATAGACTATGCCGTCACCAAAAATTCCTCAAGTATTTCAAGGAGCATAGGCGGCACTTTTTCAGTCTGCTGCTTCTGGTAATCAAAACAGACGATTGCCGCCCACCCTGAAGCAATCCCTTTTCCGGTTTCGTGATCGGTGACCTCGTGCGCCAGTTTAAAGCTTTTAGTGCCGATCCGCTCTACCTTTGTGGCAATTGCCAAGGTTTGCCCCGCGTAAGCCTGGGCCAAAAAATCACAGCTCGTAGAAGCGACGATAAAATCGATGTTCCCTCTTTTTTCTTTCCCCGTAAAACCGACGGCCTGGAAGAATTTCGAACGGGCTTCTTCCAGGTAAATGAAATAACTGACGTTGCTGACGTGGCCCCCGGCGTCGGTTTCACAAAATCTTACGTAAACATTCACATCCGGTATTTTTTCCACAGCCGCTATCCCTCCCGCTCGATTATTGTGGCAATCCCTTGGCCGCCGCCGATACAGGCTGTAATGAGTGCATATCTCCCGCCTGAACGCTGCAATTCGTAAACTGCCTTGGTTATCAGAATAGCGCCTGTCGCACCGAGTGGATGGCCGAGTGCGATAGCCCCTCCATTGACATTCACTTTATCCAGATCCATCTTCAATTCTTTGTCGCAGGCGAGCACTTGGACTGCGAAAGCTTCATTGATTTCAATCAAATCCATATCAGCCAACTCAAGGCCGGCTTTTTTCAGGACTTTTTGTGTTGCTGGAACCGGACCGATGCCCATGATATTTGGATCTACACCGGCAACCGCATGCGCCCGGATTACCGCTAATGCTTTGAGGCCCAGTTCTTCTGCTTTTTCTCTGGACATTATGACTGTCGCTGCAGCTGCATCATTTAAACCTGAACTGCTTCCGGCCGTCACTGTGCCGCCTTCAAGAAAGGCTGGCGGCAGTTTGGCCAAGGCTTGTTCAGTTGTTTGGGGACGGGGATGCTCATCTCTTTTAAATTCAATCGGCTCCCCTTCACGAACCGGAATTTGGATAGACACTATCTGCTCATCAAAATGCCCTTCTTCTATGGCTTGGCCAGCACGCCTTTGGCTCTCCAAGGCAAAACGGTCCTGTTCCTCACGGCTGATGCCGTATTTTTCCGCTAAGTTTTCAGCTGTAATCCCCATTGGCGGATCCCCGATTTTCTGGGACGACAGCGGTGATTTCCTGAATTTCGGCATGCCCGGGCTATAGGGTTTTTCCGGCTTTTCCATCAAGTAAGGCGCCCGGCTCATGCTTTCAACTCCGCCAGCTACAAAAACGTCACCGTCCCCTGCCCATATGGCTTGTGCCGCCAGATTGATCGCGTTGATTCCGGAACCGCATTGCCGGTCGACTGTCATGCCCGGAAGTTCCATTCCAAGCTCCGTCTCCAATGCCGTCAACCTCGCAATATTTCCTCCTGCCCCTAAGACATTGCCCATGATGACATCATCTATCACAGCTGCGTCGATTCCTGCCCGTTCTACTGCTGATTTGATTACTTCCGCTCCAAAAACGTGAGCAGGAAGGGATGACAAAGCACCGCCTTGCCTTCCGATTGCTGTTCGTGCCGCCGATACGATCACTGCATCTCTTTTCACGAATGTCCGCCTCCCTTTTCTCAAATAAACAGGTGCTTAGAATGCAAAAACGAGTTCACCTTTCAGTACATCTTTGTCGCTTTGATTGGCTGCTTGAACTTCAAATGTCACTTGCTTGTCCTGCTTTTCAACAACAGTCGCTTTCAACGTAATGACATCCCCCAGGAAGACCATGCCTTTAAAACGAATGGCGTAATGTTGGATAAACCCTTCTTCCAGATGAGGCGTAAAAATTTTCGCCAGATTCCCCATGGTCCACATGCCATGCGCGATGATGCCTGGTAATCCTGCCGCTTCAGCTTCTGCGTCGATGGTATGGATGGGGTTAAAATCGCCGGATGCTCCCGCGTATTTGATTAAATCCAAACGCGATACTGGATCCAATTGAATAAGTGGCAAACGGTCACCTTGCTGTAAATCCACTATCCGGTTCATACCGCCATCCCCTTTCTGGCCGCTTCGTTGATGATGACGATGCGTTCTTCCGTAAACAATAGTTCACCGTCTGGGCTTTGCCCTTTTTTTACGACGACCAAAAATCCCATCTCGCCGAAATTGCCGCTTTTCTCGTAATAATCTTTTACTTCCATCCAGCAATAGACATCTTCTCCAACAAGCAACGGCCTTTCATAATGGTATATTTGCTCTCCATGGATCAATCCTTTGGAAGGAAGATCTAATCCCTCGATTTTCCCGGCATCAAAGGTCACCGGAAATGTAGGAGGTGCAATGTTTTGTTTGTAGCGCGAAGCGGCACCTGCCTGCTCATCGATAAAAATGGGAGCAGGGTCGCCGATCGCTTCTGCAAACTTCCGGACCGCCCCTCTTTCAATCGTGTTTTTCACTTTGTCTGAACATTTCCCAATGCTTTCTTTCAGCATAGCTGCGCCTCCCCATTTAGTTTTTCGGTCCACCCGCTACATATAGAACCTGTCCGCTGACAAATGAAGAACGTTCATCTGCAAAAAAGGCGACAGCGTTTGCAATATCTTCAGGCTTGCCGCTGCGGCCGACCGGAATAGCGGATACACTCGCTTTGACTAATTCTTCAAAAGGTACGCCGATGCGTTCAGCCGTCGCTTTTGTCATATCCGTCTCAATAAAACCAGGAGCTACTGCATTGGCTGTAATGCCGTATTTACCAAGTTCGATTGCCAATGTTTTTGTAAAGCCCTGAAGTCCCGCTTTAGCTGTGGCGTAATTGGCTTGCCCGCGATTGCCTAACGCCGATGTCGACGAAATATTGATGATCCGGCCATATTTGTTTTGGGTCATGTATTGCTGCGCAGCCCGTGTCGCATAAAATGCGCCTTTCAAATGGACATCTGTAACCGTCAGCCAATCCTCGTCCGTCATTTTAAACAGCATATTATCTCGGATGACGCCTGCGTTATTAACGAGTACATCAATCGAACCGAATCGCTCAAACACTTCTTTCATTGCCTGCTCTATCTGCTCTTTATCCGTCACGCTGGCATTTCTCGTATAAATGGAATAACCTTTGCCAGCCATTTCTTCTTGAGCTGTCTGGAGCGCTTCCTCGTTCACATCGATGATCGCTACATTGGCGCCTTCACTGGCAAATCGTTCGGCAATCTGGCGGCCGATCCCTCGGCTCCCCCCTGTAACAAAAGCTGTTTTTCCTTCAAATGAATTTCCCATTGGTATGCCTCCCTTTTCTTCCATTCGTTTAAACCGATTGGCCCACTTTCACGTGGCCCTTCAATAAGTTTCTTGAAATGATCATGCGTTGGATTTCATCTGTTCCATCGTAAATTCTCCATAGCCGCGCCTCACGATACCAACGTTCAATCGGCAATTCACGCGTATAGCCCATGCCACCATGGATTTGAAGAACCCGATCCACGACCCGATTGCCCATGTTTGCGCCATACAATTTTGCCATCGACGCCAAATGACGATTATCTTCGCCTTGGTCCAACGTGAAGGCAGCATTTAACACCAGCCATTTTGCCGCTTCAATTTCCACTGCTGAATCAGCAATCGGCCATTGGATCGCCTGGCGTTCCGCAATCGGTTTGCCGAAGGTTTTACGGTCTTTCGAATAATCGATCGCCATCTGCAACAACCGTTCACTCATCCCAACTGCCCGCGCTCCAACTACCCAACGCGCAAAACCAATCCATTCAAGCCCCAAATTGTAGCCGCGGTTGATTTCACCCAAGACGTTTTCTTCTGGTACACGGACGTTGTCGAAGACCAATCCGGCAGGTCCCCATTCGCCCATCGTATCGATGTATTCGGATTTCCAGCCCATGTCCCGGTCGACGATAAAGCAAGTAACACCGGAACGCCCTGTTTGCTGGTGCAGCTCTTTATCCGTAATAGCGATCACCATGACGAAATCAGCTTCATTTCCGCCTGTGATAAAGGTTTTCTCCCCGTTTAAGACCCATTCATTTCCGTCTTTGACAGCCGTCATTTTCAAGTTTTGCGTATCAGATCCGGCTTCCGGTTCCGTCATGGCAAAGCAGGATTTCTTTTCTCCATTGATGGTCGGGATCAAGTACTTTTTCTTTTGTTCTTCATTGCCGTAATACAGGATATTGTCAGCCGAACCTCCAAATGTGAACGGCACAAAGGTTTTGGAAACTTCCATCAAAACGATGGCCAGCATCATTTGGCCAAGATTCGACCCACCGTATTCCTCTGGAGTATTGATGCCCCAAAAGCCGAAGTCCTTGGCTTTTTTCTGAAGTTCTTTCATTTTTTCCGGTTCCAGGCTCGGACGCCCTTCCCTTTCATTTTTCAGGACTTCGTTTTCCAGTGGAATCAATTCTTTTTCCACAAATCGGCGTATTGTTTTTTGAATCATTTCCTGTTCTTCTGATAAACGTAAATGCATGTTGATCTCCCCGTTTCCTGATTTTTTATAAATCGGCGTACTGTTTTTGCAATGCACGTTTCAGTATTTTCCCGACAGCCGTTTTAGGCAGTTCTTCCACAACGATAATCGCTTCCGGCACTTTATAAGCCGATAACTGGGTGCGGCAATAGGCGATCAGCTCTTCTTCTGCCACTTCTTCGTTCAAGACGACAACCGCTCGAACGGTTTCTCCACGATACGCATCCGGAACTCCGAAAACAGCTGCTTCCCGTATGGCGGGATGGCGATAAAGGACGTTTTCCACTTCGATTGGATAGACGTTAAATCCACTCGCCAAAATCATTTCTTTTTTCCGGCCCACGATGTAAAAGAACCCGTCTTCATCCATTTTCGCGAGATCTCCCGTGTACAGCCAATCTTCCCGAATCGTCACAGCGGTTTCTTCCGGCCTGTTCCAATAGCCTTTCATCACTTGCGGGCCCCGCACAACCAATTCACCTACTTGGCCGACCGGCAAGGTTTCTTGCCCGGTCGCGATATCGACAATCCGTGAATCGGTATTCGGCAACGGAATGCCGATACTGCCATTTTTTTGTAAGCTTCGAACAGGATTCCTGTGGGTTACAGGCGATGCCTCGGATAAACCGTAGCCTTCCGCCACAGTGGTGCCGCTGATTGCATTGAAACGGTCAAGTACTTCCAGCGGCAAAGGAGCTGCTCCGCTGCTGCAGGATTCCAAACAACTCAAATCGAATTTTCTCGATCGATGATAATCCAGCAATGCGATGTACATGGTAGGCACTCCTGGAAATGCAGTCGGCTTTTCTTTTTCAATCAGCTCCACTACTTGGCCAACATCAAATTTCGGCACCAGAATCATGTTGCCTCCGTTATAGAAAGTAACGCTCATGCCGCTGGTCATGCCGTAAACATGAAACAAAGGGGAAATGGTCAGCACCTTCTCTTTTCCTTTTTTGGTTGTTACTTCAGAAGTTGCAGCACTTTGCAGGGTATTGGCGACGATGTTGCGATGCGTCAGCATTGCACCTTTCGGGAGCCCGGTTGTGCCGCCTGTATACTGAATGACCGCTACATCTTCTTTGGGATCCATCGTCAGGCGAGTCATACCGCCAATTGGAGCAGATTCTGCGGCATCACCGTCGAGGCCCACAGCCAGTATATGCTGGACCGAAGTCTGATCTTTTATGCTGTCGAACAAAGGCATTAACCGATCCAATATAATTAAGGCTTTTGTCTCCGAATCATTGAGAATGTGAAGAAGTTCTGCTGGTTGGAACATTGGATTCAACTGGACGATGGTAGCTCCACAAGATAGTGCGGCATAAAAACTGATGGGATATTGCGGACAATTCGGCAGCATGATGGCCACACGGTCATTTTTCCGAATACCTATTCCAGCCAGTTTTTTCGTAAAATGAATAATCGCCTCCTCCAGTTCCCGATAGCTGTAAGTCTTATCGAAAAAAGTGACCGCTGTATGGTCCGCGTATTCCTCTGCCGACTGCCTGAACAATTCCACCAATGAAATATCCGGTATCTCAATGCTTTTCGGATTGCCTTCTGCTACATGCTTTAACCAAGGTCTATCCATGCTTTTCCTCCTTTTGAACTTGATGCTCTTTCAACTTTCAGCCAGAATTTTTATAATGAACTTCCGCCGTCCACTGCAATCACTTGGCCAGTGATGTAATCACTGGCGGCGCCTGCCAGGAAAAGTGCGGCGCCTTGAAGCGATCTGGTGTCCCCCAATTTTTTCATTGGATTTTTATGAACAATTGTGTCTGCATACTGTGCAATGACGTGCTTTGTCATTTTTGTTTCAAAAAAACCGGGGGCAATAGCGTTGACATACAATCCGTGGCCAGCCCATTTGCGCGCCAAATCTTTGGTGAAATGATGGACAGCCGCTTTGCTCGTACTGTATCCGATGGCATTCAGCACTTCCGGCGGTTCCGCCCTTAAACCGGCGACCGAACCGATATTGATGATTTTTCCGTAGCCACTGCGAATCATATGCCGGCCCACTTCCTTGGACATAAGAAAAGTCCCTGTAACGTTGACATTCATCACTTTTTCCCATGCATCCAATGGCATTTTCTCTGTCTCTTCTCCCCATGTTGCCCCGCTGTTATTGACCAGGATGTCGATGCTGTCAAAATCAGATAACACCGATTGCACTACAGCTTTTACTTGTTCTTCGCTGCCGACATTGCATTCATAAGCGAGTGCTTTAATGCCGTAGCGGCTTTCCAGCTGATCAACGGTTTCTTGGCAATTAGCTATTTTGCGGGAGCAAACGGCTATATTCGCTCCATACTCCGCAAAAATTTCTGCTATGTTCCGCCCAAGACCACTTCCCCCTCCTGTAATCAACGCCGTTCTCCCTGTCAAATCAAATAATGAATCCGCCATTTTTATTCCTCCTTCACCATACTATACGGACGGTATGTAAATACTGAACGGACGGTATGTTAACTGTTTTAAAAAAACCTTTTGGAAAAAAGGCATTTGAAAAATGTAAGCGCTATTATTTTCTTAAAATTCAGTATACAACAACAATTTGTTTTTGTTAACAACAATTTTTCTTTTCCATAAAAAATCCATTACGGCCAATAGATTGGCCGTAATGGAAACTGTTCGTTACTTTTTCTTTTTGACTATCGCCACCGTGCACCGCGAAACGCAAATAAGCTTTTCCTCTTCATCTACAATCTTGATGTCCCAGACCATGGTTGTTCTGCCTTTATGTAAAGGTGTGCCGATGGCGGTCACAATGCCTTCTTGCTTGCCGCGCAGGTGGTTGGCATTGATTTCTAGACCGACCGCAATTTCATGTTCCTGGTCGATTAAATGCCAGGTCCCGACACTGGCAACCGATTCCGCCAATACAACCGAGGCTCCACCGTGCAACTGACCAAACGGTTGATGAGTAGCTGCATGCACAGGCATAGTCGCTGTTACTCTGTCTGGAGTAATATCCCCGAATTCAATCCCCAATACGCCTGCAATCGTTTCTTCCACTGGTTTCATCTGCATAAACAACACTCCCTTTTTTCATTTAAAAGCCCCTCAGTAATTGGCTGAGAGGCCATTTTCTTATACATTACTTTTCGCGTACAGTTCCCGCAATAAAAACTTTTGTATTTTGCCGCTGGCATTGCGGGGCAATTCATCGACAAAGCGGTAGGTTCTCGGCCGCTTAAAGCGCGCAAGCTTATCGTTGTTGAGGCAGAATTCTTCCAAATGCTGTTCCGTCAACGAAGAATCTTTTACGACCACAAACGCCATGACCGCTTCGCCCCATTTTTCATCCGGAATTCCCAGCACCGCTACATCCTGAATCAGCTCATGCTCATGCAGCACATCTTCCACTTCACGCGGGTAAATGTTTTCTCCCCCGCTGATGATCATGTCATCCACACGATCCGCTACGAACAAATAGCCATCTTCATCCAGATATCCTAAATCACTGGTGTGGTACCAGCCTTTATACAATACACGGGATGTCGCCTGCGGCCGATGGAAATAACCCGCCATCATGCTTGGCCCCCGAACGATGATTTCCCCCACTTCGAATGCACCCAATCTTTCATCCGGTTCCGCAGGGCCCTTCTCGTTTGGCCGTACAATTCGAATTTCATGGTTAAAGGCAGGTTTGCCTGCTGATCCTGCTTTGGTCAGCTGCTCATCCTCAGCAAGGAACGTGATGGCCGGTCCCATTTCCGTTTGGCCATACGCCTGGATCAAATCGATTCCAAGCACTTCCTTGACGCGTTTAACCAGGACTGGTGCCATTGGAGCCGCGCCGTACAATCCCCGCTCCAATGTTTTAACTTTCAAATCCGCTTCTTCGATGTCGGACATCATACTCCACATGGTCGGGACTGCAAACATGACTGTAATTTTCTCTTTTTCAATTGTGTCCACTGCGGCTTGAGGATTGAATTGATGCATGATGATGCTGGATGCACCCGCCTGAACCCGCGGAATGATGCAACAATGCAATTCTGCACAATGGAACATCGGCGCAATAACAAGACCTACGTCATTTTTGGTGTATTTCAGCATCGCAATGCATGTCATGCTTTGTTCAGCCATATCACGATGGCGATGGATTACACCTTTCGGCCTCCCCGTCGTTCCACTGGTGTACATGATGGCGTACGTATCCATTTCATCCACTTCTACAGTCGAATCTGCCGTTGACGCAGCGTTGATCCGTTCACGGTAGTTGACTGCATAATCCGGCACATCCTCATCTATATACCAGAATTGGATACTTGGAAACTGGGCCGCCACCCCTGCAACTGTTTCTTTTAACGCTCTCTCAAACAAAACAACTTCAGGAGTAGCATCGTTTAAAATGTACGCCAGCTCTTCGGCCTTTAAGCGGAAATTAATCGGATTGAAGATCGCCCCAATTTTTGCACAAGCAAACAATGCGGTAGGCAATTCACTGTTGTTGAACAAAAAGCTTGAAACCCGATCGCCTTTGCTGATTCCTGCTGTCGTCAGCGCATTCGCTAACCGATGGACTTCTTCATCCCATTGCGAATAGGTCCATCTTTGCCCTCTTCTTATATCAACCAGTGCTTCTTTATCCGGGTATTGGCTTACCGTCTGATCAAAGATTTTGCCAAGCGTCGCATACATTTCTTTTTCCTCCTCCTTTTATGAAAGCGTTGTCTTAACGATTTAATTTTATGATGTCAGAAAAAAAGTAATATTGCAACAATTCAAAGACTCATCTTTTGTATGAGATTAGTCCCTATTTTTATAAAAGACCTACATCTTAGAGATATTTCGTTTATGAGCGATTGAAATCTTCAAAGGCGAACAGTCACTTTCCCTTTCACTTCAGAAAGTAAAAGATAATTTTTTAACATTAGCCATTAACTTTCCATAAAAAATGCCGATAGTTAGTAATAGAAGTCGTTGGTCAATCACCTGTTGGCAAAATCAATTAAAAAATATTTTCAAACCGGAATTCTGCTACCTTTATCTTTGTAACACAAATGTAATATTAAAACTTATTGCCTATGAAGAACTAATTATATAGAATTAAGTAACTCAGAGATAATAGATTGAATTATCTATAAATAGATAGAGAAAAAGGGGTTAGGGAATGAGAAAGATTATTTTTACATTATTTGCAGCAACTGCACTAACATTTGCAATCGGGACTTCCGATACAGAAGCCAGTACTTACACAGTGAAGCCAGGAGATACGCTATGGAAGATCGCTTCAAGCAATAACATTTCAGTGAACCAATTGTTGACTTGGAATAAGCTATCATCCAATTCAATTTATCCGAAGCAGTCACTCAAAGTCGCAGCAGTTTCAGCTCCGGCAGCCACTCCAACAAAGACCAGCGCTCCTAAAACATCAGCCAGTTCTGCCAGTACATATACAGTAAAAGCAGGAGACACTTTATCACACATAGCACGCATTCACAGCACCAGCGTCAGCTCCATTCAGCAATTGAACAAACTGTCAGGCAGCAACATCCGACCTGGACAGAAACTGACAGTCAGCGGAAAAGCACAAGCAACTGCACCCGCAACAGTCGTCAAAGCACCAGCCGCCGCTCCTGCTGTCTCTAAAACCAGCACCTACCGCGTAGTGAGCGGCGATACATTAACGAACATCGCGAAACGTTACGGCATGTCAGTTTCTCAATTGATGAGCTCAAATGGTTTGAAAACAAGCACGATCCGTGTTGGCCAAACATTGAAAGTCGACGGCACCTCCGTAAGCAAGCAGCCTGTGACCGTATCTAATCCTGTAGCAGCACCTTCGACTTCCGGAAAAGTTTCATCAGTCGTCTCAATCGCCAACTCTTTCCTAGGCACTCCTTATAAATGGGGCGGTGCCGCTCCAGGCGGATTTGATTGCAGCGGCTTCATCTATTATGTATACAACCAAGCTGGCATTACAGTGCCACGCACCAACACTACCGGACTTGATGCCATCTCTTCCACTGTAAGTTCACCGCAAGTCGGCGACCTTGTATTCTTTAAAAATACGTATCGTGCGGGGATTTCCCATGTCGGCATCTATATCGGCAACAACAGCTTCCTTCATGCTGGAGGCGCTAAAGTGCAAATCACCAGCATGAATGACAGCTACTGGGGCAAACATTTCGACAGCTACCAGCGTTTGAATGTCATGAAGTAACAAGAAAAGCGCAAGCGCAAATAAAGATGGAAAAGAGCAGCATCGGTCAAACCGGTGCTGCTCTTCTTTCATTCTTTTTTGGATTCAAGTCAATAGTTTGACATAAAGAGTATTCCATTAATTATAATCATTATTACTTAGGATTGATTTTCATTTGAAAAATGGTATCATTAAGTTTGTAGTGCTTAACACAAAAAAAGAGAATGAGGTGTTCGATTCATGAGTACAAACAAAACAGGTTTAACAACCAGCTGGGGTGCCCCAGTCGGAGACAACCAAAACTCACAGACAGCCGGACAACGCGGCCCAGTTCTATTGCAAGATGTTCATCTTCTTGAAAAACTTGCACACTTCAACAGAGAACGTGTTCCTGAGCGTGTAGTACATGCTAAAGGCGCAGGCGCTCATGGTTATTTCGAAGTCACTAATGATGTATCTAAATATACAAAAGCTGCTTTCCTATCAGAAGTCGGCAAGAAAACTGAACTATTCGCCCGTTTCTCAACAGTTGCAGGCGAACTTGGATCTGCTGATACTGTCCGCGATCCACGTGGCTTCTCGTTGAAATTCTATACAGAAGAAGGAAACTATGACCTAGTCGGCAACAACACGCCAATCTTCTTCATTCAGGATGCAATTAAATTCCCTGATTTTATCCATACTCAAAAACGTGATCCACGTACGCACTTGAAAAACCCTAACGCAGTGTGGGACTTCTGGTCATTATCACCAGAATCGTTGCACCAAGTCACTTACTTGATGGGCGACCGCGGAATTCCTGCAACACTTCGCCACATGCATGGTTTTGGTAGCCATACATTCAAATGGACAAACGCTGAAGGCGAATCTGTTTGGATCAAATACCACATCTTGACTGAGCAAGGCATCCAAAACATCACGCAGGAAGTAGCTGACAAAATCGCTGGCGAAAATCCTGATTTCCACACAGAAGACCTTTTCAACGCCATTGAAGAAGGCGACTTCCCTGCTTGGAAAATGTATGTACAAGTTATGCCGTTGGAAGATGCGAACACATATCGCTTCGACCCATTCGATGTAACGAAAACATGGTCTCACAAAGACTACCCACTGATCGAAGTTGGCCGCATGGTGCTTAACCGCAACCCAGAGAACTATTTTGCTGAAGTCGAGCAAGCCACTTTCTCTCCAGGTACATTGGTTCCTGGCATCGACGTATCACCGGATAAAATGCTTCAAGGCCGTTTGTTCGCATACCATGATGCACACCGTTACCGCGTAGGCGCTAACCACCAGATGCTGCCGATCAACGCAGCGAAAAACCAAGTCAACAACTACCAACGCGATGGCCAAATGAACTTCGGCAATAACGGAGGCGGTTCTGTTTATTACGAGCCAAACAGCTACGGCGGACCAACTGAAACTGCAGCTGCTAAACCAGCTCCACTTGAAGTAACCGGCGTTACGGATTCAGTGCCATATTTCAAAGAAGACTATTACACACAACCAGGCGACCTTTACCGCCTGCAAAGCCCAGAAGAGCAAGAACGTCTTGTGGCAACATTCGTTGGCGGCTTAAGCGCTGTCGACAAAGAAGACATCAAGCTTCGCCAAATCAGCCATTTGTACAAAGCAGATGCTGAATTCGGTAAACGCGTAGCTGAAGGCCTTGGTCTTTCAGTTCCCGATCTTACTGAAACAAAGTAATTAATTGATAAAAATCTACCGATATTCTCAATTAGCCGTTTGTCCTTTTTAGGGATAAACGGCTTTTTTGATTTTAGAGATAAAAATTCAGCTATTAATTTTTTGTTAGCCATCAAAAAAGAGACCCGCTAAGGTCTCTTTTCCTACTCGTTCTCTACATCAACTAATTGATTGGCAATGATTTTTGCCAAATCAGCACCGTTTTGGATACAAGCACCAATGCCTACGCCAAAATAAGAAGAACCCGCCAGTTTCACGTTAGGCACTGAGCTCTCCATTTTCAGCTCCAACGCACTGATCGCTGTTTTATGGCCCATATGGTAGTTAGGCATGAGATCTTTCCAACCCGTCACTTCAACAGCCATAGGTATTTCCTCGATTCCCAAGCTTTTTCGGACATCTTCTCTTGCCACTTTGACCAGTTCGTCTTCAGACAAATCCTTCAGCATGCCATAGCTGGGATGCGAGCTCTTGTAGAATAGCCGAACCAGCAATTTATGGCTCTTCGACGTATGGCTCCACTTCCGGCTGGTCCATGTGCAGGCATTGCAATGCAGATCGCTTTCTTGTGAGACGATAAAACCGGTCCCATCTTCCGGCAACTGCTTGTCTGGAATATCAAACCCCATGTAGACACTGATCAATGACGAATTCAGGAATTGGTCGAATTCATTATCCAACTCTTTTATTCCTAAAAGCTTCTGGGCCACTTGATGAGGCGTCGCTAAAATCACATAATCCGCCTCTATCGCTTCTCCGTCTTCGAGCTCAACCAAGTAACGTTCTCCGTCTTTCTTAACCGATCGGGTTCCAGTCCCTTTCAGAATACGGACATCTTCCAATTTGTTCTCCAAGCCATCGATCAGAACCTGCATCCCTTGATCAAAAGAAATGAACTTCTTATTCACCGCCCCTTGGAAAAACTCTTTGTTCGCTTCAAACCCCTTAATGATGCTGCCGTATTTATTTTTGTAATCAACCAGATACGGCAATGTCGAAGCCAGGGTCAATTCGTGTAGATTCCCCGAATAGACCCCTGATAAAACAGGTGCAATTTGGTTTTCGACCAATTCCTTGCCAAGAAACGCTTCAAGAAACTCTCCAATTGAGCTGTCCCGTGTAAAGCTGTTGTTGGCACTGTCCAAGTCCTTCAACGCCTCTTGTTTTCCTTCTTCAGAAACAAGCGTCGAACTGAAGAGCGCTTCTTTACTCATAGGAATGCCAAATACCGTATCCTTTGGAATGGCATGCAGCACATTATTGGCATATAAATAAGAAATTCCTGTGCCGTTGTAGACAACCCGTTCCTTAAGCCCAAGGTCTTCAATCAGCGGCATGACGCTGGCATGGCGTGCAACGATGGAATCCGCTCCAACTTCCATAATAAATTCATCGTCTGCTACCGTCTTAATCTTGCCGCCTAACTGCGGTTCCCGTTCAATCAGCACCAGCTCAAGATCAAGGTTTTCCTGCTGGTTCAGCTTCTGTAAATAATACATGGCGGAAAGGCCGGTGATGCCTCCCCCGATGACTACAGCTTTTTTCAACTTAATCCACTCCTTGCTTATGCTTCTATTCTACCAATATTTCGGGCTGTCAGCCTTGTTCTTTTTGTCTGTTTTGATACGCTTTTCTGGCCTGTACATGGTAGGATGAAGATAGATACCCGCATGTACATTGCGAAAAGGAGAGACTTACAATGATGAACGCTATTGATCAAAATATAATGGAAAGACGCTCAATCAAGAAATTCAAGGTTGATGCTGTCAATGTCGAAGAGATCATCGAGCTTTTGAACGTGGCTAAATGGGCACCGAACCATAAAGTCAATGAACCTTGGCGTTTTCTGCTGTATACAGACGGCGGAAAAGAAAAGTTCGTCCAGGCGTTTCTTGAAGCCATGCGTACACCGGATGGAGAAATCCCGCCCAAAGCGCTGAATAAAGCCGATTACTTCCGCAGCATTCCGTTGCACCTGGTTGTCGTCATGCCTGAAGATCCGAGACAAAGAAGATGGGATGAAGACTACGGCGCAGTTTCTTCCATGCTGCAAAACTTCCAGCTGGCTGCATGGGAACGCGGCATCGGCATGATCTGGCGCTCCAACGACTGGATCTACAACCCCGTGTTCCGCGAAGCCATCGGCGTGAAGCCCGGCGAGAAAATCATCGCTACGATGATGATCGGCTACCCTGCCCATGTTCCCGCAAAGCAGGAGCGTACCGATATCCGCGAAAAACTGACCATCATCAGCGAATAAGAAGCAGGTTCAGAGATGCCCCAGACGCGGCGTCTCTTTTTTAAATTCCAATCCGTAAGAAAGAATTCATCTTTATCTATTATTTACGTAACATGGGAACCATTCCGTATCGTTGCGGTCTTATCAATAAAGTAATTTGAGCGAAGGGATGGCGGTAGGATGAAAACAGTTTGGATGGTCCTTCTCTACCTGTGCATCTTCAGCTTGTCCATTTACCTTTATTCGGTACAATCAAATGGCCCCGCTGACGAACTGCATCAGCGGCTTTTGCCCGTCGACATTAAAACCGTGAAGGCAGGCATGAGCAAGGCGGAGCTTCAGGAAATCGTTACAGAAGCCAAGAAAAACGAAGATATCCTCTCCATCGCAGGCATGCAGCATAGCCAAGGCGGACAGACGGTGTACCCGAACGGCATCATGATCGATATGAAGCCATACAATCAAATCTTGGAAGTCGACCTGCAAGCAAAAACAGTGACAGTCCAAAGCGGTGCGACATGGGCGGACATTCAGGAAGCCATCAACCCACATGGTTTATCGCTGAAAGTCAGCCAATCACAGAATATCTTCACGGTTGGCGGTTCGCTGAGCGTCAACGCCCATGGACTGGACATCCGCAACGGGGGTCTATCGGATACGGTGTCCTCGATGCGTTTCATGAATGCGGATGGAAAAATTCTTCAGTTAAGTCCCACAGAAAACAGGGAGTTGTTTGCTGCTGTCATCGGCGGCTATGGCTTGTTCGGCATCATCTTGGATGTCACGCTCCAGCTTACGGACGATGAGTTGTATGAAATCGAAACAAACAGCATGTCTTACAGTGATTATCCTTCTTATTTCAAACAGCAAGTAAAAGATGACCCAGAGGCCGCCATGCACTTGGCCCGCATTTCCATTTCACCCGAAACTTTTATGGAAGAGATGTACACCATCACTTACAAGTCTGCACAAGACCAGAAGCAGCTGGCTGACTACCAAAAGTTGAAGACTGAAAACCTCATCGCTGTGCCGAAGTTTTTCCTTGGCCTTTCGCGCATTAACGATGCCGGCAAAAACAGCTTTTGGGAAACCCAAAAAATCTACACAGAAAAAATCGATGGCAATCTGGTTTCCCGAAACAATGCCATGCGATCAGATTCAGAATTTATGGAGTACGACAATAGCCGAAAAACCGAAATTCTTCAGGAATACTTTGTTCCGATCGGGCAATTTGAAGAATATATCCCTGCTTTGAAAGCTGTGCTTGAAGCTCACCCCGATTTCAATTTATTGAATGTCACCATCCGTTATGTTGAACAAAATGACAATGCGGTCCTGTCCTACGCCAAAGAGGACATGTTTTCGCTTGTGCTGTTGATCAATCAGGGAACCGATGCAGAAAGTGTGGAAAAGACGCAGGAAGTTGTGCGCGAAATGATCGATGCTACACTTGCGCATGACGGCAGTTATTACTTGCCTTATTTCGGTTATCCCACAAAAAAACAAATGGAGAAAGCTTATCCGAGAACTGGAGAATTTTTCGAACTGAAGGACCGTTTTGATCCGGACCATCGCTTCATGAATTTATTTTACGAGGAGTATCGCCCATGAACTACAAACGTTTCATTTACTACCAAGGCACCATCGGCATGGCCTCCAGCATGATATTCCCGTTTTATATTCTGTTGATCCGGAACGTCGGCGACAGCTATGCCCAGTTTGGCTGGGCATACGGCCTGTTCGCTTTGACCGCTGCCCTGTGCTACCCGCTGATTGGAAAATATGCAGACCGGGTCGGAGACAAAACCCTGCTTTCCATCTACTCCTGGGGAATGGCGATTTTGTTGCTGTTCTTTCCGCTGGCCTCAGAGGTTTGGCATGTATACATGCTGCAAATACTTATGGGCGTCTTGGGAGCTGTTCAGAAAAACTCTGAAAAAACGGTTTTGGCACGCTATGTGACAAAAGAAATCGCTGGGACACAAATCGGAAACTACCATGTCTGGACATCGGTCGCCGCGGCCATTGCCGTCATCGCCACAGGCTACCTCGTCGATTTTCTGACGATTGCCAGCATTTTTTATATTGCTTCCCTGGTCTTTGCCTGGAGCGGGCTGCAGCTTTGGAAACTTGAAACTGCAAAAACGTAATATCAACTCTTCTTTCCATTAAAAAAGGCGTCTTCCATCCTGCCATCACAATGGCTGGACAGAAGACGTCTTTTTACAGAGAAGTTATACAGTCTTTTTGTTTAAAACAGACATGGCGCCCATCGCTCCTGAGAACTCTCCATTATCGGGAAACACGGGAACAGAGCCGCGCAGAATCGTATAACTTTTCACCACTTCTTTTAATAATGGGTTGTCGATGAAAGAAGAACCGATATACACAATGGTTGAGCTTCTGCATTGCCGTGCTGCTTGAACGCTCACCGTACTGACCGTTTCGCCAACCAACCCGATGACCGTGGCCAACAACTCTTCTTTTGTCAGATCACTTGAAATCGAAAATAAGTCTTGCCCAAAATTACTGGCCGTCAATTCACCCGAAATCGGAGGCTCCTTGCCTTCGTAGATATGCTTGACCTTCAAATCGATCCGGTCACGGGATCCCTGGCTCGCCAACGCCACAATCTCATCGTAACGGGTAACACCCGTCAATAGATGGCTCAAGCCAATCAATGTTCCGCCACCGACTCCGGTACCGCCTAAGCGCTCCTGGACATTGTCCTGAATGCAATGGATGGAAGTTCCGGTTCCCACATTCGTCACCAGATAAGCATCCTCCAGAAGGTCCATCTCTTTAAGCAATACTTGTACACCAAGGTGTGTCGCTTCAAATTCCACCATTTCCTGTGCTGGCTGATCGAGCAAGGAAACCAGAACACCCGATTTTCCTCCTGTCACACAAACCTGACAGTCGCCAAGACCATTTACCCAGCCGGCAACCCGCTCAATTTCAGCAATCGGATATTTTTCAAAATGGACTTTCCCTTTTTCGGTATACGCCACTTTGATCAACGTACCGCCTGCATCTATTCCGACAATCATTTCCGCACCTGCTCTTTCTCGCATCCTTCTATAAAAATGCCAGATAATTTATAAACATATGATGAAATTCTACCATACTCGATTATTTTATGGGAGATGTTTGCAAGTTGAATCAGTTAGCTATCTTTTTGGGGTGTTATCTACCGTCTTGCTGCGGTGAGCGCTACGTAAAAAAGAACCCCATCAAAGTCTTGCTCCAAAGAGGGCTGATTATAAGTGTTGTGCTCTACTTCCGATAATCCCTCATATGTAAACTCCTGAATTTTTCTGAAAATATCAAATTGGCAATCAATATTTCTATTTTTCATTTTTAAACTGCAAGGCTATGGTAATATAAGGATAAAAATAAAAGTAGGTTTTCTTTTGGAACTTTTCACAGAGAAATTAATTTTGATTGCTCTATTCGTTTTGATCATCCACTCCATCGAAACATTGGCCTATGCCGTGCGCTTATCCGGAGTAAGAGTACGCCTATTGGCCTCTGCTCTGTCTTTGTTCAATGTCATGGTAATGGTTTCTCGTTTGGCAAATATGATGCAGCAACCATTTACTGGGAGTTTAATTGACTCTGCTCCAGAGACGAATACATTTGAATTCGTCGAGGCTCAATACCGGATGATCATCGGTTCCTCTACTATCGGAACGATCCTAGGAATACTTTTGCTTCCAACTTTCATCTCTATTTTTTCACGTGCTATCATTCATCTTTCAGCCGAAAGGGGATCCATACCTGGGCTGGTCAAAAAAGGGATGAATATCGGCTATATCAAAAGAGGAATTGGGCACATTCATCTGCCAAAGCTCTCTTACTTAAAAGGCGTCCGTTTAAAAGACATTCCGGTCCAGTTATTTTTTATTAATATGATTATTACGGCGGTTTATACAATCGGTGTTCTTTCTGCACTTTATGCAGCAATCATTGTTCCCGAAAGAGCTGCTACAGCAATCATGGCTTCTGGTCTAATAAATGGATTGGCCACCATCCTGCTCATTGTTTTCGTCGATCCGAAAATCTCTGTGTTAGCCGATGATGTCCTCAATCGGCGCGGTAGCTACTTGAATCTTAAAAGTATTGCTGTAATGATGATCGCTTCCCGATTACTGGGTACGGTACTTGCCCAATTATTCTTTTTACCCGGGGCAAGGTACATTGCCTGGTTCACGAAATTTATTGTGTAACTTAACAATTACAGGTTGTTATTCAAAATAAAATTGTCTTTATAAATAAAGGAAGACTGGATGCAAGGTTGTAGGCATCCAGTCTTCCTTTGTACTACCGATAACTCAATGATCTGTAAACTCGTAGCTATTTAAATTAAGATTTTGAACCCTTATAGAATAGCCTTTTAAATGTATCATTTCTTCTAACATTTCACATGCTGTTCTTGTTCTTCGAAATTCACTGGAATAAGCATTTTGAATGTAACATAATTTAGATTAAGTTACATTCAGATCCCCATTTCATTATTGGTATATTATTCCTAAAATGCCTAGGAAAGGGCAATAATAAATGCTATAGTCAAAAGGCCCGGAAATTTCATTAAACGGGCCATAGCTATTTGAGGAGGCGTTCATTATGACAAACAACATCACCGTTACCATCAATGAGTACAAGGGGATAACGCCTAATTAACTTTTCTATTTCGCGTTCCCCGAAAATCGAAAGGGGAAAATTATGAATACAGAAAATGTGAAAATCGTCGAATTAAACACAGAAAACTGGTATGACTGCTGTGAACTAGAGGTATCAGATGAACAAACGCAATACATGGAACCAAATGCCGTATCGATCGCTCAGTCAAAGTTTGAAACTAGCTTAAAACCTTATGCCATCTATACAGGCGATAAAGCGGTTGGCTTTTTGATGTATAACTCTGTTCCAGAAGAACTTGACGGCTATTGGGTATACCGAATAATGGTAGACAAAGCCTTCCAAGGCCAAGGAATTGGGAAAGCTGCAACTAAATTGATGATTGCTGAGATGGCCAAATCACTGAATGCCACAAAAATTGTGGTCGGCTATCACCCAGACAACTTGAATGCCCATAATTTATATGCGAGTTTGGGATTTGAGGACCATGGAGATCGATTTGGCAAAGAAATGGCCGTTGTAAAACAGCTAATCGATTAATAAATTAAAACTATATTTTAGTGAAAGGGCCTTTTTAAAGGTCCTTTTTCTTTTATAAAAAATCAGTATTTCCTTTGTTCTGAATGTAACTTAATTGCCAATAAGTTACATTCACTTTGTGGTTTTAGTTTTTGGTATCTCTTTTCATAATGGTCAGCTGTTTTTTTAGAAATTGGATGTTCAAGACTACGAAAAATAAAGCCACAAAAAGAATTCCTGAAAACAATTGGTCATCACGATTCAGAAATAGTTCAGATAACACAATAAAAATTAGAATAAATCCTACAAAACCTAAAATGTTATGAAAGATGCTGCTCGATTTTTTCAAGATTTTCACCTCTCTTCATTCTCTTATTATTGAGTCTTTCCTAGAATCTGAATGGAGTAGAGAGTTTGTTTCTTAGAATTCGATTATAGACACGACCTAATACAAAATACGCTAAACACCCACCAACAGTATTTAAAATTAAATCATCCATATCAAAAGATCCACGCTTTGTAACAAACTGAAGCCCCTCTATTGTCAAACTACTGTAAAGAATGACTTGCCATGAAATAGCGAATTTTATATTCTTTATTCGCAAATACCCTCCTAGAGGTACAAGCAATAGCACGTTAATTAATATAGCAGCTATAAATGTTGATGGGTTTACTTCGGAAGCATAACTTAAGAAATGGAAAGGTACGAAGTTGTAGTCGTATGTTTTCGAATCTCCTTTAAAAAGAGTAATGGAAACTAAAAGGATCAGGTACAGTATCATAGCCAATTCTGTATAGACAGAATCAATTTCAAATTCTTTCATCAGAAACTTTAAACATCCAAAAATGACAAAACCCAGTAAGCATCTCCCAAGTATGTAAGGCACCGATGAAGAAGCAAAAATCACAATTATTTCATCAATAAGGTAGTACATAACGAGCTGCGAGGTTAGTAGCGAAAAGACTATTAATATAAAGTTTTTAAACAACTGCATTTTTTCACCTCAAAATCAGATAAGTTCATGTTTTTTTTCCAGTTTGTCATTTAATCTAACTAATTGATTGATGATAACAATAAGTAAAATTCCTATGACAATTGCAAATGCATAGAGCAACACTTCATCACTATCACTCATGGTGAAAATTAAAAGAGTCAAAATCGCATAAAATCCGATAATAGATAATAAAACGGTAATTAAGGCATTTAAGATATATTTCACACAAGTCCACCTCTTCCTAAGCTCTCAAGGGTTCTGAATGTGACTTAACTGTACTTATGTTACATTCAGATTCAATAAAAAGCCGTGCTCTTTTTTCGAACACGACCTTTAATTTGCGTATTCTATTTTAGTTAAGCTTGTCTTCTGTATTCGAATTTTTTTATAAGATGATCAATTCTTAGCGCAATATAAATCAAGACTATTGCCGCAATAGCTTCCCAGATCCCCCCGAAAAAGAATCCGATGGCTGCACCAAAAGCGATGTAAATAGCTAACGTTTTCTCCACCCCAATAACCCCCTCTATTTCTAAATATTAGTATAACTGAAAAAGAACACGAGGTTATTTTAATTTTTGTGAGCCCTTATGAATTGGAATTTTGAATGTAACTTAATTACCAATAAGTTACATTCAAATTCATCAAAAAATTCCTGAGAAAGTCTTCTTTTTTGAAAAATCGAAACTTTATTCGAAGTTAGTTAGTATAGTAATTACAAACTTGCTGAGCAAAGGGGGGAATTAATTTGAACAGCGAAAAAGAATATAGCTTGAAGTACCATATGACTGGTTTTTCTGTTGCTTTCTCCATTATTCTTATCAGTTACATTGATGAATATATTTATGACTTCCGCACGTTAATAGGAGCTATTTTAGCAGGTGTTTTAGCTTATATTTTAAGTTCTTTTTTTGGAAAACTTTCATTTTTGGACAAAGAGATCAGTAAAAGAACGAACAGAATTCTTACAGCCCTGGCTATATTTCTAATCTTCTTTTCGTTTTATCTATTCCAACTATAAAAATGAGCATACATACAAAAGAGTTGCTGATTTTTTGAGATCTGCAACTCTTTTATTTTACAGGTTTCGAATGTAACTTAATTGCTAATAAGTTACATTCAAAACCAAAATATTTTATTCAGTTTAGAAGCCTTCATAAATTGTTATTTTCCATGGGAGCCACATCAAGTCTTCTTCTGCTCCTACCAGGTCCTTGAGCACATCATTCGTGTAACGAGCAAGCTCTTCTGCCTTCTGCCGTTCTGGAAACAAACCGTATTTATTGATTGAAAGGTTCCGATCAAAAGCCAGGTAATCCTGTAGCAAGTCATTACCCAGGAAGGAAAGGAACCTCCCGCCAAGTTCATACCCCGCAATGTCGTAGCCGGCGAATATCCCGCTGCTGGCTGGCTGCTTTTTCTCCAGGCAGAGGACGACACCTTCACCGTTCATGTCATTGCTATGATCCCGCCAGTCGTGAAAGTTTGGAAGATGTTTCTCGTCAAGGCTGATGCCGATCAGACTCACCGATGGATCCTGAGTTCTTGCTTCTCGGAAGCCTTCCCGTGCTTCTTCCAACGTACCAAATAGCATAGATACCAAGACCTTATCCAGCACCGTTTTGGATAAAACGGGTGTCGGCCTTTTGGGCTTTCTGCCCGACCAAATGTCAAAAATGTTGGGAAAGACGCCGCCCACTTCCTCATCCATCGAAATCAGCTTTTCGACGCAAAATCCACCGTCGACCACTTGTTTAAGATAATAAGCTTGATTGGCGCTTGCTGCAGAAAGAAGAAAATAGCCGCCACTGTATTCCATCTGTTGCCCCTCCATTTTTGGTCTTCTGTTTTGCAACCAAAGAAATTGCCGAATTGAATGTAACTTAATTCACAATAAGTTACATTCAAAACCAAAATAAATATCTTTAAGTGTCTCCTATAAAGCGCTTTTATTTTCTTTTAGAACTGCGCATTTTTCTAAAAAGATCAGTTACATGGCTTATTAAGTCATTTGGGTGTTCAAGCACAGGGAATTCTGACAGCACTTCATCCAGTTCCTTAACCAATTGATTTAAATAGCTCTGATCCGAACCAAAGTCAAAAGTAAGAACAGCTCCGGTGCTGATCGGATAACGAGTGCTCACTTCCCAATAAATTCCTCCAAAAGAATCCATCACAGCTTTTGCTTCAATAGCATTCTCTATTGAAATTAAGGAGGCCGTTCCTTTTAACTCTTGATTCATGGCAGCTAATTGATCACGAAATTCTTTAAGTTCTTCAGCTCTTAAATCCGCAAGAAAATTAGCGGAATATCCTGGGATTTCGATTCTTATGGCTGCCTTAACCCAATCCCCTTCCCATGAACCAATTGATTCAGGATAAAGCCTTTCCAATATCTTAATTTCAATTTTGGTTTCTAATCCTAAAATATCCAGCTTTTTCATAGGACACCCTCTTTTTCTAAAGCATCGTTTTGTTTTTTAGTCTAATAATCTTTTAACTGAATGTAACTTAACTGCACATAAGTTACATTCAATCCCTAGTCTTTGTTGGTTATTTTCCGTCTAACTCAGCTGCCCATTCTTTAAACCAATCGGGGGGCAATTCCAACTTGGAGAGGTCCATCTTCATCAGCTTTTCATGAGAATAAAACTCGTACCAATGCAAGTCCCATTGACACTCAATATCTCTTGCAATAAGAAAAGCCAATTCCTCCTGACCATCTAAATCTTCATCTTCCCAAGCCATCGTTAAATTATCGCACCACATGCAAAAATCTACTTGAGGAAATGAGTTTTCCCTCTTGCATATGGCATCTAAAAGCGCTTTAAGATTTTCAGAGGAATAGGGAAGATGGATGCTGGTTTCATTCCAATTCCATTCCAAATCCACATTTAACACTCCTGTCATTTATTTGTTCCAGATCCTTGCCCATAAACTTCGGGTGTCTTTTTTGGGTATTACTGGCTCAGATTCGCTTTCTGGCTGCTGTGAGGACAATTCTGGCGAATCTAGCTCTGGTTCTTCGGGCGTTGGTGCAGCTAGTTGCTTCTGATTCTCTTCTATCCGATCCAGTTTATGCTTCATCTCTTCCAAGACTTCCACAAACAATCGTAACGTTGAAGGAGAAATATTTAATTGCTTGCAAACTTCGCTGGTGTCATCATCAGTCACTCACCACCTCTTTTGTTTCATGTTATAAGAGTTCGATCCTACTTGCATCTTCTTTTTTCAGCAAAAGGTTCTTAGAGAAAAGGTAGTTCTAGATTGTTAAGTGGAGGCTAAGTACATCTTAGAAACAAAAGGCCGATTGCAATATGTCAAAAAGACTTTATGAACGTTCCATTATGCTAAAATTCAATGTAAGAACATTGGAATTATTCTAGAAGTAACAAGCTATTCCTATTTGCGTAGTTGCAGAAATAATTACAAAAAGAAAGGGGTAATCCAAATGAAACATATTTATGCCTTTGAGGAAATAAGAGACTATGAAAACTACCATGACATTATTCAACGTTTCAGTAAACGACTGAATGATTATCAACTCATATTAGAAAAAGAATATTTTTTATTAGATAAACCAAAAGGAATTGTTTGGACATCAGTAGAGGCAGCAACAACTATTTTTTCTGATCTTCCCATTCCAGCATTCACCAATAAAGATACGATATACATATCACCTGATTTAACGGGTTGGAGAAAACTGTTCATCCGACAATTGGAGGGGAAAGACCTTCCAAGTATTCAACGCTTTTACGAACAGCTTTCTGAGAATCACATACTTACAATATTAGGCCACGAATTAACTCATCACTCAGACTTGTTTTTAGATGAATTTGAAGATGAACGGGAAGATAGCATTTGGTTTGAAGAAGGAATGTGTGAGTATTTACCAAGAAAACTCCTTTTGACTGATAAGGAATTTGATGAAATATCAGCGATAGAAAAGGAATTAGTGGGCGTATTTACGGGAGAATACGGGAACCGATCTATAGATGAATTTGGAAGCAATTCCTATACAGCCAGTTTGTCTAGTATCATGTTTGATTACTGGCGAAGTTTCCTTTCAGTCAAGTATCTGGTAGAAGATTGCTTTCAAAATGACGTAAATTTGGTTTTTGAAGAATACCATAAATGGGATAAAGAAGGACGAAAACTATCACTTACTGAACATTTTGGGTTAAATAAGATTTCGATATGAAGCATCATCCCAGAATTTCAATTCTATATTAAGGAGTTTCCCTCTTTTTTAACTATGTATTTTAAAGGTTTACATATCACAAGTTATCGGCAGAGATTGGTGCAACCTTTTTTACTGAATACATGTTTCTTTAAAGTAGAAAACGTTGAAGTTAACTATTTGAAATCTACTACTGGAGGAAATGATGGCTATGGCTGATGATTTATTGGGTATTTTATATTTCTTAATTATTGGTTATGGACCTTTTGTGCTGCTGATTTTATCTATTTTCTTTTTGATAATGGGTTATATGAAATATTCATCGCGATTGGTCCTTGTCAGCATCCTCTTATTTATCCCAGAGCTCCTCGCTCTGTTGTTAATAGAGCTTGAACCCATTTTATATGTGTTCTTACTTCTTCCTGTGATTCAAATTTTTCTTTATTTAAAGATTAGAAAATTAGAATAGAATGAACCACCAGAATCCGAAAATAACATTATAGATAAATGGATTGTTTTCCTTTGTTTATTACATCGTGGAATACTACAATCTTTCTTCACGAGTAATTTGCATATGACCGATTATTAGAAACCGAATTGATAAAAAGAGAAAGGCAATGCTGACTTAATAGCATCGCCTTTCTCTTTTTATTTTCTTATAGGACTTCCGATAATTCAGGATATGTAAACCAAGTTAAATATTTTTTTCATAGTAAGTTAGCTCATAATAGCCGTATTCACTTTCCTCTAACAAAAGTATTTGGTTCAAGTCGATTGAAAATACGAACCAATGTAAGAGCACCCCCCTTGAGAGGTCTTCAATCATCTTATCTGCATGCTGGATTAATTCACTTTTATTAAACTGAACAAGGAAACTGTCTGTACCAAAGTAAAGCACTGTCCCTAGTTTCTCGCTAGCAGAGAAAATTTGACCCATCTGTCTTCGAAGGGTTTCTAAGCTAAGTTCTTCAATTCTTTCTATTACTCCCCCTTGATTTATTTTATTCCATATTTCCTCATCCGCATTAGAGGCTATAAGTTGGTGTGGCGGATAGTTTTTTGATTCAAGCATCTGTATAAATTGTTTTTGTCTTTGAACTACTTTTAATTCATCTATTCTGATACACCTGTCATCCTTCATCGCCAATTCTCCCTTGCTTAGTTCTCCTAGTAAACGATTCTCTTTAACTATACTGAGTGGTAACTGAGACATCCAGAGATATTTGGGAATAAAACCGTTCGCATAAGTACACTTTTACGAACGATTTGAAAAGGGCTGAAAATGACCAAAAAGAACGTTCGTAAACATGTCAAATCACTTTACGAACGTTCGCTGATCCTCACCTACTTTTACGAACAATATGATTTTTGAGGTAATGTAAAATAATTCTACTCAGTAAAAAGCCGGATGTCTTAGTAAGACACCCGGCCACGCTATTCATGTATCTAAAAAATTCTTTCCAACTAACTCTTTTGACGAAAGTACAAATGCTTCTACTAAACGCACGGTATTCTCAAGATCGTCTAAATCAACAACTTCAATCGGGGTATGGGTATAACGTGAAGGAATCGATACGACTCCTGATGAAACTCCAGTAGAAGTCATATGAATGGCTCCCGCATCAGTCCCGATCCCCATGAAAATTTCCTGTTGATAAGGAATATCTTGCTCTCCTGCTACTTTTTCCAAAAGTCCGGTGACCAGCGGATGCGAAATCAATGACTTGTCTGCAATTTTTATGCACGGGCCCTGCCCAAGAACTCTGGTTCCTGTCATCAATACATCATACGTATCACTGGTGGGCGTCGTATCAATCGCCAGTGCAAAGTCCGGTTTCTTGTTCGGCGATAGTACAGAAGCCCCTCTTAACCCCACTTCTTCTTGCACAGTAAAGACGCAGTAGATATCGCCATAGAGTTTCTCGGGATTTGCTTGAAGCCGGTTAATCAGTTCGATCAACACCGCACATCCTGCTCGGTCGTCCAGCGCTTTTCCGACTACCCGATTGCGTTTTTTATCTCCCGCCAACTTCAGGCCGCTGCCATAACTGATTGGCTGCCCCACTTTGATACCCATTTCCAGAACTTCCTCAGCAGAAGCTGCCCCGACATCGATATACATATCCCGATGAGACGCGATCCGCTTTGGATCATCCCATTTCACGTAATGAACAGCCAAAGTTCCGATCACACCTTCTATATAGCCGTCCGTTCCTTTAATAGCAACTGGCTGAGCAAGCAAGACGCGGTTATCGAATCCACCCAGCAGTTCAAAACGCAATGTTCCGTTCGGCTCGATTTTTTTGACGATAAACCCGATTTCATCCGCATGTGCTGCCAATAGGATCGACGGCATTTCCGGATCCGTCCCTTTTACTGTGGCAATCAGATTGCCGAGCGCATCGATTTCCAGCACGTCTACTTTGTCTTGAATTTCATTTTTGATGAAACGCTGTACATCCTGTTCAAAGCCGCTTGGCCCGATCAGTTCACATAAACCTTTCAGTAATTCATACAACAATCATCCACTCCAAACTATTGGTTTGATAAATATACATCAGTCATCAAGTCATTGCTCATGGGATGCGGTTTGTAGTCTTCCACATAATCGCTTTGTGCAAGCGGCGGAGTCGTATAGGCAAGCATTACCCACGGTGCATCTTCTTGGAACAATTGCTGCGCTTCCTTGTAAAGTTCTGTGCGTTTATCCTGGTCCAGGGTTTCTCTGGCTTCCGTGATCAAGGAAGTGAACTCATCACTCTTATAAAAAGCGATATTCTGCGCCGGCACTTCTGCGTTAGTCTTACTCAAGTTTGGATAGAGGAAGTTATCCGGATCAGCCATAACGCCAGTCCAGCCATACATAGCCATGGTATGCTTTCCACTCTTCGTGTCATCCAAATAAGTTGCCCACTCCGTCGATACAATCTCGGCTGTAATGCCGATTTCGGCCAGATCTGACTGAATTGCTTCAGCAATTTTCATCGGTTCGGGCAAATAAGGGCGCGGATTGCTCATGGTATACAATTCCGTCTCAAAACCATTTTCATAGCCGGCTTCAGCCAAGAGCTTTTTCGCTTCCTCGACATTGTAATCGTATTTCTCCAAGGTATCATCGTAGCTCCATAACGAAGGCGGCAATGGACTCGTTGCCGGATCTGCCATTCCATTATAGAAAGCATCGACAATTTCCTCTTTATTGATGGCCATATTAATCGCTTTTCGCACCAATGGATCATCAAACGGCTCTTTTTCCATATTGAACGCCATGTAACCGATATTGAAGCTTGGACGTTTCTGTAGTTCGAGCCCCTGCGTTTCTTCCACGACATTGGTGTCTCCGGCATTCATTCCATCAAGTACATCGATTTCGCCGGTCTGCAGCGCGTTCAAGCGCGCCGAATTTTCGGGAATCACCTGGTAGATGAGTTTGTCCAAATAAGGTTTCCCTTCCATCCAGTAATCCGGGTTTTTTGCCAATGTAATGGTGCTGTTGCGGCTCCATTCTTCAAACATAAATGGCCCTGTACCCACTGGGTGCTCATTCAATTCAGCACCGTATTGCTCAATAGCGGCCGGACTCGCAATCCCGAACATGGATATAGCTAAATAACTGAGGAACGGAGCTGTTTTGCGCTTCAATTTGATTTCAAGCTCATGTTCTCCTGTAGCGACTACATGCTCAATCAGGTGATTTTCATCTCCTTTAAATCCGCCATAAAGAAACGGGTAGTAAGGAAAATCTCCTTGATGGTACGGGTTTTCAGTGTCCATCCACCGTTCAAAGTTGAAGACTACTGCATCGGCATTGAAATCAGTTCCATCATGAAATTTAACGCCTTCCCGCAACTGGAATGTCCAAGTCAATCCGTCTTCACTAGAACTGTACTCGGTTGCAAGCTTCGGCTGCAGCTCCAAATTATGATCGTATTCCAATAAGGTTTCGAAAACATTGTGGGTGACCCGAATGGATTCCCCGTCCGTCACGTTAATCGGATCCAGTCCAACCGAGTCAGCTCCACGGCCATAAATCAATGTGCCGCCCTGCTTGTCTTCCTCAGTCATTTCTCCCCCACTATTTTCCGTCTCTCCTGATTCGGAGTTTCCAGAACAGGCAGCCAGCAATAAAACCAAAATCAGCAACATATAAAATGGGCGATGCGATTTCTTCTTCATGATGTTTCCTCCTCGTTTGTTTTCTGCCTTTCCTCTACATTCTGGAAATCAATTAATTATAAATATAGACAAAAAGTAGATAAATAAAAGTATAAGTATTTTAATTTGAATTTTCAAATAAATATTCATCTTTAATTCAAAGAAAGTATCTGACCTATAGAACCCGGCCTTTAAATCGGTCCCCAATTAATCAGCACGCCGATTGTCAGCATAATAACGGCAATGACTGTCCACATCAACAATAAAGGCAGCATCCACTTCGCCCATTTGATCCAGGGTACGCCTGCTACAGCGAGGCTGGCCATCAAAGGTCCGGATGTTGGAAATATACTGTTGGTGAATCCATCACCAAACTGATAGGCCTGAACAGCAACTTGCCTTGTAACGCCGATCATATCCGACAATGGCGTCAGAATCGGCATAACAATCATGGCTTGTCCACTTCCCGAAGGGACCAAGAAGTTCAAAGCACCATTGGCGACGAACATCCCCAACGCCGCAAAGACCGGCGTCAGTCCTTCTAAAGGGACCGAGAGTGCTTGGACAAAAGTATCCAAAATCAACGCATTTTCCATAACAATCAAGATTGCCCGGGCTACCCCGATAATCAATGCCCCATACACCAAATTTTTGCAGCCCTCCAAGAAGGTCAAAGTTAATTTATTGTAATCCATTCCGGCAATGATGCCTGCACCAATGCCGATTATGATAAAGAATGCGGCCATATGGTCAATGGTCCATTGAAATTCAATGGTCGCATAAACAAAGAACGCCAGGCAGAGTCCGACAAATGACAAAATCAGCTTGTGCCGTCCGGTAAATGGAGCATCCAGTGGAGATTCCCCTTCTTTGCCTTCATCCAGCACACCAATCAGGCTTCTCGATGGATCTGCCAATACTTTCTTTGCGTAGCTCCACGTGTACAAAATCGTCACACCGACAATCACCACAAAAGCGATTACGCGCAACCCCATGCCGGAAAACAACGGCACATCCGCAATAGACTGAGCAATACCCACTGTATAAGGATTCAAAAATCCGACATTGAATCCAGCAAATGTTGCCCCAAACGTAATGGCCACGGCAACAATGGCATCCAGCTTTAAAGCTCTTGCAATGATGACCCCAATTGCCACAAACGGAATAATCGAGTTTGCTACCGCTCCGACTGCTCCACCAAGAGCAAACAGGATGGAGACCAAAGCAATGAGCAGGAACTCTTTTCCTTTGGTTTTATTGACTGCCCGCAGGATGCCTCCTTTGATCGCTCCAGAACGCTCCACCACTTCGAATGCCCCACCGGCAAACAGGACCAGGAAAATCAATCCGCCCGATTGTACCATCCCTTCCTGCAAAGCAAGGAAAATGTCCATGAAACCTGTAGGATTGCTGTCAGTTTGTGCATATGTATTCGGTACGACCCGTTCTACTTCATCTACCAGTTCTCGTTCAAAAGTTCCCGCCGGCACAATATAAGTGGCTGCCACAGCGATCAATAACACAATAAACAAGATGACGTATGTATCAGGCATTTCAAACTTTCTTTTTTTCTTGTTTTTAGCTTCTTGCTGATTTTCGGGAACACTCATAAACGGTTCATTTCCTTTCGACTCGTTGATTTCCTTCCCACTATTTCGCCTACCGAAAAGGATTGGTTACCAGTATATAAGTTCAAAAGAAAATTATCAAATCAGTTTTTTCTAAAATTTAAGAAAAAATACTGCTTTGGAGACTGGACGTCAAAGAATAGGCTTTACTTTTTGGTCAAAAAAGTAAAGCCATTCCGTTTGTTGTAGCCGGAATGGCTTTTTGTTCTACCTTCTCTCTTTTCTTTCAACACCGGTACTATAAGAAGTGTTGACCAGCTTTAATAATTGTTCAAACTTATTTATAATATCCAACGCCAGCAAACCGTTGCCTTCTGCCGTTTTTGGATAGCCGAGCGGCACAGTGCGGCGCACTAATTGGGCGTAAAGCTCAGCTTCTGTCAATTCACGGGCGAACTCTTTTTCTGCAATATTTTTGACCAGCACCAAAGCGCCCGAGACATGGGGCGTCGCCATGGATGTACCAGACAAGCTGGCGTGTTTTCCTCCCGGAAATGTTGAGTAGATATCAACGCCTGGAGCCACCAAGTCGATTTCGTCATTCGTGTTGCTGAAGTTCGCAATTCGGCGGTCAAAGTCTACTGCCCCAACCTGAATCACTTCACCGTATGCGCCGGGATAAGCAAATTCATCCGTATCGGAACTGTCGTCTCCTTCGTTTCCTGCCGCACAGACCACTGGAATCCCCGCATCCACTGCACGCTTAATCGCTGCATGGAGCTCTTCAACATCCTCTGGGCCGCCTAGAGACATGGAAATGACGCTTACCGTTTCTCCGTCTGGACCTTTCCAATCTATCGCGAAATGGATACCATCAATAATCCCCTGGTATTCTCCGCCGCCTTCTCCTGACAAAACTTTTAAAATGAGCAGGTGGGCTTCCGGAGCAACACCGGCGATTCCTCCTTCTGGCCTGAAAGAAGCAGCAACTGTCCCCGCGACATGTGTGCCATGGCCGTTGTTATCGTCGAAATTAGCAACATCCCCTCCAAAGTCAGGGGTGAAGTTTCTCCCCCCTACGATGCGATCCTTGAGGTCAGGATGATCCGGCTGGCAACCCGTGTCAAGAATCGCTACGATGTTTCCTTTTCCCCGTTCTGCATCCGCCCATACTTCCGGTGCCTGGATCATCCGGACGCCTTCCGGAATCTGGGGTGCTTGTTCCATTATTTCTTCTACACGATATGGAATTAAGTGAAGCTTCGCCATTGAATTCACTCCTTATAATTTCCAATTATTTTCATACTCCTTCTATTCGTCGAAAGACTGTTAAATCCTTTATTATTTCAATGAAAAAACCGACACCCAAAAGGCATCGGTTTTCCATTTATCCATCTTATAATTGTCTAAATCCACCTGTATTGGCACGGACATTGACTTCAGAATATTTCTTGAGGTCTTTTTCTTTCGATAGCATCGTTCCAACCCATCCGCCGATGAAACCAAGCGGCACAGATAACAGAGCCGGATTCGTCAATGGGAAGATCGGGTCGCCCACTAAAATTGCGGCGCCGACTTCCGGACTCATTACGCTCGGGCTGAGCGATACCAGCACTAACGCTGAAATTAAGCCTGTCAGAATCGCCGATATCGCTCCCGTTGTATTGAAGCGTTTCCAGAAGATCGTGTAGACGATAACCGGCAGATTCGCGCTGGCAGCAATACAGAATGCCAGTGATACCAGGAACGCTACGTTCAAGCTTTGGGCAAAGATTGCCAAAAGAATCGAGAACGCCGAAACCCCAAGAGACGCATAGCGTGCCGCCAACATTTGCTGGCGCTCAGTCGCTTGGCCTTTTTTGATGATTTGGCCGTAAATATCATGGGCAAAAGCTGAAGCACCTGTCAAAACCAACCCCGCTACTACAGCGAGAATCGTTGCAAATGCGACTGCCGAAATGAATGACATCAGTATGTCTCCACCTAATGCTTGAGCCAATAACGGTGCCGCCATGTTACCGGCCGGATTTGTGGAAGTAATTAAATCAGATCCAACGAAAGCGGCTGCGCCGAAACCAAGGAAAATCGTCATAACGTAGAAAATTCCGACGATCCATGTAGCCCACATGACCGAGCTTCGTGCAGTTTTTGCATCTTTTACAGTAAAGAAGCGCATAAGGATATGCGGCAGTCCTGCAGTACCCAATACTAGAGCCAGCATCAACGAAATGGTATCCAAAGGAATTTTGTATCTAACTCCCGGACTTAAATAGGCTTCTCCGTGAGGCGTAGCCGTTTTCATTTGCGCAAACATTTCCAGTATATTGAAATTGAAATTCTTTAATACAAGGAAAGATAAAATGACTGTACCGACCATCAACAGAACAGCTTTGATGATTTGCACCCAACTTGTAGCAGTCATCCCACCGAACAAAACATAGATGGTCATCATAACTCCGACAAGCAGAACCGCCCAAATGTAATCTATGCCAAACAGCAGCTGAATCAATGCACCTGCACCCACCAGCTGTGCAATCATGTAAAAAATAACGATGGTGATAGAGCTTAACGCCGCTGCCCCACGAACTTTTTTCGCATTAAAACGGGCATTGATCATGTCAGCGAGAGTGTATTTCCCTAAGTTGCGCAATGGTTCAGCAACGATGAACAGTACTACCAAATAAGCGACAAGGTAGCCGATGGAGAAAAGAAAGCCATCAAATCCGAACAAAGCTATCGCCCCTGCAATCCCAAGAAAAGAGGCGGCTGATAAATAATCTCCCGCAATAGCCAACCCATTCTGCCAGCCGGTTAAACCGCCTCCCGCAGTATAAAAATCACTCGCGGAGTTTGTCCGTTTTGCTGCATAATAAGTAATGACAAGGGTAATCCCAACTATAAAAACAAAAATGGCTATAACCGTAGCATTCATCGAGTTTCCTCCTCGTCATAATCAAATTCCTTCAGTGTATCTTTAGCCATTTCATCGAATTTCTCTGCACGCTTCATGTAAACGGTTACAAGTATCCAAGTCATAGCAAATAGACTGAACGCAAACACCCATGCCCAAGTGATGTCCCCGATAAAAGTGGCGTCTAACCAATTCGTGTAAGAAATCACAATATTAAATAATAGATAAAGTCCTAAAAATAAAATAGTCGTCGGAATCAAAAAACGTTTCTTTCTGCGCATCAAATCCCTGAAACCTGCTGAGTTTTCAATCTGCTGAAAATCCGGTATATGCCCGTCAGGTCTCTCATGCACCTGATTCTCATTTTCACTTTCACGCTGTTTCTCCGTGCTTGTGATGACTTTCTCCACATTCTCCACCCCTTTAATTTTTTATTTTTTCTGAATCTATAAACAATTAAAGCATCTATCGTTTTTAGAGTCAATGATTGATTAGTAAAAATATGTTAATAAGAACGAATGGAAATTACCAGTAAGAAAAGAAGCTTTTATTTAGATAAAGAGAAATAATGCAACTTTCTTGACCATGTGAATCCAAACAAAGGGTTTCGATCATTTTTACAGAATACCATTAGAAAGACGTATAACGAGGAGCAAATAGAATGAACAAATGGATGATATATGGAGCAAATGGTTATACCGGAGAACTGATTGCCCGGGAAGCTGTCAGAAGAGGAATGTCACCGGTGCTTAGTGGCCGCAACGCTGAGAAGATCCGTCCCTTAGCAGAAGAATTATCTTTGGAATTTCAAGCATTCCCCTTAAACGACCAGGCAGCAGACCATTTGAAGGAAATCGACTTGGTTCTCCATTGTGCCGGCCCTTTTGAAATAACCAGTGCACTTATGATTGAGGCCTGCCTGTCAGCCGAAACGGATTACTTGGACATTACCGGTGAAGTTTCTGTATTCGAACATACCCACTCCCAACATGAACGGGCCAAAGAAAAAGGGATTGTTCTTTGTTCAGGAGTCGGCTTTGACGTCGTACCGACAGATTGCATCGCCTTAAAGTTGAAGGAAGAAATGCCGGACGCAACGGAATTGTCACTCGGGTTCGATTCGGATTCCGGGATCTCACCTGGTACCTTCAAAACCATGATCCAAGGTTTGGGATCCGGCAGCATGCACAGAAAAAATGGTGTGCTGGAGGCGGTTCCGATTGGCAAACAGCGCCGGATCATCGATTTCGGACGCGGTTCACGCTCTGCGATGGGAATTCCTTGGGGAGATGTTTCCACAGCTTTTTATACTACTGGCATCCCGAACATTTCCGCTTGGATCCCTATGCCAAAGGCGCAACTATACAGCGCCCGTTTGATGGGCGCCGCAGGTCCGTTATTGGCCACGGATTGGGTGAAAGAGAAGCTGGAAAAACAAGTGGAGAAGCGGATCAAAGGCCCGGATAGCGATTTACGCGCCAATTCCCCCGCTTATATTTGGGGAGAAGCCAAAAACCGGAAAGGCGTCATCAAAGTCGCTCGGATCCAAACAGCGAATGTTTACGATTTGACTGTTTATAGTTCATTAGAAATCGTCTGCCGCTTACTGGAGAAAAAAATCGAAGGCGGCTCCTACACACCGGCCGGTCTTTTCGGTTCAAACTTAGTTGAAAGCCTCCCGGGTTCCGGAACTTTTGAAATCGATTCTTTTTTTCCTTATTGAAACGAGAATACGACCGGAAGAGCTCCGTTTTTCCAATAAAAAAAGACAAATCCGGTAAACCCGAATTTGTCTTTATCTTAACTAATGTTCTTACTCATTACTTGCATCCGTTGATTGAACAAAGTCGGATAAGACAAGAAGCCCAGCATGACACTGGTGACAGCGGCTGTTGTCAACAACAGAAACATGATCAGCAGCTGGAATTGGACCGCTTGAATCGGATCCGCCCCAGCGATGATCTGCCCGCTCATCATTCCCGGCAGCTGCACAAGCCCGACCGTCTTCTGGCTTTCGATGGTCGGGATCATACTTGCTTTTATCGAATTGATCAATTGTGTATGGATGGCTTGTTTGGGCGTCCCTCCAAGCGACAGGATCAGTTCGGTCTCATCTTGATGCGACTCGACTTCAGCTGTAAAACGGTTGAGGAAGAGAATCGACAGCACCATTGAATTCCCGATGACCATTCCGCTGATCGGAATGATGTATTGCGCGGTGGCAGGCGTAATATTGAAGCCCAGCAAAATGCCTTGCGTCAATACTTCTACAAACACCAAGGTGACAGCTACTTTCGTGGTGATCCCTTGAATCGCTGCCCCTTTTTTCTGGGCATTATGGGTAGCTGCCACAATCATCAAAGCGACCATCAGAAAAATATAGATCAGGCTTTCCGAATCAAAAACAAATTTCAATACATAGCCGACCGCCAGCAATTGCACGATCGAACGCAGTGTGGCGATGATCGTGTCCCGTTCCAGCCCCAGTTTCAGCGTTTTAGACAACAAGAGCGGAATGACAACAAAAATCAAAGTGATCGATAACGTTAAATAGCTCATCCCGCTTCCCCCCTGACAAACCGTCTGACCTTGTCATTGGACGGGTCATTGAGCAAATCGCTTTCTCCTGTCTCCACCACTTCGCCGTCCATCATCACCCATGTGAAATCACCGATTTCCAGGGCTTGCTGGAGGTTATGGGTGATCCAAATAATAGTCGTCCCGTATTTCCGGTTGATTTTGACGATCAATTCCTCAATTTCTTTCAAAGAAGTGCGGTCCAAAGAAGAAGTGATTTCGTCGAGCAGCAAAACCTCTGGTTTGTTGACCAATGTCCGGGCAATAGAGACCTTTTGGCGCTGGCCACCGGATAAGTCTTTGACTTTCCGCTCCAGCAGTTCCTCTTCCAGCCCGACATCATGCAGCAATTCAACCGCTTCGGCTTTGGATAAAGACTTTCCCTGCAGCTCCAGTGGCAGGCCTAAATTTTTATAGACGCTGCCGCCAACCATTGGAGCGCTTTGAAGTGCAATGCCGACCATTCGGCGCAGCTCAACAGGCTCATAGTCTTCAATGGGCCGGTCTTTAATGTAGACTTCTCCAGCAGCAGGAGACAATAAACCATTGCATAACTTCAACAATGTTGTTTTACCGGCTCCCGAAGGGCCTACGAGCGTCGTAATCTTGCCTTCTGGGAACGAGCCGGTAATGCCTTTTAAAATTTGATTTTTCCCAAATGAAAAATCTACGTGATTAAAATGTATAGCCGGTTTGTAGGTTACAGACACGAACCTCACATCCTTTCGAGCAGAAAAGCAGCACATATTTTGCTATGTGCTGCTCGCTTTATTAATCTTCCAGTTTTCTCTGGGCAAATTCGTCGTCCATTTTCAGGAAGTACTCTCCGCCTTCTTCAATGGCTCTTACTCTTGCAATGATGTCGCGGAAGGATTTTTCTTCCTCCATTTGCTCTTCGATGAACCAGTCCAGGAAGGAAAGTGTGGCATGTTCCTGCAACTCATCGGCCAATGTAACCAATGCATAAATATTGCTGGTCACCGATTTTTCCTGTGACAATGAACTTTCCAGTACGTCCAATGCGCTGACAAAATGATTTTTGGGTTCAGTCAAAGCTTGCAAAACCGGCTTTTCATCCATTGTCACCAAGTAATGATAGAATTTCATGGCATGGTAATGCTCTTCTCTTGATTGGATCAAATAGAAATTGGCAAATCCGTGATAGCCTTTTTTGGAGAAATACGCCGCCATTGCGGTGTAAGCATGTGCTGCCTGTAATTCATTATTGAATTGATCATTCAATGCATTCGTCAATTTTTCTGATAACATGTTCATTCCTCCTGATTTCTTATTTAGAATTATTATAATGTAGATAATATACCACAGCGCCATCAGATAATCAAATCAAATGAGAATATTATTATTTAATTGAGAATAAATATCATTTTTAATGGGAGTTAGTTATTTTCAAATGATAATAATTATTATTTATAAACAATAAAGTGCTTATTACTTACTTTTAGTAACATGATGTAGTAAGATATCATAGAGATAAGGTTCATATAGGGGGAAACAGGATGACAGACATGAAATTAGATCCAAAAGTATTTGCGATATTAAAAGAAAAAATCCAAATGATTAAAACAGAAGAAGGTGCCGTCTATTTAGTTGGACCAATTCGGCTGCCGGTGAACTTATATGATGAAACGTTCGTATTCAACTGGTATTGCTGGTTGAGCCTTGAAGAAGTGACTGAAGATTACGAGAGCATCATCGAAAAGTTGAGCTCAGCAAATCTTGCAGAATATCAGCAATCAAGCGTTCTTGTTTATGGAGATTTTGAAAATGATGCAGAAGCCTTGATCCGCATGCACTCCATCTGCCATACAGGTGACATTTTTGGCAGCAAACGCTGTGATTGCGGCTACCAATTGAAACAATCCATGAAACGCATTACAGACCATGGCACTGGCGCATTGTTTTATTTGGCAAACCACGAAGGACGCGGCATCGGTTTGTTCAGCAAAGCGATGGCATACGTATTGCAGGAAAATGGCTACGATACTGTTGAAGCCAATGAACGCTTAGGCTACGTGGATGATTCCAGAAATTACGGAGATGCCATCGCCGTGCTGCAAGCATTGCGTACTAAGCCGGTTACGTTGATGACCAATAATCCAAAAAAAGTGGCGGCCATTGAAAAAGCCGGTCTTCAAATTGCTTCAAGAACCTCTCTGTGGGGAGACGAATCCGAATACAACGCCAACTACCTGCAGACCAAAATCAGCCGCTCCGGCCATCTTAAAGACGGGGAGGATATTGTCCATGTCAAGCCATGAATTTTATATGGATCTCGCACTCTACAATGCGAAGAACATGAAAGGCCAGACAGATCCCAATCCGTTGGTCGGCTCTGTCATCGTCAATGACAACCGTGTTGTCGGCATTGGCACTCACCTGAAAGCCGGTGAGCCCCATGCGGAAGTCCATGCCCTTCGCATGGCAGGCGATTTGAGCCGTGGTGCAACGATTTATGTAACGCTTGAGCCATGCTCACATTTCGGACGGACCGGCCCCTGTGCCCAAGCCATCATCGATGCGGGCATCAAAAAAGCCATCGTGGCCACACTCGATCCAAATCCGATTGTTTCCGGCAACGGTGTCCGCATGCTGGAAGAAGCCGGCATTGAAGTGATTGTTGGCGTCCGCGAGCAGGAAGCCCAAGAAATGAATGAAGTGTTCAATAAATTTATTGTTGAAAAGACTCCTTTTGTGACCTTGAAAGCCGCTTCAACACTGGATGGCAAAATCGCGACCCATTCCCTCGACAGCAAATGGATCACATCCGAGGAAGCGCGGTTAGATGTCCATCTTCTGCGCAGCCAGCATATGGCGATATTGGTCGGCGTCGGAACCGTAGTCGAAGACGATCCGGAATTGACGGCACGCATTCCAAACGGTCGAAATCCGCTCCGTGTCGTCCTTGATTCGACACTTCGCATTCCACTGGACTCGAAGCTTGTTACGGATGGCATTGCGGATACTTGGATTTTCACAAGTAAACAGTACGATGCCGACAAACGCAAAGCGTTGGAAGCTCTTGGCATTTCCATTTACGAAACCAGCAGCGATACCCAAGTGGATGTATCGGATGTCGTCCGTGTACTCGGCGAAAAAGGAATTTCTTCACTCTTTATTGAAGGCGGCGGCACTATCAATGCGGCGTTCCTTGAAAATGGGCTGATTGACAAAGTAGTCTTTTACTTTGCCCCTAAACTTGTCGGCGGCAAAATCGCGCCAACTTTCATTGAAGGAACAGGCATTGAATGGATGAAAGATGCCATTGATCTTCGTAATGGGGAATTCACCAAAATCGGCAAGGACTTTAAATTTACGGGCTATCCCGAAAAGCGAGGCAGCAATGTATGAGATTCGGCTTTGATGTAGACGATACTTTGATCAATTTGCGTGAATACGCGTTTCACTATTACCAGGAGCAACTGGGCCAAAAAGTGGATATCGATATTTTCCATGCCTTGAACCGAGTGGAAATTCATGAGGCGTTCGGCTTAAGCGATGAAGAAGGAAAGAAAATGTGGAATCAGTCCTTGGACTTCCTTTATTTCACGGACTGCCCTCTTTACCCCGGTGCGCTTGAACTCTTGAAGCAACTCGAGTCGGAAGGACATGACATTTTCTACATTACGTCACGGCCGCCGGAGCATACAGAAAACACATTCAGCTGGCTGATTAACCAGGGATTCCCTGTCAGCCGGGAAAACTTCTTCTGCGGCATGAAGGATTCGGAAAAAGCGGGCATCATCAAAGAACTGAATCTGGATTATTACTTCGATGACAAGCCGGCAGTTTTGGATACCTTGACGAACGATCCGGTAAAGGCGATCGTCAAAGACCAGTCCTATAACCGCCACCTCGATTTGCCGCGTGTGGAAAACTGGGATGAATTGGGCGATTTGATCAATAGCGAAATTAAATGAAGGCCTCAGCAGCCATAATCGCACTTCCTATGAATATTGAATCTGTTTATCAATGAAAAAAACCACATTCCTGAGAATGTGGTTTTTTGTTTTATACACCTGAATAAGCCAGGAACCCGCCGTCTACAGGCACGGTAATCCCTGTGACAAAGCCGGAGTAGTTTTCATCTAAAAGCCACAGCATCGTTCCGACCAAATCTTCCGGTTTGCCGAAACGTTTCATCGGCGTGCTGGCCATGATTTTCCCGGAACGGGGTGTCAGCGAACCATCCGCATTGGTGAGCAGGTCTTTGTTCTGTGCTGTCAGGAAAAACCCAGGCGCAATAGCGTTGACACGCAAATTCTCTTCTGCAAAATGGACAGCCATCCACATGGTGAAATTATTGATGGCTGCTTTTGCCGCACTATAGGCCGGAACTTTTGTCATCGGCGAGTAAGCACTCATAGAAGAAATGTTCAAAATAACCGGTGCATCTTGCTTCAGCAATTCCTTGCCGAATACTTGGCTGGCTAAGAATGAGCCGGTGAAGTTGCTGGCGAAGACGCGCGAAAAACCGTCTTCTCCCAATTCGAAAAAGGATTTTCCTGTCGCATCTTCTTCATGGATTTCAACATCGGTAATAGCATCGGGGTGATTGCCTCCTGCTCCATTGATCAGAATATCAATCCGTCCGAAGGCTTCAAGAATCTGTGCTTTGGCTTTTTCTAAAGAGTCTCTATCCAATACATCGGCTGCTACTGCGATCGCCTGGCCGCCTGCACTTTTGATTTCATCTGCCACGCCTTGTCCTTTTTCAGCTGTGCGGTTCAGGATGGCTACATTCACTTTTTGAAAGGCAAGTTGTCGCGCCATTTCCGAACAAAGAACGCCACTCCCACCGGTGATGACAGCTGTTCGTCCTGCAATATTTTCATGAGTTGAAAACATAGTATCCTCCCTTATTTTGATTGATGTGCATCCCATAGCCCTAGAAGATACATGATTCCCAGTGCCCGGTCATATAACCCGTATCCAGGCCTGCATTCTTCATTCCAGATATGGCGGCCGTGGTCCGGACGGGCATACCCCGAATAGTTTTGTTTTGAAAATTCACGGACTACACCGTTCAAGTCGATTGAACCGTCCTGTGTATAATGGGAGGTTTCGATAAAGTCCCCGTTCTCGAAAATCTTCACATTGCGCAGATGGGCAAACGGTGAATGCTTGGCATATTTTGAAGCCAGATCCACCATATCGTTTTCGGGGTTAGCTCCCATCGAACCTGTGCAGAACGTAATGCCGTTGGATGGCGAATTCGAGATTGAAATTAGACGCTCCCAGCTCTCTTCGCCTGTCATGATGCGCGGCAAACCGAATATGGACCAAGGTGGATCGTCCGGATGGATCGCCATTTGGATACCACTCGCTTCTGCGGTCGGCAAAATGGCCTGAAGGAAATAAGTAAGATTTCCCCATAGCTGTTCTTCATCCATGCCTTCGTATGCCGCAAAAAGTTCCTGAATGCGCGCCATCTTCTCCGGTTCCCATCCAGGGAGTGTCAAATCAGAAGCAGACGCTACCGTTTCAATCAGTTCCGCAGGCTCTAGGGATTCAATCTTCTCCTTTTCAAAGAATAAGGCAGTGGAACCATCCGGAAGGGGATGGTACAAAGAAGTACGTGTCCAGTCGAATATCGGCATGAAGTTATAACAGATTACTTTGACGCCGGCTTCCCCTAAATTGCGGATTGTCTCTTTGTAGTTTTCAATATACTGATCGCGCTCTTCATTGCCCAATTTAATGGATTCATGGACATTGACACTTTCTACCACGTCAGCATGGAAACCATAAGATTTAATATACTCAACTTCTGAATCGATTTCTTCCTTTGTCCAAACTTCTCCAGCCGGCTTGTGGTGAAGCGCCCAAACAATTCCTTTGGTTCCTGGAATCTGCTTGATTTGTTCTAATTGCACGCTATCATTGCCGCGGCCATACCAGCGAAATGTGATATTCATAAGAGCCCTCCTTCTTTAAGCCAATTCTTTGAGATAGTCCTCAACCAATTGAGTAACGCCTTGTTCTCCAGATGAACGGTGCGCTTTCGTTAAATCAGTACCGATGCCGACTGCTACAGCTCCGGCATCCAGCCAGGCGTTCATGTTCTTAATATTGATGCCGCCTGTTGGCATGATGCGCACTTTCGGCAATGGTCCGTTGACCGAACCAATAAAGGAAGGTTCGAATCCGTTGGCTGGAAACAGCTTCAGGATGTCACAGCCCCACTCAGTCGCCTCGACCATCTCTTTGATCGTCATGCAACCCGGCAAATACGGCACATTGTAGCGATTGCAGACTTTGGCAATTTCCGAATTAAAGCTTGGACTGACGACAAATTCAGCACCGTGCAGCAACGCATGGCGAGCGGTCTCTGCATCAAGAACCGTTCCTGCGCCAATAAGCGCCTGCGAACCCGCCAGTTTTTCGAAGACCCGTGAAACATTCGGTGTCGTGTAGGTCAATTCGATGGCCGTTAAGCCACCAGCCACTGCAGCTTCAGCCACAGCTATCGCTTCCTCTGCGTCCTTGCCGCGTATTACAGCAACGATTTTAGCATCCAGTATTTGTTGATATACTTCCATTTTTGGAATCATCTGCAACTCTCCTCATTCAAAGACAATTAATGCTTTTCTCACTTTGTCCGGATTATTTTCAACAAATGTAAATGCTTCCTGTACCTCGTCCAATGAGAACTTATGCGTAATTAAACCACCCGACGTTAGTTTTCCACTGTTCAAGAGGCTTACCACTTTTCCAAACTGATTCGTTTGCAGTCTTGAACCGACAATGGTGATTTCCTTTTTGGTAATCGGCAATTGCGGAATTGCCGATGGCCGCTCATCAAACCCCAGAATAACGACATTGCCTGCAGGCGAAACAAGGTCGATGCTAAGTTCAACAGTAGCAGGCAGGCATACCGCATCGATGACGACATTGGCCCCCTCGTTCGACGTAAGCTCAAGTACGCGCTCTTTGACGGATTCAGTGCCCGCATTGATGACTTCGTCAGCACCGCTTTCCTTCGCAAAAGCCATTCGTTCTTCACTCAGATCTGTCATGTAAACTGTGGCTCCTGCGACTTTAGCCAATTTCAAAATACAGATGCCGATAGGCCCACAGCCCTGAATCAGAACCGTATCCCCTTTTTCAACCCCTCCACGCCATACCGCTTGCGCGCCGATTGTATAGGGCTCTGCCAGGACCGTTTCATCCCAGGCCAACTCTTTATCGACGGCATGGAGCTGCTTTTCAGGCAACACTATAAATTCGCGCATGCCTCCATCTTCATGAACACCAAAAACCGATAATTTTTCACAAACATTCGGACGGCCTTTTCGGCAAGCGTAACATTCACCGCAGTAATTGATCGGCTCTATGACTACGTGATCTCCAATTTCCAGCGTTTCCACAGAACTTCCCACTTTGACCACTTCGCCGGCCACTTCATGTCCAACGACACGGGGGTAGGTGGCCAAAGGGTTTGTTCCATGGTAAATATGCATATCAGAGCCGCAAATTCCTACGCGTTTCACTTTAACCAATACCTCGTCGCTGTTCTGAATTTTCGGGGTTTCCTGATCGATAATTTGCATGTTATGAGCTTCTGGAACTTGTACTGCTTTCATTTTAACAACCACCTATTCAAATAGACTTGGTAAGAACAATGTAATTTGCGGTACAAAAGCGACCAGCATAAGCACGACTAAACTGACTCCGAGGAAAGGCACCAATTCCCTTGCTGTTTTCCCAATGGATACCTTCCCGATCTGGGAAGCGACGAAGAGACAGACGCCTACAGGTGGCGTCACCAAGCCAATTACCAAGTTCAATACCATCATGACACCAAATTGGATTGGATCCATTCCGACTGTCAGTGCGACCGGCAATAACACAGGGAATAGGATGACCAATGCCGCAATTGTTTCCATAAACGTACCTACAAAAAGCAACAGCAAATTAATCAATAAAATAACGATGATGGCATTCGTTGAAATGCCAAGAATCGATTCCGCGACCAGCTGCGGAATCTGTTCGCGCACCATAATCCAGCCAAACAAGTTGGCAAATCCGACAAGCAACATGATGGATGCTGTCGCCGTCATGGAAGAAAGCATAATTTCCGGTATTTTTTTAATCGGCAATTCTTTATAGACAAAAATACCAATGACAAAGGCATAAAGAACAGCAATAATTGAAGCTTCTGTCGGCGTAAAGAAACCGCCTAAAATTCCGTAAAGAATGATGAATGTCATCAGCAATGCCCAAAAAGCACCAGTGAAGCTTTTCCAAATGGTTTTAATAGATTGACGGTCACCTTTCGGATAGTTCCGCTTTACTGAAATAATATACGTCGGAATCATTAACCCCAGCCCCAATAGAATGCCCGGAAGTGCACCAGCTAAAAATAGATCGCCAATGGATAGAGAAGCTAATGTACCTACGATGATCATAGGCAAAGAAGGCGGAATAATAGGGCCCACAGTAGAAGAAGAAGCTGTTACAGCAGCGGAAAATCCTGCTCCGTATCCTTCTTTTTTCATCGCAGGTATTAGAATAGAACCGATACTTGCGGTATCCGCAAGTGCTGTTCCCGAGATCCCTGCAAAGCCCATTGAAGCCCCGACGTTGGCAAGTCCCAAACCGCCACGGATATGCCCAAAAAGGTCGTTGGCGAACTTGATGATCCGATTGGTTATGCCGCCCGCATTCATTAAGTTGCCTGCCAGGATAAATCCTGGAATACAAAGCAGAACAAATGAGTTGAGTCCTCCAAACATCCGTTGAGGAATGATGTTGAGAGGGATACCTGCCAACATCAGATAGATAAAGGAAGCCAGTCCAAGACTAAAAGCCACTGGAACTCCCAGAAAAATTAATGCGATGAAGGATACAAAAAGTAAAGTAGCCATTAGAAATCATCCTCTCCAAAGTTCTGGCTGTAATCCTGTTTATTTTTGATCAAATCGATAATTTTCAAAACTGCATAAAACACCAGGAATACACTCATGATCAATAGAGAAGCATGCACAACTGACATTTGAAAAGGCATAGTTGCCGATCGTTGATTATCCCCTAACAATGTAAAACTATATCCTTGAACGACCATTACCAGACTTAATAAGATGATGGCCAAATATATGACGATTTCGTAGTATCTCCGAAAGTTATCGGGCATTCTGTTGAGAATCATATCCACATTGATAAATTCATTTCTCATTAAAGCCAAGGGGGCACCGAAAGCAATGCCGTATAAGAAAAGGTAGCGCGTCAGCTCTTCGGTCCAGATGAAGGAAAACGGTGCAAAACGTGAAATAATCTGGATGGTGACAATAATGATAACGCCAGCAAAGCTGAGCACTGTCAAAAAGGCGAGTGTGGCGTCAATTAATTTCCGGAAATTTGTCATCTGAATTCATTCCTTCCCTAATGGAAAGGCATATTTGGCCATTACAGCCAAACATGCCATGCTTATATATTATTCAACTGCAAGGATCTGTTCGTACAATTCCAATTGCTCCGGAGACAATGAAGCTTCGACAGCCGGTGTCATGGCTTCGCGGAAAGCATCCTGATCGACATCAACAAATTCCATGCCGGCATCTGTCAATTCCTGCTCAATTGTCGAAATTTCAGTTTCATACAATTCTTCACCCATAGCCTGAGCTTCTGCAGCAGCATCTTGAACCACTTTTTTCAAGTCATCAGACAATGCATTATACTGCTCGTTGCCTACTAGGATGTAGATCCAAGAATAGACATGTTCAGTGCGGTTTACGTAATCCTGTACTTCAGCCAATCCACCACTTTGAATCAAATCAACCGGGTTTTCCTGGCCATCGATTACCCCTTGCTGCAAGCCTGTAAAGACTTCATTGAAATCCATTACTTGAGGAGAAGCGCCAGCAGCCTGCCATACATCCAGGAACAAAGGAACGTTTGGCACACGCATGCTGAATCCGCTCAAGTCATCAGGAGAAGTAATTGGCTCGTTTGATGTTAAATTACGTGGAGCGCGTGTATGGTAGTAAAGAGCCGTCAATCCTGCTTCATCACTGATTTCTTGTTTGATTTGTTCACCGATGTCCCCTTCAACCACTGACTTCACATGATCCAGATCGCGGAACGCGTAAGGAACTGCCATCAATGCGGCATTAGGAGCCCAGTTTTGCAAAGTTTCCCCTGAAATAACCATGTCAGCTGTTCCAGCTTGAATAGAGTTAATTGTGTCTGTTTCGCCGCCAAGTGAGTTATTGGGATAAATAGTGATTTCCATTTGGCCGTCGGAATTTGCTTCCACCAGTTCTTCAAATTTCAAAGCGGTTTGATGCCAGATGTGATTTTCATCAGCTAAATGGCCGAATCTCCACTCGATTGTATCGCCCGAACCGCCGCCTTCTTCTGCCCCATCATTTGATCCACAAGCTCCCAATACCAGTACCGATGCAAATACACCTGTTAACCATTTCTTTTTCATTTCTATTCTCCCCTTTGTTTTTTATTGGTTTTTCAAATACTCATAAGTAGTTGCCGCAATCTGAACTCCCTGTTTCCGATTACGCTCTTCGTTTTCCTGTTCAATTTCTCCCGGAACCAGGACACGGCTGAAACCTTCAGCAGCCGGAACTTCTCGAATCTCTTGGATCATTTTATCCATCTGCTCCAAAAAGATTTCGGAATCTGTAAAGAAAGAAGGATTGATTGCACAGAAATAGTGGCCCAATTTCCGTTTCTTTTCCAACTCCTCATACATCGGATTAATATGAGGCCCAAATGCCATGCCTGCCAGCAGACCAGAAAAAATATCTACAATCATCGATAAACCAGAGCCTTTCGGACCCCCGAATGGCATCAAAGAAACCACTTCAGCAGGATCGGTCACCGTTGCTCCATTTTTATCCACTCCCCAGCCTTCCGGAATAGCCTTGCCTTCCTCTTTGTGCTGAAGAATCTTCCCTAAAGCAACATTTGATGTGGCCATATCCAAAATGAATGGTTTCTCAGTTTTGGCGGGAACACCGTATGCAATTGGGTTCGTTCCGAGGAAAGATTCTCTTCCTCCGAATGGGACGACAATTTTATCGGTATGCGTCATTGCGATGCCAATCAGCTGCTGTTCAGTCGCTTCTTGGACAAAATAGCTGAGCGCTCCGCAATGGCTGCTGTTCATGGCTGTCACCATGCCCACTCCGTTTTCTTTCGCCATCTCGATGGCATGGTCCATGGCGATATCTGCCACAACATGCCCAAAACCATCGTCTCCATTAACCACACCCGTCACTGGACCAGTCTTGTTGAATGAAATATCGGGTGTTGGATTAATTCCGCCGGCCTTGAGCCGTTTCATGTAATGTTCTGTTCGCAATGCCCCATGCGAATTCACGCCACGCAAATCCGCGTGGATAAGAATGGCAGCAATTTTGGCAGCTTGTTCTTCACTGACGCCTGCACTTACAAGTTTTTCTTCGATTAACTGTTGGACTTCTGTAAAAGCCACCGTTACAGTTGCCATGGACTTCCTCCTATCGTTCTACGGATTTTATATTGCCGATTAAGTTTTCGACTTCCTCCAAATACGGCAAGCCTTCATTATCTCCAGTGACTGTAGTGACGAGAGCTCCAACTCCATTGGCAAAGCGCAATAAGGATTCTTCGTCGAACTGATTCAGCGTTCCGTATATATAACCTGCATCAAAGCCATCTCCTGCTCCTACCGTATCGACAGGTGTTACAGAAAATCCAGGTGCTTTAATCCATCGCCCTTCTCTGTAGAGCATCGATCCTTTATCTCCGTCTTTAATGACAAAATCCCGGATCTTAAAGCGCTCTGCATACTCGACTAACTCTTCCAGTGTTTGTTTGTTTGAAATCATCTGGATTTCATCCAGCCCTGTCAGCAGGATATCCACGTCCGAGAAAATGGTTTCGTAAGCTTCACGCGCTTTCTCGATGGTCCATAGTTTCAAACGGATATTGGGATCAAAAGAAACGAGGATATCTTTTCGTTTCGCGATAGCCAGAATTTTTTGGGCTATTGCCATATTCTGTTCTCTGAGAGCTAAGTAAACCCCCGTTAAATGAACTACGTGGATGCCTTCGAATAATTCTTCCGTGATGTCTTCTTCTGAAAGAAACGAAATGGGAGAAGGGTCTCTGTAATAAAATGTTTTCCCCGATCCATCAGCATGAATTTCTTTAAAGTTCACTGATGTCGGTATGCCTTCTACAAAATCCACTGACGAAACATCAACGCCTTCGCCGCGAGCAAAATTATAAATCACCCGGCCGAATTCATCTTTGCCTAACCTGCTGATCCACTTGCTGTTAAGCCCCAATCGCGCACAGCCAATTGCAAAGTTCATTTCAGCACCGCCGACCTTGCGTTCAAACTGTGTTACGTATTTCATCGGCCCTGTGCTAGAAGGATTCATGGTAATCATGGCATCCCCAATTGTTAATACGCCAAATTCTTTAGGCAAACTCTCACCTCCCTTAATTTATACAGATTCTCTTTCAACCAAAATTGGAAGATAACGCCGCTCTTCATATTCTTCTTTAAAATCTTTGCTGCCAATCAATTCGAGAAGGGTGTGTGCAGCATCTTGCCCAATTTCAAAAGTCGGCTGCCTGATAACAGAAATCGGCGGCGTTGCAATTGCCAGAAACGGTGAATCATCGATAGCAATCACACCGATATCCGCTGGAATAGACAGTCCATTTTTCTTGATGAATTTCAGCAATTCAATCAAAGCCAAATCGTTAGTCGCAAAAAATGCTTCAGGCCGATTAGCGGAATCCCACAAATGCTGGAGCCGATTGCCGATTTCCTGTTTATCTTGTGCGATAATCCAGTCTTCTTCAATTTCGAGTCCGTACTCTGCCATCGCTTTTTTGTACCCGTTGATGCGTTCAATCCGCGGTGTTACATGTTGTGTGATGGAAGTGGAAACCAAACCTACTTTCTTCTTCCCTTTTTTGACCAATTGGTCTACAGCGATTCTTGAAGCGCTTTCATTATCGAGCAACAAGGTCGGAAAAATCGCTTCGTTGATCATTCTGTCGACGAAGACAATGGGGAACTCTGCATTTTTTAATTGCTTGTAATAATCGTAATTGCCGTTGGTCGGAAAAATAATCAAGCCGTCCACTTGCTTTGCCACCAGCATGTCGATATAAGCCCGTTCCTTTTCCGGCTGATCGTCGGCATTACAGACGAAAAGGTGAAATCCATTCCTTTCGCATTCGTCTTCAATGGCGCGAATAATTTCAGTTGAGAACGTGTGCAGAATGTTTGCTACGATCACTCCGATAGTTCCGGTTTTTTTCTGTTTCAAACTTTTCGCTACCTGATTTGGAATATAACCTAAGTCTTTGATAGCGGCTTCAACTCGTAGTTTTGTCGACGCCCCCATAAACTCAAAACGATTATTTATATACTGGGAAACAGTGCTTTTAGACACTCCCGCTTTTAAAGCTACGTCTTGCATTGTTATTTTTTTCATTGTATCTCCTCGCACTAAACCGGTTTAGTAAGTGGTTTGAGGAAAGTATAATTCAATTTTTTTGAAAAATCAATGGTTTTTCAGAAAATTTTATTTAATAGTCCGAAAACTTAAAAATCAATTCCGTTGGCTGCCGCCAAATTTTAAGCAGACAGATCATTTCCGACAGCTTGTAAATCAGCATTCCTTATCTGCCAATTAGCTCCCATGCCCTTTCCTTCGCCATTTTTTTAGCAAGAATTTTATATTAAAAAAAGGACGGGGAAATTCCCCGTCCTTTCCATTAGTTAATTTTATCTTCTTCATTCAACTGGCATTGCCCCAATGCATCATCAAGGGTGTCGTATCTGCCCAGACGATGCACTTTACCGTTTTTGATTTCCATGAACGTGTAAATTGTAACGTGGCCATTCTGGTTTTCCCAGGTCGCTCTCTGAACGGAGATTACTTCGTTTCCTTTGGCATAATGCCCTTGAGTTTCCAGCTTGATGCCGGACTCCGTGATCCATTGCCGCAAAATGTCATGCCCTTCTGCGATGCCTCTTGGGCCAATCAATTCGATATGGGGATCTGAGACGTCCAGTACGCCATTAATGTCTCTTTGATTTACTTTATCCGTCCACTGATCCGCAATGTTAATCGTGTCCTCCATTTTCTTTTCTCCCTTCCTCTAGAACTAGCCATACTTTTGTTCAGCATTCTGAGGTTGAAAAAGAAGACAGGAAAAACCTGTCTTCTTTAGTAATTCTCGTTTTTCAGTTTTTTAAACGTCTTCACGAATTTATCCGGGTCTGTATAGACTTTATAAGTCAGGACCCCCCGATGCGTATGCAGATACAGTAAGTTGGTCTCAGCAGAAAATGATTTATAGGAAATGTCCCATACATTCGAAACTTGAAATTTCGTCGCAGAAGTCACCAGTATATCTTCGTACAAATGGATATTGCATTCAGTTTCGATGATTTTCATTTCGCCAGCCTCAATAGAGCGCTCCGTGTCGATGTAAGTGATGGACGACAATAAATTTGTTTGGTCCAAGCCGGCATTCCTCCTACAGATCCTTTTCTTGAAGTTTATCGTATAGAGAGGGTTTTAAGCAAAACATACGGTTATTTGTCCTTAAGAAAATGGACCAGTTGGCCAGCAGCATGCTAAACTATTCGCAAAATAATTTCTCTATCCAGGAGGGCTACTATGGAAACTTGGTTTGGCGCGACATCCGTCTATTCTTTTGTACCGTTTTCCCTGAGCCACCTGCTGGCATTAGCGATTGCTGCTATTGGGCTGGTTACACTCGTTTCTGCCAGAGCCTTGTTAAGAGAAAAAAAACGGCTGTTTCAATCACTGCGGTGGGTATTGCTGGCCCTTCTTTTGGCATCTGAATTCTCTTACCATTATTGGGCAATCACCAATGGCGTCTGGAGTTTCAGCGGACAAATGCCTTTGCATTTGTGCGGGATCGCTTCCATCACAGCCATGATCGGTTTGTTGACCATGCGGCCTTTATGGATACAGCTCTCATTTTATCTCGGTTTCCTTCCAGCCTTCTTAGCTTTAATCACTCCTGAACTGCCTTATGATTATCAACATTTCCGCTTTTGGAAGTTCTTTGTCCACCATACGGCTATCCCTTGGGCTTGCTTGTTTCTGGCATTATCCAATCCTGCTGCTATTCACTTACGCTCTGTCTTTTCCGTCTATGCTCTGCTTCTTGTTTATGCAGCATTTATCGGCTTCTACATCAATCCGTTAACCGACTCCAATTACCTTTATTTGATGCAGCGTCCAACAACTGCATCACCATTGGATTTCTTTGGGGACGGCCTATGGTATTATATGAACTTGTGCCTGACTGCACTGGCTCTTTTTATGGTGCAGTACTTAGTCTTCAAAAAGTTCTTTAAAACCTCATAAACTTATTGTTCTTTCTCGAAATACTCGTTCACTAAATCTCCATTCACACCAATAGCAGCTGCACTTCCCTCACCCGCTGCAATCACCAGCTGGGAAGGAACGATTAAAGAGGCATCTCCAGCTGCGTAAACGTTCCAGACATTTGTACGCCCATAGCCATCCGTTAAGATGCCGCCATGTTCACTTAGCTTGCAGCCCAGCTCCTTTGCAAATGGAGTAGCATGGCTCCATAAAGGTGTGACAAATCCCCCCACTCGATCAATCAATGTACCGTCTTCAAGCCTGACGCTGCGTAACTGTCCATTATCGCCTTCCAGTCCATCAATGATGTCTTCCACTACTTTTATTCCTTTCCGAAGCAATTTTTGCTTGTCTTCTTCTTCCAATCGCCCTTCTCCATTTGTAAAGACGATCAGGTCCCGGCTCCAGGTATAAATTTTTTTAGCCAATTCGAATACTTGCTTATCCGCAATCACGGCAAGCGGCTGATCGCGCAGATCCCATCCATCGCAGTACGGGCAGCTGAATAAACTGGTGCCATAAAATTTCTCTATATCCGGTATATTCGGCTGCTCTTCTTTCAAACCGGCTGCAATGATGATCTTGATGCTGTGAAATATATCTCCATTCTCTGTAACCAATTCATAATGGGTTTCGGTTATTCGGTTAACGCTCACTATGCGCTGCTCTTTGATTTCAACGCAATCGTATTTGGCAATGTCTTTTCGGCCAAGGCGCTTGAATTCTTCCGGCTCAATTCCATCCCGTGTAATAAAGCCGTGCGACTCCCGAGTCACCAGATTGCGTCCGTTGTCATCATCAAAAAGCAAAGTCTTTCTTCTGGATCTCCCTAGTACCAATGCTGCATTCAGCCCCGCAGGACCCCCTCCTATTATTGCGCAATCATAAAGCATAGCATCCATCCCTTACTGTCATTTTCTCCAAAAATTCCCGTTTATCCTCTTCCTTAAACACGCGTTTCCATCATTTAGAGTTTGTCCACAAACAGGGGCTGTCCCAAAAGACCCGGCTGATGTCCATTGCGGCGGACGCGTTCCGCGGGCACGGCTTCTGCCGCTGGAGTCGCCGCCTCCATTCTCATCAGCCAACTGCTCTGAGAAAACGTATTCCCCCATCAAAAAAACAGCCGGAGAGAAAGCCTTTCTCTCCGGCTGTTTTATTTTAGAGACTTATGGGACAGCCCCTTTTTAAGCTTGTTTAGCGACTAAGCTTGTTAAGGTATCGATAAAGAATTGGTTTTCTTCCTGCGTTCCAACAGAAACCCTTACGTAATCAGGCAGTCCCCAAATTTTTCCGTGGCGGACAATAACACCTTTCGCCATCAGCTCTTTGTAGAGTTTTTCACCGTTTTCACCGATTTGCACCAATACAAAGTTGGCCATGCTTTCGATATACGGCAATCCTAATTCATTGAAGGCTTTGTACAATTGTTCACGGCCAGCTTTATTGGCATTCTGTGAAGTCGTTACATGTTCCGTGTCTTCAATGGCAGCAGTTGCTGCAATTTGAGCCAATGTGTTGACGTTAAACGGCTCTTTCACTTTTAAAATCGACTGGATGATGGATTCGGAAGCAATCCCGAATCCGACACGCACTCCGGCAATGCCATAAATTTTCGAGAAAGTTTGCAGGGTCAGCACCGGGTAGCCCGCATTTATGTATTCGATGCCGTTCGTGTAATCTACAGCATCTGCAAAATGGCTGTAAGCCGCATCAATGACCACTAATACATCATCAATCGCTTCCACCAATTTATCCAGATCTGCTTTGGACATATACGTGCCTGTCGGGTTATTCGGTGTGCAAACATAGATGATTTTGGTCTTATCCGTCACAGCTGCAATCATTGCATCCACATCGAACTCGAAGCCTTTCGAAAATTCCACCGGCATCACGGTTGCACCCATAATGTGTGCCCCAAAATCGTATTCGCTGAAAGATGGCGAAGGAACGATCACTTCATCGCCTGCTTCAAGAAATGCTTCCGAAATCAAGGTGATCAATTCGTCTGCTCCATTTGTCGGGATGACTTGCTGAGGATTTACTTGGAACTCCTTGGCAATAGCCTTTTTCAAATCGCTGGCATCCGCATCAGGATAGCGATTCAATTCCGCCAATCCCTGTTGGATGGCAGCTACTGCTTTTGGAGAAGGGCCGAGCGGATTTTCATTGGAAGCCAATTTAATGACACGATCCAATCCTAATTCTTTCTGTACTTCCCAAATAGGCTTTCCAGGCGAGTACGGCTGGATTTTGTCTAAAGTTTTACGTGCTTTAATAGTAGTTGATTTGGTCATCGGGGATTCCTCCAAAAGATGTAAGTTATGCATCATTATTTATATATTCCCATAATTATACCACCATCCACTTTCATATCAACCGAACAAACTATCCAGATGTCCAAATCTGGCCACTTTTCGGTTCACTTTAAAGTAGCTAGCGGGTTTTAAGTACATGATTTTTCATTGCAGCTATTATAACGCATCGCTGGGATGGCAGCTGCTCTTCTCCATTATACAGAATTGCGGAATTATTTAAACACCGCTAACTAACTATTTGTGCCATATAATGAAATATGGTTTACTGATACACAGAATACGTTGAAAAAGGAGACTTAACATGCTCAAGAAAATGAAATTCGCATTCGCTCCCGTTCTTTTATTACTGATATTGGGCGCCTGTTCTGATAAAGAAGAAACTGCACCGGAAGAAAACAAAAATCCGGAAACGGCTGATGAGGCTCCAGGAGAATCTCCCATAGAATATCCAGCTAAAGAAGAAGTTGTGGTTGTTGTCGACGGAGAAGAAATCCTGGGAAAAGTCTATAACAGTGTGGCGCGCCAGCTGGAAACTTCATTGGCAACCCAAGGGCACGGGACATCGGGCGAAACAGCCGAGCTTGTAAAAGAGCAGGCACTGGCTGTATTGGTGGGCAATAAAGTGATCTTGCAGGATGCTGCAGAAAAAGGGTATAAAGCTGATGAAAAAGCAGTTGAAGAACGCTTGGAAGACCTTAAAGGCCAGTTTGAATCGGAAGAAGCGATGGGTGATGCTTTGAAGCAAACAGGATTCACATTGGACGATATGGAAGGCCAGCTTCGCGAACAATTACTGTATGAACAATATATTGCAAAAGAAGTAGAAGCAGCTGAAGTTACTGACGAGGAGGTAAGAGAAGCTTATGACGGCTTTGTCGAGACCTCTGAACAAGAAGCTCCTGCTTTTAAAGAAATGGAAGCGACAATCCGCCAGTCCCTGAAAGAGCAAAAAACTCAGGAAGCGGTATTCAGCCGCATTGAAGAATTGAAAGAAACTGCTGAAGTTGAAGTTAAAATCTAATCAAAAACATCCCACTCAAAATTGAGTGGGATGTTTTTTCGTCATGCCAGTTTTTCTGAACAATAAGCGAGGATTTCTTCCTCTTCCTCGTCTTCAAGTCCGAACTCCAATGCACTTCTTGTCTGTTTATCGATAAAATTATAATGTGCTATGCGGGCTCCGGTTTCTTCTGCAGCAATAATGACGCGCAGTTCCAAACCGCCTTCCGTATATAGTTCATCATCTTCATCCACTTCAACATTCAACGAAAATTCGTAGCGGTCACCCACCATAATTCCTGTAGGATCATTAATTTTGTGAAATACGTAATCTGTAATTTGCATTGTAACACCTCCGTTCTTCTATTCTAGCTTGTCTGGTCCCTTTTGGACAGTTCAATGACGAAAAAACGTTTAATGTACTCCAATAAGGGAACTTTAAAAGAGTCGAGACAATTAAAGGAGTGGATATCGAATGAACGTACTAGTAATCGGAGCAAACGGTCAAGTCGGCCGCAACATTGTCAAAGAATTAGCCGAGTCAAACCACGAAGCGACTGCTATGGTCCGTAAAGAAGAACAAATAGATAAATTGAAGGAACTTGGTGCGTCCAAGGTAGTGCTGGGAGATTTGGAAAAAGACTTCAGCGATGCCTTCGAAGGCGTGGATGCTGTCATTTTCGCGGCAGGATCCGGCCCATCAACAGGAGCTGACAAAACCTTGACCATCGATTTATGGGGTTCCGTCAAAGCAGCTCAATATGCACAGGACAAAGGCGTCAAACGTTTTGTCCAGTTGGGGTCCATGGGTTCGAACGATCCTGACGCCGGCGGTGAATCGATGAAACCATATCTTGTCGCAAAACGCACAGCGGATGAGCTTCTGCAGACAACCAACTTGGATTATACGATCGTCCGTCCCGGAGCGCTGTCAGATGAAGAAAAGTCCGAGAAGATCGAAGTGTCTCTTGAAGGCTTTTCTTCTATGGAAGGAAGATCGATTCCACGAGCAGATGTCGCCCATGTATTGGTCGATGTCCTAGATCGCCGCAACACCTACAACAAAGTATTTGAAGTGCTGCAAGGCGATCAGTCTGCAAGCGACCAATTAAACACTATTTAAAGAAAGACCCGAATGGCAGATAAAAAAGAGCGGATGGATTTCCGCTCTTTTTTGTGTTAAAATAGGCAATACGATAATAGAGGACGTGATAAGCATGATTAATATCCAACCACCAAAAGCTGATGTGACGATTACACAGCGCAAACAGGAAATTACAGGAGACGAAGCCGTCATCAAACCGCTATACGGCTTTATCGATCTGCACGAGATTCCACGTGATAAAGGCGGCATCATCCAATTTTTCAATCATAGCGGAGAATTGTTGTTTGTCGGAAAAGCCCGCAAACTTCGCCAACGCGTGAAAAAACATTTTGAAGATTCGGTATCACCATTGAAAAATCACCGTGAAGAAGTATACCGCATCACCATTTCGATCGTTGAAGATCCAATGGAACGCGATATCTACGAAACGTATTTGATCAACACTGAAAAAGCCAAATACAATGTAGACAAAGTATTTTATCAAGAACAATAAGGAAAACGGAGGCCCTTGGGCTTCCGTTTTTTTCTTTGCATACTGTTAGGCAGTTGGTTCCACCAGCCATTTTTCGAAAAAATAGTGGCTATGGCCTTCGGGGAAATCGTTGACTGCCCCAAATTCCGTGAAGCCCTGTTTTCTATAAAACTCCGGAGCTTGAAAGCTCAATGTATCAACAATCATCAAGCGATGCCCTTTGCTTCGCGCATAATCCTCCGCTTTAGCCATCAGCTGTGCGGCGATTCGCTGCCCTCTTACTTCCGGGTCCACCCAAAGGAAATCGATATGCAGATGGCGCCAAAAGCCGGTAGCCGTCAATCCACCAATGATTTCTTCTGACTCATCGCGAACGATAAAGCTTATTTGTTCGAATGGAGAAGTTTTTTCCTTTGGCAGACTTGCATTATTGTGTTCAATGACTTTTTTTCGGATAAAGTCACGATCTTCGGCCACTTCTTGTTGAATGATTTTCATCACTTGATCCCCTTCCTCTCCTCACCACTTTTATTTTCTCACGATTTTGCCTAACGCTAAAGCAAAAATGTTTTGATTTTCCAGTAAACAGGAATACAGATTAACAACTATGTTTTTTGGAGGAGCCAATATGTCATCATCTATAATCGAAAATTCATCTGCACAATGCCAAAGTGAATACGATCCGCTCCGGCACGTCCTGCTTTGTCCGCCGCGCTATATGGAAATAAAAGATGTCATCAATGATGTCCAAAAACGTTACAAGGACGAAAACATCAACGTGGATAAAGCACTCCATCAGCATAATGCATTTATTCAGGCATTAAAGGATCAAGGCATTCACACGGATTTGATCGAGCCTTCCGAAAAGTATCCTGAACAGGTATTTACACGGGATATCGGATTCACTTTGGGCTCTGCCGTCTTTATCAGTGAAATGGCTTCTGAAATCCGCCAAGGAGAAGAACAGGAACTCCAGAAATGGATGGAAGCACATGAAATCAGCTTCAAGCAATTGGCGGGCCACCGCATTGAAGGCGGCGATGTCATCATCGACCGGGATACTGTGTTTGTGGGCGTCAGCAGCCGGACTTCCAAAAAAGCCATCCGCGACCTGCAGCTAGAGTTGCCGGACTTCGAAGTCATTCCTATTTCTTTCAACGAGAAGTACCTGCACCTTGATTGCGTATTCAATGTTTTGTCGCCGACAGAAGCTCTAATTTTCCCGGAGGCACTCGATATGGCTACGGTCCAGATGCTCGCTGAACGTTATACGTTGATTCGGGTCAACGAACAAGAGCAATTTGCGCTTGGCACCAATGTATTGTCCATCGGTGACCGCAAAGTCTTCAGCCAACCACAGAACCACCAGGTCAACAAACAATTGACGGCACGCGGATTTCATGTGATTGAAGTTGATTTTTCTGAAATCATCAAATCAGGCGGTGCGTTCCGCTGCTGCACAATGCCATTGATCCGCTTATAAATGTGGCTCATGAAGACATAACAGAACCCCCAAGCTGCAGCGCTTGGGGGTTTTTGTATGCTATCGGTTACTGGTTGCTTTTTGGCGTACCTGCGCAACAAATTCCTTCATCAATTCCACACCATCCGGGGTGCCGATGGACTCGGGATGGAATTGGATCCCAAATACCGGGTAATCCCGATGCTTGACGGCCATGATTGTGTCGTCATCAAGTGCGCGTGATTGGACCTCCAGGCAACCTGCCAAACTTTCCTTTTCCAATACAAGCGAATGATAGCGCATGACCGGCAAGGGCAACGGCATGGATCTGAACAATCCCTGCTGGTTGTGTGAAACTTGTGAGACTTTGCCATGGCGGATAAAAGGCGCCTGAACAACCTTTCCGCCAAACGCCGCTCCAATCAGCTGCTGGCCCAAACAGATACCCAAAATTGGAAGTGACCGATGCAACTGCTGAATCAATTCGATTGATTTCGGCAATTCCAGCGGATGGCCCGGCCCCGGCGACAAGATGATGGCTTCCGGATTTTTCGCTTTGATTTCATCAAGTGTCAAAACACCATAGCGCACCACTTCGACTTCTATGCCCATGGCAGCCACAGCTTGATAAATATTATAAGTAAATGAATCGTAGTGATCGATGAGGAGAATCATCCGAACACCTCCGTGAGTGAACGTGCTTTATGAAGCGTTTCCTCGTATTCAGCCTGAGGATCCGAGTCAAAGACGATGCCCGCTCCTGCTTGGACATGGACCATGTCATCCTTGACCACGAACGTGCGGATCGCCAATGCGACATCTAAATTTCCGTTAAAGCCAAAGTAGCCGATTGCTCCTCCATAGACCCCTCTGCGCTCTTCCTCGAATTCCTGGATCAACTGCATTGCCCGGACTTTGGGAGCTCCTGAGACCGTCCCAGCTGGCAAACAGGATACCAAGGCATCGAGTGGATGCATTTTTCTGTCAAGTTCCCCTGTCACTTCTGAAACCAGGTGCATAACATGCTGGTATTTCTCGATGACCATGTACTTCGGCACTTCCACAGATCCAATTTGCGCGACCCGGCCCACATCGTTGCGGCTGAGGTCCACCAGCATTTTATGTTCGGCCTGTTCTTTCTCATCACCAGCCAATTCCTCAGCCAAGCGGTCATCTTCAACTGCCGTTTTTCCGCGCTTGCGGGTGCCGGCAATCGGGTTGGTCACCATATGGCTGCCACGGATCGTCAATAGGCTCTCAGGCGAAGCGCCGACGACCGCGTAACCGTCAAACTCAATGAAGAATTGATAGGGAGATGGATTTTGCTTACGCAATGTACGGTACAGCGTAAAGGCATCTCCTTTATAGCTCGCTGACAATCGCTGTGACAAGACCAGCTGAAAAACATCGCCTTTGCGGATATGGTCTTTTGCCCGTTCCACTTGTTCTCGGAACTGGGCGTCTGTGGTTCCGGAATTGAATTGGAGGGATTGCTGGTCGGTTGATGCCGATTGTTCCGGCACCGACAATTGCTGTTCAATTTCATCCAGCTTGTCTTCAAACGATAAAATGGTCACATCGTTTTTTACATGATCGAATACCACAATGGTTTCATAGACCTGCAAGTGGATATCCGGCATTTGCAGGCTGTCTTCTTTCGGCGCCTGGATCGGTTCGTATACCTGAATGGCATCATAGCCAATATAGCCGAGAGCACCACCGGTAAATGGCAGCCCCTCCACTTCCGCTTCATAGCGGGGCATGAGTCCTTTGATCAGCTCAAGTGGCTTTCCTTGGTGCATGGTTTCGGCACCTGTGTGAAAATCGATTTCCCGCAAAATTTGGCCTTGCCCGATATAGCCGGTTGAAGGATCTGCTCCAATAAAGGAATAACGTCCTGTAACACTGGTCTTCAATGAACTTTCCAGCAGGCATTTGCGTTCTCCTGCCAATCGGTTAAACACCGCAATCGGCGTCAAAGAATCTCCATTGATCTTTCTCTTCTTCATCTTTTTACTCATCTCGGCTCGTCTCCTTTTCTGAAAAGCGCAGGCAATCTTATGGACTGCGAGATTGCCCTGCTTCCACTTTTAATGCGTTTACCTTAATTGAAAACAAAAAAGCCCTCTGCAGGAACAGGATTGTTCCTTGCAGAGGACGGATTGACCGCGGTACCACCTCATGTTAAAGCTGACACAGCTTTCACTTGAACCCCGATAACGTGGGGAAGACGGATTCTTCTACTGCTTGTTCAAAGAATCACTCATAAGCCCATTCACTCAGATACCCCGCCAGTTTCCACCTGCCACTGGCTCTCTTTGAGAGGTTGATCTGCGCTACTTTTCTTATTCATCGATTTAGCTCTGCTATACTCTGCTCAACTGGAATTCGGCGGAGTCGCTCCCGACGCCTTCAACCGCAATCCGTACAAAAAAGGTTGTGCCTATCTTATGCAATCCAGCCGGTTTTGTCAACTAAAAACAGCCCTTAATTAGATAATTCTGTATTTACAGGATAGATTGGGGTATAAATGAAGTAAGCATTTTAACTTTCACAATAGAGGGAGGAGAACGGACGATGAAAAAGTATGCATTGTTGTCATCAGGAGTTTTATCTTTAAGTTTGTTGCTTGCAGGATGTGCAGGTGAAAGCACCAGCGATACCAGCAATGAAAGTGGCGAAGACAGCACCCAGATCAGCTTTATCCATTGGAGAGGCGAAGATAAAGCAGTATTGGATGATATCATTGCCCAGTTCGAAGACGAAAACCCTAATATTACTGTAGAGATGACGATTTATCCATCCGAGCAATATCAGGCTACGGGACAGCGCCTATTACAGGACGGCTCAACAGGTGACGTCTTCACCTCTTTCCCTGGCGCTCAATTTGAAGCTATTGCCAGTGCAGGGTTATTCGAAGATTTAAGCGATGAGGAGTTCGTCTCCAATTTCGATGAAGAACTGATCAGCGTTGGACAAAAAGACGGCACCCAATTCGCCCTTCCTTATCAGCTGGTTTTCAATATGCCGGTTTACAATAAAGGCATGTTTGAAGAGCTTGGCTTGGAAGTGCCGAAAAGCTGGACTGAATTCCAGGAAATGGCCGACACTCTTTTGGAAAACGACATCACACCTATCGCGTTTCCCGGAGCAGATATTGGCCCCAACCAATTTATGAACAGCATGATGATGAATAATGCACCGGATGAAGATATTTTTGAAAAGCTTCAAAACGGTGAAGAATCCCTGACCAACGAATGGTGGGTCAAGACTTTAGAAGATTTCCAGCTGCTTGAGCAAAAAGGCTATATTCAAGCGGACGCACTTGGTACCAGCCAGGATTCGGCGATGGCCATGGTCGCCAATGAAGAAGCCGCTATGCTCGCTACAGGTTCTTATCACATGTCGGCCTTGCTTGGGTTGAACCCGGACCTTCAGCTCGACTTGATGGCGCCAATCACTGTGGAAGAAAGCGAAGCCGTGTATGAAGGCATCAATACAGCAACTTTCATGTTGGCAGTCAACAGCAAATCGGAGAAAAAAGAACAGGCAAAAGAGTTTATCAATTTTTTAAGCCAGCCTGAAATTGCTTCCCAATATGCCAATGAAACCGGCCAGCATCTGACAGTCAACGATGTTGAATACGAATCTGAAGTATTGAAAAACACTGCATATTGGATTGATGAACGAAAAACCCGATTCCAGCCGCGCTTCTTGATCACCAATGCCCAAATCGAAGCGGCTGTCCTCAGCTCGATCGAAAATGTTCTGGGTGGAGCAGACCCGATGACGGCTGCTGAAGAAGCACAACAGCTCGTAGACGAAAACAGGGAATAACGGGATGAAAATTTCTAAATCCATCTACTTATTCTTTCTGCCCGGGCTTTTCCTATATGCAGTTTTCTTTGTTTATCCGACAGTCAGCGCCTTGTTCTATTCGTTTACGGATTGGGATGGCCTAAGCTCGAGCTTCCAATTTGTCGGAATCGACAATTACGAGCGCGCCTTTACAGGAGATACCATTTTCCGGAAAACCATCGGAAACAACCTGAAATTCATGCTCGTGGTTGTTGTCTTCCAGACGCTCGTTGCACTGGCATTCGCCTTGATTGTCCTAAAAAATAACAAGACTACGGTTTTCTTGCGTGCCCTGTATTTCTTTCCGACCATCCTGTCGTCCGTTTCAGTAGCCTTTATCTGGTCGTTCATCTACGACCCCTCCCTTGGCATCCTGAATCAGACGCTGGAGCTCGTCGGCCTTGATTTCCTAGCACAAAACTGGCTCGGCAACTCAAATATCGCCATCTATTCCTTGGCAGTTACGCAAATTTGGTTCCACGCCGGGCAAATGCTCATCATTTTCGTGGCAGGATTGCAGGCGATTCCGGACGAACTTTACGAAGTGGCAAAAATCGAAGGCGCCACCAAATGGCAGACTTTCCGCAAAGTCACTTGGCCGTTGCTGGCTCCTTCTGCAACGATTGTTGTGGCCTACACCACCATCCAATCGTTCAAAGCATTCGACCTGGTTTTTGCGATGACCGGAGGCGGCCCTAATAATTCAACTGAAATTGTGGCTACTTACATTTTCGATATCGCCTTCAGAAGTTACCAATTCGGCTACGCTAGTGCGATCTCGGTCATCTTCATGATCATCATCGCCATCATTACGTTCCTGCAATTTAAAGCATTGCGTTCTGATAGGATTTCTTACTAGAAAAGCGAAGGCAGCCGTCAGTAGAAGCTAACCTAAGAACGCGACTTCCTGTCGCAACGGTTAGCTGACCCGCATCCTGGGGGCCTCCGACAAGCGCTGGAAGTCTTACCGGTAATGGCGTTCTTTGCCATTGCTGGTAAGACTGAAGCGACTCGAGGGGCTGGCTGCCGGAGTCTGGACATAGAAAAGCGGAAGCGCCCGTGTAGCTCTGACGGACATAAGACAGACCAGCGAAATGGCATGTTTTCAGCCGCACAAACAGAGTGGCTTATGGCCCGAGAAACTTTTTCTAAATTCTGCGTAAATGTTTTATCTTCTAAGCTTTAAGAAAGGAGGACAACAGCTTGTTCTTCCGTAGATTTTCTTTACTCATCTATGCGCTGCTGATTCTGGTTCCTTTGCTGATCGTCGTTTTGACTTCTTTGAAGACGATTCAGGAAACTTTTAGAAATCCACTTGGGTTGCCCGAGTCCGGCCTTCAGTTTGAGAATTATGCAGCGATTTTCCAGGAACAGACGATGGCCGGCTATTTTATGAACAGCACAATCGTCACCTTGTTTTCGGTGTCTTTGACGCTGTTCTTTGCTTCGATGATTGCCTATGGCATCACCCGCCTCAATAATTGGCTCGGCAATTTTTTGTTCATCTTGTTCACACTCGGCATGATGGTACCGGCACAAGTGAGTATGATTCCGCTCTATTCGCTGATGCTTGATCTCAGCCTGACCAATAGTTTGCTGGGGCTCATTCTCGTCAATATCGCTACCACGTTGCCGATTGCAGTCTTTATTCTGACTGGATTCATGAAGACCTTGCCAAGGGAATTATTTGAAGCTTCTACCATAGACGGTGCCGGCAACTGGAAAATCTACACCAAAGTGGCGATTCCGTTGTCGCTGCCTTCCTTATCAGCTACAGCCATTTTCCTGTTTGTGATGCACTGGAACGACTTGCTCTATCCGTTGCTGTTCATCACCGATAACGCCTACAAGACCCTGCCGCTTGCTTTGCTGGAGTTCCAGGGCGAATACTCAACCAACTACCCGATGCTCTTTACAGGCGTCATTATCGCTTCAGCACCGATGGTCATCGCTTATGTCTTCTTGCAGCGTTATTTCGTTGCCGGTATGACGGCAGGCGCTGTCAAAGGCTGACAAAAAGGACGACACTGCTCTTAAATGAGCGGGGTCGTCCTTTTCGTTACCAAAACATCGGCTTGCCGACCATGAACCAGAGCATTAATAATAACAATAAAATATAAATCCACAACGAGCGGTTTAATTTTTTAACCAGCAACGTGTGATCTGCACCTCCGCCGAATTGGCGAAGAATCGGTGTAAAGGCACGGGCTAGGAAAAAGATCGATGCGACCATAACCGCCAGCGTGCACACAATCCATGAAGTCGACCACTGCCACGGCCCTTGCCAAATCAGCAGGATGCCTGTAGCAACGAGCACGTGTCCGGCATGTTTTACAAGCCGTGTAGCTGACTTAAACGTAATGATATGCGCGTCTAATACGTTGCCGCTTGCCGCCTCCATTCGTTTCACTAAAGGAAGCAAAACAAAAAATGGGCCGATCGACAAAACGGCACTTAAAATATGGGCATAGAGAACGAATGTGTACATGGGATACTTACTCTTCTACCAAATGGAACTCATGAACCCAAACTGTCATCTCCGGAAGCCAGGGCATTCCGGGATGGAAAGACAAGATGGATTGCTTGTATTCTTCGACCGTCGCATAGCCTTCCCGGATGATCATTTCATCTGTCAATTCGCCAAGCGTTTGCTGATATACGTCATCCACCATAATCTTTTTATCATTCAATACCGTAGTCTCACCGATATCGGCATAACGGCCATTTCGGCGAGTAGCAGACTTCGTACCTGACAAGACTTTTTCTACATCCCGTTTGTTCGTTACCAGCTTTTCGATCGTGCAGGTTTTTGGCGGCAATTGCTGTGCATTTTCTTTTGTCATTCTTCTTCCACCTCTCAATGTTCCTTTTCTAAGTATAACGCTTTTTTTCTTTTATACTTACACCATAAAAAGATCGCCCTGTTTTTTCAGGGCGATGCTGGAAATTATTTTGCAAAAACATGTTTTCCGATTTTGGTGATGGTTGTACGCGAGAAAATCCACGTGTCCGTAACACCGCTCGGATTGTAATAATAAGTGGCTCCAAGTGAAGGATCCCAGCCCTTAACAGCCGCTTTTACTGCCTGGTAAGCTGTCGAGTTCGGTTTTAATCCATACTGTCCGTCGTTTACGGCAGTGAATGCATTACGCTGAAAAATCACATTGTATGTACTGTTGGGAAATAACGAAGAATCGATGCGGTTCAATATAACAGCCGCTACCGCAACTTGTCCTGTGTAATTTTCACCGCGCGCTTCTCCGTGTACAACACGCGCCATCATATCAACATCTGAAAGTTTCGCCCGTGTTAATGATCCAGTAAATCCTGTAGCCGGAACATTGAAATCACGCTGAAACTGAATAACTGCATTTTTAGTTATCGATCCATAATAACCTGTTGGAGTTGTCTGGAAGTAGCCTAACTTTTTCAAGGTGGACTGGAGTTCTGTTACGTCCTGTCCGGAAACTCCTTCATGCAGGTCTGGAGAATGTGCTTCTGCCGAGGTTTGAGAAAAACCTAAGAATAAAATCGTGAATAAGGCGAATATTGCTACTTTTAACTTCTTCATGCTTTCTCTCCCTTCTATTCCAGGAATCAACAAATGATTCCTTTTAATAGTATATAATTGGAATAGTAAGAATTCAATCCCTCGTAACTACTTGTTATTTAGTGAAAGAATAGCCAAAAGTAGTAGTTTATTGTTGTTTGATAAAAAAAGAGGCATTATCTTTTCTAAATATTAGGTATTTACACATAAAAAATGAAACTAAAAAAGGCTGCTCGCTGCAGCCCTTTCAACCATGCTCATGCTCTTTCATAATGCAATTGGGCAAACTGGCCATACATTTTTACTTCTTTTAATAGTAAACGGAGTTCAAAATCGAATGTTTGAAACAAAGGAATGCCTTTTCCAATCAATACAGGAGCAATTGAAATAATCCATTCGTCAATCAAATCCTCTTTTATGAATTCATGGAGCAGCTTGCTGCCTCCAATTACCCATATATCTTTTCCAGGTTTTTTTCTAAGGTCCTCCAAAAAGCTTGGGATCTCTTGGTTTGTAAATATCACGTTTGAATTTTCTTGAGGAGTTGAAGAAGTAAAGACATAGCTGGTTAATTCCTGATAAGGATAGTTGCCGTTTTCAGCTTCCATTACCCAATCATAAGTTCGGCGCCCCATAATGACCGTATCGATGTTTTCCATGAACTCAGCGTATCCAGCATCTCCGCCACCCTCCACTTCCGATTTAAACAGCCACTCGAGAGAATCATCTTCTGTCGCGATATAGCCATCAAGGCTTTCAGCGATGTAACAAACGACTTTCCTTTTGTTCTCCATACCCCTCTTCCTCCTTAAGTTTTAGATTTTATAAAGCTCTATCAAAAAATGGCCCCAGCACTTGCATTGGGGCCACACGGTTATTTACTTTCCAATTCTGCCAGCTCTTTATGCGTTTGAGGAAATCCATTCGCCTGCCATTCAGAGCGAAAGGCAGAATCCAATTGGGTCAATCCGATTTCTGCATCATCCGTGTCGGCATTGACGCTTTCTTCAGTGTCTACCGTTGCACTGTTTCTCATATCGTTATCTTCGTAAACCCAGATCTTTTTAGATTTGTTCTTTTTGTAGACAGTCATTAAAAGAAAACTACTGGCCATAGCTGCTCCAGTATAAAAAAACTTTTTTGTCGTACTTTTTTTCATGGTTATCCCTCCGTTTGTCTTCAGCATTTCGAATTCGGCTTATTGTATTCACTTCCCTATTTACTGAAATTTTAACCCTGGCTGGCTATCGGTTGGGTTTCGACGCGGGAGAGTTTATTTGGTAAAGTGAAAGAAAGAAATAGACTGGAGGCGTTCAGATGAAGAAAATCGTTATTGTGTCAGATACACATGTTCCATTCCGCGCCAAGAAGTTGCCGCAAAAACTGGTGGATGCTTGTCAGGAAGCTGACTTTATTATCCATGCAGGCGATTGGCAAACGATGGATGTTTATCACGAGCTGGCAGCCTATGCAGACATCGATGGCGTCACCGGCAATGTCGATCCATGGGATATTCTCGACAAGTTCGGCCGCAAAAAGATTTTCACTTTCGGCGATTTAAAAATCGGCGTCGTTCATGGCGACAGTGACCGCAAACCTACAGAGAAGCAGGCATTCGATACCTTCGCTAATGATGACGTCGATATCATCGTTTTCGGGCATTCGCATACACCGATCATGCGTGAAGTTGAAGGCATTACTTTGTTCAACCCAGGTTCTCCAACCGATAAGCGCAGACAAGAACAATATTCCTTTGGCTTGCTCGAAATCGGCGATTCCTGGGAATTGAAACATGTATTTTTTGACAAAGAAAGTTAACTTGCGCAACTTATCTCCAAAAAATCAGACCTCCTCAACGAAGGTCTGATTTTTCTTTACATTCTTTTATCAAAACAAATCCTAACTGCTTTAAGGCCGATTCAAGATTAGCTTCGATCAAAACGCCTTTCAGCGCCGCCGCAAAATGCGGAACTTTTATTGCCATGAACGGCTGAATGCCTGTAATAACTGGCGTCACGCCAATTATTTTAAGAATATTCACGAGCTTCAGCAAGTATTCCCCTACGACAGTGTTGATTTGCAGAACCCCTGACACATCAATGATCAAATAGTCCATCGGTTCGTGGCTGCATTTTTCAAGTACATGCTCGATGATGACTTGCGCACGCGGAGCTGTAATTTCGCCGATTACCGGTACAATCGCCACTCCTTTTGTTACTGGGACGATCGGAGCTGTTAATGTCTGAATTTGGTGGTTCGCTTTTTCCAGTTCCAGTACATAGGTCAATAATGTCGACATCATTTCAAACGTATAGAGCTGCTCTTCAGAGAGCTTGTAATACTGATCGTCCAGTCCACATATTGTTCCGTAGACAGTGCCATCGTTGTAATACACCGGAACACCGACAAACGTTCCTTGTCCGTAATTCGCCGCAATGCCCATAGAACGTGTCAGCTCATTTTCAGAAACATCCTCAATCACTAAAGCCTTCGGGCCGTGATTGATGCTCAAACTGCAGAAGGAATGAGGGAGCGGCATGGAACTGCCTTCTTCAATTAAGGCCTTATCGCTGTTGAGTGCTTTAATGATGTGATTGGTGATTCCGTCATTCTTCGCGATAAATAAGGAATTAATTCCGATCTGCTTGCTTAACAACTGAAGTATGTATGCCGCCGCTTCATCGAAGTTACTAAAATTACGCTCTTTTTGAGTGTTTTCCACCTTCATTCCCCCATCCGTTTTATTCAATCTATCTAGTGCAGTGAGCTAAATTCTAAAGCTATTACTATAGGAAAACGAATGCTTTTATTTATTTTTTATATCGATTAGGATTTCAGAAGTTATCCAACAAAAACCAGTTTATCTCAAATATGTATGAATACCTACCTTAATTATACAGTTAAACCCCATTTGTATATATTTAATTTGTGTAACAAATATCTTGGCCGCTTTCTCATGGGTTCATCTTTGTTTCAAAACGGGTATATGCATAACAATAGCATGTGGAGGTGGGAATATGGCAAATGAATTGGATATTCTGGTGTTGGAACAATCCGATACCATGATTTATTTCAGATGGACAGCAACAGAGGACGTCTGCCGCGTTAAGAAAGAAGATCAAGTCGTTTATACCGGCACTCAAAATTTGTTCAAGGACGAAGGATTAAAGAAAGGCGAATTGTACACCTACACCATTGAACGACTGGATTCTTCAGGAAAATGGACCGATAAAATCAAGTTGCATACCGGAACGGAAAACCGAAAACAAGACAGCATCAACCGTCTTGAAGAAATTGTCTTGACGGCGATTGTTTCTGAAAACCGGATTTCTTTAGCATGGGGAGAAATTGAAGGCATTACTGAATTCGACATCTATCAGAATGGCATATTTTTAGAAACGGTGGAAAAAAACCAATACACGGACCGGCAAGTCCCGATGGACCAGGAGTTCACTTACTGGATCCGCGGCAAACGTCCAGTAGCCAAGTCAGAAGAAAGTTTTAGGAAAGAAAAGTTTACAGTGGCAAAAGTCTTTGGTGCATTAAACTGGAATTCCTCACGGGATAAAGCAGCGATGGAAGATTTCTGGCTGACCAAAATAATCGCCCCATTGGATAATTTGCTTTCTGATAAAGAAAAACCAAAAGCTTATCCGGTTTGGCATTTCCGCTATCATACATTCCTGCCGGATCTAATATTGAAAAATCCGAACCTATTGTCTCCTTTCCCGTATTTCCAAGGAGATGGGCGAGACTTTGATCCTGACTCCCTTCATTACCGGACGCAGGTCAACTTCACCGTGGACTTGAAAGAAGAAGAGTCATCATTGGCCTACGACAAAGATGTGGGCCCGACTATCGGATACAATTGGCGGAAAAAGTTCAGCAAAGCGGATGTCGCGTCTGCTGAAGGCATCGAGTTGGAAAAGATAGAGGAAACGGGCCATAAAGTGTCCATCACCTTAAAACACAGCGTCGGCAATCCCATTACAACGTCACCCAATATCGATTACGAAGTATCCGCTGCCTTTTACCGGGATGGCACATATGACATCATTGGAATCCACGACCAATCACCAAACCACGAAGTGTATTTGAAGGACGGCGACGATGGCGAATGGATCGGAATTCACTTAACTGAAAGTGAAGGTCTTGCCTATATGGCCGGACCGATTGCCAGCCAATATTGGCGGATATCCAACTTCCATTAATATTGTTCCCATTATTCCCGTATACCCAAAGATACCCCGAAGCGCAGTACCTCCGCTTCGGGGTATCTTTAATTATGCTCTTTAAAGCTTCACGGGCGCTTGCGCTTTTCTTATTGTCCAGACTTCAGCGCCCAGCTCTTTGGGTCATAAGCCAACCCAGCTGTGCGGCTGAAAACACGCCACTCTGCTGGTCTGTCTTATGCCCGGCAGAGCTACACGGGCGCTTGCGCTTTTCTTATTGTCCAGACTCCAGCGCCCAGCTCTTTGGGTCATAAGCCAACCCGTGTCCAGTTGCAGTGCCTAGCTCTTCGGGATGTAAACCACTCTGGCTATGCAGCTGAAAACATGCTGCTTCGCCAGAGCGTCTTACACCTGTCAGAGCTGGATAGGCACTTCCACTTTTCGTGCTGTGCGGCTGAAAACACGCCACTTTACTGGTCTGTCTTATGCCCGGCAGAGCTACACGGGCGCTTCCGCTTTTCTTATTTATCTAAAAATCGCTTGCGGATATGAGGCGGCGGCAACATGCAGCTGTCCAACTTGCCGAATACCTTGTAACGGTTTTTGGCTACGATATCATAAGCCCCATCACGGATTGCGCGCGGGAATGGTTTCAGGTAATAGGCCAATTTCCAAAGGCCGGTCAAATGATTGGAAATCATTAAAGCACCTTCGGATTTCACGTAAGCCTGTCCATCTTTTATCAAGACTACGCTATCCACATCATCTGGCACTTTGTACTTCTTGGAAAGTTCCTGGCCAATTTCACTTTGCAATGAAGCAAATTGATAATAACCGGCCGGGTCATGATTTATAATAAACTGAACGCTTGAATCACAAAAGTTGCAATCTCCATCAAATAACACAATGGCATGTTCCATATCTGTTTCCTCCTCCACCAAAAATAGTTCTGTTACCTAAATATCCTCTTTTCCCTTTATTGAAACACTTCGTTTGTTGAAACTGTTCCTTGATGGAAAAATAATTTCCAGCCACTTTCTCTTTTTTTCCAAACCGAACTGCGATTGGTCAACTTTCCCGTCTTTTGATTATGGATTTGATACGTAGTCAAAACAGCAGCCGGACCCAGCTCATGTACGGTAAAAGATTTTATTTCCATCGGATCCGGATTTAATGGATGGTCTTCGTTGTAATGCGACCGTTTGATTAATCCGCCTGAACTGCCAAATTCATAAAATTCGTCGTCCAGTATTTCGCCGAGCTTGTCTGTCGAAACTCTTACTTCCGGCTTCAAGTGGCTGCATTCCAATTCATAGAACTCTTCGGTTAATTTGTCCATAGCCATCCTCATCACCCCTTATTTCCCGGGAAATAAACCCCCTGGCGCGAAGTCAGGGGGTTTATTCACGCTATTTTATTTATCGTCTTTAAAGAAATCCTGCGGATCTTCATCGGGCTGATCCTGCGGAGTATCAGAGGAGCCAAAGTCCTCTACATCTTCAAAGCTGTCCTGGTAATCACGGATGCCATCGTCTTCTTTCTTGACTGGCTGTCCTGTAGAAGCTTGCAGCACATCTTCTTCCGGCGGACGGCTTTCCAAATCGACCTCCTGATCTGCATGATCGATGCAGGTCAATGCGGTCGGCAATGCTTCCAGCCGCTCGAACGGTATTTCTTTGCCGCATACCGAACACTTGCCATACGTGCCGTCTTCAATTGCTGCCAAAGCCGTTTTCGCTTCTTCCAGCTCTTCCTCTTTAAACTGCGTCAACGCCATTCCACGTTCCTGGTCATACAGGTCGGTGGCGTTATCTGCAGGATGATTGTCATAATTCGAAAGTTCCGTTGTCTCAAACTCTTCATCTTGTTCAACGCGCTCTTCCAGCGATGCCACTTGTTCTTCCAATTGTTTTTTTAATTGCTTCAGCTGTTCATCCTTCATCCGATTTCCTCCTCAAAAAACTCACTTATCCTATATATTGCCTTTATCGGAGAAATCAAACCTGGAAGTAAACTGGTCGCTGCCGCTCTGCAGCTCAATAATCGTCGAAACGGTCGAGAAGACTCATTAAATAATCATCCAGACGGTGGCGGACTAATTCATCGGACAAGCCCTTCATGCCAAAGGCTTTCCAGCCGGGATACACAACTGGTGATCCATCCAATGTATCAATCAGCGATAAAAGGTCCCAATACGGATCATAAGTAAATGAATTCCCGGCATGTCTCTGGTAAGCCGCCAAAAAATCATTGGCGACTGAAATTCCGTAAAGCTGCGCCAAGTTGACACGGCAATGGCCTACATCGATTCCCGCCGGCCCCCGGCAAGCATTTACCCAGTCTACGATAGCGCTGATTTCTTTGTTTTCCCACAGTACATTAGCGGGATGAAAATCCCGGTGAATAAAACATTCCTGAGCTTCAGGGCGGCTTTCTGCCACAATATAAAAAGCACGCATCCAATCGTTCTGGATCTTGGACCAGGTCGGTTTTTCCAGCAAAAATGCATTATTGTAGGAAAAATATTCATAAGGAAAGCCCTCTGCCTTGGTTTGATGGATTTCAGCTAAAGCAGCTGCCAGGCCATCCAGCCATTTTTCATCGTTAGACGGCTGCAATATGACAGAACCAGGCACTTTTGTCATCAAGACTGCCGGCAATCCGCTTTTTTCGCCCGTTTCATCGTAAGCAAGTAAATGAGGGACCGGATGGCCAGCTTGTTCAGCAAACTGAAGGCTTTCCGCTTCGTGTTTTGCTAAATCCGGTTCTTTCTCCAACCAATCTATTTTATGGAAAAGCCGCAATACATACGAAAGCGAAACGCCGTTTTCTTCGACAGCCAGTTCAAACAACATGGAAGAAGTTCCGCCTGTCAGCGGCTTGACGCCCGTAATTTCTGCAGTGTTTCCAAGCTGTGTTTGTATCCATTGCAAAGCTTGCGTCTGCAATTCATTGCCATAACCTGCTGCCATCCTTACCGCTCCTTTCTGCCTACTATTTTAGCTCTAGTGTACCATGAACATCTAAGAGCCTCACTGTGAGATGAGGCAAATTGCTGAGAAAATCATGTTTTCTATCACTACAAATACCCGCTATTCAGACCAGCCAGCCGACAAGATTCAAACTTTCAATGAATGATGCATTGACTCCGCCTTTTCAATTTGAATAGTTGCATGTTCGATTCCACAATGATCATGGACCAGCTTCAATGCCTTCTGAAGGACCTGCTGCTCATCAGTATCTTTCGCTACATCGATATGGCAAGTAAATAAATCCATGCCCGACGTAATCGTCCAAACGTGAAGATCATGGACATCCAAAACCCCTTCAATTTCAATAAGCAATGCCTTCACTTCTTGGGCATCGATGGTGTGGGGCGTTCCTTCCATCAAAATATGGAGGCTGTTCCGGATAATGCCCCAAGCACTCCGCAAAATCAGTAAAGCAACAACTACCGAAATGATGGGATCCGCCACCGTCCAGTCAAACAGAAGAATCAATATTCCAGCCACTATCGCACCGATTGAGCCCAATGCGTCTCCAATAACGTGCATATAAGCACTTTTCATGTTCAAGTTGCCATGGACATCTGCGTTGCGGTTCAGCACCCACGCACTCAATAGATTTGCCAGAAGGCCGATGGCAGCAATGATCAGCATCCAGCCGCCCTCTACTTCAGGTGGCTCAACAAAACGTCCAATGGCTTCATAGATGATCAATCCGGCGATGATAAATAGAGTTGCGCCATTGATAAAGGCGGTAATGATTTCAAAGCGGTAATACCCATAGGTTTTTTTAGCAGAAGCCGCTTTTCCGGAAAACCAGATAGCGGACAAGCTGAGCGCCAGCGAAACAGTGTCCGAAAGCATATGTCCACTGTCGGCAATCAACGCCAGGCTATTGGTCAAAAGGCCACCGAAAAATTCCAGCAGCATGATGCCGGCTGTGATGCCGAGCGCCAGAATCAATGCTTTTTTGTTGCCGCTCCTGGCTGTTTCAAAATGGTTATGGCTATGATCGTGTCCCATCTTACATTCGCCTCCGTCGTCTTGCTGCTATTTTACCAAAAACAGCCGTTTGACAACGAATAGCAAGTCTTATACGATAGGTTAGTAAAAGTAAATAACCCGGCGACGGGAGAGGTTCATAGCATTTCACCCTCTATAAAAAACTATGGATTGTCGAAACTCAGCCAAATCCACATGCGATTTGGCTTTTTCTTTTGTCCGTTTTTTATAGCCCTCTTTCAAGCCGGCCATCTAAAAGGAGGCCGTTTTCATGGCAGGAAGAAACGAAGACACACTTGAGCATCTATCATTGCTCGGCAATCAACAAACCAAGTACAAATTTGAGTACGATCCGGATATTCTCGAACCGATCGATAATCTGCATACCCGCGATTATTTTGTGAAGTTTAATTGTCCCGAATTCACGTCGCTTTGCCCCCAAACGGGACAGCCTGATTTCGCCACCATTTACTTGAGCTTCATCCCTGATAAAACATTGGTGGAAAGCAAATCATTGAAACTTTACTTATTCAGCTTCCGGAATCATGGGGATTTCCACGAGGATGTCGTCAACATCATCATGAATGATTTGATCAAATTGATGGCCCCCCGCTATATCGAAGTATGGGGAAAATTCACGCCGCGTGGCGGATTATCCATCGATCCCTACACCAACTACGGAAAGCCAGGAACAAAATACGAAGAAATGGCATCGTACCGGATGATGAATCATGACATGAATCCTGAAACGATCACCAACCGGTAGGAGGCACCGAACATGTTGCTTTATTTGAACGGCGCCTTTGTCGGCTTATTGATCTTGTCGAATATTTTAGCAGTCAAATTGTTCAGCATCGGTGAATGGGCTGTATTGCCGGCCGCCGTCATCGTCTATGTCTTCACGTTTCCAATCACTGATACTATTGCAGAAGTATATGGCAAAGAAGCAGCACGGCAGACAGTCACCGCCGGTTTCGTCACGCAGCTTTGCGCATTGGCATTTATTTTCTTTGCCATCCATTTGCCTTCTGCTCCATTTTTTGCAGACCAGGCTTCTTTTGAAACCATTTTTTCTGCAGGTTTCCGCGTCACCTTGGCCAGTCTTGTGTCTTATTTCATCAGCCAGAACCTAGACGTCACCATTTTCCATAAATTGAAACAGCGTCATGGCGAGTCTAAACTATGGGTACGCAATAACGCCTCAACGATGACCAGCCAATTGGTGGATACCACTATTTTCATCACCATTGCATTTTACGGAACCATGCCGACCAGCGCATTGCTCGGGATGATTGCTACGCAATACCTGTTTAAATGGCTAGTCGCTGCTGCCGATACGCCGCTGGTTTATTTATTGGTCAAATTATGCAGACGTGAACTTCAGTCCGGCAAACAAATTTATAACCACCAAAAAACGGAAGCCCTCCACTAAGGCTTCCGTTTTTTACATGTCTATATTTACAATGGCGATCGCTTAGACTTTGGCACGTTCTTTCTGGCTACGTCCTTTGACGCCCACTTTCACATCTGCCAGAACCATATCTGCGACAATCGGCAAATGATCAGAAACCGCTGTTTCAATAGCCGCTACTTGGACGACTTCTACATCATTGTCCGAAAAAATATAATCGATTCGCGTTGCTGGCCAAAAAACTTCTGTTGTCTCTTTGTCCACGTAAGGAGCAGGATATGTATAAGCATCCCCTCTCTTCATTTTCAGAAAAGCATCTCTAAACTGTTTGTTCAGCTTTTGCATGTGAACATTTGAAGATGGTGCGTTGAAATCTCCAGCGAGTACGCGCGGGAAACGGCTTTTCCCGGTAATCGCCAGAATTTCATCGATACTGACAGCCAATTCATCGTCTTTCAATGCCAAATGCGTATTGAAGACACTTAAATAAATGCCATCTACTTCAATGACGGTCTCTAAAATTCCCCGCTGTTCGTTATTGCCGAACGGACAATAGACCTGTGTCAGCAGATGGTTCTCGACGTACTTGATCGGATACTTACTTAAAATCACATTGCCGTACTGGCGATTCGGGCGCTCTGAATCTTCAGCAGCAAAATTCATGTTGGCGCCATAGGCTGCATGCATATTCAATCTCTGGCTCAACCAATCTACTTGGTCCACAAACGAACTGCGGTCGGAAAAATAACGGTCAACCTCCTGTAAAGCGATGATTGTAGCACAGGAATCCTCAATGACTTCAGCGGTCTTCTCCAGATCTACTATTCCATCCATCCCTAATCCATGAGCAATGTTAAATGACATGACTTTCACAATCGGCGCTTTCTTTTTCGACCCTTGCATGCAAACCTCTCCTTTTCGTTTAAACCGAATCGTCGGTAGCAGCTTTAATTGGTTTCAGTATACCAAGCTGAGAAGGATTAGCTATAACAGGGGTGTAAAGGTTTGTTAATAGTTTGTAAACCAGAAAAGCGGAAGCGCCCATGTAGCGCTGGAGCTGGACATCAAGAAAAGCGGAGTCGCCCGTCTAGCTTATTACAGGTTTATGCACGGTTGAGAAAATATGCGCACGCTTCATTGGATTAATGCACGCTCGATAGAACTTGTGCACGCTAAAGCAACTTTGTGCACACTCGGCAACATTTACGCACGTTCATTAAATCTAGACGAAAAAACACAGCCAACCCGATTTCGTCGGATTGGCTGTGTTTTGATGTTCACTGATTCTGAGCCGTGTAGGCAGCAATGGCATCCCTAAGGAACTGTGCGGCTCCCTGCTGCACTTTGTCATAGTATGCTGCAAACCGTTCGTCTGCCACATACATCTCCGCCAGCCCCATATGCGCTTCTTTGCTGTAGGATGGCCATGTAAACTCAAGCCATTGGCGATGCAATTCAGCTGTTTGCTGCGCCAGCTCACTCGATGGGTCACCTGTTTTGATTGCATCTGCTAAACGGTCCAACACCTGCTGTTCCAGAAGTGTAAACGCCTGGTATTTCTCTTCACTCATGTTCAGCATTTTGGCATTGGATTGATCGACTACATCGTCGCCGTATTTATCGCGTATTTCGCGGCCGTATTGCTGTTCGTTGTCATCCACCAGCTTTTGTTTAAACCCTTCAAATTTCTCATTATCAGCCATGATGCTTTCTCCTCCTTTTGCGGAAATGGTTTTTTCCACATTGATGATCAAGAGGTCCAATTGCATGCGTTTGGCGAGAAGTTTTTCACGGTGCTCTTCCAAAGCTCGGGAACCGTTGAAACCCGGATTATTGACAATGTTCTTTATCTGTTCCAGCTCCAGACCAAGTTCGCGGTAGAAAAGGATTTGCTGCAGCTTATCCACTTCCGGCTGCCCATAGATCCGGTATCCCGACGAGCTTTTTCTTGCCGGCTTCAAGAGCCCTATTTCATCGTAATAACGTAAGGTTCTTGTGCTGATGCCGGCCAGGTTCCCCAGTTTTTGCACGGTATATTCCATTTCTCCACCTCCTGATAAACTCACCATACACCTTGACGTTGCGTCAAGGTCAAGCGGTTCAATCAAGTTAATTGCTGTTCAGCAAATTCGCGGTAAAGTGAGTGCGAAGCGGTCAGTTCCCGGTGAGTGCCAATTCCCGTCACACGCCCTTTTTCAATAAACACAATTTTGTCGGCATCGACAATCGTCGACAGCCGGTGAGCGATGACCAGGGTCGTTCGCCCTTCCATCAATCGGCTTAATGCCTGCTGCACAATCCCTTCTGATTGGCTGTCCAGGCTGGCCGTTGCTTCATCCATCATGAGGATTTTCGGATCACGCAGAAACGCTCGTGCGATGGCAATCCGTTGGCGCTGTCCGCCGGATAGCTTGACGCCGCGTTCTCCGACTTCCGTATCCAATCCGTCGGCGAAGCTGCGAATAAAATCTTCCGCATAAGCCATGCGAGCCACCCGCCAAAGTTCTTCGGCTGGAATCGTTTCTGAATCCGGCAGGCCATAGGTGAGATTTTCCCGGATTGTGCCGCCCATCATGGCACTTTCCTGAGATACATAGCCGATCTGATCTCGCCAGGAAGCGATTGATATTTCATTGATGGGGATATTCCCAATAGAAATGCGTCCGGATGAAGGTTCGTAAAATCGCTCGACCAAACCAAACACAGTGGTTTTTCCGCCGCCGCTTGGCCCCGCAAAGGCAATCATTTCCCCTGGCTGCGCTTCAAACGATACATCTTCTAGAACCTGTTCCCCGTTTTCATAGGCAAAACTTATTCCTTCCACCTGCAGCGCTTTCCCGGCAATATCCAGCGCGGGCTTCTGTTGCTGTTCTTCCAAAGGCAACTCTAAAATTCCAATGATTCGTTCAGTAGCGCCTTTGGCTTTTTGAAGCTCTGTAAAAAACCGGGCAAAGGTTGCCATCGGAACAATAATCTGAAAGAGATACAATAGAAACGCCACCAACGATCCCGTCGACATTTCGCCATTGGCCACACGGATCCCGCCATAGCCGATAATCGATACAATGACTACCATAACCACCAGGTACATCAAAGGTGCTATCAACGCATAGATTTTCGCTTCTTTCATACCAAGAGCAAATAACTTTTGAATGCCTTGTACCCCTTTGTTTTCTTCAATTTCTTCAGCTGTCGAAGATTTCATTAAACGGATTTCTCCCAAAGTCTGCTGGACATGACCTGTAAACTGAGCGGTTTCATCCTGCAGGTTCCGTGAAATCTTGGCCATTTGGCGGCCTAGGGGGATCATCACAGCAATCGTCAGCGGTACCGACAGCATCATGACCAAGGTCATTTTCCAATCCAGAATGATTAAAATAATCACTGCCCCGATAATTGAAATAATTCCTGTGATGAAGGACGGGAAGTGGTCTGTGATTAAATTTCGGACGATTCCTGTATCATTCACCACACGGCTTACCGTTTCGCCGCTCGAGTGCTGATCGAAATAGCTGACACGCAAACGGATCAATTGTGCCCACATCCGTTCCCTCAAGCCCGCTACCACACGTTGTCCGACCATACTCAGCAAGTAAATCGAAACCCCGTTGATGACGGCTTGAACAATAAATGCCGCAGCGATTCCGAAAATCAGCGGCACACTCAACGAATCAAAGGAAAAGCCATCAACCAGGTTTTTCGTCAACAGCGGTACTACAAGGCCCACGAGTGTGGTGATTAAACTTGTCAGCAACCCAATTGTCAGGGCAAGCTTTGGAATCTTCAGTGACAACAGCAATGAAATGAATGGTTTCAGACCGGCGTCTTGATTTTTGTCTTTCTTCTTCATCTTTAAAGCCCCTATTCGTTTTGGGTTAAGTGAATTTAGCGTAAATGCATGTATCCGTTAACCTTTTGCCGTCTACTGATCGTTCATCGTTGTGCAAAACACCTTCCAGTACAAAGCCCAGTTTTTCTGGAATCGCTCGGCTTTTCCGATTTTCTGTGTCACATTGAATTTCAAGGCGCTTGCATTTAAAAGTTGAGAAAGCCAATTCAGTCAATGCAGAAACCGCTTCTGCCATATAGCCTTTTCCAGTAGCTCTCGAATCCAGCCAATAGCCGATCTCCATTTTCGGCACATCCCATTCAATAGCATGGAAGCCAGTGGAGCCGATAAAGCTCCCTGTTTCTTTATCAAAAACCAGGTAACGCAAAACTTCCTTTTTTATAAAGTTCAAGTGCGCCTCCAGCTGATTGATTTCCGTGTCCTGCGGAGAAGGTTCCGCCTGCGCAAACCCAAGCCATGGCTTTAAGTCATCAAGTGAGGCCTGAATTGCTGCATTCACAATTTTTCCATCTCCAGGCATCGGCATCCGCAAAAGCAAACGCTCCGTTCTTATTGCTGTCGGCACTTCCGGCAATTTCATCGTCATACAGTATCCCCCTTATTTAAATTTCTCTTTTATGAAGCCGAGACTATTTTCCGGTCACGCGGCAGCCATAGGCCAACTATTCCAATGATTGGCAGGAATGAAACGACGACCATTGTTTCGTAGACACCGATGGCATCCATTAAAATCCCAATGACTACTGCGCCGATTGCGCCCATCCCGAAGGCCAAACCAACCGTTAAACCAGCCATCGTGCCAATTTTGCTCGGCACAAGCTCTTGCGCGTAGACAACCGTAACGGAAAAACTCAACATAATGAAAAAACCGATCAATGCCAGGAAAATCAGTACAGCGTAAAGCGGAATATACGGCAGGAAAGCGGCCAGCGGGATCGGCACCAAAATGGAAAGAAGAATGACGTTCTTCCGTCCAATTTTGTCTGCCATAGGCCCTCCGAAAAACGTGCCTGCTGCCCCGACGCCAAGGAATAGGAAGACATACAGCTGTCCCTGCTGGATTGTCAGCCCGTAAGACTCGATCAAATGGAATATGTAAAAGCTCGTCATATTGGTGACGTAGAATGAACGGGCGAAAATAATGATCATCAAAAGCGCCAACGCCACGCCCACTTGTTTTTTGGTCATCTCAGGCAATGAAGACAATAATACTTTCTTCACTTTCTGCAGCTTTTCCTTCTCCAGTTGCTGCTTATACCAAATGGAGATTTTCGATAGGATAAAAATGCCGATCGCTGCAACAAAGAGGAACAAAGCCGCTCCTATCTGGCCGAGTGGAACCAGGATGAATGCGCTGATCAATGGGGCCAGTGCCTGGCCGGAGTTTCCTCCCACCTGATAAATCGATTGTGACAAGCCGCGTTTGGAGCCAGCTGCCATATAGGAAACACGTGAACCTTCCGGATGGAAAACAGCCGAACCCAACCCCAGGAAAATGACCGAAACAAGAATCATCCAATATTCCGGCGCAAACGCCAAACCCGCAATTCCGAAAAATGAACTCGTCATGCCGAGCGGCAGCGCGTAGGGCATTGGTTTCTTGTCACTGATGAATCCTACAACCGGCTGGAGGACAGAGGCAACCATATTGAGCACAAACGCAATCAAACCCAGTTGCGTAAACGTCAAACCAAGATCCGCTTCCAGTATTGGGAACATGGCAGGAATCACGGCCTGTAAAGAATCATTCAGCAAATGGCAGCCGCCAATCGCAAACATCACCGGATAAACAGGATTTCCGGCTAAAGAAGAAGAACTTATCGCTTTCGCCATGATGTGACCTCCAATGCAAATCTGTAAATTTCAATAGTTTCATTATAGAGGAGTTGAACGCCTTTCGATAACCCCAAATAAAAACACCTGCAGGAAAAACCTGCAGGTGTTTGGTGCCCGAGTTACATCAGCAATTACACAGTCGCTATTTTCAACTGCTGCCAATTTTCAAGCCTTTTGTCTAAAATGAAATTGCCGAACGGCAAAAACGCTGAAGCGACGGCACCAACCGAGAAACGGAAAGGCCATCTGTAGATGAAGGTCATATAGACAGTCATCAAGATGTAGATGCTGAACAAAGCTCCATGGATCGGTCCGATGACACTGACGGCTTCCGGAAACTCAAAAAAGTATTTTAACGGCATGGCAATGAAAAGCAGAATCAACAAAGAGCTGCCTTCCAGCACGCCCATGAAACGAAATGTCCCTAACGCATTCTTAAACATTCACTATCCCTCACAATCTGCTTTTATTATAGAATTGCAGCAGATGACTGTACAGGGATTAAGGGAAGAAATGGAGAAGCGTTTTGCATTACCCGCAAATTTTCGTCACAAACACAAATTCCATCCTGGCCTTCTTAGCCCAACTTCACAAAAAGCACTTTCAGGTAATCGCCTTCTTTGAATTCCTTTTGCACACGGAAATCACTTGGCAAAGTGAATTCCTCAACGATGCTGTATTTCTTTCCAAGGTCTTTAAAGGCTTTATCGATAAAGCCTTTGAATTTTTTCATTCCAAAAGAGGCACTGTTGGTCGAAGCGACGATGACGCCATTTCTTTCAGTAATGGCAATCGCTTCTTTCATTAAATTCGTATAGTCCTTGGAAGTGCTGAACGTGTATTTTTTTGAACGTGCAAAGCTTGGCGGATCCAAAATGACCACGTCGAACTTCAATTCTTTTCGTTTGGCGTATTTAAAATAATTGAACACGTCCATGACCAGGATGTCCTGTGTCTCAAAATCAATGCCATTGACACTGAATTGCTCGATTGTCTTGCTCGAACTTCTTTTCGCCAAATCGACACTCGTCGTTTTAGCAGCACCGCCAAGTGACGCCGCTACCGAAAAAGCACCGGTATACGAAAACGTATTAAGCACGGTCTTGCCTTTGGCATATTTCTGCCTGATGGTATTTCTGACATCCCGCTGGTCCAGGAATATGCCGGTCATCGCCCCATCGTTCAAGTAAACAGCAAAATTCACACCGTTTTCTTTGACGATCATCGGGAACTCCCCGCGCTCGCCTGTCACGAAATCGTCTTCTTCGATGTACTGGCCTTTTGTATCAAATCGTTTTTTCTGGTAAATGCCTTTGCATTCCGTGACATTCTGCAGCGCTGCAATGATCTCGTCTTTGAAGGTATATACCCCTTCGCTGTACCAGCTGAGCAAATAAAAGCCGGCGTAATAATCAATGATCAGTCCACCAAACCCATCGCCTTCACCGTTGAACACCCGGAAAGCCGTCGTTTCCAGATTGCTGTAGAATGCTTGCCTGCGGCCGATAGCCGTCGCCAGCTTGCGTTCCATGAAATCCTGATCGATGGTTTCACTTTCATCATGCGTCAAAATCCAGCCAAAACCTTTGTTTTGCAGGCCGTAATAGCCTTTCGCCAAAAAGCGCCCTTGCTTATCGGTCAGCTTTAAAATGCTTCCCTCGTTCTGCAAGGCTTCCGGATTCTCCAGGGCCTCTTTAGTGATCAAGGGGTAGCCTTTGGCATATTCCGCCTTGTATTTATCCGTTACTTTAATTGAAATTTCCGATTTCATCGTCTCTCATCCTATCTGTAAAACACCGTTTTGCTTTATAATTAGTGTATACGATAGCTGTCCTGATTCCCACCCTGGCCATGTGATTTTTCCAAAACTGCGCATAGGAGGGATTGCCATGAAGCAGAAGTCCCATGTCTACAATATTTTGTTGACAACAGGGGAATACTTGGAGAACATCCGCATTGAAGGGCCTCTTGAAGACCATTTTTCCGGTGTTGCTGTGAGCCTTTTTCCTGTAGAAGATATGGATGGAAAAACAATCGTTTTGAGCATTTTTCATATCGTCAAAGCAGATTTGATTCATGTAGAGGAATAACGTCATGTTTCTCCTCCTAAAAAAGCGTTTTGCACAAAATCTGCAAAACGCTTTTTTCCTATTCCTGAATCCAATTCCAGGCTTCGTTCATTTCATCCAGTTGAAAATGTTTGATTTCAAGTTTCGGAAGCAGGTTTTCCATTTCCGCTACATGGCCCGGCATATGCGCAGAACTGATGACAGCGAATTTATGGAATTGATTCCAGGCATCCATATTCACTTGCATACTTTGCTCAAGCCCTGTGAAAGGAATGCCGTCCGTTTCGTTTATAATGGCATAAATATTGAACTTTCCCTTATCGGCAAACTTTTCCTGAATGATTTTATTGATCTTCAATGCATCTTCCTTTGTAGCCGCCCCTTCAAATTCAATCGCAATGGTTTCTATGTCTTTACTTGGCACAAATGATAACATAGTTCCCCTCCTCTAATTAGTGGTGGAGCTGATCAGGCTCTGATCCAGTTCCAAGCCTGCTCGGCTTCCCTCGCTTTAAAATGCTTTGCTTCGATGCCCGGCAACAAATCACCAAGATCGGTGATGGTGACAAGCCAATTTTTTTCGCTGACAACAGCCAACTTATTGTACTGGCTCCAGCGCTTCATATCGATTTTCACTTCTTCCATCAATGCGTTGATCGTCGGCACCTTCACTTGCCCAATCACGGCATAAGCATTGAAGGGCTGGTCTTTAGAAAACCGTTCACTGATCTCCCGCTCCAGCTCTTGCAGATTTTCCTTGGTTATTGTTCCCTCAATTTTGAAAGCAATAGTCTGTGAATCCTGACTCGGAATGAACGTCAGCATCCTAATTCCTCCTCTTCCATTGGTATATCTGCTATTGCACTCCTTATTCCCTATTTGAAATCTGACAAACGAAGGGATAGAGGTATTTCGATGTCATTTACCGATATATTGCATAAAATATTTCATAGATAGTCTGAATTGGTGTATAATGGTATTAAGAGATATTCATTCATTGGGAGGTTCCCAATCCCATTGCGTGTTTCCGTGTCATAAATTTTGCAGTAAAAAAGGAGAGCTTGCAATGCCTATTCCCGTAAATTATACGAAGCCTGTCCGCGTCTCAGCGAAGGAAAGCGCTTATCTTCAATTGCAGCAGTGGATCATCGATGGCACCTTACAGCCCGAAGAAAAGTTGGTTGATACAGACTTGGCCCAGGCATTGAGTTTAAGCCGTACCCCTATCCGCGAAGCACTTCAATTATTGGAAGTTCAAGGATTTGTCGAGATGTTTCCCGGAAAAGCGACACGCGTCACGAATGTGAAAAAAGACGATCTCAAAAACTTATTGCCTCCCCTCGCTGTTCTGCAGGCACTTGCAGCAGAATTGGCCATTCCAAATCTTGATGAAGACATTTTCAACTTATTGGAAGAAACCAATGAGCGATTCATTAAAGCCATCGACAGCCAGGATGGATTTTCAGCTTTGAAAATTGATCAGGAGTTTCACCAGATCATCGTTGACACCGCTCAAAATCCATATATCCATACCATGCTCGGCAGCCTCCAATCACATGTCAGAAGACAGTTTTTTCATCACTCGCTGATGCTGACGAAAAGCTCATATGACGAGCATGTCCAGATTATCCAGACATTAAAAGAGAAAGATCCGGAAAAAGTGACTCAGCTGATGAAATCCAATTGGATCCGGACCATCGAAGAATTGACTACCGAAAAAAGCTTTTAAATTAATTGAAAAAAGCTGTTACAAAAGCCTCTTCGCTTTTGTAACAGCTTTTTATATGGAAGCCGATCCGATTTTTGGAACGGCCTATAGTTATTGATATTAGGCGTTGTTTTGAGCAACTTGAACTTTCACTTCTTTTTTGCTGCGTGCGATTACCGTGGTGACGGCAATGACGATCAACGCTGGCAAGAACCAGCCAAGCCCTTTGTCGTAAAGAGGCAGGACTGCGGCATAGAAGTCAATTACTGATTGAAGCAAAGCGGGATTATCGACTCCCAACGAAGAAGTTAGGGTTTTGAATCCATCAACAATGCTGATAAAGAATGTGACAACGATTGTCGATACGTACACCAACTGAGCATGTCTGAATAATGGCGACAAGAAAGCCAGGATGATCAAGACAATTGCCAGTGGATAAAGGAACATCAATACCGGGATTGAATAAGTGATGATATTCGAAAGCCCAGCATTAGTGACAACTAACGAAAAGACAGAGAAAATCACAACATACGTTTTATAGCTGATGGAAGGCGTCAACTTATGGAAAAACTCCGAGTTAGCAACAGTTAAGCCGATAGCAGTTGTCAAACACGCCAGAATGATAATGACGGCCAATAAACTGGAACCGAAATTACCGAAATAATGGCCCGAAGCGCCGCTTAAAACAGGTCCCCCTGTTTCCATCAGCCCTAAAGTTGCCGTACTTGTTGAACCGAGCAGAGCAATTCCTGTGTAGACGATGGCCAAAAGAGCAGCAGCTACAACCCCACTTTTTAAAGTCGCGGTTAAGACGCCTTTAGGCGAATTCACACCCAATTTACGGACTGCAGAAATGACAATGATCCCGAAAACCAAGGAAGCGAGTGCGTCCATGGTGTTATAGCCTTCAGTGAAGCCTGTAAAGAAGGCATCGTTTGCATAAGCCGGCTGTGGCGCTTCTTTAGCTCCCATCGGATTAACGAACGATGTAACCAATAAAACACCCAAGGTCACAAGAATCGCAGGCGAAAGGATCTTGCCGATGCTGTCGACCATTTTTGACGGATTCAATGATACGAGCAATGATATTGCAAAGAAGACTAAAGAGAAGACCAATAAAGCAATTGTGGCATTTCCTTCTCCAACAAACGGTGCAATTCCAACTTCATATGAAACAGCGCCTGTTCTTGGCAAAGCGAAGAAGGGTCCGATCGTTAAGTAAAGCATTGCCGTAAAGACCAACCCATAGACAGGGTGAACACGGCTTGAAAGATCTTGTAAGTCATTACTTTTCGAGTAACCGATCGCTAATATACCCAGCAATGGCAGACCGACACCTGTAATCAGAAATCCGAATATCGCTATCCAGACGTTTGTTCCTGCGTATTGTCCAAGCTGCGCGGGAAAGATTAAGTTTCCTGCTCCAAAAAACAGCGCAAACAACATCATCCCTACAACTGCATATGATTTAAACGACAATTTACTATCCATTCCTATTTCCTCCTAAATTCTAAATCCGTTGGCTCGTGTACTTGTATCTATAATTTTAGTATAATACATTCTCTTTTAAAAAAATGTATGCGATATATTGCATAAAGTAATAATACAACAATTAGCTTAAAATGCAAGCATTATAATCAAAGATTTTTTTAAATTCTGTCTATTTCGAAATCCGGAGTTAAATGGTTATTTTTTCAATATAGTATATATACTTAAGCGTGCATAAAAAACCGCACAGATTGAAATGCTCCTGTGCGGTGTACAATTATTGTTAGAATAATTGAGAAAGGCATAATGTCATGTCGCCATCTACGAATAAAGCAGTTCCAGTGATATAAGCAGTTTTATCAGAAACAAGCCAAGCAGCGGCTGCAGCGATACTTTCCGGTTTTCTGTTTTTTTAATCGTGATTTTCTGGAGCGCCTTTTCTTTTTTCATCCACACTCTGTTCTTGTGTGCGTTTTCCCGATATCGTGATGGTTCTAGACGCGATGCTTTTAATCTTTATGCTGTGCTTTGCATATTCCAACGCCAGTGTTTCTGTTAGCATTTTCGGGCCGCCTTTCGGGCTACTATGGTGAATGTTCCCTACTTTGGTAATTAATGAATAAATATGAGAAAAAATAATGATGCTGCCTTTGACTTTATTAGCCTTCATTCAAGCCAGTGCTTCTCTGCCGGCAAGAAAGATAAATTTCAATCAGGGATCCCCCCCTAATTGTTAGTTGATCCAAACGGAATTTTAAGGTCAAGTACGGTTTGAATTCATTTTTTAATGCTTATTTCTGGTCCCATATCCGTTTTTCCACCCTTCTTTTTTATTGTCTCGCACCGTCTCTTCCGCTATTTCCGGAGACATGCCGCCAGTCTGTTTTCTTTTCAATACCGGAGAGCCGCGACAGATTTACTGACAGAAATGGTTTCCAAGTTATAACCCTTGCTCCTTACGTAATGTTCAATGCCGCTTTTGGCAATATCGATATTGTTCTTAGGGCCAATCGTTATATGGCTGATGGGTAATTTCTCTTCAAACGATACCTCAATATAAGGAATAATCACCCCATTCCGTGCCCGGAATTTCACTTTCCCGTCCAGTTCTCCTCGGCTGATGATTGCAATTCGGTATTCCTCTTAACTCTTGAAAGCGGCATCTTTAAAAAAGATTGCACATGATGCCATCACCGAAAAGAAATGATCGGCTAATACCGAGTTCATCTGTTCCTCTTCATATTCGCTGATAAGTTCAAAACTTTCCACGAGCAAATCCTCCAAGATGGTTTCCTGCTCCCGCCTGCTGTAGACCACAAGACCATGCAATAAGCCGGCATCCACTAAATAATGATTGATTTTCCCAAGAAGCTCCTCTGCAGAAAAGCCGATATTATAGCCATCACCTTTTGCGTAGTTATACCAAAGAGCCAATGAATCTTCTGTTTGCGACATTGAAAAAACATAGACTTCAAAACCGCTTTCTTCAATTTCTTTCATAAAATGATCCAAAGCCTGCTGCAGCTGTTCAATAAACATAGCCCATAGATTCCCTTTGTCCGAAACTTCCATTTTGTCCAGTACAGTTTTTAAAATGCCAGAAAAATAGACCAGTTCGCTGGAGTCGTTCAGAAAAGTCCCTTTGCTCATCCATAAACGGTTGGTTTCCATCATACCCATTAAACTGGTCAAGCTCGTGTAATGGTATAAACTTTGGCCAGCTTGCTGGATTCTTTTTATTTGTTTGTTGAGACCTTTTAAAGCCTGTTGCTCCAGCTGTTCAGCCAAGTTCTTTTCGCTGTCCATATAACTTCACCTCTCTTCAATAACAGAACCAGCAAGAGGTCCTGCTTATGCATCATTGCCACAGACTGCTGCTTTTCCCTTCTTATACCCCACTGCCCAAAGTTAAAAAGACTGTACGGAAAATTTTCTGTTATTTTCTGAAAATGCAAGAGATATCCGAATCCGCTCTCGCTTTTAGACTGGAATCCTGTAAAATAACTTAATATGGAAAGAGCCGAATTTACTTTTTGCATCTATTTGGAGGGCGGTGTTCTCTTTGAAAATAATCTCAATCATTCTTCAGCTTGTCGTTATTACGGGTTTTTATTTATTAGGCGAAGCGTTGCAAGGTGTTTTCAATATTCCATTGCCGGGCAGCATCATCGGTTTTCTTCTGCTGTTTATTGCACTTATGCTGAAAATCTATCCGCTTGAATGGATTGAGTCAGGCGCTCATTTCCTATTGGCTTTTTTATCTCTTTACTTTATCCCGGCTACCGTCGGGGTTGTTGAATACGGGGAATTGTTTTCCGGCAAAGGCATGCTGTTGATTCCAATCGTCATTGCCAGCACGTTTCTGACAATGGCGGTTGCGGGCAGGGTCAGCCAGTATGCCGCCAAGGCAAGCACTGACCGAAAGGAGAGGTCTTGACCATGGAATTCAATCTGACTGCTGCTTTTTTTGCGGTTTTGACGGTCAGTATTTATTTGCTGACCAATATTTTATATTTAAAGTACAGAAAGACTTTGCTGAATCCAGTGCTTGCATCTACAGCCATCCTCGTCCTTATTTTAGTGTTGGGCAATATCCCATACGATACATATATGATGGGCGGCAACTGGATCGGCACATTGCTGGGGCCGGCAGTAGTCGCACTCGCGATTCCACTATATAAACAACGGGATCTGCTTTTCAACAATATGCTGCCGATTCTTTCAGGTATTGCTGCGGGTGTTGTTGTCGGCATGGCAAGCGGCATTTTGTTTACTCAGCTTTTTCGCTTTTCAGAAGAGCTGATTTTGACCGTCCTGCCGAAGTCACTGACCACGCCGGTTGCCATGCAAGTTGCCAGCAACCTCGGCGGAATCCCTTCGCTCGCCGCAGTTTTTGTTATGGTAGCTGGATTCACCGGCTATATCTTCGGCCCTGCTCTCTTGAAGTGGCTGCATATCGATTCGCCGATCGGCCGCGGCATCGGCCTCGGCACTTCCGCCCATGGCATGGGGACCGCCAAAGCCTTTGAATACGGCCAGCAGGAAGCATCGATGAGTTCTGTTGCGATGACATTAAGCGCAGTATTTGGCGCTTTATTGGGACCGGTCGCTGCCTGGCTTTTGCTTTTGTAAAACGTAAAGACCCCCTTTTCCACAATCGGAAAGGAGGTCTTTTTATTGCTGTTCAATTGGCGGCTACCTTCCAATATCCCGGCGATTAAATCCGGTGATGCCGACTGCCGTCAAAATAATCGCCACAACTGTCAGCATCGCCGCGTTCAGGTAATTCATCTCTTCAATCGGTATCTCAGACACATAGCCGAACGGCGTCAACTTCCCTACCCATTCGGGAAATTGGAACAAGCCGCCCAGATAAATGACAAAAAACGAAAAAGCTAAATACAGCCAAACGGCACCGGTTAAATTTGGAGCCCATCCGAGCAACAGCACCGCCACACCGACCATGGCAAACATCGCCGGCAAATAGGCCAGCGCCGAGCCATAAAACATCCCCAATGGAAGCTGCTCCTCCATCATGGCATTGCCGACCAATCCAAGACCCAGTGCTGCTAAAGAAAGCATGACAAAACCTGTCAAAACAGCCATCGTCAAGTAACTGCCCAGCACGTGATTTCTGGAAACGGACCGGCTTAAAATATGCTCAAGCCGGTCATTTTTTTCTTCTGTTTTCAGTTTCAATACCGCCATCAATACAGGAATGGTTCCGAGAATCGCCATGACGGCCATCAGCACCGGAATGAATTGTTCTGTCAGTGAAAAGCCTTCCGACTGAACAATCATTTGCTGCATCAGGTCAATGTCTTCAAAAAACGACTCCAAATCGCCCAAAACCGAACCATAAGACGCCCCGATTAATAGCAACCCTGCTGACCAGGCAATGAATCCAGTCCGCTGAAGCCGAAATACCAGCCCAAATGGACTCAATAAGGATCGGGCAGCTTTGGCTTTTCCCGCCCGTGAAGGCAGAAAGCCAGAACCGAGGTCACGAATCGAGTTCAAGTATAGAGCCAAAGCCATCAACAGCAAGGCTCCTGCGAACGTCAGCAAAATTGGCCACCAATAATTATTCACATAGGCTTCAGACCGCAAAATCCAGCCAAGCGGCGACAGCCAGGACAAGGTTTCGTTTGTGACGTCCCCAATCGCTCGGACCATATAAGCCAGCAACAATATGGCAATCGATAACCCAAGTGCGTTTCTGGCATTCGGCGACAACTGTGCACAGACAGCCGCAACTCCGGCAAAAACCAGTCCGGCAGCACCTAATGCAAACCCATAGACAAGCGACCCTTGCAGATCGACACTCTCAATCCCTAAAGCAACCAGTGAAAAAGCGGTCAGCAACGCCAGCACGATGTTGGCACCGGCCATTACGAGCAACGTCGATGACAGATTCGACAATCGGCCCACCGGCAAGGAACGGACCAATTCGATGCGGCCATCCTCTTCATCTGTACGTGTATGGCGGATGACCAGCAAAATATTCATCAAGCCGACAACAACCGCTGTCATCAGCAGCATTTCATGCGCAGTCATCGCTCCGACTGTATAATTGTCCAATCCGTATCCCGGTCCGACCATCGCAGTCATAGCGGGATTGCGCATCGTTTCAGCCATTGCCTGCCTTTCCTCTGCATTTTGATACAAACCAACGAAAGCCAGGGCGACAATTGCCGAAATGGCTGCAAAGGATACCAGCCAGATGGGCAGACGCAAACGGTCGCGCCGCAAAACAAAACGGATCAAGGTTCCGGTTCCGTCAAAAAGATGTCTGGTCATTACCTTTCGCCTCCTGCTCCTGATTCCACCGCTCCAGCGGTTCCCTCGTAATGGCGCATAAACAACTCTTCCAGCGTCGGCGGTGAACTTTCAATGCGGCTCACGCCAAAACGGCTGATGTAACGGATGACATGATCCACTTCTGCTGTGTCGACCTGGAAAGACAAGGCACCATCTTTCTGCTGGATGCCACTGACTCCTTTAAGCTCTCCCAACCCCACAATCGGCTCTTTGGTCTCAACCAGCAAAATCGTCCCAGTCAAATGCCGTAATTCTTTGAGCGTTCCGGTTTCGATGATTTTTCCTTCGCGGATAATCGCCACTTTGTCACAGAGTTTTTCGACTTCCGACAGGATGTGGCTCGACAGCAGGATGCTCTTGCCCTGTTTTTTTGCTTCCACTACATACTCCTGAAACACGCGCTCCATGAGCGGATCAAGGCCCGAAGTCGGTTCGTCTAAAACATACAAATCCACATCCGACGAGAATGCCGCAATCAATGCCACTTTTTGCCGGTTCCCTTTTGAGTAGGTCCGGCATTTTTTCGTCGGGTCCAGGTCGAATTTCCGGATCAGTTCCTCTCGCCGGTCCAGATTATTGCCACCGCGCAATTTGACGAACAGATCGATGACTTCGCCTCCGGTCAAGTTCGGCCATAAGTTGATATCTCCGGGAACATAAGCTACGCGTTTATGGATTTCCACGGCATCTTTCCAGGAATCCTTTCCAAAAATTTCTGCACGCCCGTCAGTCGCTTTTAAAATGCCGAGCAATACACGCAGAGTGGTGGACTTCCCAGCTCCATTCGGACCGATAAAACCATAAACTTCCCCTTCGCCCACTTCAATGTTCACGCCGTCCAGTGCTGCAAAATCTCCGAATTTTTTCGTCAGATCAACCGTTCTCAAGACTGCCATGAGTTTCCCTCCTAATTCGTATAGAAGCTTTTCTTCAGAATATCGAGATATTCGTAAAATTCATCCCAGTAAGGCTTCAAATCCAGTTCGGTCATTTTTTTCCCCTGCAGCTTTTGCAGGAGATTTTGCTGGTAGCCATCTACTCCCCAACGGATTAAATTGAATGCCTTGTCAACGTCGACATCTTTTCTGAAAAGCGTTTTGTCGATTCCTTCATACAGCAATGCATAACCCTGCTGCTGCAAATGCTCATAACGCTTCTGAAGATGTGGAGGAAGATCCAGATCTTTCGTTAACATAAACGTTCCCATAAAGTTGAAGATATGCTCGTTTTCCAGCTGTGCTTTCATTTTTATTTGCGCCGCATCCCTCATTCGTTTAATAAAATCACTTTCATTGATATCCACTAAGCTTAAATATTCATTGATGATGAAATTCATGCTGTAGTCGACCAAGTACTCGTAAAGGTCCTTTTTGTTTTTAAAATAGTAGAACAACATCCCTTTTCCGATACCGGCATTTTTGACGATGCGGTTGGTTGAAGCTTGCCCAAATCCATTTTCGGCAAATTCCATCAATGCTGAATCAAGGATTTTCTGTTGCTTTTTGGGGTCGAGGTTCTCAAATTTCTCCATGTTCATGCCCTCTTTCATTTCTTTGGACCACTCTGGTCGACTACAGAATACAACATTCGACCACACTGGTCAATTTATTAGTCTAAATTATCTGATTTTTTATTTGGTGAATTAAACCGTTGCCCCTGCCCTCTTAGAATGCTATCTTTTAGGTGCAATCATAATAGAGGAGGAAGACCCCGTGAAAATATTCTTTTCCCGAAAAAATGCGTCAATCATAGCCGGCCTAGTGACTTTGTCGTTCTTAGGTGCCTGTGGAAATAACAAAGATACAGCTCCTGAAGAAACAACGACCGCTTGGGATGAAATCCAGGAAAAAGGCAGCCTGATCGTTGCCACATCAGGCACCTTGTTTCCTACTTCCTATCGGGAAGAAGGATCGGATGAATTGACCGGCTTCGAAGTGGAAGTGGCACGAGAAATCGGTGAACGCCTTGAATTGGAAGTTGAATTTACGGAGCTAGGATTTGATGAAATGCTGACGTCTGTCCAAACCGGACAAGTCGACATCGCAGCCAATGACATTGAAATCACGGAAGACCGCAAGGACAATTTTCTTTTCTCCACACCGTTTAAGTATTCTTATGGCACTGCAATCGTCCGTTCAGACGATTTGTCCGGCATCGAAACCTTAGAAGACCTGGAAGGCAAAAAAGCCGCTGGTGCTTCGACTTCCGTTTACATGGAGACCGCACGCGAGTATGGCGCTGAGGAAGTTGTCTATGACAATGCGACAAATGAAACCTATCTCCGCGACGTCGCCATTGGACGGACAGATGTCATTCTGAACGATTATTATTTGCAGACATTGGCGATTGCAGCCTTTCCGGAACTGGACATCACCATCCATCCGAACCTCAAGTACAGCCCTTCTGAAGTGGGTGTTGTGATGAACGAAGACAATACCGAACTTGCCGAGAATGTGGATCGCGTCATCGAAGAAATGCTGGAGGACGGCACAATCGCCGAAATCTCAGCAGAATTCTTTAATGGTGCCGATGTGACTGAGAAAGTGGAAATTGAAGAATAATTGTTGAAGGAGCCCCTCTTGATTGAGCGGCTTCTTTTTTTGGAACTTTTTTTATTGCGGGATGGCTGTGATTTTTCCAGTTAAGTGGATATACTTTCTGATTTAGTCCAAATACTTTCCATTTCACTTCAAATACTTTCTGATTCCGCCTGAATACTTTCCACTTCACTTAAAATACTTTCCGATACAGTTAATACGTTATTTAGAGAACCCATATCTCTCCTTTCCAGCGACTTCCAAAAGCCTTATACTAAACTAAAAGTAAGAATAGTCAGTCTAAGGAGGCGAGCAGATGAATACTTCGTTTTCGCCGCTGGGTGATCAGGCGATTGTCATTGAACTGGGCACTGAAATCAATGAAGAAACAGAAAAAAAAATACGAAGACTGTCCACTTTGCTGGAAAGCCGGCCACCCAATTGGATGATTGAATTTATCCCTGCATTTATAACGGTAGCTGTCTTCTACGATCCTTGCGCAGCAACATACAGCAAGGTACAAGAAGAGCTGGCGGAACTTCTGGCGCACCTGGGGGAAGAGTTGGCTGTCGAATCCAGAACCGTTGAAATTCCTGTCTGTTATGGCGGTGAATTCGGACCCGACCTGGAATTCGTGGCACAACACAATGGCTTGACTGCGCGCGAGGTCATTGACATCCATACTTCCGGCAGTTATTCGGTCCACATGATCGGCTTTGCGCCCGGCTTTCCTTTTATCGGAGGCATGTCTGAAAAAATTGCGGCCCCAAGGCGCGATTCCCCACGACTCCGCATCCCGGAACGGACAGTCGGCATCGCCGGCATGCAGACTGGTGTCTATCCGATTGAAACACCGGGCGGCTGGCGGCTGATCGGCAGAACGCCGCTTCGGTTATTCCGGCCGGAAAATGACATTCCGAGCCTGCTGCAGGCAGGAGACAAAGTGGTCTTCAGGGAAATCTCTGAAACAGACTACCACGCATGGAAGGAGGATCCGAATGCTGAAAATCCTTAAAAACAGCTTGCAGACCACTGTACAAGACCTCGGCCGGAGCGGTTTTCAGAAATATGGCGTCATCGCCAGCGGCGCGATGGACCCTTATGCTCATCGCCTGGCCAATCTACTGGTCGGCAATAAAGAACAGGCCGCCACACTTGAAATCACACTCGTCGGACCTGCAATTGAATTCATCGAAGACACGGTCATCGCGCTATGCGGCGGCGATTTGAGCCCGAAACTGGATGGCCAAGCTGCTCCAATGTGGAGGATGCTGTCCGTTAAAAAAGGCAATACCCTGACTTTTGGTGAGCCTCGCGTAGGCGCCCGCTGTTATTTGGCAATTGCCGGCGGCATCGATGTTCCTGAAGTCATGGGCAGCCGCTCTACGTACATGCGGGCCGGGATTGGAGGGTTTCAAGGGCGCTCTCTGGAAAAAGGCGACGAAGTGCCGGTTGGCCAGATCAGCAGGCAACGGCTTTCTTCACTATTGCAGGAAGCTGACAATGACTCAGATTGGCTGCTGCCGCCTGTCCGGTATTTTGAAGAACCCGTCATCCGGATGATGGCCGGGCGGCAATTTGATTTATTCGATGGCGCCAGCAAAAAACGGATCTTTCAAGAAGCCTTTGCCGTCTCATCCAATTCTGACCGCATGGGCTATCGGTTGGAAGGTCCTCATCTGGCTCTTGAAAATCCGGCGGAATTGATTTCAGAAGCGGTGGCTTTCGGTTCTGTTCAAGTACCGGTGGATGGCAATCCGATTGTCCTGCTGGCAGACCGCCAAACGACTGGCGGCTATCCGAAGATCGGACAGGTTGCGTCTGTTGACTTGCCGCTCATCAGCCAGCTGAAGCCGGGACAGCAATTGCGCTTCAAAGAAATTTCCCTGGCAGATGCACAACAGCGTTGGATTGAACAAGAACAATCGATTCGGCAAATAAAAGCCGCGATTAAGTTGAAACGGGAGGAATGGACATGATTTATAAAGTGGATTTGAACTGTGATATGGGCGAAAGCTTTGGCGCTTACCGGATGGGCAATGATGAGGAAATCCTTGATTACGTTACCTCTGCGAACATCGCTTGCGGCTTCCACGCCGGTGACCCTTCGACAATGCGTAAAACCGTTCAATTGGCCCTCGAAAAAAATGTTGGTATTGGCGCCCACCCTGGCTTGCAGGACCTGGTCGGCTTCGGCCGCCGCAATATCGCCCTGTCTCCTCAGGAAGCCTACGACTTAACCGTTTATCAAATCGGCGCTTTATCAGGCTTTATCAAAGCCGAAGGCGGACAGTTGCAGCATGTCAAAGCACATGGTGCCTTATACAATATGGCGGTAAAAGATGCGGCTTTGTCAGAAGCCATTGCAGAAGCTGTCTATAAAATCGATCCGGAACTGGTGCTGTTCGGGCTGTCCGGCAGTGAAATCATTAAAGCTGGCGAGAAAATCGGACTTCGTACAGCCAATGAAGTCTTTTCAGACCGCACCTATCAACCGGACGGCTCGCTGACGCCTCGGACCCAGAGCAACGCCTTGATCACCGATCCACAGATTGCCATCGACCAGGTCATTCGCATGGTCAAGGAAAATAAAGTGGCGACGGTTGAAAACAGCGATGCCGAGCTGCAGGCAGAAACCATCTGCATTCACGGAGACGGCGTTAACGCACTCGAGTTCGCCAGACAGATTTCAAAATCTTTGAAAGGAGCCGATATTGATATTGTTAAAGTGAGTGAATTCGTTTAATACAAGCCGAGGAGGATTTCAATGAAGAATGCGAAGAAGATGAAAAATACCAATGCCAGCGTCTTGCTGGGTGCCGCTTTCCTGATGGCGACTTCCGCCATCGGACCTGGATTTCTGACACAAACGACAGTTTTTACGGAAACTTTATTGGCTTCTTTCGGATTTGTTATTTTAATTTCTGTCATCATTGATATCGGTGCCCAAACGAATATATGGCGCATCATCGCCGTCTCCGGCAAACGGGCGCAGGATATCGCCAACGACGTTTTGCCTGGCCTGGGTTATTTCCTGGCTTTATTGGTCGTCATGGGCGGGCTTGCTTTTAATATCGGCAACATCGGCGGCGCTGGGCTTGGCACAAATGTGCTGTTCGGAATCGATCCGAAAGTCGGGGCTGTTTTAAGCGGCTTGCTCGCTATCGGCATTTTTGTTGTAAAAGAAGCTGGGCGGGCGATGGACCGTTTTGCTCAAATTCTTGGATTTGTCATGATCGCATTGACCGTTTACGTTATGATCACTGCACAGCCGCCTGTCGGCGAAGCGATCGCAAAAACTTTCGTGCCCGATACCATCGACATCTTTGCCATTGTCACGCTCGTCGGCGGAACCGTCGGCGGCTACATTACTTTTGCAGGCGGACACCGGCTGATTGATGCAGGCCTGACCGGCAGAGCAGCCTTGCCCGAAGTGACCAGAAGCTCCATTTATGCGATTGGTATCGCTTCATTCATGCGCATTATTTTGTTTCTGGCGGTGCTCGGCGTTGTGTCACAAGGCCTTTCGTTGGATCCTGCCAATCCGCCTGCTTCCGTCTTCCAATTGGCCGCCGGCAACGTTGGCTATAAAATTTTCGGCGTCGTCATGTGGGCGGCTGCAGTCACATCAGTTGTTGGAGCTGCCTACACATCTGTATCCTTTATCCGGTCATTCAGTCCGGTGCTGGAAAAGTACAATCGTCTATTGATCATCAGTTTCATTGTCATCTCCACCTCTGTTTTTGTCATCATCGGCCAGCCCGTTCTGGTATTGGTGCTTGTGGGATCCTTGAATGGTTTGATTTTACCGATTGCCCTTGGTGTTATGCTGATTGCCGCGCATAAAGCGAAGATTGTCGGCGACTACAAGCATCCTCTATGGATGACTGTTTTCGGTGTCGTCATCGTGGTCGCTATGGCGTGGATGGGAATCTATACCTTGATGAACGGAATTCCGGCATTATTTGAATAAAGGAGTGGAATGAGATGAACATCATCAATCAACAGTCCCCTCGTGAAATTCGGCAGCTGATCCGCAATGGTGAATGGCAAAAGCCCACATCCAGTTTGGCTAATGGCTTTATCCAGGCCAACCTGGCGGTGCTGCCAAAAGAAATGGCTTTTGAGTTCCTGCTTTTCTGTCAGCGCAATCCGAAATCCTGTCCGTTAATCGATGTAACAGAACCGGGTTCATTTATTCCGGAGTTGTCAGCGCCAACCGCTGATTTGCGGACAGATCTTCCGAAATACCGGATTTACAGAGACGGCATACTGACGGAAGAAACAGACCAGATCACCGACTTGTGGACAGATGACATGGTTGGGTTTTTAATCGGCTGCAGTTTCACTTTTGAAGAAGCCCTGATCAACAATGGCATTCCGATTCGCCATAACGAAGAAAACTGCAATGTACCGATGTACAGGACCTCCATTCCCGCAGTGAAAGCGGGACGCTTTGAAGGGCCGACGGTAGTCAGCATGCGCCCCATGCCGGAAAAAGACGTTATCCGGGCCGTCCAGGTGACGAGCCGTTTTCCGAGCGTCCACGGAGCTCCCGTGCATATCGGCAATCCTGAAGGCATCGGCATCCGTGATTTAAGCCAGCCTGATTTTGGGGACCGCGTGACTGTCAAAGAAGGTGAAGTTCCTGTATTTTGGGCTTGCGGTGTGACGCCACAGGCGATTGCCATGCACGTCAAACCCGAAATCATGATCACCCATGCCCCCGGACATATGTTCATTACCGATTTGAAAACTGAAGAAATCAGTGTCATATAAACACTAAAAACCAGTAAGCCGATTTGGGCCTTACTGGTTTTTTAATGTGTTTTTATGATGGGCTTCCGGTCTCCACAAGATCACGTGATGCCGCTACCCGATCGTCCTGCAGCCAGCAAGCCACAGAATGCCCTGTTTCCGTCACTGTATCACGCGGTGTATACGTATGGCATACCGCCATCGTATGCGGGCACCTGGCCGCAAATGCGCAGCCTTCTCCAAGCGTCGCCAAGTTAGGCGGTGAACCCGCAATCGGCAAGAGCGGTTGCGAGCGGTCTTCATTCAGTTTGGGCATCGATTGAAGCAGGCCCAATGTATACGGATGCTGCGGATTGTAGAAGATTTCATCCAGTGTGCCCTGTTCCACAATTTTGCCGCCATACATGACAGCGACACGGTCAGCCATATTGGCGACCACGCCCAAATCGTGCGTGATCAAAATAATGGCTGTCTCGGTCTTCTTTTGCAGGTCCTTCATCAAATCCAGAATTTGCGCCTGGATGGTAACATCGAGTGCCGTGGTCGGTTCATCCGCAATCAGCACTTTCGGGTTGCAGGCAAGCGCCAGCGCGATGACCACACGCTGCCTCATGCCGCCTGAAAATTGATGAGGATAATTATCCAGCCGTTTTTCCGCTTGCGGAATCCCGACCAGCTTGAGCATTTCCAGCGCCCGGCTGCGCGCCTGCGCTTTTGTCAGCTGCTCATGCCGCTGGACGCCTTCCATGATCTGTTTGCCGACTTTCATCGTCGGATTCAGTGAAGTCATCGGATCCTGGAACACCATCGAGATTTCCGATCCGCGCAAATCCGTAACTTGCCGCTTGGACATCTTCAATAAACTTTTGCCGTTATAGACAATATCGCCTTTAGTCACTTCTGTGGTGGCTGCCGGCAGCAATTGCATGATGGATTTGGCGGTGACTGACTTGCCCGAACCGGATTCGCCGACAATCGCCAACGTCTCCCCTTTTTTCAAATCAAAACTTACACCCCGCACCGCCGTCAATTTGCCGGTTTGGGTTTTAAACGCTACATGCAGGTTGTCGACTGTCAAAATGGTCTCGCTCATGTTGAACCCTCCCCTATTTTCTCATTTTCGGATCTAATGCATCACGTAAACCATCGCCAAGCAAATTGAATGAGATCATGATGATACTGATAACCAAGGCCGGAAAAATCAATTTATACGGGAAATACCGCATTGATTTATAGCCGTCTTCAATCAAAACACCAAGCGACGCAAGAGGCGCCTGCAATCCAAGGCCGATAAAGCTCAGGAACGCTTCGAAGAAAATAGCGGTCGGAATCGTAAACATGACTGTGACGATGATCGGTCCCATGACATTCGGCAAAAGATGCTTCGAAATCAGCCGTGGATTTGATGCGCCAAGGGTACGGGAAGCCAAAACAAATTCCTGGCCCTTCAGCTGCAGCACTTGGCCGCGTACCACACGCGCCATGCCAACCCAGCCGGTGATGACCATCGCCAGAATAATCGATGTGATGCCCGGCTCCAGCACAAGGATAAACAAAATGATGACAATCAAGTTCGGAATCCCCATAAGGATCTCGATGATCCGCTGCATGACGTTGTCGATGCGCCCTCCATAAAATGAGGAGATGCCACCGTAAATGACGCCGATCACCAAATCGAGGAAAGCCGCCACTAAAGCGATGAACAAGGAAATCTGCGTCCCTTTCCAAACACGGGTCCACAGATCGCGGCCGAATTCATCGGTACCGAACCAGTAATTGATCTGAACGTCCCGTTCCGCATATTGATCCACGCCTGCCGAGTTCTGTCCGTTGAATCCGAGCCACTCCAACCCTTCGACTTTCGGCGGCATATTGGAATGCGCCAAATTTTGTTCCCGGTAAGAGAATTCATTCAGGCTCGGACCGATCAACGCCAAAGCAATCAACAAGACGAGCATGACGAGTGAAATCATGGCGCCTTTGTTTTTGATGAGACGCTGAAATGCTTCTTTCCAGAAAGACACGGACGGCGTACCAATTTCCTCGCTTTTCCGTTGGTCCAGCGGCGCTTTTACAAACAGATCCGATGGGATTTCGTCGTAAGCATATTGGTTTTGCGCCTGCAAATCTTGATGCGGGGGAAGGTGTGGTATGTTTTTCGTCATGCTGATTCCCCCTTATAGTTGATGCGTGGATCCAGGAAGCTGTAAATGATATCCACGACAAAGACAACGAAAATGAACAAAGCGCTGTAGAAAATGGTAATGCCCATGATGACGCTGTAATCCAATACCAGGATCGATAAAGTGAACTGCTCGCCAAGCCCCGGCACTGCGAAAATCTTTTCGATGACCAAGGTTCCCGTCATGATCGAGACAGCAAGCGGCCCAAGCATGGTGACAACCGGAATCAGCGCATTGCGGATGACGTGCTTGACGATGACCTGGTTTTCTTTTAAGCCCTTGGCTCTGGCCGTAATGATGTAATCCTGGCCGATCACTTCGAGCATTTCACTGCGGATAAACCGCGCGACCGTGGCCGTCACCGTCACCGACAAAGCGATGGACGGCAGCAGCGTACTGGAATACCCTTCCCATAACGCGACGGGCAGCCATTCCAATTTAACGCCTACGTAATACTGCAGCAACGCCGCAAAAACGAAAGATGGAATCGACATTCCCAAAACGGCTAATGTCACCGACCCGTAATCCAAAAGGGAGTTGTGCTTCAAAGCCGAAACAATGCCTAGAACAAGTCCGATAATGGCGCCAATCACCAATGCCTGCAAGCCGATAAAAGCTGATGGCCCGATGCGGTCACTGATCATGCTGGTGACGGTCCGGCCTTCATGTTGGAATGAATAACCTAGATCGCCCTGTACCAGGTTGCCGATATACTGAATGTATTGGATAGCGACTGGCTGATCCAGTCCATATTTAGCATTCAATATCGCCAATTGGCTATCGGTCAATTTCTCCGGGTTGGTGAACGGTGTACCCGGCAACAGCTGCATCAGGAAAAAGGTAGCTGTCACAATAATGAAAAGCGTAATGAGCATAAAGCCGATCCGCTGCAGTAAATAACGTTTCATGCGAACACCTCAGTTCTATAGGGTGAATTTAACTTCTTGATGCGAAAAGCGGAAGCACCCGGGTAGCTCTGACGGACATAAGACAGACCGGCAAAGCGGCGTATTTTCAGCCGCACAGCCGGGTTGGCTTATGACCCGAAGAGCTGGGTGCTGGAGTCTGGCCAAGACGAAAAGTGGAAGCGCCCATGTGATGGTTCAGTGATGAAAAAATACGAGGGCGCCCATAAATCGGCTACACCCTCGTATCTATAAGCTGTAAACCTGTTTTATTCTTCGATCGTCACCCATTTGTAGGAGAATGAAGCCCCTGTCGGATGCACCAAAAGATTTTTGATTTTGCTTCTCATTAAGACAGCAGCACCTTCCTGGTAAAGCGGCACGATTGCTGCATCTTCTTCCAATAGGATTTTCTCGATATCCAACAGCATCTGGTAACGTTTTTCTAGATCCGTTTCCGTTCTTGCTGAAGCCACCAATTCTTCCAATTCGGCATTTTTGTAATCCATGCGGTTAGCTGATCCGCCTTCCAACCACATATCCAAGTAAGTCATCGGGTCGCTGTAATCCGGTCCCCATGAAGATAGAGACAAATCATACTCGACCGCTTTTTCGATTTCCAGACGTTGTGCGAAAGGAACCGCTTTGATGTCCAATTTGAATCCTGGAAGATTGTCTTCCAATTGTGCTTGAATGTACTCAGCTACTTTTTTATGGTCTTCAGAATCGGCAATGTTGATGGAGACTGTTACATCTGTTGCCCCTGTCTCTTTCAGCCCTGTTTCCCAAAGCTTCTGGGCTTCTTCAACCGTGCCTGTATTGAAGTCTCCGTTCAAGTCACGGAAATCTTCACCTGTTGGCGATTTGAAGAATCCTTTCGGCACGATGCCGTTCAAGGCAGTCGATCCATTTTTCAAAATAACATCCGTTAAGCTTGCTTTGTCGATTGCCATATTAACTGCTTGGCGAATGTTTTTATTGCCCAGTACCGGATGGTTATGGTTGAAACGAAGGAAGATGACTTCCGGCTCTAAAATCGTATCGAAGTTTTCGTCGTCCTTGTTCTGGTCGACAGCTTCTGAGCTCAATACGATGCGGTCCACTTTATTTGTTTCGTATAAATTGACGCCTGCTGCCGGATCTTTCACAACGTAAGCATTCACAGCATCAAGTTTAACTGTGTCTGCATCCCAGTAATCTTCGTTCTTTTCGTATTTCCATCCTTGCTCATGTGTCCAATCCACCAATGTGAATGGTCCGTTGAACAGGATATTTTCCGCTTCCAGTGCGTATTGGTCACCCTGCTCTTCTACAAATTTCTGGTTCTGTGGCAAGAAAGTCGGGAACGTCATCAATGACTGGAACAATGGGTTCGCTGCTTCCAACGTAACTTCCAGTGTTTTCTCGTCGATTGCTTTAACGCCCAATTCTTCTGCGTCCATTTCTTCGTTCATGATCGCTTCAGCGTTTTTGATCCCTGCTGTTACGAACATGAAGTTATAAGGGCTTGCGTCTTTCATAACACGTTTCCAAGCATATTCGAAATCCTGCGCAGTAACCGGTTCCCCATTGCTCCAGTTCGAGTCGCGCAATGTGAACGTGTGAACGCTCTTGTCTTCATTTTCTGTATGGTCCGTTACTAAAGCTTCAATCGGTTCATGGTTTTCATCCTGGCGGTAAAGCCCTTCATTGACGTTATTCAACACAGTGAACGCGATGCCGTCATGTGCTTTGGTAGAATCCAAAGTAGGGATATCTGCTGTGGTCGAAATGTTCAATACTTGTCCAGCTTCCCCTTCCGCTGCGCTTTCTTCGTTTGAACTCTCCGAAGAATTGAAATTACACCCCGATAAGATTAAAACGAATGCGATCAAAATCATGAAAATCTGCGTTTTTCTCTTTCTCTCCATTTTCCCTACCCCCATTTTTTGATAATTCTTTATTTTGGTAATTCTTTATAATCATAATTGTTATTGCGGAAATAGGCAACAAGATGTTTTAATTTTCAAATTTATAAATTACATGGTAATCTCTATTTATGTAAGGAAAGGGTCGACTTGTATGAATTTTAAAAGAGTTTTGTTTCTGATTTCACTGGGCAGTTCGTTAACGTTGCCTTTCTTCCTATATACGGAATGGTCAATCGCTAGATGGTTTGATGCTTTGTTTTTAGTGGGCCTCTTGCTGCTGATGGTCTATTTCATCATGGTATTGATCGAAGGCCAATTTTTTACGGCATTTTTAAAAAGCACCCGAAACTTTTTTGCAAAAGTAAATAAAAAGGATCAGCTCATTCGGGAAAGCGAAAAACGTTCGGTTGATCGAGTGGATTACCGCAAAGAATTCCCAAACCGAAATTCGTTTCTTCAGATCGGCCTTCTTTTTTCCATCAGCAGCCTGGTGATTTCTGTTGCTTTGTATTATTTGGATTAACCAATAAAAAAACGGCAGGCCTGTAAAAGGCACTGCCGTTTTGTTTGATGAAAATGCTGTTCATTGCCATTCCAAAATACCGGTAAGGTCCCGATAGATGCTGTCGGGCTCCATACCCAGTTTATCCAACGGCATCCCGTCCCGGTTGATCCAGGCGGTCTGAAAGCCAAAGCTCTTTGCTCCTGCAATATCCCATTCGTTCGAAGACATGAACAGGACTTCGTGGCGTTCCACTCCAAGGACCTTCAAGGCATAGCTGTACGACGCCGGCGTCGGTTTATATTGCTTGATGTCGTCGACGCTGATGATCTCATCGATCAGTTCAGAAAGAACCGAGTTTTTGATAAGCGGCTCCAGCATATCCCGTGAGCCATTTGAAAAAACGGCAATTTTCTTGTCGCGCATCTGCTCTAAAATTTCTGCGGATTCGGGATGTGCTTCGAGATTTCTGTAAGCCTCAAGCAAGGTCTCCACTTTTTCCTCATCATATGGAAGTTCCAATTTCGTCAACGTATAATCCAGGGCATCTCTCGTGATTTTGGAAAAGGGTTCATATTGCCCCATCAATTGCCGCAAGAATGAGTACTGGAGCTGCTTCTGGCGCCAGACGATGCTGATTTCCTCTCCTTTGTCACCGTATAGATCCCTGCACTTCTCTTTGACCGAGTAGACATCGAACAATGTGCCATAAACATCGAATATCAAGGCTTGAATGGATGATTTCATTTGTTCAACTCCTGTCTGATAAGATAGATGATTTTTTCCAAGTAAGAGGAGCTATGCGGCACTATCTCCTTCAGGCCAATCCTTTTTTTGAAAGGACTATGGCCATCAAGCGTTGCGATAAACCCATCAATCTCCACTTCTTCTTCCTTACCCGCAAACAAATCCGCCAATGCCTCAAAATCAACTTCCCCCATGCCGGACACTTCCTCCAGCTGCAACTCAAACCTAAGGTCATTGTTATTCGGCATAGGAGATAAGAAGCAATGGCAGCGTTCGTTGTCAATAAAACCCGGAATCTCCATTTGATCTTTGACCATACCGAGAAGAATGAGCTTATCAAAATCCACTTCCAAGCCAAGTTCCTCTTTAACTTCCCGCACGCCGTCTTCTACAGTTTCATCCGCCAGCAAATGGCCGGCCGCAGTGATGTCGAACAAACCGGGGAAATCTTTCTTGGCTTCACTGCGCAACTGGAGATAAACCGTATCTCTGTTGTTCCTACGCCCCACCATCCAACAATGAAACGTTTCATGCCAAAGCCCTTGTTCATGGACAGCTTGCCGAGTTTCTATCCCTTGCGGATTTCCATGTTCATCGTACACACGCAATTTCTCCGTTTCCATCGCCCTGCCCCTTTTTTCTTTTTAGCATAGCAAAAAAACCGGCCGTATACCTGGCCGGTCCTTCTTCCGATCATAAAATTCTTCTCTGGTCTTAAGCTCTTCAAATGCATTCATGAGTATTCATTAAAATGTGTATCATCCGGCGCTACATGCTTGATGAACAGCAGGTCTTTTTCGGTGATATCCGGAACGAAAAATTCAGTGCCCCAATGTTCGGAAGAGAAAATATGCTGTTCTCCTCTGCTCAAGAAAATGGAGAACCACTTGAGCTTTTTCTTTTCACTGACATGGCAGCTCATCAGGTATTCAGCAATTTCCAATGTCAACAACCCCGAGAAAATGGTCATACCCTGCTTGTCATCAATATCGAACAATCCAGGCAAACTGGTTGTAAGCTCTTCAATCACTCCTGCTTCTTCATTAAAGCAATGAATTTCAAATGTATCGGATTTAGCCAGAAAATATTCCATCAGCAAAAGCCAATAATCATAATTTCCGATAGCAGGTATTCTTTCGACTCCATCACCGTCTATGAATTCGGTAAGTTCAAATTGTAATTGTGTTTTAAGTTCCATGCCATTCATCACCTGCCCTTTTCTCCCCATACACTCTATCTATTCATGCCCACCCAAATTCAGCCGGCGGTAAAATCCTAAGGCTTCTGCCAGAAACTCTTTATCGTAATGCGTTTTGTCATGTATTCTTTCTACCCAATCTTCCAGCCTTTCAATCGGTTCGTCCGGATAAAGACCCGTACTGGTGCTTAAAAAGCTTGTCCAGTTGTCGAACTCCCAATGAACGGTTTCGCCTTCTCCCGGCAACCGGACTTCAACGAGCGGCTCTGGATGGATATGGCGCTGGGAATACTCAGCCGCTTCCATAAAGTCTGCGCGATCCACCGGCTCTATCGTATAGATCTGCTGAGACTGTTTGCCGTTCGGCCGATAATAAATGACTTTTATTCCTTCTTCGGTTTTCTGTACTTGTACTTCCGCTCCCGGAAAGAATCCTGCCAGCCTTTCACCTGTAAACTCCGGTCTATCGACATCCATCAAGATTGGCTGTATCCATTGATCCCCTAAATCACACAGGAATCTGCGCCCATCCCGGTCTTCGGCCATAATAGCGCCATGTGCCTGTTCCGTTCCAAGCTCACTGCCTACCGGATAAGCTTTCACACCCGCTTCATCAAAAGCTGCAAGCAGCCAAATGGCCAAATCAAAACAATTGCCGGTGATTCCATACTGCTCCCGCTGTTCCTTCATCAACTCTACGCTGCGCTGTTTCTGTTCGCCTGAACGCTGAGAATACCAAGCTTTGGTCAAGGTCTCCATTGGAAAATCATCGAATTGCCGCCAAACGGAAAGAATTTCTGCTGGTGCTTCCATTTTTTCCACCTTCTCTTTTTTCGTATGGCTATTACTTCTCTTTTCCCTCTAGAAAGTCCTTCTAAGCTCAGACGAACTACAGACATTTACAGTAATCAAAAAAAGAACAAGCCCGAGGGTTTGTTCTTTGTAAGCGCAGCTTGTGGCATCACTCTGCCAATAAACCTTTGCGCTGACGAATCTGGTAGTAATTCAGTTGCTTGAATAATTCCGAAGAAGTTCCCTGATTTACTGAGAACTCAACTCCGTATTCTATGGTGTCCACTCTTGTTGATTTTCGAACAATCGCCCCTGGCAACAGAAAAGCGCTGTCCAGTATTTGAAAGCTGCAATTTACACTTTCCTGCAAAGGAATATTAAGCGCTGAAGAAAATGTCAGTCCCCCTACACTGACATTGTAAATCTCAATCGGCAAGAATCTGCCTCCGTAAACCGATACTTTACCAGTTACGGCCTGATTAAAAACTACCCTAAAAAACTCGCGACGATTTTCTCCCATTTCGCCCTCTCCACCCCTGGTTACATATACAAATTGACGAGCAAGCCTTTAATTTCTCCAACTAGATCTAAAGTACCGATACCAGCTTCTTCATTATTCAATAATTCGTCTTGAATTTCAATCAGTTTTTGATCAATCACTTTGATGATCTGATGGGATTTCATGCCTCCGCCTGGCGCATGGCTTTGTTCATCCGATAAACGTAAACCATGCCGTGTGGATTCGCCGACGAATTGCTTGACTGCCTGCTTGTAATTCAATAGGTTTTCGAGTGTCCGCTGGTTGGAAAGCTTCTGGCCTTGTGCATCTACACGCCCCATCAATTGGTTCAGGGAATCATTGTGAAGCTTAGATTGGGATTTTTTCATGGCTGTCAAAAAAAGATCACCGCTCTTATTTCCCGAGCCCTGTACCGAGAGCCGTTCGTTTTGAATATTGTTTTGACTGTCAATGCGCATTCACAGCACCTCGTCTTCTTTCGTATTCTCATGATGCTGATTGTTTCTATTAACGACGAGTTCCACTTTTCCATACTCCGTTTGGAGCACTTTGGCAATTTGTTCGAAAGAAAATCCTTGTCTGGAAAGCTGCATGATCTTTTCAGTTTCTATAGAATCGATTTCCGGCACCTCTTCAAACTCAGAGGCAAGTTTTTCTTCCAAACGTTCAATTCGCTCCACTAAATCCGACTCGCTGCCTTTCAGATGGGAAAGTAATTTATCGTAAAGTTCCTTATTTTCTTTTTCAAGTTGGGCTATGAATTCCGCCATATCTTCATGGATTCCAGCTGGGGCTTGTTCCGCCTGCTGCTTTTTAACAGATAGCATCAATTTTATATTCATTGCCAGCAATAAGAAGATTATTGCGACCGATAGCCATTCCATTGTCATCCCCGCACCTTCTGTTTTGATTGCACCTTAATAATTATCATGTACGGATAAAATCGAAGCATGCAAACGCAGCATGGCTTTCGAGTGAAGCTGTGAGACTCTTGAAACGCTGACATTGAGAATTTCCGCAATCTCGGTTAATTTCATTTCTTCAAAATAACATAGAGAAACAGTGATTTTTTCTTTTTCCGGCAATTTATCAATCGCACGGACTAATGATTCCTTGGTCATTTGCTCTGACAGGTGACGTTCAGGGGAATCGGCATAGTAGCTACCCATTGTCCCTTGCTCTTGGAAATGTTCATCATCCATTGAAATCATTGTCGATAAGGCGGCTTCAGAAACCGTCTTGTTAAGTTCCGCTTTGGTGATGCCCAAGTAGGCGCTGACTTGGTCATCAGAGACCGATTCGTTATTCTCCTGTTCCAGCAATAGATAGGCCTTTTCAATTTTTTTCACTTTATCCCGGACAGAACGCGGAAGCCAATCACTGTTCCGCAGCCCATCAATAATAGCCCCTTTAATGCGCCAGGAAGCATAGGTTTCAAACTTCAGATCCCGCTCGATGTTGAATTTGCTCAACGCATCAAGCAATCCTTCATAGGCATAGCTTCGGACATCGTCTTTTTCCACAGTTTTAGGCAAACTGATCATAAAGCGTTGTATGACGTAATCCACTAAGGGAAGATACTGCTCAACCAGGTAATCGCCAGCCTGCGGATCCCGGTGCTGTTGCCAGTCACCCCAATAATTAAGTTCTTCTTTTGATAGTTTCTGGTTCAGCATGATTTTCACCACCATTTCCAAGCGAAAAAACCGCCCTTATTTAAACAAGATTTTCATGATAAAGCCTTTAAGGCCGAGCTTATACGGCAACGGCAGCTGCAGAAATCCACTTGCCATTTGGCGTATGGCTGTTGCCGACTCGCTGTTCGGATAGGCCAGTAGAAGCGGTTGCTGCCTTTTCACAGCTTCCGGTACGCGCGCGTCGCTCGGGATGCACCCCAATGAGCCAATTTCTTTACCCAAAAATTGCTCAGTAGCCTGTTTGAAATTGTCTGCCGTTTGTTGCCCCTCTTTTTCGCTGATGCATTGGTTGACCACCAATTTCAAATGGACATTCGGATCGATGCCCTGGACCATTTTTACGACCGAGTAGGCATCCGTGACCGAAGTCGGCTCCGGAGTCGTCAACAGAATGACATCATCTGCGGCTAGGATAAATCGCAGATTTTCATAAGATAAGCCTGCTCCCGTATCCAGGATGATGTAATCCACCTTGCCGTGCAGAGTGCCCAATTCCTTAAAGAATTTTTCCAATTTCAGATCATTCATCTGAAATAATTCATTAAAACCGTTGCCTCCTGAAATGAACAGCAAGCCATTCGGTCCTTCTTCGATTATGTCCTGTACAGCCAGATCTTTTTCGATCATCGTTGCGATGGTTTCCCGCGGCATAAGGCCAAGAAGCACCTCAATATTGGCAAAGCCAAGATCAACATCAAAAATCAATACTTTCTTGTTTTGCTCGATCAAGCTTAATGCAAAGTTCAAAGCGAAGTTTGACTTTCCCACCCCTCCTTTGCCGCTGGTGACTGCCAGGACACGGGTCTTTTTACCAGCTTTCCTGCCAGGATTTTCGGGTTGCTGATTCTTCATCTTTTCTCTTAGACCATTTGCCTGATCAAGCATGATTGTCTTCCTCCAATATAAAATCCGCCACTACACTTGGAGTGACTTTCAGTATGTCGTTGGGAACATTTTGCCCATTGGCGATCTGGCGAATGGGAATATCATAATGATGAATTAAGTTGAGGATCGCTCCCACAGAACTGGTTTCATCTTTTTTGGTTAACAACAATTCATCCACGGAAAGCGATTGAAAATTATCTATGATTTTTTTCATATCCTCGTACTTTGCGGTCAAGCTCAACACCAAATGAATTTGAATCTTGCTGGCAAGCGGCAATAATCGTTTCAGCTCTTCGATATACTGGGCCTGTTGATAATTGCGTCCTGCCGTATCCATTAAAATGATGTCACAGTCCTGAAAATCCTCCAGTGCAACCAACACATCTCCTGCCGTTTCAACCACTCTGACCGGAATATTCAAGATGCTGCCATAGGTCTTCAATTGCTCTACTGCGGCAATGCGATACGTATCTGCAGTAACTAATCCCACTTTTTTATCTTTGTTCAGCATATAATCAGCAGCAATTTTAGCGATGGACGTTGTTTTTCCGACACCCGTCGGACCCATAAAACAAATGATTTCCGGTTCTGTAACAATGCTTGGGCTTTGATTGTTTTCAACCATCTCCATCAATTCTTCGCGAGCCATCTGATGCACAATCTCTAACGTATGGTCAGCTTTGTCCTTTAGTCTTGAAATCAGTTTTGAAAGCAATTCCCCTTGGACATCCACTGCCACTTCCTGTGCCGCCAATAGTCTTTTTATTCCCTGAAGCAGTTCAGCAGTGGATTCGATTTCCAGTGTTACACTGGTCGCAGCTTTTGGAAATTCAACTTGCTGGACCTGCATCTCCTGCTTCACTTCGGGGTCAACGGCAGCAGTGACTTCCAGTTTGTCTTTCTGGAAAAACCCAAGAAATCCGCCGGTTTTGATTTTTTTGGTATTCAAGATCAAAGCATCAGCACCTAAATCCTGCTTGATCAGCGGGATCGCTTCGGTCATTGTGCCGACGATATAGGTTTTCAGCATCATGAGATGTTAACCACTCCAACACTTTGAATTTCAATTTCGGGTTCCAGTTCGTTATAGGACAGCACCGGCAGATCTGGGGCAAAACGCTCCACGAACTGCCTCATGTAAATCCGGATGGCCGGAGACGTCAGCAGAATCGGCTGGACGCCGGTTTGCTGAAGCTGTGCAGCTTGTTCCGTAATCTTCTGGAAGATTGTCTGGGAAGACTCGGGGTCGATGGACAAGTAATTGCCCTGTTCTGTCCGGTGAACCGAATCCGCGAACTTCTTCTCGAGACTTGCTCCAGCTGTAATCACTTGCAGCGGTTCTCTCTGTGTCGCATATTGCAGCGTAATCTGGCGCGACAAGGACTGGCGTACGTATTCCGTCAACAGATCCGTATCCTTTGTTTGCGAAGCATAATCGGCCAGCGTTTCCAAGATGACCAATAAATTGCGGATCGACACTTTCTCTTTCAGCAACTTCATCAGCACTTTCTGTACTTCACCAATTGTCATCAGCTGCGGCACCAATTCTTCCACCACTGCAGGTGCGGTTTCCCGTACATTTTCAATCAATGATTTCACTTCCTGCCTGCCAATCAATTCATGGGCATGGCGTTTAATGACTTCTGTCAAATGAGTGGAAACGACAGAAGGCGGATCGACGATGGCATAGCCTGCCATTTCAGCTTCTTCTTTCATGTCTTCATTGACCCATAGAGCCGGCATGCCGAAGGCGGGTTCAACTGTTTCGATGCCTTCCACCGCTTCGTCGTCAATGCCCGGGCTCATGGCCAGGTAATGGTCGAGCATGATTTCACCCGACGCAACCCGGTTCCCTTTGATCTTGATGACATATTCATTGGGCTGCAGCTGGATATTGTCACGGATCCGGATAACTGGAACCACGATGCCCAGCTCCATTGCACATTGCCGGCGGATCATGATGACACGGTCCAGCAAATCGCCGCCTTGGTTTTTATCGGCAATCGGAATCAGTCCATAGCCGAATTCAAATTCGATGGCATCAACATGCAACAAATCGATGACGCTTTCCGGGCTTTTCATCCCTTCGATTTCTTTTTCATCTTTGCTTAAGTCGACGTCCTGTTTTTCTTCAGATTTCAAGGTCTTTTGCATACTGAACGCGCCATAAGCGATGACACCTGCAATCGGCACCACCAACATCGGGCTGATCGGCGTAAACACTGCAAACATAACCAACGTGCCAGCTACGATGTACAGCATTTTCGGGTAAGCAAAAAGCTGTTTGGTAATATCCGAACCCAAATTGCCATCCGATACCGCGCGCGTTACAACAATCCCCATCGCAGTCGAGATCAATAGGGCTGGAATTTGGGAAACCAAACCGTCTCCGATCGACAACAGGGTGAACAGCTGGGCCGCTTCTCCGAATGGCAGTCCGTGGACCATCACACCGATCAGCAAACCGCCGATAATGTTAATGAGCGTAATGATGATGCCGGCAATTGCATCTCCTTTGACGAATTTGCTGGCACCGTCCATGGCACCATAGAAATCCGCTTCTGAGCTGACTTTCTCGCGGCGGTTCTTGGCTTCTTGATCCGAAATCATGCCAGCGCCAAGATCAGCGTCGATGCTCATCTGTTTGCCGGGCATGGAATCGAGTGTGAAACGTGCAGCCACTTCCGCTACGCGTTCTGATCCTTTTGTGATGACCAGGAACTGGATGATGACGAGGATCAGGAATACCAGAATCCCGATGATTGCACTGCCACCGACCACAAATGAGCCGAATGTTTCAATGACTTGTCCACCGGTTTGGTTAGTGAGGATCGAACGCGTCGTCGAGACGTTCAAGCCTAAACGAAATAAAGTCGTTAATAATAATAAAGTAGGAAAAATAGAAAATTGCAGCGGTTCTTTTGTATTCATTGCCACTAACAAGATCGTTAAGGCAAGACTGATATTGATCATGATTAAGACATCTAATAAGAGCGGCGGAAGAGGGATGACCATCATCACCACAATCATGATGACGGCTACCATGATGGCATAATCTCTAAATTTCACGCGTATCCCTCCTCTTTCTTGTTCATCGGATTTTTCCTTTTAATCGGTAAATATATGCTAAAACCTCTGCCACAGCCAGGAACAACTCTTCCGGAACGGTATCTCCGACTTCAGCCTGGGCATACAGTGCGCGCGCAAGAGGTTTATTTTCCATCGTCACAATTCCAAATTCTTTTGCTTTTGCTTTAATCTTTAACGCCAGATGATCTTTGCCCATTGCGATGATGACCGGAGCCGCCATCGTTTCGGCATCGTATTTGATGGCGATTGCGTAATGCGTTGGATTGGTGATCAATACATCCGCGCCAGGCAAATCCTGAATCATGCGATTCATGCTCATTTGCCGTTGCTTGTCTTTTATTTTTCCTTTGATCAGCGGATCGCCTTCCGCTTTTTTGTATTCATCTTTGATGTCCTGTTTCGACATCCGTATGCCTTTTTCAAATTCGTATTTTTGGTACATATAATCCATGATCGATAAACACAGCAGGATGATGCCAGCAGTCAGACCCATTTTAAAGACCAATGAGCCGATAAAGGATAAAGAAAAGCTGATGCTTTTTTGGGACAGTGTAAACAGTTCTGCTTTACTGGTCCACAGCACACCAAAAGCGGCACCGCCGATAATGGCGATTTTCAGCAGAGATTTGCCTAATTCCACCAGGGCACGAAGCGAGAAAATCCGCTTTGCCCCTTTGACCGGATCCAGACGTTCGAGCTTCGCCATGATGGGATCGGTTGTAAAGATGGCCCCTACTTGGATAAAGTTTCCCAAAAAACCGAAGATTACCCCAACCAGCATGATGGGCAGCATTAATAAAAATGCATTCATCGCCATTTGTTCAAATAATGTACGGATCGTCGCCGGCGTTATTTCCCAGGAAATATATTCAGTGAAATGAATGCGGTAAATAGCCAATATCCGGTCCAACATCCAGCCGCCCATCGAATTCAGCAGCATGATGCCCCCTAATATAATCATGGCAGCCGCGACTTCCGGGCTTTTGGCGACTTGGCCTTTCCGCTTGGATTCCTGGCGTTTTTGCGGTGTCGCTTTTTCAGTTTTCTCACCGGCAAAAAATTGCAGGTCCAAAGGATACCTTTTCACCACTTACGTTCCTCCTAATAAACTGATCAACTGAGCCATGCTCACCAGGAGTTTCTCAAAGAGAATCTGCAGGATATAGAAGAACACGGGCATGGTCAGAAAAAGCATGATAAAGCCGACAAAAATCTTCAACGGCAGACCGACCGCAAATATATTCAGCTGCGGCACCGTCTTGGCCAGAATGCCCAGGGCGATGTCCACTAAAAACAAAGCGCCGACAATCGGCAAAGCGATCTGCAACGCAATCAGGAACATTTCCGTAAACAAGCCGGTCATAAAGTGGGCGATGTCTTCAGCCTTCACTGAAATCGCCAAACGCTCCACCGGAAACACGCGGAGGCTCTGCATGACGCCATCCAGCATCAAGTGATGGCCGTTGACTGTCAGTAAGAATAAGAGCGCCAGCATGTACTTGAAATGGCCGATGATCGGCACCTGGGCACCTGTTTGCGGATCCAATACGTTGGCCATGGAAAAACCCATTTGGAAATCGATGAACGCTCCAGCAATCTGCACTACATATAGCACCAACGCCGCTGTGAAGCCGAGTGCCAAACCGGTTCCGAGTTCTTTGAGGATCAATAAAATATAAGAAGAGTCCAGTAAAATCGATTCGTTCATCGGAAGAGTCGAAACAGCTACATATGCCAGAAAAGCGGCAATGCCGATTTTGAACTGAGTGGGTACACCCCGCATCGAGAACAGCGGAGCGATCAGAAAGAAGCTGGTCAAGCGGACAAGCATCAATAGAAAGTAAGGCAGTATGTCAAAAATCATTTCCATATCCCTTTACCCGATGATTCTTGGCAGTTGCTGAAACAGGTCTCTCGTGTAATCCAACAACAGCGTCAGCATCCAAGGCCCAAAAACTACAAGCGAGATGAAGACCGCCAATATTTTGGGGATGAACGACAATGTCTGTTCCTGAATTTGCGTCATCGCCTGGAAAACACTAACCAATAATCCGACCGCCAACGCAATCAACAGCATCGGAGCAGATATAAGGATAATGGTAAATATCGATTGTTCGGCTAGTTTGATCACCATATCTGGAGTCATCGTTTTCTTCCCTTCGTCAAAAGCTGACAAGCAGCGATTCGATTATTAAGTACCAGCCATCCACCAAGACGAACAGCAAAATTTTAAACGGCAATGAAATCATGACCGGAGGCAGCATCATCATCCCCATTGCCATTAACGTGCTGGCTACGACCATATCGATGATCAAAAAAGGAATGAAAATAACAAAGCCTATTTGGAATGCCGTTTTCAGCTCACTGATGGCAAACGCCGGAATCAATGATGTCAACGGAATTTCTTCAATGCTGTCAGGCTTTTCCAGCTCGGCGTATTTGAAAAACAAAGCTAAATCTTTTTCCCGAGTGTTCTGTGCCATGAATTGCTTTAATGGAACAATGGCTGTGTCGAGCGCTTCCTGCTGCTCCAATTCTCCGTCCAGATAAGGCTGCAGGGCTGTTTCATTCATCTCCACCGCAATCGGCGACATGATGAAGAACGTCAGGAATAAGGCCAATCCGACCAATACCTGGTTCGGCGGCATGGACTGCGTACCAAGACCCGTGCGGACAAACGACAGGACGATGATGATCCGCGTGAAACTGGTCATCAAAATGAGGATGCCTGGAGCCAGAGACAAAACAGTCAGCAGGAAGAACAACTGGAGCGTCGTCGAGACATCTTCAGGTGACTCTCCGCCAAAATCGATGCCCGGAATATTGATGGATGATAAAATTTCCGGAATCATAGCGGACGTCCTTCCTTATCTTTCTGTTCTTGCCCAAGCCTTGCTTCAAGTTCCTGTTGCTGGGCCTTCTGCTTGTTCAGGCTTTGCTTGAACAGTTGATCAAAACCACTTTTTTGTGGGCTTTTTGAAAAACTGCCGATTTTCTTTTTTGTAAAGTCGAACAGATTTTTGGAAAGCGGCGGCGATTGCTGCTCAAAGTCCTTTTCAATGCCGCTGATTTCCGCTGCATCCGAGAACTCTTTGATCAGCGTTACTTCATTGCCCACACCGATCAAATACATCTGTCCGCCGACTTTCACCAACTGCAGCGATTTGTTGTTGCCAAGAGGCGTACCGCCCATGAGCTTGACCGCTTGATTCGGCTGAAAGTTTTTCTGGCGTGCTGCTAAAAACTTGATCAAGCCGTAAATCATCGCCACGATCAATAGCGTATAAAGCACCAATTGGACAATGATGCCAGCCAGGCTTTTTTCTTTTATTGGCGCCGCATCATCTACCGGTGTTTCTTCTGCCGGTTCTTCATTGTTCAGCCATTCCACAACATTCGGGCTGGCTTGAGCAGACAATGGCACGGACAGTACAGACAGCATTAGTATCGCCATAATTAGCGGTATGACTAAAAACAATGATTTGTTCAATCTGGACAAACTCCTTCTTTCAGGCATTAACGCAATTTCGAGATGCGTTCAGCTGTGCTCAGCACATCCGTTACACGGACACCAAAATTCTCGTCGATGACCACTACTTCTCCCACTGCGATCAACTTGTTATTGATTAGGATATCAACCGGTTCTCCAGCTAATTTATCCAGTTCAATGATGGACCCTTGGGAGATTTCCAGTATGTCTTTAACCATGCGCTTTGTGCGCCCCAGTTCCACCGTCACTTGAAGCGGTATATCCAACAGCATATTCAGGTTATTTGGTTCGGTTTGTGCTGTTTCCGTATTGTCGAAACTTGAAAACTGGACATTTTGCACAGTCGGTGTTTCTTGGATTGTTTCGTTCGGCTGCTTATCTGATTGCATTGGCATTTCGCGTATCTCCTCTATTTCTTCATCATTAAACGGTTCGGTCAGTATCGCTGCCAGTTGTGTTGCCAACGCCACTGAAATACATAAATGGAAACGAACATTCTGTTTGCCGCCAATATTGAGTTCAAATTTAGCTTCCACAAACCATTGCTCTTTAGTGAAATTAGCTAACGGAAAATCTTCCAATTGTTCTACAGTATCCATACCGGACAAAGAATGGGAAATTTCCGCTTCCAGCAGCGCCGACATCGATTTTGCCACCGATTCAAACATGGTTCCGATTATTTTCTGTACCCGCTGAAATTGCTTTTCTTCTTCCACATCAGCTAAGCCAGTTATTCCAGCCGCAGCATCAACATCTTTTTTCGATATGGACAGAATTTGCATTCCATTGGCTGCTCCACTGTATTCCCCCAAAACCACATAAAATGGTGCAGCGGCTGATGCCAACACTTCATCTCTATGGGTCACGCTCAAAACGGGCGCAGTCACAAAAACCTGTTCAGAAAGCAGAGAAGACAACACGGCAGCCGATCCGCTCAATGATGCATTCAGCAATTCGCTGACTGCTTCTGTTTCAGTTTTGGACAATGAACTTTCAGGCATCGCCTTTTCCCCCTGTCTTTTTATGCTTTAGCATTCGTGATAATTCTTCAGAAAATAGCTGATTAATCCTCATCAGACAAGTCTCCCGCAACGGTCACTTCCGTTATCTGTACTGCCATTCTGCCTTTCGAGACTCCAGGCTGTGCATGGAACTTCGTTTTGTTGTCTACTAGAAGTGTGACAGGTGCATCGTAGGATTCATTCAAACGAATCACATCGCCATTCTTCAAGTTCAGAAAATCTCCAAGTTCAATCGTTGATTTTCCTAAAACAGCTTTTATTTCCATTTTGGTGCCTTGGAGCTTTTCTTCCAGTGCTTCCAGCTCATGTGTCTCAACCGCTTTTTTCTGATTTGCCAGCCAGTGTTTCGCCGATAACTTCGGCAGAATATGCTCTAGCACCACATGGGGCAAACAGATATTGACGAAGCCTTCGACTTCCCCTATTCTCGCGCTAAGCTTGACCAGAATGACCGTTTCGTTTGGTGGGGACATTGTTAAAAATTGAGGATTCACTTCAATCTCTTTCAGTTCCGGAGTTAGCTTCAACACTGAAGACCAAGCCTCCTGGAAACTTTCCAATGACTTCGAGAATACCCGCTCAATAACGCTGATTTCAATTTCAGTCAACTCATTGTCCTTTTCCAGAACAGTGCCTTGGCCTCCCAGAAGCCGGTCGAACATGACATATGCCACATTCGGGGAAAAATCCATGACCATGCTGCCCTGCAGCGGCATTGCTTCAAACACACCTAAAATCGATTTTTTCCGGACATTCCGGATATATTCGTGATAAGAAACCTGCTCAACTGCATCTACGTGGATCTGAACATAAGTCCGCAGCTGGGCAGAAAAATAAGAAGTCAACAAACGTGCAAAATTTTCATGGATTCGGGACAAAGTCCGGATTTGATCCTGCGAAAAGCGTAACGCTTTTTTAAAATCGTAAACCTGGACATTTCTTTCCTTCTCAACAGCTTTCGGTTCTTGTTGCCCCATTGCCGAAAGAATGGTTTCGATATTCTCTTCTGATAAAACATCTGTCAAATTGATTGCCCCCTCATTCGTCCAGGTTCGGCTCATGCAAACGAGGCAAAATGTTCAGTTTCCGGTAATACACCGTCACTTTATCCATAACTTCCTCAACGGTTTCCAACACATGGACTTTCTTGCCGGTCGTCAATGTCACCACCGTATCCGGTGTCGATTCCAGCCGTTCAATATAGATTGCATTCAATACGATCGCTGATCGGTTTAACCTGGTTAATTGAATCATATCGATTGCTGAGCAAAGCAAATCTTTGCTCAGCCTAAGCCTCCTCTATTAACGTTTCAAGTTGACGACTTCCTGCAGAATTTCATCTGAAGTAGTGATTGTTCGTGAGTTTGCTTGGAACCCTCGCTGTGCGATGATCATTTCCGTGAACTCTTCCGTTAAGTCAACGTTTGACATTTCTAACATACCGGAACCGATCTCCGATTTGGCATTTGTCGCTGTACCCAAATTCAAATTTTCACCTGCACTGGCCGTCATCTGATAAAGAGATCCTCCAAACTTACGAAGTCCTTCAGGGTTTGCAGGAGCTGCGATACCCACTGTTCCTCCTGGAATTTTTTCTTCGCTCCCATCACTTGCGAGTTTTCCAACAATCTCTCCTTCACGGTTAATCACAAATGAAGAATACTTATCAGCTGGAATATTAATAGGATTTCCCTGACTATTCAGAACGTTGTAGCCTTGTGGTGTCATCAATGCCCCGGAATCATTAACAATGAAATTCCCAGATCGCGTCAAATATTGCTCACCATTGTTTTCTACAACAAAGAATCCTTCTCCCATAATAGTCAAATCGGTGCCCACACCTGTGGACATCGATGAACCTGGTGTATGAACTACATTGATAGAAGAAATCGCTGAACCTAACCCTACTTGCATTGGATTATTGCCACTGTTAGACATATTTTGACTTAGTAAATCCTGAAAGTTAATCGTACTTTTCTTATAGCCGATTGTATTGACGTTGGAAATATTGTTCCCGATAACATCCAGTTTCGTTTGGAAATTTTTCATACCTGATACACCTGAGTACATTGAACGTAACATTTAATTTTCCCCTTTCAAGAACTGCATTTGATCCAAAATGGATTACACAGTTTCTTGTTCATTTGTGCTTGCTGATTGTTTCTCGATTCGTTGAATGGACTCGATCGGCACTTTTATATCGGATCCTTCAAGTTCAGCAATCAATTCGCCATTCTTGCTGGACAAGGCTTTGACGATTCCTTCGCCTGAATCCGTTTCTGTTTCCCATTTAACTGAAGTCCCAATTAAGTGTGCGTAATCCGCCAGGGAAGAAGCTCCCTGGTTGCTGACAAATTGCGTCATTGTTTTATTTAAATTCGTCAGTTGCTCTAAACTGGTGAACTGCGCCATTTGCCCAATAAATTCTGTATCCTTCAATGGCTCCATTGGGTCTTGATGCTGCATTTGCGTCACCAGGATTTTAAGAAAGGCATCTTGCCCCAACGAATTTTTAGGGTCTGTTTTGCTTGCTGTATCAGCAGCCGGAGTGTTAGTCGTTCCTGCCGTTGCATTTGTAACGTTCATCTAAACACCCTTTCTTCTATACGGTGTAATCCACTTTCATCAAACCCTCACCTAACGATTGCCTGCGTTCAGCAACGACATTGTCGTCTTCTTTCAAATAACCATTTTTGCTGTTTCCAGAAGAACCTTGGCCTTGCTGAGGCTGTGTAAACCGTTGGTTGTTTTGGGAGTGCTGTTGGTTGAATGGCTGCTGCGAACTTTGCTGCAGCACTTCAATTTTCTCCACCGCCACCCCTTGCTGAACCAGCGAAGCCCGCAATTGATTCAGCTGAAGTTCAATGGCTTCTTTCGCCATTGGGGTGCTCGCCAGTATTTGTGCGGCCAGCTTGCCATTTGTTGACGTCAGCAAGATTTCCAGATGGCCTAGATGCTCAGGGAAAATATTAACGCGCATCTTCATGCCTTCCTGGCTTTCCACCAAACGCATGGAGCTTTTCAACATGCCGCCCAAGTCTTCCAAAAGGTTGGCTAACCGGACAAAAGGAGTCGGGGGATTGGTTTCCGTCCGGACCACAGCACCTGCAGTCTTTCCAGATTCAACAGCCGCAGTCGGTTGAACAGCCGGCTCTTGAGGCGCTTTGTTTTCGGCCGGCACTTTCGTTTGAAGTTCGTCAGTGGGTTGTTGCTTGATGGCCGGCTGTACTTCCTTCGCTTCGTTTTTCTGCGGAATCTGCTGGATGTCAACAGGCTTTGTTGACACATCCTCTACCGGTTTGGTGATTTCATTTGAATACTTCAAAGCCTCTCTGACAGGTTTCATTCCTTCAATCGGTGGCAACACTGCTAATTCTTGTCCATCTATCTTAGATTGCTGAACCGACATTAGCTGCTGTTGCTTTTCGAGAATCGAAATCACATTATCGAGTTGGGTTGAAATTTTTTCTAAGGTATTGGCATTTATCGCATTCTTTTTTCCATCTGCCCCCGTAAAGACAACCGAGCCTGCGAATTCTGTAGTAAATTCGGCGGAGAGAATCTGCAGGTTCTGCTGGATTTTTTCAAGCAACCCAATCAGCTTTCCCGTGCCATCAGTTATAGGTTCACTAGTTTCACCCGACTTGCTGGTTGAAGGGATGCGAATCTCTCCATTTTCAATTTGAAGATTCGCCAACTGATAGACAGCGTATTGAAAATCCTGCGCTTCGGGCAGTTGTTTGCCAGTCGGCAGTTCCTGTAACAATGCCAGCAGGCTTTCCAGACTTTCCAACAACTCTTTTTCAGGTGCCTGTTCTTCTGCCGGAAGTTCCGCTTCTCCACTTAACGATTCCAGCAGAGAAGCAAACATTGCTTGATCTTGAGCCGTTGCAACGATTGGTTTTGCAGGTAGAGTAACCGTTTGGGGAACCGCTATTTTTATGGCTTCCATCCGATTAACTTCCTTCCGCTAAGCTATTCGCTTTGGATAAGCGATAAAAGCGCGTACTGGCCATTTCATCAAAAAAGCTTTGCTCAGCCGCTTTGCTTTCTTCCTGAAAATGATTCAGTTTCTGCTGTTTCAGGTTTTCCCAGGTTTTTTCTTCCTGCGCTTTCTTTTGCAATAAACCTTGAGACGCCGAAACGTTTTTTTGTAAATATTCAAGCTCTCTTTTGGAGGAAAGCGATTGGTCTTGAAGCTGATGGATGTATTCTTCCAGCATTCTCAGTTCCGATATATTGACGCCGCTTTGTTGCTTGGCATTTTTCAATTGTTCTATATCATTGATTTTATTTTCAATGGCTCTGTTGCGTTGATGTCCTACTTCATGCTGTTTAATGGCTTCAGCCATTTGGAGCTGCGCAACGCCTTTTTCATTTTCTTTTAAGTCCAATATCTTTTGAAATCGAAAGTTGAATCCTGTCAGTTTAAACGCCTCCAAATTGTGCTGTTAACCGTTCTACACTTTGTTCCAGCTTGGCTTTTTCGTAAATGTCCTGCTGCAGATACTCTTTAATCAGCGGATGCGACCGGATGGCATCATCGATCTCTTTATTGGCGCCGCTTTTGTAAGCACCGATGTTGATGAGGTCTTCCGATGTTTCATAAGCCGCCAAAAGCCGCTTGAATTCCCGCGCGGCCAGCTGATGTTCCGCCGATACGACTTCATGCATAACCCGGCTGACGCTGGCCATGACATTGATCGCTGGGAATTGGCCTTTTTGGGCAATTTTTCGGTCCAACACAATATGGCCATCCAAAATTCCGCGCACCGCATCGGCAATCGGTTCATTCATATCGTCGCCATCCACTAAAACCGTGTAGAAAGCGGTGATGGAGCCTTTGCTTGAAGTGCCTGATCGTTCCAGTAATTTAGGCAGCAGTGCAAAGACACTCGGCGTATAGCCTTTACTGGTCGGCGGTTCACCCACCGCCAACCCGACTTCACGCTGGGCCATGGCGAAACGGGTAACCGAATCCATCATCAGCATGACGTTTTTTCCTTGGTCACGGAAATACTCCGCAATCGCTGTTGCGGTCAATGCAGCTTTAATGCGCTGCATCGGGGTCTGGTCGGAAGTCGCTGCGACGACCACCGATTTCTTCAATCCTTCTGGACCGAGATCCCGTTCAATGAAATCACGGACTTCCCGGCCACGTTCACCGACCAACGCAATCACGTTGATATCGGCTTCTGTATTGCGGGCGATCATGCCCATCAACGTACTTTTTCCGACACCGCTTCCCGCAAAAACGCCAACCCGCTGGCCTTGTCCGACTGTCAGCAAGCCGTCGATTGCACGGACGCCGACTTCCAGCGATTTGTCGATCCGCGGACGTTTCAAAGGATTCGGCGGAGCGTTGTTGGTCGAATACTTTTTCAGGCCACGCGGCAACAAACTCTCATCTAACGGCATACCTGTTCCATCGAGGACTTTCCCTAGAATGGACGGACCCACTTTGATTTGAAGCGGTCCTCCGGTCGCAACCACCAGGCATCCCGGACCGACCTGCGAAAGATCCTGCAAAGGCATCAACATGATCCGGTTTTCTTTAAAGCCGACAACTTCCGCCTCAATGGGCGGTTCATTGCGATTCGGGTATAGGAGACAAAGCTCACCGATTTTTGCATTCGGCCCTCTTGATTCAATCGTCAAACCAATGACCTGGATCACTTTCCCATGCTTTTTGATCGGTTCAATGTCATTCATCAATTCTAAATATTCATCTGCCCACAGATTCATCGTTTGTTTTCTCCTCACAGTAAGAAAGCAATTGGTTCTTGATTTCTTCCAGCTGATTATCGACCATCGCGTCATAAGAACCGCTTGCTGTATGAATTCTGCAGCCCCCTGACGTCAGGCTGGCAACCGGAATCAGCTTCAATTCCGAATCCGCTTTAACATAGGTCTTGAGCTCTTCCAAAAAGGGAATAATCAACGGGTAATCTTCAGGAGAAACCTGCATTGTCACGTCTTCCGATTCTTCCACCTGCTTTAATGCCTGTTGAATAATGTGCAGCACTTGTTGTTCATCTTGGTGTAATTCGTTGTGAATCACTTTTTCTGCAATCTTGACACTTAACGACAATAAAAACGGTTCTGCCTGTTGAATGATGTTCACTTTTTCTTCATAAGCAATTTCCAATAAACGGTTCATCTCCGAGCGCTTTTCAACACTGTCCTGTTCTGCTTGTTGGAGACCTTGCGTAAATCCAGCTTGAAACCCTTGTTGTTCAGCTTCCTGCTCCAGCTTTTCAGCTTGTTGTCGGGCTTCCAGCTGTTTGACTTGCCACCATTCACTGATTTCCTGTTGAGCATTTTGCTGCTCTTCTGAAATCTGGATCCGCAATTGCTCACGGCGTGTTTCCAAATCCATGATTTCCTGCAATAATTGTTGCCGCTGTTCCCTCGGATCCGTTTCGGAATCATTGAACACAGTTTTTTTCATTTCAATCTTTCGGGTATGGATGATTTTCTTTTCACTTGATGATGTCTGAGAAAGGCGAATGATATTAGACAATCATTTCATCCCCTTCTCCACGGGAAACGCTAATTTCTCCTTTTTCTTCAAGGTTTCGAATCAACCCGACAATATTTGTTTGTGCGTTTTCTACATCTTTCAGTTTCACAGGGCCCATCACGTCAATTTCCTCACGGATGGCTTCCGCTCTGCGAGTCGACATATTGCTGTAAATGCTGTCTTTGACTTCTTCACTCGCTACTTTCAGAGCGAACATCAAATCAGCATCGCTCACTTCACGGACAATCCGTTGTACCGAACGAATTTCAAGATTGACAATATCTTCAAAGACAAACATCCGCTTCTTAATTTCGGCTACTAATTCTGGACTGCCGTTTTCAAGGTTCGTCAAAATGGATTTTTCTGTTCCTCGGTCAACATTGCTCAATACACGGACAATGGTTTCGACTCCGCCGGTAGCAGTATAATCATGTGTTCCTGTGGCAGTCAGCTTACGTTCCAAAATCTGTTCCACTTGATGGATGACATCAGGTGATGTGCTTTCCATCAACGCAACTCTTCTTGCCACTTCCGCTTGTTTTTCAGCAGGAAGCTGAGACAAAATCTGTGAAGATTGCTTGGGATCCAAATACGACAGCACCAACGCAATCGTTTGAGCCTGCTCGTGCTGCAAAACATTTAAAATCTGGTTGGGATCGGCTTTTCGAGCGAAACTGAATGGCTTTACTTGCAGCCTGTTCGAGAGGCGGTTGATGGTATCTATCGCTTTTTCTTTCCCCAATGCCTGTTCCAAAATGTTGCGGGCATAGCTTAATCCGCCTTCATTCATATAGTCCTGAGCTAAAATCATTTCATAGAATTCATTGATGACGTCTTCCGTCTGGCTTTTTTTCAATTGGCGAACGTTGGAAATCTCCATAGTCAATTGATCGATTTCCGGTTCTGTCAACTGCTTGAATATTTCAATGGAGACATCCGGCCCTAAGCCGACCAACAAAATGGCTACTTTTTGTACCCCTGTGAACTCTCTCATGCGTCTAACCATTTGCCACTCTCCTAGTCATCTGCCATCCATGACCGCAACAATTTAGCAAAGTCTTCAGGTCGTCCTTTGGCAAGCTTTTCAATAGTTTTTCGTTTTGGATTTGCTTTGGCACTGAACTCGGACAAGTCCATTTCTTCTTCTTCTGCTTCCAGATTTACTTGATTGGACTTGGCTAATGCCTGTTCAAATCCTCCAAAATCATAGTCTTCTTCAAATAGTTCTTCTTTTTTCTTTCTGCGAAGCAAGATGACCGCAATAATGATGATGATCAGCAACACCACGGCTGCACCAATAACGAGCAGCAGATTATTCGGTATGCCTGACAGGAACGTGGTTTCCGGTTCTTCTTCTTCAACTGCCGGACGGCCCTGGAATTCTGTTGCAAACACCGAAATCTTGTCTTCCAGTTCCGCTTCCGTTACTGGGAATTCATTCATGCTCAATGAAGTACTCACTGCATTTTTCAGCAAGTTGCTGATGTCGGTGATGTTTTCCTGCGATAAACTCGCTGGATTTTCTGGCACTGGCGGTTCCACACCGACGTTGATTGTAATGTCATCGATGACGTACGGGCTCATTTCAATTTGGCGATTGATGCGGTTGACTTCACTGTTGATGCGTTCTTCTGTCCGTTCGGATTCGCTGTTTCCAGCTGCATCTCCAGCCGGATAATTCGCGACTTCGGTGTCTCCGGTTCCCGCTGCATCTTCTGCCACAGTACCTTCACTCGAAAAAGTTTCCACAATCCGTTCCACACTGATATCAAGGCCTTCGTTGTTTTCAATATCGACGGGTTCAACCAATTGTTCTTCCCGTTTTTCTTTGGTGAAATCAATGTTCGTCATCACGGAAACGACGACTTTATCCTGCCCCAAAAGCAAGCCGAGCATTTGCTGCAGCTCACGCTGAATGTCCTGCTCGATCCCTTTTTGGATTTCGCGGTGCTGCTGATAAGCTGTCAAATTTGTATCCGCTTGGCTCGCATCCTTCACTTCAAACACTTGCCCATTCTGATCCATGATGACAATCTGCTCAGGCGGCAAACTTGGCACCGATTTGCTAATCAAATGATACAGGCCATTCACCTGTTTTTGGTCCAATTGGAATGTCGGATCGCCTTTGACGACGATGGACGCTGTAGATGTCTGTTCTTCATCGGTAATCCAGACGTTTTCTTTCGGCAGCGTGATCATGACATTCGCTTCCGTCACACCATCAATCTGTTGGATCAAATACGCCAACTCGTTCTGCATCGCGTCACGCTCGACCACATCAAAATGGCGGTCGGTCATGCCGAGGCCCATGTTTTCGCTGAATATGCCGTAATTGACATTGCCGTTTTTCGGAATGCCCTCTGCAGCCAAACTGACTTTCAAGTTCGCTAAATGTTCTTTAGGCACACTGATGGTCGTGCCATCGGCTGATACTTCCACCGGAATGGTCTGTGCCTCAATTGCTGCTTTGATTTCTCCTGCTTCTGCCGCTGTTAAATTCGAGTACAATACCGAAAAATCGGAGCGGTTGCTGAGAAAAACGAAGACAATCAAAATTAACAAAGTGATTAAAAATGAGCCAATGACAGACCATTTTGTTACAGGAGAAAAACTGGCCCATGATTCACTCAACTTCGATTTATATGCCGAAAACTTTTCTTTCATCTAGTCATCATCCCGCCAGTTCGTATCATACTTGCATTCTCATAACTTCTTGGTAAGCTTCGACAACCTTGTTTCTCACTTGCATGGTCATCTGCAGCGATAAGCTGGCTTTTTGCGAAGCGATCATGACTTCGTGTATATCCTGTACTTCTCCTGTCACCAATTGATTGGTCAATTTATCTGATTCATTTTGTGCTTTGCTTACCTCTTTTAACGCATCTTTGAATATTTCTCCAAACCCTTCAACTTTGTTTTCAGGTTTTACTTTATCCAGCAATTGATTTTGAATGAAAGGCGTCTGAACTTGGCTAATTTTTTCCATGGTGCCTCCTTAATGTTCTCTATATTTTAAGATGAAGAATTTATCTTTTTTACACCGCTTCGGCCGCTTTGGGCATAGCTCCCGCAAGAAGCCAGGCAAAGAACGCCTGTCTTCTCGCTTCGCTTAGCCCCTGGACGCGTCGGCGCTAAGAAACTTATTAACTTAGAAGCCACATTAAATTTTTCACTGTTTCTATATAAGATCTGGAGCAAAACAGCGGAGACTCCCGCGGGATAGCGAGACAGCCGAGACCCTGCAGGAGCGCAGCGACGAAGCGGCTTGGCGCTCGCCCGCAGGAAAGCGGAGTTGTTTTGCAGAATATCAAAAGTGAAAGTAACTGATTTACTTACCAATCTCCAATGCTTTCATGAACATGCTTTTGGAAGCGTTCATGGCGGTGACGTTTGCTTCATATGAACGGGTTGCAGACATCAGGTCGACCATTTCTTTCAGTGGATCGACATTGGATGACCGCACATAACCATCTTCTCCCGCATCCGGATGTTCCGGATCATAGTTCATGGTGAAAGGTGTCTGGTCTTCTCTGATTTCCGATGCTTTCACACCTGATACCGCGGTATTCCCTCTATTGATCACTGACTGGAGTTGGTTGGCAAAAGGCGATGTTCCACTTTGCGACAACTCGACCGTTTTCCGGCGGTAAGGCATCCATTCCCCATCGACCAGCTCAGCGCGATTGGTGTTCGCGTTTGCGATATTGGCAGAGACAACGTCCATGCGCAACCGGTTCGCCGTCAGCCCTGAAGCACTGATGTTAAATCCATTAAATAAACTCATCTTTTTTATCTCCCTCCATTAATGACGGAGCTGAGACTGTTAAGCTTGCCGTTGACCCGCTCGGTTACCGCGTTGTACCATAACTGGTTTTTTGCCAGCTCGGCCATTTCGACATCCATGTCGACATTATTGCCATTATTGTTGTATTGAGTGGAATTATTTGCAGTAATTTCTGTCTTGGTTTTGGAAACTTCATTACTGAATGAAAGATGTCGATCATTTGTTTTATAACTTGTTAAACTTTGCTTATTCATTGCAGTATCCAAGGCCGCTTGAAAATCGACTTTTTTGCTTTTGTAGTTGGCTGTATCCACATTGGCGATGTTTGCCGAGTGAACCCGCTGCCGTAAAGTTGAAGCCGATAAAGCTTGTTCCATTGCTTCCAGTGATTTAGGGAATATATTCATCAATAAACTCCTTTTTTTAACATTTATTTAGTATATAAAAATCCACCTTTAAAAAAGGTGGATTTCTTTCAAATCTACCATTTTGATAACCCGGCTGCCCTGTACATTGTGTATTTAGGCCCGTGGCTTTGCGTCTTTATCTTTCGAATAAGTTTGCCATTGTCACAATGATTTCAAGTATTTGATTTTCAAACTCGTTATTTCGTACTATTTTCAAAAAATAATAGCAAAGTGATAGTATCATGTTTCAACATTTTTGTATATTTTTATTTAATAAAAAAAATTATCATATTTTTTCCATTTTAATAGAAAAGTCTCTATTTTTATCGACTTTTTAATGGTATGCTACGCGAGAAATACTAACTGTTGTTCAAAAAGGAGAAAAGACCATGTTTCGTGGATTATATACTGCTACATCAGGGATGATGGCGAATAATAGGCAACAACAAATATTGACAAATAACCTATCCAATGCCAATACTCCTGGATTTAAAGAAGACCAAACGGTTCTCCGCGCTTTTCCTGATCAATTGATTAAAGCGATGGAATCCGGTAAAAAAGGTACAATAGACTCACAAAATATCGGGACTTTAACTACAGGAGTATATGCTCAAGAAGGAATTCCTTCTTTTTTGCAAGGTCCGTTAAAAGAAACCGGAAATTCGACAGATTTTGCGCTTTTGGATGAACTTCTTCCTGCAAATCCAGAAACTCAACAAAAAGGTGCGCTGGTTTTTGCAGCAACATCTGAGAACGGTGAAGTACGTTACACAAAAAATGGAACCTTTGCTGTAAATCCTGAAGGCACATTAACGACTAGCGAAGGATTCCCGGTATTAGGCGAAAACCTGCAGCCGATTCAAGTCGGGTCCACTGACTTTACTGTAGCCGATAACGGCCAAGTCGTTTTGGCTGACGGTACACAAGTGGGGCGTCTATGGATTGGCCATACTGAAAATCCCGATCAACTTGTAAAAGAAGGCCAGAATTTATTGCGCTGGCAAGGAGATGCAGATCAAGCTCCTCAAAATGTTGAGGATGTTGCTCTTCTTAACAATACAGAGTCCTTCGTCAAACAAGGATTTATTGAACAGTCGAATGTCGATCTGACTCGAACGATGACAGATATGATGACGACTTACCGAGGATTCGAATCCAATCAGAAAGTGATTCAGGCATATGACCGAAGCATGGAAAAAGCCGTCAATGAAATAGGACGCGTGTAAGGAGGAAATTATCAAGTTGAATATCCAAATGAACACAGCCAGCAATACAATGAGTGAGCTGCAAAAGAAAATCGATTTGATCGGCAACAACATTGCCAACGTCAACACCAATGGCTATAAGCGCCAGGAAGCCAGTTTTTCAGATGCCCTCGTGCAATCCATTGAAAAACAAGTCGGCCAGCAAAATGAAGTCGGACGAAATACACCTTATGGGTTGCGTATCGGTGCAGGTGCGATTCTTTCACAAACAGCTGTGCGCAACGAACAAGGTTCTGTCCGGCAAACTGATCGGCCGCTTGATTTCATGATCCAAGGAGAAAACGCTTATTTCCGGGTTTCTTCTGAAGACGGAGTAGCTTATACAAAAGATGGCTCTTTCCAAGTCCAACCGGTGTTAAATTCAAATCAAGTAAGTTTGGTCACTGCCAACGGAGAAGCTGTTCTTGGGGCCAACAACCAGCCAATTGTTTTTGATGCCGATTACAAAACCCTTCAGTTGAATGGAAATGGTGCTTTGGAAATTTCCTATAACGATCCCAAACAACCGGTAGAAATCCAAATGGGCATCGCCCAAGTAAACCGGACGAATTCACTTGAAAAAATAGGCGGCAATCTTTACCGCTTGCCGGGCACCGAAGCTGAGCAAATCGCCAACGGCAATTTGCAGCTGATCAACTTGGCCCAACAAAATGACGGTTCCATCCGTATTAAGCAAGGATCGCTTGAAGCATCCAATGTGGAACTCAGCGATGAAATGACAGAATTGATTGCAACGCAGCGATTGTTCCAATCACAAGGAAGAGCCATTTCCTACGCGGATGATATGATGGGCTTGGTCAATTCGATTAAAGGATAAGGCAAAAAGAGCAGGCACCCCGCGGGGTGCCTGCTCTTTTTATCGTTTTTAAGTTATCTTAGAAAGTCCATCAAGCTCGGTTGAATTATTTTTGAAGAAGCAGCAAGGCTCGCCTGATAGACACTTTCTTCGCTGGTCAACTTAATGATGGCTTCAGCATAGTCGATATCTTCAACATTTGACAGCATCGTTTTCAATTGCAGGTTGCTGTCGAGCATCCGATTTTCTACGGCTTCCAGACGATTTTGGCGGGCGCCGTTTTCAGCAGCCGCTGTCAACAGCCGCTCCATTCCTTTATCGATCTTCTCCAAATCAATGGAAGTTCCAGCCTCTAAAGAAGCCTTCATGCTTTCCAATGTTTTAAAGAGATTATTGCCGTCTGTTGCTGTTCCAAACAAATCATCTGGCAAGAAACTTGATTGGATGCTGATGCCTTCTCCAATGTTAACCATTTTTGCGGCCAGTCCGTCACTGTCGAAAGTAAAGTTTCCTTTTTCAGGGAAAGGAATTTCACTTGTTTTCTGTCCGTTGAACAACGACTTTCCGTTGACTTTGGCATTCGCCAAATGGCGCATCTGCTCGGTCAATTCTTCCACTTCTTTAGAAATCACTGTACGGTCATGTTCGGATAAAGTGCCGTTATTACCTTGTACAGCGAGCTCGCGAACCCGTTGCACAATATCCACCATGGAACCGATATTCTGGTCGGTTTCATCCATCCACAAATTCGCTTCGCTGCTATTGCGTTCAAATTGTGCATTGGCAGCAAGTGAACTTTTCAAGTTCATTGCCTGGCTGACTCCATTTGGATCATCCGATGGCCGGTGAAGCAATTTTCCTGTCGACACCTGATTATTGATTTTTTCAAAGCGGCTCAAGTTCTGATTCATGTTGCGAATTGAATTTTGGTTGAGCATCTGCTGTGTCACTCTCATTTTGCTTCCCCCTCTGCTTAACGGGCGGCCATACGGTTGATGATGGTATCCAGCATCTGATCTGTCATTGATACTAACCGTGCTGCCGCATTGTACGAATGCTGATATTTGATCAAATTGGCCATTTCCTCATCAAGGGAAACGCCGGTCACGGACTGCCTGCGGTTTTCTGTCGCTTGAAGGGCTGCACCGTGATTGCTTACGGAATTGACCGCCGCCTGGCTTTGCGCACCAAGCTGGCTGACCAGTTTGCGGAAATCGCTTTGCGCCGCTTCGGATGTTTTTTCTGTTACAGCCGGTTGCTTTAAAGGATCAGCTGCGTAATTGACTTTCAACTCCGAGAGCTTGAATTCTGCCGCATTGCCGATGAATAAAGCCTGATCCTTACCGCCTGCTGCGGACATGCTGTTGGCTGACGCAAAATCAGCAACCACGTTGTTCAGGTCTGTTTGGTAGTTTTTCGCGATGGCCATCGACTCGCTTAGACCTGCTAGTTTACCGCCATATATTTCGTTTTCCCCAGCACCGGTTTTGTAGTCGATTTCAGAAACTTCTTCACCATTGACCAGTGACTGATTGTTGGAAGAAAGGCTGATGGAATAGCTGCCGTTCGATTTTTCATCCAATTTGATGGACATCAAAGTCGAAAGTTCTTCCACCAGCGCATCCCGTTTGTCCTTTAAGTCATTTGACTGGTTGCCGTCGCGGACGATGCTTTTATTTAAATCTGCTATCTGTTTTAAATAGGCATTTGCTTCTTCAACAGTCTGCTGCGACTGCTGCACCAGTTCACTGTTCAAATTGTCCATCGACTTGTTCATCGACTGGGCCACTTCGATAAAGCCTTGCGCACGTTCTTTCACTACTGCCTGTGCCGACAGGCTGTCCGGCTCATTGGCCAAATCCTGCCACGCATTTTTCAGGCCGTCCATCGCGTTATTCAAACCGCTTTCGCTCGGTTCGTTGACGATGGTTTCCAAACGGTCCAATGTCGTCTGCTTTGCCTGCCACTGGCCAAGAGTTTCTGAATGATCCCGGGATTGCTGATCCAAAAAACGGTCTCTTACACGGGTGATCGAATCGAGGTTGACGCCGGTTCCAAGTTGGCCAGTATTCGCACCTTGGCTGGTCCAAACGTCCAAAGATGGCGAAGCGCTTGAATTCACCTGCTGGCGTGAGTAGCCTTTCGTATTGACGTTGGCGATGTTTTGGCCAGTCGTCGAAATGCTTGCCTGCCCAACGGACAATCCGCGTTTCCCTAATTCCAAACCGTGAAATGATGAAACCATTGTTTTCCCTGCTTTCCTGCAACCTTCAGGCTCTTGTATCGAAAAAGCCTTGATTGGTTGTTTGTGGTTTTTGCTGCCCTGCCGGCGATTGGTAGTTGAATTGCTGTTGCTTCGATTTTGTTACTTGAGTAATCATATGTTGAACAAAGCTCATCGAGTCTTCCAGGATTTTTTCATTACTCTTGTTTTTCGCCTGAAGCTCTGTTAAAAGCATTTGTAACGTTTTCAATTGTAAATGCAGCTCTTGTCTTACATGTTCATCTGGAATCTGTTCTGCAAACTGGCTGAATGTCAGACCCGGATGCTCTTCCAATACGTCGGCTACAAGCAGTTGCCGTTCGTCTTCCAATTGGCTAAGCTGTTTGACCAGCTTCGCTTCTTCTTTCACAAGCTCCGTCAATTCATCGACTTTTCGTTCGATCAACACTGTCTGCTTGCGTTCGGCATAACGGATAAGCTGTTTTTGTAGACTGATCAATTCATCCAGCGTATTGACTACTAAATTCAGCATCCGATACCCTCCCTTTTCACTTATTTATCAAACCAGAATTTAAAGACTTGTTCGGCTACTTTGTTGCTGTTGACTTCGTATTCACCGGATTGGACCTGCGCTTTTAGCAGCTTGATCTTTTCCTGTCTTTCAATATCCACGTTGGCATTTTTTTCAAACATGGCTTTGGCCTGGTTTGAAATCTGCAATTCGTCCTCTTTTTGCAGCGGCTTCGTCTTAGCTGCCGGAGTCACCTGCATTTTTTGATAAGATTGAATAAAGGAAGAAGCATTCGTTTTATCAATATTCATTCCTTCACCGCCCTCTAATTTTTTTATGTCCTATTTTCGTGCTTGCCAGTATTGCGCATTGATCTTCGGTCTTTCCCGTTTTCTGCCGGTAGCTCGTAAAAACTCATCGTTCTTCAATGTCGCATCGATTTCCGCCGCAAACTCGATGTAGCAGTCATCGCATAGAATTTGTTTCTTAATCTCTGTACCACAATGTTTGCACGGATAACCCAAATTCGGGAAGTCATCTGCATAAATGCGCCCGTCGCGAATAAAATCGGTAATCCGCTTAACAGATACAGTTGTGGATTGGCTGGTCTCTTGGATATTCGCAAAGCGATTGCATTCGATTTTCAGAAATTCGTTCACTGTCTTGAATTCCTGCTCGATATCTTTGTAGCAGTCCAAACAATAATCCGTGTGGTCTTTAAGGTATAATGTACCGCAAATCCGGCAATTATCCAGTTGATTTGCTCCCATATCATTCACCCGATCTTCTCTTATAGATTTATATCGGCAGGTTGGTCGAAAAGTTTAGCGCTAATTTTAATTTATTTTCTTTCATAATTATTGTACTTTAAATTCTGTCACCAAAACCCTGTCGACGGTGCCTTTTTGAAAAACTTCGGCTAAGCGGGCAGCAACAGCGGTTTCGAGCGTTTCAATCCCATTTTCGCCGATCAGTTCGTCTTTCTCGAAGCTGGCGACTGTTGCGATAACCGCAGCACGCACTTCAGCGGTCCGTTTTTCCGCTTCTTTTTTTGTTTTTTTGTCACTTAACAAAATATTGAATTGGACCACACCGTAACTTCCGGGAGACGCCAGGTTGGTTGTAATGATATCGGTAGCAACGCTCAATTTTTCCACTTCTTCAGCGCTGAGCGGCTTGTCCACTTCCGCTTCAGCATCTTTTTGCCCCACATAAAATGCGGCGCCTCCGCCGACAATAGTCGCGATAATGACAACAGCGATTATTTTCTCTAGTTTTCCCAATTTCCCCATGGTGCACCTCTTATTCTTCAGTTTCTTTTTCGTAAGGTGAGATCAACACTTCGACGCGGCGGTTTTCTGTCCGTCCTTCAGGCGTATCGTTTGTGGCAATCGGATGGTATTCACTGTAACCTGTCGCACTGAATTTTTCCGGATCTAACTTGTCGTTCTCCAACAGGATTTTCATGAAATTAATGGCGCGTGCAGAACTTAATTCCCAATTCGTTGGATATTCTTTTGTTCCTGCCGGAATATTGTCGGTATGCCCTTCAATGAAAATCATCCGGGGCGGATCGGAAACCAATAGATTCGAAATTTCATCCGCAATGGTCTGTGAACCGCCGATGATATCAGCACTTCCCGATTCGAATAAAACTCCTTCTCTGATCGTGATCATCAAGCCTTTTACAGTCATTTCGGTTTGCAGACGAGGGGATAGCCCTTTTTCATCGATATATGCTTCAATCTTCGTCTGAAAATCCTCTAATTCCTGCTGGTCTTTAGCAGCCAGGATTTCTTCTTCGCTTTCACCCGATGGCAGATCCTCGTTCAACTTAGCGGTCGTCGATGGATCTAAGCTTTCAACCGGCGCCTCCTGATCCAAAATTCCGGTGCCGCCCTGCAGTTCGCTATTGAACGAACTGGAAATCGCCTGGAATTTCTTTGAATCTACTTCGCTCGCTGCAAAGAGGACGATAAATAACGCCAACAATAACGTTAAGATATCTGCATAAGGCAATAGCCAGGCTTCATCAACGTGTTCTTCATGCTTCTTTTTGCGCTTCAAGTGGAACACCGCTTCCTTCTTCAGAGTCGAGCACACGGTCTTTCGCCGGCAAATAAGTCAATAACTTTTCTTCCACTGTTCGGACAGGTAAACCTTCCTGAACAGCCAGTAAGCCTTCAAGCATAATCATTTTCATTTTGGCTTCCTGTTCCGATTTCCGCTTCAGCTTGTTGGCAAATGGATGCCACAATACATAGCCTGAGAAAATCCCGAACAAGGTGGCAATAAAGGCTGCGGAAATCGATTTTCCGAGCAGCGCCACGTCGTCCAAGTGGCCCAGTGCGGCAACGAGTCCGATTACGGCACCGAGTACACCGAGTGTCGGTGCATAGGTTCCAGCTTGCGCAAAGATTTTGGCGCCTAATTCATGGCGATCCTCCATGGCGGCAATTTCCTCTTCCATCAAATCACGAATCTGTTCTTGCGATTGGCCATCAACGACCATTTTCAGTCCACGCTGCAAAAACGGATCTTCCACTTCTTCCGCTTTTTCTTCCAACGCCAGCAAGCCTTGTTTTCTTGCCAGCATTGCCCATCCCGTGAACATGGGAATCATTTCTTTAATGGAAACCGTTTTCTCGTTTCTGAAAATCACTTTGAACAAACTAGGGATTTTCTTTACTTCATCCATTGGGAAGGCAACGAGGATACAGGCGATGGTCCCAGCAAAAATGATCACCAGCGCCGCGGGATTGTATAATGCGATCGGGCTTGACCCCTTCAGGATCATTCCGCCAACCAGCACCGCAAATCCCATGATGACCCCTATCCATGATGTCTTATCCACGTTCATACCTCATTTCATTTATATACATACTAAAAAATTACCTGTTGCACATCGCTTCGGACGCTTTGGGCATGGCTCCCGCAAGAAGCCGGGCAAAATACGCCCGTCTTCTTGCTTCGCCTAGCCCGTAGACGCGCCGGCGCTAAAAAAATTGTTGAGCTATAAGTAACTCCAAGTCTTCCACAATTTTTATATCTGCCGGTGAGATCGTTTGATCAGTAAATGTGGTTAAATTAACTTTTTTTTGCTAAAACCATCGCTTGTTTCCAGGTATTGCGCATATCTGTCATGAGTGTTTCCACTTCTTCCAAAGCTGTTATGTCATTTTTCATGTTGGCATCCATCAAACGGGTGTACATGTATTCGTACATTTGAGCAAGAGCGGCTGACATCTCGATTTCTAAATCTAAAGTGATGCGAAGTTCTTGGACAATGTTTTGGGCTTTGATGATGTTGGTGTTTTTTTCTTCGAACTTCTTTTCTGCCATCGCACGCTTTGCAAGCTTCATGAATTTCAGGCTGCCGTTGTAAAGCATTAGCGTCAGTTCCTGCGGTGATGCTGTCAGTACTGAGTTTTGCTGGTAAGTCTGGTAAGGATTGATCGTTGCCATGTAAATAATTCCCCCTTGCTTCTAATTCCGTTTGTCTATAAATGAGCCACCGGTCGCCATCGTCTGATAAGCACCGTTGTATTTTTTCGATACTTCTTTTGTTTGGGCAATGCGTTTGATCTGCGTCAGGAAGGCAAAATGAAGGTTATTAAGCAATTGTTGGAGCTGGTGGTCGCTTTCTTTTACTTGCTCGATAATGAAGTACTCTTCTGTAGTCCATTGAAAGTTCTTTTGCCTCATAAACGTCTCCATTTGCTTAATGGTTTCCTGCCGCCGGAAGAATAAGGTTTCAAGAGCTTCGACTGTTCCTTCTTCATTGGCTTCCATGCGGGAATGGATAGTTTGCGCTCTTTCATAAAGTTCCTGTGTCTGTTTCAGAAATGCATGCATGATCGATTTCGCGCTGTTCATTACGCACCTCCAAACAGGTTCTGCTGCATCCAGGCGCTTTGTGAGTTCATTTGGCTTAACGCCTTCTCCATTGCAGTGAACTGCTTCCAGTAGCGGTCCTCAACACGTGTCAGACGGTCCTGCCAGCGGCTGATTTCATCGTTCATCTGTTTGATCTTTTTGGACAATGTACTGTTATCGACCGAGCTTGAAGAACTGCCAGCTTTTTCGCTGAGATTTTTGACGATGTTGTTCAATGTGTCATAGACTCTTGCACCGACACCATTCCCCGCTGCATCACGTGTGGTGAAAAGCGCCATTACTTCATCGGGTTTATTGGTAAGCGCTTCGCTCAATTTCTTTTCATCAATGAATAATTTACCACCTTCTGTATACGATCCGGTGTTGATGCCAATTTGCGATAAATGATTGATATTGCCTTCCGCAAGACCGGTTACACTGTCCATAAAAGCTCTCCGCAAGTCCTGCATGGCGGATTTCAATACTGGGTCATTGCGCAATAAACCACTCCGTGCTTTGTCTTCCCATAATTCGATTTCCTTTTCCGTCATGTCTTTTTTCTGTTCGTCAGACAAAGGCTGGAAATCCGGGTAGCGCTTTTCGACCAGCTGCTTCTGCAGGTTTTCGATTGTTTCGTTGTATTTGTCGACAAAGTCTTTGATCATCGCCAGTGGTTTTTCCGGGTTGGATTGGACGTTGATGGTTACTTCAGTGCCTGCCTGTAGGAGGCTGACCGTTACTCCATTAACTGTTGTCTGATTAGTTTTTAATCCTTCGATTTTGATATTATCAAACATGATTTCGCCATCTGCTGCTCCGGTTGCCGTTGCTGAAGTAGCACCGCTGTTATTCATTATCTTGTTAGCCAATTCAGTGCTTGCTGCTGTTCCATCTGCATTCTTAAACTCCAGTGTAAAATTCTGGTCAGCTCCCATTCCTTTTGTCGCGATGAAAAATCGGGAAGTCGTGTTGTCAAAGCTGGCCCGTAACGCTGGAACTGAAGCTGCTGTTTTGTCCTGTAGATTTTTGGCTACGTCCGCAAAGGTATCGGTGCTCGCCACATCGATACTTATGTCGCCTATGGTGATTCTTCCGGCTACACCGATTTGGTCTGTTGATTTTGCCGCAGTACCTGCTGAATTTGTAACTGAGTTAGCTGAATTCAACTTCGCTGCACTCGCCACACTTGTTATCTGTACTTGATACGATCCGCTCATCGCATTCGCTGTTGTCGCAACCGTGAAGCTGTTTGGTGTCGGCGACGTGGCGCTATAAGAGTTGAATGACGATTGCAGACGTAAGTTACTCGCGCTTGTCCGCAGGTTCGTCATGGACAGGTTCGTATCGCGGGTTGCTTCTTGCTGCCATTCGGTAAACGTTTTTTGCTGCATTAATTTATCTAAAGGCATCTTTTGGATCTTCATCATGTCTTTGACGATTGAGTCGGTATCCATGCCTGATGCTAATCCGCCAACGCGCATTGGGTTTTCCCTCCCTTCTTATCGTTTCTCGTCCACCATCAAGCCTGCTAAATCATCCAGTGAAGCATACATATCCAAAAACTTCCTGTTAGGAATCTCCCTTAAAACTTCGTCAGTTTTGGAATCAATGACTTGCACATAATAAACTTCCAGCTCTTCATGCAGCTGAAATTTCACGTTTGTCGATGTTGGCTCTAAAAATTTGTTCATGCTGTCCACTTTATCTATGATTGCTTCCTTAGTAATAGGTTTTTCTAAGTTTTCGCTGTTGTTTTTTCCAGCACCAGCTGTCTCCTTTGAGACTACTGGATCCACCTCATTAACTTTCGGAAAATGCGGTATTGATGTATTGGTTACTTCCATAATGGACACTCTCCTAATTGGTTAAACTCGCTAAATCGTTCTCTATATTAGTTATCGGCAGAAAAGCAGATTTTTTTAGCATTAAATCAAAAAAAATAAGACAAGCCCGTAAAGAGCCTGCCTTATCTTATGTGAGTTTGGAGTAATGATTACTGACGCCTTTTGTCCAGTGGTTATTTAACCCGGTTGGATCGTTAGCGGCTCCAACCGGCGCGTATTTCGCTCCGATTTTTGCGATGGTGTCTTTGCCTTCATTCAAATAATTTTGGCGCAGGTTGCGGGCCATATCGAAAATGCTGTCTTCCACTGAAGCGTAGCTCCGAAGGCCGTTCTTGCCCATCATGCCGGCGACATTGTTTTTATCATTGACCGCACGTGACGAACCATTGCCGGTTTCATGGATAGCGATAGCTGACAATAAATTCGGATCCAGGTCATATTTTTTCCCGGCATTGATAAAGTGGGCTGCTGTTCCGCTCAATTTGCCTTCTAGAGTATTGTCCAGCTTGATAAATTGTGTCGGCTTGAACTTTAAATCACTCGTATCTGTCGCAGCAGTCGGCACTTCTTTCTTATCGATCGGCGGAATCGTGATTGCCGGATTATAGGAATTTGTTAGCGGTGCTGTCAATGGCGTAGTCAAAGACGGCATAGCAGCCTGAACGCCCGTTTGTGGAGTCGTCCCGGTATTCGCTTGTTCCATGCTTTCCATCATCGCGTTCATCAGCATGGCGAAAAATGTACTCGGACTCGTCGAACTGCCGACTGAATTAGCGCCACTGTCGGCTTGACCTAAAGCGGGCATCGACTTCGCCATCGAAGCGATTGTATTATATAAAAGAAGATTATTAGAAATTGGACTGGTCAATTGGTTCTCACACCCCTTGCTTGAGTTAATCTTGTTTAGTTTACAAGATAATGGGTGAAAAAAGAATAGGATAATTGTGGGAGAGAATAAAATATTTTTACAATAAAAAGCAAGAAAGTCCATGACCTATTATAGTTATAAACTTTCTTACTCTTCATCCTTTAATATCTACTCGGCTTCCAATATGAGGCTGAACAGATTGCTCTAGCATCTTCACAACATCCTGACCATTCGTTTCCGCCTGATCTATTGTCTTCTTCATAATCGAAACATTCGCTTCTGTCCGGACATTCATCTGGCTCAAAGCCATTGATAATGCAGCGATATCCAAAAAATGACCTCCTTGACTTAGTCACTTACATTCTCAGTTTACACCTGTTTTTTTACCTTTTAATATTTCTATGATTTCTAGGTAAATTTCATTTAAATAAGCTACTTCATTTCCGTTCATTGCTTCACAAAGCTTATGAAATAAAATCTCTGGTATAACATTCCAATGAAATAAATGATGTAAAGCATAAATAGGATCTACCGCCATGCTTTGCTCCTCTTTACTAACTTCAAAATATATTTCTAGAATAATTACAGGAATAATATTCAAATATTGAATGTCCAAATACTTTGCAACTAATTCTATCATGAATCCTCTTACTTTCTAATTAATATAAGGTTTGTCTGAAAGAAAAAGGAGCCCAAAATCAGGCTCCTTTTGACTCTTAAGATTAACGCAGCAATTGTAGTACTTGCTGTGGTGCTTGGTTGGCTTGCTTTGCCGCTATGTCTTTCGATCATAGAATAGACTATATCTTCACCCTCTACTTTGAGGGGCTGGGCACTTCGAATGGCGCTTGCCACCCTACGGATTTCATCGCCATAGCTTTTGCCTTAGACGGTCTATCCTAGTCGTTGAACCTTCCCCAGAGTTTCCTCACAGGAGCTTGGCTGCTGATTATCCATTGGTTCATCCTCATCATTTTCAGACCGTCACGCCGACCGTTTCCAGTTACGTTGTGGTTGATGGGGCTTTAGGAAGTTCCAGCAATTCACCCAGTTATACTCTAACCCGTTACCAAGTTAGACGCCCTAAAATCAATTATCTCAACAGTTGTAAAACTGACTGATTCATTTGATTTGCTTGAGCCAGCATTGCTTGTGATGCTTGTGCAAGAATTGAGTTCTTTGTTTGTTCCATCATTTCTTTCGCCATATCGACGTCTCTTATGCTAGACTCTGCAGAAGTTAGGTTTTCAGCAGAAGTATTTAAATTATTAATTGTGTGCTCTAAACGATTTTGAGTAGATCCTAACTTCGAGCGTTCTGCGGAAACTTTTTGAATAGCTCCATCTAAAACTTTCATAGCTACGTCTGCTTGACCTTGGTTTCCAACTTTAAGGTTTTTAACACCGAGTGCAGAAGAAGACATATTTTCAAATGACAATTGAATATTTTGTCCTGTATTTGCACCGATTTGGAAAGTAGCTTGACCATCGTTGCGAATGTTTGCAGCTGCTGTAGTTTCAGTGAAACCTGAAAGAGCGTTAGAAGCAGAAGTTCTTACATCACCTGCAGTAGTTTTAACTGTAACAGTTAAGCCGTTGACTGCCCCTTCAAACCCTTCTACTTCAGCAGTCAAAGTTGTGCCATCAGCATCTGCTGCTAATGTTCCTGCTCCATCAAATATAGCAGTAAGGTCTGTAGTTGCATTAACCGTAATTTCGTTTGTAGTTTTTTCGCCATTAATTACATATGAAACTTCAATTGTATCTCCTTCAACAATTCCTAAACTATTTCCAGAAGCATCCTTAAGTGCTGTTGCCAGATCACCGACAACTGTCGTACTATCCAAAGCTTTGTTTGTATTAATATTACTTACAGCAGTATCTACTCCTTTACCCATGGAACCATCAAGTAAATTTTTTGTATTGAATTGAGTAGAACTTGAAATTCGATCTATTTCTTTACCTAATTGATCAACTTCTTTTTGAATTTCTGTACGATCTGCATCAGTATTTGTATCATTGGCAGACTGTACGGAAAGTTCACGCATACGTTGAAGAATATCCTGTGTTTCACTTAGAGCACCCTCTGCGGTTTGAATTAAAGAAATACCACCTTGAGCGTTAGTTGAAGCTTGTTCTAATCCGCGAATCTGACCGCGCATTTTCTCAGAAATTGTAAGACCTGCTGCATCGTCTTTTGCACTGTTGATGCGAAGTCCTGAAGACAATTTCTCCATGCTGTCCATTTGTGCACTTTGAGCAGAGCCCATTTGTCTGTGTGTGTTTAGTGCTGCGATATTATGATTGATAATCATTGTGTATTACCTCCGTGTAATGTTTTTTGTTTTTTTGTAAGCGCCCAAATCCTTTTGAACTGCCTTACAGTAGTTATATCGGAGGGGTTTAACAAATGTTTAGTGTTTTTTGAAACTTTTTCTTTTTTCTTTTTCAATTCATGCAAAAAACCTGCAAAATTTGCAGGCTCTCGCTCTATTTCTTCTTCATACTCAAAAAATCACTCAAGTTGATGACATTCGAAGTCGCTTGCTTATTCTCTTCCTGAATCTCCAGGTACACTTCTTTCCGGTGGATGGTGATTTGCTTTGGTGCGGTAATGCCGAGGCGTACCATGTCGCCTTCTATAGAGGTAACCGTGATTTCAATGTCGTCATTGATGATGATCGTTTCGCCTTTTTTCCGTCCCAGTACTAACATTCTCTACACCTGCCTTGCAGCGGTGTCGCCGCTCTGGAATAAAGCCTGCTTGATCTGGTAGTCTTTGTTATTCAAGACAACCTGCATGCCCATCTGCTTCTTATTGTTGATGACCAGCGGTGCTTTCAAGTTCGTCGTCGCGCTGCTGATATCGCCTTTGACCGTCACTGTAGTCAATACGATGGCATCTGACGGATCTTCCAGCTGCAGCCGCTCCACCATCTGTTCTTCCAGCTTGATGTCGTAATCCTGGAAAAACGTAAACGGATCGACCAGAAAGAAGCTGACTTCCATCGTATCTACTGACTGCAGGAAAAAGAATGGCGATTCCCCTTCTACATCTGCTGGCAGCAATACATACTTCTTATATTCATCAAATCCCGGAATGCCTTTATCAAACGTGATAACGCGTTCTTCAGCCAGTTCCACTTCACCGAATTGTTCTGTTTGAACTTTCATGCCCAACTCCCTTTCCATAACAAAAAAATGCCTCTTAAGATAAAGATATCTCAACAGGCATTTATTAACAAACTATTTTTAATTAACTCCAGCTATTGGAAACCGTTCAACCCGCCTGCTCTTCAACTATACTCTCTTCCCTTAACCGGATCCTCACCAACTCCACTGCTCCATCAATCCCTTTTAAGGCAGCTGAAAACTCTTCCAGCTCAATATCTGTAGAGGCTAATAATTCCGCAGACATCGGCTGTGCCAATATCTCGCGGCTGATGACGATGTCATTGCCTTCGCCCTGCCCCTGAATACGCGCAGCGAGGTTGACGGTCCGGCCGAAATAATCGAGCCGGTCATTAGAATTGACAGCGATAGCTGCTCCGCTGTACAAGCCAAGGCGCAGCACCAAGTCTTCATTCGTCGTGTCATTGAACACTGCCAGGTTTTTCTGGATGGCCAAAGCTGCCTTCAAGCCGTCTTCGGGTTTATTGAATATCGCCATGACAGCGTCGCCGATCGTTTTTACGACGCTGCCAGAATTTCGCGCGATGTGTCCGGTCAGGAAATCAAAATGATTGCGGACCTGGCCGTAAGCGTTCGAATCCCCCACCGTTTCATACAGCAAAGTCGAGCCTTTTAAATCCGTAAAGAGGATCGTCACATGGTCGATGCCGATTTTCTGGCCGGGCGACAGCACTTCAGAAGAAAACAGGTCCCTGAACTCCTGCATCGCCGTCACTTTGGCAGCTGTCACCGCCTGTTTGTTCCAATCGGCATGCTCCAACGCGACGACAATATCCATTGAGCTCGAGTTTGTGATGAAAACTTCATCCGAACCCGTTACCGAATCCTGCGACCAGCCCGCATCGGAATAATCCAGCGAACCCGTTTCCGCATGTTCATCTACGGCTACTTTGTCATTCGCTTGCAGCACCCGAAAACGCAAAGCATCTTCACTTTCCGGAATCCTAAACAGCGCAGTTTTCCCTTGTTGGATAACTTGCTGGGCTTTAACATGCGGCGTGATTATCGGTCCGCCGATGCAATACACTTCGGCATAGGCTTGGCGGATGCTTGGATGAACCGAGAAGTTCAGCTCGACAAATTGATCGAAGTTGGCATCGTAATTGACGCCACACAAGTCACAATGAAATTCCTGCTCCAGCTGTGACAGCGAACTGTGCTCGACTTTCGACACCCGGCAATTCGGACAGATGACGTTCCAGCTCAAGTTCAGCAAGCCCGCTTTTGTGGCATAAAGCAGCACGCGCAAGGTATCATCCAAATCCGCGTTCCACAGCTTCGCCAGCTGAATCGGTTCGATCTGTGCGACGTCGTGGTCACCTTTCCCGGCTAAATACTGGTGCAGCCGTTCGACGTAGCTGCTGTCGACAGGCGATTTGGCGAGCAAGGCCGACAGCCGATCGAGTTCCAACAGGTTGATTTTGACGGTTGCCGGTTTTTGCGGCGCTTCCAAAGGATCTGTCGCACCCGATGCCAAATAATCATCCAAATAACGCATGATCTTTTTGACAGACGGCAGGCCGGTCGCCCAAATGGCAGCGTAACCTAAAGGATTAAGCGGTACGAAATCAGCCGTCAGCTTGACCCGCGTCCCTTTATTGCCATTGTCGAACAGCTCCACTTTCAGCGTGTAATGCTTGAGCGGGCCTGTCAGGTAACGGCGTTCAACGGTATAGCTGTCGTTTTCCTGCCACTGGAACGGAAATTCTTGCCACGAAATCGGCACGATCCCCAGCACTTTGGCATGGGCTTCCCGGTAAAACACTTCCGCACCCGCTTGTTTTGCCGGACTGAAGCTTACCGGAAACAAACCGATGTAGAGGTTCATGCGGTTATTGTCTGCGAGCAGCTGCCAAGCGGTTTGCCGGTCTACTGCATATTCTTTTTCAAGCACATAGGTTTTGGGCTTCATGGTCTTCACTCCTAAGAAATCGCTACGGCAACAGCCAGCAAAATAATATGGAAAATCTGGTCAGCCATGATCGACAGCCAAACCTTCTCCGGCCCTTTAGCCGTCTGGACCCGCTCCACCCAAAATAAGACAAAGGTTTTCCGGTCCAGAATAATATGGCCGATAAAAACGATGGCCACTGCCGCAAAGGACAAGCCTCCTGAGAAATGGCCGAACAGCGCAATGACCGCCGTGTAAATAGAGACATGTGTTAATAGAGGCAGCCATTTGCTGGCTTTGTGTTTCGCCATCCAGCCGGTCTGCAGCAGAAAATCGCCGATCAAGTGGGCAATCAATAAGTAATCAAACTGGCTCATAGCCGACAGCCTCTTTCCTATTTCTCATAACGTTCCAATTCATAATCACAGTCGGCAAGAATTGCCGTAAAAGCATCTACGGCTTCGCTGTCGAACAGCGTGCCTCTGCAGCGGATCAATTCTTCTGCACCCAAGCGGAAAGACAAGCCTTCGCTGTAGGAACGCGCCGTCGTCATGGCATCAAAAGCATCTGCCACACCGACAATCCGTGCAAATAAGGGAATGTCATCTCCTGCCAGTCCATGGGGGTAGCCAGTGCCGTCCAGCCGTTCATGATGGGACAGCGCGGTTTCCATGGCATGCGCCACCGCGTCTTTCGGCTCCATATTGGACAGGATGTCCGCTCCGATTACCGTGTGCTGTTTAATCGCTTCATACTCTTCATTTGTCAGCCGGTCAGGCTTCCGGAGGATATCGTCTGCGATGCCAATCTTTCCGATGTCGTGAAGCAACGCTGCTTTATACAATTCTTCGCACGTATGCGCATCGAACTCGAGCTTCTGGGCGATCCACAGCGAGTATTTCGCTACGCGCTCCGAATGTCCGGCGGTATACGGGTCGCGCGCGTCCAGCACTTTTGCCAGCGTCCGGATCATGCTCAGCAGCATGCGCTGCAGTTCGTCGTACATCTGGCTGTTGTGGAGCGCCAATGCGGATTGATTGGCGAGCGCCACGGCCAGGCGGATGTCCTGCTCGGAGAAAAAGGCGATGTCTTTTTTATTCAGCAGCTGCAAAGCGCCAAGCACGTTTCCTTTGACCGCTAATGGAACGGTGATCATCGACTTGGTCACGAATCCGCTCGAGTGGTCCACACGGTCTGCCCAGTCCGGATCTGATGACACATGCTCGATCAGCTCGGCTTCACCGGTCCGGATCACTTTCCCGACAATGCCTTCATCCAGTTTCAGCTCGATGTTCAGGATGTCCGACGCAGACGGGCCGTAAGCTGCAGACGCCTTGATCTGTTGCCGTTCCTTGTCCAATACCCACAAGGTCCCTGCTTCCGCCCCCACAATCTGCACCATCTGCAACAGGATGTTTTCGAGCACTTCTTCCATTTCGATATTCGAGTTCAATTGCTTGGATGCTTCCAACAACGTTACCAGCTCTTGAACTTTAAATTCCAAATCCGTTATTTGGGTCATGGACTTCCTCCGATATGCTAAAGTAGGTTCGCCTTTTCAGCGGTTCAACTTACTAATAAACTTAGGGTCATTGTCATTCTTGCGTTATTTTTTAACATTTTTTTATTTCTTGTCGATCATATCCTTTTAAATGCCATTATGCAATATTACCCATATTTTTTTATTACTCTGTTCTCAATCAAAAAAACCGCAATCTCTCTAGTTTCGGGAGATTGCGGTTTTTCCTATTCAGGTGTTTCCACCAACTGCCTCAACTTCTCAAACATCCCACTCCAGCCTTCTTGGCTTTGGCTGCTGTAGTCGTCGCCGGCTTTTTTGATGTCTTCTTCCGTCCAGCCTTCTTCATGCGGCACCGTGATTTCCTGGACAAACGCCATTTCACAACTGTCCTGCACCATGGAAATCCACACCGTGATGCGGTCTTCCAGTTCGTTGAACTGCGGCATCTTGAAAGAGAACATCAGTTTATGCGGCGGCTTCAGTTCGAGGTATTCGCCTACTGCCCGGTAATCGGTGCCTTCCCGGCGGTCGGTTATTTCCCAGCTTCCGCCCGCGCGCAAGGAGTTCTTGGTTACCTGGTTGGTGTCTTCTGTCGTAAACAGCCATTTCTTCATCAGTTGCGGATTGGTCCAAGCTTCGTATACTGCTTTGTCGCTGGCATTGAATCGGCGCGCCATGGATAACACGACAGTAGAAGTCGTCAACTCGATCATCCTTTCTGAATAGGAATGAACACACGAACAATTTTGATTGCCACCAGTGTAACGCAGAATTTTTACTCAGGCAATATAATCTTCTTTCGGAATATCGTGGACTTCTCGTTTCACGTAATAGCGCCCTTTTGTAGCTACGGCCAAAACGATAGTCAAAATCGATGCCAGGATCAGTGCGAAAAACGCGGCTGTGCTCTGCAGGAATGTGCCCATGTAACCGAGTGCTGCGATGGTTCCGAGTGCAGTCGGCACAAGCAATGACACAACGCCGACCGGATTCCATTTATACAAGTTTCGCTGTCTGGATTCGTAATAGCCCGGACCGATCTTCAGCCACTTCTTGACGACCAGCGCATCCGTCACGAGAACCGAGGCCCAGCTCATCAATGCAACCCCCTGGAACGTCATGGCGACTCCCAAGTGATCCACGATGCCGCCGAGCATCAAAACGATAGCAATGACGCCTGAGACCACTACCCAGAAACGGCGTCCCGGCGTAAAGCCGAACATATTTTCAAAGAAGCTCGACAGGGACAGCGAGCTGCTGTAGATATTGGTGATGTTGATGCGGATTTGCGTCAGCATCGTAAACAGCACACCGCCAAGCCCGAGCAGGACGACGATGTAGACACCCGGGTTGGATTCGCCAAGTGTCACGCCGAACCAGATGCCGAGTCCGCCCATAACGCCGAAACAGAAAATCTGCGGAATAAAGCCGATGGCGACCGATCCGATTTTCAAGTCTTTCGGTTTCAGGAAACGTGCGTAATCGGAAGCAATCAACGCAGTGAGCCCCATGATGCCGTGCTGCATCCCGATGCACAACAGCAACGCGGTTCCGCCGATTTGCACGCCTTCAGGCATATAGGTCCAGAAATTTCCGTCAAATTTCGAGGTGGTGTTGAAAGCTACATAAATTGCCGCAACCAGGAAAATCGCAAACACCGGCAATGACCATTTTTGTAATTTGTCCAATTGTTTAATGCCGAACCAGTTTAATGGAATGACCACTGAACCGAATCCGATAATTAGAAGCCACATGGGGACGGCGGGAAAATAAGCATGGACTGCAGCGACCAGGATCATGCCTTCAAAAGCGCAATACATAATAAAATTCGATGCGTAGATTAAGGAGGTTAATGAGGCTCCGATGTAACCGAACCCTCCGCGGGATAATAAATTGACGTTCATACCAGACTTGGCCGATAGGTAAACGATGATGGTTCCGAGGATGCCTGCGACGAGGATCGCGTAGATGGCAGAAATGATGGCATTGGCGGCCCCGAATTGCAGCGCCATGACGCTTCCCATCTGGAAGTAGAAGATGGCGGTCGCAATGCCGAAGGTGATATTGGTGATGCTCAGCCAACCCATTTTGCGTTCTTCCCGCGGTACACGGTCAAACGTATAGTCGCCTGTTGATTCGTCTCCGTGGCTTTGTTTCTTTTTAACTAACTCTTGATCTGCAGTAATCTCAGATCTCATTTAATCAATTCCTTTCCTATTCAATTTTCATTGTCCTTTGGGAATTTGTTTAGGCTTGGCCTATTCCCGTTCGCGTACGTGGGTGGATATAAGGAAGTCGTTCTGAGGTTGGAAAAGGGGAAGCTTAAACTCGATTCACAAAAGACAAAAAAATAGCGGAATTTTATTCGCCCATAAAGAACCGCTGGAAGAAATAAAATTACGTACTTCCTATTTTAACATAACATTTGAAAAATTATTGCCTTTCGGTCTTCAACTCGTTCCAAAGTTTTATTTTACTTACGTTTATTGGAAGTAATTCTTGTGCTATGATATGTAAACAATACAGATAGGCATTGCCATTTCTACGCAAGCCGTATGATTCCAGCCCAATCCATTTAAAGAAAAGAGAGTGATGTATACTCTATGGACATTATTTCAATCACCGATAAGCTTTCTCCTGTTGTTCTGCCGATTATTCTTTCCGTTTCCCTCTTGTTGGCGACCTTGCTTTTCTTCTGTTCACGGAAGCGCCAAAAGCTCCAGCTGAAAGCGAATTCCGCTGAATCGGAAAAGAAGTTCGAATCGATATTCGAATCCACTACTGACGCCATTATCGTAGCGGACCACCAAGGCATTATTCTGCAGTGGAACTCAGGTGCCGAAGCGATATTTCATTACAGCAAAGATGAAGCATTGGGTTCTAATTTAGAAATCATCATTCCAAAGCCGTTACTGGAGGCACACCGGAAAGGATTAAAGCGTTACCTGGACACTGCTGTCCCCCATGTAATCGGCACGCGGGTTGAATTGATTGGCCGCCGCAAAGACGGCAGTGAGTTCCCGATTGAAATGTCTCTCGGAACCTGGAAAACAGATAAGTGTATATTTTTCAGCAGCATCATCCGCGACATCACCGAACGGAAAGATTCGGAAGCCAAGATCAACACGCTCGTTTACCGGGATTCCTTGACCGGCTTGGCAAATCGCCGCCTTTTCATTGACCAAATACAAGCTGCTTTAGACCAGGCGGATGGAAATAAGCAAAGTTTTTCCCTCCTGTATATTGATTTGGACCATTTCAAAATAGTCAACGACACCTATGGCCATTCTGCTGGAGATCAATTATTGATTAAAACATCTGAGCGTTTCCAAAGCATCGCACGAAAAAATGACACCATTTCCCGTTTGGGTGGAGATGAATTCATCCTATTATTGCCGAATACCGATGATGCAGAAGCAGCTGCTCATGCACAAGCGATCTTGGAGTTATTTGAAGAACCTTTCCGTTTCCAGCAGGAAGAATTATTTATCACGCCATCCATCGGCATCAGCAGATTCCCTTCTGATGGCAACGACGTAGAGACGTTAATAAAAAATGCAGATATTGCATTATACTCAGCAAAAGATCATGGCAAAAATAATTTTCAATTTTTCTCAGAAGAAACCAATCAATTGGTTTCCAGAAAATCCAAACTGGCCATGGATTTGAAAAAAGGCTTGGAACGCGGTGAATTTTCTCTTCATTATCAGCCACAAATCGATTTAAAAACTGAAAAGACCGTGGGGCTGGAGGCTTTGCTTCGCTGGACACATCCCAAATGGGGGAACGTCTCGCCTGCTGAATTTATTCCCATCGCAGAAGAAACCGGCAGCATCATCCAGATTGGTGAATTTGTTCTGCGGCAGGCTTGCCTGCAAAACATGGCCTGGCAGAAGGCTGGATTGCCGCAGTTTCGGGTTGCTGTCAATATCTCTTCCCGCCAGTTCTCACAAAGCAACTTGACCGAAACCGTTCAGGCCGCCCTGTCGGAATCGGGACTCGCTCCCCAGTATCTGGAGCTCGAACTGACTGAAAGCATTATCCAAGACTCCCCCAGTGCTATCTCAACAATGGGGAAACTCAAGGCGATGGGCATTCATCTGTCCATTGATGATTTCGGCACCGGCTATTCATCGCTCCGCTATTTGAAGCTGTTTCCGATTGATACCCTTAAAATTGACCAGTGTTTCACCCGCAACCTCACTACGGATCCAAAAGACGCGGCGCTTGTCGATACCATTATCCAAATGGCGCACAACCTGCAGCTGAATGTCATAGCTGAAGGTGTCGAATCTGCGGAACAACTGCAATTCCTAAAACAACAGGGCTGCAATCAGGCACAAGGATATTACTTTAACCCGCCGTTGCCGCCTGAAAAAATCAAAGAGTTTTATCAGCCCGCTGCAAAATCCATCCAATGAAAACAAAGGCGCATCCCACCGGATAAACGGGGGATGCGCCTTGTCCAATTCAGTTATTTAACACTTTCCAGCGCCTGCTTGACTGTTGCATAGGCGTCCGTATCCAGCATATCGATTCCGCTATGGACGATGGTCTGGACAAGGTCCGGACGCAATCCCGCAATGATGACATGGATCCCCATCAACTGCAGCGTACTGCCGATTTGCTGAAGTGATTGTGCAATTTGGTCATCGATGGTCAAGACGCCCGAAAAGTCCGTAATGACGTGTTGGACATTCTTCTCCGCAATTCTTGGAATGACATTGTCCATAATATGAGCAATCCGGTAGCTGTCCATCACACCGATCAGCGGCAACACCACTACATCTTCAAGAACCGGAACGATGGGCGCAGACAAATTAAGCAGTTCCATCTGGGTTTCCGCCTGATAGCGTTCAGAAAGCCGCTCAAAAGCATAGAAGGTTTCATTTAAACTAACATCCAAGATAGCATTGATGTCTCTGGTTGCCTTGGCATTTTCCACGACCGTCAATCCGAACTTCAGGCTAAGCCGCGTGAAGAGCTCTGAAAAGACCTGCCGTGTCGCCGGATAACGAACGACGATTTCTGAGATCTTGCCTCCCGAAGCCACCTGCATTTCGGCATTCTTTTTGCTCCACTCGATCAACGATTCTGGAACTTCAAAACGGTCTTCTCGAAGGAATTTACCAAAGAATCCAAGCAGCTCCACGTACATCTGGGTAGCCTGTTCTTTTTCCCACTCAGGAATGTCCAGCTTCATCTCCTGGACAACTGATTCAACCACTTCCGCTGATAAAGTTTCAGCGTTTTCACTTATGTATTGGGAAAAGTCATTTAACGACGACATCTATTTCACACCTTTTTCTTTATGTTGAACTAATTATACCATTTGGCAGGGTTTGGGTTAGAAAATACAAGGCTATTCTTTGTAAATTCTTTGTCCATTTATAAAAAGCAGTATATTGAAATCATGTTCCCAACTCCAAAGAAAAAGGAGCTTCAGGCAAATAGCAAAACACCCCTTCAATTTTGAAGGGGTGCTGCCATGTTTAATACAAAACCTTACTTATTCAACTGTAACTGATTTCGCCAGGTTACGTGGCTTATCCACGTCGCAATCGCGGTGAAGCGCTGCGTAATAGCTGATCAATTGCATCGGGATAACCGATACAAGCGGTGACAACAATTCGTTGACTTTCGGAAGAACCAGGCTGTCGCCTTCTTCCTGCAAGCCTTCCATTGAAATGATGCATGTGTGGGCACCGCGTGCCGCTACTTCTTTGACGTTTCCGCGGATGTTCAAGTTAACCGCTTCTTGTGTCGCAAGCGCGATAACCGGTGTGCCTTCTTCAATCAAAGCGATCGTTCCGTGCTTCAACTCGCCTCCGGCAAAGCCTTCAGCCTGGATGTATGAAATCTCTTTCAATTTCAATGAACCTTCAAGTCCAACGAAATAATCCATAACGCGTCCGATAAAGAAGCAATTGCGTGTTGTAGACAAGTAGTCTGCAGCAATCTGTTCCATTTCTTCTTTCGAATCCACTTGTGCCTGAATGGCATTCGCAACGATTCCCAGTTCCTGAACCAGATCAAAGCCGATGTCGATGCCGCGTGCTTCTGCTGTTACTGCACCCAAAATAGACAATACTGCCAATTGTGCTGTGTAAGCCTTCGTAGAAGCTACTGCAATTTCAGGGCCTGCATACAACAATAAAGTATGGTCAGACTCGCGTGACAACGTAGAGCCTGCAACGTTTGTGATGGTCAATGAAGCATGGCCCATCTCTTTGATTTTCACCAATACTTGGCGGCTGTCCGCTGTTTCCCCTGATTGGGAGATAAAGATGAACAATGGTTTTTCCGACAGCAATGGCATGTTGTAGCCAAATTCACTTGAAACATGCACTTCAACCGGAATTCCCGCCAGTTTTTCGATGTATTCTTTGCCGATCAATCCTGCATGGTAGCTTGTTCCAGCCGCAATAATGTGGATGCGGTCTGCAGCTTGCATCGCTTCCAGAATTTCCGGTTGGATAGTCAATTTGCCGTTTTCGTCCTGGTAAGCTTGAACAATTTTACGGACAACTGCCGGCTGCTCGTCAATTTCTTTCAGCATATAATGCGGGTATGTCCCTTTTTCGATATCGCTCATGTCGATTTCAGCAGTGAAAGGCAGGCGGCTTACCGTTTCGCCTTCCAACGTCAAAATTTCCACGCTGTCTTTGCGGACGATGACGATTTCCTTATCCATCAATTCAACAAACTGGTCTGTCAATTGAAGCATAGCCATTGCATCGGATGCGATGACATTGAAGTCTTCGCCAAGTCCTACTAGCAATGGGCTTTTGTTTTTCGCTACAAAAATCGTTTGCTCTTCTTCTGCATCCAATAATGCGATCGCATACGAACCCTTCAGTAAGGTCAAAGCTTTGCTGAAAGCTTCCTGTGTCGTTTGGCCTTCTTCCACAAATTTACCGATCAACTGAACGATGATTTCTGTATCTGTATCCGACTCCATTTCCACTCCTGCCAAATAATCGCGTTGGATGTGGTGGTAGTTTTCAATTACGCCGTTATGGACGATCGTGAAACGGTCCGATGTATTCTGATGCGGGTGAGCATTGGCGCGGTTCGGCTTGCCGTGTGTTGCCCAGCGTGTATGGCCGATTCCTGTCGTACCCATGACTTCTTCTTCAACAACGCCGCGTAAATCTGCAATGCGTCCTTTTTCTTTAAAGACTGTTACGCCGTTGCCGTTGCGGACAGCAATTCCTGCTGAATCGTAACCGCGGTATTCCAAGCGCTCCAAGCCTTTCAATAAAATTTCCTTTGAATCATTTTCTCCGATATACCCAACAATTCCACACATAGTCTAATTCCTCCGTTTTTCTAAAATCCAAATAAAGTGTTTGCTAAGTTTTCAAACACTTCTGCTTGAGCCCATCCATCTTGTTGTCCAATCGATCGCTCGACTGTTTTAAGAGTGGACATAACGACCGGGCTTCACGGCCGGAAGGTATCCGCCGAAATCTCGATACTCCTTCTCCTCGTCTACTGAAGATGACTGGTCCGTCCGATTTCTTCAGTACAGGCGCTGTAATTGTTTTCCTCGCACTACTCTCTTTCCCCCTTTTGGTGCGGTCGTAAACCGACTCTACCATCATACAGGCTCCACACAATCCCGTCAATAAAAGCAGATAGTTATTTAGGTCTAATTCAGTATTCTTTTCCGTTAAATGGTTCTTTTTCCTTTTAAGATATCTTTATATATTAATATCCAATCTATATGGGTAAACTGATTTTCCGACCATATAAGTTAAACTAAAGAAATAGCATTTTATCTACCTCTTTGCTTCTAAGAGAAAACTCTGAAGATATGGAGCAAAACAGCGAAGACTCCTGCGGCATAGCGAGACGACCGATACACCGCAGCGAGCGCAGCGGACGAGGAGGATTGGGCGCGAGCCCGCTGGAAAGCGTAGCTGTTTTGTGGAATATCGACTACTACAAATCATTAGTTCAACTTATATAGCTTCTATTCTATTTCTATTATTCTGCAAACCGATCTTCTTTCCAGTGGGATAGCGTCCGCCTGAAGCAATTTCTCAACATAAAAAAAGACCGCAAGCAAGGATGCTCACGGTCTCTCCAAATGCATTCGATTAGTTTAAGCCCATTTCGCTGCGCACAACTTCTGCGATGCGTTCCACGTAGTTTTCACAGTCTTCTGCAGAAGCTGCTTCCACCATGACGCGCACCAATGGTTCTGTACCGGATGGACGCACCAGCACACGGCCATTGCCGGCCATCTCGCTTTCAACTTCGGCAATAACAGCTGCCACTTTGGCATTGTCTGTCACCGCATGTTTATCCGTCACTCGAATATTAACAAGTTTTTGCGGATAGATGGTCATTTCAGAAGCCAGCTCCGACAATTTCTTGCCGGTGATTTTCATGATATTGACAAGCTGAAGGCCCGTCAACAAGCCATCGCCTGTTGTGTTGTAATCAAGGAAAATGATGTGGCCTGATTGTTCGCCGCCCAGGTTGTAATCATTGTTCTTCATTTCTTCCACTACGTAACGGTCACCGACAGCTGTCTTGTTGCTCTTCATGCCGTGAGTTTCCAAAGCTTTGTAGAAGCCCATGTTGCTCATGACCGTCGAAACTACAGTGCCTTTTTTCAAGCGGCCTTCTGAGTGAAGATGTTTGGCGCAAATATACATGATCTGATCGCCATCGACAATATTGCCTTTTTCGTCCACTGCAATCAAGCGGTCGCCATCGCCATCAAAAGCAAGCCCAATGTCTGCGCCTTTCGCAAGAACCAATTCCGCCAATTTCTCTGGATGTGTAGAACCGACGCCTGCGTTGATGTTCAAACCATTCGGTGAAGCTCCCATTGATGTAATGTCTGCATCCAGGTCCGCGAATACATGCGTTGCCAGTGTAGAAGTCGCTCCATGCGCACAATCAAGTGCCACGTGGATGCCGTCGAATTCTTCATCGACTGTCTGTTTCAAGTACTGAAGGTACTTCTGGCCGCCTTCGAAATAATCCGTAATGCTGCCAAGGTCGCCTCCAGTCGGACGCGGCAATAGATCTTCTTCGCTATCAAGCAATGCTTCAATTTCGGCTTCCTGTGCATCGGACAATTTAAAGCCGTCTGAGCCGAAGAATTTGATGCCGTTGTCTTCCACCGGGTTATGTGAAGCGGAAATCATGACACCCGCTTCAGCACTCATGACACGCGTCAAATACGAGACGCCTGGTGTACTGATGACGCCGAGGCGCATCACTTCAGCTCCTACAGAAAGAAGTCCGGCAGCAAGTGCGCCTTCCAGCATTTCACCTGAAATCCGTGTATCGCGGCCAATCAGCACTTTCGGCTTGTCTTTCGCACTTTTCGTTAAAATGTATCCGCCAATTCGTCCTAATTTAAAAGCCAATTCAGGTGTCAGCTCGCTATTGGCGACTCCCCGCACTCCATCTGTACCAAAATATTTTCCCATTCTACTTTTCGCTCCTTCAATCATGTAACTCTGATTTTTTAGTTAAACTTTCGCTTTTTTTATTTTAAACTTTATGCTTTCAATTGCCGGAAGCTCCGGAACCTTCCGGAAGCAATGCATCTTCATCGATCACGGTTTCCGCCTTCACCGAGACTTGCCCTGGCGAAACGCCGGAAGTTCCAGATGGAATCGCCAGTTCTACTTCTAATGTGGCATCTTCAGCCGTCACGTCTGCCGCATCGACTTCGATCACGTATTCGGCGATTTCATCCACCACCGTTTTCGGGCCAAAAATCCGGACTTCTTCGGTGGCTGTATTCCAATCGTTGATGGTGATGCCAGGACGGGCTTCCCCGGTAGGCTCGAGCCTCACAGGCACCAGTTTGCTGTATTCGACCACATCGACGTCCACTTCAACTTCCTGCGGTTCGATCTCGGCACTTTCGAGCTTCGTCAAATCCTCTGCCAAAACACGGACACGCGCTGCAGTCGTAAAGGACTCCTTCACTCCCTGTTCACCGGAAACCGTCGCTTTCACAAAGCTGATGGCGTCGATCATGCTTTTCGGACCTGTGACTGTGACCGTTTCAGGTTTAACAGTTACGTTTTCCAGGATAAAACCTTCCGCCAGCATCCGCTCATTCACTTCCGGATCGATGCGGAATTCCTGCGATACCCGCTCTTCGATGACGACATTGACGAACGCCGGATCAACCCGGATATTTAATTGTTCAGACAGGTTTTCCGTTTGGATTGGGACCTGATGCTCTCCCACGGGCAGATTGCGCAGATCCACAAACAAAGTGAAGTCCTCCAATTGCCGCGCTGTCTGAACAATACTGACGGGGCCGTTCAAATGCAGGTCTGCTGTTTTCGGTACACCGCTGACCATCAGACTGTTATCATGGTATACCTCAAGTTCCACATCTTCAATCACTTCCGAAACGCGGCTGGTATCCGTCGTCCCGGTGTTACTGTCTTCCGCCTGTACCGAGAAGAATAATAGAAAGGCTAACAGCAGCGCCGTAATCCGTAAAAACCAGCGATTGTCCATCATCTTATCCATTCTTTTTCCCCCTCAAATTCCACCAGGCCGGAGCGACTTCCTGCTGTTCTGCACCAAACCAGATCCGGCGCAGCTTTACTTCGAAGTCTTCAAGTGACAAATTGCGGTGCAAATCGCCATTCGCTGTTAAACTGATGGCGCCTGTTTCTTCCGATACGACAATGGTGATCGCGTCGGTCACTTCACTGATGCCAAGAGCCGCACGGTGGCGGGTTCCCAACTCTTTTGAAATGAACGGACTTTCAGACAACGGCAAGTAACAAGCCGCTGCAGCAATCCGGTTTTTTTGGACAATTACCGCTCCATCGTGCAGCGGTGTATTGGGAATGAACAAATTGATCATCAGTTCAGACGTGATATCCGAGTTCATCGGAATGCCCGTCTCAATGTATTCGCTCAAACCGGTCTCGCGCTCGATTGATATCAACGCCCCAATTCGCCGTTTCGCCATATAGCTGACGGATTTGGACATCGCTTCGATCAACCGGTTGCGTTCGGACTCCTCATTCAAGGTACTGCTGGAGAATAGCTTGCCCCGTCCGAGCTGTTCAAGTGCACGGCGCAGTTCCGGTTGGAAAATGATGATGATGGCCAGGAACCCCCATTCGAGAACCTGCTGCATAATCCAGCCGAGCGTTTCCAGGTTGAGTGCTTGTGTTACGAGGCGCGCAATGATAATGACAAAGATCCCTTTCAACAATTGAACGGCTTTCGTTCCTTTGATGACAGTGATCAATTTATAAATAACGAACCAAACTAATAAAATATCTATAATATTTCCTAGAAGTTCGAGTGGTGTTTGGTCTGTTAAATTTTCCAAAAAAGGCATCTGCAACCCTCGCTTTTCTACATCTGCATATGCATTCAGTATATCATAAGTGAATTGGGCTTGCCTTCATAGAAAAAACCCATCCTTTAGGAGGATGGGTTCTACTCTTCTGTTTGGGTGCCGTTTGTATCAAAAATAGCGGCTGCATCCTTGAAGCCGTTTTTGATGGTATACCACAGCCATTCGAAAGCTTTATCGATTTCCTCGATTTCACCGGTAATGACACCACTTGAAGCCATGTACTGGCCGTTCACGATGGTGACATTCCCTTCAAGCTCGCCTTCCACACGCAAATCGCCATTGCGCACAGTCAGGTCGCCGACTACTTTCTCGCCTTCCGGAACGACCACCGTCTGTCCCTCAACCACCAGATTCGGCTGCTTGGTAAAAGCAAACTGCTGGTCGTCGTTGAAGTTCGTGAACAGCGCGGCACTCATCAGCACACAGAACAATGCGGCAGCTGCCAGCATCGGATGTCTTCTGAACCAACGCTGGACACCCGCCCGCTGTTTTTCTTTCGGCAGCCGCGCCATTGTCTTTTGGACAAAGTCGGCTGGTGCTTGTATATGTGATGCACTTTGGACAAATGCAATGGTTTTGCTTAATTCCTGGTACAGCTTTCTGCAGTCGCTGCAACTCTCCAGGTGTTCTCTCAGTTGTCGTTCATCGTTTTGACTGATGTCCCCATCCAGGTAATCGTCCATTAGATGAAGCACATTTTCCGGACACGCATTCATCGTGCTCGCCTCCTACAAATTGCTCAATTGCTTGCGAAGAGCTTCTCTTCCTCGGTGTATACGCGTCTTTACCGTACCCAACGGCAAATCAAGGATTTCACTGATTTCCGCCAGCGGCAATTCTTCAATATACTTTAATACAATAGCGGCACGGTACTTATCTGGCAAGCGACTTATCTCGTACTGTACCCGCTCCTGTACTTCCATCCGCATTAATTCTTCTTCCGGAAGCTCGTCATCATTGGCAATTTTCGAATACATGTTCAAGCCTTCCGTCCCGCGCACTTCAGCATCCAAATGGTAATCCGGCTTTTTCTTGCGGATCCGGTCGATGCACAGATTGGTGGCGATGCGGTACAGCCATGTCGAAAATTTCCGATTCTGGTCAAACGTGTGGATATTTACATAAGCCCGCATAAAAGCTTCCTGCGCAATATCTTCCGCTTCCTGCTTGTTGCCAAGCATCCGGTAGCAGATCTGATACAGCTGGTTTTGGTAAAGCTCCACGATTTCGGCGAATGCGTTCTGATCGCCTTTTAATACTTTAGCTATTCGTTTATTGACTAACGCATCCATGATCTCATTTCCCTCCGCCTATGCGGCTGTACTTTATATACGTCCGTTGTCTCTAAAGGTTTCAATTATTTTTTCCTTATTCTATCGTATCAGACAATACCCAAATAAATCCAACCAATTTTGTGACGTTTTTGATAAGTGAAAAGTTTCCTGTTTAACGGCATAAAAAAAACAGGCTTTCGCCTGTCTTGGATTACAGTAATTTTTCACCGAATAAAGAGCCGATCAATGCGACAGCTACATCAGCTGTGCGGTTTTTCTCATCCAGAATCGGATTGACTTCCACAAATTCAGCAGAAGTGATGATATCTGCATCAAACAGCATTTCCATCGCCAAATGGCTTTCACGGTAACTGATGCCCCCCGGAACCGGTGTCCCGACGCCTGGTGTGTACATCGGGTCGATGCCATCCAGATCCAGCGACAAATGGACGGCGTCCGTTTTGCGCTCTTCCTTCAAATAACGGATGGAATCTTCGATAACCGCATTCATGCCCATTTTATCGATTTCGTGCATGCTGTAAACACGGATGCCATGCTCTTTAATCAATTGGCGCTCACCGGGATCCACTGAACGGGCTCCGATGATGACGATATTTTCAGGTTTCACTTTTGGTGAATAGCCACGGATGTTCGTCAGCTTTTCGTGGCCATGCCCAAAGCTGGCAGCAAGCGGCATGCCGTGGATGTTGCCGGATGGTGACGTGTCGCTGGTGTTCATGTCTGCGTGTGCATCATACCAGATGACGCCCAGGTTTTCGTGGCGCTCTGAAATTCCGGAAAGCGTGCCGATGGCAATGCTGTGGTCGCCGCCCAGCACCAACGGGAAATTGCCCGCTTCTGCCACTTCAAATACTTTATCTCCAAGCGCTTCAGTCGCTTCAGTGATCACTTTCAAGTTGCGTAAATTTGTTGATGTATCAACGCTGCCGTCTGCCTGGCCGATTTGGATGTCCCCTTCATCCGTTACGCGATGGCCCAATTCTTCAATGCGTTCTACGACACCCGCATAACGGATAGCGCTTGGTCCCATGTCGACACCACGGCGATTTTGACCGTGGTCCATTGGAACGCCGATAATAGCTATATTTAATTTATTCATTATTTTATACCCCCTTAGCAAGATAGATTCATTGTAACCGCTAAGGTCTCCATGGCTCAACTGTACAAAATCATGTATATTTATTCACTTTTTTTGCTAAGTCTTTTTTTACTTTCGGCCATTCTTTATCGATAATTGAATAAACCACGGCATTTCTTGGCTTGCCGGTTGAACGGATGCGTTCATTGCGCATGACGCCTTCTTTTACAGCACCGATGCGTTCAATCGCTTTCTGCGACCGGATATTTTCGGCATCCGTTTTGAATTGCACACGGATCATGCCGCGTTCTTCAAAGCAATAACTGAGCAATGCCCGTTTGACTGCTGTATTGACATGCGTCCGCTGCGCCGATTGTGCATAAAAAGTGGCACCGATTTCGCAGCTTTTATGGGTTTCATCAATTGCATATATGCGTGTGGTGCCGATGATTTCATCCGTCAGTGGATTTTCCACCGCAAATATCAACACATTTGACTGGTTCAATCCGGCTTCCAGCCACGTCACCATGTCTTCAAAAACCTCGACTTTATTGAGCATATATTCGAAGATCTTCGGCGTATACAAAGCCCATAGTGCTTCAAAATCCTCTCTTTTCAACAACCGCAAACGAATGCCATCCGATTCTATAATCATGCCGATTTCCCCCTATTAAATAAAATACACTGATTGGATCCGCTGCAGAAAATCCTGCTCAAGCTCTCCCATTTTTTTTGTTAAAAAGTAAGTCGATGCTACCGGCAATGGGAACAAGTCAAAATGGGCTTCCATTAGTCGTCCTTCCACCAGTTCCCGCCGGACCATCGATTTCGGCAAAAAGGAAACACCCAACCCTTCCTGAATAAAACGTTTGGCAATGTGAGCCTGTGTCACTTTCATTGTCCGGAGGCCCGGGACATGAAGCCTCAGCTGCCCCAATAGCTCTTCCCAAAACAACGGATGATGGTGAGAAAACAGCACCGTGGTCCGAAGCGCCTTCTCGACGGAAATTGCCGGCCCTGTCTCATCGTCATAAGCGTCCCGCGGCAGGATGAACAACAACGGATCGTCATAAACCACATGCTGAGCGATACTGCGCCCGTGAGGCGGCAAAGCAGAGATGCCTGCGGATACTTCTCCCTCTTCCACCAAAGCTTCAATCTGTTCGGATTCCTCCACGTGGATCACCAATTCCACTTGGGGATGCTCAGCTGTGAATGACTTCAGCACATAAGGCAAAATCGTTTCCGCCATCAAAGGGGAAATGGCCAAAATCCACTTTTTTCGATAGCCCTGCGCAAATGAATGAAGTTCTTCGACACTGTCGTCCAGCTGTTCCAGCACTTTGCTGGCCCGTTCTTTAAAATGCCGGCCTTCTTCGGTCAATGACACCCGGTTATTGCTGCGTATAAAGAGAAGCAGCCCTAAACTTTCCTCTAATAAACGGATATGGACAGTAACACTGGGCTGTGACATCATCAGCCGCTCCGATGTCATTCTGAAATTCAATGTTTCCGCTGCGTCCACGAAGGTTCTCAACCACTGGACTTCCATGACATCCCCCATTTCAATTAATAATTTTAATTATTCTAATTATATATCTTTAATTTTTTTTATCAATCCACGGGGGTAAACTAAAAGAAAAGGAGGAATTTCTCATGTTCCAAAAAGGGTTGAAAGGAATTGTAGCGGTTCAGACAGCTATTGCTTCTGTAGATGGAGACAAAGGAGAGTTGCGGTATCGCGGCCAACTGGTGGAAGAAGTGATTAAAAATCGCTCGTTTGAAGAAACCGCCTATTATCTATGGTACGGGGAATGGCCGGATGCCGAATCGCTGAAACAGCTGCAGCAGCAAATGATTGGCTACCGGAAGCTCCCTGCACATATCATCGCGATTGCCCAGGCTTTGCCAAAAGAAACACCTTTGATGGACGCCATGCGCACTTTGTCCTCGGCCTATACGCATGCGGCTTTCACCGCTTTGCCTTCCCGGGAACAAGCCGTTGCACTTACTGCTGCCTTGCCGGTCATGACTGCTTGTTTTTACCGATTTCAAAATGGACAGGACCCTGCAGCACCGCGTGACGACTTGGGGCATACCGCCAATTACTTGTGGATGATCAACGGCCAAGAGCCGACCAGTGCCCAAACCGAAGCCCTGGAAACGTACCTGAAGCTGACCATGGAGCACGGCATGAATGCCTCGACATTTGCAGCACGCGTCACCATCTCCACCGAATCCGATCTTGTCTCTGCAGTCACTTCGGCACTCGGTGCTATGAAAGGCCCGCTTCACGGCGGTGCACCATCCGGCGTAATCGATCTGCTGGATGAAATAGAAACCGAAGACCGCATCGATGCAGTCATCGCAGACAAACTCGACCGCGGCGAGAAAATCATGGGCTTTGGCCACCGGGTTTACCGGACCGAAGATCCCCGTTCCGTGATCCTCCGGAAAAAATGCCAGGAACTGCAAGGCGAAGACGCCTGGCTGGATTTAGCCGTTGCGGCTGAAACCCGCATCATTGAACAATTGAACCAACGTAAACCAGGACGCGCCCTCTACACCAATGTCGAATTTTACGCAGCCGCCATCATGCGGTCAATTGCCATGCCGACGCAGCTGTTCACTCCGACATTCAGCGTTGCCCGCATTGTCGGCTGGACCGCACATGCCTTGGAACAGCAGCAGGACAACGTCATTTTCCGCCCACAATCCGAATACGTCGGAAACTAAAAAAAACCCGTATCCAAGTTAATGGATACGGGTTTTTTACACATGGATAGTACAAATACACATGGAACAATGGAGCCTAGGGGGCTCGAACCCCTGACCTCGTCACTGCCAGCGACGCGCTCTCCCAGCTGAGCTAAGGCCCCGCGCTGAACAGGCGCAAGGAAGTTAAAAAATGAGCCATGAAGGATTCGAACCTTCGACCCTCTGATTAAAAGTCAGATGCTCTACCAGCTGAGCTAATGGCTCATAGTAAAAATGGCTGGGGTACCTGGATTCGAACCAGGGCATGACGGGATCAAAACCCGTTGCCTTACCGCTTGGCTATACCCCAATAACTAAAAGAAAACTGGTGGTGGGGGGCAGATTCGAACTGCCGAACCCGAAGGAGCGGATTTACAGTCCGCCGCGTTTAGCCACTTCGCTACCCCACCGTATGCTGTTTCGAAAAAAATGGTGGAGGATGACGGGATCGAACCGCCGACCCTCTGCTTGTAAGGCAGATGCTCTCCCAGCTGAGCTAATCCTCCAAAATGGTGACCCCTACGGGATTCGAACCCGTGTTACCGCCGTGAAAGGGCGGTGTCTTAACCGCTTGACCAAGGGGCCTTGATTAAAAACTGTTTAGCTTTCTGCAAAGAAACTCTTAAAAAGAACAAAAGCTTCCAACCGGATTCGAACCGGTGACCTCTTCCTTACCATGGAAGCACTCTACCTGCTGAGCTATGGAAGCAAGGTAAAAGAATCATTCAGGTACAAAAAGTAAACATAGAATAGCCCAGCGACGTCCTACTCTCACAGGGGGAGACCCCCAACTACCATCGGCGCAAAAGAGCTTAACTGCCGTGTTCGGGATGGGAACGGGTGTGGCCTCTTTGCCATCATCACTGGACTATTTGGTTGAGCTTGTTCGCTCAAAACTGGATACACGACACCGGAACTATGCAAGGTTCCGTACATTGTT